>JAFDYU010000016.1 GCA_018267285.1 Bacteroidota bacterium | reverse complement strand
AAACCTCTACCGGTTCCTAAAGGGTCCGCTGTCAATTTACATTCGTTCAATGAACGTTTGTTTGATCTATAATCAAACATTGTGGACTCAAAATGTCCGTATCAATAACACTCAACATCTAACTTCGAGAACTCCTCCCGTTAAAAGGGAGCGCAAAGGTATAAGATCGATTCTGTAAAACAATGACTGATCAAAAAAAAATTAAATTGATTCAGCCGTTCGATGGATGGTTTGCGAGCGATCTGGGCCGGTTGAAATTAATGTTATGGGCACACCTAACTCCTCTTCTAAAAATAAAATGTATTTTAATAACTCTTCAGGTATCTGATTCTCAGATAAATTGGTTAGTGGAACTGCCCAACCTTTTAATGTGGTATAAATGGGTGTGATTTTTTCGTTTACAACTTCATACGGAATTTCTTCGGTAATTTTTCCATTGCTCAATTGGTATTTTGTACAAATTTTTATCTGATCGAAAATACTAAGTACATCGGCTTTCATCATCAGTAGTTGAGTAACTCCATTGATCATAATGGAATATTTAAGGGAAGGAAGGTCAATCCAACCACACCTGCGAGGTCTGCCGGTGGTAGAGCCAAACTCATTTCCGGCTTTGCGCATTCGCTCTCCCTCTTCATTTAAAAGTTCGGTTGGAAAGGGCCCGCTCCCCACACGGGTGCTGTATGCTTTAAAAATACCATATACTTCACCCACACATCGAGGGGCTACCCCTAAGCCTGTGCAGGCTCCTGCCGTAACGGTGCTGGAGCTCGTTACGAACGGGTAGCTACCAAAATCTATGTCAAGCAATGATCCCTGAGCGCCTTCGGCCAGAACACTCGATCCTTTTTTCAATTCTTGATTGATAAAATATTCGCTGTCAATCAATTGAAACTGTCTTAAAAATTCAACCGCATTCAGGAAATTTTTTTCCAACTCAAGCCAATCAAAGTTTACGTCATGCTTTTTTAGAATTTCGAAGTGAGCATCGGTAAGTTTTTTGAATCTGCCCTGAAAATCGGGGGACAGAATATCGCCTACGCGCAGGCCTTGACGGCCAATTTTATCTTGATACGATGGTCCGATTCCTTTTAGGGTTGACCCGATTTTATTTTCGCCCTTGGCCAGCTCGTACGCCTGGTCAAGAAGGCGGTGTGTGGGCACGATCAGCGTTGCTTTTTTTGAGATGAACAAATTAGATCGGACGTCCAAATTGTATTTCGTGAGTTTTTCGATCTCGGTTTTAAAAACGATAGGGTCGAGCACCACTCCATTACCGATTACATTTTTTGTCTGGGGCCTGAAAATGCCAGATGGGATTTGGTGAAGCACGTGTTTGATGCCATCAAATTCTAGGGTATGCCCCGCGTTGGGGCCTCCCTGAAAACGAGCTACCACATCGTATTTTGGAGCCAATACGTCAACAATTTTTCCTTTTCCTTCATCGCCCCATTGAAGGCCTAGCAAAACATCTACTTTCACCGATTTGTTATTTGTGGATAGTAACTAATTTATTTTTTTACCGCTTCCTCTTCCGATTTGATGATCTGAAAGATTGAATTGAGTTTGGTGATGATCAGCAATTTTTTAACACTCTCAGACGGGTTCATCAAAAAAACTTCGCCTCCTTTGTTGCGGAATTTTGTGAGGATGGTTATCAGCACGCCAATGCCACTGCTGTTTATATAGCGAAGACCCGAAATATCAATGATGCACGTTAAAACCTCGTGGCTCATTGCATCGTTTACTGCCGACACTAATTGAGTGCCGTTGTCTTCACCTATTAAGTCACCGCTAATGCGAAGTATCAGCGATTTGTTTTTTATTTCTTGGGCAAAATTCATGGCGGAAGTTTTGTCTGTGTTGCAACGACAAATATAGGTTGTTTTCTTTCAGGAGGATTTGCAGAATCAAATACTTTTCTGGCATGCTTGAATTGTTTCGTCTAAATCTTGGTAGGTTAGTGCATCGGACAAAAACCAAGTTTCGAATGGTGAAGGCGGTAGGTAAACACCATTTAAAAGCATCTTATGAAAGAAGTTTTTGAAGATTTCGTTATTTCCGGCAGAAGCCGAAACAAAATCAGTCACTTCATTCGAGCAAAAATGTATGCTTATCATTGAGCCGATTCTGTTAATTGTAAAGGGCAGATTTTTTTTACTTAAAACTTCTCGAATTCCTATTTCAAGATATTCGGTTTTCTTTTGGAGTGATCCGAATATCTGTGGGTTCTCGTTGAGCATTGAAAGTGTGGTATAACCGGCAACCATTGCCAACGGGTTGCCCGACAACGTTCCGGCCTGGTACACATCGCCCAGTGGAGCAATTTTGCTCATGATTTCTTTTTTCCCTCCAAATGCACCTACCGGCAATCCGCCACCGATTACTTTTCCGAATGTGACCAGATCGGCTTGAATGTTAAATAATTCTTGCGCTCCTCCTCGTGCCAGGCGAAAACCTGTCATCACTTCATCGAATATTAAAACAGCACCGTATTTATTGCAAAGATTTCTGAGGTGCTGAAGATAGCCCGGCTTCGGGATAACGCAACCCATATTGCCGGGCACGGGCTCTACAATAACCGCTGCAATTTCGCTTTCATTTTCGCGGAATAATGTCTCCACAGATTCGAAGTCATTGAACGATGTTACTAAAGTATCGGCTACAACCGAAGCGGGTATCCCCGCATTCACTTTAATATTTAGTGTTGCCACACCACTCCCTGCTTTTTTTAAAAACGCATCGCTGTGGCCGTGGTAGTGGCCTTCGAACTTAATGAACTTCGATCGGTTGGTATAACCACGCGCCAAGCGCAAAGCCGACATGCACGCTTCGGTTCCTGAGTTTACAAAACGAATTAAGTCAATGTTCGGCACCATTTGAGTAATCAACTTTGCCAACATGGTTTCTTGTTCGGTTGGCGCTCCGAAAGAAACAGCCTGCTCGGCCTGCTGCTTCAGTGCTTCAACCACTTTTGGGTGGCTGTGGCCTACTATCATTGGCCCCCACGAATTGATGTAGTCGATGTATTTTTTTCCATCGACATCAAAAAGATATGCACCTTTTGCCGACTTCATAAAAACCGGAGTGCCCCCCACCTGCAGAAATGCGCGAACCGGAGAATTCACTCCACCGGGAATGTATTGTTGTGCTTCTTCGAATAGTTTGTTGCTTAACATGTGGTATTCGTTATCGGTTAATAGTGTTTCTAATTTTTTGTGCGATTAACGAATAACTATTTGCCATTAACGATTTTTGCAAAATCTTTGGCAAAGTAGCTCACGATTACATCCGCACCGGCCCGTTTTATTGCCATGAGTGATTCGATCATCGCAGATTTTTCATCTATCCAATTATTGGCTGCTGCTGCTTTGATCATTGCATACTCGCCAGAGACCTGGTACGCGGCTACAGGAACAGCTACATTTTCTTTCACTCTTCTAATAATATCGAGATAAGCACCGGCCGGCTTCACCATTACCATATCAGCACCTTCTTCAATATCGAGGAGCGTTTCTTTTATTGCTTCAGTGCCGTTTCGAAAATCCATTTGGTACGTTTTCTTATCGCCAAACCCGGGTGCACTGTCGAGGGCATCGCGAAAAGGGCCGTAAAAACTGGAAGCATATTTTGCACTGTACGAAAGTATGCCTGTGTTTGTAAAACCTGCGTAATCCAATTTATTTCGAATGGCTTTTACGCGGCCGTCCATCATATCGGAAGGTGCTACAAAATCGGCTCCAGCCTGTGCGTGCGCAAGTGCCATATTGGCCAACACCTCTACGGTTGGGTCGTTCACAATTTCTTCACCGGCCACAATGCCATCATGCCCGTGTACGGAGTATGGATCGAGCGCTACGTCTGTCATCACTATTATTTCAGGATCAATTTCTTTGATGAACCGAACGGTGCGTTGCATCAGGCCTTGAGGGTTTAATGCCTCCTTGCCTTCATTATCTTTAAGGCTGTCGGGTACTTTCACGAACAACAGTACCGAGTTCAGTTTCAATTTTTTCAATTCAACAATTTCATCTTTCAACAGATCAAGGCTAAACCGAAAGTAGCCGGGCATGGAAGGAATGGGTTCCTTTTTATCGGATCCTTCAACAACAAAAAGCGGAACAACAAAATTATCGGGAGTTAGTGAAGTTTCGGCAACCATATTTCTGATGGCCGCTGTGCAGCGAAGTCTTCGGTATCTTTTATTTAGTTCCATGGCTTTGTATTACAATTCTGATTTACAAAATACGTCTTCTAATCGTGCATTTTAATCAACACCACTCTCTGGGGTTTTTTAAAATCTTAACAAGGTCTGCTTCTCTCGATCCTTCTTTGGGTTTGTCGTCATAATCGAAGCGTGCGCGTGGCGGCAAGCTCATTAAAATACTTTCAGTTCTGCCGTTTGATTTTAGGCCAAAGATAGTTCCCCGATCGTGAATGAGATTAAACTCTACATATCTTCCCCTGCGAAGTTCCTGCCATTTCAATTGCTCGGTTGAATAGGAAATGTTTTTTCTTTTCTCTGCGATCGGAGTGTAGGCGTTTAGGAAAGCATTACCGACAGCTTGTGAAAAATTAAATAAAAATTCTTCGTTGTGTATTTCGTTCGGCCTCAAGTAATCGTAAAAGATACCACCCACACCTCTCCGTTCGTTGCCGCGGTGCGAGTTAGTAAAGTAATCATCGCACTGCGATTTGAATTTAGGGTAATAGGATTTATCAAATTGATCGCAAGCGTTCTTAAATGTTTGATGAAAGTGAACAGCATCTTCCTCAAACAAATAATACGGAGTGAGATCTGCGCCACCACCAAACCAGCAGTCAATTTTCTCACCCTTTTTATCGTACAATTCAAAATACCTGAAGTTGGCATGAACGGTCGGAATCATTGGGTTTAACGGATGAATGACCAGCGAAATTCCGGTTGCAAAAAAAGACGATCCGTTTGTTTTAAGTTGCGCTGCCAGCGCGGGAGTCACTTCACCAAAAACCGCAGAACGGTTCACTCCACCCTTCTCAAATACATTTCCGTTTGAAATAACTCGTGTTACACCGCCTCCGCCCCCTTCGCGTTGCCACACGTCTTCTTTGAATTTCTCTTTTCCATCTATTTTTTCGATGGTAAGGCAGATTGAATTCTGAAGTTCGGCAATATATTTTCCGAATTGCTCTTTCATCAATGTTTGAAATTCTTTACCGTATCTACAAATAGTTTAGCATTCTCCAACGGAGTTTGTGGCAGTACGCCATGCCCCAGGTTAGCGATGTAGTTTCCGGTACCGAAATTTTTCAGCATCGCGATGGTTTCCATCTCAACATTTTTTTGGGGGCCAAGCAACGTAATCGGATCAAGATTACCTTGTACCACTGCGTTGCCGGCCATCTTTCGGCCAACGGATGGTTCTATATTCCAATCCAAACCAAGAGCCGAAGCGCCAGTCTTTTGTAATTCGGGCAAAGCAAACCACGCGCCTTTGGCAAAAAGTATCACCGGTACTTTAGGTTGAATGGCTTTTACAATTTCATTTAGATAAGGAAGTGAAAATTTTCTGTAATCTGATGGTGACAACAACCCACCCCACGAATCAAAAATCTGCACAGTATCCACACCTGCTGCAAGCTGCATGTTGAGGTAACGGATGCTCGACTGTGTAATTTTTTCAAGAAGAGTGGCAGCAAGTTCGGGATGTTGATAGCAGAATTGTTTTGCTTTTGCAAAATCTTTCGAGCCATTGCCTTCTACCATGTAACACAACAACGTCCAGGGTGAGCCGCAAAAACCGATGAGCGGCACTTCATTGGATAATGCATCTTTCACTGCCCGGGTGGTGGGCAGTGCGTAGTGAAGGATTTCTTCTGTGTGCTGTGGATTTAGTTTATCGATTTGTTCTTTGGTGCGAATGGGATTTTTGAGGATGGGCCCTTTGCCTTCGAGAATTTCGACATCAACACCAAGTGCTTGTGCCACCACCAGGATGTCGGAAAAAAGAATGGCCGCGTCTACACCTACTTGCTTCACGGGCATCACCGTAATCTCTGCGGCCAACTGAGGGTTTCGCACGCGCTCGAAGAAAGAATATTTTTCGCGTAGCTTGATGTAATCGGGCAAATACCTGCCGGCCTGCCGCATAAACCACACGGGGATGCGTTCGGTTTTTTCTTTGCGGAGTGTTCTGAGTAAGAGATCGTTTTTAATTGAGTTCAAAGTTTGTTCGTTAATGGTTCTTTGCGTTATGAAATTCTTCCATCAGTTTATTGGTGTCGGGGTAAGAAGCAATAAAAAGATTGTCGAAGCCACGTGTCTTTAAATAATCTGCCGTAGTACTGCCTATACAACCAAACATAGTTTTTGCAGGAAATAAATTGTTTGCCAATAAGCTTTCGGCTGACCGAGGGCTAAAAACAAAAACGGCATCATAATCGGTCTTCAGCTTGGGGAATGTCATTTCGCTTTGGTGGGTAATTACTTTAGAAATAGAAATGTTTAAACTTTTCAATTCACTTTCTAATTCTTGGCGATGTTGTTCTCCGCAGAAGTAGGTTGCTTTTGCCAATTTTTGTTTTGAAAGTTCCGTTGCGAGTGATTTCATGTTTGAGAAACTGTTCACGGCAATATCCTTTCTTAGTTTTTCTATTTCGCTTTTCAACCAATTGCCTACACAAAAAAAAGTTTTAGGTGCATCGGCAATAAATTTTTTAATTATCTCGAACGAATTTCTGCTGGAGGCAATCCACACATCGGCATCGTGCGGGATTTCACTAACATCGTTCAACGTTATCTTTAAAGTTTCTACTGTATCAAAATTCCATCTCCATAATTTTATTTGATAGAGTGTTTCCTCGGTAAGCCTTTTGGTGAACAATATTTTCATACACCCTCAACTGTGCGCCCCGGCTGAGGCGGGCGATTCAATTTTCTAAATTCTTCCAGAATTATGTTTCCTTGTTCGGATTTACGGATTTCTTCGGCTGCTTCACATCCTATTTTTTTGCATTCGCTGATCTGGAAATTTTTTATGGTTTTCATTTCCTTCGTTCCGTCCAGGCTGGAGACAAGCCCTTGAAAATGTACGCGGTTGTACTCGATCTTTGCCCACGCGCTGATCGGCACCGAACAGCCACCCTCGAGGTGATACAGAAAATCGCGCTCTACGTTCACGCATATTTCCGTTGGTTTGTGATTGATTTTTTTACAGGCCTGAAATACCGGTTCATCTTCTTCCCTACAGATCACGGCAATCGCTCCTTGTGCGGGCGCTGACAGCATCCAATCTAAAGTTGTAAAATGTGGCGGGAGCAAACCCAACCTTTCCAGTCCGGCTTTGGCGAAAATAATACCATCCCATCCTTCCGTTTCAAATTTTTTCAAACGAGTCTCTACGTTGCCCCGCACATTTACCATCTCGTGGTTGGGGTAACGGTTAAGCCATTGGCTTCTCCTGCGGATGCTGCTGGTAGCAATAATTGTTTTTTCTTTTTTGTGCGGGTTGAAATTTTCTCGGTGCACCAGTATGTCCAGATTACTCGCACGTTCCAGCACGGCTGCAATGGTTAACCCCTTTGGCAAAATTGTGGGAACATCTTTTAGTGAATGAACAGCAAGGTCGGCTTGCTGATTCAACAACGCGGTATCCAGTTCTTTGGTAAACACACCTTGCACACCCAAGTCGTAAATGGGTTTCACCAAGTCAATATCGCCCAGCGTTTTAAGCGGAATAAGCTTGCACGCGTGGCCAAGCTTCTGCAGGCTTGCCATCACAGCATTGGTTTGCCATAAAGCAAGTGTGCTGTCGCGTGTGGCTATTCGTAAAATCGGAGATGACATGATGCGGTAATTGTTCGTAAGCGGCAGGTGCCGAAGTATGTTTTTTCCTTCGTTGCTGCCAATCAAAAAATTCTTGTGCTTTGGTATGTACAATGGCTTCCACCTGGGGTATTTCGGCCAGCCGTTTGTCGATGGTTTCGTTTACGGATTTTGATATCAGATCAACATCTAAAACATTCACGCCTTGGTATGCATACACTTCGGCATCCACATTTCTGGGCATGGCCAAATCGAAAATGTATTTTACCCGAGTGTCCAATATATGATTCAAAAATAAAACAGGCTGTGCACCTCCGGTGGCCACAATTACAATTTCGCTTTTATTAATAGCCTCACCTAACAGGGTTAGCGGCATTGCCCGTACACCGCGAAGTGTGGCCGTCTGATTCAACTTATCTTCGTTGCGATTTACGATAATGATTTCCGCTTCGGGGATATGTTGTTGCAGATATTTTAAAGTGCCCAAGCCCATCTTGCCCAAGCCTACTACACAAATCTTGCGCAAGCCTTCGAGGCCGATTATTTTTTTTATTTGTTGAACAACTGCGTACGAAACCGAAACGGTGCCATCGGAAAAAGCCGTACTGTTTTTTATTGTCTTCGAAACGAGGATGGCCTGGTTCACCACTTTTTCTATAAACCCATTGGCCCTGCTTGATTTTTTTGAAAACTGGAACGCATTTCTAATCTGGCCAACGACTTCGTAATCGCCCGGGATTTGAGAATCGAGCCCCGAGGCAACTACGAGCAAATGTTTTACGGCTTCATCGCCTACTTTAATATAGGTGTTTGCTTTGATTTCATCGTGTGAAGTTCCGCTCAACGATTTTAAAAATGAAAGCATTACATACTCGCAGGGCGCGAATCCATAAATTTCAGTGCGGTTGCATGTAGAAAGTATAAAATAATGTTCCAGGCAAGGCGAAGATTGGGCGTATGCCCTTTCGGTATCGGAAGAAGTGACGGAAAATTTGCTGCGAAGCCGGGCATCTGTTTTGTGAAAGTTAACGCCCACCACATAAAATTTTTTGATGAAAGAAGAGGCACCACCGCCTGATAAAATACCCATAGCGGGCAAATATAATTGGCCAAATAATAGCAAAATACCTCAATCTGAAAAAAAAATACCCATTTAATGAATTTTTCCTGATTCTTATTCGAAGTAACTTGCGCAAAAAAAAATGATTTCACCCAAATGAGTAAAGTCGGTTTGATTTTGGTGAACCTGGGTTCGCCCGATAGCTATCGGTTGAAAGATCTACGAAAATACTTGCGCCAATTTTTAATGGACGAACGAGTGATTGATGCGCCTTACCTTATTCGTAAAATGATTGTGGAGGGATTTGTGCTTCCCTTCCGACCGAAAAAATCTGCCGAAGCCTACAAAACGGTTTGGATGAACGAAGCACCCGGAGCACCGCTAAAAGTATACACCGAAAATTTCAGAAACACCTTACGACCTTTGATTGATTTGCCGCTTGCGGTGGCCATGCGTTATGGCAACCCAACTCCCGAAGCTGCCTTAGCCGATTTGCTCGCGCAAGAAAACGACCTTGAAGAAATTCTGATCGCCCCACTGTATCCGCACTACGCCATGTCGTCTTTTGAAACGGCCTACCTGCATGTGGTTGAAAAAATAAAATCAAGTAACCCTGAATTGAAATTTAAAATTCTCCAACCTTTTTACAAGGACGAAGAGTACATCAATGCGTTGAGTTGTTCCATCGCACCCCATCTTGAAAAAAATTACGATCACATTCTATTCAGCTATCATGGATTGCCTGTGCGGCATTTAAAAAAATCGGATCCAACAAAAAAACATTGCTATTTCACACACGATTGCTGCGATGTAAAATCGGATGCCTGGAAATTTTGCTACAAGCACCAAGTAATGCAAACCACAAAACTGGTCGCTGCTCAATTAAAAATCCCTGTCGAAAAATATAGTTACTCGTTTCAGTCGCGGCTTGGCCAAGACGAGTGGATCAGGCCCTTCACCGATCAGCAGTTAAAAAAATTTCCGAGTCTGGGCGTTAAGAAGCTGCTTGTTGTTTGTCCGGCATTTGTTTCCGACTGCCTTGAAACTCTGGAAGAAATTGCCATCCGTGGTCGGGAAATTTTTTTAGAAGCTGGTGGAGAGACCTTCACAGCCATTCCGTGTTTAAATGCCAACCTGGAGTGGGTAGAAACTTTTGCTGGCTACTGCAATCAGCGCGAAAATAGTTATCAACACCTCTGGGAAGACATGACTGCTTAAATGATGAAATCAACCAAAGAAAAAACAGTATCGCTTTATTCAACACTCTTCGAGCGGGGCGACTTGTCGCTTTCCATTGCAAAGAACGACTCTGGTAAAATAAAAACAATGGAGAGCTCGCTTCGGCAAGGTGTTATTCACTTTTATTTTTGTATTGAGGGAAGTGCGGTGTTTGCCTTTGGGCCGCAGTACAGCCGCGAGATTGCCAAACACAAAAATTATTTTTTCTACAATCCTGAAAAGAATTTGCCTTTTCAAATCCGGTTGGCTGCCAACACTAAAATGGCGTTGATGACCATCTCGCTGCAAACCTTGCACAAACTTTTTGTACACGACTCCCTGCCGCTCAACTCGGAAAATGCCAACCGTAAATTTTACGATGAACGCGAAATTCCGCCCAGCCTGCTTCTTGTTCTCAATCAGCTTTTTACGGCAACCCTGAGCGACAATGCCGCCCCGCTTTATTATGAAGGAAAAACTTTGGAGTTATTGAGTTTATATTTTTCAGACAAAAAACCCGACACGGAGACCTGTCCTTTCTTAAACGATCAGGAAATTGTGCGCAAAATAAAAAATGCCAAAGAGCATTTGCTCAACCACATGGACACACCTCCCGGCTTAAAAGCACTGGCAAAAATAGTGGGCTTAAACGAGTATCAGCTAAAGGCGGGGTTCAAAGAAATTTACGGCAACAGTGTGTTTGCTTTTTTGCTCGATCACAAACTCGACCACGCCCGCGTGATGCTCGACACACAGAAATTCCAAGTTAACGAAGTGGCGTATCAAACGGGCTACACCAACCCAAGCCATTTCATTGCTGCCTTCAAGAAAAAATTTGGAGTTACGCCCAAAAAATATTTGATGGGAAAGAATTAGCCTTATTCGTGTGCTCCTAAAAATTTGTGTACCCTCAATAATTAAGTAACTGATGTTACGCAAGATAGGATTCGTCATTGCGAGCGCAGCGAAGCAATCCCGATTTACAGTGCAGAAATGGGATTGTTCGGTCGTGCCCTCCCTCGCAATGACGTATTATTTATTGTTTTGCGTAACATCAATTAAGTAACCGCAACGATTAATTTTAATTTTTAACCATTATCTTCCTCCCATGGATTTCTCTTCACCCGATTATTTCATGACCGAAGCGTTGAAAGAAGCCCGAAAAGCTTTCGACAAAGGCGAAGTGCCCGTAGGTGCAGTTGTGGTTTGCCAAAACAAAATCATTGCGCGTGCACATAACCAAACCGAACAGCTCACCGATGCCACGGCCCATGCCGAGATGCTGGCCGTAACCGCTGCCGCACATGCACTCGGTTCGAAATATTTAAGAGAGTGCACGTTGTATGTTACACTCGAGCCGTGTGCCATGTGTGCAGGTGCCCTGCACTGGGTGCAACTTCAAAAACTGGTTTATGGTGCTGACGATGTGCAGCGAGGTTTTTCGTTGGTGAAGACTCCGTTGCTTCACCCCAAAACCGAGGTTGTGAGGGGTATAAAAAAAGATCCTTCCAAAGAATTGATCGATACGTTCTTCAGAAGGATCCGGGAATGATTTAGATGCTTACGCCTTAACTTTTTTTGCTTTGGCAGCTTTTTCTTTTTTCATGCTGTCTTCTACTTTCTTGCCGTTGCGGTGCTCGCCCAACAAGATAATATCTTTTGTAGTTTGATACTGACGGGCAGCTTGCATCATCGCCTCATAGCTGTCGCGGATGAGGATGAGGCCAGATTTTGCGCCTTTGTTGCGCACTTCAATGTACCAGCCGTCTTTCTTTTTTTTCGGTAAAATCGGAGGTCTTCCCATAATTTGTTTGATTTTGTGGCCATTTAAGGCCTGTTTTTAAAAACAACCGCAAAAGTACAATTTTTGTTCCGGTTTACCACGTTGCTCGAAATGACCGTGGGTTTAGACTATCGCCCCAAACAGTGATGATGTATATTTCATAATACCTTAATTGCGTATATTCGGTCGTTGGCGGCAAGGCGATCGGACATAAAATAAGTGCAAATAAACGGACAATGTATACTCTTAAAGGTTAGAATCAGATGACTACAAGTCATAAAAACGTTGCTTTTCTTATTATCGCTCTGATGCTACTGACATTGGTAGGATTCTACCCTACCTACATCAGTAAATTTCCCACATTTGAGGATATCACTAATGTGCATCATTTTCATGGAGCCATGATGATGATTTGGTTTTTGTTACTAATCATTCAACCCTTTCTTATCAGCTACAAAAAGTATAAGATTCATCGGACATTGGGAAAAGCTTCATATGTTATCGCTCCAGTAGTAGCCTACTCTATTTTCTTGGCGACCCAGCATGAATATTACCTTGATACTACATATCAGACAAAGGACGAAAGCCTTGCTGGACTTGCATGGGATATCACTAGCATGATATCCTTTGTAGTATGTTATATACTCGCCATAATAAACAGGAAAAATACTGAACTACATATGCGGTATATGGTGGGTACTGCTCTTATTATTATGGGTCCGGGCGTTATGCGGATAATAGCTGTCTATGAAATCTTCGGTGATATTAAATTCCCAATTGTGGCACTGTACACCTTCATTATTTGCGCAGGGATCGGTGTTGGACTAATTGCTTACGACCTGATGAAAAATAGACCTTACAAACCTTATCTAGTTGTCGTGGGCTTAACGACTGGGATATATGTAACTTACTTCAACAGAATGTCGGACTGGTGGCTGGCCATTGCTGGAGCAATTGCAACAACTTTCTAGACCTCAATACCTATCAAGACTGACAACTTTTCAGTACATGGAGGCAATGTCGATATTGTCGTTTCCGCTGGGGAGAACTGGGGGAAGGTTATAGACCTCTGACTTACGAGAAGGGAGAAATTGCACGAACCGCCATCAATGTGTTTGTGCAATGGCGGTGTTGAGTTTTGGACTTGGACTAACTTTACGAAACGCAAGATAAAATGTTTATATATCGCAGAAATTTGAATCGATCTTAACACATTGACCCTCGCCAATAACACAAAAAGATAATGGCTTACGATACATCACTTGCCGACAGAATCAGAGCGTACTTAATGCAATTCCCAAAGCTCAAAATTCAAGAAAAGAAAATGTTTCGCGGGCTTGCGTTTATCATAAACGAAAAAATGTGCATCAATGTAAGTGGCGATAATTTAATGTGCCGTTTTGATCCTGGCTTAACGGAAGAAATTGTAACCCGAAAAGGTTTTTTGCCAATGATTATGAAGGGGAAAGAATATAAAGGTTATTGCTACGTTGAACCGACAGGGTTTAAAAATAACAAAGACTTTGAGTTTTGGATCAACCTATGTCTTGACTTTAACGACAAAGCAAAATCTTCTAAGAAACAAACTTAGTGTTCCGTGGGATAAAAAATAAATATGAAATACAATCTGGGGTGCTAACTTAGTGCTGAATTATTTTTTATGCGTAGCTACCAACGATTGATACTATTTATTTCATCTGCTGTTTTTTTATCAGCCAGCTCGGTGGTTGAAAATGTAATTTCCAAAAAGAAAATTATTACCGGAGCGGAGCAGGTCGATCAATATTTGCCCTGGCTGAAAGGGAAACGCGTTGCCGTGCTCGCCAACCCAACTTCTATCATTGATAAAACACATTTGGTAGATAGCCTGAAAAGCCGGGGCATAAACATAGTAAAAGTGTTTGGCCCAGAACATGGATTTCGAGGTAACGCCAGCGCAGGTGCAAAAGTTGATGACGAGGTAGATGCGCGTACGGGCATTCCCATTATTTCTTTGTATGGAAAAAAGCACAAGCCAACAAGAGAAGATCTGGCAGACGTTGATGTCGTAATTTATGATCTGCAGGATGTGGGCTGCCGGTTTTATACCAACATCAATGCCTTGGTGCGGCTCATGGAGGCCTGCCAAGAAAATGGAAAAACCCTGCTTATTCTGGACAGGCCCAATCCAAATGGTTACCTGATCGATGGGCCCGTGCTGGACATGCAATTCAAATCAGGCATTGGCATGTTCCCTATTCCGATGGCGCACGGGTTAACGGTGGCCGAATTTGCGCTGATGGCAAACGGTGAAGGATGGCTCTCCAATAAAGTGAAGTGTGAATTAAAAATTGTTACAGTAGCCAACTATACACACGACACGCCCTACACGCTACCGGTAAGTCCTTCACCAAATTTAAATACCCAACAAGCTGTGCTACTCTATCCATCTGTCTGCATGTTCGAAGGAACCTACCTCAATCTTGGGCGGGGCACACATTTTCCGTTTACTGTTTTGGGAAGCCCGGAATTGAAAGGTATTTACGACTTTTCATTTACTCCCACCAGCATCAAAGGTATGGCCGAAACACCTCTACATATGGATCAGGTCTGCTATGGGCTTGACCTTCGGCAATATGATGTAAATCAACTTCGTGAACGAAGGCAAATTAATATTCAGTGGATTATGGAACTTTATAAAGCTTATCCATTCAAAGAAAAATTTTTCGATTCCAAGTTGAGTAAAGAAATGGGCTCGATCGAAAAACTTATTGGTGTAGCCTCCTTCAGGCAGCAAATTATAAATGGGAAATCGGAAGCAGAGATACGCGCAAGCTGGGAGCCGGGCTTGAGCCGCTATAAAAAAATGCGTAAAAAGTACTTGCTGTACAAATAGACAAAATCAATACAGGTACGTATGAGAATCGTTCAGCTTCTTTCAATGTTGTGCTGTCTGTTCACGGCAAATGCGCAGAAAGCCGAACCCGCAGCATGGATAAGAATAAATCTGCTCGGCTATAGACCCGATAACTCTAAGGTTGCCGTATGGTGTTCGGCAACAAATCAAACCGTTGAAACATTCGCCATACTCGATGCAGCAACACAACAAGTGATCTACACCGGAAAAGCCGGTCAATCGTTTGGAGCCTATGGTCCGTTTACTCAAACCTATCGTCTGGATTTTTCAATTTTTAAAAAAGCCGGGCGATTTGTTGTGCAGGCGGGTGGGGCAACTTCGCCCGAGTTTGCCATAGGGGAACATGTGTACGATGGAGCCGCTGACTTTTGCTTGCGCTACATGCTCCAACAGCGCACGGGCTTCAATCCATTTCTAAAAGACAGTTGCCACACGCAAGACGGTTACGTGCTGTATGGAAAAAAAGCTAACCTCAAAGACAGCACACACTTCGATGTGGTGGGTGGGTGGCACGATGCCAGCGACTATCTGCAATACGCAACCACTTCGGCTAATGCCACCTACCACTTGCTGGCCGCCTACCGCGATTTCCCAAACGTATTTGCAGACCACCAACTCGCTAACGGACTCGATGGTAAGAATGGCCGTGCCGATGTGCTCGATGAAGCAAACTGGGGACTCGATTGGTTATTAAAAATGCACCCCGAGGAACATATTATGTTTAACCAAATCGCTGACGACCGCGATCATATTTCCATGCGCATTCCCAGAATGGACAGCGCATATGGACGCGGCTATGAACGTCCGGTTTATTTTATAGATGGCGAAAAGCAACAGCGTGGAAAATTTTTAAACAATACCACAGGAACTTCTTCTACTGCCGCCAAGTTTAGCAGCGCCTTTGCTTTGGGTGCAAAAATTTTTTCTTCCTTTGATAGCACCTTCAGTAAAAAACTGCGGATCAAATCCTCTACTGCCTATCGCTACGCTCTAAAAAAACCGGGTGTAACACAAACTGTTTCCGTACGATCGCCTTATATCTATGCTGAAGAAAACTGGGTAGATGACCTGGAACTGGCGGCAGCATCGAACCAATTATTGACGGAAGCGGTAACGTATGCACATCAGGAGCCCGTTACGCCCTGGTTAGGTGCTGATACCGCCAGCCATTATCAATGGTATCCGTTTGTGAATATAGGTCACTATGAACTGGCCGCGCAATTAAAGGGGAATGACCGCGATACCATTATTAACTATTACAAAAGAGGAATTGACAACGTATCAGTCAAAGCTGCGAAAAACGCTTTCGGCAGAGGAGTGCCTTTTATTTGGTGCAGCAACAACCTGACTACTTCATTTGCCCTTCAATGCTATTGGTACCGGCAACTTACCGGTGACGATCGCTACAAGAAACTGGAACAAGCCAATGTTGATTGGCTCTTGGGGTGCAATCCCTGGGGAACTTCTATGGTATTTGGTTTGCCCGCCCAAGGAGATACACCGGTTGATCCGCATTCGGCATTTACGCATCTAAAAAATTACCCCATAGACGGGGGGTTGGTGGATGGCCCCGTGTACACCTCGATCTACAAAAAGCTTATTGGAATCAAACTTAACGATGCCGATGAGTATGCCCCGTTTCAAAGCGACCTGGCCGTTTACCATGATGA
Source organism: Bacteroidota bacterium (assembly GCA_018267285.1). Classification (GTDB taxonomy): domain Bacteria; phylum Bacteroidota; class Bacteroidia; order Cytophagales; family Cyclobacteriaceae; genus ELB16-189. The sequence goes on along the minus strand of JAFDYU010000016.1, from coordinate 53,655 downwards.
CTATGGCGACTACAGCACCAACGAGCCAACCATGGATGGAACTGCTTCGCTCATTTATCTGATGGCGGCAAAGCAAGGAGAACCACGAGCTGCGCTAACAACCGAACATGGAGCAATTACACGCGGTGATGAGACTAAAAAACAAATAGCTGTTGTGTTTACCGGAGACGAGTACTTTGAAGGTCTATCCGCCATCACCAAAACTTTAGCAAGCCACAATGTTAAGGCTGGTTTTTTTCTAACCGGCAGAATGTATGAAAATAAAAATGCCCGGAGTGCCATCAAAAAACTCGTAGCCGAGGGGCATTACCTGGGGCCTCATTCGGATAAGCATATACTCTACAATGATTGGAAGAATCGCAACAAAACCTTGGTGTCGAAAGATTCACTGATGAAGGACCTCGACAACAACTACAAAAAAATGGAAGAATTTGGAATACACCATAACCAGAAATTTTTCATTCCACCGTACGAATGGTGGAATAACGAAGTGGCAACCTGGTGCACGGAAAGGGCAGTCCGTTTACTTAGTTTTACTCCCGGTATTCCAACCAATGCCGACTACACCTATCCGGAGATGGGTACAAGCTACAAATCAAGCAATACCATTCTAACAAAACTTTTTGAAAAGGAATCGGGCGAAAACATCAACGGTGCCATCCTGCTGCTGCACATTGGTACCGATCCCAGAAGAAAGGATAAACTCTACAATAAGTTATCGGATTTAATTGAGGGGCTGAAGGCGAAAGGATATCAATTCAAACGAATTGATGAACTGCTAGAGTAACTGATGTTACGCACGCTATTCAAAACATTGTCAGCCTATCCAAAGGAGTCCTTTGGACAACCTGACTGCTAAACTATAGTTTGAGTAAATGCTTTCGGGCTTTCAAGCAAGAGGAAATATGAAATATCAAATAAAAATGAAAAACAGATATGCAATACGACACCTTCCAAGTATTTGCGTTTGAATTAAACAAAAAGTTTTGGCTCATGAACTTCTCTCTTTATTCAACCCTATCAGTAACTGCATCTGTTTGCTCTCCTAAAAACTCAACCCAAGCTTTTTTTATGCAGGGATAATTCTTCGCGGCTTCCACAAGATTCATGAAAGCAACAAGGTTCGCTTCAAAACGCTGCTGCAACGTTCCGTCCGCAATATTTCCTTCTTGAGTAAATGCTTTGTGCGCCATGGCTAGCGAAAACATGTTGGGATAAACCCTTGTTCCCAAATGTTCCAACGGCATGCGCAATGACCACAATGCACGGTTACCTCCTGCCATTGATGGAGATGCTGACATCAACATAGCATGGTGTTCATTAAATGGTTGCGGGCGAAATCGTGAAACCCAGTCAATGGCATTTTTCAACAGGCCGGGCATTGAGCCGTTGTATTCGGGTGAAGCAATCACAAAGGCATCACTTGCCAAGATGCGTTTGTTAAATTCTTCTGCGCCTTTCGGGTGGACAGCACTTACTTCTAAATCCTGATTGAACGAAGGGCAGTCAAAGTCGCTCATGTGAGCATAGTAGGCAATGCCTCCTCCTTTTTCAATCACTCTTACTGCAAGTTTTGCAAGTTGTGTGTTCAACGAATCTTTCCTCAGCGAAGCAGAGAACACAAGAATTTTTAACGGCTGGTTTTGCTTGGTGGTAATCTCAGTCATGCTAAAAAAGTTAGTTGATGATATGCCGCATTGTTTTAAACAAATTTAATAAGCAACGCTTGTAAATTAGAGCATCAGTATAAATCACTCAAATTGTTTATTTATCTCATTTTAGTTTCGTTTTTAGAAGCTGCGCATTTACTGCCACTATAATAGTACTCAAACTCATCAGCACCGCTCCAACTGCGGGACTTAACATGATACCCCACTTGTACAACACTCCGGCTGCGAGTGGAATAGCAATAATATTATAGCCAGCAGCCCACCAAAGGTTTTGTATCATTTTGTTGTATGTGGCTTTGCCGAATAAAATCAGGTTAGCAATATCCTTAGGCTCTGAGTTTACCAAAATGATGTCCGCTGTTTCGGCTGCTACATCCGTTCCTGACCCGACCGCAATACCAACATCAGCTTGGGCTAGTGCTGGTGCATCGTTCACGCCATCGCCTGTCATGGCAACATACTCACCTTTTTCCTGAAGAGCTTTTACTTTCTCTAATTTATCGTGAGGCAACACATTGGCTAAAAACCCATCCATGTTTAGTTCATCGCTTACTTTCTTTGCCACTTTTTCATTGTCGCCCGTGAGCAAGAGATTCTTTATACCCGCTTTTTTGAGCGTTTGAATAGCTTCGAGAGAAGTTTCTCTTATCTGATCCGAAAAAGTAAAATACCCGGCTACTGATTTATCTACAAGAACATACACCACTGTTCCTGCAAAATCATCCTTTGTTTCAGTGAAGCCGATGTTGTACTCTTTCAGGTAATTGGGCCCAACAACTTTAATTTCTTTTCCTTCCACAATCCCCTCGAGTCCCTTGCCAGGCATCGCGTTAAACCATTCTGATTTTGGTATTGCAATACTCAATTCTTTTACTCTACGCATCAGGCCTGCTGCAATGTAATGTTCCGAGTGTTGTTCAACACCTGCTGCAAGCCGAAGTAATTCTCGATCGTCAAATTTTGGATTCAATACTTTCACTTCTTGTAATTCGTGTGAACCTTTTGTGAGTGTACCGGTTTTATCAAAAATAATGGTGGTGATCAGGCGAGCATTTTCAAAAGCAGTTCTGTTGCGAATGAGCAAACCCTTTTGTGCTGCGATTAAAGTTGAAATGGCCACCACTAATGGTACTGCTAACCCTAATGCATGAGGACAAGAAATAACCATTACCGTAACCATTCTTTCTAATGCAAACAGAAACGGGAAACCCAGCGACAACCAAACGATAAGAGTAATGACGCCACCACCCAAGGCAACAAAAGTGAGAATTTTTGCGGCCCGGTCAGCAAAATTTTGTGTTTTGGATTTTACTTTCTGGGCATCCTCTACCAACTTCACTACTTTATTCAGGTAACTTTCCTTGCCCGTACTTTCTACCTTGATGGTGAGCGAACCCTGACTATTCACTGCTCCGCCAATAACTTTGTTATTCTTTTCTTTCTTAACCGGTTTACTTTCACCGGTGAGCATACTCTCGTCAACATAACTTTCCCCTTCAATAACCAAGCCATCCACCGGAACTTTTTCGCCTGGCTTTATCAATACAAAGTCTCCAATTTTCAAATGGTTTACCGGCATATCGTGAACCATTCCGTCTACAAGGTGATGGGCTGTTGAAGGCATCATTTTTACCAATAGCTCAAGTGAACGTGACGCGCCCATTACGGACTTCATTTCGAAATAATGACCAATAAGCATGATATCTATCAGGGTTGCCATCTCCCAATAGAAATCCATGCCCTGTAATCCGAAGGTAACCGCAACACTGTATGCCCATGCAACGGTTATGGCCACACCGATTAAGGTCATCATGCCGATGGCGTTGTGTTTTACTTCATCGTACAATCCTTTTAAAAAAGGATAACCGCCATAAATAAAAATGAATGTAGAAAGAGCAAATAACACATAACGATCGTCAGTAAACCTGATTTCAAACCCCAGCCACAGCTGTATCATGTGAGAAAGTAGCAAGACAGGAATGGATACAAGAGAGGAAATTATAAAACGTTTCCAGAAATCAGAAACGTTATGTTCTGCATGTTTGTCGTGTCCATGCTGGCTTTGTTCTAGATGATGGTTGTGATTGATCTTTGCCGAATGTTGGTGATCATGATGGTGAAGATGTTCGTCTTTCATTTTATTTCAGTTTATATGCTCCCGGCAATTCCCAGTTTTACATAGACAATGCAAACAAAGAAAGGGAAACCCATTTACCTAATTTCATTGTAAATGATTCATCACATAAGATAAACTATTTTTGGCGGACTTTTAGTCGTGCTATTTCAATTCCATCACATCAACGGCCCAAACAGGCGGATAGTCTTTTCAAGTAACCGGGCGAGTTTCGAACGCTGCATCCACTTTTCAGCATCCAGTTCTTTAGCAAACTTCAGATCATCAAAAAAAAGATGCTTCAACCTTTCCGCAATTAGATGATCGTAGAGGATGGCATTCACTTCAAAGTTTAGTTCAAAGCTCCGGTGATCCAAATTGGTTGTACCAATAATCGCCAGTTGCTGGTCGCACACGATGGTTTTGGCATGTATAAATCCTTTTTCGTACAGGTATATCTTAACTCCACATACAAGCATATCTTCAAAATAGGATTTTGAAACCGCATTAACGATATAGGAATCAGAAATACCCGGAACCAATAAGCGCACATCTACTCCGCTTATAGCGGCCATTTTAAGGGAAGTGAGTATTTCCTTGGGGGGAATAAAATAAGGCGTAGTTATAAAAATATTTTCAGTAGCACTTTCAATCGCTTGTAAATAACCGTGCAGCACATCGGGTCGTTCGAAGTCGGGCCCACTGCTGACAACCTGCGTCCACTGGCGACTGCTGATAGTAAAATGCCTTTTGAAAAACGAAGCATCAACCCCCAGGTTTTCGCCTGAACAAAAATTCCAGTCGGCAATAAAAATATTCTGTAAACTCCAGATTGCTTCGCCTTGTATTTTGATGTGTGCATCGCGCCAATACAATTTGTTTTGCCTGGAGTTATCATACTTATCTGAAATGTTTATGCCGCCAACAAAAGCAGTTTCTCCGTCTATAATAACAATCTTGCGGTGGTTTCTATAATTGAGCCGGTTAGCAACGCGAAAAAGCTTGAACTTATAAAATGGAAATACTTTCACCCCATTTTCCCGAAGCCTCGGCACGATTGATTTGTGAATAGAACGGCTTCCAAAATCATCGTAGATAAATCGAACCTGTACACCTTCCTTTGCTTTTTGTATGAGTACATCGGCAACGGCATGGCCTATGTTGTCGCTTTCATAAATATAGTATTCCAGATGAATGTGGTGCCGCGCTGCCTTCAGGCTTTTCAATAACTCCGGAAATTTTTCTTCTCCATTTTTTAACAGTGTTATCTCATTTACCTGCGTGGCAAAGCACAACGGAACATGTGGAAACAAGCGATTGATTTTATGAAAATGTGGAAACGAATCTTCAAGGCTTACGTTGCCTTGATGCCGATAAGCGGCTATAAATAGTTTCACCTCTTCGCTCTGGCTTTTATTCAGCAAGAGTTTTCTGGAGTACAGTGATTTTTTCCGGTAATTCAGTCCTACTGTAAAATAAACTCCGATTCCGACTACCGGCACAACAATTACCAACAAGATGTAAGCCGCGGCCTTTACCGAATCGTCCGTGTCCATAATCACCTTGGCTATTACCGCTGCAACCATCAGCGTGTATGCGACTTCGATAAAAAGAATAAAAGTCATTTTCTACACTTTAAATTGTGTTGGAGTTATCGCTGTTTTCTGCGAGGCGCTTGAGTTACGTGCTACCCCGTTAAACAAAAAATACAGAAAGCAAAAAATGATTCAGCGATTAACCAAGATCACGGAAGAGGTTTTACTAGTACAAACTGGTTTTCAGTCGGGTATTATTTAAATTTCCTGAAACTAATTTTTACAATCCAATCTATCTCATCAAATGCCTGACTCCACTCATTATTTTAAATGGGAACGTAACTTCCAGGCTGTTGTTTCGTGTTGTTCCATAAGCGTGGTGAGGTAGTCGCTTGTACCGTAGGCAAGCTCCACTTCTTTTCCAAGCCCTACAATACTTTCTCGCAGATATAGGATGATGGCGTCATGATCGGCAAGCAAATCTTTCATAAAACTCAGGCTGTTATTTTTATCCGCTCTTTTCTCGGAAAGATGTGTAAGCTGAAGATATTCTTTCATGGTTGCGGGCGCGTAGTGGCCTATTTTTCTAATTCGTTCGGCCACTCCATCCACTACATCTTCGAGTTCGGTATATAACTGTTCAAAATACACATGAACGGTATGAAAGTCGGGGCCCTCTATATTCCAGTGGGCATTTCTTGTTTTTAAATACAGCAAAAATTCATCGGCCAAAAGTGGTGTGAGCATTTTCGCAATGATTTCGGTTTGTTTTGGCGTAAGGCCAATATCTGCTTTTGCCATAATATAAATTTTTAAAGATTATATTTTGTTTGTCTGATTCTAAAGTTAATAAAAAATAATTTGAGAAAGGAGTTACGAATGGTAGACAAAATTGTTCATCACAGTATTTAATTGTTCGCCAACGGTCTGCACATCGCAACGCAGGAAAAACAAAGAAGCTGCCATCAACAGCAGACAGAATACTGTCCTTTTTTGGTGGAAAGCCTTTCATCCAACTCATATTTTTAGGGTTGGAGTCATTCGCATTCATGTACTGCTGCCCAGATACGGCAGCATACGAGAAAAAATGATACTCGCTTATATGTTTTCCCAGAGATGTGCCGATTATAAAATCGGGGTGAAACACCAATGCCGTGCCTTGTGGCTGATACTGTTCATTTTTATTTTCGCCAATGACCTGACCGGGCGCAAGGAATATCAAGGTGCCTTCTTCGTAGTCGTAATTACCCAATCCGTAACGCAAATCGCCACAATAAATTTGTTTCAGAAAAACGGTATAAAAACCATAACGCATTTTTTTAAGTTTTCTCGGGTCGGCTTTTTGCAAATCAACCACGCTCACTAAGGGATGCAGCGTCTCGCTGTTATTAAAGGTGTTGTATTCTTTAATAGAGCTGAAATTGAGAATATCGTCCATCGCCTAAATTTTAAGTTGTCACAAATTTATGCAATCAAATCCCCTAATTCTCATTAAAAAGCACAATCCGTAATATTGGTAAGTAAAACCGTAATATGTATAAACATCATCTCGTAATATGATCCAACTTTTGTATAACAATTCAAAACAAGAAAAAATGAAAAAGGTAACATTAAACAACGGAGTGGAAATGCCCATTTTAGGGTTAGGTGTTTTTCAGGTGCCCGACCTTGCTGAATGTGAGCGAAGTGTTTTAACTGCAATTGAAAACGGCTACCGCCTGATTGACACCGCATCCTCCTACCAAAACGAAACAGCCGTGGGCAATGCCATCAAAAAAAGTGGAGTGCCAAGAGAAGAACTCTTTATCACTACCAAACTTTGGATACAGGATGCCGGTTACGAAAACACAAAAAAGGCTTTTGAAAAATCGCTGAACAATTTACAATTGGATTACCTGGATTTATACCTTATCCATCAGCCGTTTGGCGATGTGTACGGCTCGTGGCGGGCCATGGAAGAACTGTACAAAGCAGGAAAAATAAAGGCCATTGGTGTAAGTAATTTCCCAACCGACCGAATGATGGATTTAATTATACACAACGAAATTGTTCCTGCTGTTAATCAAATAGAAACACACCCGTTCAATCAGCAAATAGAAACACAAAAATTCTTACAGGAAAACAAGGTGCAAATTCAGGCATGGGCTTCATTTGCAGAAGGCAAGAATGATATTTTTAAAAATGAAGTCTTAACAACAATCGGGAAAAAATACAACAAATCTGTTGCGCAGGTGGTGTTGCGCTGGCTTACACAACGAGGCGTTGTGGTTATTCCAAAATCAGTTCGCAAAGAAAGAATGGTAGAGAACTTTAATGTTTTCGATTTTGAATTGAGAACTGACGATATGTCTGCCATACAAAAATTAGATACCAAACAAAGTTTATTTTTTGACCACCGCAACCCTGCCATGGTAAAGTCTTTGAGTTCGCATAAAATACACGATTAAAAAACGGAAAAGAAACTGGATTAAGAAGCACTATCAACACTAAAAACAAGATTATGCAAAAAGCAATTTTCGGAATACTACTAATGATGTTGGGTGTGCAATTCACCCTTGCCCAAACGGCTGCCGAACAGGAGATCATCAAGCTCTCCAAAGAGAAATGGCAATGGATGGCCGACAAAAAAACAGATGCGCTGGCTGATCTCTTTCACGACAAGGCAGTTTTTGTTCACATGGGCGGAAACATGAACCGTGAGCATGAACTCAACGTAATTAAAACGGGAGAAATCCATTACAAAAAAACAGATATTCATGATGTGTCGGTAAATATTATTGGCTCCACCGCCATTCTGTTAAACCGAATTACGCTGTTAGCCGTAGTGGGCGGCAACGAAGTAACCAATCCGTTCGTGGTAACCGAAGTGTATGTTAAAGAAGGCACTGACTGGAAACTTGGTTCGATGTCGTTTACACGGCTGCTTACGCCTAACAAGTAGTAAAAAAGCTCTAGTACTTTTTACCAGAAGGCAAAATCGAAATCATTTAACGGGTCGTGCCATCAATGCAAAAAGTAATGAAGTATAATTTAATCTTACTGCTGGCAACCATTCTGTTTGCAGCATGTACCAACAATCAAAATATGAAAACAACAGTCCCAAAAATCAGCGGTTTCCCCGTGGGGGAAGCTAATACTGCGTATGCCCAATACTTCTCCGGCAAATCATGGGTGGCACCGCTCACCAGCAACAAAGATTTGAATGTGCCCGTATCGAATGTAACCTTTGAACCGGGCTGCCGCAACAACTGGCATAGTCATACAAGCGGACAAATATTGATTGGCGTAGGTGGGGTTGGTTACTATCAGGAACGTGGAAAAGCTGCGGTACGAATGACGGAAGGTACCGTTGTTGAAATTGCTCCTAACACAGAACACTGGCATGGCGCTGCACCCGACAGTTGGTTTTCGCATTTGGCCATAATTGGCAACCCCCAAATAAATAAAAACACCTGGCTGGAGCCTGTTTCTAATGAAGAATATGCAGCAGCTATTAATCAAAAATAAATTGATAAAATGAATACGCCTAACATCAAAGCATTTGGCACAGACGCAGCCGAAGCGCCACTAAAGCATTTGAATATTCAACGCAGAAGCGTTACGCCCCACGATATACAAATTGAAATTTTGTACTGCGGTATCTGCCATTCCGATTTGCATGCTGTACGAGACGAATGGGGCGGAACAAAGTACCCGATTGTTCCCGGACATGAAATTGTAGGCAGGGTTACTGCAGTTGGTAACCAAGTAAAAAATTTCAAAGTTGGTGATTTAGCGGGTGTAGGTTGTATTGTTGATAGCTGCCACGAATGTGATTATTGCAAAGCAGGTGAAGAGCAATTTTGCGAAAACGGAAATACTATTGTATTTAATTCGCCTGATAAAATTTCTGGCGGTGTTACCTACGGAGGTTTTTCCGAAACTATTGTGGTGGATAAAAATTATGGCGTGCACATTCCAGAAACATTAGACCTGGCAAGTGCCGCGCCCATACTTTGTGCCGGTATTACGGTTTATTCGCCATTCAAACACTGGAAGGTTGGGCCAGGAAAAAAAGTAGGAATCATTGGCATTGGCGGCCTCGGACATATAGCCATCAAAATAGCAAAAGCAATGCGTGCTTATGTTACCGTATTTACAACATCCAATTCAAAAGCGGATGATGCCAAACGTTTGGGTGCTGATGAGGTGGTACTTTCTACCGACAAGCAACAAATGAAAGCCCAATCAAAATTTGATATGATTTTAGATACTGTCTCGGCTAAGCACAATGTAAACGACTACCTGAGAATTCTGAAAGTGGACGGTTCGTTGGTGTTGGTGGGTTTGCCCGTTGATCCCTTACCCGTTGGTGCATTCAATGTGGTGCACGGCCGAAAAAGTTTTTCGGGTTCCAACATTGGTGGCATTCGTGAAACACAGGAAGTGTTAGACTTTTGTGCAGTACACCGCATTACAGCAGACATCGAACTCATTCGTGTAAATCAAATCAACGAAGCATTTGACCGTCTCCAAAAAGGAGATGTGAAATACCGGTTTGTAGTGGATATGGGTTCATTGAAAAATTAACTGGCAAGTCGATGGCATGGGGCATGGATTCACAATCCTTTATCGAATTATTTTCATATTAATTCGGTTGAAAAAAGTATCTTTTCGCCCAAATCAATGGCTTCAAAGATGATACACTCCAGGCGTTCGTTTCTTAAAAAATCGGGGATAACGTTGGCCACTCTTTCTCTCGCCAGCAACCCTCTGTTTTCATTGGCTAAACCTAAGACATTGGCGTTACAACTTTATACCGTGCGCGATGCCATGCGCAACAACCCGCTGGACACCTTAAAACAAGTGGCGGCCATCGGTTATAAAAATGTGGAGCACGCCAATTATGTAAACCAAAAATTCTATGGATATACTGCCAAAGAATTCAAAGAAATATTAGCCGATCTGGATTTAAAAATGCCGAGCGGCCACACCGGGCTTGACTTAAAAGTACACTGGAATGAATCGAAAAAAGATTTTACCGATGTATGGAAAAAGTTGGTTGACGATGCGGCCGAGGTTGGGCAGCACTATGTGGTGAGCCCTTCTTTTAATGCCAACGATTTTCCAACCGAAGATTCGTTGAGGCATTTGTTTGAGGTGTTTAACAAAAGCGGTGAACTCTGTAAAAAAGCCGGTATGAAATTCGGTTACCACAACCACGATTTTGAGTTCAGCCGGAAAATCGGAACAAAAAGATTATACGAATTGATTCTTGAAAACACCGATCGAAATCTGGTAGTACAACAATTAGATACGGGCAATCTTTTTAACGGAGGTACAAACGCCATAGAGGTAATAAATAAATATCCCGATCGGTTTGAGTTGCTTCACGTAAAAGATGAAATTGAAGTTGCCGACAGCAGCGAGAAATACGAGAGTACCATTTTAGGAACGGGCATCGCCCAAATAAAAGAAGTGCTCGCGCACTCAACCGCTACGCAGGTTTTTATTGTTGAGCAAGAAGCCTACCAGGGTATTGATCCCGTACGGTGTGCACAAAAAGATTTTGAGGTGATGAAAAAGTGGGGGTATTGAATTTTATCTCGTTATCTTGAGTTCAAAATTGTAGACTTTGAAATCCAATCCGCAAGGCCACCTCGTTCGTTCACTCGGTTTATTTTCTGTCATTTTTTTAGTGGCCAGTTCGGTGATCGGCTCGGGTGTGTACAAAAAAGTAGCACCCATGGCCGAATCTCTTCAGTCACCTGGGCTTGTATTGCTGGCGTGGGCGTTGGGTGGCGTACTCTCGTTGTTCGGAGCGCTGAGTAACGCAGAAATTGCCAGCATGTTGGCCGACTCGGGCGCGGAGTTTGTGTACTATAAAAAAATTTACAATCGCTTCTTTGCATTTTTGTACGGCTGGGCCAACTTCACAGCCATTCGCTCGGCCTCCATCGCTTCCATTGCCTATGTGTTTGCACAATCCTTTCATTCGTTGGTGCCCCTGCCCACATTGCCTGCAGCGTGGTCGTCAATTACCGTGTTCGGTTTTTTAACTCCGTTCGACAACTTTGGCGTAAAAGTTTTTACCATAGTGCTCATTGTTGTTCTTACGTACATCAATTTTATAGGGTTAAAATCAGGAGGGAATTTCAGTAAATGGGTACTTTATGTTGTAATCGGTACCATCGCGATGATTATTGTTCTGGGTTTTTTCTCGGACACCGGAAGTCTCCATAACATTACCACCCAAGCCTCGAACTATGTTTCCTATTCGTGGTTCGATTCGGTTTTCATAAAAAATCTTTTTGCCGCTTTGCTGGGAGCCTTCTGGGCGTACGAAGGCTGGAGCACCATCGGGTATTTGGGGGGCGAAATAAAAAATCCTCAACGCAATTTGCCCTTAGGGTTAATCTTCGGTATTCTAATTGTTATGGTGGTTTATCTGGGGATTAACTTCACGTACCTCTACGTGATGCCGATTGACGAGCTGATTGCTGGATCAAAATCAAGTAACACCATTGCGGCTGTGGCGGTGATGGAATACATGTTTGGAAATGGGGGGGCACTCTTTATGTCGTTATTAATATTATTGACTACCCTGGGCGCTACCAATACTACCGTACTTGCTGCACCTCGGCTGTATTTTGCCATGGCCAACGAAGGATTGTTTTTTAAGAGTGCTTCGGAGATACATCCTAAATACAACACGCCATCAAAAGCTTTTGTATTTCAGGCTGTGATTGTAAGCCTCCTGGTGATCAGCGGGAGTTTTGAACAACTCACCGACATGATGATCTTCGGCTCGTTTATTTTTTACGGAGCCACGGCACTTGGTGTTTTTATTTTAAGAATTAAAATGCCCGATACCCCACGGCCGTACAAAGCCTGGGGCTACCCGGTTGTGCCCGCTATTTTTGTGTTGTTTTGCGTTGCGCTACTCGTGATCACGTTTATGAGCAAACCGCGCGAGGCCACCATGGGCCTTGTACTCATCACAACAGGAATTCCGTTCTATTTTTATTGGAATCGAGAAGTTAAAAATTAAAAGTTATTCTGTTAAAGACATGGCCAAGTCAGAACTCAAGCGCACACTTTCACCGCTTATGGTTTGGGGATTGGGTGTGGGCTATGTCATCTCCGGAAATTATTTTGGATGGAATTTAGGACTTGAAAAAGGCGGTACGCTCGGCATGGGCATCGCTCTTTTTTTTATCATCATTCTATACATAACCTTTACATTCAGCTACACAGAACTGGCTTGCGCTATTCCGAAATCGGGTGGCGCGTTTGATTATGCCAAACGTGCACTTGGTAATGACATCGGGTTTATTACCGGCATGGCACAGAGTATAGAATTTATTTTTGCCCCCCCGGCAATTGCCTTTGCCATCGGCACGTATTTCAATATCTTCTTTCCTTCGCTTTCTGTAATTTTCATAGCTATCGTTGCCTATCTTATTTTTTTTTCTATCAACGTAATCGGAGTGCAACTTGCGGCATCGCTTGAACTGGTGGTGACCGCGTTGGCTGTTTTTGGAATTTTATTTTTTTCTGTTGTTTCGTTTCAACATTTTGATGTGAGCCATCTCAGGCAAAATACTTTTCCTTTTGGATGGAATGGAGTTTTTGCGGCCATACCTTTTGCCATTTGGTTTTTTCTTGGAATTGAAGGCGTGGCCAATCTTGCTGAGGAAGCCATTAACCCCAAACGTACCATTATGCTTGGGTTTGGTTCAGCCATAACTACGTTGGTAATTTTGTGTTTGCTCACCTTTTCAAGTTCCATCGGAATTGCAGGCTGGGAAGCCATCGTATTTAAAGCCGATGGCACAACATCCGATTCGCCACTCCCCCTGGCGATGGCACATATTGTTAACGAAAGTCAGTGGCAGTACAAAGCGTTGGTAATGGTTGGGTTGCTAGGCCTGATCGCATCGTTTCATGGATTGATGTTGGCCGCGGGGAGATCTACTATGGAATTTGGTAAAAATAAGTATGGCCCTGCGTTTCTCGGAAAAATTCATTCGCGTTTCCAAACTCCTGCCAACGCACTTTTTGCGAATATGATTTTCGGCATCGCTGCATTGCTTACCGGAAAAACAGGTGAGATCATCACGATCTCAGTATTTGGTGCACTCACGCTCTACATCATATCAATGGTCTCATTATTAAAATTACGAAAGAAAGAGCCTGGGCTTCCCCGTCCGTTTCGTGTTCCGTTGTATCCGGTATTTCCAATTATCGCTTTAGTCATTGCATTGGTTTCGTTAGTGGCTATGTCATACTATAATAACCAACTGGCGTTGATTTACTTTTTGATTTTGGGAGGAAGTTTTGCGTTGTATAAAATCATCCACCGTAATTTGTAACTTGTAAATCATAACCCGAAGAATATGCCATCCCGTTCCATCATTGAGTATGTAAAAAAACATCCGGCAGGCAAAGTAAAGATTGCCTATACCGATATTGATGGCATCCTTCGCGGAAAATATATTTCGGCAGAAAAATTTTTATCGGCAGTTGAGCACAATACTTCCTTTTGCGATGTGATTTTCGGCTGGGACTGTGCCGATGCAGCTTACGACAATACGAGTTACACAGGTTGGCATTCCGGTTACCCCGATGCACAAGCCCGTCTTGACCTAAACACGTTTAGAAAAATTCCTTGGGAAAACAATTTGCCGTTCTTTTTGGGAGAACTCCTCGATGAGCCGGGAAAGCCCTTGCACGTTTGCCCAAGGCAGTTACTGAAAAAAGTTTTGGCCGATGCCGAGCGAGCGGGCTTCACTCCCATGTTTTCGCAAGAATTTGAATGGTTCAACTTTGCCGAAACACCACAAAGCGCACGCCATAAAAAGTATCAGAATCTCGATCCGATAAGTCCGGGCATGTTTGGTTATTCTATTTTAAGGAGCTCGCTCCAAAATCCATTCTTTTCGGATTTATTCGATTTGTTGAAGAAATTCAATGTGCCCCTCGAAGGTTTGCATACCGAAACCGGCCCCGGTGTTTTGGAAGCCGCGATTGTGCACGCTGAAATTTTAGAAGCAGCCGATCGTGCTGTACTTTTTAAAACTGCAGTGAAAGAGATTGCCTATCGGCACAACATAATTGCCACGTTTATGGCAAAGATCAGCGAAACACTGCCGGGCTGCGGTGGCCATGTGCATCAAAGTTTGTGGGATAAGTCGGTTAAGAAAAATGTTTTTCACAGCGACAGAGACAAAAACAAAATGAGCGATGTGATGAAACAATATGTTGCCGGGCAGTTGTTTTGTCTGCCACACATCTTGCCTCTGTATGCGCCAACGGTAAACAGTTACAAGCGATTGGTAGAAGGTGCTTGGGCACCCACCACACTAACGTGGGGGATAGACAACAGAACCGTTGCATTGCGGGTGTTGAACACCAGCGCAAAATCTACACGACTTGAAACACGTGTGGTTGGCTCGGATGTAAATCCTTATTTGGCCATGGGAGCTGCACTTGCTTCCGGGTTGTACGGCATTAAAAAGAAACTGAAGCTTCAATCGGCAACCACCGGAAATGGCTATAAAGATTTTACACACGGCACTTTGCCCACCACCTTGTACGAGGCTACGCTTTCCATGAAAAAATCAGTTGTTGCAAAAGAAATTCTCGGTGAAAAATTTATTGACCATTTTGTTCAAACCCGCGAGTGGGAATGGCGGCAACACCTCAAACCCGTTACCGACTGGGAGTTGAAACGATATTTTGAAATCATTTAGACATGCTCACCTGCAACACCGGGAAGCGAGTTTACGAAACCGAGGTACTTGCCGAAGAAGCATTGATCGATGCGCACGGCAGAAATAATTATTCAGGTTCCGGGCCGATAGCAATTTATAAATGCGATTCGTGTGGTTATTTTCATTTTACAAGCAAAGGGCCAATGAACCGTAAATTGGCTGAACAAATAGCAAGTGGCAAAATCAAACTCCAGCAACAGGCCAATGCTTGGAGCCGCAAGTTTTCCAATCGAAAGTAATTGCCTCTTCGGTTGGATTTTCATCCCCCAAACTACAGGAATTGCATTTTTATAGTTGGAAACGTGTAGCCTATTTTCCTAATTGAGTAAAATGAAAAAACTAATTTTTGTTTTTGTACTTGCCCAGGCAATCTCCTGCCGCTACGATGACGTAATTAAACGCACGTGTTATCTAGCTATGGAAAACACTACCTCTAATCAGCTCACTTATCTATACGACAATAACAATAGGATGACAACCTACTCTTCATCAGGAATATATTCGTCCGTACTTACCTACGATAATGCCGGAAAAATAATTTCAGAAGTTGATAACGATTTTTTTACAATTACCTATACCTACAATACTGTCGGTCAATTAACCCTCTGGGCACAAACCGCACAAGGCACTTCGTACTACAACTTACAATCCAAATTTTTCTATAATTCTGTCGGGCAAGACACGTTGATTCAATATTTCAGGTTTGATGATTCCACCAACAACTACTACTTGTGGCAGTACACCCGTTTAACTTACAAGGCCAACAATCGCAATTTTTCCAAACGCGAAACCTTCGATGCCGGCACCAATGCACTTATCTACACGGAAGAATTTCTTTGGGATACTCACCCCAATCCATACCTGAACAATCCTTTTTTCATTAACGAGCCACCACCAACTAACAATGCCATTCAACATACTTTTACGGTGGCGGGGGGCTCACCTCAGACAACCGCCTACACATACAAGTACAATGAAAACGGATTCCCCGTAGAGAAATCAATTCCGGGCTATGGAGTGATTGGCATTTATACGTATGCCGGTTGCAACTAAAATTTGCTCCTCTATTTTGTTAACACCGGAATGTTGGCCATGAGCAGCATCAGGTCTTCGTCTTTCACTTCTTTTTTTTCATCTGCTACCAGCAAGAAGTTTTCGTAAAACACATTTAATTCTTCTCCTTCAAAACGGTGGCCGAGCAATTCCAACCGATGTTTTAAAGCAGCCCGGCCACTGCGCGCTGTTAACACAATGGATGAAGACGGAACTCCAACTTGGGCCGGGTTCATGATCTCATAATTTTCTGCATGTTTTAAAAAACCGTCCTGGTGAATGCCCGAGGAATGTGCAAACGCATTGGCCCCCACAATAGCTTTGTTGGCCTGCACCGGCATGCGCATCATACCCGAAACCAATTTGCTTAGACCATAAATTTTTTGTGGCTTGATGTTCGTTTCAAAACACAAGTCCTTATGTACTTGAAAAATCATGGCTACTTCTTCGAGCGATGTGTTGCCGGCACGTTCGCCAATGCCGTTGATGGTTACCTCTACTTGCCGCGCACCGTTGAGAACACCACTTACCGTATTTGCGGTGGCCAGACCCAAATCGTTGTGGCAATGTACCGACAGCACAGCCTTATCAATATTTTTTACGTTGTCCACCAGGAATTTAATCCGCTTTCCATAAAGATGCGGCAAGCAATACCCGGTGGTATCGGGGATATTCACAACGTCTGCCCCGGCACCAATCACGGCTTCGGTCATCTGTGCGAGAAACTCCAGATCGGCCCGGCCGGCATCTTCCGCATAAAACTCTACTTCAAAACCTTTGCCCTTGGCATACTTCACCGCCCACACCGCTTGCTCCAACACCTGCTCTCGGGTGGACTTGAATTTGTGTTTGATGTGCACATCGCTTGAGCCAATGCCGGTGTGGATGCGCCCTCGCCTGGCGTAACGCAACGCTTCGGCAGCCACATCAATATCTTCTTTTTTTGCACGAGTTAGGCCGCATACTATCGGCTCTTTCACTGTTTTTGAAATTTCTACAACCGACAAAAAATCTCCGGGGCTTGATATCGGAAACCCTGCTTCAATAACATCTACACCCAACAATTCGAGTTCGCGGGCAATAACTATTTTTTCTTCCGTCTTCAGTTGGCAACCCGGAACTTGCTCGCCATCGCGAAGAGTAGTATCAAATATTTGTATTCTTTGATTCATTGCTTTACTGGTTAACGTTACTGATTAATTGAGTTATCACGATTTGATTAAGTTGATCCAAGACCTGGTCGCCCATTTGATGAGTGCTTAAAATTTTACTTTTTGAAATAGTAGAGTCTGCGATGTCAGCAGTTCTAAATCCGTTTTTCAATGTTTGTTCAACAGCATGAAGTACAGTTTCGGCTTCTTGTTTCAATCCAAAAGAAATATCGAGCATCAGTGCTACGGACAAAATCGATGCAAGCGGGTTGGCTATTCCCTTGCCGGTTATGTCGTGTGCGCTTCCGTGAATGGGTTCGTACAAACCAATCGTATCTCCAATTGAAGCCGATGCCAGCATGCCCATAGAGCCCGCAACTTGAGATGCTTCGTCTGTAAGTATGTCGCCAAATAAATTTCCGGTAAGTACCACATCGAAGCTGCGTGGGTTGTGAATCAACTTCATAGCGGCCGTATCGACAAACAAATGCTCAAGCTCAACATCGGGATAGTGCTTGCCCACCTGCTGTACGGTTTCACGCCACAGGCGCGAGCTCTCCAACACATTGGCTTTATCTACCGAGGTAACTTTTTTCTTTCTGGTTTGTGCGGCCTTAAATGCTTTATGTGCGATGCGCTCCACCTCAAAACGGTGGTAGATCATCAAGTCAAAAGCGGTTGCTCCGTTCTCTTTTCTCCCTTTCTCACCAAAATAAACATCACCGGTAAGTTCTCTAAAAAACAAAATATCAGATCCTTTAAGTATCTCCGGTTTGATGCTCGATGCTCCGAGCAGTTCGTCAAACAATTTGATGGGGCGAAGGTTTGCGTAAAGCCCCAATTCTTTTCGCATCTTCAACAAGCCCTGCTCCGGCCTCACTTTCAACGAAGGGTCGTTGTCGTATTTTGGGTGCCCCACGGCTCCAAACAAAATGGCATCGCAGACCCTTAGCTTTGATAACGTTTCATCGGGCAGCGAATTTCCGGTTGCTGCAATGGCTTCATGACCGATTAAAGCTTCTTCAAATACAAATTCATGATTGAAGTGTTCGGCAATCGCCAGCAGAATTTTTTTTCCTTCCGTGGTTACTTCCTTGCCGATGCCGTCTCCGGGCAATAAAACAATTTTTCGTTTCATGTTCGTTTTACGTTACAGTTGAGAAGCCGCAGTCTGCAGTCGATCAAAGATTCTGATATCGTCTTTTATGCTGAGCAAAAAATCAATGTCATCGTAGCCGTTCATCAAACAGGTTTTTTTGTAGGCATTGATTTCAAAACTTTCTTGTTCGGAATTAAAAGCTATACTTTGATTTTCGAGATCTACTACAACTTCCGTTTTAGGATTTTTTTCTATTACCAGAAATAATTTCTTCAAGAAGGATTCACTCACCGTAACCGGCAAAAGGCCGTTGTTGAGCGCGTTGTTTTTAAAAATATCGGCAAAGAAACTGGATACTACTACCCGAAAGCCGAAATCATGAATAGCCCAGGCGGCATGTTCGCGGCTGCTGCCGCAACCAAAATTTTTAGCCGCAACCAAAATCTTTCCGGCATACACCGAAGTATTCAGAACAAAATCTTTGATGGGCTCACCGTTCGAATCAAATCTCCAATCGCGAAACAGGTTATCGCCAAAACCATCTCGTGTGGTGGCTTTCAAAAAGCGGGCAGGGATAATCTGATCCGTATCAATATTTTCGATTTGAATCGGAACTACTGTTGAAGTCAGTTTTATAAATTTGTCTTTACTCATCATTGTTAGTTATTGGTTATTGGTTGTTCGCCAGATCGAAATACGACCAGCAATCAACCAACAACTATTATATTAGTTCCCTCACATCCGTTACCTTACCCGTTATGGCAACGGCTGCGGCCGTAAGCGGGCTCGCTAAAAAGGTTCGCGACTTCGGGCCTTGTCTTCCTTCAAAATTTCGGTTGCTTGTGCTCACGCAATATTTGCCCTCGGGCACTTTGTCTTCGTTCATGCCGAGGCATGCCGAACATCCCGGCTGGCGTAATTCAAAGCCGGCACGTTCAAAAATTTTATCGAGGCCTTCGAGCTTAGCTTGTGCTTCCACTTGCTTCGAGCCCGGAATCACCCAAACTTCCACATCGGGCGCCTTACTTTTTCCTTTCACCAAATCGGCTACCAATCTCAAATCTTCAATGCGGGCATTTGTGCAACTCCCAATGAAGACATAATCAATAGGTTTGTGCAGCAAGGATGTGCCCGACTCAAGCCCCATGTACTCCAGCGATTTTTGAAAAGAGGTTTGCTGCCCAATCTCCTTTAACTCCGCCACGGTTGGAATCCGATCCGTAACTTTCATGCCCATGCCCGGATTGGTGCCGTAGGTTATCATGGGTTCAATGTCTGCGGCATCAAAGACCAACTCTGTATCGTATGCTACACCCTCATCTGTTTTCAATTGCTTCCATCTCGTTACAGCTTCTTCAAACCGTTTACCCTGAGGTGCAAATTTTCTTCCGTTGATATAGTTGAACGTAGTTTCATCGGGTGCAATGAGGCCACCACGCGCACCCATTTCAATACTCATGTTGCAGATCGTCATCCGGGCTTCCATCGACAGACTTCGAATTGCTTCTCCGGTATATTCCACAAAAAATCCGGTTGCCCCACTTGCCGATATTTTTGAAATGATATAAAGAATAATATCCTTGCTCAGCACACCTTTGCCAAGTTGTCCGTTGATTTCTATTTTCATAGTCTTGGGCTTGTATTGCAACACACATTGTGTAGCGAGCACTTGTTCTACTTCGCTTGTGCCGATTCCAAAAGCAATGTTTCCAAACGCTCCGTGGGTTGAGGTGTGGCTGTCTCCGCACACAATCGTCATTCCGGGCAAAGTCAAACCCAACTCAGGGCCGATGATGTGGACTATTCCCTGAAACGGATGGCCCAGGTCGTAAAGCTCAACGCCAAATTCAGCGCAATTTTTTCGAAGTGTTTCCACCTGATGCCGTGACAATGTTTCTTTTATGGGAAGGTGCTGATTTTTTGTAGGCACATTGTGGTCTGCGGTGGCTGTAGTTCTTGCCGTGTTGAAAACCTGAAGCCCTTTTTTACGAAGGCCATCAAAAGCCTGCGGGCTGGTGACCTCATGAATAAAATGCCGATCGATAAAAAGTGCATCGGGGTAGCCGGATGATCCTTTCACCACATGGGCATCCCAGATTTTTTCAAAAATTGTTTTGGGTTTTTTGCTCACAACAAGTGTTCGTTTGTTCTGAATACGTTAAAATGCAAGTCGCCCTGCCGGCATTTTTGTGCTGACAGGGCGACTGTGTTATGTGGGCACGAAGGTGAAAAAAATTATAGAACTTAGAATACGATTGACCAAAAATTATTTTCAATTACTCACAAGTGTTAGTGAGTTCTAAACAGATTAAACTAGGAAAATTGAGGATGCAAAGCCCAAGTTAATTTTGTATTTTTGTATCGATGATTCAGAACCTTCTTCTTTTGTTAGCCGTTGGTGGAGCCGCAGTATACCTGGGGAGAATGATCTACAGATCGTTTCAATCTTCGGGGGAATGCGAGACTGGCTGTGGCAAATGTGCCAATATCTCTAAAAGAGAAATTTGAATTTCTCTACCCAACGCAAGCTTTTCAAAAAATATTTTTTAGTAAGGATTAGTACGGCTTGAATTTTTTTCTCTATCCTTGCACTATAGTTTAGAGCGAATGACTTTATCGATCAGCAACCGAATCAAAATGTTATCTGGAAAACTGCATAGTTTAACCACAATAATTATTGTCATTATTATTCTTGGACACCCGGGGTGGTAATGATTTTGTCAAAAAAAAAATTGATAAACCGCCCCGAGAACTCGGGGCGGTTTTGTTTTATATGAGTAAACACAAACTAACGATTGTTTCAACAACACATGAATCCTCAATTTAAAGACTCCGTACTTTTTCTGGACGGGCAATTTGTAAAAGCGAAAGATGCACATACCAATGTGTACAATCAGACCCTGCACTATGGCTTTGGGGTATTTGAAGGGTTGCGGTCGTTCCACACGGTTAACGGCACAAAAATATTCAAGCCTTACGAGCACTTCGAGCGAATGATAAAAAGCTGCCGCCTGATGAACATCCCGTTTGATTACAGTGTGGAAGAATTGGTGCAACTCAGCTATCAGGTGCTCGAAAAAAACAATCTATCAAACGCGTACATCAGGCCGTTGGTAATGGCAGGTGAAAACATGACGCTCTCCGCTCCGCAACAATCATCGGTTATGATCTGCGCATGGCCGTGGAAAAAATATTTCGATAACAAATTATTGTCGGTGTGTATTTCCACGCATCAACACCTCAGCCCCAAGTCAATGATTATCGAGGCGAAAGTCTGTGGCCATTTTGTGAACTCAATCCTCGCGTCTACCGAAGCACGGCAACACGGTTTTGATGAAGCGCTGATGCTGGATGCCAATGGATTTGTAACCGAAGGACCCGCGGCTAATTTCTTTTTCGAAAAAGACGGAGTGCTCTACACCGCTCCAGTGGGAAATATTTTGCCCGGCATTACCCGCCAAACCGTTCTCGACATTTGCCATACCCTCGACCTGCCCGTTAAAGAAAAGTATTTTTTACCCGAAGAGCTGCACCAAGCCGACAGCGCTTTCTTTTGTGGCACAGCCGTGGGTATTACCGGAATCCATTCGGTTGAAGGCCATACACTCAATAAGCCGTGGATAACATCCATGGGCGCTGTTGTGCAAGAAGCCTATCGCAATATGGTTTTAGAAAAAAGCTACGCCTACTGTATTGTTTAAGCACACATGGAAATAAATAAACACAGCAAAACACTTACGCAAGATCCAACCCTGCCGGGAGCACAAGCCATGCTTTACGCAATCGGTTTGAACGAGGATGATTTGAAAAAAGCACAGGTGGGTATTGCGAGCACCGGTTTTGAAGGCAACTCCTGCAACATGCACCTCAATGCACTTGCCACTGAAGTTAAACAAGCCGTGTGGGCACAGGATTTAGTTGGCTTAATCTTCAATACCATTGGCGTTAGCGATGGCATGAGCAACGGCACCGAAGGGATGCGCTACTCGCTCGTAAGCCGTGAAGTAATTGCCGATTCGATAGAAACCATTTGTGGCGCTCAATACTACGATGCGCTCATTGCCGTGGTGGGTTGCGACAAAAACATGCCGGGGTCTTTGATGGCCATGGCGCGGCTGAACCGCCCGTCAATAATGGTTTACGGTGGAACCATTGCAGGCGGCCACTGGAAAGGAAAATCGCTGAACATTGTTTCGGCATTCGAAGCACTCGGTGAAAAGTTGGCGAACAAACTTTCGGATGAAGATTACAAAGGCATCGTTCAAAATTCTTGCCCCGGTGCGGGTGCTTGTGGTGGCATGTACACCGCCAACACGATGGCTTCTGCCATTGAAGCATTGGGCATGGCGTTGCCCTACTCTTCTTCTAACCCCGCCTTGAGTAAAGAAAAATCAAAAGAATGTGCGGAGGCAGCCATTGCCATCCGCCATTTGTTGGAAAAAGATTTGAAGCCCTGTGATATCATGACGTTTCGGGCATTCGAAAATGCACTGACGATAGTGATGGCTCTGGGCGGATCTACCAATGCTGTGATCCACCTGATCGCCATGGCAAAATGTGCAGGCATAAAAATCACACAAGAAGATTTTCAGCGAATCTCGGATAAGACTCCGTTGCTGGCCGATCTTAAACCCAGCGGAAAATACCTGATGGAAGATCTGCACAAAATTGGAGGCACCCCGGCCGTGATGAAATATCTTTTGGATAAAAACTATTTACATGGTGATTGTATAACCGTAACCGGAAAAACGATAGCCGAAAATTTAAAAGACATTTCCCTACTTGATTTTGAAAAGCAAGATATTATTCACCCCATCGAAAAGCCGATCAAAAAAACCGGGCACATTCAGATTTTGTATGGAAACCTGGCCAGTAAAGGTGCGGTGGCAAAAATCACTGGCAAAGAAGGCGAAAAATTTCGTGGCACGGCTCGTGTATTTAATGGTGAGTTTGAGTTGGTGGACGGCATCCGTTCGGGTAAAATAAAAGAAGGAGATGTGGTGGTGATCCGTTACGTTGGGCCAAGGGGCGCACCCGGCATGCCCGAAATGTTGAAACCTACTTCTATGATTATGGGTGCAGGCTTAGGCAAAAAAGTTGCGCTCATCACCGATGGAAGGTTTTCGGGAGGCACGCACGGCTTTGTGGTTGGCCACATTACACCCGAAGCTTTCGATGGCGGACTGCTGGCGCTGGTTGAAGATGGAGACTGGATTGAAATCGACATAAAAAATCATCAGCTCAATTTACTGGTGGAAGAAAAAACACTGGTGCTGCGCAGATCAAAACACATAGCTCCAACATTAAAAGTAAAAAATGGAGTGCTTTTCAAATATGCAAAACAAGTAAAAACTGCTGCCGATGGATGCGTTACTGACGAAGACTGAGCCTGTACGAAAATCAGAACTAAAAATTTCCGGAGCCGAAATGTTGCTTCGGTGCCTCTTGGCTGAAAGTGTGGAAACTATTTTCGGTTACCCTGGAGGTGCCATCATGCCGGTGTACGATGCACTCTACCACTATCCGGATAAGCTAAAACATATTTTAGTGCGCCATGAACAAGGTGCCATTCATGCTGCACAGGGGTTTGCGCGCGTTTCCGGAAAACCGGGAGTAGTTTTTGCCACCTCCGGGCCGGGTGCTACTAATTTAATTACCGGGCTGGCCGATGCACTGATCGACTCCACTCCTATTGTTTGCATCACCGGCCAGGTGTTTGCGCACTTACTCGGCACCGATGCGTTTCAGGAAATTGATGTGATCAACACAACACTTCCGGTTACCAAATGGAATGTACAAGTGACCGAAGCCAAAGACATTGCACCAGCCATTGCCAAAGCTTTTTACATTGCCCGCACCGGAAGACCCGGCCCCGTGTTGATCGACATTACCAAGAATGCTCAAAACGAAACGATTGAACTTGGTGAGTATAAAAAATGCGAGAACATCCGTACGTACAAACCCAAGCCAACTGTGCAGCCGCTTCAAATAACAAAAGCTGCGCAGCTGATTAATGACTCGAAGAAGCCTTACATACTGGCCGGCCAAGGTGTACTTTTATCCAATGCCTCAAAAGAGTTGGTGGCTTTTTCAGAAAAAACAGGAATACCCGTTGCCTGCACCTTGCTTGGGTTGGGTTGCTTCCCTGCCGATCACCCAAACTATGTGGGCTTCCTCGGTATGCACGGCAACTATGGCCCTAATGTGCTAACCAACGAATGCGATGTGCTGATCGGGATCGGGATGCGCTTCGATGATCGGGTGACGAGCAACGTGAGCAAATATGCCAAACAAGCCAAAGTCGTTCACATCGATATCGACAAAGCAGAGATAGGTAAAATCATTCCGGTGGAGGCCGCCATCCATGCCGATGCGCGCGAAGCATTGACTGCGCTTGTAGAACAATGCCATAAAAAAGATCACTCAGGTTGGGTGCATAAATTCCACGGCCTCAATAAAGTAGAAAAAGAAAAAGTAACACAAAAGGAACTGTCTTCTTCGGGCAAGCTGATGATGGGCGAAGTAATTCATCATCTGTCGGAGCTTACTCAGGGTGAGGCTGTAATCGTTACGGATGTTGGCCAACACCAGATGGTTACCTCGCGCTATTATCAATACAAAAATCCAAACACAAACATCACTTCGGGCGGGGCGGGCACTATGGGCTTTGCATTGCCTGCAGCTATTGGTGC
Organism: Bacteroidota bacterium; assembly: GCA_018267285.1. GTDB lineage: Bacteria > Bacteroidota > Bacteroidia > Cytophagales > Cyclobacteriaceae > ELB16-189. The sequence goes on along the minus strand of JAFDYU010000016.1, from coordinate 28,587 downwards.
AAAATTGGGTACTCCTTCCGTGCCTGTAATTGCAGTGATTGGCGATGGTGGGTATCAAATGACAATGCAAGAACTGGGCACCATCATGCAATACAAAATACCTGTAAAAATTTTAGTGCTTAATAATAATTTTCTCGGCATGGTGCGTCAGTGGCAGCAGTTGTTCCACAACAAGCGCTACTCATTTACTGAAATGGAAAATCCTGATTTTGTAATGGTTGCCAAATCCTACAACATCCAAGCACAAAAAGTGGTGGAGCGAGAAGATTTAATACCGGCACTGAAAGAAATGTTAAACTCAAAAACATCGTATTTTCTCGAAGTAGTCGTTGGCAAAGAAGATAATGTTTTTCCTATGATTCCTGCGGGTGCCGCGGTGAGCGACATGCTGCTGGAAGCTCCTACTTCTTGATATAACATAAAATCAAATGAAAAAAGATTACATCCTCGAACTGGCAGCCGACAATAATTTTTCGGTGCTCAACCGGATCATCAATATTCTGAACCGCAGGCGTGTGCGAATTAAAAAATTAACCTGCTTTGAAGATGCAACCGATTTCCGCACAGGGCGTGTGATCATGCGTGTTTACACTACGATCGATCTGGTTGAACGGGTAAAACATCAATTGGAAAAACTGATTGAAGTGGAAGAAGTAAAAGTACTTGAAGAAACATTGCACTTTCAATCTGTACAAGAACAAAAAGAATTAAATCAACTAGTAACATACTAACAATTAAAAAAATGGCAAAGATTAATTTTGGAGGAACCCTTGAAGAAGTGGTAACGCGCGCAGAGTTTCCGATGGAAAAAGCGCTGGAAGTTTTAAAACACGAAACCATCGCGATCGTTGGTTATGGCGTACAAGGCCCGGCTCAGGCACTCAACCTGCGCGACAATGGATTTAACATTATCATCGGACAACGTTCGGGTGGCAAAACCTGGGAAAAAGCAATCCAACACGGATGGGTACCGGGCGAAACTTTATTCGAAATTGAGGAAGCAGCAAAACAAGGAACCATCATTCAATATTTATTATCCGATGCCGGGCAAATTGCTTCCTGGCCAACAATTAAACCTCATCTGACCAAAGGCAAGACACTTTATTTTTCGCATGGCTTTGGTGTTACATTCAAAGAACAGACAGGCATTGTTCCGCCTCCGGATGTGGATGTTGTTCTCGCAGCTCCCAAAGGTTCCGGCACTTCCGTTCGCAGATTATTTTTGCAAGGCAAAGGAATTAATTCAAGCTATGCCGTATTTCAAGATGCAACCGGCCATGCAGAAACAAAAGCGATAGCACTGGGTATTGGCGTGGGCTCGGGCTATCTTTTCAAAACCGATTTCAAAAAAGAAGTCTATTCGGATTTAACCGGAGAACGAGGAACGTTGATGGGCGCCATTGCCGGAATTTTTGAAGCACAATATGAAGTATTGCGGTCGAAAGGTCATTCGCCTTCCGAAGCCTTTAACGAAACCGTTGAAGAGCTTACACAAAGCTTGATGCCGCTCGTAGCCGAAAATGGAATGGACTGGATGTACGCAAACTGCTCTACCACGGCACAGCGCGGAGCTTTAGACTGGAAGAAAAAATTTAAAGCGGCAACGCTTCCGGTGTTCCAGGAACTCTACGAAAGTGTGGCCAGCGGAACGGAAGCCAAGCGCACCATCGACACGTGCAGCCAACCTAATTATCGGGAAAAACTTGCAGACGAATTAAAAGAACTTCGCACAAGCGAACTGTGGCAAGCCGGAGCAGCCGTACGCTCTTTGCGCCCCGAAAAAGATAAAGTAGAAGCTAGCATGATTAACTGAAACAACGTTTGCAGATCTAAGACACAAGCCGAATAGTTGATTTAAAAATCTACTCATGCTTGTGTTTTATTTCTCATGTCCTATTTAAAAATGATTTCCGTACAACAGCAAACCATCGACATCAACCGGGCGCACCTTGCCCTTAAAAATGTGGTGCTTAAAACACCACTACAACACCACCCTAAGCTATCCGAAAAATTTCAGGCTGAGGTTTATTTAAAACGCGAGGATCTACAAGTGGTGCGTTCTTACAAAATTCGGGGGGCGTACAACCTCATCCAAAGCCTGAGTAAAGAACAGCGAGATTGTGGCGTTGTTTGTGCCAGTGCCGGTAACCACGCACAGGGCGTTGCTCTTTCTTGCAAAATGTTGCACATCAAAGGTGTAATCTACATGCCGGTGATCACGCCCAATCAAAAAATAAATCAAGTAAAAATGTTTGGCAACGGTTTCGTTGACATCGTTCTCACCGGAGATACGTTTGACGAATGCCAGGTTAAAGCTCTTGAACACGCTCAAGAAAAACAGATGACGTTCATTCCGCCCTTCGATCACATCAAAGTAATCGAAGGCCAGGGAACCGTAGGGAAAGAAATTATTGACGACCTCTCCGGTATCGATTATTTATTTGTGCCGATAGGTGGCGGTGGCTTATGTGCGGGCGTTGGGTCTTATTTCAAAACGTATTCTCCGCAAACAAAAATAATTGGTGTAGAGCCACAAGGTGCACCTTCCATGACGGCTGCATTAAAATCCGGGCATCCGGTAGTTTTAGAAAAAATACAACGATTTGTAGATGGTGCCTCAGTAAAAAAAGTAGGCGATCTCACATTTGATATCTGTAAAGATTTTTTACACGAAGTGGCGCTGGTGCCTGAAGGAAAAGTGAGTTCCACCATTTTGCAATTGTACAATGAAGATGCCATTGTTGCCGAACCGGCAGGCGCTCTCACCATTGCTTCGCTCGATCAATATGCCGAACAACTCAAAGGGAAAAAGATAGTTTGCATTGTAAGCGGTGGCAATAATGATATTGACCGAATGCAGGAAATTAAAGAGCGATCGTTGTTGTACGAAGGGCTAAAGCATTATTTTATTGTGCGTTTTGCACAACGGCCGGGGGCGTTAAAAGAATTTGTAAACAACATCCTTGGCCCGCACGATGACATCGTTCGGTTTGAGTTCATTCAAAAAAACAACAAAGAAAGTGGCCCAGCACTCATCGGCATCGAATTGAAATCGAAAGAAGACTATTTTTCGCTCACTACACGAATGAACGAGTTCAGGCTCAATTACACGGAGATCAATCAAAATGAAAACCTTTTCGAATACCTGGTGTAATTGATTTCGTTGCCAACCTCATTTTATTTCTGAATTTAAATATTCTTCTATCCCTTCTCGGATAGACGTGAATATTTTATACAGTATTTCTTCGTCTTCCTCCAGTAAAGTAACCCGGAAGCCCTGAAGTGTTGAACAAAAGGATGAAATAGGAACTACGCAAACTCCTTTTGCTCCCAGCAAGTAATACACAAATCGTTTATCCAACGGAATTGGTTCACTCACCCACTCCTCTACCATTTTTTCGACTTCCTTGTTTGCAATTTTAATTTTCTGATTTGGTTTTAGTGCACCTGCGTTAAAAATAATGGTGTTGTAAAACGCGCCAAAGGTTTCGTTGAACATGAGCTGTGGAACAGAACTCAAAATACCGGAAATGATTTTGCTTCTTTTCCCGATTTTCAGATTTGTCTCTTCCCGATAATTTTTAAATCTTGGGTCGCCCAGAATTTTTGGAATAGCCAACTGCGGCAACTTAGTGGAGCACACTTCAATCATCTTGGCGTTGTCGATAGCCATGCACAAACGTTCAAAGTCGGAATCTTGTTTTCGATTGTAATATTCCATCCAACCACAGCGCGCACCCGGCCAGGGAACTTCCTTGGATATCCCCTTCATGGCTATGCCCGGCACTTCTTCAATAATATCCGACAGGGCAAAAGTCTTTGCACCGTTGTAAACGATGTTCAAATAAATTTCATCGCTTAATAAAAACAAGTTGAACTCACGGGCAATGGCAACAATTTTTTTTAATGTTTCCACCGGATAGACCATACCGGTAGGGTTATCGGGATTGATCAACAAAATGCCAACCACGTTTGGGTTATACTTCACTTTATTGTAAAGGTCATCGAGATCGGGATACCACTTGTTGTGTGGGTCGAGATGATAGGTCAACGGCTCGTGGCCGGCATGAGCAGCCTCTGCACTGGAGTGCGTGGAGTAGGCGGGTGACGGGCCGATCACGCGCGAAGTGGGTGTGATGTATTGATATACTTTTCCGATAGCATCGCCCAAGCCATTAAAAAAACAAATATCATCGGCCGAAATTTGTGTGCCTCCTCTCAAATTGGTTTGTTCAGCCAGAAATTTTCTCGTTTCTAAAATCCCTTTAGACGGGCAATAGCTATACGAGTCATTTTCCTTGGCCAGATCGGATATCATTTGCCGAATCCAGTCGGGGATAACGTGTTTCTTTTGAACCGGGTCTCCTATGTTTTCCCAATAGATCGTTTCTCCTGCCTCTTTTATCTTTTCGGCTTTCTTCACAATCTCGCGAATCTCATAACTTAATTCTTTGGCGCCTTCGCTCAATAAGGGTTGTCGCATGATCAAAACAGTTTCGTAAAATCTCGAAATTAAGGAATAACTTAGGCAACTAAGCAAGAATCAGGTTGAAAGAAATTAATTTCTCTTTGAATTTTGATGGTCGAAAAAAACAATAGCTTTATGACTGTGGCCATAGAAAACAACATCAATTACCAACGCATCGAGCAGGCAATACATTACCTCGAAAAAAATTTCAGGCAACAACCCAACCTGGACGAAGTAGCTGAAACTATACATCTCTCACCGTTTCATTTTCAGCGCATCTTTACCGAGTGGGCAGGCATCAGCCCGAAACGGTTTTTGCAATTTCTAACCGTGGATTTCCTAAAAGAAAAATTAAGCGAATTAAAAAACCTGAACGAAGCTGCCGATGCAGCCGGCTTATCCGCTCAATCGCGTGTGTACGATTTGTTTACTACATTGGAAGCGGTAACTCCGCAAGAATACAAACTACACGGCTCCGGTCTGCGGATTGAATATGGATTCCATGAAACCACCTTCGGTTCTGCTTTATTCGGCATTACCGAGCGTGGAATTTGTTGGCTTTCGTTTTTGCAAACCGATGAAGATCCGCGTATAGAAATGGAAAAAATGAAAGCACATTGGCACGCTTCAGTTTTTTATCAAAATCAGGAGCTAACCAAATTGTTTGCAGAAAAAATATTTAAGTCCTCCGCGTCTTCAGCAGGTAATGGTTTTCATCTGTTTGTGAAAGGGACTAATTTTCAAGTTAAAGTATGGCAAGCCCTACTCCGTTTAAGCGTGGGCAAAGTCACCACGTATCAAACTATTGCCGAACAAATCAGCAGTCCAAAGGCATTGCAGGCTGTTGGTACGGCCGTTGGCGCTAACCATATCGCCTATTTAATTCCTTGCCATCGCGTCATTCGAAAAGATGGTGCACTCGGTGACTACAGATGGGGCTCGGCCAGAAAGAAAAGTATGATCGGGTGGGAATTGGCAAAAGCGTTGTAAAAAAGAATCAGCTTCGTTTTGTTATTTTTTAAGCAATCTTTGTGCTGATGAAAGACTTCAAAAAATATTATATCATACCGGCTACACCTCAGGAAATTTATTTGGCGCTCACCCATCCGCTCACACTACATCTTTGGACAGGTGAAGAAGCAGAGATGTCTGATGTGCCGGGTTCAGAATTTTCATTGTGGGAGGGGAGCATCACCGGGAAAAATCTTGAATTTGAACCCGGCAAAAAAATTGTGCAGCAGTGGTATTTCGGAGATCAGCCCGAGCCTTCCATCGTCACCATCAAGCTCCACCCCGATAAGAAGGGAACTTCGGTGGAACTTCTTCACACCAACATTCCCGATGAAGCCTACGCTGACATGGTAGAAGGTTGGAACGAAACCTACTTCGCCATGCTTCGCGATTTTTATACAGAATAATAGCCCATCACTTCTTTTTTTCCTGCTTAAGTTTTTGAGCCATTTCTAAGGTGTGTGCTAAGGATCTAGTATCAGTCCAGACATCATGTCCGGGAATAACAAATTTCGGGTCTTTACATTTTTTCAGAACGTTGGTTAACGTAATGTCATAATCCTTTATACTGGCATCACCTAAATTACCCAAGTCCTGGTCTGCAACACTCTTAATTAAGCAGCCTCCATAAAGTATTTTTTCTTTCTCAAACCAAATGACGATGTTATCGGGCGCATGACCATGACCTGGGAAGTAGGTCTGAAAAGAATATTGACCTACTCTAAATGAAGTGTCATTGTCAATTAAAAATTCGGCTCTCTTCATACCCATTTTTTTACTAAGCCCATCGGTCCTCTTGGTGGTATACGTCTTAATGCCTTTTTGCTTGTAATATTCAAGACCAGCCGTTCGGTCGTCATGAAAATGAGTAGCAATGCACATCACAACATTTTTATTATGCTTGATCTTAATGCTATCGAGCAAAGGCTGAAACTGCGTGGTATCCCAAGGCGAATCAATCAAAATAACTCCGGCACTCGAAACAACATACATTCCATTAGCCGATATTAAGTTGTCTTTGTAAAGATGGTACGTTTCGTAAACATAAAAGTTTTTGGTCAACGGTGTGATCTTTAATTTATTTTCAAAATTTTGTCCTGTTGCGATTTGAAAAAAAAGCAGAGTGAATAAAATCGTAATAGAGTTTCCTTTCATTTGAAAATAAATTTTTGAGTTAAGTTCAACCGCGTAGATGATACGATTTTGGTTTTGTAAACGCACGAAGTCCTGCATGTGAAAGCGTAGCACCGATACCTGAATGCTTTCTTCCGCTCCAAGGCAAAGCCGCACTCACACGGTCGCAGCAGTTCCAATAGCCGGTGCCGGTATTGATTTCTTGTAAAATTTTCTCCGCCCGATTTTGATTTGAACTGTACACGGAGGCCGTCAATCCATATTCGGTGTCTTTCATCAGTTCAATGGCTTCCTTATCGTTCTTTACTTTCATAATACCAATTATAGGGCCAAAAGATTCTTCGCACATCACTTTCATCGAATGATTCACGTTTACTAAAACAGTAGGCTCAAAATAAAATCCTTTAGAGCTTACTCTTTTCCCTCCGGTTAAAATTTTTGCTCCTTTCTGCACGGCTTCATCTACTTGATTTTTTAAAACATTCAGTTGATCCTTTCGAGTGAGAGGGCCAAAATAAATTCCTGCCTCTGTTGGATCACCCGATTTCCACGACTTCACTTCCTTCACAAACTCTTCCACATATTTATCGTACACTTTTTCGTGAACATAAATCCGTTCCACCGCGCAGCAGCTTTGTCCATTATTATAGAAAGCACCATCGGCTGTTGCAGCGGCTACTGATTTTATATCGGCAATGTCATCGGCAACATAAAGCGGATCTTTACCGCCTAGCTCCAGTTGGCAAGGCACCATTTTTGGAGCTATTTTTTCGTAGATGTATTTCCCTGTTTTGTATGAGCCTGTGAAAAAGTATCCATCGAAACTAGTGTTGAGCAACATCTCGCCAACACCTTTCCCGCCAATCGCTACATGAAACACATTTGCCGGAACGCCCGCTTCTTTAAGGAGTTTCTCAATTTCCAATCCGGTGAGCGTTGAATACTCCGATGGCTTGTATATCACCGCATTGCCCGCAAGAAGAGCCGGCACAAAAACATTTACGCCCACAAGATAGGGGTAATTCCATGCCGAAATGTTGCAAACAACACCAAGTGGTTCGTAAGAAATTTTTTCAGTGAGATTTTTTTCTTGCACCATCACCTCATCCGACAAATAGGTTGATGCATTATCGGTAAGCCATTGAATACGGGCACATGCTCCATTAATTTCATTGCGCGATTGCTGCAGTGGTTTCCCCACTTCAGAGGTTAACACCAATGAGAGTGATTCGGCATTTTTTTTTAGGAGCTCAGAGAATTTTTTCAAAATGGTTACCCGATCGACAAGTGCAACTTTGTGCCAATCGGGTTGAGCCTGTTTCAATTCGTGAAACTTTTTTTTTACCGATTGTTCACCCTCCTCTTTTAACTCGTTGATGATTCCCTCGGTGGCAGGATTGAATATTTGCATAGATTATATTTTTCTGGCGGCTTCCAAAAAACTCTCTCTGATATTTTTCGACAACGGGCTGCTCTGGTCTTCCATTCGCTCCGGATGCCACTGCACAGCAAGAAGAAAACGGTTTTTATCAATAGTTTCAATTCCTTCGATCGTTCCATCGGTAGCAATACTATTTACTTTTAATCCGTTTCCTAGCTTATCAATCGCTTGATGATGTGAGCTGTTGACTTCTCCCGTTTCCATATTTGCAATAGAACTTAACAAGGTGCTCGGTTCTATTTTAACTAGATGTATTTTATCATCTTTTGAAATTCGCCTGTGTGTTTCGTTTAATTTATCAAGATCTTGTTTTAAGGTTCCGCCCAAAATGCAATTGATCAATTGTAGCCCTCTGCAAATTCCTAAAACAGGCAAATCGTTTTTTACTGCCTTGTTAAAAATCTCTATTTCAAACTCATCCCGTTCTTCGGCAAATTTTTCGGGGCTGTTTGGGTAATTAATCACATCACTTCCATAAAACTTCGGGTGGACATCATCGCCTCCCGTCATTACAATCCCGCAACAATTTTCAATATCAGCTAAATTTTTAGATCCAAGTTTAATGACTTCGAAATTAGACGTACTCAATATCCATCTTTCATAATTTTGATACTTTTCTCCGCAGTCGGTTATGCCTATAGTTTTTTTCACAACGCGTTCAAATAAAGTTGTTTAAAATCTTCGCGTGTAACAGGTTTCGGATTATTCGGATGTGCAAAATCTGCAATTGCCAAGTCGGATAATGTTTCGACATGCTCTTGTTTCACTCCTATTTCACGCAGTTTGTGTGGGATGTTAATTTTCGAATTAAGATCGAATAAATATTTCACGACTGCATCGCCTGTCTCTTCATTCAGCTCAAGTGCTCGTGCAATTTTTTTGAATTTATGTTCAAATCCTTTTATGTTGAATTCCATCCCGTAAGGAATGTTTACGGCATTGGCCAACCCATGGTGTGTATCCAATAGCGATGACAGCGGATGCGCCAACGAATGCACCACACCCAATCCTTTTTGAAATGCGACCGCACCCATTAACGATGCGATCAACATCTTGCTTCTCGATTCGACATCAGGTTTGTTGGTTGCTTTCTCCAGCGATTGGCTGATTAACGAAATCCCTTCCAATGCAATTCCTTCGCATAACGGGTGAGGCATCTTTGCCAAGTAGGCTTCCATGTTGTGCGTAAGTGCATCCATGCCGGTGGCTGCGGTGATAAACGGAGGCAATTCCATGGTTAGCATGGGGTCTGCAAAAACAATTTTCGCTAACAACTTGGGTGAAAATAAAATTTTCTTTTGATGCGTTACATCATCGGCAATAATCGCACTTCGGCCAACTTCACTTCCCGTTCCTGCCGTGGTGGGCACAGTAATAAAATGAGGAACATCGTTCGTTACATAAACATCGCCACCAATCAGGTCATCGTACTTGAAAAGGTCTTCTCGGTGATTCACCCGCAACACAATGGCACGGGCAACATCCAAAGCTGCGCCACCGCCAATTCCAATAATAGAGTCTCGTTTTGTTCGATCAAAAACATCGGTGCCTTGATACACATCCGACTTCACCGGGTTTTTGTGGATATCGGAAAAAATTTCTACCGACAAATTTTTTTTCTGAAGTGCACGGACTATCGTTTTAAAAAATCCAAGTTGCGCAACTGTCGAATCCGTAACAATCAATGGATTCGACAAGCCATTCTTGATCAGATATTCGCCAAGCTCGCCAATTACACCGGAGCCAAATCGAATAGTTGTGGGAAAATTGTATTGATAGATTTTATCGAAGGTCATAAAAAGATAATTCTTTAGGTACTGAGAGGTGCAGCAAGTGTAAAAATAAAAGAAGATCCCTTGCCAATCTCGCTTTCAACATGAATATCTCCACCGTTGGCCAGAACCATTTCTTTTGTAATGGTCAACCCAATCCCGGTGCCTTTTTCCTGGTGTGTTCCCGGTAGGCTGAATTTTTTGCCGGGTTTAAAAAGTTGATTTTTATACTCAGCCTCGATGCCCACGCCATTGTCTTCAACTCGTATCTCTACACGGCCTTCACGCTGGATTCCTTGAATTGCAACAGTTCCATGTTGCTTTGTAAACTTAATTGCATTACTAACCAAATTACGCAGAATGATCTCCAGTTGACTTCCATCGGCAACAACCATTAAATCCTCAGGGATTTTATTCGTCAATGTAATCCCCTTCTTCAGCGCCTGATTGTACAGTTCGTTAACAACCAATTCGCTTTTCTTTCTCACCAAGAGTAGTTCGGGGTGTATTTTTACATTACTCAATTGTGCATTAGCCCACTTAAGCAGAGAATCAAGCGCATTGATCGTGGCGTTCATCTGTTGATTAATTTTTCTTAGGTGTTCATCAAACTGATGTTGCGTTATGTGCCCATCGTTGATCAGCGTCATCATGCCGCTTAGGTTTTGCAGTGGGCTCCGCAAATCGTGACTCACTACTGAAATAAGTTTATCTTTTGTTTGGTTTAAACGATCGAGCTCTTCATTGGCTTTGTTTAGTTGATCATTTACTCGCTTCTTCTGTTTGCCGGTATATACTAACACCAGAACAACCATAGCTAATAACGCTATGATGACGATAAAAGCAAGCTGAATATAGCCTTGCTGTACAATGACTTTGGCGTCTGTCTCATTAATTTTCCGCAGTAGGTCTATCTCACTCTGTTTCTGTTTAAAGTTATAGTCGGATTGCAACTGCAATAGACCTTGAGCTTTCTGAAAAATATTCTTCCCTTCATTTACCTCATGAAATTTCTTAAAATATTCATACGCTTTGTCCCGATTGCCCACCTGCTCATACGCCATGGCATACGATTCGTATATTTTATCGTATGGATTAAAAAATTCATGAGGGCTAATTTTCTTTTCTTTAATTACTTGTAAGCAGCTGTCAAGATATGACAGAGCCAGGTTGGGCTTTTTTTTGTAGATTAAAGTACGTGCAATACGCTCATACGTTTCAACTTCATTTTCGATCTCGTTGGTTTTTTTGATATCTGCGAGGTTTTTTTGATAGTAATATAGGCTGCTGTCGTATTCTTTTTGAAGCAACAAAATGCTCCCAATGTTTCCTTCTAAAATACCCACCCATGCCAAGTCGCTTTTGGCCTGTGCCATTGCGAGTCCTGTACTAAAATCCATCCGGGCTGAATCGTATTGTTTCGATTCGCGGTGAACTAAACCTGTGCCGTTGTAACAAATAATTATTGTTCGATAATCCAACGAATCTTTTGCCAGAGCTAATGCCTTGACATAATACTCTTTAGCTTCATTTAAATTGTTAACATTATGTTGAAACAGGGCAACTTCAAGATAACAAAGAGCCTGTTCGAGATTTTTGTGTTGTTGCGCAAAAAGTGTTGCGCTTTCAAGGAAATATTGAACGGCTGCGCCCATTCGTTCTGATGCATATCGCAGCCCAATCCATCGGTACACTCCGGGCAATATTTTTTTTGCAAATGGCTTCGATTGAACGATCTCAATAAACGTTGCATAGTCCTCATCGGCAATAAATTTTTTATCTTTTCTCGCTTTATCTTCAATGTCGGCTATGATACGTTTTACCTCAATTTCGGTAACGGCTTGCCGGAGTTGAGAGAGGTAATGTTTTATGTCGGGTGCGGAAAGGGCAACTTTGGTAAAGCAAACGAAGATCAGGGTAAAAACAACGGCTCTCACGGGTAAACATCAGGAAACTAAAAATAGCATAAAAAAAAGGTGATTACGAAATTTTTGTGAATTGTTTTGAGGCAAAAAAATGCAATGCAAAAAAAATAGCCGACTCTCCAATGAGAATCAGCTATCCTGTTCTTTACCGAAAAGAAATATATTATGCCTCGCCCATTGTTCCTCCAAAATTCATTGGGAATGTAGGTACATCATTGGTTTGCTTTATCGGTCCGAAGTTCGCCTCGTATTTACTAATATTATCTTTCAACGCGGAGAGCAGCCGCTTGGCATGTTCGGGCGTGATCACAATTCGCGATTTCACCTTTGCCTTGGGCACTCCGGGCATTAATCGGATAAAATCAATCACAAATTCACTATTGGAATGTGCGATCATCGCAAGGTTCGCATAAACGCCTTCGGCAATTTCTTCCGAAAGCTCTATGTTGATTTGATTTTGTTGAGGCGGGATGTTTTTATCTTCTGCCATAAATATTAATTTCAATTATCAATGTGTCAATTTTAGTCAATGCTTCAATCTGAAATATTGAAAATCCATAAAGCAAATTAGCCAATGTATTTCTCATTGGCTAATCGGCATATTGGTTAATTAACTAATTAATCTTGCAATTCTCTTTCGCGTCTGCGCTCCGGGGCGTTCACCAACTGCTGGTACTCTTCTTCGGAGCCAACAATCAGGTTTTCAAATTCACGCTGACCGGTACCGGCAGGGATTAAGTGACCCACAATTACGTTCTCTTTCAAGCCCATAAGTTGATCTGCTTTTCCGCGAATAGCTGCCTCGCTCAACACTTTTGTGGTTTCCTGGAACGATGCCGCACTCAACCAGCTTTCGGTTTTCAACGAAGCCTGAGTGATACCTTGCAACGTAGGTCTTGAAACCGCAGCGAGTGCATCGCGAACTTCTACCGGCTTCTGATCTTTTCTCTTCAACGATGAGTTCTCATCGCGTAGCTCGCGCCCGGTGATGATCTGCCCCACTTTGAAACGTTGAGAATCTCCAGCTTCGGTAACAACTTTTTTATCCAAAACCGTGTCGTTCACTTCGCGGAATTCAAACTTGTCAACGTATTCGCCCGGCAAGAAGGTAGTGTCGCCTGAGTCGATGATCTCTACTTTCTGCATCATCTGGCTTACAATTGCTTCGATGTGTTTGTCGTTGATCTTCACACCTTGCAAACGGTACACTTCCTGAATTTCGTTCACCAGATATTCTTGTACGGCAGTCGGGCCTTTAATCGATAGAATATCCGAAGGAGTGATTGCACCGTCAGACAACGGCTGGCCGGCTCTTACAAAGTCATTGTCCTGAACGAGAATGTGCTTCGACAGCGGTACTAAGTAACGTTTTTGCACACCATCTTTCGATTCGATAAAGATTTCGCGGTTACCACGTTTGATACCGCCATAAGTAACCACACCGTCAATCTCAGAAACCACAGCAGGGTTTGATGGATTACGTGCTTCGAATAATTCCGTTACACGTGGCAAACCACCGGTGATATCGCGCGACTTGCCCATGGTGCGAGGTATCTTTGCCAATACTTGACCGGCTTTGATTTTCTCTCCTTCATCCACCGCCAAGTGAGCTCCTACCGGAATGTTGTATCCTTTAGTTTCCGATTTTCCGTTGATGATAATGGCCGGGTTCTTCGTTTTATCACGAGTATCTGTAATCACCTTCTCGCGGTGGCCGGTCTGTTCATCCGATTCTTCTTTAAAGGTGATGCCTTCAATGATGGCTTCGTAACCTACTTCGCCATCAAACTCTGACATGATCACGGCATTGTATGGATCCCAGTAACAAAGCTCTTCGCCTTTTTCCACTTTTTGTCCGTCCTTCACACGAAGGAAAGCACCGTAAGGAACGTTGTTGGCAATGAGTACTCGTTTTTCAGAATCTAAAATTCTGATTTCGCCCGTACGACCCATTACTACTTTCACTTTATTATCGTCTTTGTCGGTTGTGTCAACCGTACGGATACCTTCCATTTCAATAGTACCGGCAAACTTAGCTTTGATGTTGGCATCAACTGCGATGTTGGATGCCGTACCACCCACGTGGAATGTACGAAGTGTAAGCTGGGTTCCGGGTTCACCGATGGATTGTGCGGCAATTACACCCACAGCTTCGCCCATCTGTGCCATTTTTCCGGTGGCCAGGTTGCGGCCATAGCATTTTGCACAAGCACCAAATTTGGTTTCGCAAGTCAGTACGGAACGGATTTCAACTTCTTCAATTGCCGTATCGTCAATCTGTTTTGCAATTTCATCGGTAACTTCTTCGTTGGCTGCACAAATCAATTTATCCGTCATCGGGTCGTAGATGTCGTGCACCGACACACGTCCAACGATTCGTTCTGACAAAGGTTCAACGATGTCTTCGTTGTCTTTCAATGCGGTAACTTTCAAGCCACGCAATGTGCCACAATCTTCTTCGGTGATTACCAAATCCTGAGCAACGTCAACCAACCTGCGGGTAAGGTAGCCCGCATCGGCAGTTTTCAATGCAGTATCGGCAAGACCTTTACGTGCACCGTGCGTAGAGATGAAGTACTCCAACACATCCAATCCTTCTTTAAAGTTAGAGAGGATCGGGTTTTCGATAATCGAACCCACTGAACCGGCAAGGTTCTTCTGTGGCTTCGCCATCAACCCGCGCATACCACCCAACTGGCGAATCTGCTCACGCGATCCACGAGCACCGGAGTGCATCATCATATAGATTGAGTTGAACCCATGCTGGTCTTCTTCCAACTGCTTCATCAGCGTGTTGGTCAACATGGTATTGGTACGCGTCCAAATATCAATCACCTGGTTGTAACGTTCGTTGTCGGTGATCAAGCCCATCATGTAGTTGTTCCAAACAGAATCAACTTCTTTCTGAGCTTCTTCAACCAACTTCTTTTTCTCAGCGGGAACTTTCACATCGCCAAGACCCATGGACAAACCTCCGCGGTATGCCATTTGAAAACCAAGTTCTTTAATATCATCAAGAAACTTTGCGGTTTTCGCTTGTCCGGCATATTTGAATATATCGGCAATGATGGTCTGAAGTTTTTTCTTCGTGAGCAATTCGTCCACAAATCCTACTTCTTCAGGAACTACCTGGTTGAAAATAACACGACCGGTAACTGTCTCAACAATTTTCTTCGACAGTTCTCCGGATTTCTTGTCTTTCAAATTGATCTTCACCTTAATGATGGCGTGCTTCGAAAGTCTTCCTTCGTTGTACGCAACAATCACTTCTTCAGGAGAATAGTAAACTTTTCCTTCGCCCTTTTCGCCTTTTCTACCTTTGGTGAGGTAGTACAAGCCCAGCACCATGTCCTGAGAAGGAACCGTGATAGGCGCACCGTTGGCAGGGTTTAAAATATTGTGCGATGAAAGCATCAACATAGAGGCTTCCAAAACTGCTTCCTGGCCAAGTGGCACGTGAACGGCCATTTGGTCACCGTCAAAGTCAGCGTTGAATGCCGTACACACCAACGGGTGCAATTGTATAGCTTTCCCTTCAATCAGTTTAGGTTGGAATGCTTGGATACCAAGTCGGTGAAGCGTTGGGGCGCGGTTCAAAAGAACAGGATGTCCTTTCAATACGTTTTCCAAAATATCCCAAACAACCGGATCCTTACGGTCAACAATTTTCTTAGCCGACTTAACGGTTTTTACAATTCCTCTTTCGATGAGCTTGCGGATAATGAACGGCTTAAACAACTCGGCCGCCATATCTTTGGGCAAGCCGCACTCGTGCAATTTCAATTCGGGGCCAACAACGATAACCGAACGGCCCGAATAGTCAACGCGCTTACCGAGCAAGTTCTGGCGGAAACGTCCTTGTTTACCTTTCAGCATATCGCTCAAAGATTTCAGGGCACGATTACCATCGCTGCGAACGGCATTAACTTTTCTGGAGTTGTCGAACAACGAGTCAACGGCTTCTTGAAGCATCCTTTTTTCATTGCGAAGGATCACTTCAGGAGCTTTAATATCAATTAAACGCTTCAGACGGTTGTTACGAATGATCACACGCCTGTAAAGGTCATTCAAATCGGAGGTTGCAAAACGGCCACCATCCAACGGAACTAACGGGCGCAATTCGGGTGGAATTACCGGAACCATCTTTATGGTCATCCATTGGGGTTTGTTTTCCACACGTGAATTGGCATCGCGGAACGCTTCAACAACTTTAAGGCGTTTCAGCGCTTCGGCTTTGCGTTGCTGAGACGTATCGGTGGCCGCCTGGTGGCGGAGCTCATACGATAGTTCATCCAATTTCAATCGACCCAACAACATTTCCAATGCATCAGCGCCCATCTTGGCAATGAATTTTTTAGGATCGTTGTCGTCCAACAGTTGGTTTTCGCGAGGAAGCTTGTCTACAATTTCCAGGTACTCTTCTTCGGTGAGGAAGTCAAGGCGATTTACACCATCTTCTTCTTTGATACCGGGTTGAATAACTACGAAGCGCTCATAATAAATAATTTGATCCAGCTTTTTGGTTGGGAGCCCAAGCAAATAGCCGATCTTATTTGGCAGGGCACGGAAATACCAGATGTGTGCAACAGGCACCACCAATTCAATATGCCCCATGCGCTCGCGTCTTACTTTTTTCTCGGTTACTTCTACACCGCAACGATCGCAGATGATTCCTTTGTAACGGATGCGTTTGTATTTACCGCAATGACATTCCCAATCTTTTACCGGGCCGAAAATCCGTTCGCAAAACAACCCGCCCATCTCGGGCTTGTAGGTCCTGTAGTTGATGGTTTCCGGTTGAGTGATTTCACCGTGCGAGCTCTCCAAAATAGATTCGGGAGAAGCCAAGCTGATCGTGATTTTCGAGAAGTCGTTGTTGATCTTTTTATTTTTTCTGAAAGACATGTGTTGTGTTTTTTCAGTTAACTAACTCTTTTTAAATATCAAGTAGTGAGTACTGAGTAGTGAGTCTTATGTCTCTCGCCTCAGTGCTCAATACTATTTTAATCCATGGTAATCTCTAATGCAAGACCGCGCAATTCATGCACCAATACGTTGAACGATTCGGGAATATTTGGTTTACGCATATTCTCGCCCTTCACTATTGATTCGTACGCTTTTGCACGACCTATCACATCGTCCGATTTAATCGTCAGGATTTCCTGAAGAATGTGCGAAGCACCGAATGCTTCAATTGCCCACACTTCCATCTCTCCAAAACGTTGGCCACCAAACTGTGCTTTACCACCCAACGGTTGTTGTGTGATGAGCGAGTATGGCCCGATGGAACGTGCGTGCATTTTGTCGTCCACCAAGTGACCCAGTTTAAGCATGTATGCTATGCCCACCGTTACCGGTTGATCGAACTTATGGCCGGTCAAACCATCGTATAAATAGGTACGTCCAAACTCCGGAAGGTTGGCTTCTTTCAATTCGGTAGATACCTGATCGAGTGAAGCTCCGTCAAAAATTGGAGTAGCGTATTTCTTGTTGAGTTTTTTACCTGCCCATGCCAACACGGTTTCGTAAATCTGACCGAGGTTCATACGCGAAGGCACACCCAGCGGGTTCAAACAAATGTCAACCGGGGTTCCGTCTTCAAGGAATGGCATATCTTCTTCACGAACGATACGAGCAACCACACCTTTGTTACCGTGTCGACCCGCCATTTTATCGCCCACTTTTAGTTTACGTTTTTTCGCAACATAAACTTTTGCCAACTGCACAATGCCGGCAGGCAGTTCATCGCCAACCTCAAGTGTAAAGCGCTCGCGCTTAAAATCTCCGGCAATTACATTTCGTGTGTTCAGGTAGTTTTTCACCAATTCTGCAATCAGGTCGTTGGTAGAATCATCGTTCGACCAGCTTTCCAGGCTTATGTCGGCAATCAAGTTCACTTCTTCCGGAACATTATAATTGCTTTCATCTCGGTAGATGTTCTTATCGGGGAACAGGTTGCTCTCGATTACTTTCGATGAGAACTTCACTCCTTTGCTGATCAATTCATCGCCAAATTTGTGCTTCACACCCTGACTTGTTTTACCCGTTAGCAACGAAGTCAATTTCTTGATCATCTCGTTGCGCAGTTCCGTCAGGTTTTTGCTGTACCTGTTCTTCAATGCATCCAATTCTTTCTTCGACTTGCTGCGTATGTCTTTGTCACGCTTGGGTCGAGAGAAAAGTTTAGTATCGATCACAACGCCTTTCAATGAGGGCGGTGCTTTCATGGATGCGTCCTTCACATCTCCGGCTTTATCGCCAAAGATGGCACGAAGCAATTTTTCTTCAGGCGTAGGATCAGTTTCACCTTTCGGGGTAATCTTACCAATGAGTATATCTCCTTCTTTCACTTCTGCGCCTACGCGGATGATACCGTTCTCGTCAAGGTGCTTCACCGCTTCCTCGCTTACGTTCGGAATTTCAGAAGTCAATTCTTCTTCTCCGCGTTTGGTATCGCGAACTTCCAATTCAAATTCTTCGATGTGTATTGAAGTGTACACATCATCGCGAACTACGCGTTCGGAAATTACAATGGCATCCTCGAAGTTGTAACCCTGCCAAGGCATGTAGGCCACGAGCAAGTTTCTTCCCAATGCCAATTCTCCGTTAGCCGTACCATAACCCTGGCAGAGCGGTTGTCCTTTGGAAACTTTATCGCCCTTCTTCACCAATGGAGTAAGGTTAACACAAGTATCTTGGTTGGTTCTGCGGAATTTAATCAGGCTGTACGTTTTGAATTCGTCATCAAAACGAACAAGTTTCTCATCTTCCGAAACTTCGTATTTAATTACAATCTTCTTCGCGTCAACAAATTCAACCACACCGTTTCCTTCAGCCAAAATCAATGCGCGCGAATCCATAGCTATACGTCCTTCAAGGCCGGTTCCCACCACAGGAGCCTCAGGCCTCATCAACGGCACAGCCTGGCGCTGCATGTTAGAGCCCATCAGGGCACGGTTGGCATCATCGTGTTCGAGGAACGGAATCAGCGAAGCGGCAATCGACACAATCTGGTTCGGAGCAATGTCCATATAGCGGATGTCTTTCGGCTCCACTACCGGGAAATCACCTTCGAAGCGAGCTTTCACTTTCACATCTTCAAGTTCACCGTTCGACTTGAACTTAACATTCGCCTGTGCTATGTTGTGTGTATCTTCTTCTTCGGCAGTAAGGAATACAACGTCTTTACCTTTAATTTTTCCGTTCTCTACTTTGCGGTAAGGGGTTTCGATAAAGCCCATCTTGTTCACTTTCGCATGAACGCAAAGCGATGATATCAATCCGATGTTCGGACCTTCAGGGGTTTCGATGGTGCACAAACGTCCGTAGTGAGTATAGTGCACGTCTCGTACCTCGAAGCCCGCGCGCTCGCGTGAAAGACCGCCAGGCCCGAGTGCCGACATCCTGCGTTTGTGGGTGATCTCTGCCAACGGGTTGGTTTGATCCATGAACTGCGACAACTGGTTCGTTCCAAAGAACGAATTGATCACGGAAGACAACGTGCGTGCGTTGATCAAGTCAACGGGTTTGAAGTCTTCATTGTCGCGAACGTTCATTCGTTCTTTGATGGTTCTTGCCATGCGCGCAAGACCTACACCAAATTGTGAATAAAGTTGTTCGCCAACGGTGCGCACACGTCTGTTGCTCAAGTGATCGATGTCGTCAACCACAGCTTTCGAGTTGATCAGACCGATCAAATATTTTACAATAAGAATAATATCTTCGGTAGTCAACACACGTTGGTCTGCGCTTAGGTCAAGACCAAGTTTTTTGTTGATTCGGTAACGCCCAACCTCACCGAGATCGTAACGCTTCTCGCTGAAGAACAAACTCGTAATAATATCACGGGCTGTTTGTTCGTCCGGGGCTTCTGTGTTTCTTAATTGGCGATAAATTTGTTCAACCGCTTCTTTTTCAGAATTTGAATTATCCTTCGCCAACGTATTGAATATGATCTGGAAATCGGCCACGTTCACATCTTCACGATGAACGATGATCGATTTAGCCCCCGATTCAATAATGGTGTCTACGTCTTCCGGAGTGATTACATGATCGCGCTCCAGCAACACTTCGTTGCGGTCGATGGAAACCACTTCACCGGTATCTTCATCCACAAAATCTTCGGTCCATGTTTTCAGTACACGGGCAGCCAACTTGCGTCCGGCCATTTTCTTTAAGGTGTTTTTGCTGGCTTCAACTTCTTCGCTCAAGCCAAACAAATCCAAAATATCTTTATCCGTTCCGTAGCCGATGGCACGGAGTAAGGTAGTAACCGGAAATTTTTTCTTACGGTCGATGTACGCGTACATCACCGCGTTTACATCGGTAGCAAATTCGATCCACGATCCTTTGAACGGAATGATACGTGCCGAATACAATTTTGTACCGTTGGTGTGCTTACTCATGGCGAAGAACACACCCGGAGAGCGGTGCAATTGCGACACGATTACGCGCTCGGCTCCGTTGATTACGAACGAGCCTTTCTCGGTCATGTACGGAATGTTCCCCAAGAATACTTCCTGCTCGATGGTCTCAAAATCTTCGTTGTCTTCATCGTTGCAGGTGAGGCGAAGCTTCGCTTTCAGCGGAACGGAAAACGTAAGCCCACGGTCGATGCACTCGTCAACGTTATATTTTGGAGGGTCAATGGTATAATCTACAAACTCAAGCACGAAGTTTTCGCGCGAGTCGGAGATGGGAAAATTTTCTGCAAACACTTTAAAGAGGCCTTCGTTCTGCCTTTTTTCGGCAGGGGTCTCGATTTGCAAGAAGTCTTTGAACGATTGAAGTTGAATGTCCAAAAAGTCTGGGTATTCCAGCACTTTGTCGATGGACGAAAAATCAATTCGGTTGTTTACTGTTTTCTTTGCCAAGGTACTTAGCGGTTAAATTGCCCGAACAAGAGAATCTAAAGTTCTGTTTAGATACGAGTGCCTTTCGGCATAAAATAGGGAAAGACCCCAACCCTGTTTTAGAGGAATGGGGTCTGAAATCCTTTCAGACGGTATCTGCGCCTTTCAAGAAATTACTTCAACTCAACTTCGGCACCGGCCTCTACGAGTTGCTTCTTGAGGTTTTCGGCTTCGTCCTTAGGTAAGCCTTCTTTAATGGTTTTAGGAGCACCATCCACTACGTCTTTCGCTTCTTTCAAGCCAAGACCAGTCAATTCTTTTACAAGCTTCACAATCTGAAGTTTGTTAGCACCTGCGCTCTTCAACACAACATCGAAGTTGGTTTTTTCAGCCGCAGCAGCGCCACCACCACCGGCAGCAGGAGCCGCAACAGCAACAGCCGCAGCCGCAGGCTCAATGCCATACGTTTCTTTCAGATAAGAAGCCAGTTCGTTTACTTCTTTTACGGTAAGTTCTACCAGTTGATCGCCTATTGATTTGATATCCGCCATGATTGATAATTGTTTAAGATTTTAAAATTCGTTTTTAGTTTTTCCTTTCTTCCAAAGCCTTCACCAGGCCTGCTACGGTTTGCTTGCCGCTCAACAGAGCAGACAATACATTCTTGGCAGGAGATTGCAGCAATGAAATAACTTCGCCAATGAGCTCATTTTTAGATTTGAGTTCGGTTAGCGTGTTGAGGTGTTGTTCCCCAACAAAGAGGGCAGACTCGATGGAAGCTGCTTTTAGGCCGGGTTTGCCCTCCAGTTTCTTACGGTACTCTTTAATCACTTTTGCAGGAGCGTTGCCTACCTCTTTCGAGAACATTACGCCTGAAAAGCCTTTAAGAGTATCGAATATATCTTTGTAGTCGGCCTTTTGTTTTTCAAGCGCCTTGCGGATCAACGTGTTTTTGTAAACCACATATTCCACACCGGCATTGAAACACAACCTGCGCAACGCATTCACCTGAGCCACAGTTAAACCCGAGGCATCGGTAATATAAAAATGGTTGTTCTGCGAAAACTTCACAGCCAACTCATCAATGATCTGTCCTTTTTCTTCTCTGGTCATGTCTTTGATAATTAAATGCCCAACGAGTTTGAATCAATCCTTACGCCCGGGCTCATAGTTGTAGAAAGGCAGATACTTTGTAAGTAGGTTCCTTTCGATGAGGCGGGTTTCAGTTTTACTACTGCGTTGATAAGTTCAGCCGCGTTGTCTTTTATTTTCTCGGGGCTGAAGGAAGCCTTACCTATGCTTGCGTGAATGATTCCTTGTTTGTCGATTTTAAAGTCCACTTTACCCGCCTTTACTTCTTTCACTGCTTTGCCTACTTCAAGGGTAACCGTTCCGGACTTAGGGTTTGGCATTAAGCCGCGAGGGCCTAACACTTTACCGAGCCTACCTACTTTTGCCATAACCGTGGGCATAGTGATAATCACATCAATGTCGGTCCAGCCGCCTTCTATTTTCTGGATGTAATCGTCCAAGCCTACGTGTTCTGCGCCTGCGTCTTTTGCTTCCTGAGCTTTATCGGGCGAGCAAAGAACCAACACGCGCACAACTTTGCCTAAGCCGTGAGGCAAAGACACCACTCCGCGCACCATTTGGTCCGATTTCTTAGGGTCAACACCCAGGCGGATGTCAACATCTACCGATGCATCAAATTTGGTGAAGGTAATATCCTTCAACATAGTGGCTGCATCCGTTAAAGAGTATTCTTTTTCCAAGTTGTACTTGGTAAGAACTGCTTTTCTATTTTTTGATACTCGTGCCATTTTTGTTTTTCGTTATTCGTTATTGGTTAATCGTAATCAGTGTGAGGAAGCATTCAACTATTAGCGATTAACGTTTAACTAATTTATTTACTCCACGGAGCCACACCACTCACTGTAACACCCATGCTGCGAGCGGTACCGGCCACCATTTTCATTGCCGACTCCACTTTAAATGCGTTGAGGTCGGGCATCTTTAATTCTGCAATTTTTTTGATCTGATCCCAAGAGATCGATCCCACTTTAGAGCGGTTCGGTTCTTTCGATCCTTTTTGAAGTTTAATGGCCTCCATAATCAGCACGGCTGCCGGAGGGGTCTTGATCACAAAGTCGAACGACTTGTCATTATATATAGTGATCAAAACGGGTAGAACCTGGCCGGGCTTATCTTGCGAGCGAGCGTTGAACTGCTTGCAGAAGTCCATGATGTTCAAACCCTTAGAACCCAAAGCAGGTCCAATCGGTGGTGCCGGGTTGGCCGCACCGCCCTTTACTTGCAACTTCAAATAACCTGTTACTTCCTTTGCCATGATATTCTTAGTCTAACTTTTCTACTTGCATATAACTCAATTCAACAGGCGTATTCCTGCCGAAGATTTTCACCATTACGTTCAGCTTCTTCTTGTCCTCAAAAATCTCTTCCACATTGCCCGTGAACCCGCTGAAAGGTCCATCCATAACTTTCACCGATTCTCCTTTGATAAACGGAGTTTCGAGTTTCACCTCAAACTGATCTACCTCATCTACTTTACCGAGGATGCGGTTCACTTCCGACTGCCTTAAAGCCACCGGGTCTTTGCTGGTGGCGCTGGATCCGCTGGCGCCCAAAAAACCGATCACTCCGGGAATGTTATTCACTTTGTGGTACGCCTCTCCGTGCGATAAATCGGCTGAAACAAGCACATAGCCCGGAAAGAAATTTCTTTCGCGAACCCGCTTCTTGCCGTTGCGCATTTCATACACTTTTTCCGAAGGGATGAGCACCTGCGGGATAAACTCCTGCAGTTTCGAACGCTCAATCTCCGTTTCCAGGTAAGATTTGATCTTCTTTTCCTGGCCGCTGATTACGCGCAATACATACCACTTTAGCTCTGCCATGATCTTTTTAAAATTCTTGGTAAAACCAATGCAAAGCATTATTGAAGCCCAAGTCGATCAACCCGATCACCAATGCAAAAATCAAGGAAGCCACCAATACCAAAATGGCACTGCTCTGCAACTCGTTGAATTTTGCCCAAGTAACCTTGTTTCTGATCTCATCAATCGAATCAAGGATATAGTTCTTTAGTTTTTCCATCAATTTCCCTGTTTCTGCACGGGTGGACCATGCGCCTCGCGTGGCCAGCCAACTGGGTGATAATCACTTTATTGGCTCTGCTCTGAACCGTGTTTTTCAAAGCAACCTTCTGCACGGGTGGAGAGACTCGAACTCCCAGCCAACGGTTTTGGAGACCGCTACTCTACCAATTGAGCTACACCCGTATTACCTTTGGCTTTTCCCCCTGACTCTCTACCCTAAATTCAAAAGGACTGCAAATGTAGAGCAAATGCCCAAGAAAACAAAAGCGCCATTGAGAATTTTTAAGGGACTTCTACTTATTGATTATCAGGTAGTTTCTATTTCACGTTTATCGATACTGTTGAATGGGTGCTAAAAACTGCTTGCAGATGGGTTTGAAATAGACCTGAGGAATCGCCCGTTTTCGAACACCGGTATCTGATTATGAACGCTCGTTCATTTGCTAATCGCATCTAACTGCCTGAATGGAACAACTCTGTTTGTGGCATGAAAATCGACTACATGGAGTTCTAAACCATTTGCTATGATTCGTAGTTACTTCAAAATTG
The DNA here is from genome assembly GCA_018267285.1 of Bacteroidota bacterium. Taxonomy (GTDB): domain Bacteria; phylum Bacteroidota; class Bacteroidia; order Cytophagales; family Cyclobacteriaceae; genus ELB16-189. The sequence continues at coordinate 4,319 of JAFDYU010000016.1, read as the reverse complement.
CTCTCCGCTCGCTGCTGCGCAACAAGGGATTTACAATTATCAATATTTTGGGTCTTGTGTTGGGCATTTCGTTCAGCACCATGCTGTACACCTACGTGCGCCACGAACTTTCTTATGATGACTACCACCCCCATGCCGACCAGATCTACCGGGTTATTACTCACGATAGATCGAATCCGGCTAATGTAAGAAGCTATGGCGTTACCGTGCCTCCTGTGGGCACAGCGTTGGCAAGCACCTTTCCCGAAGTAAAAGAGGCCGTGCGTCTGCACCGTTTTTCGGGCCAGGTGATAGTGGAGGTGGGAGATGTGAAGTTCAATGAACGCAGCTACTTTATTACCAGCGACAGCAACTTCTTTACTGTTTTCAAATTTGATTTTGTAGCCGGAGATAAAACCACAGCACTGAGTCAGCCTATGTCGGTAGTACTTACCGCAACAACGGCAAAGCGATATTTTGGTGATGAGAATCCGGTAAACAAAACTGTTACCATCGCCAGGGTTGGCACCATTAAGGTTACGGGCGTGATCGCAGATCCTCCCTCTAATTCTCATCTTCATTTTGATTTGTTGTTTACGAGTATTCGAAATCCTGATGTATGGGAAAAGTATTTGAACAGTTGGAATCGCTACAATGCCTATACCTATGTGGTGCTTCACCAAGGCCAATCGATAACGGACGTTGAGCGTAAAATGCCTGCTTTTGTTAAAGATCATCTTGGCAACAATGCCTCCGGTGTTGAGATTTCGTTTCAGGCAGTGAAAGATATCTACCTGCATTCGGAAGGGATTGAATTGGGGACCGAATCGGAGCGTGGGCAACTTACATACATCTACATTTTCTCTACCATGGCGTTGTTCTTGCTCATCGTTGCAGCCATCAACTACATCAATCTGGCCACCTCTAAAGCGGCCACGCGAGCCAAGGAGATTGGCGTCCGCAAGGTGTCGGGCGCGCTGAAGAGTCAACTCATATTTCAGTTTCTTACTGAAGCGCTACTCACCGCCTTCTTTTCGATGATGCTGGCTATCGTAGTAATGGATTTGTGCTTCCCCTTTTTTAACTCTATAACCGGGAAGCATTTTGATTTAACCCTGAATACACTAAAAGACTTTATTCCTTCGCTGCTCACCATCACGCTGATCATTGGTGGGATTGCGGGGAGCTATCCCGCATTTTATCTCGCTCGATTGAAACCTACCTCCATCATTAAGAGTCAGCCCGTGTTTGATTCCAATTCGTTCAACCTACGCACAGGCCTGGTGGTATTTCAATTTACCATTACCATTGTGTTGATCATTTCTACGTTGGTTATCGGCAATCAGCTTAAGTTCATCGAAACGAAAGATATTGGGTTCGACAAACAACACTTGATGATCATCGACATCAACAGTGGGGCAGTACGCCAACAATTTCAAACAATCAAAAATGAATACGCCAAACTACCGGGGGTGCAGCACGTGGCCGTTTCATCGCGTGTGCCCGGGGAATGGAAAGATATTGAAGAGATCTACATTACTGCCCCAGGCAATAACGCACAAACAGATTCCACGCAGATGTATTTCATGGGCTTTGATGAAGACATGTTGAAAACGTATCAGTTCAAACTTAAAGCCGGCCATTATTTTACCGGGAATGTTGCCGACTCGATGCATGTACTGATCAACGCTGCTGCTGCTAAAGCAATGAATCTGAATAACCCGGTTGGCGCGCTTCTACAAACAAGAACAGAAAAAGGCACTTGGAGGGTGCAGGTGATCGGTGTGCTGGAAGATTTCAATTTCCAATCTCTGCACCAGAAAGTGGCTCCTATTGTAATCGGTTATCAGAATAATCCTATTCAATCGATCGATTATTTTACTTTAAAATTTGCGGGCGATCTGCGTCCGCTCATTGCACAAGCCACTCACGTACACGAACAGTTTGATCATCAAACACCGATCGAATATCATTTCCTCAATGAACAATTGAATTCATTTTATGTTGCTGAGGTAAAGGCTGGCCAGATCTTTACGATGGGAGGTGCGCTCAGCATTATTGTAGCTTGTCTCGGTTTGTTGGGGTTAGCAAACTACCACATAGCACGAAGGGCCAAAGAGTTGAGTATCCGCAAAATACTGGGGGCTGGCATATTGAATTTATTTTTTATGGTGTCGTTCTCGTTTTTGAAACAAGTGATACTGGCATTTGTGTTGGCGTGCCCTGTGGCCTGGTACATTATGAAGCATTGGCTGGCAAATTTTGAATTTCAAACTCTTTTGCGCGCTGATATTTTTATCCTTGCCGGATTATTGGTGTTGTCGTTGGCGATCTTGACCGTTGGCTATCAATCGATTCGAGCTGCACGATCCAATCCGGTGGATACATTGAAAAGCGAATAAAGGCAATGGTTAGAAATTATTACCCTCATTGCCGTTTATACAAAAAAATCGCCCCGAAAATTCGGGGCGATTTTTCATTTTGATTAAGAACTGCTTCTTAATCCAAAATTTCAGTTACCTGGCCTGAGCCTACGGTACGGCCACCTTCGCGGATAGCGAAACGCAAGCCTTTCTCCATAGCGATTTTGTTGATCAATTCTACTTCGATTGATACGTTATCGCCAGGCATAACCATTTCTACACCGGCAGGAAGTTTCACTTCGCCTGTAACGTCTGTGGTGCGGAAATAAAACTGAGGACGGTATTTGTTGAAGAAGGGCGTGTGACGACCACCTTCTTCTTTGCTCAATACGTAAACTTCAGCTTTGAATTTAGCGTGAGGAGTTACTGAACCGGGTTTGCAAATAACCATACCGCGGCAGATTTGCTCTTTTTCAATACCACGGAGCAACAAACCTACGTTATCTCCGGCTTCGCCTCGGTCAAGGATTTTGCGGAACATCTCCACACCGGTGATGGTGGAAGTGAGGTTCTCAGCACCCATGCCAAGGATTTGAACCGGATCGCCAGTTTTAATCACACCACGCTCTATACGGCCAGTAGCAACCGTTCCACGACCAGTGATCGAGAACACGTCTTCCACAGGCATCAAGAAATCTTTGTCGATCAAACGAACCGGAATCGGAATGTTGTTATCCACGGCATCCATCAGTTCTTCAACTTTGGCAACCCACTTGGCTTCGCCATTCAGTGCGCCAAGGGCTGAGCCTCTGATTACCGGCATGGTATCGCCAGGGAATTGATATGAAGAAAGGAGCTCGCGAACTTCCATTTCTACCAGGTCAAGCAATTCGGCATCGTCAACCAAGTCAACTTTATTCATGAACACCACAAGAGCGGGTACACCTACCTGGCGAGCCAAAAGGATGTGCTCGCGGGTTTGTGGCATTGGGCCGTCAGTTGCAGCCACCACAAGGATAGCACCGTCCATCTGGGCAGCACCCGTAACCATGTTTTTAACATAGTCAGCGTGACCCGGACAGTCAACATGAGCGTAGTGACGCTTGTCTGTAGAATACTCAACGTGTGAGGTGTTGATGGTGATACCGCGTTCTTTTTCTTCGGGCGCGTTATCAATGGATGAGAAGTCGCGAACTGCAGCAAGGCCTTTCTTAGAAAGAACCTGAGTGATTGCAGCCGTTAACGTAGTTTTACCGTGGTCAACGTGACCAATGGTACCGATGTTTACGTGCGGTTTGGAGCGGTCAAATGTTTCTTTTGCCATGTTTGAAAATCCCAGTTAAGTTTAAAGTGTATAAAAAATTTAATTAATAAAGTTTCTGTTCTATGAGTTTCTCCGCCTGAGAAACATACACCCTAAACATGTTGAGCCTTTCGGATAGGTTTTGCCTTAATGGCAAATCGCAAATTCATTAGGATACCTTATGGGATGGTCGCTACGCATCCGTATCCGATGGATTTGCATCTAATCAAAATTTCAAAATTCGAAACATCCAAATAATTTACCCGTTGATAAATTATTTTTGGTTGAGCTTTTGATGAGGATTGAACTCACGACCTTGGCGCCTACTGCGCCATGCTCTACCAATTCCTTCCTCGCTTAAAATCAACATCTCTCCCCGAGCTGTTGATGAGGATTGAACTCACGACCTTGGCGCCTCTGCGCCATGCTCTGCCAACCTCTACAACATTGAAATCAACATCTCTCTCCGAGCTGTTGATGAGGATTGAACTCACGACCTCTTCCTTACCAAGGAAGTGCTCTACCACTGAGCTACAACAGCTTTTAAAAACCGTTGTTGGTTATTCGTTACTCGTTTATTCGTGAAATCGAACAACGAATAACTATAACGAATCAACGTCTCTGAGCGGGAAACGAGGTTCGAACTCGCGACCTATAGCTTGGAAGGCTATCGC
>JAFDYU010000015.1 GCA_018267285.1 Bacteroidota bacterium | reverse complement strand
TTTTGAATATCTCCTTCCAAAACTTTATACCTATATTTTGTAACCCAAACTATGTGGGCAGTAAGCCAAGACACTGTATGGCTGCCTATGCGAAGTGCTTTACTCACCAAGTAAAGTTAACCTTTTGTGTAGCAACTGAAAGTCTTGCGCTGAAAGCGCATAGTTTCAACTAACGATTGTGACCAATGAAGAAACCGTGTTAGGATTTTACCCAAGAGCCGGCTTTGACTTAGGCCACTTTTCTTTTGTCATGGATTGGAACATCATGGCAACAGCAAAAGCCACTATTTATCCGCCACTTTCTCAAAATCTGCCGCCCTATACCGGGTACATAAATGGCAACTATCTTTCATTGAAATTAGGTTTTTTCTTTGGAGGTGGACGAAAAAAATCGAAGTGATTTCAGGTATCCATCTATTAGAATAGGCTTGGGAAGCTTTTCAATTTTTTTTATCTGAATTTTTTTTAAACCCGATTTAGAAGCGAGCTTTTCTTCCGACTTGGAAAGAGATTTCTCTGCCACAATAAATTTTACATTCAGCTTTTGATGCGACAAGGAATGAGGAAATATGTTGCTTTCGCTGATGATTTTCATTTTCGATAAAAGTTTGTCTTTTTCCATCAACGATTTTACATTTTTACTCCTTTTCGTCTCAATCAAATAAAAATCGTATAGCCCGCGCCAAATATCTTTGTCGTTTCGCTTGCGCATCAACACGTTGGCTCTATCGCGAATGATAAAATAATTAAAATACCGGGTAATTTTTTTGATCTGTTTGATCTTGATGGGTAAAACAGCTTGAAGATTTTTTTGTCTGGCCACACAAGATTTTGAAAACATGCACCCTTCGCATTTCGGGTTTTTTGGTAAGCATTGAAGTGCCCCAAATTCCATAACCGCCTGATTAAACACATCGGGTGCGTTGCGGTCTATTAATTCATTGGCAAAAGAAAAAAAGAATTTCTTGCCGTGTGTAGATGCAATGTCTTTGTCAATGCCAAACACACGGGCCAACACCCGAAACACATTTCCATCTACCACCGCCACAGGTTCTTTAAACGAAATGGAGGCAATGGCTGCGGCCGTGTACGGCCCGATGCCGGGAAGTTTTTTTAATGCTTCGAATGTTGTAGGGAAATTACCTTCGCAATTTTTAACAAGGTACTTGGCGCATTGGTGAAGGTTTCGAGCTCTTGTGTAATAGCCCAGCCCTTGCCACAACCGTAAAACTTTTTCGAGTGAGGCTTTTGCCATCTCGTGCACCGTAGGAAATGCATCTGCAAACGATTCGTAATACGGCAGGCCTTGCGCCACGCGCGTTTGCTGTAAGATAATTTCAGAGAGCCATATTTTATACGGATCGTTTGTTTTGCGCCAGGGCAACTGGCGGTGGTTGTAGGTGTACCACTCCATAATCCGTTGGGCAAAAACATCTTTTTTCATTTCGGCAGCCGCAAAGCTGTGTAAAACCTTTGATTCTACACAACGCGGCTCCATTCATCGACATCTGCGTGATTATCAATAAATTTCATTTTGTGTTTGATGCTTCTGCCCTTATCTTTGCCACCCGCTCAAAAAATTTATGACTAAGGCAGACGTTATCAACCAAATTTCAGAAAAGACAGGCATCGACAAAGCCGATGTGTCGGCTTCTGTGGAAGCATTTTTCAATATTGTAAAAATCAATATGGCCAACGGGCACAACATTTATGTGCGTGGCTTTGGCAGTTTCATTAACAAAAAGAGAAAGAAAAAAATAGCCCGCAACATCTCGCGCAATACAGCCATTGTAATTGATGAGCACTTTGTTCCCAGTTTTAAGCCTGCCAAAATCTTTGTGAACAAAATCAAAAACAGCGAAAAGGTAAAACAACACGCTGAAAAGTAATTATCAATTTTCAATGTGTCGATTCAGTAATTCTCACGGGCACATTGGCAAATCGAAAATTAACTAATCATGTTAAAGACCCGAATCATATTAGTAGTCGTTAGTGCTATTGTTATTTGGTTGATTTTCCTGTTGCCAAAAGCCGTAGTAGAAAATGAACAGGAGTTGACCAAAGCCGATTCGGCATCTTCTAAAACAGCTTCGGCCATGCCTACTACTCACGCTTCAGTGCCACAGGCATTGCTTCAATCCATAAAAAACCTGCGTGTTCAGTTCGCGAAATCGACAGATGAAAAAAATGCTATCTTTGCCGACTCTTTGCAAAGCCTCTACCGGCAAGCGAGCCAGTTTGACAGCGCAGCATGGTTTGGCGAAAAAGCTGCAACGTTCTTTAACACTACAAAGAGTTTCCTGAAAGCAGGCACTAATTTTTACGATGCCTCAACCTTTGCCATGGATGCCCAAAAGCAAAAGGCTTTGGCCGAAAAAGCCCGTTTGTGGCTTGGTAAGGTAGTTGAGGCCAATCCAAAAAATTATGAAGCCCGCATAAAAGTTGCCATGACTTACCTAAGTTCTGGTGCCCCCATGCAAGGCATAGGCCAACTGCGTGGCGTGCTTGCCGAAGACCCCAAGAACGAGCTTGCATTGTTTAACATGGGTATGCTTTCCGTGCAATCAGGCCAAAACAGCAAAGCTATTGATTGGCTTAAGCAATTGGAAGAAGTTAACCCAAACCACATACAAGGTGAGTTGTTGTTGGGTGTGGCTTACGCTAATGAAAACAGGAAAAATGAAGCGAAAGCACAATTTGAAAAGGTGAAAAAAATGAGCAGCGATCCGGCCGTGCAATCCACTGTAGAATCGTATCTCAACGACTTAAAATAAAATTATTGTTTAACCCTTCCGCCCAGGGGCGGATTAACTAAAAGTTACATTATGCCAAGTGGTAAAAAAAGAAAAAAGCATAAAATGGCTACTCACAAGCGCAAGAAGCGTTTGAGAAAAAATAGACACAAGAAAAAATAAAAAAAGACATTCTGCCTTGGTTTGTGCAGGCACGAGCCAAGGCGAATAAATTTAAAACGTAAACATTTAAGTTTTGAGCAACGAGCTAATTATTAGCGCCACTCAAAACGGATGTCGCATCGCCCTTCTTAGAGACAAACATCTGGCCGAATTCCACGAGGAACAGGACGGAAGTAAATTTGTGGTTGGTGATATTTATGTGGGTACCGTAAAAAAAGTGGTGCCCGGTCTGAACGCAGCCTTCATCGATATTGGTTATGAGAAAGATGCCTTTCTGCATTACCTCGATCTGGGAGCCAAGTTCAGTTCGCTTCAAAAATTCACTAAGCTCGTACGTGCTAAGAAGATAACCGGTGGTAAGCTCGACAGGTTTCAAACCGAAAAAGAAATTGATAAGCATGGGAAAATCTCCCAGCAGCTTACCAAAGGTCAGCTTGTACCGGTTCAGGTAGTTAAAGAACCGATTTCTACCAAAGGCCCGCGACTTTCGTGTGAGTTGTCCATAGCCGGGAGATACCTGGTGTTGGTGCCCTTTTCATCCGGGGTAAGCATTTCAAAAAGGATTTCGAGCAGCGATGAGCGCAAGCGGCTTCAGCGCCTTATCCAGTCCATCAAACCCGAGAATTTTGGTGTGATCATCCGCACCGTGGCCGAGGGCAAAGAAGTGGCCGAACTCGACAAAGACCTGCGCAGCCTGGTAAAAACATGGGAAGAAGGCATGACGCGCTTGGTAACCGCCAACCCGCGCGACAAAATAATTGGCGAGCTTAACAAAGCCTCTTCCATTTTGCGCGACCTCCTCAACGAATCGTTCGACAACGTGTTGGTGGATGACAAAAAGATTTTTGACGAAGTCAAAAGCTACATCCACAACATCGCTCCCGAAAAAGAAAAAATAGCAAAACTTTATACAGGCAAATTAAAGCTCTTCGAACACTACGGAGTGGAGCGGCAGATCAAAGCGGCCTTTGGCCAAACCGTGAGCCTGCGGGGCGGTGGTTACTTAATCATCGAGCATACCGAAGCGCTTCATGTTATTGATGTAAACAGCGGAAACAAAAGCAACCGCGAAGAAAACCAGGAGACTACAGCACTCTCGGTAAACCTTGAGGCCGTACGCGAAGTTGCCCGCCAGTTGCGCCTGCGCGACATGGGGGGCATTGTGGTGGTGGACTTTATCGACATGCGCAATCCCGAGAACAAAAAACTCATCTTTCAAAAAATGAAAGATGCCATGGAAGGCGACCGGGCCAAGCACACGGTGTTGCCGCTTTCCAAATTCGGGTTGATGCAAATTACCCGCGAGCGCGTACGCCCGCAGATGAATATTGCCACCAAAGAAGTATGCCCTACCTGCAACGGCAGCGGAAAAATAAGCGCCTCGATTTTGGTGACCGACCAAATTGAGCAACACATCCAACACCTGTTTGAAAAACAAAATGAAAAACACCTGGTGCTGGCACTTCACCCATTCCTACACGCGTACTATACCAAAGGCATTATTTCAAAAAGACTGAAGTTGTATTTTAAATACAAACGATGGGTGGACTTGATAAAAGACAGTTCATTGGGCATCACCGAGTTTCACTTTTTGAACAGAGATGGCGAAGAGATTGAGTTGGGCGGGCAGAAAAGTGAACCGCAAGCCGTATTGGAGTGATTCGTGATTTGAGTTAGTTTTGTAAACACCTATCTCTATACCGGATGAAGTTTGCCCTGCTGATTTTCTGCCTTATGGTTATTTTCTCTTGCACGTACGATACCGTAGCTCCGATACCCAAACCAACCGTTGAGAAAACAACTCCGTGGGTTGCTCACCCCAAGTTTAATTACGACCAAAAACTTTTCTTTAGTAGTTACGCGGATAGTAACAATTTATATTATTATGGTCTTAAATACACCACGGTCTTAAATACATCAGGTAAATTTAGGGTATACGAAAATATAGGCAGTTATCCCTATGATAAAAGGTTGCCAATTAATCAATATATCCAACCTTTCATTTACTCAGACTCACTAATCCTTGTCTACACATCACCAAAAACTGATGTGTACTATTATCCGGAATATTCCCCCGTACAGCTCTTAAACTATTCTAAAAATTTTATAAGCTTAAATACTCCTTTTATTCATTTTAGAAGCGAGGTAATGGCATTAAATAACATGAATCAACTATTGGTTCCTTTCTTTGAAAGAATAACCGGTAATCAGATGTCTCCTATCAATAAAATGCTCCTTTTAAACATCGATAAATCCCAGCCAAACATCAATTCAACTATAGTAATTAATATACCTACGAGTGTTGAGGATCAATTCATAGAATTTGTTCAAGAAGTGAAAGACTACTTCATTGTAGCAACAGGTGTTACTACTTATAAGGTTTCTTCCAATGGAGATACACTTAAAATCTCTGATCATGGTACGGCTAAGGTATTTACATACAATAACAACGTATATATTCTTGACTTTTATGGTAATGCTGTTGTCTCAAATAACGATTGGCTAAGCTGGCACGAAGAAAAAATAGCTGAACAATTTGCATACGGCCTTATGCAGTCTATTGGCGACAGCCTTATTTTTATTAATAATTCCAATTTCTATACGCTAAACTTTAGGCCCGGTTATTGGTTCCTCCGCGAATTGGAGAATGACGGCATCGACAAAGAAATTGTCACCACCCTAACCGATTTTAACGACTCCATTTACTCCACCACCTATTCGGGGGTGTACTACAAATCGAAAAAGGATTTTTTCAAGTCGAAAGCAAAAAAGTAACTGCTTCACCCGTAATTTAGCCCATTTGGTTGTTCTTCCTGCCAACCTGTCACTAAAAGCAGGGTGGAATAATTTTTGAAATCCTACGGGCTCAAAACATTATTAACCATGCAAGAAAAAGGCACGATCTCCATCCATACCGAGAATATTTTCCCCATCATCAAGAAGTTCCTCTACTCCGACCACGAGATATTTTTGCGCGAGTTGGTGAGCAACGCGGTTGATGCCACTCAAAAGCTGAAAAAACTTGCTGCTCTTGGCGAAGCCACGGGCGAGCTGGGCGATTTGAAAATTGACGTGAGTTTCGATAAAGACAAAAAGACGGTCACCGTAAGCGATAAAGGGCTGGGCATGACGGCCGAGGAAATCAAAAAATACATCAATCAAATTGCCTTTTCCGGAGCTACCGAGTTTGTAGAAAAGTTCAAAGATAAAGCCGATGCCAAAGACATCATCGGCAAATTTGGCCTTGGGTTTTATTCAGCGTTTATGGTATCCGACCAGGTCGAGATCGTTTCCAAATCTTTTACAGAAGGTAGCGAAGCCGCCCGCTGGACCTGCGATGGTTCTACGGAATTTGAATTAACACCGGCCAAAAAAGAAACGCGTGGCACCGATGTGATCTTGCACATCAACAAAGACTCGGAAGAGTTTCTGGACGAATGGCGCATCAAAGGCATCCTTGAAAAATATTGCAAGTTCCTTCCGGTAGAAATCAAGTTCGGAACCAAAGACGAAAGCGTTGAAGATGGTGTTGACAAAGACAATAAGCCCAAGTACAAAACAGTAACAAGGGACCGGATCATCAACAACCCAAACCCGATCTGGACCAAAGCACCGAGCGAATTAAAAGACGAAGATTATCTGAAATTCTATAAAGAACTTTATCCGTTTAGCGAAGACCCGCTTTTCTGGATTCATCTTAATGTCGATTACCCGTTCAACCTCACGGGGGTCCTTTACTTTCCTAAAATCAAAAACGACTTCGAGGTTCAGAAAAATAAAATCCAGCTTTACTCGCGCCAGGTGTTTATTACGGACGAAGTAAAAGATGTGGTGCCCGATTTCTTAATGCTGCTCCACGGCATTTTGGATTCGCCCGATATTCCGCTCAACGTGTCGCGCAGTTATTTGCAGAGCGATGCCAACGTAAAAAAAATAAGTCAGCACATCACCAAAAAAGTAGCCGACAAACTGATCGACTTGTTTATTAAAGACCGCAACGAGTTTGAAAAGAAGTGGGACGACATCAGCGTGTTCGTACGCTACGGCATGATCAGCGATGAAAAGTTTTATGAGAAAGCAAAAGAGTTTTCGTTGTTGAAGAACACAGATAACCAATACTTCACATTAAAAGAATACGAAGACAAAGTAAAAATCAATCAGATAGATAAAGACAAAAATACAATCTGGCTTTACACTACCGATGTGGCCAAGCAGCATGCATTTATTGAATCTGCCAAGGGCAAAGCATACGATGTGATCGTTTTAGATGGCATTATCGACAGCCACTTCATTGGCAACCTTGAGCAAAAATTAGAGAAGACCCAACTGAAGCGGGTGGATAGCGAAATCATCGACAAGCTGATTGAAAAGGAAAATAATATTGCCAGCGTACTGAGCAAAGAAGAAGAAGAGAAAGTAAAATCGGTTTTCGAGGCAGCCATCAACAACAAATCCATGTCGGTGGCAATTGAATCGCTTTCGCCCGATGATTTACCCGTAACCATTACCATGAGCGAGTGGATGCGCAGGATGAAAGACATGGCGCGCACGGGTGGCGGTGGTGGAATGAACTTTATGGGCTCTATGCCCGACAGCTACAATGTAGCCGTAAACGGCAACCACGCGATCATCCAAAAAATATTGAAAGCCGAAGCGGAAGAACAAAAGCAAAAGCTGGCCAAGCAAGCGTACGACCTCGCGTTGCTTTCGCAAAACATGCTCACGGGTGCAGACCTTACCAATTTTATTAAACGAAGTGTGGAGATGGTGGGTTAGTGTCTGCCGAACCTTGATTTTTGTATAAATCGCATTCGATAAGAGCCCGCCTTGTAAAGCTTATAGTATTGGGTCGTTTAAAATCTGAAATTCAAACCTACGTTCACGCCATTGCCGGGTTGCAGCGATACGGTGGGTTGCACCACCACTTCGTTGTAGCGTTTGATGGCGCTTGACTGAACCAATGACCGGGCACCATCGAAAGCATACAAAAAAAGGAGATACCCCAAAAAAAAGTACGCTTGATCTTGCATAGCGGAAAACGAAGTAGGTTGATTCAACTGTCGCGCATAGAGAAGCGGCAGTAATCCTAATGGAATTCTGATGTCTTTGAGCGTGCGGATAACCTTCATCTTGCGGTCGATCTTGGCGTCATGCACGGCCATCAGCAAAAACCCCACATCTTCATATTTCACCCTTCGGTTATCAAAATAGTATTTTCCTTTTTGAATGAGAATGGGTCTCAATTCTACCGTTATGGTACGGGGTTGGAAATTTGGCGGCAACGGAAAACTATTGTCCGTTGGGTACTGGCCGTAGGCACTGAGCGAAATGGTGAGGAGGCCGATGAAGAGCAGATGTGGTTTCATGGGGTTTGTGTGTAGGTTAAAATTTCTTCGATTTTTCTTTTGCCTTCAGCTCCCGAACCAGTTTTTGGTTTTGATATATAAAGAAGATTGGTATGATGGGCGAACCGAAAACAGCGGTGAGGTCTGTTTACTTTTGTAAAGTACATATTTCTTTGAGTATTCAAAACCATGTTGTGCTGTGCGCTTGGCGATCAATTCTTCTACTTGGTCTTGGTTAAAGTATGCCGCCAAATGGGTGGCCAACATTTCATCGGTGATCAGGTGCCGTCTTAAAAATTGATCGGCTCATTGTTTTTTGTAAATGGTGTAGCCCCCTCTATTGCCATATTTGATGAGTGTATCCTTAGTAATGATATATTTCCCTACCCAATTGAGATTGAAGGAATTAGGCTTCTCTGTTAACTCGTTTCCATTTGTCTCCCAATAGTATTCGAGTCTTTGAGATAGTAGTCGTGAGTCCGTAATACTATTGTCTTTTTTTGCATTCCGTGGGATAGATAATATCTGTACGTTCATTCTGTTATTGTCATAATACGTTGAAGCTATCTTGCCGTTATCAATCGATACAGTACCATCGGGTTTGACATATCTCATACTCTCCCAACGACCGAGCAACATTGGGTCCATATGATCTGAATAAAGTTTGCTGATCTTATAACTTGTTTTTCGAGACACTTTATTTAAAAATCTTTGGTCGCTGTCGGGCAAAACCACGAGCCACATGGAATTGTATTTAAAATGCCCTATCAAGGTTAACTCACTTTTATCTTTTAAACGAACCGAGCTTTTTAAAACATTGTCCAAATAGCTTCCTGAAAAATTAATGGTATCCTTTTCGTTCAAATAAATTACTCCACTAACTCGACTTCCGTTTTCTGTAACTACCATCGCATTTTTATCAGAAACGATTTTACCATAATAAACCCCATCTATCTTTTGTGAGAAGGAGTTACCTGCGCACATTATCAACAGTATGAACAATAGGCGCATCACAATATAGCCTTATATTTTTTTAACGATTGATTGTAGCAATCAGCGAATTCATCATCGGCTCAAATACAAATTCCTTTCGGAATAAATCTGCATAAAGTAATCGTCCATCAAATCATCGATGAAGTAGATGGCTTCGCCCGTAGATTTCATTTCGGGACCAAGTTCCTTCTGCACTTCGGGAAATTTGCTGTACGAAAACACGGGCACTTTTATGGCGTAACCTTTCTTGGTTGGGTTAAACGTAAAGTCTTTTAATTTTTTGTCGCCCAGCATCACTTTCGTGGCGTAGTTTACATACGGCTCGTCATACGCTTTGCATATAAAGGGCACCGTGCGCGAGGCACGCGGGTTGGCTTCGATGATGTACACTTTGTCGTTCTTGATGGCAAACTGAATGTTGATCAAGCCCACTGTTTTGAGTGCAACGGCAATGCGTTTGGTATAACTTTCTATTTGTTTGATTACAAAATCACCCAGGTTGTAAGGCGGCAACACCGCGTAGGAGTCGCCCGAGTGTATGCCGGCCGGCTCGATGTGCTGCATAATGCCGATGATGTACACCACTTCGCCATCGCAGATGGCATCGGCTTCGGCTTCAATGGCGCCATCGAGAAAATGATCGAGCAGCACTTTGTTTTGCGGCAGGTGTTTCCAAATGTCGATGATGTGCGCTTCGAGCTCTTGCTCGTTGATCACAATTTTCATGCTCTGCCCGCCCAACACGTACGAAGGCCGCACCAGCAACGGAAAGCCAATGCTTTTCGATACTTCGAGTGCTTCATCGGCATCGGTGGCAACACCAAACTCAGGGTAAGGAATATTCAACTCTTTCAGCAACGAAGAAAAACTTCCACGGTCTTCGGCCAGATCGAGTGCTTCGAACGAGGTGCCCAAAATTTTTATTCCGTACTTGTGTAGTTTCTCGGAAAGCTTCAGTGCAGTTTGGCCGCCCAACTGCACGATAACCCCAACCGGCTTTTCGTGCTGAACGATATCCCACAGGTGTTCCCAAAACACGGGCTCGAAATAAAGTTTGTCGGCAATATCGAAATCGGTTGAAACGGTTTCGGGGTTGCAGTTGATCATGATGGTTTCGTAGCCCAATTCTTTGGCTGCCAGAACACCGTGCACACAGGAATAATCAAATTCAATTCCTTGGCCTATGCGGTTGGGGCCCGAACCCAGAACAATAATTTTTTTCTTGTTCGAAACAACCGATTCGTTTTCGTCATCGAAAGTAGAGTAGTAATACGGAGTTTTTGCTTCAAATTCGGCAGCACACGTATCTACTAATTTGTACACTCGATTTATGCTCATTTCTCTTCGCTTGTTGTGTACTTCGCTCTCCAGGCATTGCAACAAGTGCGCAATCTGTCGGTCGGCATAACCTTTCTCTTTTGCTTTGCGCATCAACTGGGCAGGCATTGAATCGAGATGGTATTTTTCAATCTCTTTTTCCAGTTCAATCAATTCCCAGATCTGTTCTAAAAACCATTTATCAATTTTCGTAAGCTTTTGAATGGTTTTCATGGGGATGCCAATCTTCATGGCATCGTAAATATGGAAGAGCCTGTTCCAGCTTGGGTGCTCTAAACTTTGAAGCAATTCATTTTGTTTGGTCAGCTCTTTTCCATCCGCACCCAGTCCATTGCGCCTGATCTCCAAACTCTGACAAGCTTTTTGCAACGCTTCCTGAAAATTCCGGCCGATGCCCATGGCTTCGCCTACTGATTTCATCTGCAAGCCAAGTCTCCGGTCGGCACCTGCAAACTTGTCGAAATTCCAACGGGGGATTTTCACGATTACATAATCCAGAGCGGGTTCGAAGTAGGCCGTGGTGGTGCCTGTGATGGCATTTTTCAATTCATCCAAATTGTAACCAATGGCAAGTTTGGCAGCAATTTTTGCAATTGGATAGCCCGTTGCCTTCGATGCCAGTGCAGACGAGCGTGACACGCGCGGGTTGATTTCGATACCGATGATGTCGTCATTTTCTGGGTTGACCGAAAACTGTACGTTGCATCCTCCGGCAAACTTGCCGATGCCGTTCATCATCTTGATGGCGAGGTCGCGCATTTTCTGATACACCGTGTCGGGCAACGTCATGGCGGGGGCAACGGTAATCGAGTCGCCCGTGTGGATGCCCATCGGGTCGAAATTTTCGATTGAGCAAATGATGATTACGTTCCCAATGCCATCGCGGAGCAATTCAAGTTCGTATTCTTTCCAGCCCATAATGCTTTGCTCCACCAGCACCTCGTGAATGGGCGATGCGTGCAGCCCCCGGTTCAGGGCTTCGTCAAAGTCTTCCGGCCTTTCTACAAAACCTCCACCCGTACCACCGAGCGTGTAGGACGGACGGATCACTAACGGGAAGCCGATTTCTTGGGCTATTTCTTTTCCTTCTAAAAAAGAAGTGGCCGTAGCGCCTTTGCAAACGCCCACGCCCAATTCGTTCATCTTCAACCGGAATTTCTCGCGGTCTTCGGTGGTTTCGATCGCTTTAATGTCTACGCCTATTATTTTTACACCATAGTGTTCCCAAATCCCTGCTTTCTCACATTCTATACAAAGGTTAAGTGCAGTTTGCCCACCCATGGTTGGCAACACCGCATCCACATGATGTTTCTCTAAAATTTCGCGGATATATTTTTTCTCCAACGGCTTTAAATAAACATGGTCTGCGGTGACCTTGTCAGTCATTATGGTTGCGGGGTTGGAATTGATGAGGATTACTTCAATTCCTTCTTCGCGCAAAGATCTGGATGCTTGTGAACCTGCGTAATCGAATTCGCAGGCCTGTCCAATAATGATGGGGCCGCTTCCAATAATCAAAATAGAACGAATGCTTCTGTCGCGGGGCATAGTGGTTGGATAAATTGGGCAAAAATAATTCCCCATTTCCAATCATCCCCAAGATTTCGCGATTTTTATTCGCTTTTTGCTGCTGACTGAAAATAAATTCTCAGAATGCCTTTATCAATTTCCTCACAAAAGTTTTACCACCCAGGTTAACACGAATGATGTAAAGCCCGGGTGTGAGGCCTGAAACCGGAATAGCGAGTTGGGTACGACCTGCAACTGAAGCACCTTGGGAGAGCACAGTTTGACCCACCGAGTTGGTAAAATCAATTTGTGCGTTTCGTGCTTCATCGCTTTCAATTATTAGTTGCAGTGGCTGATCGTGTACCGGATTGGGATATATCGTTACGTTTTCCGTTGCGGTTTCTTCTATTCCTGTAACCACGGCTATCGTACTCAATTTTGTATCCGTGCAACCGTTGGCCGCAGTTACGGTTAGGGTTACGGCATAATTTTTCATTACCTCATAATTATGGGTTGGGTTTTGATCGGAGCTGTTGTGGCCGTCATCAAAATTCCAAAACCAGTTCGTTGCATCGGTACTGTGATCGGTGAAAGAAATCAACGTGTCTGTTTTCAAAATTCCGGTTACCGAAAAATCGGCTGTGGGTTTTGGGTTTACCACAATAGAAACGGTATCGGACTGCGAGGAGCAGTTTAAGGTTACATCTTTTACCCGCACCGAGTAGCTGCCTGCTGTCTTCGCCTCAATGATGTTCGTTTTTTCTCCGTTACTCCAGATGGTAGAGTCGGCCGTGGCAACAAATAGTTTTAAAGAATCGCCTGCACACATAATTGTTGAGCCCGATGTAATTATTTTAGGATTGGCTTTTACAGTCGCTTTCACTGCCGTTCGCACACTCTCATAATTTTGATCGGCATTGGAAACATAAAAAGTTGTGTCGTTTGTCAGGTTGCCGGAGGTGTAGCTGTTTCCAGTGTGGAAAGACTGCCCTCCGGTAAATGTGTTATACCATTTGATAGTTGTTGCACCGCTTGCATTCAATGTGGCTGGCGAATTGTAGCACACGGCTGTGGAGTCGCCAGCGGGTTTGGTGGCTTTGAGTGTATAGTTGTATAAGGAGTCGGCATAGCTTGCCGATTTTTGTATGTCGGTTAAGTTGGCGGCCGCATGTAGGGCGAAAGCAACGGTTATGGTTTTACCCGCAGGGATATTAAACGGACCGGAAGAAACTACGTGGCTAACGTCATTGCCATCGGCTGTGCCAACACCTGCCTGAAGTCGTTCGCGGCCGCTGCCTATAGCTGCCGAAATAGCAGTGAATTTTTCGGTGTTGGTAAATCCATCGTAAATACCAAATGGGTTTCCGCTAATGGTGTTGTCGTTGTCTATGGCATAGTAGGCGGGCGAGCCTGTTAAAACCTGAATACCCCCGTATGGTTTAGCCGACTGTTGTGCCGGATAAACATATCCCAGATTTCGGGTTGCGTCCCAATTCGCGGCATCATTGGAGCCGGATGCCGAAATATCCCAATCGGAAAAAATACCGAAATAAAAGTTATTGATATCCTCGCTGCTGATGTTGCTCAACTGATATTCAAGGATTACAAATTTATCGTATGGTGAATCTTTCCACACAAGGCTTCGGTAATCTGTATTCATTCGGCCTGAAAACTCACCATAGATTTCCGAATACGATCTTACCCCTGGAGCGATTTGCTTTATAGATACCGTTGAGATAAAGTCATTGTTAAACGTTTGGATTTTATTGACCAGAGCACCTCTTGTATTACTAAGCACATAACCGGCTGAAGTGCCCATTATCAATCCCATTTCGAAAAGCATCTGGTTGTTGTTGAAAATAAAGCCTGAGCCTTTCGTTGGAGCACTTTCTATGTCCAGATAACCTATCCGGCCGATAGAGGTAACCGTGGTGTTGATCTGGTTTGAATTCACATCTATGTAGGAAGGATTAACATAAAAACTCATCACTTGAAAATCTGAATACACCCCATCGCTATACGTGATGATCAAATCGACCGGGGCGTTTTCTACCGTGGTAGGATTAATTTTTAACTCAAATGGAGTGAGTGAATTTGAAAGGGTTGATCCCTCTGCAATAATCCCGGGTGTAATTGTTCCTTTTGTTATAGCAATGGCTGCAGACTTTGAAGATACTGCTATCTGAATTCCACCCGAAGTGCTCTTCAGGTAGTTGGTAAAATCAAACGTCAGATAGGCTTGATCGCCCGGCAGGGGTGAAAACCCATTTTTGTTGACCAATTTCAGATTGGATGCCCTAATGGATGGAAGATTTAAAGTCAACGCGCGGCTGATGTCGAGCCTGCCGATACCCAGTTGGTGAACTAAGTTAGGATTTGCCGAATACAGCGCATCGGCATCTGCACTTACCCTCACTTGTTCTCCCACTTGCGATGCCGTGAAATTGGGGTTCTTTGCCCAGACTAAAGCAGCCGCACCTGCCGTGATGGGTGACGAAAACGAAGTGCCATCTACAGTGCCATAGGTATTGTTATACTGCGTAGAAAAAATGCCAACACCGGGTGCTGCCAAATCTATGGTTGTTCCATAATTGCTGAAAGAAGCCCGCACATCGTTTATATCGGTTGCGGCCACCGACAAAACATTATCATACCCACCAGGGTAAGACGGTGCTCTGCTGTTGCTGTTACCCCCGGCCGCCACGACAAGGCAATTTTGATCGAGCACAACATGATTGATTAGGTCTTGTACAATTTGACTTTTGCCCGATCCTCCGAAAGAACAATTGATTATCCCTTTAATATTGTGGCGATAAAATAAATCGCCAGCATAGGCTATCCCTAAAATAGTGCCGTATAAACCTGGGCTATTTGTTCTTTGGTTATCGGCCGTGTGCTTAACAAACATAAGTCGTGTGTTGTAGCCTACTCCCGCAATGCCTTTACTATTATTTGCTGCGGCACTGGCACAACCACCCACCCACGTGCCGTGGCTCAGATCTTCTACATTAGACAATGCAGGAATATGATTTATGGAAGGATCATTGTCTCCAACAAAATCTGATTTAACCGCATTCAATGTGTCGCTTCCCATAAAATCCCAGCCTTGATAGTCATCGATTAATCCATTGCCATCATCGTCAGCACCGTTTGGTGGGTATTCTGCCCAGTTTCTAAATAGGTTGGGCGCCAAGTCTTCATGAGTTAGGTTGCCCCCGGTATCTACAATTGCTATGACAACAGAAGTATCGCCCTGCGTTATATCCCAAGCCTGAATTGCTTTAATGGTGTTGAGATAATATTGCTGTGCTATTTTTGGATCGTTGGGGGTTAAATCTATTGTAGAGATATATTCCGGCTCAACAATTTCAAAATAACCGGTTGCATAAAGATTGTTTATGGTTGTTTCAATATTTTCATTAGGATCTACTTCTATCAAGAAATATTTCGAAATATCTACCGCCTGCTTTCCGAGCCGCGCATTCCGGTAGGGTTCTCCTTTCAAAATACTTTTGATCGACTGTATTGAGCTGTTTTTGATCTTGGTTTGTGTCTTTCGCTGTGCAATCTCAGTCAGTTCACTTTTATATCCATCTTTTACTTTCACCATAACGTGCCCTCTTACATAGTCCGATCCGGCAGGTAGCGTAAAAATTTTTTGATTTTTGTTTTGACTGTAAACTCCCCAACTCAAGAAGCTAAATGCGAGCAGTAAAAATTTTTTCATGGGTTTGTGATTTTTTTCAGATTTAAATCAGGTTTCTTGCTTTAAGCTCAAGGTATTTGTTGATGGTGTTCACGGTTAGGTTTTCGGGCAGCGTAAGGATACACTGTACACCGTGCTTCTTCAGTTCTTGTACTATAAGCTTTTTGTCGTACGAAAATTTTTCGGCTACGGCCTGCCGGTACATGTCTTTTAGTTCCACTGCTTTTTTATTTATCAACTCTGTTAATTCACTGTTCTCGAAAAAGATCACCACTAATAGATGCAATTTATTCATTGCAAGTAAATAGGGCAACTGTCTTTTTAGTCCTTGCACGCTTTCAAAGTTGGTAAATAATAACAACAAACTCCGTTGTGATATAGATCTTCGTACCGAAGCGTACAAAGCAGAATAGTCGGTTTCTAAAAAGGCAGTTTTCTGGTTAAAAAGCACTTTTTGAATCGTGGCCATCTGGTTACTTAGATTTCCGGCTTTTAGGTAAGTGCCCATCTGATGCTGAAACGTAAGCAATCCGGCACGGTCCGATTTTTTTATAGCCACGTTGGATATCACCAAGCTTGCGTTAATTGCGTAATCGAGTAAGCTCATTCCGTTAAATGGCATTTGCATCGCGCGGCCCTTGTCGATGAGCGAATACACTTGCTGCGAACGATCGTCTTGATATTGGTTGATCATCAGCTTAGACTTGCGTGCGGTGGCTTCCCAGTTTACCGTACGAAAATCATCACCGGTTGTATATTCTTTGATCAGTTCAAATTCCTGATTGTGCCCGATGCGTCTGATCTTTTTTATGCCTGTTTCCGCAAGCCTGTTGTGGATGGCCAAGAGTTCGTATTTTCTTAATTGAATATACGAAGGATAAACGGGCACATTTTTATCGGCAGAGAACGAAAATTTTCTTGAAGCCAGCCCGAGAGGCGAGGTTACTAAACTATTTACGGCTCCGAAAGAATACTCACCTCTTTTTACAGGCCGCAAAAAATAGTTTATCGATTGAGTTTCGTTCGGTTTCAATTTCAAATTAAATTCTACATCCCTGCGCTGAAATTGATGAGGCGTTTCGTCAAACACACGTAGCGAAACTTTAAAGGGGTACAGGCACCTCAGCTTAATCACGATTTCATTTTCATCGCCATTAGAAAGTTTATCGGCCAACGTGCGTTCGCCCGTCATGCCTTTTGTTTTTCCAAAAAGTAAAATCACATCCGCAAAAAATGCTGCGAGCAAAAAAAAGAAAATGATTTCGGGGATGATGTATAAACCACCCGCAATAAAAGATACAATGAAAAGCAAAAGGATGATACCTATCGCTGTAAACAATCGGTTTGTTAAAAATAAATCTTTTAACAGCTTCATGAAGTAACTATCACCTGGGCACTTCAATTTTATTGATGATCAGGCTCAGCACTTCGTCTGCACCAAGGCCTTCCATTTCTTTTTCGGGGCTCAGCACAATACGATGGCGCAGCGCAGGCATAGCTACAGCCTTAATGTCTTCCGGGCTTACAAAATCACGGCCATTGATAATGGCGTGTGCTTTAGCGCTGGAAAGTATTGCAAGGGAAGCTCGTGGCGATGCCCCCAGAAACAGCATGGGATTGTTGCGGGTCTCACCCACAATCTGTGCGATGTAGCGCAGCAAGTGCGGCTCAGCATGTACTTGCTGTGCGGCCTGCCTCAAGGCTGCAATCTGTTCACCCGATAAAATAGCATTTACATCCTGAGTTGCCAATACGCCCTGCCTTTCCTGGTGTTTTAAAAGGATTGTTATTTCTTCTTCAAGATTTGGATAATCAACTACAATTTTAAAAAGGAAGCGGTCGAGCTGTGCTTCGGGGAGGCGGTAGGTTCCTTCTTGCTCGATGGGGTTTTGTGTGGCTATTACGATGTACGGGTTTTTCATTTTGTGGGTTTGCCCATCGATGGTCACTTGCCGTTCTTCCATCAGTTCGAAAAGGGCGGATTGTGTTTTTGCCGGAGCCCGGTTGATCTCGTCAATTAAAATCAGGTTCGAAAAAACAGGGCCCGGTTTAAATTGAAACTCGGAAGTTTTTAAATTATACACCGAAGTGCCCAGAATATCGGATGGCATGAGGTCGGGTGTAAATTGGATACGCGAAAAATCAATGGAAATGATTTTAGAAACCAGTTTGGCCGTAAGTGTTTTGGCAACACCGGGCACGCCTTCGATCAGCACGTGTCCATCCGAAAGGATAGCTGTGATCAGCAAATCCACCATGAGCTCCTGGCCCACAATTACTTTTCCGATTTCGAGTTTTATCTTTTTTATCTGTTCGCTCAACGACACCAGGTCGATCCGTGATTGAAATTCGTTTTCCATTTTAATTTATTTTTTCCAAAATAGGTTTAGCAAATTATTTAGTTCAGACAATTCTTCTTCCGAAATTTTCTCTTTGTTCATTATGCTGCGAATGGTTTTTATCAGCCAATGTATCACTTCCGTATCGGCTCCGGTTTTGTGCGCCAGTGCGGTTTCGTAATTCGCATTGGTTACGGCCATTGAAAAATTATATCTGGTTCGGAGCATCTCGTAAAAGAATAAAATCCGTTTCGCTGCAATGCTTTTGTGATCGTTGTTCTCGTAATACAAATTGCTGATGGTGTCTACAAACTCTAGCGAGGTGTTGGCCAACGGCTTAACTACCGGAATGATACGTTGTTTTCTTTTTGCCTCGAAAAAAAAGAAAATTAAAATTGATGCAATGCCGATGTAATACGCCCAACGCAAGGGCTCGGTGGTTAAAATATAGCGCAAGGGTGTGGCGGCTTCCATCCTTCCTTGTTGGTAATATTCCGACCAGTACACTTTATTTTTCGGTAGGTAAGAAAGATGCGATGAAATTAATTGATGGTTGTTGTGGTTCAATACATAAATGTTGGTGAACATCATCGGGGAACTGTTGATGATAATTATTCCCTTGCCCAGTGAGATTTTTAGGGTAACCGGCTGGCCTTGATCGTTTGAGCAAATAACTGTTGGGTTTAATCCTTTAATTTTTTTTACGGAGGTATCGGCATTGGCGATAAAATTATGAGTGTTCCCGCGTTTGTAGTAAAAGAGTTGGG
Source organism: Bacteroidota bacterium (assembly GCA_018267285.1). Taxonomy (GTDB): domain Bacteria; phylum Bacteroidota; class Bacteroidia; order Cytophagales; family Cyclobacteriaceae; genus ELB16-189. The sequence continues at coordinate 189,686 of JAFDYU010000015.1, read as the reverse complement.
AGGTGTCAAGTTTTGGGTTTGCCAGGCGGAATGTTGCGGTGTCGTTTCTGTCTACGATATTTTTTATCTTCTCAAAGAAATAGTCTTTTGTGCGTAGACCTAACGTGTCGGCAAATTTGCCTAGTATATAATTTGCCGATACCAGTGCCACACCCCCCTTGTTCACATGTTGCAATAGTGCTTCCGTATCTCCTTGATCGGGGTTGAAACTTTCGGCCAGTATAAAAACAGTTTCATTTTGCTTCAGCGAATCTTTCAATTCATAAAACGTTTTAAACCGGTGCTCGATTTTTATATCCGGCAAGAACGAATGCCACAATTCGTTTAACACATAGGAGCCATACGGGTTTTGATCGTTATGCGCCAGCGTAACTGTCCAGTCGTAGGATTTATCCTTTGTCAGAAACATGCTCAAGAAGAGCACCGCAAGCACAACGAGGTATAGAATATATTTCCAATCCTTGTTCATTCTATTTGGTTGCGCAGCGTGCGGAATAGGTGTTGTACTTCTTTATATTTTTCTGCCGATACCTCAAAATGGCCGTACCAGGCATAATCAAAATAGATGCTTAACTGATTGAGGCTTGGTTTGATATCCGCATCCTCCAACTCGTTCACGTATTCGTGGTTGGTTTTACCCGGACTCCAGGTAAGAAAGTGTTTGTCTGACAAAATTTTTAACGCCTGCAAAAAAATTAAACGGGTCGCCAGCCTGAAATCATGGTCGCTGGTGGCTTTCGATATTAATTTTTCAAAATCCATCTCGTGGATATTCTCGTCAAACACATCGGTAAGTGGTTTGTTGACAGATTGGCTTGAAAAAAAAATTCGAAACGCATTTGCCCTGACTAAAGCCCTGATAAGCCAGGCCACCACAGCTACGCCCGTTAGGTAGGCAATAATCCGGCCTAAATCGGTGGTTGCCGAATCGCGAAATAATTTTGCAAAGAGCCATTTCAGCCAACGTTTAAATCTTTCCCACAAGCTTTCGGCAATGGTTGGCGGTTCTTTGTAATCGAGTTTTTGTTTCAGCTGTTGAAGTTGGCTCTCCGAAAAATTTTTGGCTTCCAACAAAGTAGTGTCGGCAGCAGTAAAATTTCTATTTGAAGAATCTATCTCTGCTTTTGGTTCAACCAAATTCAGGTTTATGGTGTCGGAAACTTGTCCGTTTGCAGAAACAAAAAAAATAAACATCAATCCCGTAAACCAAAATTTCCGCATCGCTCTTCCTTAAAAAGTTTCTGAAGGTTGATCGGGTTTCGGAGTCTGGCCAAAGTTCTCGATGTCGCGCAGCAATCCTTTTGATTCCTTCAATTCAACTAAATTAAAATACTGAAACGACAGGCCTATATTGGGTAATGTTTGCAAAATTATTTGGGCTAAGTAATAAAGCGTAAAGAAAATATAGCTCGCTGTTTTAAGCGAAGGCGAGGCTTCAAAGGGGTTGCCTGCAGAAGTATTGTGAAACATGGTTACAAATAAAAAAACATAGTATGGAATAATAAAGATGTAAGAGATGGCACCACCGATAAGTGAAAGAACAAAAGAAATGCCGAACGTACTCCACCATTTTCCCCGTACCAATTGCAGCGATCGTGCGGCTGCTGCAAAAAAACCGGTCTGTTCAATTACCTGAACAAAGAACACCAACGAAACGCCAATCGCTAAATAAATAAAACCAATAACCATAACGATAATCAGCAACGCTAATGCAACACCCGATATTTTCTGAACTACAATGCCCACGATAACCCCTACGAAAACAATAAGTATTGCACTTATTATCATGAGCAGGAGGGAGCCTACATATTTCCATATCGTAACACGAACACTTTCCCACACTTCGTGCACTTCTATTTGGTTCGATTGCTTTCTAATGTAAATAGCAATATAGCTGTTAATGGTGGCTAGGGTGATAACATAACTCAAAATGAGGAACATGTACATCAAACCTATTTCCGACCAAAACTTGTACGAGGTAAAATACTGTAGCGCCTCACTATTGTTTTGTTTCCCCATACTTAGTGCCATGAAGTCGGAAAAAAAAATGCCGATCATAACGCTGCCAATCAATACGGCAGGGCCGGCAATCAGCATAATACTTTTAAGCAGAGGCTTGAAATTTTGTTTGATGAACTCAAACGTGATATTTATTTTTTTGCCAAAATCGCGGGTGTGGTGAAATTCTATGGCTTTAAAATCTTCCATGTCTTTTTAGTTGAAAAGGGTACACAACAAAATAGTATATCATCAAAAATGCCGACAGCCCAATTATGCCTAGCTTAAAAACCCAGTGCATAAAAGCATAACGCGTAATAAACGATTCAATAAAGCCCGCCACAATAAAAAATGGGACCAGCCCCATAATTATTTTTAGACCACGCAAGGCACCGGCTTTAAATGATGTAAGCCGAGAATAGGTGCCCGGAAAAAGAAAGCTGTTGCCCATAACAAAACCTGCGGCTGCGGCAATCACAATCGAGGATAGCTCAATAGTGCCGTGAAGCATAATTACCGGCAATGCTTGTGCCAGTTGGTTTTGCTGGTATATAAACATAAAGAAAGTGCCCATCATCAGCCCATTGTAAAACAGAAAGTAGCCGGTACACAGCGATGTTAAAGCCGCAAACGCAAACATCTTAAACGATACCAAAATGTTGTTGTACGTAATCGCAAAAAACATATTCATTTCTCCCCCTGAGGAATACACGCGTGTAGGGTTACCGCTTTTAATATTTTCTAAAGTCATGTTTACATATCCATCGCTAAGAATCAATCGAACAAATGTGTCGTCATTTGCCGTTGACACCGCACCGATCAACCCCGCTACTATAAAAATGATAAAGGCATAGGATAGCTGTTTGCGAGAATGATACATGGCCTGGGGCACTTCTATTTTCCAGAAATGGATAAACCTGTTTTTCTCTTCTTTCTGGTTTTTGTAAATAGTTCGATGAACCTTTCCGGCCAACAGATTAAGATATTCGGTAACCCGGCTGTTGGGGTATTGCGACCGCGCAAACGAAAGATCATCGGTGAGGAGAATAAACAGTTCGGCCAGCCTGTCGGGTTGAGGCGGTTGATCTGTAGCGATCAATTTTTCAAACTCTTCCCAACGGGGTTTGTTTTGTTTTATGAATGCCGCCTCCTGCATCGTTGCGTTACTGAGCTGCGTGCGCAACTTCTTCTACTTTGTTCCACACACGCCATACGTTTTTGTAACAGATCTTCTCAATATCCTCTTCCGAGTAACCGCGTTTTAGCAACGTGTAGATCAAATTTGGATACATCGAAACATCGGTAAGGTCTTGTGGAAGCATATTGTCAACACCATCGAAATCAGAGCCGAAAGCTACGTGGTCTATTCCAATCAAATTTTTGATATGGTCGATGTGATCGGCAACTCGTGCAATGTCAACGGTTGGCATGGGGTGCTCCTTCCGGTAATTGGAAGCCAGTTTTTGACCCATCGAATCTTTAAACGTCAATTTTTTTTCTTTCAATAAGCCTTCGATTTCCTTACGCGATTGAGACATATAATTGGCCACTGTAGAATCTATAAAGCCTGTAAAAAAGTTTACGCAGATTACTCCTTTGTTTTCTCCGAGCTTCCTGATCATGTCGTCCGTCATGTCTCGCCTTACGGTTGGGGCAAAATGCCTGCACGAAGAGTGCGAGGCAATGCAAGGCACATTGGTTAGTTTCATCACCTGATAAAAAGTGCTGTCGGCTACGTGGGAGATGTCAACCATAATGCCCACGCGGTTCATTTCTTTTACCACCTCTTTTCCAAAAGGGCTGAGGCCATTCCATTTTGCGGTGTCGCCCGAAGAGTCGCCTATCTGGTTGTTTTTGCTGTGTGTAAGTGTGATGTAGCGAATACCGCGATCGTAAAAATATTTTACATTTTTTAAATCCATACCAATGGGTGCACCGTTTTCCATACCCATGGGCAATGAGATTTTGCCATTTTTAGTATTGGCTTCTACTTCAGCAGGTGTTTTGGCCAATGCAAATTCATCCGGCAGACCGTTCGCAATAGCCTCTACCGTATTTACGAGCGAGTCTACCAACGATTTTCCGTAATCGGTTTGCTTCTGGTATTCTGACGGGATGTAAATCGACATGAAGGGCGCATCTAACCCGCCTTTTTTTGCCCTGACAAAATCCATGTTGGCTTTGTTTGCGTGCACCATCGTGTCGAGGGTTTCCTTGTTGGGAACAAAGTTTCTATCCTTCAACCAGTACGGCAGATCTACATGGCCATCGGTAATTATGAATTTCTGCGCCAAATCATTGGCCAAAGCATGAAGTTGTTCATCGTTCATGCGGTCCACCGGTTTCTTTTCAGAACATCGCACACAACAAGCAGCCAACAAGAGAAGAACGTAATATTTTTTCATGTTTTTTTCACGAAAGATAATAGTTATGGCGAAACAGCAAGATGTATTTTTGCCTAAGTTATGCAGCACATCACCGTTCGAACATCGCAAAACGTAGTCATCCGTTTCCCGGTAGCCAGTGTAGGCGAACGAATACTGGGTTTCTTAATCGACCGATTGATTCTTGTTCTTTATTCTGCGGCAGTATATGCCCTTTTTCTGAACTTGAAAATAAACAAGATTTGGCTGGGTATAGGGCTGATTCTTATCCCCTGGCTGTTGTTCAATTTGCTTTTCGAAATTTTCATGAACGGCCAAACTCCCGGAAAATATTTGATGAAGATCCAAGTCATTAAAATGAATGGCACCAGAGCCACCGTAGGCAACTACATTATCCGGTGGATATTTTCGTTTATTGATTATTACATTCTTAACGGGGCAATAGCCGTGCTATTTATTGCTGCGGGCGGCAAGGGCCAACGCTTAGGTGATGTGGTGGCCGGTACGGCTGTAGTTAAGCTTACAAAAGAAAAAGAAATTAAGGCCAATGAAATTTTCATTACCGAAGAAGCCAATTATACTCCAACCTTTGAACAGGCTCTTCAATTGCTTCCATCCGATATTGATTTAATGCAGCGCGTGCTTGAAGCACAGAAGATGTCGGGCAACGAAGAACCTTTGCACGTGCTTACAGAAAAGATAAAATCCCGACTCAGTATTAGCACGAGCCTAACGCCTAATACTTTCATTCTTACCTTGATAAAAGATTACAACCATCTCACCTCACGAGGATGAGCACGCCAGCAGCATACACACCATCGCAACTCGCATTACGAAATGGGCAGGATAAGCCTGAGGTTTGGATAGCGTACAAAGGGCTGATCTACGATGTCACCTCCTCGCGTTTGTGGCGAACCGGAACGCATTATGAACATTGGGCAGGGCAAGATTTAACCGATGAATTAATCGATGCGCCCCATACCGAACGTGTATTCGAAAAATTTGTGGTCGTGGGCCGGCTGAAAAAAATTAACGGGTGAGTACTTCCGCTAATTTTATTAAATCATTTTCTGAGTTGTACAGATGCGGTGATACCCGGATGACCTCCCCGCGCAATGAAACAGAAATTTTATTTTTTTTCAGTCTCTTCTTTATTTTTTCAAAGTCTGCGTGCGCAGGCAATCTCACGCCAAACATATGGTGGCCCCTGAAGTTTTCGTCTTCAACCAAAAAACCCGACTCGCGAAGCAGCCGAACAGGTTCGCGTGAAATCTTCGCACAATAGGTCTGAATGTTTTCCGGCTTCCATTGCACAACCTGCTTCAGGGCAGCAATCATCATCGGTGCCTGAATGAAGTGACTGTGTTCGCCTACCTCGTAGCGAAGTGCCCCGGGTTGGTACTCGTTTTGGTAGTTGACCAGTGCTTTAAAGTCTTCACTGTTTTTTCGGTTCATCCAACTTTCTTCGATGGGTTTGCCGTCATCGAAAAAACTTCCGTAATAAGCCAAGCCCATAGAATACGGGCCAAACAGCCATTTGTATCCCGCACATACCAGTGCATCGGGTTGAATTGAAGATACGTTAAACGGCAATGCACCAACACTCTGCGATCCATCAATTACCAAAAGCGCACCAACCTCACGTGTGCGTTTTCTAATTTCCGTCAAATCGAATTTTGTTCCATCTGTCCAGTGTACATTTCCAAGTGCCACCAACCTGGTATTTGGGTCTATTGCATTTAGTATGCGTTCGTTCCAGATTTTGCCCCGATCTGAAAATGACTGTGGAGGTGAAATTAATTTTACCGTTGCTTTTCTTTCCTGCTGAAATCGCAGCCACGGATAAACATTGCTTGGAAATTGCTCGTCAGCAACAATGATGTTGTGGCTGCTGTCAACTTTTAAATTTTGAGCTACGGTGGCAAGTCCGTACGATACCGAGGGTATCGTTACTATTCTATTTGGTTCGGGTGCGTGTATGAGCCGGGCGAAATGATGCCGGAGTTTCTCCGATTCCGTAAAAAAATCTTCCGCTGAAATAGTTGACGGGTTTCTTTTTCTCTTAATACCTTCTATGCCCGTTTTTTCCACTTCTTTGAGCAGCGGAGACATGTAGGCGCAGTTGAGGTACACCGAGCCGGCCGGGAGTGTAAATTTTTTCTTTTGATTAGTGAGCATTTCTAAACGATTTAGCAAATTAACAAACAAACAAAATAAATTCAGGTTACTAAAAAACGCTGTATTTGATTAACGGCTACAAACGAACACCGGATGAAAGCCGCAGCAGAAAATTACAAAGGGATAAAATACGTACGAATTTCTTCCTTGCCGTTGGAGCAAAAAGATAGGATATGGAAAACCATCGACTGCAATCGGGTTATTAAAATTTTGATGGGCGACTCTCTCCTAAACGATTGCCTGCAATACGAACACTACATTGCCTGGTATGAAAACTTTTATTCGATAAAAGAAAAGCCTGTTGAAGTTTATCCTTCAACGGCTGAGAACCTTGCTATTGCCTCTTGAGCAACGATTTTTTAGACTCAAGATATTCTTCCCATATTTCATTGAGTATTGCCGATGCCGGCAAAATTCCCTTAACAAACGAAGCCGCCTGCCCAATCTCCAGCTCTCCGTCTTCCATATCGCCTTCAAATATTCCGCGTTTAGATCGGCCTCTTCCCAAAAGGTTTTTTAGCTCCTCGGCTGATACTCCGTTTTGTTCTGCTTCCGCCACTTGTTGGTAAAATCTATTTTTGATCATCCGCACGGGCACCAGTTGCTTCATGGTGAGCATGGTTTCCCCTTCGCCTAGGTTCACAATACGATTTTTAAAATTCTCATGACCCGAAGATTCTAAAGCGGCCGCAAAGCGTGTTCCAATCTGCACCCCATCTGCACCGAGTGCCTCTGCAGCAAGCATGGCTCGGCCACTGGCAATTCCACCTGCAGCTATCAACGGAACGGTAACGGCTTCGCGCACCTTGGGCAACAGACACATGGTTGTTGTCTCCTCTCGCCCGTTGTGCCCGCCTGCTTCAAAGCCTTCGGCTACTACTGCATCCACACCCGCGTCAACACTTTTCAAAGCAAACTTTGTGCTCGACACAACATGGGTAACGGTTATCCCTTTTTCTTTTAAGAAATTTGTCCAGATGGCGGGGTTGCCCGCAGACGTAAAAACAATTTTTACTCCTTCGTCAACAATAATCTTCATGATCTTATCCATTTCAGGATAAAGCAGCGGCACATTTACGCCAAAAGGCTTGGTTGTAGCTGCTTTACATTTCTGAATGTGGACTTCGAGCGTTTCGGGGTGCATCGAGCCGGAGCCGATAAGCCCCAGCCCACCTGCATTACTCACAGCCGAAGCCAGCCTCCAGCCGCTGCACCACACCATTCCGGCCTGGATAATCGGGTACTCGATGTTGAAGAGTTTTTGAATGCGGTTTGTCATTTTCGAAAGTAAAAATTTATTGCGTGTTGGATGTACACCCTTGATTTTTAGCCGATTGTAATAACTGAGGAATTATGGCCTTCTTTTGGCAGCAAAATAGTTGTCCACAAAGAATGGATTGATGAAATAATATCTAAAATACTGTTAATCAGATATTTAATGTTTAAGAATATACTAATGTTGATAAATGTTAGTTTTTGTGGAAATCGTATTGAGCTGTTTCTAAGTGCCTGAATTTTACCAATTTAGTTTTCAATATTACCTTTAGCTTACATGGGTTTTAGTTTAACTACTCGAGTTAAAGTTCAACCATTTGATAAGTATTTCGTCTGTAATTTTGTCAATTAATTTTTAGCAAATGAGTAAATATCTTTTTATCTGCCTTTCCCTATTCTATTTTACCGCTCGAGGTCAAGAGTCGGTTAAGCTGCCCGAACTCCAAAAGTTAATCAACGATGGATCTCGGGTTAACGTGGTCAATTTTTGGGCTACCTGGTGTGGGCCGTGTGTAAAAGAGCTTCCCTTTTTTGAAAAGGTGAATGCCCAGAACAAAAATGTGAACGTGTTGCTGGTAAGTATGGATTATGACCTTGATCCCAATCCCGACAAAGTGAAAAAATTTATAGAGCGTAAAAAACTTCAGTCGAAGGTGGTAATTCTTACCGAAGAAAACCCAAGTTCGTGGATTGAGAAGCTGGATAAAAATTGGTCGGGTGCGCTTCCCGCCACGCTGGTTGTAAATCCAACAACAAAAAAACGAAAGTTGATTGAAGGTGAGCTGAAAGAAGGCGACTTAGAAAAAATCATTGAATCGATTTCGCAATGAAAATAGTTTGGTTTTCCCTTCTCTTTTCAGCGATAATAGGCTGTGGCAAACGGGAGACGATTTTAGTTACCAATGAAAACAAACGGGCAATCCTTACGGAATATGGTAAACAAAACCCCGAAAACACGGTGATTATAGAAACGGGTTATGGAACGATCAAAATCAAACTCTACGATGAAACTCCGTTGCACAGGGCAAACTTTATCAAGCTGATCAAAGATGGATACTACGAAAATGCGGAGTTCTATCGCATAGTTGAGAAGTTTGTGGTGCAAGGCGGTGTACCTCAAAAGAAATTCAACTACACCATACCGGCCGAATTCAATTCGAAGTATTATCATAAAAAAGGTGCGGTTGCCATGGCTCGGCTCGATGAAAACAACCCGGGCAAAGAATCTTCTTCTACCGAATTTTATATTGTACACGGAAGCAAATACGCTGCGTGGGAATATGAAGAGGACGAAAAATCGTTTCATCTCTCGCTTCCGGCAGAACAAAAAGCGATCTACACCACATTAGGCGGTGAAATGTCGCTCGATGGAAAATACACCGTTTTTGGGGAAGTGGTTGAAGGGCTTGAAGTAATCGATAAAATAGCAACCGTTAAAGTTTACAACACCGAAAAACCGTACAAAAAAATACCGTTTGAAATTACGTTGGCCGATCAATAAATTGAACCTTAAATTTTACAAAAAATGAAAAAGTGGTTTGTTTTTTCTCTTGTTCTGCTTGGCCTCACAGCCCTACGCCCTGCACCCAGCGGGTATCAGCTGGGCGATACTGTCCTGGATTTCAAATTAAAAAATGTGGACGATAAGTCGGTAGCCCTTGCAGACTACAACAAATCCAAAGGCATCATCCTGATTTTCGATTGCAACACCTGCCCCATGTCGAAGGCCTATAATTCAAGGATTATAGCTTTGCATAAAAAATTTGCCTCGCAGGGATTTCAGGTGATGCTGATCAATCCTAATTCGGCCGAGGTGGTTGAAGAAGAATCGTTTGATGAAATGAAGCAGTATGCTAAAAGTCATAAATATGATTTCCCTTATTTGTACGATGAGTCGCAGGAGACTGTGAAAAAATTCATGCCTACCAACACACCCCATGTTTTCATCTTGAAAAATACCGGCAGTGCGTTTACGGTGGCTTATATCGGAGCGATTGATGATGCCAGCAACCCTTCTAAAGTTAAGCAGCGGTTTGTTGAAGCTGCCGTTGGCGATTTGCTTGCAGGCAAAACTATTGCGAACCCAAAAACAAAAGCCATCGGTTGCAGCATCAAGTGGAAAGATTCGTGATTTAAGACTCCCGATCGATCAAACTCCTGGCGAACTCTGAAATGGAGTTCGCCTTTTTATTTTTTAGTTTGGCTAAGTCAGCAAACCCCAGCTCAAAATAATGATTCATTTTCCGTTCGGTAATCTGTTTGATGCCCAGATCATCATAAATAGTGGTTACCGCTATAATTTTCTTTTTTGAATTAAATTTTTTTGTTGAAATCCAGCTTTCTAATTCTTTCTTCTGTTTCCCCTTTGCTTTTTCGAAAGCTTTGATCAGTAAATACGTTTTTTTATTGGCGATAATATCACCACCTACCTGTTTTCCAAATTTTTTTTTATCGGCATACACATCGAGCAAATCATCCTTTAACTGAAATCCAATGCCCACGTTTACTCCAAAATTTTTAAGCCTTTTACAATCTTTTTCAGGCGCACCGGCAAGTACAGCCCCCAGTTCAAGGCTGAAACCAAGCAGCACCGCTGTTTTCTTTCGGATCATTTCAAGGTACTCTGTTTCTGATACGCTTGACCGCTTTTCAAACTCCATATCCCACTGCTGGCCTTCGCATACTTCGGCAGCACATTGATTGAACGCTTTGTGTACACGCTTCAGTTTTTTTTCTTCAAGCTTTAGAAACATTTCATACACTTTCACCAGCATTACATCGCCCGAAAGAATTGCGGTGTTCACGCCCCATTTTTCATGCACAGTCTTTTTCCCTCTACGCAAAGGTGCGCGGTCCATGATGTCATCGTGAAGCAGTGTAAAGTTGTGAAAGGCTTCGACTGCAACTGCATACGGAATAATTTTTTCTACATCGGATTTAAAAAGGGAATACCCGAGGCATGTTAGCAGTGGCCTCATCCTTTTTCCGCCCAAGGTCATAATATACCGGATGGGCTCATAAAGAGATTCGGGCTGTGAACCAAACTGCTGTTTCTTGATTTCGGCTTCGATAAGCGGAAGAAATTTTTTCACCATAATCAATCTTCAAATATCAGATCGATCATCCTTCTGTCAACATCCGTCTTTTTAACCCGCACTTCCACCTTGTCCCCCAATCGGTAAATTTTATTTCTTCTGCGGCCAATCACGCGATAATTTTTTTCATCCAGTTCATAAAAATCATCTTTCATATCGGCCAGCCGCACCATCCCCTCGCACTTGGTTTCTACAATCTCCACAAAAATGCCAAAGTCGGTTACGCCCGTGATAATTCCGTTATACAATTTATCAGCGGCCATGCTCATAAATTCCACCTGCTTGTATTTGATGGAAGCTCGCTCGGCATCGGCTGCGCGTTTCTCGCGTTCGCTGCTGTGAATACATTTTTCTTCGAGCTCGCTTTTGTTTGCCGGCTTTCCTTCATCCAAGTAATGTTGCAGCAACCGGTGTACCATCATATCGGGATATCGCCTGATGGGCGAAGTAAAATGTGTATAATGATTGAACGCCAACCCGAAATGCCCCTTTGCCTCGGTGGTGTATTTTGCTTTGGTCATAGCGCGTACGGCCAACGATTGCAACACATTCTGTTCGGGTTTACCTTCGATTTCGTCCATCAATGAATTTAGTGACCGGGATATATTATGATCATCGGGATTGATTTTATGACCAAACTGCCGGGCGAACAGCGAGAAGTCGCGAACTTTTTCCGGATCGGGCGAATCGTGTATGCGATAAACAAACGTGTTTTTGCCTTCGCTTTTCTTTAACTTATAAATAAATGTTGCCACCGCTTTGTTCGCCAACAGCATAAATTCTTCCACCAGTTTGTGTGCATCTTTTCTGATTTTGGGCACTACCGAAAGGGGTTTCCCTTTTTCATCGAGTTTAAATTTCACTTCGCTGGTTTCAAAATTTACAGCTCCGTTTTTAAATCGTTGTTTGCGCAACTTTATGGCGAGCTCGTTCAGCGTTTTTAATTCGGTTGCAAAATTCCCGTTTCCGGTTTCAATTCCTTCTTGCGCGTTTTCGTACGTAAACCGATAATCGGAATGGATTACGGTGCGGCCAAATTTTTCGCTGATCACTTTGGCGTTCGTATCCATTTCAAAAACGGCAGCAAACGTAAGCTTGTCTTCGTTGGGACGTAAAGAACAAAGTCCGTTGCTCAGCTTTTCGGGAAGCATGGGCACGGTGCGGTCTACCAAGTAAACCGAAGTTGCCCGATCGTACGCATCATCATCAAGTACGGTATTGGGCCTTACGTAGTGGGTTACATCGGCAATGTGCACGCCTATTTCATAATTTCCGTTGTCCAGTTTTTTAACCGAAATGGCATCGTCAAAATCTTTGGCATCTTCCGGGTCGATGGTAAACGTTAACGTATTTCTGAAATCCCATCGCTTTTTAATTTCTTCGACCTGAATTGTCTCGCTTATCTTTTCCGATTCGTGCAATACGTTGTCAGGAAAACGAAAAGGCAAATCGAATTCTGCCATGATGGAGTGGATCTCGGCTTCGTTTTCGCCTGCTTTTCCCAGTATCTCGATAATTTTTGCCTCTGGGCTTTTATCGCCTTCGGGCCAGCGCGTTACCTCAAATAAAACCTTGTCGTTGGTCTTTGCGTCATGAATGTTTTCTTGGTAAACAAAAAAGTCGGTGTAGATTTTTTTAAAGTCGGGAATGATAAAAGCAAATCCTTTCGACAACTCGAGGCGGCCTACAAAACGCTTGCGCCCGCGCTCAAGAATTTCTGTTACGCGGCCCTCGGGGCTTTCTCCGGTTCGTTTACTTAGTAATTCCACCTCAACTTTATCGCCATGGAAAGCCGAGCCAAGATCTCGCGTCTTTACATAAATATCTTTCTGACCTTCTATTCCGGTGACAACGTAAGCAAATCGTGGGTTAACATGATCCACTCGGCCTATAATTGTATCCGATTTTTTTGTGGTGGCATAGCTGCCGTTGGCCAGCTGCCGGATTCTTCCTTCTTCAACGAGTGAATCAAGCGTTTCAAAAATTTCTTGGTTGGCCAGTTTATTTTTAGCTCCTACTTTTCGTGCTATTTGTTTGAAGTCGAAAGCTTTGCCGGGGTTTTCGTTCAGCAGTTTGACAACGGCTTTGTGGATAGAACTTTTCTGTTCTTTCTCTTTCTTCGATTTTTTTTCTTTGAATTTTTTTTTTGGCATCAACAATTTGTTACGATGAGACAATATTTTTTTCTTCCATCAAGGGTAAGCCCTTCATCTTCAAATACAACTGAGCAATGGCCACTACATCGGCCACGCAATATTCTGTAATCTTTGAAAGGTTTTTCTCTTTGTAATAAACCGTGTTTACCATAGAGCCATCCATACGGCCTTTGCTAGTTGGAATGTTGAACAACGCCAACAGCAGTTCGAGTGACGTGAAGTGTTTGTAGTCACCAAATTTCCACATTTCCATGGTATCGAGGTGAGGTACTTCCCATTTTTTTGTTCCGGCCAGATTTAACAACGAGGGCAACATAATTCCGTTCACCAGCATGCGCCTGCTTAAATAAGGGAAATCAAATTCTTTGCCGTTGTGTGCGCACAATTTTGTTTTAGTTAAATCGGTTTTATCGAGAATGGACTTAAAATCTTCAAGTAATTTTTTCTCGTCAGAGTTGGCAAACGATTTCGTTTTGAAAATCAATGTTCCATTTTCATTTTCGGTAAACTTGCCAATTGCTACAACGATGATTTTTCCAAACTCGGCATAGATTCCGGCACGGTCGTGAAACAAGTCTTCATCCGATTGCCCTTCTTCGCGTTTGAGAAAACTTGCCTTGCGCGCCCATTGTGTTTTGAACCTTTCGTTCAACTGGTCATGGTGTTCAACCATCCCTATGGTTTCAATATCAAGGAAAAGAATGTCGCGAAGTTCTGGGGCCATGTGTCAAAATTATTTACTAAAGTAATAAATAGTTTGGGCTGGTCATTTATCGATTTTTCAATTCGCGAATTGCCTTGCTGAAGTTTTCTTTGATAGATTTCCCGTGTTGATGATGCTGTTGTTTCACCACCCATTTGCCGTTTACAAGGGTGCCGAGTGTGCGGCTGGAGTCGGATGTGAAAACGAGGGTTGAAAGAAGATTTTTTGAAGACGTATCGGCCAACAGGTGAGACTTGGCATTATACACCACGGCATCTAGGGGTTTACCTATTTCAAAGTTATTGGAAGATGCAATACCCATAGCTTTTCGTCCGGAAGCAACCGACTCGTTAACCATATACGAAGCGGCATCGCCCTCAAACGTATTGCGTTGGTTGGTGATCAGCCTTTGTCTGTAATCGATCATCCGGAATTCTTCTAACGGATTAAGACCAATGTGGCTGTCGGTTCCAATGCTCCAACGGCCGCCTTGTTTTACAAATTCTTTCATCCGGAAAATACCATCACCAAGGTTGCCTTCTGTGGACGGACAGAGCACCACGTTGGCTTTTGACGTTGCGAGCGTTTTTAGCTCATGGTCATCGAGGTGCGTGGAGTGCACCAAATGAAAATATTCATCTACCGGAAGATTTTCCAACAGCCATTGCATCGGGCGTTTACCGCAAAAAACCAGACAATCGTTTATTTCTTTTTTTTGTTCTGAAACGTGAATGTGGAAGGGCACATTCTTTGGCATCGTTTTAAATGTTATTTTGATGTCGTTGAGATCTACCGCCCTCAAGGAATGAATACTGTAACCGAGTGAAGCACTTTCGTATCTTTTTAAAGCCCGTTTCGAAGATTCGATGAGCTTAAAGTAGTCGTCAACTTTTTTGGAAATAAACCTGCGCTGCCGCGGCTGAGGGTCTTGTCCGAAATTTCCCTTTTGATAAAAAACCGGGACTAACGTTATTTTTATTCCGGCAGTTTTTGCGGCCGCAACCATTCGTTCGCCCATTTCGGCAAGGTTAGAATAGGGGCTGCCATCTTTACCGTGATGCACGTAATGAAATTCTGCTACGTGTGTGTAGCCAACACGCAACATTTCTGCATAGAGCATGGCGGCAATGGCTTCGGCCTGATCGGGATCAATCGATAAAGCGCACTTATACATTTCCTCGCGCCAGGTCCAAAAATCATCGTCTGTTCCGGCAGGGTGATTTTCTGCAAGGCCTGCCATAGCATATTGAAATGCGTGTGAGTGTGCATTTTGAAATCCCGGCAGCGCAAAACCATCTACGGTTTCTACATCTCCTCCCGGATTTTCTTGAGATAAATAGTGAATGATTCCTTGTTCGTCAACTCCAACATACGTGGGGGGGAGCCAGCCTTCGCGTTGAAATAAAGAAGTGAAGCGGAAATAGTTTAATCCCTCGCCCTTGTGACCGGGCTCGGTTTGCTCGTTTCTCATCAAAAGATTTTTTTTCTCGTCAATTAAAATTTATTAATTCTTCTTTCGCTTCAGCAGATTTTGCAACTTGTTCTGGAGCACATCTTGTACAACTTTTGTTTTTGAAGTATCGGTCTTTGCTTTGGCTGTGTCTTTTTTGCCACCCAAAATGTTGTTAACAATATCTTTGGCAGGTGTACTTTCAACGGCTTGTTTCAGAGCCTCTTTGCCTTTTTCTTTTGCCACGTTTGTAACGGCCTCTTTCACTTGCTGCTTTTGTTCTTGCGTTACCAAAGTGGCTTTAGGATTGGTAAATGTGCCACCTAAACCAATGTTGAGCGGGATTGTTGACGTAGAATTATTAGATCCGGTGTATTGATTGATCAACCCCTGAAACTGCGATCCGAGTTTGCCAGCAGGTACGCTCATCTTCAAAGCATAGTCGATGGTACCATCCAGTGCGGTACTGCCGGTAACGGCTGTGGCATAATCGCCAAACTTTACATTAAAGGGTTTTACCGAGAGCTTACCATCTTTTATGGTAGCCGACATAAGTACGTTTTTCAATGTAACATTGTCGACATCTTTTAAGCTGGTGAGTGATGTTACTCCTGAAATCAATTTTGACTGAGTGATAGCTGCTTCCGCTATTTTTATCAGACCATCGCCATTTACGGTGTTAAGTTTTGGCATCATGTTTTGGCCGAGCTCGCCATTTATTTTAAAGTCGGTGCCGAATTTCCCTTGTGCCATCCCAGCAATCGGTGCATATTTTTTTATCATCGAAAACGAACTGGCTGCTTCTTGTATCGACAAGTTGTCGATCTTCAATCCGAAATCATATTTGGGATGTTGTAAATCTTTGGTATTGTAAGCACCATTCACCACAAATCCGCCACCCAGCATGTTGAATTTAACATTACTCATGTTTGCCACTGCATCTTTTACAATCACATCGCCCATGGCATTTGTTAAGGTGTAGTCCATCATTTTTACCGTCTTTATATCGGAATGCAACACAAAATCAATATTGCCGGGCACGGGTATAACCGTAAGTTTGGTGGTATCTTTTTTGTCGGGTGGCGCACTATCGGTCATGAATTCGTTTAAATCCAGAAGTGTTGAGCTGAAATTCAGTGTTCCGCTTATTACACCGTTAGCAAACGCATAGGCCATATAGTTACTTACCGAGCCGCTTACATCAAAATCACTTTTGCCTATTGTACCTTTTGTGTTTTTAAGTTCAGCTTTTTGTGGGTCGAACGTTGCCTCCATGCTTTGAATAGTTACGGGATATGAAATTTTATTGGAGGCAAACCTGAAATCTTTCAATGAGGCCGAGCCGCTCATCGGGATTTTCTTTACCGCATCGTACACGCCTTTGGCTTCAACGGCTGCTGAAAAATTACCCTTCATTTCCATTCCTTCCATCGGGAACATTTTACTCATCTCACTTAGATTCAATGCGGCCTTCACGCTGGCATCCATTTTATAATCTTTAAGGTTCTCCACCACCGCATGTGCATCAACCGGGTTCGATCCAAAATCAAGATGAAATTTTTTTAGATTGATCAAGGTGTTTTCAATCACGCCTGTTTTATTATCAATCACTAAATCCATATTAATATTGGTAACGGCCGAAGGCACAGAGGGGTATTTAAACATGGCGTCCATCACTTTTAGATCCATGTTAAATGCAGGCATTTGCTTATCGCTGTACGTGCCTTTTACAAACCCGCTGAAGGAAAGGTTGCCCTTAGTTTCTATCTTATCGAACTCTTTGGTGTACATACCCGGAACGAGTGAGAGCAAACTCTTAAATGAGTTTTCCGGACTTTTAACATTTATGTCCATGCCAAAATCATTGTCGTTCATTTTAAACCAGCCGTCAAAGCCCAAGCCAAATTCGTTCAGCTTTGCCGAATTTTCTTTAAACACATATTTGCCGTAATTCTCGCTGATCTGAATCACTGCATCAATCTGTGCGCTTTTGTTGCTTATATATTCTGCACCGGCATATTTCATGCTGACCGAGTCTGCAGTTGTTTTTGTAGTAAGATCAAATTGCTGATCGTTAAAATTTCCACTGCCGCTGTGGTTCAATCCTTTAATAGACATGAAGAATGGCATGGTTTCATCATCGTAAATCAATTCGGCATTTTCAATATTCCACCGGTCAATAGCAAAAGAAAACTTGCTGGGTTCGTCCGATTTTTTTACAGTATCTGTCGATGGGTAGGTGATGTTGTAATTGGCTTGGCCATCTTTTAAAACTTTTATATTAATCTGAGGTTTTACGAGTGTAATCCCTTTTACACGAAGCTGATCGCCAAAAATTACATCTTTTAAATTGACCTCAACATCAAACCGATTGACTACAAACAAGGGAGTGCCTTTAAAAGGCTCGCGATTAAACACGCCAAGTTCTTTAACCTCTACCGTTATGTTTGGAAAATTCCTGAACACCGAAAGACTGAAATTGTTTACATCAAAAACTACATCCGCGTTCACATTTTGGGCAATGGCTTCATCTACTTTAGCTTTTATTTTATCTTTAAAAACGATGGGCAAAACAAATGCCGAAGCAACCAACAAAGCGATGAAAATAAACAGCCCAACAACAATTTTTTTCAGGATTTTCATTTTGTAGAAATTTTAGAGTTTACAAAAGTACGAATGTCAGCGAGACCAACTCAAAACCACTTGAGTAATAGATCAACGATCTTTTTTCTAAAATCGGTATACGGTGGATGAAGCAAGTACGACATGGCAAACCCGCGTTTTTGCCGAAGCACCGGTTTCTCGTTTGAGAATGCCCTAAATCCATATTCTCCGTGCGCCTTACCAAGCCCGCTATTATTTATTCCGCCAAACGGCAAGTTGGGATGGGTAAACTGAAGCACGCATTCATTAATGCCCATCGAACCGGCCGATGTTTCGGTAAGTATTTTTCTTTGGAATGACTTTCGGCTACTGAAAATGTAAAGCGCCAGTGGCTTGGGTTTATCATTAATTGAATACACTACTTGCTCAACAGATGTAAACGAAACCACAGGTAGTATTGGCCCGAAAATTTCTTCTTGCATGACCAAACTTTCTGATGCCACGTTTGATAAAATTACCGGATGAATAAAATTGGTTTCCGGGTTAAGCGAACCTGATAACTCGACTCTTGCACCTCGATTGATCGCATCTTTTAAAATGTTGTTGAGGCGATCGAAATGTTTCAGGCTTACAATGCGTGCATAATTTGCCGACTGTTCGGAGATCTCTTCTTTTTCTCCAAACATTTTTTTTACCTCTTTTTTCAGCTCCTGAATGAATGTTGTCTGCACCGACTCCTCAACCAAAACGTAATCGGGGGCAATGCACGTTTGCCCGTTGTTTAAAAACTTACCGAAAGCAATTCGTTTGGCGGTGTCCTTAATATCTGCCGAAGCATCAATAATTGCAGGCGATTTCCCACCGAGTTCTAGGGTTATGGACGAGAGGTTTTCTGCTGCGGCCTTCATCACAATTTTCCCAACAGTGGGGCTTCCGGTAAAGAAAATGTGATCGAACGGAAGTTCCAGCAATTGCTCGGAAACTTGCTGCCCTCCTTCAACTACGGCAACCAGGTCTTCTTCAAAAAATTCGTTGATCAACTCTGAAATCAGTTGCGAGGTATGAGGGGTTAATTCAGATGGTTTGATAACAGCCGTATTGCCGGCAGCAAGACAGGAGATGAGCGGGCCTATGCTTAAATTGAACGGGAAATTCCAGGGTGCTATAATCAAGCAAACTCCTTTTGGCTCAACCCTAACTTCAGAACGAGTGCCTAAATAAGTTAAAGTGGCATCTATTTTTTTTGGTGCCGCCCAGTTGTCTATTTTGGAAACCGCGTGGCGGATTTCGGTGAGTACCGGATATAATTCTGATATATCGGATTCCGTTGTTGGTTTTTTGAAATCCCGGCTAATCGCCTCTCTGATTCTGGTGCGGTTCCTCATCAGAAAATCTTCAAAGGCGCTCAATCGTTTTTTTCTTTCGTTCAAATTTTCAGAGCGTAGAACAAAGCTTTTTCGTTTTTGCTTTTCGAAAATTTCGCTCAACCGGTGAATATCAATGGGCGGTTCGGCTATCATTGGGTTGCCTTTACTTTAAAGATACGCATTTTGAGAATGGAGGGCAGCAAGTACTATGAAATCCGGCTGCGGTTCAGGACTAAGCCTCTGGTGCTTTTGTTAATTTTGCAACACCCTCAACTCAACGCGTCTGTTCATTTTGTGAGCCTCTTCGGTATTTTCTCTCGACAGGGGTTGTGTGCCTCCAAAGGCTTTTGTTTTTATCCTGCTTTTGCTCGCTCCTTTGCTAACTAAGTAATCTTTTACAGCATCCACTCGTTCTTCCGAAAGTTTCATGTTTTTAGAAGGATCCCCAATAAAATCTGTATGCCCTTCAAGCTGAACTACCATATTTGGGTTGTTCTTTAGCATGTTACCTATGCGGGTGAGTTCATCATACGAAGCGGGGTCAATTCTGGCTGTGCCCGCATTGAAAATTAAATTATCTAACCGCATCACTTTACCAACGGTGCGCGTGGCTTCAGCCTCTACGGAAGCACTCTGAGGAAGACCAAGTTCAATATCTTTTACCACCAGCCTTTCTGCATTGGCTTCGGCCGGATCGATCAAAAATTTTGATGTTGCAAAGCCCGGAGCCTCAACCGTAATGGAGTACTTACTGTTATCAAAAAACGGGAAGCGGTAGGAAGTGCCCGAGAGAAACCCAATCGTGTTGCCGTATGGTTCGCTACGATAACTGATTTTTGCACTGATTGCTTCCTTGGTGGTTGCGTTTATTATTTTCCCTTCGGCATAGATCAGTGTATCCGTCTGTGCCTTTGCTATCAAGATGCAAAAGATTTGAAAAATGAAAGAAACTAACAGTGATTTCATGTTTCTACATTTTTAAAATTTTAAATTCTACGCGTCTGTTTTTTGCATTCCCGGCTTTTGTATTCGTTGTGTCTACAGGGCGTGTTTCACCATAAAATACAGCAGAGATTCTGTTGCTATCAATTCCTTTTTCACCGAGATATTTTGCCACTGCTCTTGCCCTACGCTCCGATAATTTCAGGTTATATTCTTCGGGGCCGGTTTTATCTGCATGCCCTGCAATCTCCACCTGCATAGTTGCTTTTGCCTTCATCAATTCTACAATCCGATTTAACTCGGGGAATGATTCGGCTTTCAACGTTGACTTATCGAAATCGAAAAATATATTGTTGAGTGTAATGGTGATATTTTCTTCAACCGGGGCTACTTGAATGGGTGCGATTTCTTCCGGCTTAAGTTTTACATTCTCCTCGAATGTGCCCGGCTGCTTCACATTGCGCAGATCTATGTTCTGGTTTTCAGAAATGTGATCTTTGGCTTCTGCCCTCAGGCCATACAAACTTCCTCCGGGTAAATGGATTTCGTAATCTCCGGTTTCCGGGTTAGAGTAGGTTACACCCACTTCTTTTCCATCGGGCAATCGTTCGTAAATAATTTTTGCTCCAAGGGGCTTACCTGTTTTCGCATCAATCAATTTGCCTTTTACTATAACAATGGGTTCCGGGTTTTTAAAGAAGGGCATCTTCACCCTGAAAATATCAAAGTTGTCTTCTTTTACCGATCGAGAGAAATAGGCGTAGTCGCTTGTAGAGGGGATGTTGAAAAAGATGTCATCGGTTTTTGAGTTGATTTCATTACCCATATTTTGGGGCTCCGACCAATTTGTCCAGGTGTCGTCCAATCTTTTGGATATGTAAATATCACTTCCTCCATAACCGCTGAATCCGTTTGAAGAATAATAAAGCGTTACATTATCGGAAGTTAAAAAAGGAGTGACTTCATCCCCGGCTGTATTGATTACATCACCGAGGTTGAGTGGTTCGCTAAAAACGGTATCGTTTTCTGCAAAACTCACATAGAGATCTCTTCCTCCTTTCGTGTCTTCGCGGTCTACCGACATCAAAAGAACTTTTTGTGTGTTCGACAGAAAATAATGAGCGCGTTCGCTGTAGTTGTAATTATTTTTAATGGATAAGCTTTTGGGTTTTGTCCACTTGCCTCCGATGTTGTTGCTGATGGATACTCCGGCCGTCATCTTTCCGTTGTCATTATATTGGTTGCCCAACACCAGCACCACAGCTTTTCCATCGGGGGTTGCGCTGGTTACGTTATTTACAAAATTAGGGTAGTCATTATTGAGTTGCGAACCCGCATTTTTTGCCAACGTCCATTTGCCGTCTGGGCCAAGTTCAGAATACCATATATCTTCTTTGTCTTTCACGCCTCCTGCATTATCCGGGTGATTTTGTCGGCTGAAATAAAGGGTCTTCCCATCGGGCGAAAGCAACGCATTGTAATCGTTGTAATTGCTGTTCACATTTTTATCCAATTGTTCTACAAGCAAACCTTTTGCCAATAATTCGGGCTTGATGATATCGGCAATAATTGGGTAGTTCGAATCTGATATGGCCACGGCATCGATGGAAAAATAATCGGGTAAGGCTTTGCCATCAAATTCTAATTTAACAGCGGCCACCTTGTAAGGTGTTTTATCAACAAACACATTAAGCATGCGCCCCTGCAATGGAACGGCCTGTGGTATAAACGTATTTACCAGATATTCTTTCCCGGCTTCATCGTAAACATATACTTTGTACAATGCGCCCGGGTTGTACGATTCGGCAATGGCCACCTGCCGGATCTGCATGGGATTGGCATAACCCAGTTTTATGAATTCGGTGCGTTTGGGTTTATCGGGTGTCCAGGCGTTAGGATTCTGGCCTCCTGCCGGCAACACGTTGGGTTTGCCTACCGCCTGACTTGCCGAGTATTGAATTGATGTGAGCTCGGTTGAAAACTCTAGGGCTTTTGATGCCCATTGAACAGATTGACCTTGTGAAAAGAGGCACACACCAGTCAGCACGAGTGTAAATAAAAATCTGATCATAGAAGGTCGCATTAAATTAAAGGGTAAACATAATTAAAAAAACAAAAAGGCAAAAAAAGTACATGACCGGTGCGAGGTCAACCCTACAGAATAGGCCATTTCTCTTTACAATCTAACTGTTACTCCAACGATGTTTTATTGAACAGCAAAAAACCTACATGCAGCAGAACGCCCAACTGCCTGTTTCTATCATCGTAATAATTAACGCTGAGGCTTATAGGCCCAACGGTACTGTGATAAACCACATCGGCCATACCGGCAAAATAGAGTTGTTCTATCCGGTCTTCAATTTTTGCATGTTGATTATTGTCTTCAGCTATCGACCGTAAAGGCTTAAAGGCATAGGCTTCGAGGCGCAGATCAAGGTTTCGTTTGATCGAAAAAACATTTCGCCATCCCCCGGCAACATAATTGAAAGCTCTAAAGTTTTGAAGAAGCAGCGTACGGCTGTCTTGAAGCGGATTAAAGGCAGGTGCGTTGATGATGGTACCAAAATAATTGGTAAAGGTAGGCTGGTTGGAGAGCACACCCTCTAGCAAATAGCCTGAGCTGTAAACTCCTTTGTTAAAATATTGTTCGATGGAAACTTTGGCCTGCAGAAAGGTATGATTGATCCTTGTTGACGAATTCTCTACAGATGTATTGCCGGGCTTAAATTGTTCGAGCAGCGAAAAATAATTTCCCGAGATAGAAAAGGCTTTCCCTTGCGAAGGATATTGTTTACGATTTAAAGAACTGAACGTAGCACCTACGCCAAACCGCAAACCCGAGAGTTCCAGTTGATCGAGTGTATCGGAAGAGATCAGCACATTTCTGTCGATGTATTGGTCGTTGTTTGCAATGTAAGCGCCCTGTAAAAAAACTTTGGCTTGCTTGGCTATCGGCACCCCCAATTTCACTCCGTACTTCCGATCGACCCGGTTTAACACAGTGGGCGTAAATTTTTTTGCAATGATATCATTCCCTTGAAAAAAATTCCAACTGTTAAACGTGGCCTCGGGCTCCAGATAAAATTGTCCGAGATACGGGAAATCAAAACGGGTTTTGATTTGTGCGGATTTGTAAAAATCTCCGGTTGCAAAATTTACCTGAGCGTGGGTAAGGATACTTCGAAAAGAATAATAATTTAACCCAAGATAAATGTTGCTGATGTTTCTGGTGGCTATCACTCCTCCAAAATCAACTTGAAAATTATTGTGCGGTCTGCGCGCAAGTTTGAATTCGTAATTTTTGGTTGCCGGGTCGAATAAAAATCCCGGATAGACATTGTTGAAATAATCATCGGAGATTAATTTATAGTAACCATCTTTAATGTCTTTAAAGTGTAGTGGCCGTTTGCCGTTTTTAAAGAAACGATTGAGGTAGCGTTGTTGGCTTCGGTTAAAGCCTTCAAACGAAATAGTTGAAACGGTAATGGGCACTGCCCTGCTGTTAAATTTATTTCTATCGGCAGCCACTTCTTCGCACGTTCTGCGCAATGCAATTTTTGCTTTGATCTCGGGCATCTGCTTCATCGCTTGAGCGTAACCGCTATCGATCAACGCTTTTGCTTTGGCAAAATCAAAAGCTGAAAAATTTTTGATGTTCGGTTGAATGTAAATTCCGGTTGACGGGATTTTTGTTGGATCGGATTTATCGAGCAACATATACAACAGTGATCTCGAGATCAGTTTATCGTCTTCACCATACGGATATTTATCGTAGACTTTGGAGGAAACGTTACTTCCAATTACCACATCGGGGTGAAACGACTTTTGAACAACATCTACGGGAAAGTTATTGTAAACGCCTCCATCAAACAGGTATTTACCGTTGATGCGGATTGGAGTATAAAAAAAAGGCGCAGTTTGTGTTGCTCTCAGTGCATCGTTTAACGGTCCTTTGGAAAGCACCACCTGAGTTTGCGTAAAAATATCGGCTGTAACAATCCGCAACGGCACAAACAAACTGTCGAAATTATTTTTTGCAATACCAGAAGGCTGTGCCATCGTTTCGGCTAATGCAAAATTTAAGGAGAGGTCGTTGGCAATGCTGGTGTTTAACGCAACGTTCAGGGTTGAGTCGAGCGAGAGATTTAATTTGATAAAAGAGGGCTCCTCGTCTTTTTTGTAGTAAAAATATCTGTTGTTTTCTTCCACTCGGCCATTAACCCAATCGAGAAATTCTTTCGAAGTCATAATGTCCTCAATTTGTTGCGGGCTCATCCCTGCGGCATAACATCCGCCCACAATGCCGCCCATCGAAGTGCCCGCTATGTAATCAATCGGGATTTCATTTTCTTCAAGGGCTTTGAGCACACCCACGTGCGCAATTCCTTTGGCTGCACCTCCGCTCAGCACGAGCCCCACTTTTTGCGAAAAACACACCCAGGAAAAAAGGAAAAAAAATATGGATAGCCCGGCTTTCATCGCTCCGAAGAAGACTTCTGTAAATAACGGTTTACGTATTGGCTATGGCGCATCTCAGTAGATACGAAGTAGTTCAGCCCGCGTATTGCCAATACGATATTGCAGGTAGTATTTCTTACCTGCCTTTTATTTTGAAGGTAATGGCACACTGCTCACGGGAGCATCCCAAACTACTTTCCAATTATCATTGATTTTGTGCCAATGTGCAAGGTAGTTGCCACTGTCTACAAAAGCAGGAACGGGGGAATTTGCGCTAGGACTAAATTTAAGATTGTATTTTCCCAACTCAATTGCCAAAGGTCCATTTGCTTTCACTTCTTGTGTTTGAAGTGAAAATACTATATCACCAAATTGAAATAGCTGTTTCCAATAATCTTTGATACTGGCTTTGCCCGTTAATGGTTTATTGTTGGGAGGGAACTGTATAATATCGTCAGCCATATAATTAGTCAAAGAGTCAATTTGTTTAGACTTATACCATATTTCTGCCTGTTTATTGATAGCAATAATTGATTCCCGTGCTTTCATAGATTCATTTACTATTCTTTCTTGAATGTCACTATTTGTTTCGGGGCTTTTATCACACGAAATAAGCAATAAGAAAAAGATTGAAAAGAAGAATATATTTCTCATAACAATTTTTTTAAAAAGGTAATTATTAATTTTTAATATTACAAAAAGCGAGAAGGTATTGCTGAAGGGCAGAAAATAGTAGTGCTATTTTTCAAATACTCACAACAGCTAAACCTTTTTTCTAATTCTGTCGCTGTAGTTATTAGTTTCATTATTTGCGCGATGTCAGTTTAAGCTGATCGCAAACGTTGATATTGACGAATAAATATAAATGGCTATCGCGAAGCCACTATTGGTTCGTCCGGAAATGCAATGGCCTGCAATTGTATGGCTAATACATTTACTTTTTCAATAAACTGTTGCCAGTTTTCTTTTTGTACCGGTTTTGAAGGAGGGAGTTCTACACGCAGTGCATCTACTTGCACACCATTTCTCCAGAAGCGATAGCAAAGATGCGGGCCTGTTGCTAGGCCAGTGCTGCCCACAAAGCCTATGGTTTGTCCTTGTTTTATGTGTGTGCCGGCAAATATTCCGGAAGCAATTTTAGACATGTGCAAATAGCCCGTGGTGTATGTTCCGTTGTGGCGGATGGTTACGTAGTTGCCATTGTTGGCGGTATAGCGGGCTTCTAAAACCACTCCATCACCTACGCTGCGAATGGGTGTGCCTTTAGTTGCAGCGAAATCCGTTCCCAAGTGGGCTCGGTAAACTCTGGCAACCGGGTGAAACCTACGAAGCGAGTACCTTGAACTGATGCGCGTGAACTCAATTGGATATTTCAGTAAAGCTTTGCGCAAACTCTTCCCATCCTCGTCAAAATAATCAATGCCCTCACCCTGATCGAACGGAAATGCATAATATCCGCGGCCCGAATGTTCGAAATATATTCCCAAAATTCTGCCGATGTCGAACGGCTTGCCTTCGATCTGGTTTTCTTCATAGATCATTTTGAACCGATCTCCCTTTTGCAAATGCTGAAAATCTACCTGCCAGCCAAACACATCAACAAATTTGTTGGTGAGCTCTCTGGAAATGTTCATGTTATCAATCGTTTCGTAGAGCGAAGTTTCAATGATGCCGGTTATGGATTTTTCAACGGTTGTGATCTCGCGTTGATGGCCTTCTATTTTCAATGAGTCTTTCAAATAAAAAATCACATATTCGGCCTCGCTTGGCTCGTACACCAACGCCACTGCCGTTTTTGAAGAATCGGGTTGATGAATGAGTGTGTATTTTTTTGAAGCCGTTACGCGCCTGAAATCAAACGTTGATTTTGTAATCAGACTTAGTTGCCTCAAAACTTCGGGGGCGACATAACTGCCTTCCAATAATTCGGTGAACCGTTGGTTGCGTTTCACATAGCTTTCCATCACCTCCATTCCGTTCACTTTTATTCCATACTTGAATATGGGCTTTTCAACCTTTACAAACTTTGAGGAATCAATTACGGATGCGTATTCTCCCGGGTGCGAAAACAGCGGTGAGTACATCAACGCAAAAAAAAGAAATGCAATAAGCAGAAATGCCGAGCTGAGGATGAAATAAATTTTCTTTTGCAAAGCCAACTATGTTGAAAAATCTTGCAAGTTTAACAGAATATTTTCAGTTATACCGCATTTTAAATTTTTGCTTGCCCTCATCCAGAAATTGTACAAAATTTTCAACGCTCAAATCATACGGTTTTGGCGATACTAAAACTTTCTCGTCTTGCCCCACTAAAACATAAAATGGCTGTGCATTATTGTTGAGGTTCGCGATTTGCAAATCGGCATTTTGTTTGCCGATGGTCTTCTTCATTTTGTTGTCGTACTTCGAAGTGTACCACTCGCTTTCCGGAAGTTCGGTTTTGTCATCCACATATAAGGCCACCACAACAAAATCTTCTTTCAGTCTTTTCAAAACCTGAGGGTCGCTCCACACACGTGCTTCCATCTCGCGGCAGTTGGTGCATCCGTGCCCGGTAAAATCTATAAATAAAGGCTTGTGCTGCTGCCGTGCGCACATCAGTGCTTGCTTGTAATCGAAGTAGCCATTAAGGCCATGAGGCAGGTGTAGGAACTCTGCGTATTTTGGTTCATCACAAATTTCGTTGGCTTTTTCAGTTCGGGTTGCAGCCAACAAATCAAAATCGTGTGTTGACATAGGCGGGAGGTAACCCGCCAATGATTTAAGCGGTGCCCCCCACATGCCGGGAACCAGATAAACCAAAAACGAAAATACTACGATAGCGAGCGAAACCCGCAGCACACTTACCGATCGGTCTTCCGCATCGGAACCGGTATCGCCCGGCATCCTAAATCCTTTCATCAAGTAAATGCCGATCATTGCCGTGATCACAATCCAAATGGCAAGGTTAACCTCGCGATCTAAAATGCGCCAATGAAAGGCCTGATCGGCAATGCTCAAAAATTTAAAAGCAAGTGCGATTTCAACAAAACCTAAAACCACTTTTACGGTGTTAAGCCAACCGCCAGATTTTGGAAGCGACTTCAACCAATTCGGGAAAAAAGCAAAAAGCGTAAACGGAATTGCAAAAGCCGATGCAAAGCCAAACATACCTATAATTGGTTTTAGAAATTCACCTCCTGCCGAAGAAACCAATATACTGCCCACCAACGGCCCGGTGCATGAGAAGGAAACCAACACCAATGTAAACGCCATGAAAAATACTCCGGTCAATCCTCCTTTGTCGGCCTGCTGGTCCATTTTAGTTATGAATGTTCCGGGCAGAGTTATTTCAAACAAACCCAAGAACGACAAGCCGAAAACGATAAACACTAAAAAGAAGATCAAGTTGGGGATCCATTCAGTAGAAAGATGATTGGCCGTTTCGGGGCCCATCAACGGAGCAAGAATGGCACCGATAATAGTATAGATCACAATAATTGAAATTCCGTACATCAACGCTTGAAACCGGGTACCGCGCCCTGTAAAAAAGCTCACCGTCATGGGGATCATGGGGAAGACACAGGGCGTTAGCAACGCTGCAAGTCCTGCTAAAAATGCCAGCAAAAAAAAGCCGAGGAGCGATTGCCCGTTAGCGTTCTGTAGTACTAAAGCAGGATCGAGTTGTGGTCCCTTAACTGTTGAAGGTTGTTCAGGTGTTGTTGTTTTACTTTCTGTCTCTATTATCTGAGATGAATCTGTGCTTTGTATTTTCGTTGCTGTGCTTTGTGTTTTTTGTTCAACCGATTGAGCGGCTGGTTTCTGTATTGCACCAACAACTTTAATATAATCAAACACAAAATCCACATCGCCCGGCACGCATTGGCCGGTAACTTCGGTACAGACTTGGTATTCGTAATTGCCTGAAAGTTTTAGTGGTGCACTTAAAACTTTTATCTTCTGGCGAAACTCGGCCGTTTCTTTAAAGATTTTTACATCGCATTCAAAAATCTTATCGTGCTTGTCTATCGGGTTGATGGCTTCAATCCCACCTATCAATTCATAACTTTTATCGGGCAGGAAGTTAAAAGTAGCTTTGATGGGGCCGTCTTCGCACGGAAATTCTGAAGAATACAAATACCAACCTTTGTCGATGGTGGCTTTAAACGAAAGTACAATTTCATCGCCAACTTTTGCTTCGGCTCTTGAAGACGCCTGAGTCCATTTTGCGGGATTCAATACCTGTGCACGAAGGGATGAAAATGCCACCGCGAGCAAAAGAAAAGCCTGAAGAAAAAATTTTGCCGACATAAGTTTGATTATCTGAGCACTAAAGTAACGAAGCAATGTGAAATACGGATGAACAAAAAAGAGGTGTCGTCTAATTCGCGACAAAACGGGCAGTTTTTCAATTTCTTTTTCTATCATGTTAAGTACTTTTTAACAAACCCTAAAAAATTCAGGTGTGATTTTGTATACCTTTGAGGTTTCGTTTTTTGTCTATGGATTTACTGTACAAACCCTGGCCCTGGTACATTGCCGGCTTGTCGATTGGCTTAACCGTTCCTTTATTATTGTGGCTGGGCAATAAATGGCTCGGCATCTCCTCCACGCTGCGACACATCTGTGCAGCTTGCGTACCTGCAAAAATTTCATTGTTTGCTTACAATTGGAAAAAAGAAATCTGGAGTTTGTTTTTCGCGGGCGGATTATTGATTGGAGGGATACTTGGTGGATGGGTTTTTGCAAACCCAAACCCGGTGGCGATTTCAGCAGATACGGTTAATTATTTTACTTCATTTGGCATCAATCAACAAATCGGGCTAATGCCAAAAGAAATTTTTAGTTGGCAGGATCTCTTCTCTTTGAAAGGATTTTTAATAATGGTGGTAGGTGGATTTTTAGTTGGGTTCGGCACACGCTATGCTCAGGGCTGCACCTCGGGTCATGGCATCTTAGGGCTATCGGCTTTGCAATGGCCCTCGCTTGTTGCAACGCTTTCTTTTTTTATCGGGGGGATTTTATTTTCTCATTTTGTTCTACCGCTTATTCTGTCGCTGTGAAAAATATGGGTTATTTATTGGTTGGGATTTTCTTCGGGTTGGTGCTTACCAAGGGTGAAGCAATTTCCTGGTATCGGATTCAGGAGATGTTCCGCTTCGAAAGCTTCCACATGTTTGGAATTTTTATGACGGCCGTCCCCACCGGAGCCATCTCCCTTTACTTGCTAACTAAATTCAAAGTGAAAACGTTGGAAGGCGAAACTATCGAATGGCCTAAAAAAGAATTTCACCCGGGAATTATTATTGGTGGACTAATTTTTGGTTTTGGTTGGGCTTTAACGGGTGCGTGCCCCGGCCCCTTGTATGCGCAGATCGGTGCCGGATCCATAGTAACCATCGTAACACTGCTTGCAGCACTGCTCGGTACGTGGACGTTCGGCCGGATACAATCGCGGCTTCCCGGCCATCAATAAATTGCTATTTCAATTCACGTAGGTAGAGTTGGATGGTATTTTCCAATCCAAAATAAAGCGCATCGCAAATCAACGCGTGGCCGATAGACACTTCATCCAAGTGAGGGAGCGAATGTTTTAAAAATTTCAGGTTTCGAAGATCCAAATCGTGGCCTGCATTAACACCCAGCCCAATTTCGTGGGCAACTTTTGCTGTTTCGATATACAACCGAACAGCTTCATCTTTGTTTTTATGAAAGCGCGAAGCATACGGTTCGGTGTAAAGTTCTATTCGGTCTGCTCCAATTTTTTTTGCGCCCTCTGCCATGGCCGCGTTTGGGTCAACAAAAACCGAGACACGCGTGCCGATTGTTTTCAATTCGGCAACCACCTCGCATAGAAATTTTTCATTCGCTAAGGTGTCCCATCCGGCATTGGAGGTAATTGCATCGGGCTTATCGGGAACCAAAGTTGCCTGTGCGGGTTTCACCTCTCGTACTAATTTTAAAAAACGATCATCGGGGTAACCCTCAATGTTTAATTCGGTAGTTACCACATTTTTCAATTCAACTACATCGCGGTAGCGAATGTGTCTTTCGTCCGGCCTTGGGTGCACGGTGATGCCTTGTGCGCCAAAACGCTCGCAGTCTTTTGCCACCCGAATCACATCCGGATTATTGCCCCCGCGGGCGTTGCGCAGGGTTGCGATCTTATTGATGTTTACCGAAAGGCGTGTCATTATTTATACTTACTTGTTAATTTCGCACAACAAATTTATCAATCTCATGAGCCTGAAACAAAAAATTGACAGCGACATCAAGTCGGCCATGTTGGCCAAAAACAAAGAAGAGCTTGAGGCGTTGCGCAGCATCAAATCCATGATTTTGCTGGAAGAGACGAAGGGCGGAAGCGGAGAAGTAACCGCAGAAGCCGAAAACAAACTGTTGATGAAAGCCGCTAAGCAACGCAAAGAGTCGGCAGAAATTTTTCAAAAAGAAAACCGCGATGACCTTGCTAAGCGAGAATTATTTCAATTGGAGGTAATCAGCCGCTACTTGCCCAAACAACTTACCTCTACAGAAGTTGAGGCCATTCTAAAAAACATCATAACACAAGTAGGTGCTCAAGGCCCGCAAGATATGGGCAAAGTAATGGGTACAGCCACCAAGCAACTTGCCGGGCAAGCAGAGGGTAAACTTATTTCTGAGTTAGTGAAAAAATTATTGACTTCTTGAGTAAAATCGACATTGCGCTTTCATTGATACTTATACTTGGGGGCTTCTTAGGATACAAAAGAGGCTTTCTCGCTGAGCTATTTTTTGTCGTTGCCCTGATGCTGGGGGTTTTCCTTGGTTTTAAACTGATGGGGCTTGGCGTAGACTATCTACACAAACAATTTAATGCCGATACTGTCTTTCTGCCCTACCTTTCTTTTTTCATCATTTTTATTGCCGTAGTTGTGTTGGTTATTTTTATGGGCAAGCGTATCAAACATTTACTGGACGACACATTTCTTGGGCAGGTTGATGCCATAGCCGGAGCTGTTTTGGGGGTAGCAAAGTATGCGTTTTGTTTGAGTGTTATCCTTTGGCTTTTTTATCGTGTTGATGTTCACTTTCCCGCAGCCTGGACCAGCGGGTCGTGGCTGTATCCCAAAATCCTTGGTTTTGCCAAATCTGCATCAGAAACCTTTGCGGGATTTCTCCCTTTTTTCAAAGAAACTTTCAAGCAGTTCTAAGGTTCGTTTTTTTTTGCTTACTTATCGGAAAAAACAAGAAGGATGGCACTTCACGTTAGGGAAAAAGACGGGTTTAAATATGTTGACGAAGGTCAGGGGCAAGTGCTGATGCTTCTGCACGGATTGTTTGGTGCGCTCAGCAACTGGGAAGAAGTGGTGAGCCACTACTCAAAACGCTTACGTGTGGTTATCCCGATGTTGCCCATCTACGAAATGCCGATTAAAGAAGCCGGCCTCGTTGGTTTACGGGAGTTCACAGAACGGTTTGTCACCCTCATGCAACTCGATAACATGATCATCATGGGCAATTCGCTGGGTGGCCACGTGGGGATTTTATATACCTTGAACAACCCCGCCAAAGTAGCCAAACTGGTGCTCACCGGGAGCTCCGGTTTATTCGAAAACACCATGGGCGGCTCGTACCCGCGAAGAGGAAGCTACGACTATATCCGCGAGCGAGTGGCTTATACGTTCTACGACCCCAACGTTGCTTCGAAAGAATTGGTGGACGAAGTTTTTGAAACCACCAAGAGCATTCCCAAGTGCATGCGCATCGTGGCCATCGCAAAATCGGCACAACGAAATAATTTGGCGTTAGAATTGCCCAACATAAAGGTTCCCACATTGCTGATTTGGGGATTAAACGATACGATTACCCCACCTATGGTTGGGCACGAATTCAATAGGTTGATTCCAAATTCAGAATTAAAGTTTATCGACAAATGCTGTCATGCCCCCATGATGGAACACCCCGAGAAATTCAATCAAATGGTGGAAGATTTTTTAATTTAACTAAATGATTGCCGAAGAACTCATCAACCACATGATTCCGCCACTGAAAGTGACGGACGATGCACACAAGGCTATTGTGTGGATGGAAGAGTTCCGTTGTAATTACCTGCCCGTTGTAGATCAAGGCGAGTTGAAAGGCTTCATCTCGGAAGAAATAATTTTAGAGGCCAACGAAATAGAAAAAGATCTTTCGGGGTTTGAATTGGTGGGCAAGGACTGCACGGTTAATTTAGCTTCTCATTTTTACGACATCTTGAAGACGGCTGCCCAGCACAAACTGCAGATGGTTTGTGTAACGGACGAAAACAATAAATACCTGGGCGTAATTACCGTGCAAGACATCATGGCTTCTTTTGCCCAAACTGCTGCCGTGCAAATGCCCGGTGGTGTTTTGGTTCTGTCTATGGATTTGATTGATTATTCGCTGGCGGAAATTTGTCGCTATGTTGAAGAAAACAATGCGAAAGTGATCAGCAGCATTATGGTAGAAGATCCGTTGGATAAAGGCAAGATAAAAATCACACTTAAAATAAATTTGATCGACCTCACTCACATTGTGGCAACCCTTGAACGTTTTGGATACCGGGTAATTGGCCGCTATCAGGAAGCAAACGTTTCCCGATCGGGAGAGCAGGAACGCCTCGATATGCTGTTGAAATATTTGGATATTTGATACCCCAAATTCCTACGCATGCGCATTGGCATACACGGCAAAGATTTTCAGAACAAATCGCCTCGATTTATTCTAAAAGTATTGAGCGCTCTTCAAGAACACAAAATTGAAACCTGGGTGTCCGATAAATTCCTGAAGATCGTCAAGACCCCTCAAGTTGCTGATTTTAAACTAAAAATTTTCGACCATTCCTCTAACCTGCGCAATTTAGATTTCTTCCTCTCCTTGGGTGGAGATGGTACCTTACTGGAATCGGTGACCTATATTGGAAAAGCAGAGACACCCATACTTGGTATCAACACCGGGAGGCTTGGGTTTTTGGCAACCAACAGCCGGGAAGATTCTGAAGCGGCAATCGCATCGCTGGTCAAAGGGAATTTCACCATTGATTCAAGATCGCTGTTGAAGTTGATATCTACACCAAAATTATTTGGCAATCTCAACTTTGCGTTAAACGATTTCACCATCATAAAAAAAGATTCGTCAGCTATGATTACCGTACACGTCTCGGTGGACGGCCGGCTGCTCAACTCCTACTGGGCCGATGGCATTATCGTATCCACGCCAACCGGTTCAACGGGGTATTCGCTAAGTTGCGGAGGGCCTTTGGTTTACCCCGAATCCGAAAGTTTCATCATAACCCCGGTTAGTCCACATAACCTCGGTACACGACCCATCATCGTTTCCGATAAATCGGAAATCACTTTTCAAATTGAAGGCCGCAGCAAAAAATACATTGTCTCTTTAGATTCGCGAGTGGAAACTATAGATGAGTCGGTGAAATTGAAAGTGAAAAAAGAGCGCTTTTACGTAAACTTGGTTCAGCTTCAGGGGCAGCATTATTTTAGCACTCTTCGACAAAAATTGAATTGGGGGCTCGACATCAGAAACTGAATTATCCTTATTTTAGTACCTTTGTTGATCTATACACCTAAATGGCTATGAGGAAGTTATATTTTTTATGTGTTGTGGCATTCTTGACGTTGAGCATGACGCCAGATCTGTGGGCGCAATTCAATAAAAAGGGGTTTAACAGACGTTCAATTAAAAAGAACAACAAGCGTATCTCTACCTTTACGGGCAAGAAGCATTTTGGCCGAGAACACGTGTACAGCGGTGTGGGCTTTTCTGTAAACGCCCTAAATTATTATGGGGACTTATCCCCACTACCCAGTAAATTCAGTACAGATATTTCCTTTACCAAGCCTGCCTTTGGAATTTCGTTCTTTCACCGTTTTGGCCCGAGGTACACGTTGGTAGGGCAATTTATGTATGGAACCCTGAAAGGATCGGATGCCGAATCGGCTAAGGGCGGAGATGGAAACTGGCGCAAGGAAAGGAATCTTTCTTTTCGAAATCGCATCAAAGAACTATCCTTAACAGCCTATTTCGATTTATTTGAAAACGAAGGAACCTACATCAACAGAGTAAGGTGGACACCTTATGTTTTTGCAGGCTTTGCCGCATTTCTTCAAAACCCTCAGGCGCAGGCCCCAACAAAATACCTGGACGGAAGCCCCGATCCGTATGCCGGCAAGTGGGTTGACCTCCAACCGCTCGGCACAGAAGGCCAATACTCCAATCTCCCGGCTTCTGCCGTTAACTCCGGCATAAAACCTTATGGATTAATGCAGGTGGCTATACCATTTGGCTTTGGTGCACGTTTTAGATTAAATGAAGTGCTTGATTTATGGGCGGATGTTGGTTTTCGTTATACGTTCACCGATTATTTGGATGACGTAAGCAAAAACTTCGTTGACTTAAACAGCATAAAAGCAAAGGATCCA
This sequence comes from Bacteroidota bacterium, assembly GCA_018267285.1. Classification (GTDB taxonomy): domain Bacteria; phylum Bacteroidota; class Bacteroidia; order Cytophagales; family Cyclobacteriaceae; genus ELB16-189. Next base: position 154,652 of record JAFDYU010000015.1, on the reverse strand, counting down.
TCCATGACCCAGTTAGCCCAAGCCATGGCCTATCGATCCAACGAATTGTTAACGCCTGCCGTATCGAACACGATCAATACGTATGCCCTGAACACCCCAAATGGTGTGGTAAATATACCTGTGGTAAATGGATACGGCACTGAATACAAAACCAATAACCGTGGAGCAAGAGGTAATTCAGACATTTACATGGTTACGTCCATCCGGATTAGTTACATTCTTGGGGCAACGTTTCACCGAGCCAAATTCAGATAGGATAATATGCGCATCCTGTTAATTATTTTGTTGGCAGGATTGTTATGTGGCAGCACAAACTCGTTGCGCGCACAGTTATTACAAAAATCTGAAATCGGTTTTGGATTGGGCGTGTTTAATTACACAGGCGATTTGGTTCGAACGTACAGCTTCCGAACCTCACGCCCGGCAGCTACCGTTTTTTATCGATCCAACATCAGTAAGGTTATCAGCTTTCGAACCGCTCTAACAGCCGGCCAGTTAGCCGCGAGCGATCGGGGACATCCGCTCGATTCCTTTGCCATCAAACGAAATGCTTCTTTTGATATCTTTTTAATGGAACTTTCCGGCACGTTCGAATACCATTTCCTTGACTGGCGCAGCGATACGCGCAGGCTTCGGTTTACACCCTACCTCTTTGCGGGTGTAGGCCTTTTTGGAATTTCAGGGAACATCAAAAAATCGGCACAATACAGCAACGTACAAATATCCATTCCCTTCGGGGCAGGATTCAAGTACGTGCTCAATCCTAAATATTATATCGCTATTGAAATTGGGATGCGCAAAACGTTCTTCGATTACCTGGATAATGTAAGTTCGGCAAACATCGGCATTAAAAATTATCAATACGGTAACCCCAATGATTACGATAACTATTTCTTTACCGGAATATCGCTGACCTACACCTTCTACGATATCCCCTGCCCCCACAGCCCCTATAAAAAACTTTTTTGAGTTTAAATTCATCGCATTGTTGAGCTCGATTCGGCAAATCGAATTGTAAAAATTGGCTACTTTTGCACCCTTGTGTCAACGTTAAAAGAAAATATTGACTTCAATAATCTCCCTCAACACGTAGCCGTTATCATGGACGGCAACGGCCGTTGGGCAAAACAGAAGGGAGCCGCGCGGATTTTCGGCCACCGCAACGCAGTGCAGGCTGTGAGAGAAACCACAGAGGCTTGTGCTGAGCTTGGAGTAAAATTTTTAACGCTCTATGCCTTCAGTACCGAAAACTGGGGAAGGCCAAAAGAAGAGGTAGATGGATTGATGGAACTACTGGTGAACACACTTCAAAAAGAAATGAAGACCTTGCTTGAAAATAAAGTTAGTTTGAAAGCCATTGGAGACATCAACAGTCTTCCCAAAGCTTGTCAACAGAATTTGGCTCAGGCAATTAATACCACAAAAAATAATACAGGGCTGGTTTTGCAACTGGCCCTCAGCTACAGTGGACGCTCCGAACTCACTCAGGCAACAAAACGGATCGCGGAGCAAGTACAAAATGGCCAATTAAAGCCCGAAGATATTACCGAATCAACGGTAGAGAAATATCTCGACACCCACGGTGTACCGGACCCCGAGTTATTGATTCGAACAAGTGGTGAAGTGCGCATCAGCAATTTTTTATTATGGCAAATTGCCTATACCGAATTGTACATTACACCACGACTGTGGCCTGATTTTAGAAAAGAAGATTTATACGAAGCCATTTGCGCCTATCAGAAGAGGGAGCGGAGATTTGGTAAAGTGTTGACCCCAATTGCCTGACCTGATGAAGAGATTTTTCCTGTTGTTTTCCATCCTGTTGTTTTCTATTGCCTCTCAAGCTCAATTTAGAAACAGAACAAAAGTGACCACACCCGGAGCACAGCCTAAGCCGGGGTTGAATTATTCTACACCCACCGAATACACCATTGCGGGTATTGAAGTGGTTGGCCTGAACATACTTGATAAAAATGCGATGATCTCCCTCACCGGTTTAAAAATCGGTGATCGGATAAAAATACCGGGCACCTCCACCTCCACGGCAATCAGAAGGCTTTGGAAACACGGCCTGGTTGGTGACGTAACTATATCCGCAGACCGATTGGAGGGCACCAATGTTTACCTTACTATTAAACTCACCGAACGTGCACGCCTCACCGATTTCTATTTCCGTGGTATATCTCAGGGTAAACAATCGTCCCTCAAAGAAGACATGCGACTGATCCGCGGCAAAGTAGTTACCGATGCCATGGTGAGAAACGCAGAGAACTCCGTTCGGAAACATTTTGTGAAGAAAGGGTTTTTAAATACCGAGGTAAAAATCGTACGAGAACGAGACACCCTCAATCGGGGAGGCGTGCGCCTGCGCATCGATGTTGACGTTCAATCCAAAGTGAAAATTAATAAGATCACCTTCGAGGGCAACAACCAAGTTTCATCGGCTACGCTAAAGAAAAAATTGAAAAAGACACACGAGCGAGCCAAAGTTTCGCTGCACAGAACGCTGCTTTCTTCGGTGTTTGGATTTAAACCGCGCTACGTCAAAGAATATTTTGATTCAAGCAAAACGACCAGCTGGCGCGACCTTAAAAAATTTTTGAACGAACAGGTTAAATTGAATTTTTTGAAGAGTTCGAAATTTATCCAAACCGAATATGAAGAAGACAAAAAGAAATTAATCGCTTATCTTAACGCGCAGGGTTATCGGGATGCCGACATCATATCCGATACCATTTCCAAACACGATTATTCCACCATTGATCTAAAACTAAAACTTACCGAGGGGCGCAAATACTATTTTAGAAATATCATCTGGACCGGTAATTATTTATACACCGCAGCTACACTCAACAAAGTGCTCGACATCAAGAAAGGCGATGTGTATAGCCAGGAAGCGATAGACAAGAAAACAACTTTTAACCCAAAAGGAGGCGCAGACATCAGTGGCCTCTACATGGATGACGGCTACTTGTTCTTTCACGTTACGCCCGTGGAGGTGGCTGTTGAAGGTGATTCTATTGACGTTGAGATGCGCATTGTAGAAGGCGATCAGGCCATCATTGACTTGGTAACCATTACCGGAAACGAAAGAACGAGCGAGCATGTGATACGCAGAGAACTAACCACTATACCCGGCCAAAAATTTCGGAGAGGAGACATCATCAGCTCACAGCAGCGGCTTTCGCAAATGGGGTATTTCAACGCCCAAAAAATAGAGCAAGAAATTCGGCCTAACTCAGATAAAGGAACAGTAAATATTGGGTGGAAAGTTGAAGAACAATCCAATGATCAAGTTCAGCTTTCAGGCGGGTGGGGTGGTTACTACGGATTTGTAGGCACAGTGGGCCTTACCTTCAATAATTTTTCGATGCGTAACGTGGCTAATTTCAAAAAGTGGAGGCCACTGCCCACAGGCGATGGCCAACGGCTCTCCATTCAAATGCAGGCCAACGGCAAATCTTTTCAAAGCTACAACCTCTCGTTCTCCGAGCCCTGGCTTGGCGGGCGCAAACCAAACTCGCTCACCGTTAGTTTAAATCACTCGGCCTCACGCATCCCCAGCGGGCGTAGCGGTTTTGCGTTCAGCTACGATGCCAACAGTGCTTACTTAAAACAAAGCGGGGTTACTATTGCTATGGGGCGCAGGCTTACCTGGCCCGATGAATTGTTTACATTAACCAATTCGCTTTCTTTCCTTGTGTACAACTACAAGAATTATTTTGGATCGAACAATAATGTGTTACCTGCCATAGGTTCTACCAATAGTTTTATTTTTAACACAACCCTTGCTCGAAACAGTATTGACAACCCCATGTTCCCTACCACGGGGTCAACCATTTCCTTGAGCTTAAGCTTAACGCCTCCGTATTCGTTATTTAGATCTGCCGACTATTACAGAGACGTAAACACCCGATACCACTGGCTTGAGTTGCACAAGTGGATGTTCGATTCAAAATTCTACATCAAATTGTTGGGCAGCAAAAAACCGGATGGCCGCAGTTTGGTAATCGAAACCAAAGCCCATTTTGGTTATATCGGCACCTACAACAACAAAATTGGTGGGCCAGGACCATTTGAGCGTTTCTTAATAGGTGGGTCGGGTTTAACGGGCGGGTTCAATTCCTTCGTTCTCGGGCAAGAGATTATTGGTTTGCGGGGCTACCCGGATAACTCGGTTACGCCTCCTCTTTACGCCCTTCGCGGCACTCAAGCTGCCAACGGAATTGAGGGCGGGATAGTTTACAACAAGTTTAGTATGGAATTGCGCTACCCGGTGGTTACCAGCCAGGCCGCTACGGTTTATTCGTTCTTGTTTACGGAAGCCGGCAACAACTGGGGCAATTATCAAGACATTAATCCGTTTAACCTGTATCGCTCGGCCGGATTTGGAGCGCGAATTTTCATGCCAGCTTTTGGTTTGATTGGACTTAACTGGGCCTATGGTTTCGATACCTTGCCAAACTCCAATCAGGTTAGCGGCACTCACTTTCACTTCACCATCGGCCAGCAAATCCGATAATAATGAAGGTTTTCATAGCTATTTTCAGCTTTGTACTCTTCGGCCTGAATTTTGCCTCTGCACAGAAGTTCGGGTACATCGACTCCGAATTTATTTTGAGCAAAATGCCCGAATACGCCAAAGCACAAAACGAACTGGAACAGTTTTCGGCAGCCTGGCAAAAAGAAATTGAAGAGATGCAAACTAAAGTAGATGCGCTCTATTCGATCTACCAGGCCGAACAAGTGCTGTTGACCGAAGAAATGAGGGAAGAACGACAGGCAGAGATCAAAAAAAAGGAAACGGAGTTGAAAGACTATCAAAAAAAGGTTTTTGGCTTTGGCGGATTATTTTTTTTGAAAAAACAAGAATTGATTAAACCTTTGCAGGATAAAGTGTTTGACGCAGTAAGTAAAGTTTCTAAAGCCAACCGGTTGGCCATTGTGTTTGATAAGGCAGCCGAACTGGTGATGATCTACACCGACCCGCGTCATGACTACACCGACTTTGTTTTGGAAGAACTTGGACTGGGAGACCCTAATGATAAAATAAAATAGTAAACAATTAATCTTAATCTGAAAATGAGAACACTTTTAGCCGTGCTGTTATGTGAATTAATTTTCACAGTAAATGCACAAGATCCAGCGCAAAAAATCGGGTATGCCGAATCCGATTATATTTTGAGTCAAATGCCTGAATTCAAACAAATCGACAGCCAGTTGAAAACTCATTTCTCGCAATTGGAAAACCAAATGAAAGCGAAGTATGACGACTACCAAGCAAAAATGAAAGCCTACCAGGGTATGCCCGCCACTACGCCCGAAGCCATCAAAGCCGATAAAGAACGTGAGCTGGCTGCCTTGCAAGAAAACATGCAGAAATTTCAACAAGATGCTCAATCGTCCTATCAAAAAAAGCAAGCTGAATTGATGGATCCTATCTATAAAAAAATTGGAAAGGCCATTGAAGAGGTTGCCAAAGAAAACGGTTTTGCTTTTATTATCAATCCGGCCATTGCCAACGGTGGAGACATTTTGCTTTACAGCGATGAAAAATACAATGTTTCTAACCTGGTGCTGAAAAAGCTTGGCATAACACCTACGGCACCTGTTCCAACCACCACGAAATAGTATTAAAACTAAAATTAAAAAAAGCCGTCTCCAAAAGGAGCCGGCTTTTTTGTTCTTGTTGCTGGCAGACAAAAACGATAAGAACTTATACCTTTGCCTTCTCGTTTGCTATTAAAATGATCAAATTATTATTAATCCTTGCCATTACCTTTTACATTTTATCTAAAGTGGGGGGCTTTTTTTTTCGTGTAGGCGCGGCCTCACAAAACAGAAACACGCGGAGGCCCGATGGAAAAATCAGGGTTGAGCCCGACTCCAAAAAAAATAGTCGCGGAAAAATCAAGGGTGGCGATTACGTTGACTTTGAAGAAGTGAAGTAGTTGTGATAATTCCTTTTCAAAAATATCAGGCAACCGGAAACGATTTTGTGATTGTGGACAATCGCAATAAAATCGTTACGTTTTCGGAAAGCGATGTACAAAAAATCTGCGATCGAAAGTTCGGCATCGGTGCAGACGGGCTGATGCTTATCGAAACACACCCCACTCACGATTTTAATTTGATTTACTTCAACGCAGACGGCTCGGCAAGCTTATGCGGAAACGGAAGTCGTGCGGCCTTAAAAATGGCTTCTTCGCTCGGCATCGTAAACGGCAAGGCAACCTTCCAGGCTTATGACGGAGTGCATGAGGCGGAGTTACTCTCGAACGACACTGTTCGTTTGAGAATGAATGACGTGACCGATACAAAAAAAAATGACGGCAATTATTTCATCAACACCGGTTCACCGCATGTTATCTGCTTTGCAAAAGATGTAAAAAATTTTCCGGTGGTGGAGGAAGGCAGGAAAATCAGGTACAGTGAAAAATTCAAACCTGCGGGCACGAATGTCAACTTTATTGAATTGCTTGATGACCGTTCCATTTTTGTGCGAACCTACGAGCGTGGGGTTGAAAACGAAACCCTGTCGTGTGGCACGGGAGTAACAGCAGCAGCCTTGGCCTCAAGTTTTCACCATTACCAATCGCCTGTGCAAGTAAAAACGCTGGGTGGAGAACTTTCTGTAGAATTTAAATTGAGCCATGATGGCTCGTTTACCGATATTTACCTCATCGGCCCTGCCAAAATGGTGTTTCAGGGAACTTTGGAACTATAATTGCCCCTCAATTTCCTTAACTTTCGCCCCCTTCGGGCATTCCATTTTTACTATCGATTATTGATTTTTTTATGTTAAAACTCATTGCCAAAATTTTCGGTTCAAAATCCGAAAAAGACATTAAACGGATGACTCCATTGGTTGAACAAACCAAAAGTGAAGGAGAGGGTATGATTTCCCTCTCGAACGATGAATTGCGCCACCGCACCGTTGAAATCCAAAATTATATCAACTCCAAATTAAAACTGATAGACGACCAGATTGCCGGTTTTTACCAGCGAATCACCGATCACCCGGAGATGGACATCAACGAAAAGGAATTTGTTTTTTCGCAAATCGATAAAACAGAGCTTGAGCGCAACAAAGAACTTGAAAAGATTCTGATAGAAGTATTGCCCCAGGCATTTGCCATCATCCGGGAAACCGCAAAGCGTTTTAAAGAAAATGATTTTCTAGAAGTTACAGCCACCGACCACGATCGGGAACTTGCCGCCAAACACAACAATGTAAAAATTGTTGGCGACAAGGCGCATTGGCACAACCAGTGGATGGCAGCCGGCAACCTGATTACTTGGGACATGGTGCACTACGATGTACAAATTATTGGTGGTATAGCCCTGCACGAAGGCAAAGTTGCCGAGATGGCCACGGGTGAAGGGAAAACATTAGTGGCTACGTTTCCGGCATTCTTAAACGCACTCGCCAAGCGAGGCGTACACATTGTAACGGTAAACGATTATCTCGCCAGGCGCGATAGCGAATGGATGGGCCCGATATTTCAGTTCCACGGCTTGAACGTAGATTGTATTGATAAGCACGAACCCAACTCCATCGAACGAAGGAATGCCTACAAAGCAGACATCACCTACGGCACCAATAATGAATTTGGGTTTGACTACCTGCGCGACAACATGGCGCGCGACCCCGAAGAGCTTGTGCAGCGCACTCATCATTATGCTATGGTGGACGAGGTGGATTCAATCCTTATTGACGAGGCCCGAACACCTTTAATCATTTCTGGCCCAATTCCGCGTGGAGACGAACACGAGTTTTACGATTTAAAACCTCGCATCGGCAAAGTTGTAGAGGCACAAAAAAAACTAGTAAATCAGTACCTCAACGATGCAAAAAAACTGCTGGCCGAAGGCAACGACAAAGAAGGAGGGCTCCCGCTCTTCCGCGCACACCGGGCCATGCCAAAGTATAAGCCTTTGATCAAAGCGTTGAGCGAAACAGGAAACAAAGCGGTTCTTCAAAAGACCGAAAATTTTTATCTGCAAGACAATAAAAAAGAAATGCCCAAGGCCGATGAGCCCCTCTATTTTGTGATCGATGAAAAAGACAACAGTGTGGAGCTAACCGAAAAAGGCATTGACCTCATCACGGGCGAAGGCGAAGATTCAAATTTTTTCATCCTGCCGGAAATTGGAATTGAACTGAACAAAATCGAAAAAGATCCAACTTTATCGGATGAAGATAAGCTGATAAAAAAAGAAGATCTCATCCGCGATTACAACACCAAGTCGCAGCGCATTCACAGCATCAATCAACTGTTAAAAGCCTACACACTCTTCGAAAAAGATACGGAGTACATTATCGTTGACGGCAAAATAAAAATCGTTGACGAACAAACCGGCCGTGTGCTCGATGGCCGTAGATATTCCGATGGCTTACATCAAGCCATTGAAGCAAAAGAAAACGTGAAGGTGGAAGACGCCACGCAAACCTACGCCACCATTACGCTTCAAAATTATTTCCGTATGTACCACAAACTTGCGGGTATGACGGGCACAGCCGAAACAGAAGCCGGTGAGTTGTGGGATATTTACAAATTGGATGTGGTGGTGATCCCCACGAACAGACCGATTACCCGCAAAGACGGTGACGACCTCGTTTACAAAACCGTGCGCGAAAAGTTCACCGCGGTGATAGAAGAAATAGTTCGTCTCACCAAGGAAGGGAGGCCGGTGCTTGTGGGTACAACTTCGGTAGAGGTTTCCGAATTGGTGAGCCGAATGCTGCAGTTGAAAAAAATAAAGCACAATGTCCTTAATGCCAAACAACATCAACGAGAGGCGGAAATTGTAGCCGAAGCCGGGAAGCCGGGCACGGTTACCATTGCCACCAACATGGCCGGCCGTGGTACGGACATAAAACTTACGTCCGAATCGAAGGCAGCCGGAGGCCTTGCCATCATTGGCACCGAACGGCACGAATCGCGAAGGGTTGACCGACAGCTTCGCGGGCGAAGCGGCCGCCAGGGTGACCCCGGTACTTCCAGCTTCTACGTTTCGTTGGAAGACAACCTCATGCGGTTGTTCATGCCCGAACGAATTGCACGCATAATGGACCGACTCGGGTTGAAGGAAGGCGAGGTGATTCAGCACTCGATGGTGACCAACTCCATCGAACGGGCTCAAAAGAAAGTAGAAGAAAACAACTTTGGCATACGCAAGCGCCTGCTGGAATACGACAACGTGATGAACTCTCAACGCGAAGTGATTTACAAACGCAGAAGAAATGCCTTGTTTGGCGAACGCCTCCAGTTGGATATTCTTACTATGCTCTACGATACGTGTGACGACATCGTTGCCGGAGCAAAAGCAAGCGAAAATTTTGAGAATTTTAAACTAAGTGTGCTCAGCACCCTTGGCATCGATTTCAATATCACGGCAGAAGAATTTGATAAAGCAGAGGCAACGGCTCTCACCGAAAGACTGTATGAAGAATCTTTAAAACACTATCATCATAAAAATAAAATCATTGCCCAAAAAGCAATGCCCATCATCAACGATATTTACAAAACCCGTGGTGCCACCATCGAGGAAATTCTCGTACCCTTCTCCGATGGCACGAAGCAAATCGGGGCCTCGGCCAACCTTAAAAAATGTGTGAGCACGGCCAATGCCGAACTTATTCAAGCGATGGAAAAAATGATCACACTGGCCATCATCGATCAAAATTGGAAAGAACATTTGCGCGACATGGACGACTTAAAGCAATCTGTGCAAAATGCCGTCTATGAACAAAAAGACCCTTTGTTGATATATAAATTTGAAGGCTTCGAGGCATTTAAGCGTTTCATCTCTAAAGTAAACGAAGAAACAATTTCTTTTTTGATGAAAGCAGAAATCCCGATTCAGGAAGCCGATGACGTACACGAAGCACACGCTCAAAAACGCCAGAAGCTGCGCGAACAAAAAGACGAATCGCGTTCGCTGCTACAAGGCGGGCAGGCACAAGCACCTCAACAACAAACCGAGGAAAAAGTTATGCCCGTGAAGTCGGAGAAAATTGCCAATAGAAATGATAAAGTGAATGTGCAATACCCCGATGGGCGCGTGCTGAAAGATGTGAAATACAAAAAAGTTGAAGACGACATTAAAAACGGCAGATGCATTGTAATCGAACAATGAAAGAAGTGAGGGCAGAGAACAGAAAACAGGAATCGGAATGGATACAGTCCGATTCTAATTCTAAATTCTATATTCTTCATGCTTTATTCCTCTTATATTTCTCTGTAAATTTTTCTTGCCTCGCACAAAAAAACAAACCTTATCACGAAGACCTCTCTAAACTCAGGCCACACATAGAACTTCCTACTGAAAAAATAAAAATAGATTCTTCCGAAAAAATAAGGCCGTTGGTTACCCCTGTTAAAACGGTGAATGCAAAAGTGGATGCGGTGCTCGACAGCATCGATCGGTTTAACCTGACCCGAAAATTTATTGACGGCTATACCATCCAGATCTATTCGGGGCAGAAGCGTGAAGATGCCATGAATGCTAAACAGAAACTGATGGAGGAGGTGGAAGAACTTCAGGCTAACCTGAAATACGAACAGCCCAAATTCAAAGTAACCGTTGGACAATACTTCACCCAACTTGAGGCTCAACACGACTTACTGTTGTTGAAAAAAATATTTTCAACGGCCAGTCTCGTACCCGAAAAAATAATGATGAAGTAAGTTTACTGAGACGTAAGCTGCTGGTTCCACTCGTAAACCGTATCGGCAATTTCCGTCAGTAGTTGCGGGTCTTTTTCCAAGGCATTTCCAATTACAATCAGATCGGCACCTGCCTCAAGGGCGCGAAAGGCTTTTTGCGGAGTATTGATTCCTCCACCCACAATGAGCGGCACCTCTACTGATTTTCTTACCGCATTAATCATTTTTTGATTCACCTCGCGTTCAGCTCCACTGCCGGCATCGAGATAAATTATTTTCAGTCCGAGCATTTCACCGGCCAAGGCTGTGCAAGCGGCCAACGAATATTTGTCTTCGGGTATGGGCGTGGTGTTGCTGATGTATGCCACCGAAGTTGTTTTACCCGAGCTGATCAAAATATAACCAGTGGGAAGAATTTCAAGAGAGGTGTTCTTTAAAATCGGTGCAGCTGCAACTTGTTGCCCAATTAATAAATCCGGATTGCGGCCAGAAATAAGCGATAAAAACAAAATGGCATCGGCCGAGGGTTCTATTTGCATAGCGCTTCCCGGAAAAAGAACTATCGGAATAGATGTGCTTTCTTTGATGGCACCAATAACTGCACTCAGGTTGTTGGTTGTCACCAGGCTACCGCCTGCAAAAAAAAAGTCGACACAGTTTTCAGAGGCCAGGCGCAACAAGGGGCTAAGTTGCCCCACATCTTCTATCTTATCGGGATCAACGAGAACTGCAATTGATTTCTTGCCTATTCTTCTTCTCTCGTTAAGCGAATGGCAGATATTCATCCTTCGGATTTCTTGTTTTGTAAAAAAGAAGAGAGCTTTTCTTTGGCCAGATCAAGCAAAAAAAGCGTGGTCGTATTAATCACTTTATCGCTCATCTGCGAAAGAATGGAAGGGCTTTCTTCTTCGTCAATCTCTGATCCCTCCGCATCTGCCTTCGCTTTTTTCTTTGGTTTCTTCTTCGTGCTTGATGAGGAAAGTTGATTGACCACTACATAGGTGAGAGCCAGCGCCCCGCCAATAATCAAAGCATTTTTCAGCATTTTTTCCGAGCGGTCGGAAATATCTTTCACCTCGCGCTCCATTTCCATGCGATGGCGCTCTGATGTTTCGATCAGTCGCTTTTTTTCGGGGTCTTGCGTTTCCAACAGCTCCATATTATTTCTGTTTCCTTTTGATCTGTTCTATTAAATGATTTTCAAAATAACGGACGATTTTGCTACGGAAGGAAATTAAAACGAGAAACAACAAAAGATAAATTGCGGAAACTATCCAATACCCGGCATACTGGTCGTTGAAGAATTTGTTAAAGTAATTGGCCAATCCGAAACTAAAAAAGACCAAAAACAAAAGCCCCAACAAAAAAAGTACTACCAGCATCAGGCCGTGCGAAACCACTCGGGCCACTTCCTCGCGCAATTCTAATTTAAGGAGCTCTACGCGTGTTTCTACGTAACCCGAGAGGCTATTGACCAGATTGTCGATACGGAAAAATTTAAAAATAGAATCTTTTATATCCATATAAATCAATATGGCAATATAGCGAAAGGAAAACCGAGATGAAAAGCTGTTAACGGTTCAAAAAGATCTATCCTTGCAATTCTTTCACCGCCATCCAGGCCATCACACCCGGGCCAATGTGCAGCGCTTCTTCGTCAATGTCGAAGGTGGGCGTGTGTACGTAGGAGGTAATTCCTTTGGCTTCGTTGCGTGTGCCCAACCGATAAAACGATGCCGGGATTTGGTGCGAGTAGTACGCAAAATCTTCCGAGCCTAAAGTCATTTCAATATCTACCACATTTTCTTTGCCGAGGTATTCTTCCGCAGCGCTTCGTATCCGTTGGGTTAGTGCGGGGTTGTTTTCCAAATACGGATAGCCTTTGGAAATCTCAACTTCACATTTCCCGCCCATGCTTTCGGCAAGGCCTTCGGCCATGCGTTTTATTTTTTGCAAGCCATCTTCGCGCCACGTTTCATCGAGCGCACGAAACGTGCCGGAGATTTTTACTTCATCGGGAATAATATTGGTGGCCCCGTTGGCTATTATTTTTCCAAATGTTAAAACCGTGGGTTGCTTTGGGCTTGCGTTTCTGCTGATAATCTGTTGCAGTGCAATGATGATGTGCGATGCAATTACTACCGGGTCGATGGTAAGTTCGGGCGCTGCGCCATGCCCGCCCTTGCCGATTACACGCAGGTAAATTTCATCGCTGCTCGCCATGTATTTGCCGGCCCGGAAACCAACTTTGCCCACAGGCACCAGAGGCATTACATGTTGCCCTATGATGGCCAAAGGCTTGGGGTTTTCCAAAACTCCTTCGTTGATCATCAACGAAGCCCCGCCCGGGTTTTTCTCTTCGCCCGGCTGGAAAATCAACTTCACAGAGCCTTCAAATTCTGTTCTTAGTTTGCTCAAAATCTTAGCCGTACACAAAAGCGAAGACGTGTGCACATCATGCCCACAGGCGTGCATTACTCCCGGGTTTTGCGATTTATACGCTGTCTCGTTTACTTCTTGAATGGGCAGCGCATCCATATCTGCACGAAGCGCAACGGTTTTGGATGTTGGATTTTTGCCTTCGATTAAAACCACCATACCCGTGCCCGCAATCCCCTCCGTGGGGTTTAGTCCAAAACCTTTAAGCGACTCTGAAACAAATTTTGCCGTGTTGAATTCTTGGTACGACAGCTCCGGATTTTGATGAATATGCCTGCGCCACGATATGGTTTCGCTGGCATATTCTTTGGAAAGTTTCTTTATTTTTTCGAGCAGCATCGGACAAAGATAGTAGTAAAAACAATTTAAGATTTGTTAGTCTATTCGATGTACGTTTTTGTTTTCAGAATTATTTGCAGTATTTTATTTTCTAAAAATAAAATACACTGCTAAAATCAAAAAAAAGAAACCAACAAAGTGATTCCACTTTAAAGTATCGTTTTTGAAAAAAATAATAGAGAAAATCACAAATACTGAAAGTGTAATTACTTCTTGAATTACTTTCAATTCAACCAACGAAAACGGGCCACCGTAATTTTTGAAACCAATTCTGTTAGCAGGAACTTGAAGTACGTATTCAAGCAACGCAATTCCCCAGCTTATTAAGATTACCCACACTATCGAAAGGTTTTCGCTCCATTTCATTTCTTTAAATTTCAAGTGACCGTACCAAGCAAAAGTCATAAATGTGTTAGAGAAAATGAGCAACGTGATTGTCAGTAATGACTTCATGGTTTGAGGTTTAAAATGATCGGGATTTTAAAATGGTAATCACTTAGCCTGCTTGTATATCGTCATTAAACCGTATCAAAATTTTTTGCCTTTATTTCCCTTTTGGCCGATACCCAAGTGGTACAATTTCTGCCACCCTTGAACTCCATGCCATGTAACCTTCGAGCAAAATGTCTTGAAATTTGTCATAAACGCCATTATCATAAAGGGTCACGTTGTTACCCGAAAAATTCAATACAGATTCTTGTATTCTATGTTGTGGATCGTACGTACCTTCAGCCAGTTCCCCGGTGTATACCAAAACTAATTTCCCTTTGTACTTTATCACGGGGTCTTTATCGTTGACAAAAAGTTTTTCTTCAGGCACCTCTTGTCTTTCCAAATTGTAAAGTCTAAAACCGTTTTTCGTCAACTGCCTTTTTTTTAAAGCGCGCACAAAATGTTCCATCGATCCGTGGTAGGCTTTATCCCGTTCCCTTCTCCATTTTATTTCATGTTTTATCTTTTTCGGGTGAAGATTCTCAAACCGTGCGTCTCCTTGAAAATATACGTTATGGCTTGCGCCATCATATACGAATTGTTTTAACCGATAAAATATGCGATAGCCCAACGATTCGTTTATGATCTCAATCGGTCGATTAGCCTCTGCAATCAAAACTCCATTTTTTTCGTAAGTAAAAATATCTTGCCGGTTTACGATCTTACATTTTGCAGAATTCTTTGTTTGCCCCAGAAATATTTTTTCAAATTTGAAATATCCGCTCTTGGGGGTGTTTTTTGCGCTAACTACTACTTCATTCAAAAGTTTAACTTCTTGTTGAAGGTAAATTTTCAATTCGGTAACGGCACTGCTATCAATTAACATCGTTTTTGAATACGATTTGTAGCCAATCATGCTTACGATCAAATCATATTTCCCGGCAGGTATGTTGTCAAGCAGAAACACCCCATCGTTATTAGTGGCAACGCCAATTGAAGTGTTCGCCAAATAAACATTAGCCCCGGGCAGCTCTTCTCTTGTTGTGGCATCGCGAACTGAGCCCTGAACGGATCCTAAAGTTTGCGACAGACAGCTTAGATAGGTTAAGAGAATGCCAACTAACAAAACCAATTTTTTCATTTTAAAAAAGCTTCTTGGTTTAAAGTTGTTGGCTGCAAAAATTTAGTAGTTTTTTTCTTTGGGTTGTCCCGTTTTTGCCATCAACCAATTTGCCTCACTTCATTAGCTTCTAAGAAAATCACCTTACCTGGCCCATCAGTTTGGTAACGAGGCTGTCCACCGATTGCCCCTCGGCTTCGGCTTTGAAGTTGCGCACGAGGCGGTGGCGCAGCACGGGTTTTGCCACGGCCTGCACGTCTTCTATATCGGGCGAATATTTTCCGTTAAGTAGTGCGTTGCATTTGGCACCCAGCACTAAGTACTGCGAAGCGCGCGGGCCAGCGCCCCACTCCAGAAAATCGTTGGCCAGGGTCGAAGAATTACCGGGCCGTGTAGCCGAGGCGAGCTTCACGGCATACTCCACCACGTTGTCGGCAATGGGTACTTTGCGCACCAAGCGCTGAAAAGTGATGATGTCTTCTGCGCCTACAATTTTTTGTACTCGCACCTGCTCCTCTGCGGTAGTGCCTTTTACAATTTTCAATTCCTGCTCGTAGGTTGGGTAATCGAGCAAAATGCTGAACATAAAGCGGTCGAGTTGTGCTTCGGGCAACGGATAGGTTCCCTCTTGCTCGATGGGGTTTTGCGTGGCGAGCACAAAAAATGGCTGCGGCAATACATACCGGCTGCCGGCAATGGTCACGGCATTTTCTTGCATGGCTTCGAGCAAAGCCGATTGTGTTTTGGGCGGGGTGCGGTTGATTTCATCGGCCAAAATAATATTGGCAAAAACGGGGCCTTTCACAAATTGGAAATTCCTTTCTTTATCCAACGTCTCGGCACCCACAATATCCGAAGGCATGAGGTCGGGTGTAAACTGAATCCGCTTAAACTGCAGATCGAGTGCCTGCGACAGTGTTTGCACCAACAATGTTTTGGCCAGACCGGGCACACCGATGAGCAGCGCGTGGCTGTGGCAAAAGATTGAAGTAAGCGTTAGGCGGATTACATCATCTTGCCCAACAATTACTTTTGATATTTCGTTTTTTAGATCGCGGTACGTTTGTGCGAGTGCATCGGCAGCTTCTACATCGTTGGCAAAATTCCTGGGCATGCGTTTTATTCTTAGGTCGTGAAAATAGTTCTTTATTAAGGCAGGCGCAACCGGGTATTATACAAGAATCAAGAAATGAAACGAATACCTAAAACAAGGTTACTCCAAAAGCTTGCAATGATCGTAGTCCGGATCAATATTGATAAATACATCTTTCCGGGCTTTTACAAACCATTTGTTAATGGCTTTGTCTTTTTTTTCGGCCAGCGCTGCCGATTGTATACGATGCCAGTCGTCTTTCAGGTTTGCCACATGGGGTGGAAGTTTCTCTTTAAAATATAAAATACGAACCGCTTCTTTTTGGCCCGGTTCAGCCCGATACGGAAGCGAAGCCGAATAGTGGCCCACCTTCATGGTGTCGATCACAAAATACACGGCTGGGTCGAGGGTTTTGTCTATGGCCACTTTCATGCCTCCGTCTGCATCTGTAAAAAAGCCTCCATGGCCCTTGGTGGCTTTGTCATCGGAAAACTGCTTAACGGCATCTTCAAATTTAATGCTGTCTTTAATGAGTTTCCGTCTGAGGCTGTCTAGAAAAAAAGTGGCTCTCTCCACATCAACCTGGCTTGGAGTTGCAGCAATTAAAATGTGGCGCGCGTTGTATTCGTTACCCCTCCGGTCGATCAGTTGCATGATGTGAAATCCATACTGCGACTCAAACGGATGCGATATTTCTCCTTTGCGCAGCTTAAATGCCATGGCTTCAAACTCGGGCACCATAGCTCCGCGGCCTACGTAGCCCATCTCTCCCCCATTATTTTGTGCGCTTGGATCTTCCGAATATTTTCGGGCCAGCTCATTAAAGTTTTCTCCGTTAAGCAGCCTGTTTCTTAAATCTTCCAGCTTCGCTTTTACTTCTTCTTTTTGTTGAGGGCTTACTTTTGCAATCCTTACAATTTGTCCGATCACGGCATCGGCCGAATAGTAGGGCAAGCTGTCTTTGGGTATTTTATTGTAAAACCGTTTTACTTCCGAGGGTGTGATTTCAAGGTCTTTGGTAATGCGCCCGGTCATCTCGCGCGAGAGCAACTGCTCGCGCACCTGATCGCGCAATTCAATTTTTATCTGATCCAGTGTTTTGCCAAACTGCTTTTCGAGTTCTTCTACCGAGTTGCCGTAATTCTGCCGGATCATTTCCATCCGTTGCGTGGTGTTCTGATCTACTTCGGCATCGGTAACAACCACCGAGTCTATTTCGGCTTTGGCCACCATGAGTTTGTTCATGATAAGTCGGTTGAAGAGCCCGCATTTAGCTTGGTCGGAGGGCATGTTTCCGTCTGTAAGATAGCCTTGGTAGGCCGATTCAAGCTCCGATTTCAGCACGATGTAGTTGTCGATCTTACAGATGATCTTGTCGAGAACGTAACTGTTGTCTTCTTTTGTCTCTTGTGCAAACAACGTGGTCGATACCCACAGCATGCAGCCGACACTACTTATCAAAAATCTCAAAATCCTTTTGTTTTGCTGCGTTTTCATAAACCTCATCTTCCAATTTCTTTGCAAGTTCTACTTTTCTTTTGTTAATAATAATGTTTTTGATGTCTTGCCGTACAAACTCTAACGGAGAAACGTTGTCGATAATTTTATAGCCATCTACTTTTAAAAAATAGAGGTATGCTTGATCGTTGGTTTCGTAATAGTTGTAGGATTGTAAAAACTGTATTTTGTTGGGGATGTCGGCCAATGGAGAATTAACGGTGAGCTTGTCGAACTCTATCCAGGACGAATCGGCAATATGATAGGCTGCCGAGAAACCCAGGCAATACGATTTGAGCTCTGCTATTTCTTTTTCTTTTACCGAAAACATCAAATCTTTAATCCGCTTGATGCGTGGTGCATCTTTCTGCACTTTGATGTACGTGCCACGAACAATATTTTGTTTCAAAATAAAATTATCGAGGTGCTGCTGATAGTACGTTTCAATTTCTGTTTCGGATACGCTGTCGTTAAGATGCTGGTGGATGTAGTAATTCTGAAACTGATAGCCGATGAGGCTGTACCGATATTCCTGAACTTTACGCTCTACGTCTGCTTCGTCAATACTGATGGTTTTCAACGCTTCCTGCATTAACAACTGCTTGCGCACCCAACTGTTTACGTAGGCGTTGATGCGGGCTGCGCTATCGTCTTTCGTGGTTTTTTCTGGCACAATACCTTTTAGATCATCTTGATACAACAGTGCGTTGTTAACCCGTGCTATGGCCTTGCGGTTGTTGCCCTGCAAATCGTTTTTTTTCATCCGTATAAAATCGCATGATGAAAAAAACAGCAGTATTAAAACTGCCGATGAAACGGGCAGGTATAAACAACTAGGTTTCATTTTTTCAGCAATTCGTTCCATACGGTTTTCTTGCCTTTGTCGTTCACTTTCACTTTGTATTTCTTTTTGAGCGAAGTAACCCATTCTTTTTCAAGGTAATCCTGATAGCCGGAAATTACTTGAGCCCGCACTTCGGCAAATGATTTTGTACCCGGGGCCACGAGCCGGGCAACTTCTACAAGGTAATACGTGCCTTCCACTTCTGTTTGGTGCGCACCGGGCACCCAATCTATTTTATCAACCGCTTTGCTTTCGCCCTTTTCGTAGTTACGGAAATGTTGAACCGACTTGAATTTTTTTAAATCGGCAGCAGTGAGGGAATCGTGATTGGAAACCTTCTGCACGATTTTATCTAAAAAAGATTTGTCGGTTGTTGAAAATATTCTGGCCTCCACACGCGGGCCGGCTTTATACGCTGCGCTGTTTTGTTGGTAAAATTTCTTTTGGCCAAGGGTATCTTCCGAGGCTTTGTTCCAAATTTCTTTTTCCATCACCTCGAAGAGCAGAATGCCCTCGCGGTATTCGGCCATCAGATGCCGGAAGTCGGGGTTTTGTTTTATGATTTTATCGTTCTCTACTTCGTCTGTTTTCTCGCTCACAAAGGCACTGTACAATTGTTGCATGTACTGGGCTGGCGAGTGTCTGTTGGGCCGTTGGTATTTCTCAACCCATGCAAAAAAATCGGCTGCCGTAAAAATAGTTTCAGCAAAGCTGATCAGCTTTAGTTTTTTTAATTTTTCATCGCCCTTAAAATTCCATTTTCCCTGAATGAGGGCAGAGTCTGCGAGGGCAAGAATTATTTTTTCGTTGTCAACATTTTCCGTCAGCCCCAATTCTTTTTTGCGATTTTCTACCGCTTCTTGTTCGGAAAACTTCATGCGCTCGTTGCGCGCGACTTTTTTCTTCAACTCGGGTTCGGCTTCGGCAAATGGAGGCAACGGAATTTTCTTTTCTAACCGGATGATGTGCCATCCTAAATTAGACTGAAATGGATCGGACACCTCGCCCGGCTTTTGCAATGCAAACGCCATGGCCTCAAACTCGGGCACCGATGCAAACACACCCACACCAAAAGGCCGAAGCCTGCCTCCTACATTTTTGGTGTTGGTGTCTTCCGAATATTCCTTGCATAGGTCATCCCATTTGCGACCGCTTTTGAGTTGATCGTAAATTTCAAAAATCAAATTTTTCACTTTCGCCTCGTTGCCCGGAGTAGTGCGCAACAAAATATGCGATACCTCCACTTCGCCACGCGATTCTTTTTTGTCTTCTACTTTGATGAGGTGATAGCCAAAACGAGTTCGCACTATCGGTGAGATTTCGCCCACGTTAACCTTGTAGGCGGCTGCTTCAAACGGGTACACCATTTGTAAAGCAGTGAAGTAGCCAAGATGGCCTCCGTTACTTTGTGCAGAAGGGTCGTCACTCCATTGGCGGGCAAGTTTTTCAAAATCTTCGCCACCCATCGCGCGCTTCCGGATATCTGAAATTTTTTCGTAGGCCTTGAGTGTGTCGGCCGGTTGTGCTTCGGGCTTTAGCTGAATTAGAATATGCGAGGCTTTTACTTCTTGCGTCAGGTGGTTGTAGGCTTCGCGGGTAAGCTTTTCCAACAAATCTTTTTCTGCACGGTACGGCCTTTTAAGCTCTTCTTGGTACGTTTTTAATTCCTGATTGAATTTTGCGGTGGTGTCGTAGCCGCGGGCATGCGCTTCGTTAATCTTCAGTTTAAAATTGATAAACAAGTTCAAATAGTCATCTACTTGAGCTTCGGTGTATTGTTGAGCATTGGGGTGGTTTTTCTTAAACAGGTAAATAAATTCCTGGGCATAGGTTGGTTTTTTGTCGATGGAAAAAATAACCGGGCCTTGGCTTTCCTTTTTGGTTTGCGCCAAAGAACCCAACGCATAAAATGTAAGTAGGATGAGAGCAAAATTCTTCATTTCAACTGCACCGATTTTTGAGGTTGCAAAGATAAGTTTTTGAAGGGAAGTATGTGCCTTAAATAACTTTGGTAAGGCGGCAAATATGGCGGCCTTCTTCCTGAACGTATTCGATCTTGTCCATGATCGACTTAACCAACCGAATGCCCAGGCCACCTTTACGTTTGGCGTGAACGAGGCTCTGCATATCGGGCTCTTCAAACTTATTGATGTTGAAAATGGAGCCGTCATCAATAATTTCAAAAACAAATGTTTTAGCCTTGGGATTTCGGATCTGCAGTTCAAGGCTATCATCGGGGTTGCAATGGTGGGCGTGTATCATCACGTTGCTGCACATTTCGTCCAGAGCAAGCACAATGGCGCTCACCTGCAACTCGGGCACATGATTTTCGGTCAATGTGGTGCGCACAAAGTCGCGTATGCCCTTTAAATTGGCGAGGCTGCAGCCGATGTTATACCGATAGTTCATTTGCCAGTTTCAACGCCTCACTTTTATTATCGCGGATGTGCAGTAAATCGGCCAGGCCGAGTATCTCAAAGGTATTCGCCACTTTTTCTTTAAGCCCATACAGCACCATTTGAATTTTTTTCTCGCGGAGTTCTTCGATGTACGACATAAAGACACCCAATCCTGCCGAAGAGATGTATTCTAACGCCTGACAATCCACCAGAATTCTTTTAAACCCTTCGCCCACGCTTTTGGCAATGGCCAGATCCAGTTCTATGGAGGAGCTTGCATCAATCTCACCGATCACCGCGATGATGTCTGTGCCGCCCTCTTGCAATCTTTTGATACTAACCATATTTTGTTAACGATTTATTAATGATTTAGTTATTGGTAAATTTTACGGTCATCAGGGTATAGTCGTCATCGAGGTTTTTAGTGCCCGAAAATTCGTATAGTCTTTTGATAATGTTTTGTTCAATTTCTTTGGCCGTTGCCGTTGTCATTTCATTTAGTGCGGCCGCCAATCCTTCATTTCCAAATTCTTCGCCTTTGCTGTCTTTGGTTTCGGTGATGCCATCGGTAAACAGCACCATGATATCGCCCGGAGCATATTTCAGTTCGTTGGTCTCTACATAATTGCAATAATCTTTACTGCGGATCATGCCTAATGCTGCGCCCTTGTCTTTAAGAAATTCCGATTCTTTTTCTCCGGCTTTCAGGTAAAGCACCGGGCAATGGCCTGCGCGCGAGTACCGTATTATTTTTTCTTGTGTGTCTATGATAAAATACGATGCCGAGATAAACGATCTGCGCTCCAAGCAATAAACAAGGGCCTGGTTGGCGCGTTGCATAAACTCTTTGGGATCCATGTGCTGTTGTGCCAGGCTGTGAAAAATACCTTTCATCTGACTCATGTGGAAAGCTGCCGTTGTGCCCTTGCCCGAAACATCGGCAATAATCAAGGCCACCAGGTGGTCGTTTATCCGCAGGGTGTCGTAATAATCACCGCCCACTTCATCGGCCGAAGCAGAGAAGGCTGCGATTTGGAAACCCGGGTCTTCTTCGAGTCTGTTGGGCAGCAAACTCTGCTGCACCGTTTTGGCAATTTTCAATTCTTCTTTGTAGCGTGCATTTTGAAATGCTTCTTCCATCAACCGGAAATTCTCGATGGAAATGCCGGCTTGGTTGGCGAAAGCCGATACAATGCGCGTCATCTCTTTGTTAAAACCTTCGGGCAATTCTTTCAGCAACGCCAGCGTGCCGATGGTTTCTTCTTTTACTATGATGGGGAACGCCAGTATCGAGCGGAAGCGCGAGCCACGCATGGCGGCCAGGTGTTTGGAAAGGTTTTTTGTTTTTTCGCTTCCGGCATCGAGCACTCCTTTAATATTATTTTTTTCCAAGTGATCCACTATGTTTTTACTTTCCTGTTCGGTAACGCGGTAGGTAAACATTTTGCGGTCGTTGTTTGCGCCCGTAATCTCAAGCCAGGCGGCATCGGCAAAAACCGAACTTACCGAACTCTCCAAAAGAATGTTGTAAACACTCTCTTCGTCTTGCTCGGTTTGTATCGACTGGCTGATGCGCTGAAAGTTCACCACCTCTTCCAACTTTTGTTCAAACACCGAAGAGGTCGGCAGGTTGAATAAAATCACCAGGAAAGAAAAAATACCGTAGATTACGATAAACCAAAACAGAACCAGAACAATAAGCTGTGCCCGGTAATCGAGAAACGCCTGGGTTTTTTCGTTGATGAGCTCGGTCGATTTTTCAACCGTATAGAAAAAATAAGCGAGATAAAAGAATGTTAAAAGCAACAGCAACAGGCTTGTCCATTTTTGCCTGAAGTTGAGGTACGCCACCCAACGCATATTGGCCGAGAGCACCAATACCAAAATGCCGATAGCAATATTAATAAACAGGCTGGTGTATTGCGAGAGAGCAATGCCAAGGCTGTCGTTGAGCAACACCACCAACATGATCACTTCAAAGAGCGCCCACGAGCGCAGCAGCCACTTCGATTTTTGATACAGTATCAGTCGTTTCCAGGAGGTGAGTGCTGCCACCAAAAAATTTACGAGCAGCGCCAGGTTAATCTGGCAAATAATGTCGTTGAAAATAAGATTGGTAGCGAGTGCCGTTTTGCCAAGCAAAAACAAGAGCAGACGAAACACCAGCGATATCACGGTGGTGATCAACCCGGTGGCAAAGACTTTCCACAGCAGGTCGGTAAAGTTGAGCGAATCGTCTAACTCAATTCTAAACTTGTAATAATAAAAAAGGCAAACGATGTAAACCCCGAGCATTACGCGCGGCAGCCAAACGGCTACATCGGGCGGAAGGCCTTTCAGGGAACTGAATAAAATAGTGATTTCAGAAAAAAGCAATATCAACCACGCAATGGCAGCACCAAAGAAGGCAAGGCGGATGATGGCTTTGTTTTTTAACATTTTAATTTATCGAGTCGAATCCGGTGTACTTCTGCAGCACCTCGGGTATTTTAATTCCGTTTTCGGTTTGGTTGTTTTCTAATAGGGCAGCAACGATTCGTGGCAACGCAAGTGCGCTTCCGTTTAACGTGTGCAGCAACTGCATTTTGCCTTCTTTGTTTTTGTAGCGTAGTTTTAAACGGTTGGCCTGGTACGTTTCGAAGTTGCTCACCGAGCTCACCTCAAGCCATCGTTGTTGCGCGGCCGAAAAAACTTCCATATCGTAAGTCATCGCACTGTTGAAGCCCATGTCGCCACCACACAACAAAAGTTTGCGGTACGGTAATTGCAGTTTTCCCAAAAGTCCTTGCACATGCTTGCACATTTCTTCAAGCACGTTATACGAATCTTCGGGCTTGGTGATCTGCACAATTTCAACTTTGTCGAATTGATGCAGGCGGTTGAGCCCGCGCACGTGTGCGCCCCAACTTCCGGCTTCCCTTCTAAAGCAAGGGGTATATCCCACATTTTTTACGGGTAGGTTCTCTTCTTGCAAAATTACATCTCGATACAAATTAGTAATGGGCACTTCTGCCGTGGGAATTAAATAGAGCCCATCGGCATTCACAAAATACATTTGCCCTTCCTTGTCGGGAAGTTGGCCCGTGCCATAGCCGCTGGCTTCGTTTACCACAATGGGCGGCTGCAGTTCGGTGTACCCTGCTCTTTCGGCCTCGGCCAAAAAGAAATTGATGAGTGCGCGCTGAAGTTTTGCACCTTTGCCCTTGTACACCGGAAAACCCGCTCCCGAAATTTTTACGCCCAGGTCAAAGTCGATGATGTCGTATTTTTTAATCAGCTCCCAGTGGGGCAGCGCTCCGCTGTAAAGCTGGGGAACAACACCGTGTTCGAAAACATTTTTGTTGTCTTCGGCTCCTTTGCCTGCCGGTACTTTTGCGTGCGGCACGTTGGGGATTTTATAGAGAATATCCTGAAGCTTTTTTTCTAATTCCGAAAGTTTCTCTTCGTCTGCCTTTATCGCTTGCTTGTCGTTGGCGATCTGGTTTTTCAGCAAGTTGGCTTCTTCGGCCTTACCGTTCTTTATCAGTTCTCCAATTTTTTTAGAATCGGCATTCGACTTTGCTTTCAGGTCGTCTCCTTTTTTTTGAATGTCCCTCCGCTGTTTGTCGAGGGTCAATGCCTCATTCACCAACATTGGGGCTTCTTTAAAATTTCGTTTTGCCAACCCCTCTATTACCCGGTCGGTTTCTTCGCGTAAAGTCTGCAACAGAAGCATGTGCTTATCTAATTAAGCTGCCAAATTAGCCAATAATTTTTTGTTGACAGTTGGATACTATTTCAATTTGGCCTATCATTGCATCATCAATCGCGGCCAATCCGGCCTTCATCGATAAAAAGCCTTAAACCTGTTTGTAGTTGTAGTGAAGTCCTTACGTGTTTGATACCCCGATTTGTTCAACTTTTTTAAAATTATATTTCCAACCAATCTTATTTTTCAATGCTTACCATTGATGAACTCAATTTAAAGCTCTTGTCTGAGCTTAAAGAAATGGCCGAAGCCATGGGTGTGAAAAACGCCAAAAAATTAGCCAAAGAAGAACTCGTTTATAAAATCCTGGACCAACAGGCGGTAACGGGTGCACCGAGCCAAAAGACCGAAGGCCAGCCCGAACGGAAAATGCGCCCCCGCAGACGCGAAAACGTAGCCCCGGTGGCAGATGCTGTTTCGGCTGCCGCCAAAGAGCTTTCGGGCGAAAAAGATTTGTCGAGCGAAGAAATGCTGCAAAACCTAGAGATTGAGATCTCGCCCAGTGTAACCAGCTTTGAAGAGCCCGCAGAAGTGAACGCGCCAACCGAACCCAAAGAACCTTCCGCGCCCGAAGAAAAACCCTTTCAAAACCCCAACCCAAATCAACACCCAACCCAACAAAAGCAAAACAACGTTCGCGACTTTGACGGGGTGGTGAGCAACGAAGGGGTGCTCGAAATTATGCAAGACGGGTATGGCTTCCTGCGTTCTTCCGATTACAACTACCTCGCCAGCCCCGATGATATTTACGTGTCGCCCTCACAGATAAAACTCTTTGGTTTGAAAGTGGGCGACACCGTGAAGGGCCAGATCCGCCCGCCCAAAGAAGGCGAAAAATATTTTGCGCTGCTAAAAGTGGACAGCATCAACGGCAAGACCACCGAAGAAATCCGCGACCGCGTTGCCTTCGAATATTTGACTCCGCTTTTCCCCGAACAAAAATTGAAATTGAGCACTACGCCTGATAATATGTCAACGCGCATCCTCGATTTGTTTTCACCGATAGGCAAAGGCCAGCGTGGTATGATCGTGGCCCAACCCAAGACTGGTAAAACAGTTCTATTGAAAAACATAGCCAACGCCATTGCCGCAAACCATCCGGAAGTTTATCTGATCGTGTTGCTGATTGACGAACGCCCCGAAGAAGTTACCGATATGGCACGCAGTGTAAATGCCGAAGTGATTGCCTCCACGTTTGACGAGCAGGCCGAACGCCACGTGAAAGTAGCGAGCATTGTGTTGGAAAAAGCCAAGCGCATGACCGAGTGCGGCCACGATGTAGTCATTTTGTTGGATTCCATCACTCGTTTAGCGCGCGCCTACAACACCGTTGTTCCCTCTTCCGGAAAAATTCTTTCGGGTGGTGTGGATGCCAACGCCCTGCACAAACCCAAGCGTTTCTTTGGTGCGGCCCGCAAAATTGAAAATGGCGGATCGCTCACCATCATTGCCACTGCACTGATCGACACGGGCTCTAAAATGGACGAAGTGATCTTCGAAGAGTTTAAAGGAACCGGCAACATGGAACTGCAACTCGACCGCAAGCTTTCGAACCGCAGGGTTTACCCGGCCATCGATGTGCCGGCTTCGGGCACGCGCAGAGAAGATTTGTTGATGAAAGAAGAAGAACTGCAGCGTGTGTGGATCTTGCGCAAGTTCATGGCCGATATGAACTCGGTTGAGGCCATGGAGTTTTTACAGTCTAAAATGAAAGGCACCCGCAACAACGAAGAGTTTTTGATCTCGATGAACGGATAAATTAATTCGTTAATTCGGTGATTTGAAATTAGCCAATGATCGCGAAGCATCGCGACATTGGCTTTTTTGTTTGCATAAACCATAAGGTAATTGTAGTTTGCTTAAAAAGAAATATGAATAGATTTTTAATGGCTGTTTTGTTGGTCTCCTTTGCCAATCTTGCTTCTGCCCAACGCCACTCCGTTAGCATCGATAGTCTTTTCAAAATAAGTTTATCTACAAATGAAGATTCTGTTGTGCAGGCAAACGTTACCGTGCTGGCGGCACGTATTGTAGATTCGCTAAAGTCCGATTTTAACTATCGGTTTATCGAAAACTTTAAAAACAACAATCGGGTTAACACAGACTTTAAAGTACGGGGGCTTATCCGCGAAGCTACCGAAGTTGAACTGAAAAATTATTTCCCGCTGCAAAAAACCTATTGCATCCAAATTGATTTGATCGACAACCGCACCCATAATCTTGTAGAAACAAATGCGGTCTTTGTTAAAAATTTAAGTGTGTTATTGAACAGACAACAGCTATATTCTTCGCTGCAATTTGTTATGCCCGAAGTTTTGAAGAGTATTGCGAGGTGATATATATATTTCTGTCTTTATGTACTGATGCTGTGCAAGCTTTCAAACACTATCAGCCTACCCAAGGATACCTTCTGAAGTTTGTCGAAAGCGTTTTGGTTGCACAGTAATTGGATATCGACAGGCTCAATCTGATAACACACCTGCTTAATTTGGAATCATAACTCTGCATGATTGACTTCATTTAAAATTAGTTTTTTGTCCAGCTGTGAACATCAGTTAACTAGTGTGGCAATAAAATTCATAAGGTTCGGATCACTTGGCCTCGGGGCGTCAGGCGTAGCAACCATACCTTTTTTATTCAGTAATAAGTATTTGGGTATCGGGGGGACTTGAAAATACTTTGCCAGTGGTGATTTATCATCCAACAAATAATGCTCACACTTTTCGCATGTTAGTTTGTTTTTATCGATCGATTTTGTCCAGGCTTCTTTTTTAGAATCAACAGAGATGTAAACAAATTTAACCGGGTCATTTTTCAATTTCTCTTCAACTAATTTTGAATTGGGCATTTCATTAAGGCATGGCCCACACCAGCTTGCCCAAAAATCAACATAAACAACTTTCCCTTCGTCAGCTTTTAGGATGTCTTCAAGAACAACTGCTTCTCCGGCCTGATTTTTCAATATTGTTTTTAATAACTCTTCGCTTAAATATTGAGGTTTAAATCTTTTATAGACGCTATCGATGTACTTCACATAGTAAGGGTTGCTGCACTCCTTTCCAAAATCTTCCAGATATTGATCAAAACCAGTGATACCCTTTGCAGCATGGTCTTTCATCACACGGAACAATACAATATCTTTTTGAACGCCTTCAAAATTTTTTTTCCCTTCTTTGTACAAAACGTGAAAATCGTGGAGCGGGTCGCCCGTTATAGAATCTCGGGATAAAAACACATTATACAACTTGAGCATTGCTTCATTCCGTGTGCTGTTGGTACTATCCGAAATATAAATTAACGGTTTAAGGTTTTTTAACATTTCTATATACGATGGCGGGATTTTTTTCCGTGAAAAATCTTTCCCTTCCTTAGTGTAAAAGGGAGCTAAAAGAGGCACAAGGTATCGATACCTTATCATGCTTGATAGAGATTGTGTAAAGGATTTTGAAAAATGCAAAGAGTCGCTATTCTTCTTTAAGAATTCTATACTTGAATTGTAGATGCGCTTATTTTCGGCAGCATAATAATCATAGTTTATTCGGTTTGTTATTTTAATCCCGGCCATCTGAGGCACAACGAAACCAAATTTCTTTTCGAATCGCGGCAAAAAGTTTAGTTCACCAATATTTCCACCCTTGAACTCATATTTAGGTGTGTCATTTTTACAATAAACCAAAATAGAATCGCCCGCCTTTATGTACACCGGGTACAATTCCTGATCAAAACTAAAGGTTACAAGTGTTGATGGGATATCGAAGTTTGTTATGTCCTGATTAATACTTTTAAAGAGGGCTAAAGAATTTTGTAAATCGCCAAATGGGTCAATATAACTAAAGAAGAAACGGTCATCGCCAGAGCATTTTTTTATTATATGGATTGGGTTAGTAAACAGGTTGTTAGGTTGAGCAGCGGTGTCATACTGAAATACAGAAAAAATTAAAAGAAAAGCGAGGCACAGCTTCATAGTATTTTTAAAATGTAAATGGATAGCCATCTATTATTCAGATGGCCTATCCATTCTTCAATTTAAGAATTATTTTAAGGTAGCGTCTAAGTGGCTGTGTAAAGGCACAACACTACGTGGATGGTGGGGATTGAACCCAACCTGTCAAGCCGGATCGGTTGCGTGCTCTGTTCAACCAAGGTACTCAGCCGAAACAATCGGCAAATATTTTATTAATGCGATAGTACCGGGTGAAATAGATCTTTCAACTTTATGTATTTGCCCGTTAGTTTGATTAATTTGCACATCGACTTAAATCGATTTTGCATTATGTCATTCCACAATCGTTTTACAACCCAGGACCTGGAGCGGATTAAAGCGGCCGTTCACCAAGCCGAAGACAAAATATCGGGCGAGATCGTGCCGGTGTTTGTTGAAAAAAGTGGCATGTATTCCATTGCCAACTACCGAGCTGCCGGGATGGCTGCCGCACTGGCGTTTTTGTTGATCGTTCTTGCCGATCGCTATTTCCATGCGTTTGCCATCTACGATCCGCTGCTGATTTTTCTAACCGTTGTATTGGTGGGCCTCATTGGCTTTTTAACTTCGAATTATCTTCTTCCCATACAAAAGATTTTTGTAGGCCAGCAACACCTGGACCGCGCCACGCGCCAACGTGCAGAGGCTGCATTTCTTCGCGAGGAAGTTTTCCACACCCGCCACCGCACTGGCATTATGATTTTCATCTCGTTCTTCGAGCGCGAAGTAATTGTGATGGCCGACCGCGGCATCAGCAAGGTGGTGGAACAAAAAGAATGGGACAAAATGGTGCAGGGCATTATTCAAAATATACGCCTAGGCAAAGTGATTGAAGGCATTGAAGCGGCCATTATCCGGTGTGGTGAAATCTTGCTGGAAAAAGGGTTTGTAAAAACACCCGATGACGTGAACGAACTGCACGATGATTTACGGGTGGAATGATCTATTCTCAATAAATCTATTTTCAATGTTTTTTGTAGCACCCCTAACCTTTGTGAAAAGAATATCGCTGACGATTCTTCTGCTTTCTTTTTTTTCTTCCGCTTTTTCTCAGTTGAATGTGCCCGGTCATGGCGGCAGTTGGGTGCATGACGAAGCCCAGGTGCTATCGGCAGCAACCAAAGCACAGCTCGAAGCTGCCCTGAAAGCCGAGCGCGATTCCACCACCAACCAGATTGCCGTGCTCATCATCCCTTCATTGCATGGCGATGACATCGACAGCTACAGTTTGCGTGTGGCCGAAGCCTGGAAACTGGGTACCAAAGAAAACGACAACGGGGTGCTTTTGCTTATTTCTATTCAAGACCGAAAAGTGCGCATAGACGTGGGGCAGGGATTAGAAGGTGTGCTTACCGATGCCCTATCCAGCCGCATCAACCGAAACGAAATTGCCCCAAGGTTTCGTCAGGGAAATTATGACGAAGGGGTGAAAGCAGGTGTGCTCTCCATCATTCAGGCAATCAAAGGGCAGTATGTAAACAACGACCCGCCCGTGCGCAAGCGCAGTGGCCGTTCGCCCTGGACTACCATTATCATTATTATTGTGTTGCTGGTACTCGTGTCGCGCAGGCGCGGAGGTGGTGGCGGCATTGGCGGCTATTGGGCAGCCGGTACATTGCTGGGCGGTGGATTTGGTGGGCGTGGCTCGGGCTCGTGGGATTCAGGGTCTGACTTTGGTGGTGGCGGAAGCTTTGGTGGCGGGGGTTCCAGCGATTCGTGGTAAAAAAATCAAAAGTTAGAAATAGAATTTAACATGGCTAGATTTTTACGTTCAACTTTTTTAAAAAGTGTTTTCATTTTTTTTGTTTCCACTTCCTTCGCGCAAAAGGCAGTGCCCGAACTTTGGAATCAGCGCGTACACGATGACGCACACGTGTTGCAGCAAGCCACGGTCGACCAGCTTGAAAAAACTTTAAAAGCCTACGAAGATTCCACTTCAAATCAAATCGCAATTTTACTAGTTCAGTCGCTTGATGGAGAGGTACTGGAAGACTATTCGTTGCGCGTGGCCGAAAAATGGAAGTTGGGCCAAAAGGAAAAAGACAACGGAGTGTTGTTGCTGATAGCCGTTGACGACCATAAAATGCGAATCGAGGTGGGGCAGGGTTTGGAGGGCGTGCTCACCGATGCACAGAGTAACCGCATTATCCGCAACGAAATTGCTCCTGAGTTTCGCAGAGGCGATTACGATGCAGGCATAAATAATGGAGTTAGCGCCATCGTAAAAGCGATTGGCGGAGAATACACGGCCGATGATCTCAGCCCCTCCTCAGAACTTTCTTTTACCGAAAAACTATTTTTTGGTCTCTTTATATTCGGCATCCTTGGGTTGTTCACGCTTTTCGCCATATCCGTTCAGGGTTGTACCGGCTGGGGTTTGTATGCCTTCTTGATTCCGTTTTATGCCACCTTTCCCTGGATTATTTTAGGGAGCTCAGCGCTTGTTTTGCTCGCCCTTTACGTCATCGCCATCCCAATCCTTCGGTTAATTTTTGCACGAAGCGAGTGGGGCAAAAAGATGATCAAGAAAATGAACAGTGGAAGCGGAGGCCGCACGGGTTCTGGTTGGTCCGGTGGCTGGAGTTCCGGATCAAGCTCGGGTTGGAGCAGTGGCGGAAGTAGTTTTTCGGGCGGTGGCGGAAGTTTTGGTGGCGGTGGCAGCAGCGGTGGGTGGTAATCCGCTTTTCGAAACATTACAAATAAATGTCTTAGTAAAATCTTCCATCTCTCCCTATTTTTGGCCTCCTGTTTTTTACGTGTGAATCTGTATAATCTATAATAAGATATGAAAAGGGATAAGCTTGTCTTCGATTTGATTGAAAAAGAAAAACAACGCCAGGAGCACGGCATTGAGTTGATCGCTTCCGAAAACTTTACTTCGCCACAAGTAATGAAGGCGCAGGGTTCTGTACTCACCAACAAATATGCCGAAGGCTTGCCCGGCAAACGGTATTACGGTGGCTGCGAAGTGGTGGACGAAGTAGAGCAGCTTGCCATCGACCGCATCAAAGAATTATTTGGAGCCGAATGGGCCAACGTTCAGCCACACTCGGGGGCACAAGCCAACGCAGCCGTAATGCTGGCCTGCTTAAAACCGGGCGATAAAATTTTGGGATTCGATCTTTCGCATGGCGGCCATTTAACACACGGCTCATCGGTTAATTTTTCTGGAAAGCTTTACCAGCCTTCGTTCTATGGTGTGGAGCAAGAAACCGGGTTGATCAATTTCGATAAAGTTGTGGAAGCGGCCCAACGCGAAAAACCCAAAATGATTATCTGTGGCGCTTCTGCCTACAGCCGCGATTGGGATTACAAAAAATTGCGCGAAGCAGCCGATAGCGTGGGCGCGTTATTGATGGCCGATATTTCGCATCCGGCCGGGTTAATTGCGCGTGGATTGCTTAACGACCCGATGGAGCATTGCCACATCGTTACCACCACCACGCACAAAACGTTGCGCGGGCCGCGCGGTGGCTTGATTATGATCGGCAAAAATTTCGACAATCCTTTTGGATTGAAAACACCCAAAGGCGAATTGCGAAAAATATCTTCGGTACTGGACTCGGGCGTTTTTCCGGGCACACAAGGAGGGCCGCTCGAACACGTGATCGCAGCTAAAGCCGTGGCTTTTGGCGAAGCCCTGTCCGATGACTACTTGCAATACATTGTTCAGGTGGCAAAGAATGCCAAAGCAATGGCACAGGCTTTCGTTGATCGCGGCTATAAAATTATTTCGGGAGGTACCGACAACCATTTGATGTTGATCGACCTCCGTTCGAAAAACCTAACCGGTAAAGTAGCCGAAGAAGCGTTGATCAAGGCCGACATCACCATCAACAAAAACATGGTGCCGTTCGATACCCAATCGCCTATGGTTACTTCGGGGATGCGCATCGGCACACCGGCTGTTACCACCCGTGGCATGAAAGAAAAAGATGTGGTGCGTGTGGTGGAGTTGATTGATGAGGCTCTTCAAAAACCACAAGACGAAAAGCATCTAAAAAGCACGAAGAAGAAAGTGAATGTGTTGATGAAAAAATTCCCGTTGTTTAGCTGATGTCTGAAGAAAAAGAAATGTCCTTCCTCGATCACCTCGAGGAGTTGCGCTGGCACGTAGTGCGTTCGGTAGCCGCCATCTTTATTTTTACAATCCTTGCGTTCCTTTTTGTGCCCTGGATTTTCGATCATATTATTTTCGGCCCGGCCGACATTCATTTTCCAACATTTGAATGGATGTGCAAGCTTGGGAAACTGGTGGGAGCCGAAGATTCGCTTTGTGCTAAGCCGTTTCATTTTAAAGTGCAGAGCCGCAACATGACCGGCCAGTTTATGATGTCGATCACCGCATCTTTTGTAATCGGGCTGATCATTTCCTTCCCGTATGTGTTTTGGGAAATCTGGCGTTTTGTAAAACCAGGGCTCTATAGAAAGGAAAAAAGCAATTCGCGAGGTGCGGTGTTTGCCGTAACGTTTCTTTTTTTATTGGGTGTGACCTTCGGGTACTTTATCCTTTCGCCCATGACAGTTTGGTTCCTTTCAACGTATTCCATCAGCGATAAGATCGTTAATGAATTTGACATCACGTCTTATGTTTCTACCATTGTTGGCATGGTGCTCGGCAGCGGATTATTATTTCAGTTTCCGGTGGCGGTGTATTTTCTTACCAAAGTTGGAATTCTCACGCCTCAGTTTATGCGCAAATTCCGCAAGCACGCCATCATTGTTATTCTCGTTATGGGTGCCATCATCACTCCTTCGCCCGATCCGTTCAGTCAACTATTAATTTCTTTGCCACTTTACATGTTGTTTGAAATAAGTATCTTCATATCGGCAATGGTGGTGAAGCGCAAGCAGCAGGAAGAAGAAAAAGAACTTAAGGCTGATCAACAACCGCTCTCATGAAAAAAATAGCCGTAGGGGCAGATCACGCGGGTTACGAACTGAAAGAGCATTTGAAAAAATGGCTCGAACAAAACGGGTATGAGGCCAAAGATTTTGGAACCCACAGCCTGGAGCCTGCCGATTATCCCGACTTTGCACATCCGGTTGCCTCGGCTGTAGAGAAAAAAGAGTTTGAGTTGGGTTTGCTCATTTGCGGCAGTGCAAATGGAGTAGCCATTACCGCCAATAAACATCAGGGTATCCGCGCTGCGATATGCTGGCACGAGGAATTGGGTGCGCTTGCACGTCAGCACAACAACGCTAACATTTTGTGCTTGCCTGCGCGATGGATAAGCCCTGAACTTGCAGAAAAAATACTCGATCGGTTTTTGCACACCTCCTTTGAGGGTGGCCGACACGAGCGCAGGGTGGGTAAAATTGCCTGCTGAATAGTTTTTGTTTTTTATTTTTCTTGTCCATGAAGATCACCTCTGAGGCATTCAACGAGCTCATCCTTTCGCGCAGATCCGTTTTCCCGAAAGATTACACAGGCCAAAAAGTGGACGATGCCATCGTCAAACAAATGTTGGAAAATGCCAACTGGGCGCCCACACACCGACTTACCGAGCCGTGGCGGTTTGTTGTTTTCACGGGCGATGGTTTGAAAAAATTGGCAGCGTTTCAAGGCGAATGCTATAAACAGGTTACGCAGGCTAACGGTACATTCGATGAAAAAAAATACGAGGGGCTGAAGACCAAACCGTTTGAATCTTCGCACATCATTGCCGTGGGTATGAAACGCGATGAAAAAAAGAGCCTTCCCGAATGGGAAGAAATGGGTGCTGTTTTTTGCGCTATCGAAAACATCTACCTTACGGCTACCGTCTATGGCGTTGGCTGTTATCTAAGCACCGGGGGCATCACTAATTTTGAAGAAGCAAAAGATTTTTTTGGATTACGCAACGAAGACAAGTTGATTGGCTTCATCCATGTGGGGATGCCTAAAGAAGGATTGCCTCCACGGAAACGAAAATCGGTAGACGAAAAAATAAAATGGATTTTATGATCACCAAAGAATCGATCGAGCAGGCACACGAGCGCATCAAGCCTTACATTCACCACACTCCGGTGATGACGAGCACAAGCATCAACGACATTGCGGGTTGTTCCATTTTTTTTAAGTGTGAGAATCTTCAAAAAGTGGGGGCCTTTAAAGCGCGCGGTGCCACCAACGCAGGACTGCAGCTCTCTGCAGAACAAAAGAAGAATGGAATAGCCGCTCACTCATCGGGCAATCACGCACAAGCCGTTGCCCGTGCCGCTCAAATCCTTGGAATCAAATCGTATATCGTAATGCCCAGTACTACGCCTCAAATTAAAAAGAACGGAGTGGCGGGTTTTGGAGGACAAATTTTTGAATGCGAGCCAACAATTCCGGCACGCGAAAAATTGCTGGCTGAAGTTATTGCAAAAACGGGTGCCACCGAAATACACCCGTTCAACAATTACGATGTGATGACCGGACAGGCAACCGCAGCCAAAGAATTTCTTGAAGATATTAAAGGCTTAGATTTTTTGCTTGTACCCATTGGTGGCGGTGGTTTGATTAGCGGAACAGCCCTTGCCGCAAAATATTTTTCGCCCTCAACGGTTGTGGTTGGCACTGAGCCTGCCGGGTCGGACGATACGTTTCGTTCATTCATCAGTGGTAAAATTGAACCCGCTCAGGCGCAGAGTATTGCCGATGGACTGCTCGCTACGGTAGGCGAAAAAACGTTTCCCATCATTCGAGAAAATGTGAAAGAAGTGATCACGGTTACGGATGCCGAAATCGTTGCGGCCATGCGGTTGATCTGGGATCGGATGAAAATTATTGTGGAGCCCTCCGGTGCCGTGCCTTTTGCGGCAGTGCTCAAATCGAAAGAAAAATTCAAAGGCAAGCGAGTGGGGATAATCCTCTCGGGTGGTAATGTGGATTTGGCACAAGTTGCTAAATTATTTTCGTAAAGAATCGATTTGCTCTCAGCTTTCGCCTAACTGTTCCAATTAAAATTTTTTTGACTACAAGTGGAGTAAAAATATTTTTTTCCAACTAATTTGTTAACTCAACAAAAAAACACGGATGAAAACTCTTATCACCATTCTCTCTTTATTGCTGTCGTTATCAATTTACGCACAGCCTCCAGGTATGCAGCCCGTAAACAATGGTTTGTATGCAGACGATACCGAAATCACCATTGCCGACTGGTTCGTTTTTATGTATTCGGTTGCCAATGAGGAAACCGAATACGGGGATGTAGATTTCCCATCCATAAACCCGATGCCCGATACCTCATTACTGAATGATTATTTTCTCCCCGTATTCCGAAATGCTGAGCTGTCGATCAATAAAGATTATGAAGGCCCCGAAGTTAATACAACTCATATTTATAGCGAACGATCTAAGTCAAGCGCAGTCTTTGCTGCACCCAAAGCTGCTGTTATCCCTCCCAACGTTTGGGAGTACCCAATTGTAGGAATCAGTTTTGAACAAGCGAAAGCTTATGTTATTTGGCGTAACGCTAAACTTCTTGCTGATAAAAAGGAAAAAGGGAAATGGACTGTTTTTCTTCCAGATGCCGCAGAGTGGGAGAACATAGCTCGGTCGGCTTATGCACTTTCGGTTTCAAAAGCAAAAGATCAAGCCATAAAGAACGAGCTGAAAAAAATATACGAAGTGGACGGGCGCAATTCTAAAGGCTGTTTGTTAATGGCTATACGTAACGATACGCCATGCGAAAATGACAAAAAATATTTGGTTAAGGCAAAGGGTGGTATTTTTCCTGCATTCTCTTTCTTTCCGAATCAGTACGGACTCTGCTGTATGCACGGAAATGTATCTGAAATGACATCTAAAAATGGAATTGCTGTTGGTGGAAATTTTCAACTGACAGCTGCGGACGCCCGATTCGATTCAAAACAAACATACCAAAAGCCTGAGGGTTGGTTGGGGTTTCGTTGTGTTGCCGTAAGAAAAAAAACGTAAGTATACTCCCTCTCTAAGATGTATTCTATTTGTCCAAGCTGCCCACCATCTTTTCGGGGCGCACCCATTGGTCAAATTGTTCTGAAGTGAGCAAGCCTAATTCCACGGCAGCTTCGCGCAAGGTTTTGTTTTCCTTGTGTGCCTTCTTGGCAATTTTTGCCGCGTTTTCATAACCGATGTGTGTGTTGAGCGAGGTTACCAGCATCAGCGAATTTTCCATGTGTTCTTTGATGATGGCCAAGTTGGGTTCGATACCCACCGCACAATTATCGTTAAACGAAACACAAGCATCGCCAATTAACCGTGCGCTCTGCAATACGTTTGCTGCTATCACCGGCTTAAAAACATTCAATTCAAAATGGCCGGTGGCTCCGCCAACCGATACCGCTACATCGTTGCCGATAACCTGGGCACACACCATGGTCATGGCTTCGGGCTGTGTGGGGTTTACTTTGCCCGGCATGATAGAAGAGCCCGGCTCGTTATCGGGAATAATAATTTCTCCAATGCCCGAGCGTGGCCCCGAGCTTAACATGCGTATGTCGTTTGCAATTTTCATGAACGAAACGGCTGCGCGTTTCAACGCACCCGAAAGTTCTACCATGGCATCGTGTGCCGCGAGCGCTTCAAATTTATTGGGAGCAGTAACAAAAGGAAAGCCCGTGAGTTCGGCAATCTTTTTTGCCACCAGCACATCATAGCCTTTAGGTGTGTTGAGCCCTGTGCCTACGGCCGTGCCACCTAGCGCCAACTCGTGCACGGCTCCGAGTGCATTGTTTATTGCGCGCATGCTGTTGTCTATCTGCTGTACGTATCCCGAAAATTCTTGCCCGAGGGTAAGCGGGGTTGCATCCATAAAATGCGTGCGTCCGGTCTTCACAATCTTTTTATATTCTTCCGATTTTTTTGCGAGCGTATCGCGAAGTTTTTTCATTCCCGGCAACGTGATTTCCATCACCTGCTTGTACGCGGCAATGTGCATGGCGGTAGGAAAAGTGTCGTTGCTCGACTGCGATTTGTTTACATCGTCATTGGGATGAAGTACTTTTTTTTCATCGGTAAGTTTGCCTCCACTCATCACGTGTGCACGGTACGCAATCACCTCATTGGCGTTCATGTTGCTTTGTGTGCCCGAGCCTGTTTGCCAGATAACTAAGGGGAACTGATCGTCCAATTTCCTGGCAAGGATTTCATCGCAAACTTTGGCAATCAAATCTTTTTTTTCGGTAGCCAAAACGCCAAGTTCGTTGTTTGCCATGGCGGCTGCCTTCTTCAAATAGGCAAACGCATAAATAATTTCATGTGGCATACTGGCTGCCGGACCAATTTTAAAATTATTGCGCGAGCGTTCGGTTTGTGCGCCCCAATATTTGTCGGCCGGCACTTGTACCTCGCCCATGGTGTCTTTTTCAATGCGGTAGTTCATGACTTATGAATTTATCTTGCCGAACAAAATTAGAAGGTTAGTATGGATTACACACATAACTGCATAATATATTTACACAGTGCTCGAATAAAAAATCTCTAATCAATTACTAATTCGATCCAACATCCAGCCAGTTAAACTTAGTCTTTCGCGAGTGGCGGGTAAAACTTCGTGCTCAAGCAGGTCGCTGCGGAAACAAATCAACCGGCCTGCAAGCGGGAAGAAATCTTTGGTTTCATTTTTAAAATAGACACGCAACTGCCCACCTACTTCAGGTTTCCAATTTTGATTTAAGTAGCAGATGACCGAGAGTTTTCGGTGGTCGTCTTTTTTAAACTGATCCAGATGGCGTTTGTAAAAACTTCCGGGCGGATAGACCGTTAGGTGTACCTCCTCATCTTTCAGGCTTAAAAATAATGCCTGATTTAAAAAGATCCTTAATTGCTTCAGTCTTTCCAAATAAATCTGTATCGGTTTTGACGCAGACGTTTTATCAATCCATCGGATATAATCGCCTCGAATGTTTTCGTTGATTTGTCTTTCCCCTGCTTTGCCTATGCCTGCTTTCTTAAACAGTAACACCCTGTTTTTAAATTCGTCTTCCGCGCAGATGGCAGCAACCTCAATCGGTTCGAGAAAATTATCAACAATGGAAATGCCCTCGTTGGCTAAATCTTCGGCTACTTTTTCAAATAAACCATACTGTTCCATGCATCAAATTTAATCGGTTAATTTTGCGGCCATGAAAATATTTTATCGTCCACTCATTTATTTCTTTCTACTTTCTATTTCGCTGGCTTGGAATGCCTGCGCTCCAAAAGAACCGGTGGTTTTTAAGGGCGTAAATGAAATTGCCATCGACATTGGCGACAAGGGAAAACCCATACTAAAGGGCAATGCTGTTTTTTACAATCCGAACAAGTTAAAAATGAAACTGAAGAGTGTGAACATCAACATCTTGGTGGACGGGAAAAAATCGGCTGAAATAAATCAGCACCTCAATCTCCTCATCCCGGCTCAAGCTGATTTTTCAGCTCCGCTCACGGCACAGCTTGCTCTTGATGGGGGTTTATTAAATACCGTTTTTGGTTTTCTCGGTGGAAAAAAATATGAACTGTCTTTTGAGGGATCTATCCGGATAGCCGTTCATGGCATCACGATTAAAGTACCGGTGGTTCAAAAGCAGGAAATAAAAATGCGATAATATCAAATCCTAAATGGTAAGCCGCTAACTTGGGCTTATGCTTCAGGTGTTGATTAATGGGCTTTTGATTGTTGCGGTTGGTGTGCTTTTTCTTATTCTCGTGAAGATGAAAAAACAAGCACGCATTCTGCGCCTGCAAGGCCGAACGATACGTAAGCACGTACTCGAACTTGAAGCACAAAATCTGCAACTTGATAAACTCAATCATGAAAAGCTTCAACTCATCGGCTTGGTATCACACGACTTGAAAGGGCCCTTCAACAGAATTTTTGCCCTTGTTCAATTAATCCATCTTAGCAAAACAAATTTTACCGAAGAACAGAAAGAATACTTGGGGAAGATTCATCAGATTTCGGTAGATGGTTTGGGTATGGTACGCAATCTTCTGGACAGCCGTAAGATTGGCGAGAAAGGGATTGAGTTGGATGAAGCCGAACTAAATGTGTCGGCTTTGGTTTCGGCTTTGGTAAAACAATATCAACCCATTGCCTCAGAAAAGAAGATCGAAATTACTATCGAAACTCCGGGAGCGTTGCTCATTCGCGCTGATAAAAATCATTTAAGCCGCATTATTGAAAACCTGATTTCAAACTCGGTGAAATTTTCAGCGGAAAATAAAACAGTAAACATCCGGGTGCTTTGTCATGAAAAAACCATTGAGGTTGCTGTTCAAGATCAGGGGCCGGGCATCAGCGCAGCCGACCGGCAAAAATTATTTCAACGTTTTCAAACGCTAACGGCAAAACCCACAGGCGGAGAGACCTCCTCGGGTCATGGTTTGTTCATTGCCAAAACCATTGCCGAAAAAATGGGAGCCGATTTGCTCTGCGAAAGTATTGAGGGCGCGGGCTCAACTTTTAAATTG
This sequence comes from Bacteroidota bacterium, assembly GCA_018267285.1. Classification (GTDB taxonomy): domain Bacteria; phylum Bacteroidota; class Bacteroidia; order Cytophagales; family Cyclobacteriaceae; genus ELB16-189. The sequence continues at coordinate 114,685 of JAFDYU010000015.1, read as the reverse complement.
ATTTTACCTTTCCGTTTTTTTATTGGAAAAAATAATCCTCCTTCCCCTCGATAACGGCTTCCAGGGCATCGATCACGTTTTCATCTTTGATTACATAATCGCGCACACCTTTTTGTATAAAGTTCAGCACCATGTTGCCATCGTCTATTGCGCTGAGCATAATAACTTTATGGGCATCCGTTATTTTGGGTTTGATTGTTTCGTACAGGTTTATCCCGGTCATGCCCGGCAGTTTGTAATCAATGATTAATACTTCGGGCAACTTTGCTTCAATGGCATTGAGCCCATCTTCGGCATTTGAAAAAGCCGTGACTTTGTAATCCGAATTCTGACTCAGCGACTTTCGGATGAAATCCGAATATATTTTGTCGTCTTCAACAAGGTAAATGTCCATAATCAAAGATAATCGAAAAAATACTTTAGTCACCAAAAAGAACCCTTTATCAATTATGGAATAGAATGTTTTTAATCCACCAAAATGCGAGCTATCTTCCTCTCCTTAAACCTTCTATTATGCGAAGCCAATGTTTGATTTTGTTGTGCCTATTAGCTCTGAGTTGCTCCCGGCAGTCGGGTTCATTTCGTTTCACTATTTCATTTTCCGAAAAGATGGCAGCCGAAGCACAAGACGGCCGGCTCTTGCTCATGTTGGCAAAGAACGACAAAAGCGAGCCGCGTATGCAAATTAACGATGGCCTTAATACACAACTGATCTTTGGCCTTGATGTGGAAGGGATGAAGCCCGGCCAAGAAATTGTGATAGACGAAAAAGCTTTTGGGTTTCCCATCCGTTCGATTCAAAATATTCCGGAAGGCGATTATTATTTTCAAGTGCTGCTCAACCGTTATGAAACTTTTAAGCTGAAGAGCGGCCACACCGTAAAATTGCCTCCCGATCAGGGTGAAGGCCAACATTGGAACACCAAGCCCGGAAACTTTTACAGCAAGCCGAAAAAAATTTCTATCCGTGCGGCTCATGCAGAAATTTTCAAAGCAGACCTCGATCAAAAAATTGAACCCATAAAAGAACCAATAGACACCAAATACATTAAGCACATCAAAATCCAGAGCAAAAAATTGAGTGAGTTTTATGGAAGGCCTATGTACCTGGGTGCACACGTGTTGGTTCCAGAAGGTTTTGACGCACACCCCGAAGCGCATTACCCGCTCATGGTTTTTCACGGGCACTTCCCCGATGACTTTGGCGGGTTCAGCACCGAAGCTCCCGACCCGAAAATGGATACCAGCGATTACAGCGACCGGTTTGGCATATACGGCTACCGCAAATTTCAAAAACAAGAAGCCTACAATTTTTACAAACAATGGACGAGCAAAAATTTTCCTAGGTTTCTGATTATCGAGATACAACACGCCAACCCCTATTATGATGACTCGTATGCTGTAAACTCGGCCAACGTTGGACCTTATGGCGATGCAATCATGTACGAGTTGCTTCCTGAAATTGAAAAGAAATTTAGAGGCATTGGGCTGGGCTGGGCTCGGTTTACGTATGGGGGCTCCACGGGTGGATGGGAAGCCTTGGCCGTACAACTATTTTACCCCGATGAGTTCAACGGTTGTTTTGCTGCTTGCCCCGATCCCATCGACTTTCGAGCGTATTGCCTGGTCGATCTTTACAAAGACAAAAATGCGTATTGGTACGAAAGCGATTTTAAAAAACTCCCTAAGCCGGCACACCGCAACTACCTGGGCCAGATTCAAAACACCATGGAAGAAACCAATCATTACGAACTGGCACTTGGTACCCACTCGCGCTCCGGCCAGCAATGGGATATTTGGGAGGCTGTCTATTCACCACAAGGTGAAGATGGTTACCCCAAACGGATTTTTAACAAAGAAACCGGGGAGATCGATCGCGATGTGGCAAACTATTGGAAAGAAAATTACGACTTGCGTTACATATTGGAACGCGATTGGAAAACCCTTGGCCCCAAGTTGCAGGGTAAAATCCATATTTACTGTGGCGATATGGACAACTATTATTTAAACAACGCGGTGTATCTGATGGAAGATTTCCTAAAGAAAACAAAGTCTCCGTTTTATGGTGGCGAAGTAGATTACGGCAACCGCGCAGAGCACTGTTGGAATGGCGACCAGAACAATCCGAATTATGTTTCCCGTTTGCGGTACAACACCCTGTACTTACCCAAGATTTTAAAACGCATCAGCGAAAGCGCACCAAAAAATGCCGACTTAAAAAGCTGGAAATATTAATTTTGCTTAAACTTTTAGAACGCACCTGCGTCTTAGAGCATTAATTTTTTACTTGGTACAAGATTCATGACGTTTCGCACCCTTGCAATTGCAAGCATTTTTTCGGCTTCCATTACCGCAAATGCCCAAACCGATACGGTCGATTATTCCAAGCAGAGAGATATTATAGACGTGGCTGAAAATATCTTGGGCAAAAAAATTATGAAGCGCGACACGCTCAAGAAAAAGACGGGGAGAATACATATTTCAGGCTCGCCTTCCGTAGGCTATTCGCTATCGAGTGGACTCGCGGGTATCGTTGTTGCCAATGGGGCTTTTTATACAAGCGAAGATAAAGTCGCAAAACTTTCTAACGTCTATGTCGATGCGGTTTATACACAGCTTAAACAGACCATCGTTCACCTTCAAAGCAACCTTTGGACCAAGGGAAACAAATTCAATATTGTTAACGACTGGAGGTATTATTCGTACCCACAAAAAACCTATGGCCTCGGGGGCAACACCAGCTTGAATAAATTTGCCAACCAGTCGTTTAATTATTTGAGGTTATATCAAACCGTTTTGAAACGACTCAGACCAAATCTATACGCGGGAATTGGTTACGCGCTCGATTATCACTGGCAGATCTCGGGCACATCGCCAAATAGTTTCGATGGCGACTCGGTGGTAATCTCTAACATTGATGCCTATGGCATTTCGGGCAGCTCTATGTCATCGGGAGTTTTATTAAACCTTTTGTTCGATAACCGGCTCAATTCCATTAACCCTGCGGGTGGCACATACGCCAACTTTACGTTGCGCGATAACCTGCCTGCACTCGGCAGCAACTCGCATTGGCAATCGTTGCTTTTAGACTTGCGGCATTATGTTCCGTTCCCACGCAAGAGCCAAAACATTCTGGCATTTTGGAGCTACAACTCTATTACACTCAATGGCAACCCTCCTTACCTTGATTTGCCGAGCACCGGTTGGGATACGTACAGCAACACCGGGCGTGGCTATATTCAAGGAAGGTTTCGCAGCAAAAATATGCTCTACCTCGAAGCCGAATACCGTTTTCTTATTTCAAAAAATGGATTGTTTGGAGGTGTTGTTTTTGCCAATGCCCAAAGTTTTTCTGACTGGCCCTCAAATGCTTTTAACCATATTGCTCCCGCTGCCGGGTTTGGGTTAAGAACAAAATTCAACAAATATTCTCGTACCAATATTGCCATGGATTATGGCTTCGGCATGGGCGGCTCACAAGGAATTTTTGTCAATCTGGGTGAGGTTTTTTAGGCTTTCTCCTTAAAAAAATTCATAAAAAAATAGTAAGTTGCAATTCGGCTTTTTGCGAATTGTCCATAAAATGGAGAAAGCTGCCTCAAAAAGCATCTTTGAATTGTCCGTCTGAGCGTAGCCAAGACTATTTTGAGTCCAAACAAAAGTTTTGACCCGCTCAACCCGACAAACATTACTTTTTGAGGCAGCCTCATTGGTATCATGAAAGTATCTGCTACACAGCCTTTTCAAATTATTTACTCGTTGTACCAGCACGAGTACCTCGGCTATGTTTTCGAATCCTTCATCGTGCACTTGGATGAAAAGGGCAAGCTCACCTATCAGCACCAAAGCATCTCGTCAAAAAATGCGCGCGAATTTACTAAAGGCCTCGACACCCGCGACTTTGAACTTATCGATCTGATGGACAGTATGGGGCAAGATGCCGTGCTGAAACATTTTTCTAAAAAAATAATGAAGCCCGAAGAGTTTTTCAGTAAGGTTTATCATCCCCAAAAAGGGGATGAGCCACTGCAAGAGCAAATCGAGCTTTACATGGAAAAACGAAGGGCAAGCATACTTGAAAAGATGAAAGGCAAACTTCTTTTTGAAATGGGGAACGATGGAGAGCCAACGTGGCGAAAGGTAGAAGTGCTGGACGAGCGCGCCACCATTCAATTCCATTTTAAACGAAGTGACGATTCTACCAACTATTATCCCACCATCAGTTACAAAGGAAAAAAAGTTGAAATCCCCGATCCGGTTGCTTACTTAATTTGCCGCCAGCCGGCCTGGATGGTTTTCAAAGGCAAGCTTTATGGGTTTGAAAAGTTTGTGGATGGGAAAAAACTTCAACCGTTTTTGTCTAAGAAGCATGTGGTCATTCCTAAAAATTTAGAAGAGACCTATTACAATAAATTTATTGCACCCCTCATTGCTTCCTTCGATGACATTGAAGCCTCGGGGTTTGAAATTGCCAAACACGAGTTCGACCCCCACCCGCTGCTTACTATTTCCGAGCTTGCTACGGCAACAACTCAAGAAGTTCCGGCATTGTTCGAACAAAATGAAAACACAGAAGCTCCTGCCAATGACGAGGCCGGAAAAATTGTATTCGATCTATCCTTCCGATACGGTAAAAACAAATTTCGGGGTGATGCTTTCACCGGTGTAAGTGTAACGGTTGAAAAAAAAGACAACGATTATGTTTTTCATCGCATCAAGCGAAATACCGAAGCCGAAAAAAAATACTCGCAAACATTAATAAAGCTAGGCTTGCCGCTTCGGGGGTTTCGGGCAGCGGTTGAAAAAGCCCATGCTTTTTCATGGCTGAACGAGAACCGGGTAAACTTGCTAAATCTGGGATTTGAAGTAAGCCAGCCCGACAACAAAGACAAAAAATATTTTGTAGGCAAAGCTGTTATTGAACTTGAAGTAAAAGAAAATATCGATTGGTTTGATATCCACGCAAAAATCCGGTTTGGCGAATTTGAAATTTCGTTTAAGGAACTGCGAAAACTCATTCTGAAAAAAAAGGTAGAATTTAAATTGCCCAATGGCGAAATCGCCATCATTCCCGAAGCTTGGCTGATCAAGTATGGCGACTTGTTTGCGCTCAGTGAAACACACGGCACAAACGAAAAACCTGTGCTTAAAAAACACCACATCAGTTTGTTGCAAGAGTTGGAAGAGGGCAAATTGGCTAAAGTACACATGAGCGATCGGCTGCGAAACCTTCAGTCGTTCACCGGCATTCGCGATGCCGAGTTGCCCAGCGGGTTTCAAGGAACGCTCCGCCCTTATCAAAAGGCTGGCTACAACTGGCTTAAGTTTTTAAATGAGTTTCACCTCGGGGGTTGCCTGGCCGATGACATGGGTTTGGGGAAAACCGTACAGACATTGGCATTGCTTCAATCAGAAAAAGAAGAAGAGAATGCCGGAACATCACTGCTCATTATGCCCACTTCGTTGATTTACAACTGGGAAATGGAGGCTACCAAATTTACTCCTGACCTAAAGATTTTTACCTATACCGGAACCTTTCGCAACAAAGATGTTTCTCAGTTTGGCAAATACGATGTGGTACTAACCTCCTACGGCATCACGCGGCTGGACATCGATCTGTTATCAAAATTCCATTTCAACTACATCATCCTTGACGAATCGCAGGTAATAAAAAATCCTTCGTCTAACATTGCCAAAGCAGTGATGCAGTTGCAAAGCAGGTTTCGGCTAACACTTACGGGTACACCGCTCGAAAACACAACCCTCGATCTTTGGTCGCAAATGACGTTCATCAATCCCGGGCTGTTGGGCGGGCAGACATTTTTCAAAAACGAATATCAGTTGCCCATCGAGAAAAAAGGAGACGAAGCAAAAACAAAACGGCTCAACGGCATCATTCGTCCGTTTGTTTTGCGAAGGCTGAAATCTCAGGTAGCAACCGATTTACCCGAAAAGGTGGAGAACATTCACTTCACCAACATGACGGCCGAACAAGAGCAAAAATACGAAGAGGTGAAATCGTATTACCGCCACAAAATTTTAGATCAAATTGATAAGGAGGGCATCAACAATTCTAAAATGACGATTCTGGAAGGGTTGACCAAGTTGCGGCAAATTTCGAATCACCCGCGCATGATTGACATGAGGTATTCGGGCAGTTCCGGAAAGCTGGAAGACATTTCTTACATGATCGAAAACGCCATGCTTGAAGGCCACAAGCTTTTAATATTCAGTCAGTTTGTAAAACACCTCGATATTGTAAAAGAGTTGCTCCACTCCAGAAAAATTCCGTTTGCGTATTTGGATGGCTCCAGCACCGATCGTAAGGAGCAAGTAGAAAAATTCAACAAAGACAAAAACATTAAGATATTTTTGATTTCGATCAAAGCAGGCGGGCTCGGCCTCAATCTAACCGAAGCCGATTATGTATTCATTCTCGATCCGTGGTGGAATCCGGCCGTAGAAGCACAGGCCACCGACCGCGCGCACCGCATTGGGCAGAAGAAAAAAGTTTTCACTTACAAATTCATTACCCGAAACACGGTAGAAGAAAAAATACTGCAACTGCAAAAACACAAACTCAAGCTTTCCGAGAATTTAATCCAAAGCGAAGAGAGCGTAATCAAAGCCTTGACCCGCGAAGACATTGAGATGTTGATGAACTAATACGTTCGTCCTCCTCTAAAAATGTGGGTGTTGGGTTAAGCAAAAAAAACTAATTTTTTAAATGCACAATCACAATGAAAGATAAAGTAGTAATCATCACGGGCGGATCTTCCGGAATTGGAAAAGCACTGGCTGAAGTTTTCGGAAAAAACGGTTCGAAAATTTTAATCACCGGAAGAAATAAAAGCGACATTGATTTGGCTGTGGCCGATTTAAAACAAAAAGGGATTTCGGTGGAATGCTTCCAAAGCGATGTTAGCGTGGAAGACGACAATAAAAAAATGGCTACAGAAGCGTTGCGCTTGTTTGGGAAAATTGATGTGCTCATCAACAACGCGGGCATTACCATGCGCGCGTTGTTTGAAGAAGTTGATTTGAGTGTTGTAAAAAAAGTGATGGACATCAATTTTTTTGGTGTGCTGTACGCCACCCAAGCTTGTTTGCCCGAAATCATTAAGAACAAAGGAAGTGTTGTGGGTATTTCTTCCATCGCAGGGTTCCGGGGTTTGCCGGCTCGCACCGGGTATTCGGCTTCCAAGTTTGCACTCAACGGGTTTTTAGAAGTGTTGCGCACCGAAATGCTGTATCGTAATATACATGTTCTCACGGCATGCCCCGGTTTCACCACGTCAAACATCAGAAATAGGGCGTTAACAAAAGATGGTTCGAGGCAAGGCGAATCACCCCGCGATGAAGAAAAAATGATGAGCGCAGAAGTGTGCGCACAACACATTTATGATGCAACAGTGAAACGAAAGAATTTTGTGATATTGACAACCCAGGGCAAAGCCGCTGTTTGGATTAATAAACTTTTCCCCTCGTTGGCCGACAAGCTCGTTTACAAGAGTTTCTCAAAAGAACACGCATCACCACTAAAGTGATTACGTTTTATTGAGGAAGACCAACTTAATATGGTCGGCCTTATTTATGTTTTTGTAGAACTCGACTAGTTCATTGTAGGTTTCTTTGGGAAAACGGCCCTTCCACATTTTCAACTTGCGTGTGTAAATCACCTTGCCTGCATCAAACTTGAAACCCGTTTCATACTCGCCAAACTTTGAATCAATTTTTACAACATTTGGCAAAAACTCTGGGTAAATATTTTCCGGGATACTAATAACGACCGTATCATAATCAATAAAATTTGTTTTGCGTACCACATCAGTTTTTCGTTCGGCTGTCATTTCGGGAATGTTTGTAATACGGTTCATTATGTTTGGGGTCATAAATAACCTTTTGCCGCTCACCGAAGCATACCTGTTTAGTGTTAACTCCATATTCACTACGGCTGAAGGAATTTTATTTTTTATATCCGTCATGGAATATGAATTGATATTGAAGTTTGGAATTTGTGTATTTTCTTCGATCCACTTTTTTTGTTTTACCCTATCTGCAAGTACCCAACACAAGCCATCATTTTCGTATTGAGTTCCTGAATTTATCGTGCGGATTTTTGCTCGTGCGTTTCCATTTAAATCTATTGTTACCTTGGCTGTCCTCGTCTGTTGATTTTGTTCTGGCGTATACCGAATCGTATTTACCGCCTCTGCTCCATTGGGCGTTATCATCAACGCTTTTCGATCTCCGGTAAACAAACCTTGATACCCAAATGGATTTGTTTGACTGGTACATTCCAACCAAAGTGTATCTCTTCCGTTGGGTACTGCGGCAATGGCGTGATTGAATTGTGTGCTCGGAAAATTTACATTCATTGCATTCGCAGATGCTCCTGCGCGTATCAAAATATAATTAGCCGATATACCTGCTTCTTTCAACAGTGCAATCATATAATTTGAAAGTGCTTTACAATCGCCATATCCGTTTTTATCAACCTCCGATGCTTCGAAAGGTTGATAGCCACCTATGCCCAATTGAATACTGACATAACGTGTTTTGTTTTGCATGAATTGATATAGTGCTTTTACTTTTTCTTCGTTCGTGGTAAGCCCTGAAACGATTTGGTGTACTTTCCTTTTTGTTTCATCGGGCAACACGTCTCTGCCTTTGTTGAGCGTGTTTATCCATTGGCCAAAACTTTTCCACGATTCCATTTTACCGGCATAGCCATCGTATTCAAATTCATTAGGAGCAGCAATAATATGGGGAACGATTTCATCTATAGGCGGGCCATATACTTCTCTTTTATTGGGTTGTAAGTTTTTAAATTCCCAAGTGAGCGATTCAAATCCATTGTCCAATTTTGTTTTTGTCGGCTCAACCTTGATGTTGAAAAGTTTGTAGCGCGGTTGTAGCTCTGGCGTATAAATCAGTTGATAAGAAGCATGCTCATGAGAAATGTCTTCTCCTCCCCACCATGAAGATGGAATGTAGTAGAGAAAATTATAGTCTAGTTCATATTCAATTTCTACGGTGTATGGAAATACGCCTTGAGTCAAATCAATTTGCTTTAATCGGTCATCGCTGAACAAGGTCCCACCATCTACTGCAGCCCGGTCTATGATTTCATTTTTTTTTAGCTTTTTAATCTGCTTTCCATTCGCATCATAAACAAAGGCATTAATATCAACCACTTTAGTAAGTTTATCATAAAAAATGGTTTCAGTAGCAGATTCGTTCCCTCGCTGATTAAGAATAGTAGCAACCCGATGTACATGATACGTGGCACTGTTTCTCGACTTGATCTTAAACCAGATGTGGTCTTCGCGTACCACCACATTCACGTCTTTTTTAAGTTCATCTGGTATTGTGCTTACGGGGTATTTTAAATCTCCCGCTATGGCAAAATAATATCCACACAAGGTGAAGATGAGCAGTCTATATTTCATTCTCATTTTTTCTTTAATACAATTTGCTCTGCCTGTTTAGCTATTACTTGGCTATAAAACTCACGTAGATTAGGATATTCGTCCTGAGAGAAGAGTGCCTTGTTGATCGTTAAACTACTGGTGATGCTTACTGTGTTTCCAACTTGTGTTGTATTGTACAAGTATTTGGCATCATTCCCTGGCAATGCCAGCAACTTGGCCTTTGGTAATTCGTCTAACGTATAGCCTTCCGGAAGTGTTATTTTCGCGATGTACATTTCATCAAAGGGGTGCTGGAAATCTACCGGGTAAATCCTCTTCTCTGCTTTAAATGGGTTTTCTTCTTTATTGGTCAAGATAAAAGGGTTCAGATATATTGTACCTCCGGCTTCTGTTATATGCTCACTAATTAAAACATCATGCGCCTCTTTAAATGGCAGGTGCATTTCTTTCACATTTTGAAATTGACTATTTGACAACGTCCATGATGTGCTTTTTGCAAACTCATCAATATACTCCTTTTCGCTTTTGGCCAAATACGCTTTTCTTGCTTTTGCGGAGTTATAGCCTGTCTTATCAATTCTCAATGATCCTTTAAGTTCACCTGTCTGGGCTAAATTTAAATCAGCTATAATCACTGTCTTCGTTTTTGTGGATGGCATAAGGCTCACCCACTGGAAGCCTTCCTCTGAAACAACAAATCCATTCCTGTTTAAACATCGTTCGGGCAACATTCCCAGAGGTAAAAATTTTTCTGTTGCATCCAGCAAATAGGTTTTATCTCCGATTTTTGCGAGACATACTACATAGTTAAATTGAGTAGAAACAGGCATTGTTTCCCGTACAAATCCATGATCGCGAGTGCTCAACAAAACGGGACTTACGTTGATCTGTGCTTTCTCCAACATGGAGGCCAGAAGAATATTTATTTCGGCTGAGCTTCCTTTCTTTTCTTCCAATGTCTTTTTGGGTAAGTTCTCTGGATACTTTCTGTACTCTCCATTCCACAGAACATTTTCTCTTATGAAATTAAAAATGGCGGCCACTTTTTGTTCTGGGTCGGCTGCATTTGCTATAATCTGGTCTACGTTGCTTTTTAATGAATTATTTCCTCTGATTTCTTTTTGAACACGCTCCCAATAAGCTCTGTTAATGTCTTCCCATGAGCCCATATAACGCTTTATTCCGGGATTACTGAATTTATCCGAAAAGTTGGTAAACGAAAGTTCAAAATTTAGCCTGGATACATAATCTTGAGAGGCCGTCATGTAAGGCTCAGGCTTAAATGCCGGCACATCTTTAGCGGCCCATCTGCATTTACTTTCCTGATATTCGATTTTATTTTGATTAAATGAGGTTGTGACAGGATTACTCAGCGAGCTTCCGCCCGAACGTTCAATAGAGTTTACGGTGAAAGAATTCGCTGACATTTCATTTTCATTCACACTCAATCTGGCATAACCCTGCATGAATTTTTCGTAGTTAAAGTACTCGGGTATTCTGGCCCTGTACTCGCTCCATCTGGTAGGGATAGTAGTTTGAAACTCCCAATCCTGAAAATTGAATAGAAAATCGGATGTGACTTTATACGTAATCTCAATGATAGAACCCTCTTTTACCTTGGGCCATGCCACTTTCATAAAGTTGAGGTTTGCATCATATTTTTCGTTGATAAAGGATTCGCTTTTCGCCTTCGTCTCCTGGATTTTCCCATTTTCTAAATTATACGTAACCACTTTCATTCCGGAGATTCGCTCTTCCTGATCAGAATCATGATAGAGTGGAATACTGAGCTCGGCCCACTTGAGGCCTTCTTTGTTAAGTATTTTTACTCTTCGTAGTCTTTCAAACACGATTTGAAATCCTTTACCGGTAGTGTACTTGATTATTGACTCTCCGTAGTCAACCAATACTACTGCTGCGGCCGATGAATCTAAGGGGTAAACGTTCATCGTCATATCTTCCTTCGGTATCTCGCCAAATTTGGCCGGAGCCTTTTGCGCACAAACGACAATAGAAAAAGCTAAGAATAGTAATAGTAAAAATCTCATCACAAAAAAGGCTTTAGGTTTCGGCAAAAGTAAAAATATTTGATGATAGATTGGAAGTTTGCCCATCATCCACACATCTTTACTTTGTCATGTCCAAAACTAAAACCGTTTTCTTCTGTCAGACGTGCGGCTACGAATCGGCCAAGTGGCTGGGCAAGTGCCCTGCGTGCAACTCGTGGAATTCGTTTGTGGAAGAAGTGGTCTCAAAATCCGATTCGCCAAAAAATGAATGGCGCACTTCGGATTCGAAATCAAAAATCATCAAAGCAAAGACCTTAACCGAAATTGAACCCACCAGCGAAATTAGAATCTCCACGCCCGATGCCGAACTCAATCGCGTGCTCGGTGGAGGCATTGTGCCCGGCTCGCTTATTTTAATTGGCGGTGAGCCCGGCATTGGCAAATCCACGTTGATGTTGCAGCTTGGGCTTGCGCTGAAAAAAATAAAAACACTTTACGTAACGGGCGAAGAGAGCGAACAACAAATAAAAATGCGTGCCGAGCGGTTGGCAACAAAAACTTCGGACAATTTTTTCACGCTTACCGAAACCAATACCAAAAATATTTTTAGCGTTATTGAAACGCTTGAGCCTCAACTGGTGATCGTTGACTCCGTCCAGACTTTATTTTCGCCCATGATGGATTCGGTTGCCGGCAGCATTGGCCAGGTGCGGCAGTGCTCGGGCGAGTTTATGAAGTTTGCCAAAGAAACCAATACGCCTGTGTTTCTGGTGGGGCACATCACCAAAGACGGAATGTTGGCAGGCCCCAAAGTGTTGGAGCACATGGTGGACACCGTGCTCCAGTTTGAGGGCGACCGACATTTGGCGTATCGTATTTTGCGCACCACAAAAAACCGTTTTGGCTCAACGTCCGAGATCGGCATTTACGAAATGCTGGGCAATGGTTTGCGCGAAGTTTCAAACCCGTCCGAAATTTTGATCTCGCAAAAGGAAGGTCTGTTGAGTGGTGCTACCATTGGCGCTACCATTGAAGGCAACCGACCACTTTTAATTGAAATTCAATCGTTGGTTAGCCCGGCATCGTACGGCACCCCGCAACGAACCGCCAACGGGTTCGATCAAAAAAGATTGAACATGTTATTGGCCGTGCTGGAAAAACGTTGTGGTTTCAGAGTGGGCACACAAGATGTGTTTGTAAACATGGCCGGAGGAATTTATGTAGAAGACCCCGCGGTTGATCTTGCGCTCTGCATTTCGATTATCTCATCTATGGAAGAAATACCGGTGAGCGATAAATTTTGCTTTGCCGCAGAGGTGGGGTTGGGCGGAGAGCTTCGGGCCGTAAACCGGATTGACCAACGGATTTCGGAAGCTGAAAAACTGGGCTTTGAAAAAATTTATATTTCAAAATTCAACCATAAGTCAATCGACCTGAAGAAGGCAAAAATAGAAGTGGCTCCTTTTGCCAAGCTGTCTGAACTAGTTAAAGCTCTTTTTTGAAAAACTATTTTGTGGCAAACGTTTGTGCCTGCCCCACCCAATCATCGCGTACAATTCGTTGTGGAAAAAATTCTATGGCAGCCCCGACCCGGTCGATTAGCTCGGGGGTAAGCTCGCCCAACTGCTGAAAGGTGTAGATGCCAATCATATTAAGTCTCTTTTCAATAAATGGGCCGATGCCTTTTATCTTGGTTAGATCATCTTTGTCATCGTGTTCTATGGGCCGCACAAACGGATGGTCGGAGTGGGTAGCCCGGTCGTGCTTGGTTTGCAGATGTTCGTTTTCTTTTTTGAGTCGTTCGTTTAATTCCGATTGCTCTTTGTGCTGAAACTCAAGTTGCCGGATGCGATAGCGCAGCGAACCCAGTTCGGTTTCACTCTGAGAAGTACGCGACTGCCCGGCAAGCGACTCTTGCTTTGCAGAAACAATAGATGCCTCCAACTCTAGTATTTGCTGTCGCAGCCCATCGGTTATCAAATTGGATTGATTCAGCTTTTGCTGACTTGCGGCCATATCTTGTTTGTGTTTCTCTCTCCAGTATTCCGATTGGCTTTTAAGTTCACTCCCTGTTTTATTCAATACTGAGTTTTCTGTGGTTAGGCGATCAATATTTTCAATTTGTTCTTCGGCCGAGTCGTGCTGAATCCACCAGGCTATTCCAAAGCCGAGCAGGCAGGCAATCAACAGCATCGCCAAAATCTCAATAATTGAAATGAGGGTGGCCTGTGGGCTGAAAAATGCGGGGTCTGTTTTCACACCTTTTATGCCAAACAGATACCACCACGTGGATCCGATACACCAGGCCACAAACAAAAGGATCAGCAGATATTGTTTTTTCATAGCTCTTGTCTAAATCACCAATTTACTGATTTTTATTTTCGGCAAAAATTGCAACCTCTCAACTGTCGGTAGCGTCTTAGAGTAACTATGCTAAAAAATTACCTCACCATCGGCTTTCGTAATCTGCGCAAGCAAGGATTTTATTCGTTCATCAATGTATCGGGGCTCGCCATTGGTGTTGCAGCCTGCTTGATTATTGTTCTTTTTGTAATTGATGAATTGAGCTACGACAAATACAACAACAAAGCAGACCGTATTTACCGGATTAACGGTGAAATAAAATTTGGCGAGAACCACATCCACATGGCAACGAGTGCCGCACCTCTGGCGCAGGCCATGAGCCAGGATTATCCCGAAATTGAATCGGCTGTTCGTTTTCGAAGCCACGGTTCTTATCTGGTGAAACCTGCCAACGGCACCGATAATATAAAAGAGCAACGCGTTATTTGGACAGACAGCACGTTTTTCAAAATTTTTTCTGTACAAATTTTGGAGGGGAATGGCAACACGGCACTAAGCCAGCCAGCATCGGTTGCCATTAGTAAAACCACTGCCGAAAAATATTTCCCCAACCAAAGTGCACTGGGCCAGTTGCTCACACTCGACAATAAGTACACCGCAAAAGTAACGGCCGTGTTCGAGGATATGCCGCGTGCTTCGCATTTTCATTTCGATATTCTCATTTCCCTGATGGGCGATTGGCCCGCTGCCAAAGAAGCACAATCAACCAACTTCCTGAGTAACAATTTTCAAACGTACTTTTTGTTAAAAACCGGAACAGATGCCGGTGCCTTCGAGAGAAAATTTCCGGGCTTCATTAAAAAGTTTATTGCCCCGCAAATTTCTGCCGCACTTGGCAATGATTTTACTATGGAAAAATACCTTGCGGCCGGAAACAAATATGAATTCACGCTCACGCCCCTGCTCGACATTCATTTACATTCCAATTTAAAAGTGGAGTTGGAACCCAACGGCAACATAACGTATGTTTATTTGTTCAGCATCGTGGCGTTGTTCATTCTCGCTATAGCGTGTGTTAATTTTATGAACCTGAGCACCGCCCGCTCGGCCAACCGCGCCAAAGAAGTGGGCGTACGCAAAGTTATGGGCTCGCTGCGGGGGCATTTAGTTCGTCAGTTTTTAACCGAGTCTACACTGATCACCGTAGTTGCTTTTTTAATCGCAATCGGGCTGGCTTATTTCGTTCTTCCGTTGTTCAATTCGCTTTCAGCTAAATCACTTTCAATTCCTTTTTCAAATCCAATCTTCTATTTGTCAATAATAGCCGTTGCTTTGGTGGTAGGGATGCTCGCAGGCGTTTATCCTTCTTTTTTTCTTTCCTCATTTCGTCCGGTACATGTTCTAAAAGGCCAGGTGTCGTTGGGTATGAAAAGTGGGTTTATCCGCAGTGCGTTGGTAATTTTTCAATTTGCAATCTCTACGTTTTTAATCATCGGTGCCATCACCATTAACCGTCAGTTAAATTTTATTCAAACCAAGAAATTGGGGTTTGAAAAAGATCAGGTGATCACCATCCACGATACCTATGCGTTAAGACCCAATGTACAATCGTTTAAAACAGAAGCCACTAAAATCAGCGCGATAGAAAGTGCAACCATATCTGGTTTTTTGCCGGTTGAGTCCTCCGACAGCTGGCGAAACGACAACACATTTTGGAAAGAAGGGAATCAACCCACCATTGAAAATCTGGTAAGCCTTCAAAACTGGACGGTGGATAATGATTATATAAAGACGCTGGGCATGAAAATAAAGCAAGGCCGAGGCTTTTCGAACGAATTCCCTTCCGATTCCATGGCCGTAGTACTCAACGAAGCGGCTGCGGCACAATTTGGCTTTGGTGCAAATGCGGTTGGCCAAAAGATTCAAACATTTGATGGCAACCGACCCGATGGCTCGCCCGATCCTTCCACTATTAAATACTGGACAGTTATCGGGGTGATCGATAATTTTCATTTTTCTTCTTTAAAAGAAGGGATTACATCGCTCGGGCTTTTTCTCGGCAAAAGCGATGGGAGCATAAGCTTCCGGTTTCATGCAAAAAACTCGCAAGAAGTTATTCAATCGCTCGAAAAAGTGTGGAAGCAATTGGCACCCGGCCAACCTTTTCAATATTCTTTTTTAGATGAAGACTTCGGCAAGATGTACGATTCGGAACAACGGCTTGGAAAAATCTTTGCCTCTTTCGCCACGCTGGCAGTTATAATTGCGTGCCTTGGCTTGTTTGCGCTCACGGCATTCACCGCAGAACAACGCACCAAAGAAATCGGAATCCGAAAAGTGATGGGCGCCTCCGTAAGCAGCATTGTTGTTTTGCTCTCTAAAGAATTTGGTAAGTTGATCGTCATTGCTTTTGTGGTAGCGGCTCCTCTGGCTTGGTATGCTATTGACTGGTGGCTGAAAGGATACACGTATAAAACCGAAATTGGAGTTATGGTTTATGCGCTCGCGGGCATTTTCTGTTTGTTGATCGCCTGGCTTACCATGGGTTTTCAATCGATAAAAGCAGCAACCGCTAACCCGGTAAAATCTCTCCGCAGCGAATAGATTTTTGCTTCCTCTCGGTTAATGCACAACTTTGTTGAATGTTGGCCGAGGAAATACAAAAAATTTCAAGCGATGATGTCCAGAATTTTATTTTCTGCAATGAAACCGCTGACGAAAAAAAAATTCTGTTGCGGCAAAAATCTATTCACAACTTGCCCGCTCAATTAATCGCTCAACAAATTGCAGGCCGGAAAAAAGCAAAGGTTAAACTCCCATTGTTTTACAAAACAAAGGGCATCGTTTATCCGCCACAATTAAATCTTGAACAAAGCTCCTCAGAAGCTACTGCCTTATTTAAAACAACTATCATCCAACAAGAATTTGGAGAGCGGGAAATATACGGAGCCGATCTTACCGGTGGTTTTGGCATCGACAGTTTTTTTCTTAGTTGGGTCACTAAATCGGTCAATCATGTCGACCTAAATCATGAATTGATTACCGTTGTTAAACACAACCATCTCGAACTTGGAGTAAAGAATGTTTTCTATAACCCTTGTTCTGCCGAAGATTTTTTAAAGGAGAAAAAAATATTTGACTTTTTTTATCTAGATCCATCGCGGAGGAATGCACAAAACAAAAAAACATTTCGGTTAACCGAACACAACCCCGATGTTTTAACATTGTTGCCACAGCTGTTTAACCTAACCGATATTGTTTTACTAAAAACTTCGCCTTTGCTCGACATCTGGCAAGGGTTAAGGGAATTAGTTTTTGTAAAAAAAGTTTTTGTGGTTTCCGTAGATAATGAGTGCAAAGAACTGTTGTTCTTACTTCGGAAAGGTTTTACAGTACAACCGAGTATCGAAACGGTAAACCTCGAAAACAACGGGCAGGTAAAGCACTTTTTTAAATTCACTCAAGCGGAAGAAGTAAATTCCGATTCAGACTTTGGTGAACCCCAGGCTTATCTGTACGAACCCAATGCTTCCATTTTAAAAGCCGGAGCATTTAAATTGATTGGCAAAAGATTCGGTTTATTCAAGCTCCACCCCAGCACACATCTTTATACATCGAACGTGCTTGTAGAAAATTTTCCGGGGCGGATTTTCCAAATTCTCAATCCCAAATTCGATCTCAAAAATATCGATGGCCGAAAAGCCAACATCATCACACGCAATTACCCGCTGAAGCCAGAAGTACTAAAAAAGAAATTCAAGCTTACCGATGGTGGCGAAAATTACCTACTTGCTTTTTCGGGGCAACAGAAAAAATTTACGGTGCACGCTAAGCGCCTGGCGTAAAACCCAGCCCAAGGTAAATTAAATAAAAAATGGCAGCAGTTATGCCGTAAAGTTTAATCACCTTCCTTCGGTTTTGCACATCTTCCCACCACAGCATCATCCAGGGTTTTATCAAACCTATGATCAGAAAAAGAATTGAAGCATAGCTGATGAACTTGCACAACATCCTCACACTGTCCATATCAAAAAAATCTTTTTCAAATTTAGTCAATAAAAATCTACAGCCGGGTTGCTCTTGCAAATCGATTGGCCGTAATCGATATTTGCGCCTCGTTTTGTTGATTTGAAGGCGCACGACTTGGTTTCTCTTTACCGCACGGACAGTTGGGTTCAAACTTTAGCCGAAGGAATTCGTACGTCCGATCGAAGCACACTCCACTTAAAAAACGCACACGGCAGTCTTGACGCAGTACTGTTTGCGGCCGTTTGCAAAGGCACGAGGGCAAACCATTTTATCATCTTGCACGATCGGGAGGAAGCTGCTTATTTTTTAAACGATCTGCAAAATCTGTTGGGACGCACAGAAGTTTTATTTTTTCCAATGTCGTACAAACGCCCGTACGAATACGATGAGGTAGAAAATGCAAACGTACTGATGCGTGCCGAAGTGTTGAGCCGCATCGGCAACCATCCCGATGGGAACATCATTGTAAGCTATCCGGAAGCGTTGTCTGAAAAAGTCATCAATAAAAAATCGCTGGCATCGAATACTTTCTTGATCCAGAAAGGAGAAAAACTTGATCGAAATTTTTTAGAAGAATTTTTGCACACCTACGATTTTGAAAAGACCGATTTTGTGTACGAGGCCGGCCAGTTTGCGGTGCGCGGAGGAATTATTGACGTGTTCTCGTTTGCGCATGAGCTTCCGCACCGGATCGAATTGTTTGGCGATGAGGTGGACAGCATCCGCAAGTTCGATCCGGGGTCACAACTGTCGGTGGATGTCCTCGATAAAGTGAGCCTGATGCCCAACGTGCAAACACGACTGGTGCAGGAAGAACGGCAATCTGTTTTTGAATTTATAGGGGATCATACCAAAATATGGATCAAGGATAAGGGCCTCACCTGCGATGCCATTCAGAAAAGTTTTGAAAAAGCCTGCCAAAGTTTTGATAAAATCCTTCGCGAAAGCGGAACGTCCATCTCGTTAGAGCCTCAACAGCTATTTGAAAATGCCGAGAGTTTCAAAAGTCATTTAGAAAAACGTACCTGCATTGAATTTGGACAGCGTTTTTATTTACCTCCTTCTAAAACGTTTGATTTTAATTCTTCGGCCCAACCGTCTTTCAGCAAAAATTTTGAACTGCTCGCGGCAAACCTTCTCGAACATCAGCAAAATGGTTTCGCTAATTTTATTGCAACGGACCAGCAAAAACAAACCGAACGCCTGCGGGGTATCTTTGAAGAAATCCATCCCGAATTAACATTTCAAACGCTGGATTTTTCATTGCGTCAGGGCTTTATCGATTTTCAATCGAAAATTGTTTGTTATACCGATCACCAGATTTTCGAACGTTTCCATAGGTACAAAACCAAAGAAAAGTTTTCGAAATCAAAAGCTCTAACATTTCGGGAGTTACAAGCCTTGCAGCCGGGCGATTTTGTTACGCATATCGATTACGGCATCGGCAAATTTGCCGGCCTCGAAAAAAAAGATGTTAACGGCCGCGAACAAGAGGCCATCCGTCTGGTCTTTCGCGATGACGATTTGCTGTACGTAAGCATCCACGCGCTGCACAAAATCTCAAAATATTCCGGCAAAGAGGGTACACCTCCTGCCATCAGCAAACTCGGTTCCGGTGAGTGGGAAAGCAAGAAGGCTAAAGTAAAAAAGAAAGTAAAAGACATCGCCAAAGAGCTGATCGATCTTTACGCCAAACGTAAGCAAGCTCCCGGTTATGCGTTTGCTCAAGATAGTTTTCTTCAAGCTGAACTGGAAACATCTTTTATCTACGAAGACACGCCCGATCAAGCCAAGGCCACTGACGATGTAAAACACGATATGCAGCAACCTCACCCCATGGACCGGTTGATTTGTGGCGATGTTGGTTTTGGAAAAACCGAAGTGGCCATCCGTGCTGCCTTCAAAGCAGCCACCGAAGGCAAGCAAGTGGCGGTGCTCGTGCCTACTACCATTTTAGCGATGCAGCACCATCGCACGTTTTCAGAACGTCTCGCAAGCTTCCCCATAAAAGTGGAATATGTTTCGCGCTTTAAATCCGATAAAGAAATCAAACAAACCCTCTCTTCTGTAAAAGAAGGAACAACCAACATTATCATCGGCACGCACCGGGTGGTTAGCAAAGATGTTGAGTTTAAAAATTTAGGTTTATTGGTTGTTGACGAGGAGCAAAAGTTTGGCGTGAAAACAAAAGACCGCCTGAAAGAATTAAAGGTAAACGTTGATGTGTTGACGCTAACGGCAACGCCCATACCCCGCACACTTCATTTTTCGTTAATGGGTGCGCGCGACTTAAGTATTATTTCAACTCCTCCACCCAACCGACAGCCTGTAACTACCGAACTTCATGTTTTTGAAGAGGCCAAAATCAGAGATGCGGTAAGCCATGAACTGCAACGAAACGGTCAGGTATTTTTTGTTCATAACCGAGTGAGCGATATCGAGCAGGTTGCAAACCTGATTTTTAAACTTGTACCCGATTCGCGCATTGGCATTGCCCACGGGCAAATGGATGGCGACCGGTTAGAAAAAGTGATGATCAAATTTATCGAAGGCGAATACGATGTGCTCGTTTCAACCAACATCATTGAATCGGGCTTGGATATTCCGAACGCCAATACCATCATCATCAACAACGCACATTTATTTGGCCTGAGCGATCTGCACCAGATGCGCGGGCGTGTAGGCCGATCCAACAAAAAAGCGTATTGCTACCTCCTCACCCCGCCAAGTTCTGTGCTTTCTTCCGATTCACGGAAACGGTTGGCCGCATTAGAAGAGTTTTCCGAACTAGGCGATGGCTTTAAAGTGGCCATGCGCGATCTTGATATTCGCGGTGCCGGAAATTTATTGGGTGCCGAACAAAGTGGTTTTATCACCGATCTGGGTTTTGACACCTACCACAAAATTTTAGACGATGCCATTCAAGAACTAAAAGAAACAGAGTTTAAAGATTTATTCTCAGAAGAACTTGCCGAAAAAGCAAAACTTATTGTTCCTGATTGTGTGATCGAAACCGATTTGGAAATTCTTATCCCGGATGATTATGTAAACAGCACAACCGAGCGGCTGCAACTGTATTCAATGCTTGACAACATCAAATCCGAAGCAGACCTGGAGAAGTTTATCAGCTCGCTAACCGACCGCTTTGGTACCATGCCGGAGTCTGTACAACAGCTTATTCATTCCGTGCGGCTCCGCTGGGCAGGTGAAATTTTGGGCTTCGAAAAAATCAGCCTCAAAAACGAAAAGATGAAAATCCATTTTGTATCGGGAAACGAAGACTATTTTAAGTCTGCTACTTTTGGAAAAATCCTGGCATTTGTTCAACAGCATTCTAAAACTTGCCGCATGAAAGATGCTTCGGGCAAATTAATTTTAACGATCGAAAAAATCGTATCCGTTGAGCGCGGCCTTCAGGTGCTGAATCAAATCACAGGTTGATTCCTAAATCATAGAGAGAGATTGAGTCTAGATAAGGATCCAAACTCGAAATGTTGCTGAAGGCATTGATCATCAACACTTTTTTGTACGTAGGCGAGTAGTACACTTCAATAAAAAACTCGCCCGCGTGGTAGAGGTAAACTTTTGCATCGCCTAGTCTTCTTGTCGACAAAAAATTGGAGTAGCCGGTAACCCAATCGCACTTCTTTTCAAACGATGCGCTTTGAAAATCTTTCAGGGTAATCATAAAAAATGTATTTGTTTGTTACCCAAACAGGTTCAATACCATGCCACTTTGTTTTTTTAGGTGTTTTAAGCCTTGTGCGATTGCTTTCAGCCCAAAAAAGGAATTTTTTTCCCAATTTGAGTTTGTAATATTCTGCCGTTATTATCGTTAGTTACCTAGGATTTCGTATCGAAATCAGGTTGCAACAGGCTCAGCTTGAAAACTAATCTATCGTTTTTTGTATCTTCAGTATTAATTCTCAAAAAAGCAGGCGGCTTTGGAAAACTGATATTAATCTTTTTATATTAGCGGTTACTTTCATTCAAAACACTCAAAGCAAATGAAGCGTTTACAGACATTTTTTTATTTAGTCGGGCTTTCTTTGGTGGTTTCCTCTTGCTTTTTACGCAAAGGTGGAAAACCTACTGCCCAAAACCCGGGTCAACTTAGCACCGCTACAGGGCTCGCATACACCAACGACCCTGCCGAAGGGTTTGCTGTGATGCCCTACAGTTCGCAGCCCGATGCCCCCAACATGGTGTTTATCGAAGGCGGCCGCACCGTGCTCGGATCATTTGAAGAAGATGTGATGGCCTACCGCGACAACGTAGAGCGCACCGTTTCTGTCGCTTCGTTTTACATGGATGAAACTGAAATTGCAAACATTCACTGGCTCGAATATCTCTATCATCTTACCACAGATTCAACTAAAGTAGATGGGGGCAAGGCATACAGCGCAGCGTTACCGGATACTTTGGTATGGAAGTCCAGATTGGCCTACAACGACCCTTATGTTGACCATTATTTAAGATACCCTGGATTCCGCTATTTCCCTGTGGTAGGTATCAAATGGTCTCAAGCAAATGAGTATGCTAAATGGAGAACTGCAGTAGTAAATGCAGACCTTGCCGTGAAAGCAGGCATTGAAACACCCGCAGAACAAAGTGGTGGCGGAAGAATACCTCTTGAATCTGGTGTAGTTATTCCTGCTTATCGTCTGCCAACTGAAGCCGAGTGGGAGTATGCTGCACAAGCTTTGATCGGAACTCAGTGGCTGGAAGAAATGCAAACCCACCAACGCATCTATCCTTGGGATGGCCACGCGCTCCGCAATCCGTATGGAAAACAAATGGGATATTTCCTCGCCAACTTTAAAAGAGGCCGGGGCGATTATGCCGGTATAGCCGGTCGTTTGAATGACGGAGCTCTTATCACTTCTTATATTTATGAATATCCACCCAATGATTACGGTTTGTATAATATGGCTGGTAACGTGAGCGAGTGGGTAATGGATATTTACAGACCTCTTTCGCATCAGGATTTTGATGATT
The DNA here is from genome assembly GCA_018267285.1 of Bacteroidota bacterium. Taxonomy (GTDB): domain Bacteria; phylum Bacteroidota; class Bacteroidia; order Cytophagales; family Cyclobacteriaceae; genus ELB16-189. The sequence goes on along the minus strand of JAFDYU010000015.1, from coordinate 91,911 downwards.
TGAATCCTATCCGTAGAGACGATTTCATCGACAGCCATAACGCTTATAGAAATCGCTACACCAAAACGGCCAAAGACACCACCATAACATTGCCTGATGGTACGCAGAAAGGTGTTCGGACCTATGAATACACCAAAAACCCCCAAGGGTTTATCTCTTTGGTTTCAGACAAAGTTCGGGTTTACAAAGGTGGCTCGTGGAAAGATGTGGCTTACTGGATGTCTCCCGGTACACGCAGATTCCTAGATCAAGATTCTGCCACGGCTACCATCGGTTTCCGTTGCGCTATGATCCGTGCCGGATCAAATTATTAAGACAAAATAATATTAAAGAAAAGCCCTGCAAATTGCGGGGCTTTTTTTATGCTTCCGCAATGCAAGCTATACTCAACTCCTTGCACCCCGCTTTAATTAATTTTTCTCCACAAGCTTCAAGTGTGGCTCCGGTAGTAACAACATCATCCACCAGCAAGATTCTTTTTCCTTCTACCTTATTTTGTCCGGTTACCTCAAAAGCATGTTGCACATTTTCCCAACGCTCTTCGCGGGTTTTAGTAGTTTGAGTATTCGTATTGCTTCTGCGAAAAAGCAGTTTTTCATCGACCGGAATTTTCAACGCACTAGCTATTCCTTTGGCAAATTTTGTGCTTTGGTTGTAGCCTCGGTTTCTCAGCCTCGCTGCGTGCAATGGCACCGGTACGATAAAATCAAAAGCTGCATGTCCATTATTATTGAGGTAATCTTCACCCGCTAATTTGCCAAGTCTCAGCCCAATTTCCGGGTAATTCTTGTATTTCAATTGATGAAGTAATTGTTGAACAACCCCCGATTTCCTATACCTTAACAAAGCCCAGGCTTGTTTAATCGGCAGTCTGCCAATAAAACGTTCTTTTACCGGGTTCTCTTCAAAAGAACTGAAATGTGTTAACGGCAATTCCAAAATACATTTTGTACATAATATTTCCTCCCCTTTTGCCAAGCCGAGCGAGCAGCCCATACAGGTTTGTGGGAAAAACAGAGAAATAAAATCAGATAACCAAGAGTGCACCTCGATAACTTTTGATTTCATGGATAACGCCCCATCTTTACAAAAAAATTTAGTGTATGGAGTTAGTCAACCAATTTAATGATTATCGGAGCAAGATGAACGAAAAAATATTGGCTTCGGATAATTTGATTTTAAAACGCATTTTTAATCTCGATACAAACGCCTATCAGCCGGGTGCGCTCAACGAAAAATCGAAAGAACTGATTGGCCTTTCATGTTCTATGGTGTTGCGTTGCGATGATTGTGTTAAATATCATTTAGGAAAATGCCATGAACTGGGTCTCTCGACTGAAGAAGTTAATGAAGCCATGGGTATTGCAACACTTATTGGAGGAACTATTGTAGTTCCACACCTTAGAAGGGCTTTCGAATATTGGGAACAACTAACCGGCCATGCTTAAGCGTGATCTTGAACTTGAGCGTACTTGGCAAGCGCTGCTCGCAGAATTAGAAAAGTCGCTTGGCAAAAAACCAAAAGACTTGAACGGGGTGCTTTTTACAATCGGGGTTCAAGAATTGGGGCGTGGTGCCCGCACTTTTTCGAAGGAAGAAAAACAGGACCTCCTACACATTGCCATTTGTAAAGTATTGAGTTTATCAGGTTACTACCAACTGGACGGAACCGACAAAGAGGGTTGGCCGCATTGGAGGTTACTAAAAAAACTTCCCCATTTTGATTTACTCGAACAAGAGAAGTTATTGAAAATGCACGTTATCGAGTATTTCGAAAAAGAGCTAGGCTGGAGGTTTAACCAGCTGCCAACGTAATTTCCTTTTGATTACTCCATGGCCTACGCTACCTTAGATTTCTAAACTTTGTTTCACCGTAGACGTACAAATCTCTGGATGGAAGAGGAGGCAAAAGGCATCGTAAAAAAAATCGCTTTTTTTAAGCGAAAGTATTACAAAAATTATCTGGTTCGGGGCAGCATCCTTGTTCCCGCAATACTGTTGGGGTATTTCCTTTCGGTTAGTTTAATCGAATACTTTTTTTGGTTAAGCCGCACCTCCCGTTTTTTTGTTTTAGCCGTGTTTATTTCTGCTTTAATCTTCCTCATTATCCATTTTTTCAAAAAACCCTTAACATGGTGGTGGTACGGTAAAGGACTTAACGAAGAGGAGAGCGCTAAAATTATTGGGGCACATTTTCCAACTATTGGAGATAAGCTTCTTAACGTTATTCAGCTTTCCTCAAAAGATAAAGGCACGCTGGCAGAGGCAAGCGTTGCTCAGAAATCAAAACAACTTGAAAATATTTCGTTCGAACAGGCCGTTGACCTCAAGGCTAACAAAAAATATTTACGTTATTTAATTACTCCTACGGTATTGATTGTTGCGCTTGCATTTATCAACAGTGGAATTTTCACAAAGAGCACCAAACGAATTGTAAATTTCAATCAGGAATTTTCACCCGAAGCTCCCTTTCTCTTTAGTGTAACCAACAAAAATTTAGTTGCTTTCTTCAATGAAGATTTCAATTTGAATGTAAAAATGAGTGGCAACTCGTTGCCGCAATCGGCTTATTTAATTTCCGGAACGCAAAAGCTAAAGTTGGAAAATCTTGCTGATGGAAATTTTCAATATCTGTTTGAAAAACTTCAGCAGCCGCTGCGGTTTCAAATTGAAGCCGCTGGTTTTTTTTCAGCTCCCTATGAAATAACTCTTGCGAACAGACCGGGGCTGACCGAACTAAAAATAGAATCTGAATTTCCTTTTTATACCGGAAAACCCAAAGCAATAATTACGAATGATGGGAATATAGCCGTGCCTGAAGGCACAAAAATTAAATGGGATGTGAAAGCGGAGCATACCGAAAGCGCGGTCATTGCATTCATATCCGCACAAGAGCAAATAATCATGAAACAGGTTGATAATCAATTATTTGAATACAACCGCACATTTAAAACCAATGAGCAATATTCCATTCACCTAAAAAACGAAACAGGCTACGGCAAAGAAAAAATTTCTTTTTCTATAGACATTATTAAAGACCAACATCCTCAAATTATAGTTGAATCGTTGCAAGACTCTGTCTTGTACAAATCAATTTTGTTGGGTGGCGAAATCAAAGATGATTATGGCATCAGCAATTTGAATTTGATCTATCAAATAAATAGCAACCCAACCAGTTCAATTAAAATACCCGTAACAACGGCCGCAGCGCAAAGGTATTTTTATTCTTGGTCGATCGATTCGCTGCATCTTAAACCGGGAGATCGGTTAAACTATTATTTTGAGGTTTGGGATAACGATGGTGTTAATGGAAGAAAATCTACACGTTCGGCTAGTTATTCTTTTTCTTTACCAACAGAGGCTCAATTGAAAACCACAGTTGCGGAACAGCAAAATCTTACCCAAAATAAAATTGATAACGGGGTTGAAAAAGCTAAAGAGCTGAAACGCTCCATCAATGAGGCCGAACAAAAGTTGAGATCGAAAAACAATCTCGACTGGCAAGACAAAAAACTTTTGAATGATTTGGTCGAGCAAAAAAAGAAATTAGATCAAAACATTAAAGACTTTCAGCAAGAGAACCGATTGCTCGAACGGCAAAAAGAAACCTTCTCCCAGGAAAACGAGAAGATCAAAGAAAAATCGGAGCAAATCCAAAAGCTGATGGATCAACTGCTGGACGAGGAGACGAAAGCCTTGTTTAATGAGCTTGAAAAACTGCTGAAAGAAAATGTTGACTCTCAAAAGATTCAACGCCTCCTTGAAAAGATGAATCAAAAGCAAATCAACCTTGAGCAAGAATTGGAGCGTGCGCTGGAGCTGTTTAAACAACTGCAGTACGAATACAAACTCGAGCAAGCCATCAGCGAGATGAGCAAGCAACAAGAAAAACAAGAGCAGTTACTGAATAACACAGAAAAGTCTTCGGAAAAGGATAACAACAGCAAAGACAATGAAGGCAGTAAATCAAATAAAGATCTGGCCGAAGACCAGCAAAAACTTCAGGACGAATTAAAAAAGTTTGAAAAATCTTTAGAAGAGCTCAACAAACTCGGAGACGAAATTGGCGAAGAACAACCTAAGCCGGAAAAAGAAGATTTAGAACAACTTGAAAACAACGAACAACAGAGTAAAGAATCGCTGGAGCAGAACATGCCCTCGAAGTCGATTCAACATCAAAAGAATGCCGTTAGTAAAATGAAGGACATACAAAAGGGCTTAAAACAAATGCAGAGTTCCATGCAAATGGAAATCGATACGCAAAATTTGGAAAGCTTACGGCAAATCGTTCATGGTTTGATTAAGCTATCATTCGATCAGGAAAATTTGATGAAGGATTTTAATACTGTGCAGCAATCGGATCCAAAATATATTCAAGTATCAGAGGGGCAGGTTAATTTAAAAAATGATTCTAAAGTGTTGGCAGACAGCTTGTTACAGCTTTCTAAAAAAGACCCTTTCTTAAGTAACATTGCAACCCGGGAAATCAATGAGCTTAACAGCCACCTTAACAAAGCACTTGAACATATAAAAGACAGGAAGAAAAGCAACGCTTCAGCCGAAATGCAACGCTCCATGACCAACATCAATAACCTTGCATTGATGTTGAACGATCATTTTGAAAATATGATGAATGCCATGGCCAATGCCATGCCCGGCAAAGGAAAGGGGTCGAAACAAAACGGAAAAAAGCTCCCTAACCTGGGAAAGATGCAGCAAGAAATAAATAGGCAAATTGAAAAATTAAAAGCCGGGCAAAAAGCAGGAAGGTTGTACTCTGAAGACCTGGCAAAACTTGCTGCCGAACAAGAGCGGATAAGGAATGCTCTTAAAGAAATGCAGGAAAAGTTAAAAAGAGAAGGAGGTAAAGAGATTGGTGGAGATTTGCCGGGAAAAATGGAACAAACCGAAATGGATTTGGTTAACAAGCAGATCACAGAACAGACGATACGAAGGCAAAATGAAATACTCACGAGATTATTGGAAGCAGAAAAATCTATGCGCGAGCAAGACCTTGATCAGGAAAGAAAAGGGCAGACGGCAAAAGATTACCAAAAAGATATCCCACCAAGTTTTGAGCAGTATTTAAGATTAAAAGAAAAAGAAGTAGAATTGTTAAAATCGCTTCCACCGAAGCTGTTTCCATACTATAAAAAAGAGGTTAACGAATACTTTAAACGAATAAACTAACGTGCCCGGAGTTAAAAACATCAGTATAGAAATACCCTCCTTATCTGAAAACATCAGAATCATTGAGAGTTTTATAGACAACGCAAAAGAGAAATACCTACTCAATGATGATATCTATGGAAACATAATGATTGCAGTTACCGAGGCGGTTAACAATGCAATCAAGCACGGCAACAAAGACAATTCTTCTAAGAACGTGACATTATCACTTTCCTTGCAAGATGGTTTAATCAAGTTCAGGGTTCAGGACGAAGGCAATGGGTTCAATTTCCAGCAGCTGCCCGATCCAACCTCACCGGAAAACATTTCAAAACCGGGGGGCCGGGGTATTTTTTTGATGAAGCACCTGTCTGATGAAGTCGACTTCAAAGAAAATGGCAAAGTGGTGGAGTTGAGCTTCTATATGAACCTATAGGAATGCCGATTCGATTTTTTTATGAAGAAGTCGATTTTAAAGTCAAGAACCCGTTAAAACTGAAGAAGTGGATAACGGCATCTGCCAAACGAGAAGGCAAGAGATTGGCAGAAGTAAATTACATTTTCTGCTCTGACGAATACCTTCTTAACCTCAACAAAGAATTTCTTAACCACAACACCCTAACAGACATCATAACTTTCGACAATTCTGATAACACCGGGGAAATTTCGGCTGAAATCTATATCAGCATTGAAAGGGTGGTGGAAAACTCAAAAAAATACGGTATTAAGGAGGAGACCGAGCTCCACAGGGTTATTATACATGGAATCCTTCATTTATGTGGGTACAAGGACAAAAAAACCAAGGATGCTGCCCTAATGCGAAAAAAGGAAGATACCTACTTATCTTTGCGCAAAAGTTTCACGTGAAACACGAATAATAGACCCGCGCGATCAACTTGTTCCACGTGAAACAACGTAAAGATTTATGTTTCCAGAATATGATGTAATTGTTGTTGGTGCCGGGCATGCCGGGTGCGAATCTGCTGCTGCTGCTGCTAACATGGGCTCAAGGGTTTTACTCATAACCATGAACATGCAGACCATCGGCCAAATGTCGTGCAATCCGGCAATGGGTGGCGTTGCGAAGGGGCAGATTGTTCGAGAGATCGATGCTATGGGCGGATATTCTGGAATCATTTCAGACAAATCAATGATTCAGTTCCGTATGCTGAACCGATCGAAAGGTCCGGCAATGTGGAGCCCCCGAACCCAGAACGATAGAGCCAGATTTGCCGAAGAATGGAGGCTTGCCTTAGAGAAAACAAAAAATCTTGATTTCTGGCAAGAGATGGTGTCGTCTCTAATTGTAAAAGACAAGCGAGTTGTGGGGGTGAAAACTTCACTTGGCCTTGAAATAAAATGCAAGGCCGTTGTACTTACTAACGGAACGTTCTTGAATGGTAAAATCCATATAGGAGAAAAGAATTTTGGTGGAGGCCGAACTGCAGAAAAGGCAGCAACGGGAATAACCGAACAACTGATTCAATTAGGTTTTGAGTCGGGAAGGATGAAAACCGGAACACCACCACGTGTCGATGGGCGCTCGTTAAACTATGAGGCTATGGAAGAACAACCGGGAGATTACCCTACCGGAAAATTCTCATTCACAAATACTACGTTACCAGAAAAACAGATGAGTTGTTGGATAACTTATACCAACGACAGCGTGCACAAAGAACTTGAAAAAGGTTTTAGTCTTTCGCCTATGTTTCAGGGCAGAATTAAGGGCTTAGGCCCAAGATATTGTCCTTCCATAGAAGATAAAATAAATAGGTTTGCCGATCGAGAACGACATCAAATTTTTGTTGAGCCGGAAGGATGGAACACTATTGAGGTTTACGTGAATGGGTTCTCAACATCATTGCCGGAAGAAGTTCAATACAACGCGCTTAAAAAGATTAGTGGATTTGAAAATGTAAAGATGTTCAGGCCAGGTTATGCCATTGAATACGACTTCTTCCCGCCCACACAATTAAAAACTACTTTAGAGACGCAACTAATTGATAATCTGTATTTTGCAGGTCAAATAAACGGTACAACCGGATATGAAGAAGCAGCCTGTCAAGGGTTAATGGCCGGCATAAATGCGCACAATAAAGTTCACGACAAGGATCCGCTTATTTTGAAAAGATCGGAGGCGTACATTGGCGTGCTTATAGACGACCTGGTTAACAAAGGCACGCAGGAACCTTATCGCATGTTTACCAGCAGGGCAGAGTACAGAATTTTGTTGCGTCAAGATAATGCAGACCTGAGGTTAACCGAACTTGGATATAAAATCGGACTGGCGAGTAAAGAACGTTTAACGAACGTTCTATCAAAAAAAGAGAAAATAACTTTGGCAATTCAAGAACTGAAAAACTTCAAGGCATCACCGGATCAAATTAATACGGCATTACTTGGTGCAGAAACTTCACCTATTGCAGAAAAAACTAGTTTATACAATCTGTTGAAACGACCATCCATTAGTATTCAGAAACTAGTAAAATTTGATACTCAAATAGAGGAACTCTTTAGCAAATACAATCAAGAGATTTTAGAACAAGTAGAAATACTTGTGAAATACGATCCTTATATTGAACGTGAGCAAAAATTGGCAGAGAAAATCGAGAGTCTCGATGGGTTTAAAATAAAACCCGATTTCGACTACGACCGGGTGAAAGCGTTATCTTCTGAAGCGCGCGAAAAGTTGAAAAAAATAAAACCGGAAACGATTGGACAAATGTCGAGAATAAGCGGTGTATCACCTGCCGATGTTTCCGTTTTAAGCGTATATCTTGGAAAATGATTAACCTTCCTTCTTGCCCGGTTTGTTCTTCAACGGGATTTCACCCCTTCATAACTTGCACCGACTACACGACAAGCGGTGAAAAATTTGATCTGAAAAAATGTGCTACCTGTGGTTTTACTTTTACAGATCCAAGACCCGATAAATCTACGATAGGAAAATACTATCTATCGGAATCGTACATATCGCACACAGGCGGCCGGCAAACACTTTTTGATAAAATGTACTTATTGGTAAGAAGTTTTGCTTTAAAGCGAAAGAGAAGAATAGTGGAAAGTTTTTCCCAGGGTAAAACCTTACTTGATTTTGGTTGTGGCACCGGCAATTTTCTACATAAAATGAAAAAAAGCGGTTGGGAGATTATAGGTGTAGAACCATCTCCGCAAGCAAATAAAAAAGCAAGCGAGTTAACAGAAATAGAAATCTACGAAGAACTATCAATAGTCAAACGAAGTGTTGATGTTGTAACGCTTTGGCACGTACTAGAACACCTTCACGATCTCAACGAGATATTGCGACAACTTAATGATCGTTTAAAGGAATCAGGGGTTATCATACTTGCGGTTCCAAACTTGGAATCGTTCGATGCAAAACATTACCAAGAACACTGGGCGGGTTATGATGTACCTCGACATTTGTGGCACTTCAACAAACAAGCCATGGAACGGCTACTTTTGAATAACGGGTTTAAGTTGAAAAAAATGTTGCCTTTACCATTTGATTCGTACTATGTCTCGATGTTAAGTGAATCGTATAGAAATAAAAAGAGGAGTGCAGTATTGAAGCTACTTTCGGCTCTCCGTATTGGGCTGGCATCCAATTTGCGAGCAAAAAAAACGATGAATTATTCCAGCTTAATCTACATCGCTTCGAAGTGAAAAAAATAAAATTTTTCTTTCTTGCGCTAATCTTGTGGCAGTGTGCCCGAGTATCACAACCTTCGGGCGGGCCGAAAGACACAGAAGCCCCAACACTTGTAGCATCTACACCTTTCAACGGTCAGAAAAATTTTAAAGGAAGAGATATAGAACTCACCTTTAGCGAATTTATTAAGCTTAAAAATGCCGAAGACGAAATAGTAATAACTCCAGCACTTGCGGGGAGGCTAAAGTTTTCAGTAAAACGCAACAAACTTATTATTACGCCACCAACTAAATGGCAGGATACAACCACGTATAGTGTTGCGTTTCGCGAAGGCATTCAGGACATAAACGAGGGGAACCCCACTGAAGACTTACATCTCGCTTTCAGTACAGGGCCAACGATAGACTCGTTAAAGCTATCGGGTTCTGTAACAGAGCTATTTAAAGAAGGGATACCTACAAAAATAACTGTTGCGATTTACCAATCAGACACATTCGATATTTTTAAACATCGACCTGTATTTTTTACTAAAACAAATAAGCAGGGAATATTCACCATTCAAAACCTAAAAGCAGGAAAGTATTTCGTTTATGCATTTGATGACAAAAATAAAAACTCAAGAATAGACAGCCAATCGGAGCGTTTCGGATACAAGGTTGATACTGTTTTTTTGCCCGGAAAAAATGATTCTATCAAAATTGAATTGATACGCGTTGATGCCCGACCTTTAAAATTAACGAGTGTGCGCAATACGAGCACAATTTCTACCATACGATTTAACAAGCAAGTTGACAGTGTTTTCCTTCGAACGGAAACTCCAATTATATATACGTATGGCACTGATCATTCGGAATTAATTGTCTACAAAGAAATAAAGGGCTCTGATTCGCTTAAGGTGAATGTAATTGCAAGTGATAGTGTAGCTAATCGAATAGATACTGCGGTTTATATAAAGTTTACAGATTCTAAAATCGTAAACGATAAATTCAAAATGTCTCAATGGCAATATACTTTTGATGTGCCCACTAAAACTATAACAATGTCGGCCACTACGAATACGCTATTTGCATCGGCTAATTACGATAGCATGTATATCCAGATCGATTCGACACAATTTCAGCCAATAAAGGAGAATGATATTGCTTTCGATACACTAAACAGGACTATACAAATACAAACCAAACTTAATATCGCTGTAAACGAGGAGACTTTAAATCCGGTAGTACTTTTTGGTAAGGGTGCTTTCGTTACGGTGAACAAAGACTCAACCAAAGCAACGGATTTGAAAATTAACATACCTAAAATAAAAGAGACAGGGATACTAAGCGTTGAGGTGAACACAGACGAAAAGAATTTTGAGGTGCAACTGATAGACTCTAAAGGAAAGAAAGTTGCAGCATTCACCAATCAGAAGAAATATACCTTTTCTTACCTTCAGCCTGCGGAATATAAATTGTTGGTAATTATTGACAAAAATAACAACCGAAGATGGGATGTTGGGAGTTTTAATCTTAAACAACTCCCAGAAAAAGTACTGTTGTACAAAAACAGTGAAAACAAAACTGCTTTCCCTATACGAGCAAACTGGGAAGTAGGACCTTTGGTAATAAGTTTTTGATAGTATGTTGATAAATATTCACAACATAGAAAATAAACTAAAAATGAAAATAATAACTCATCAGAGGTTATGTATTAACAAATAATCAGGTAGCTGTCAACAGACAAACTAAGTGGAAAAAGTAGTAAACAATTCACAATATGTTGTGAAAACATCAAACAGGTATAAATTTTAAACCTTTCAAGTAACTTTAATCAACAATGAGTATAGCTCTTCGTTTCTTTATACAGATTTACACAAACTAACACCGATGATGATTTCTATAGTATTTATTAAATATAGATTTATAAATACAATAGTGCTTTTGCTGTTGTTGACAACCCAAGTTGCGGCACAAGACCTGCAAGAAATAAAAATTGCAAACGAATATCTTTCTAATGGCGAAAACGAAAAAGCTTTGGATGCCTATACTTTGTTGGCGAAAAACTCTTCCAACATTGCCTCCATTCATTCAAACTATTTCAATTTGCTATTAACTCTTGCAAAGTTTAAGCAAGCCGAAAACTACATTGAGAAACTTCTGAAGAAGGAGAACAAATTTTCTTATCAAATCGATTTGTTTATAGTTTATTACAAAGGAGGTGATCAGCAGAAAGCCGATAAATTTTTCAAATCACTTTTAAAAGTTAACGGGCAAGACATTTATCGCATGAAAATGGTGGCCGACTATTTATCTTCTTTCGGCTTGCAGGCTTACGCAACCGAAGCTCTTCTGCAAGCTCGTACTGTGGGCGGACCCGGACTCTTTACATTGGAACTTGCAAATCTCTATCGAATCCAGGGCAAACGCGAATTGATGGTAAATGAATATTTGAACTACACCATGCTCACACCCGGCAACGGCACGTATATAAAAAATTTATTGCAAATGTTGCTGTCCAAACCCGAAGAGCTTGAAACTCTTGAACGCGTACTTTATGAGCGGGTACAACAAAATCAAGAATCTGAATCGCTTGGAGATCTATTAATTTGGGTTAATCTCCAACAAAAAAATTTCTACAATGCCTTTGTGCAAGCCAGAGCCTTCGATAAGAGATTTAAAAAAGAGCATTCTAAAACGTTAGAGATCGGGCACATTGCTTTGAATAATCATGACTACAACAATGCAATTAAATGTTTTTCTTTCGTTGCCAAGGAGTATCAAAATACGGATGATTTTTTGCCGGCATTATTTGGTATAGTGAAATCAAAACAAGCAAAAGTTACCAAATCGTTTCCGGTCAATACAGATTCAGTTAAATACCTTATTTCAGAGTATAAAGCTTTGGAAAAAAAATATCCTGATCAACCAATAACTAATGAGGCTTATTTAAATGCAGCAATGTTAAATGCCTATTACCTAAATCAATTAGACTCGGCTGTTAGCGATTTATCAAAGTTAATATCCAACCCGATAACACCGCCAATGCTTAAAGCACAGTGCAAAATTAATTTAGGCGATATTTATTTATTGAAAAACGAACCGTGGGAATCTACATTACTCTATTCACAAGTAGAAAAATCGCAACACGAAGCGCCTCTCGGCTACGAAGCAAAACTTCGAAACGCAAAACTTTGGTACTACGCGGGAGATTTTAAGCTGGCCGAAGAGCACCTTGACATCTTAAAGCAAGCCACCACGCGGGAAATAGCAAACGATGCCATGGATCTGAGCATGCGAATTAAGGAAAATATAACTTTTGATACCACGGGAGCTGCCTTGAAAGAGTTTGCTGCCATTGAGTTGCTCATTTATCAAAATAAATTAAATGAAGCCGTTAAACACCTTGATTCATTTGATCCAAAAGAAAGCCCGAGAATACTCGATGATGTTTATTGGCTTGAAGCGAACCTATTGCTGAAGCAGGGAAAATTTTTAGAATCCATTGCAAAACTTCAAAAAATACTTGATGAGTTTGCGGACGATATTTTAGCCGATGATGCTTATTTTTTGCAAGGCGATATTTATGAGCAACAGCTTAAAAACAAGAATAAAGCGATGGAAATCTACCGTGAGTTTTTAAATAAATACCCCGGTAGCGTTTATGCAGCCGAGGCAAGAAAAAGATACCGTATGTTGCGCGGAGACTTTGCCCCGGTGCCAAATCAATAAGTTTAGTGAATGAAATAAGTAGCTACACCCGTTAGTATCAGTGTTGTGCCGGTTATTATCCCGGCCTTATGTTCTAACGCATGCCAATTGAATTTATTTAGCCCACGGTATGCAACTCCAACCCATACCATCATACCGCTGAGTGTGACTACTGCATAAATTGCAGACATCAAAACAGTCCACCACACATTTTGAGAACTGGCGGCCAAAAAAAAAGCCTCAATTTCTAAGCAAGGCGAAAAAAACATGGCCAGAGATAAAGTAAGTATCATTTTAGCTTTAGAACTCTGATGCTGCTGGTCGGCAATGTGAAAATGTTTGTGCCTGTGATGTCGGTAAATAAAAATTATACCGATTATTATCAAAACACTCGGAGCGATAAACGGAGTAAAAGCAGAAAAAAATTTTAGAAACTCCTTCCCAAAAAAAACCAAACTCCAGCCAATTAACAAGGTGCTGAGCACATGGCTCAAACCCGCAACAGCCGTGATCGAAAGGACTTCATTAAGCTGCCACTTTTCCTTTTTTCCAATGGCAAGAATGGGCAACCAATGATTAGGAATAATTGCATGCAGAAGACTCAACAATAAACTGCCGAAGATCAGGGCTACCATCCAGATTTAGTTACAGAACGCAAGCTACCTACTCTTCTGCATTCTTCAACAAATTCAGCAAATCAAAAGAACCTTTGTTAACAATTTTATTTTTGAAAGGAGTCAAGGAGCTATCCGAACTACTGACCTCTTGAAACCCTTCATCAACTGGCCCAACATTTACTTCCAGCATTTGATAGGTGCGTTTAACTGAATCTTTCTGCACAAAAACAAAATACTTTCCATTAAAATTAACAATGGCCTCAAGGGGAAGCACGGAAACCAACTGAGAACCCGTTTCGATTACTGCACTAAAAAAAGTGCCCGGTGTTAAATTTGGATCTTCGCCCTCCAGATGGCAATGAACGCGCACGGTTCGTTCGGGTGTAATTTCTTTCCCAATTAAAAATACTTTAGCCAGGCGGTCGCTTACTTCATTGGATAAGCGGATATGCACGAGTTGCCCAATTTTCAATTTTGGAATGTCCTTTTCAAAAACCTGCGCTTCGGCATGAACATGCTCGGTGTCTACAATTCTGAACATAACGTCAGTAGGGTTTACGTGCAGGCCAATATTTACTTTAACCTGAGAAACAAACCCGGAAATAGGAGAAGGGATACTGATGGTACTTTTAATTTCACCGTTCTCTATTTCAGACGGATTAATGTTTATCAGTTTTAATTTTGCAGAGAGCCCCTGTAGTTTTGCTTTTGTAGCAAAATAATTGGCTTTGGCGAGCTGCAGGGATTTTAAAGCATTGACACTCTCTTTAGACAAATCGAGTTGACGTTGATATTCCGATTCCAAAAACTCCAATTGATTTTTACCATCCAGATAGTCCTGCTGAAGTTGAATGTAATCGGGGTGTTCAAGCACCACTATCGTTTGCCCTTTTTTTACATGCATACCCTCCAACAGATCGGTAGATTTTACAAAGCCACCAAGCGGGGCAGAAATGGATACGAGGTTTTGTGGGGGCACATCCAATACCCCGGTGGCTTTGATATTGCCGCTAAGGCTACGTTTTTCAATGCTGCACAATTCAATATGCAAGGATTGAAATTGTTCTTCAGTCAGAGAGACTTCATCAGGCTCAACTTCCGTGGTTAATGCGGTTTCATTTCCTTTTTCAGCGGGAGCCGAGCAAGAAAAAATTACCGATGCAAATAGAATGAATGATAAGATGCGTTTCATGTTTAGAAATTAAAATTTTCCGAGAAGGAATTCGATTTTTAGTATGGATTGATTGTATTGGTTTAAAGCCTGCAGGTAATTACTCCGAATGGTAATTGAACTTTTTAGTGCCTGTAAAAATTCTACATAACTTATTTCTCCCGCATTAAAAGCTTTCTTAGCTTGAGACAGCAAAAGTTGTGCATTATTTAATGCACTGGTTTCGAAATAATTTAGTGTTGCATTATTTTTTTCAAGTTCACGTTCAGCTTGTGCAAAATTTCCGGTAAGCATAACCTCATAATTTTCCGCATTATTTCTGGTCATGGCTTCTTGAAAAGAGGCTGCTTTGGCACGGGCCAGATGAGGCCGGATCCATAAGGGAATAGCCAAACCGAGTTGAAAGCCGGCAAACCTATGGCTGCGCGGAAAGAAAACATCTTGCCCGCTCAAACTTTGCACACCGGTTAAACTTTGCACAAAGCCACCAACCATTAGGTCGGGCAGTGCGCGGCTGCGCTCAACTTGTTTAAATTTTTGATTGATACGTATTTCTTGCCGGGCCAATTTTAAGGTTGGATTATTTTGCAGAAGTGTTGAATCAAGATCCGTTGGCAACGAACGCTTCGCGAGTACTTCTGCTACGTCCACAGGTGTTTCGCTTTTCAATAGAGCCTGTAGCCTCGATTGTGCAATGTTAATATCAGCATCATTTTGACGTTTTAAATTTTGGATTTCCATCAATTGCGTTTCGGCTGTTGTCTTTTCCAGCAGGTTGCTTTCACCTGTTTTAAATCGAAGTGCAGAGGCGCGGGCAAAATCTGCGTATAAGCTGTCTTGCGAAAGCAAAAGATTTTTATTCGCACCTAAGTACAGCAGCTGATAGTACACCGTCCTAACTTCAAAAACCAAATTATTTTTTTGCACAATGAGGTTTTGCTCGGCACCAAAAACTTGTTCACGTCCGAGCTGAACCTGGTTGAAGAGCGTAGTTGGGAACGGGATGTTTTGAAGCAGAGTCAAATTATTGTCGCGATACACCGAATTGTACTGGCCGTGCATCCAAGTGGCAGAAAGTTTGCCGATATCGGTGCCTGTTTTCTTTATTTCTTTAAAATAATCAATTTGGTGTTCAGCCGATTTGATAGAAGGATTGTTTTTCAGGGCAGTTTGAACAGCTTCGTCAAGTGTGAGTTTCTGCGCAGGCACTACAGCAACGAAAAACATCACCGCAAACGAAGCAAATAATAATTCTTTACGAATCAATTTCATGATACAACATTTTTTGGGTGAACTTTTTCAAAATAGGTAAAGAGTACGGGGAGCACCACCAACGTGAGTATCGTTGCCGAAACCAACCCGCCAATCACTACCGTGGCAAGTGGTCGCTGCACTTCGGCTCCAGAGGTTTGAGAGAGTGCCATTGGCAAAAAACCGAGAGAAGCCACCAGCGCAGTCATTAGTACAGGTCGTAAGCGCACACGAGTTCCGTTTAATGCTATTTGGTATGCAGACGCAGAGGAATCGTTTTTCCTAATCCGGTTAAACTCCGCTATCAATACAATTCCGTTCAGTACGGCTACGCCAAACAAGGCAATGAACCCAACTCCGGCAGAAATGCTAAAGGGCATGCCGCGCAACCACAGCGCAATAACGCCACCAATTGCAGCTAAGGGCACGGAAGTGTAAATCAACAACGTTTCCCGCCACGGCCGGAAAGAAAGGAAGAGCAAAACAAAAATCAGCAACAGCGATGCCGGCACCGCGATCATCAACCGTTGTTTAGCTTCTTGCAGGTTTTTAAAATCGCCACCATATTTTAGAAAATACCCGGGCTCGAGGTCTATCTTCAAATCTATTCTTTTGCTGATCTCATTAACGAGAGATTCCACATCGCGCCCTCTTACATTAAAACCGATGGCGATTCTGCGTTTGGCATCGTCACGTTGAATTTGATTGATCCCGGATTCCAATTGAATATCCGCCAGTTGTTCAAGTGGAATCTGCTGATTGTCTAAGGTCGTTACGTTTAATTTTTTAATATCCTCAATGCCGGATCGGTTCATTTGTTGAAGCCGCACCACGAGATCGAAACGCCTTTCTTTTTCATAAATAATGCCGGCAACCTCTCCGGCAAAACCTGTACGCAAAACGGAATTGACTTGCTCTACACTTAACCCAAACATGGCCAATTTATCTCGGTCGAAGCGTACAACAATTTGAGGCAGCCCACGCATCGGCTCTACGTAGATATCGGAAGCGCCTTGCACGGTTTGCAAAATAGTTTTGGTTTGTTCGGCATAAGCCACAAGCTTGTCGATGTCTTCTCCATAAATTTTGATGACTACATCTTGTCGGGCCCCCGTCATCAGTTCATTGAACCGCATTTGTATCGGCTGCTGAAAACCAAAAAATACACCCGGCATTTTTTCACTCAATTTTGCCGACATGGCATCGGCCAGCTCTTCGCGCGAGTGTGCACTCACCCAGTCTTCACGATCTTTGAGCACAATTATCAAATCGCCATTTTCAATGGGCATAGGATCTGTGGGAATCTCTGAAGTACCAATTTTTCCGATCACTTCTTTTACTTCGGGGAAATGATCCAGTAAAATGCGCGCTGCTTTTTGGGTTGTTTCAATTGTCTGCGAAAGAGAGCTGCCCGTAATTATTTTTGTTTCAACCGCAAAATCTCCTTCATCTAATGTGGGGATGAATTCGCCTCCAAGGCGTAAAAATACAATCAAGCTCAAAATGAAAAGCACCATTGAAATGGAAATAACCATAACCCGTTTGTTTAGTGCCCACGTAATCATGGGGTTGTACAGGCGATGGAAGAAAGCCATGATCTTATCGGAAATATTTTTAGGGCGGATCGGTCTTTTGTTCAGCACCAAAGAGGAAATCATAGGCACATACGTAACCGAAAGGATCAACGCACCCAATATGGCAAACGCTACAGTTTGTGCCATTGGCCTGAACATTTTCCCTTCGATGCCCACCAACGTAAGGATGGGTAAATACACAATCAAAATGATGATCTGTCCAAATGCCGCAGAAGTCATCATAGAGGTAGATGCTTGTTTTACTTCGGCATTCATTTCCTCCTGCGAAATTTTTTCTGTGCGATTAAGTAAGGCGAGATGATGAAGCGTTGCCTCTACAATAATTACAGCACCGTCAACGATCAACCCAAAGTCGATCGCTCCCAGGCTCATCAAATTTCCGGATACGCCAAACAAATTCATCAATGAAATGGAAAAGAGCATGGCCAACGGAATGACCGAAGCCACCACAAGCCCGGCTCGAAAATTTCCCAACATAAGCACCAACACAAAAACAACAATCAACGCTCCTTCAGCCAGATTTTTTGTAACTGTTCCAATGGCATTGTTCACCAACTTCGTGCGATCGAGATACGGCTCAATGATAAGCCCCTTAGGGAGCGTTTTTTTAATTTGTTCGATACGATCTTTTACTTTTTCTATGACGGCCGATGAATTTGCACCCTTCAGCATCAACACAATTGCGCCCACTTGTTCGCCTTCATCGTTGTAGGTCATGGCACCATACCGGGTGGCGTTTCCCAATCGAACGGTAGCTACATCGCGGATCAATACCGGAGTACCCGATGGGTTGGTTCGTACTACAATTTTTTCGATGTCTTCGATGTTCTTGGCAAGACCCTCGCTACGAATAAAAAAAGCATACGGCTTTTGATCGATATAAGCACCGCCCGTGTTTTGATTGTTTTTTTGGAGAGACGTAAGTACTTCATAGATACCCACATTCATACCGTGAAGCTTATCGATATCAAGAGCGATCTCGTATTGTTTGAGTTTGCCGCCCCAACTGCTTACGTCTGCAACACCCGGAGTACCGAGCAGTTGCCTGCGCACAATCCAATCCTGAATAGTGCGCAACTCCATGGCATCGTATTTTTTTTCATAGCCTTTGGCGGGTCGGATAATATACTGATAGATTTCGCTGAGCCCTGTTGAAATAGGCCCGAGCTCAGGGTTTCCAACACCAGCAGGAATTTGTGACTTTGCAACCGTAAGGCGCTCGTTCACTTGCTGTCTTGCCCAATACACATCTGTATCTTCAGTGAAAACAATCGTAACTACAGACAAACCAAATCTTGAGAACGACCGCATCTCGGTGATGCCCGGGATCGTGGCCATTGTTTGCTCTATCGGAAAAGTTACAAGCCTCTCAATTTCATTGGCTGCCAAAGAAGGAGAAACCGTAAGTACCTGCACCTGGTTGTTGGTGATGTCGGGCACGGCATCAATGGGTAGTTTAGTTAGGGAATAACTTCCCCAAATTATCAACCCGATGGTGAGCAGGCCAACAATGACTTTGTTATTGATGGAAAAGGATATGATGCGTTCGAGCATACAAATAGATAAATGAAAAATTCACTTTTATGAAAAAAAAGACAAATTGAGGTAGGCGAATCAACCTCAATAAAATAAATAAGAAATAAAAATTAAGAAAACCTGGGAGGTTGGAAGATATCGCTCAGGTGCGATGCAATGAATGTTTCGGAGTACGTAGAGTCGTGGCTAACTTCAGAAACAAATTCGGTTTCTTTCAAAACAATTTTATGTATCGGCAGGGCTAATGTTGGCGAAGTGAATGAGTGGGCCGGATCTTTGAAGGGCAATTCTTTGTCGTGGGCATCGTGGTTTACATTGGTTTTGTAGTGCATCACCAAGAATTCCCAAAACGAAATATCATTATTATTTTTTTTGTGCTCGGTATAATGTTCGATCAAAACCGGAATGCGCATCATCTCATGAAACTCGGTATTCGAGTTGATGTAAACAATTAAAAAAGATATGGCAAGGATGCGCTTCATAAGTGTATCAAACGCAAAGTTAATTAAAATGTTGACAACACTTAAAAGAGCGAATAAGCCCCGCCTTTTCTAAATTTGGTCAGATTGTAAGGCGGCATTTCTTTTCCGGCAAAATATTTTTTTTTGGATGACCTGAAAAGCTGGTGAATTGCATCGGCAAAGTTTCCATCTCCGCGCATGCGCCTGCCAAATTGCGAATCGTTTACATTGCCACCGTGCATGGCGCAGATTTGGTTCCACACCTTCTCAAACCGATCGGGGAAATTTTTTTTGAGCCAGTCTTCAAAAATTTTTCCGATGGAGCCATTCAGCCGAACGATGGTCATCCCGGCTGTAAGCGCACCGTGTTCGGATGCTGCTTTTAACACTTGTGGAATTTCATGATGGTTTAAACCGGGGATGATGGGCGCATTCATAATGCCCACCGGAATATTCGCCTTCGAAAGCTCTTCCACGGTTTTCAATCGCTTCAGCGCACTGGCCGTGCGTGGTTCCATTTGCCTGCGCAAGTCTTCGTCTAGGGTTGTAATGGAAATCATCACGTGCACTAAGTGATCTTTTGCGAGATCTTGCAACAGGTCTATGTCGCGGGTGATGAGGCCGTTTTTGGTGATCATCCCAACCGGGTGCCTGTATTTGGCCAGCACCTGCAACATCCGCCTGGTGATTTGCTGCTTTCGCTCCTGCGGTTGGTAGCAATCGGTGTTGCCGCTGAACATAATCGGTGCAGCGTTCCAGTTTTTGCTAAGCAGTTGCTGCTCCAAAACTTGAGGCGCATTTTTTTTTATGATGATCTTACTCTCAAAGTCGAGCCCGGCACTGAAGCCGTAATACTCGTGGGTGTTTCGCGCATAACAATAAATGCATCCGTGCTCGCAGCCCTGATACGGATTCATGGAATACATTCCGGCCAAGTCGGGGCTGTCCACTTTGTTAATAATCTTTTTCGGACTTTCGTAAAAAATTTGAGTGTGCGGATTTTCAAGCAGCGGTTCATCAAGCCCTTCGATGTGGTCGGTTACGTACTCGGCCTGAAGGAATTTGTTTCCGGTTTTGATCTGCGCCCCGCGCCCTTTAAAATACGAATCGTCCACACCACAATATTACTAAATATATTAGTAAATGCTAAATTATTTTGACACACCTATTTTAGAAATTAGGGATGAATTGACTGAAAAATCGGGTGTGAACGTTTTTGTGAAACGAGAAGACTTAAACCACCCGGTTGTATCGGGAAACAAATGGTGGAAGCTGAAATACAATTTGGAAGAAGCCCGAAAACTTGGATACGAAACCTTGCTCACCTTTGGCGGAGCATTTTCAAATCACATTTACGCCACAGCTGCTGCGGCAAAAGAAACTGGATTTAAAAGCATCGGAATAATTCGTGGTGAGAAAATTTTACCACTGAATGCGACTTTGTCTTTTGCAGAACAGTGCGGAATGAAACTACATTTTATTTCGCGCGAAGAATATCGTTTGAAAAAAGAAACGCATTTTATAAATCAACTTAAAAAGCTATTCGGAAAATTTTATCTCGTACCCGAAGGCGGATCAAACCTGCTTGCCGTAAAGGGCTGTTGTGAATTTGCCAAAGAAAAACTTTTACCGATCGACTTCGACTATTTGTGTTTGCCCGTAGGCACAGGCGGCACCATGGCCGGAATTATTTGTGGGCTTGAAGGCAAACGAAAAGTAATTGGTTTTTCGGTTTTGAAGGATGGCGGTTTCTTAGCCGAGGAAGTAAAAAATTTTGCTTCCGATTTTTCCGGAAGGGAATTTTCAAACGGCAGCATTGAAACCAATTATCATTTTGGCGGCTATGCAAAAAGCTCGCCCGAATTGGATCAATTTATTTCACAAATGAAAAAAGAAAACAACCTGCCCCTCGATTTTGTGTACACCGGCAAAATGATGGTTGGGTTTTTTGATTTTATGAAGAAAGGATTTTTTGAAAAAGGCTCAAGGGTTTTGGTACTGCACACGGGAGGTTTGCACTAAGCCATTCTTAAGTAGTAGCAAAGCGAACAACTTTAAAAGTTGCTAAGTTGTTTTTGAGTTTATCTCTGCTCTATCAGAGTTGTTCGCTAATCCGCAACAGCTTGGAGATGATCCGTATTAAATGTGCGTATATTCGAGCGTTGTGGGCAATTAAATTTTTATGAAGAGAGGACTAATATTACTTGTAGTTTTGTTTGCTGGACTTGGGACATTTCTTTATTCGACCAACTCGGACTTTAAAGCAGAACTGAACAATTGGATAGGCATTGCCCAGCAAGACTCTGTTCGCGAGAATTTCCAATCGGATTCGGTTTCAAATACTACCAGCTCGACAAAAAGCACTTCAACGAGGAAAAAAATTCCTAAGGCAATAAGACCAGATAAATATGCTCACCTGGACAAGTACGCACGAGAAACTCCGGAAAAATACTCACGGAATAATTCCGAGCTAGCAGATTACTTGAAAAGACCAGCAAAGAATGACTTGGAAAAAGCCCGTCTTATTTATTCATGGATTGCGACTCATATACATTATGACGATAAAGGATTTAATACAGGACAATACAGCGAAGAGAGTGCCGACAGCGTTTTAATAAAAAGGAAGGCAGTTTGTGAAGGATTCAGTTCATTATTTCAAGAACTTGGGCACTTGATGAATCTTGAGGTCGAAAAAATATCAGGCTTTGCAAAGGGTTACGGATACAAGCCTGGTGACAAGTTCTCAGATATTGACCATGCATGGAACGCTGTCAAAATTGACGGCACTTGGAAATTGATAGATGTAACTTGGGGGAGCTCGGACAGCGAAACCACTGATAAAGGACTTCTTAAGAGCAAGATGAGATTTGATCCATATTGGTTTTGCGTTCCTCCAGAGGCATTCATCTTTTCCCATTTACCTGGAGACAAGGACTGGCAATTGACCACCAATACAATAACCTTGAGAGAATATGAAAATCTCTTATTCATTAATGACAGTTTCTTCAAACTAGGATTTGACTCGAAACAGATTTTTGAGAAAGCAATTTCAGGGACTAGCAGGGAGTTTGTAGAGACTTTTCCTTTTGAGTATCCAATCAACGCAGCTGAATTACCAGTTTCTAGAAAGATTGAACGAGGTCGAGAATGTACATTTTCAATTGAATCTGAATACCTGGAGAGCGTTATGATTCTTGACAATGAAAAATGGACTGAGCTAAAAAGAGAGGGAAATATTTTCAGTATCAAGTACACCCCAATCGGTGACAAACTTAAGATTTTGGTCAAGGCCAACTGGTACGACAAAAAGTTTTGGGCAATTGCTGTTTACGAAATAGTGGACGTGAAAAATTTAACTGCCCACAACAAAGTGTATGTGCCATTGTGGGGGTTCGTTGTAAATTCGTAGTTTGTGTTTCAAATAACGCTCAGTCACGGTTGACAGTGACGGTGCAGGTCGCGCAAATCATTCCTATCGTTATTCATTTGCGCTCCTATCCCCAAGCCGTCATAAACACAAACGTTGTGTGTAATGCGCAGGACAAGTGGAGTGGCACTTTGCCTTGCCGCGCAAACCCATCGCGACACCAAAGTTTGTCAAAGAGCCTTCCTTTTCCACCCGCGACCAAAACGGTATGCTTACTAAGATTTATTCGTGCTAATGAATAAAAATAACACCATACAGTTGTGCAGTCAAATGATTGCGCTATATTTGCAGTCATATAACTGCATATTATGGATGCGCGTAGAGATATATTCCAAGCAATCGCTGACCCAACCCGTAGGGCAATAGTGAGCTTATTGGCAGTTCAACCAATGACCCCAGGAACAATTGCCGAAAACTTTGATTCTTCAAGACAAACGATTTCAAAGCACATTCAAATTTTAACAGAATGCCAACTTGTAAGACAAGAGCAAAAAGGACGTGAAATTTACTATCGCTTCAATGCGCAAAAAATGAAAGAAGTATCAGATTGGGTTGACCAATACCGAAAATTTTGGGACAACAAATTCAATTCACTGGAAAGTTATTTGGCAAAAATTCAAAAAAAGAAGAAATAGAAAAATGGAAGAATACAATTCGTTCAAACAAGAAGACAACATTCTTACACACACAAGAATTCTTGACGCTCCAATAGATTTAGTCTGGGAGGTGTGGACAACTGCCGAACATATAAAAGAATGGTGGGGGCCAAATGGATTTTCTCTAACTACTAAAGCAATGACAGTAGAAAAAGGCAAAGTCTGGGATTTTATTATGCACGGTATCGGACTGGACTGGATTAACAAGATAGAGTATTTAGAGGTCAAAAAGCCCTCACTGTTGACCTATAAACATACTGGTGCAGAAAGCGAAGATTACAATTTCTCAGTCTCTGTTTCCTTCGAGGAAGTTAAAGGAAAAACATTATTGACAATGAAGTCAGTATTTAAATCGAAGGCAATCATTGAAGAACTAAACAGGAAAGTAAACGCTATTGAAGGTGGTAAACAGACCTTAAATAGACTTGAAAACTATCTTAAATTTTTAAGGAGCAGAAAGTAACAGCCAAACAATAAACAAATAGAAAATATGAGAAAACTAATTTCATTTATGCACATATCGCTTGACGGTTTTGTAGCAGGACCCAACGGAGAAATGGACTGGATTAAACATAATGAAGAGCTTTTTAATTATGTTGGCAGGCGGATAGGTGAAGGCGACACAGCATTATATGGACGAGTGACTTATCAGATGATGGAAAGTTACTGGCCTACCGCTGGAGACAAACCGACAGCGACCAAACACGACATTGAACACTCAAAGTGGTATAAGAATGTTCAGAAAATTGTTTTATCAAAAACAATGAAAGGTGCGGGGGTGGCTAACACAACAATTATTAGCGACAACCTTTCTTACAGAATAAATGAAATAAAACAACAACCGGGTAATGACATCTTGCTTTTTGGTAGCCCGACAGCGACACATTCGCTTTTTCAACTTGACTTAATTGACGGCTACTGGCTTTTTGTAAATCCCATTATACTTGGACAAGGTATTCCTTTGTTTCAGGACGTGAAAGACAAAATAAAATTAAAACTACTGCCGACTACCCGACAGCTTAGTATTGGGGTGACTGAACTGAATTACTTAGTGGACAGACTATAACAACGTACCGACAAATTTGAGCAACTATTTTGCATTTTTGCCTTGGCCGCTCTTGCCGCCACATCGCCAAGCCGTACCGTAGGTGGCAATGCTTGGCGACAGTGCGAACATCAACCGATTGAATTAAATTGAACCGACAGTGAAACTCCAATTCTTTCAACCGACACAGGAACTCAAACCTTACATCACTAAGATTTGGTTGGGTGAAAACGACATTGGTTTAGTTAATCATGGGACACTGATTGCACCAAATGCAAAAGCAAAAATCATTATCCCGTTCAGAAATGCACTCACAACGACTGACAACAAGAAGAAAACCATCTGCAAAGAAGGTGACATTTATTTTATCGGCATTCGTGCTGTTCCTGTAACGCTTGGTTCGCCAAAAGGCGCGACAGGTTCAATCGGAATTGAACTTACAACTGAAGGAGCTTACAAATTTCTGCAAGTGCCGATGTATCATCTCACAAATAACCTCGTAAGTTTTGCTGACTTGTATGACACAGAAGGGACTGAGTTGATAAACAGAATGAATGACGAAGGAAACCCAAAGCAAAAATAATTTTACGCATAGCAGCAGGACTGATGTTCCTTCACCTGTTAGGACACATGGTTGGAGCAACAACATGGAAAACCAATCCCGACCCAAATGTGCAACAAACAATTAACCAAATGCTTGACAACAAGTTCATGTTCATGGGTGCGACCCAGACCTTAGCTGGACATCACGATGGTTACGGTTATGCAAGTGCTTTGGCTTTGCTGTTTTTTGCAATAATACTTTGGATTGTTTCAAGTGCAGATGCAAATACAAATGCAATGAGCAGTAAAATTATTCTTGTGACCTCTTTTGTTCTTTTGTTGTGGGGTATTGACGAGTTGATTTTTTTCTTTCCTTTTGCTGCATCGTTTAGTATCATTTCAAGTGCCTTGGGGTTTTACTCTTTGACACTGTTGAAAAAGGTTTCCTGACAACTACATTTCGTGCTGACAATTCAGCGACACCTTTTCGGATAGACAAATAGCACAGCCGCTAACAAAGGGCTTGCCGCAATACGGGGTGCAGTAGTAAATCAAACGATATTGCTTTTTACATACATTTGTCGTAGGCGGACAGTTAGTGCATTTAATTCCCGCACTAACGTGTGTGCCATGCTGGCAAAAACTTCACCGTGACAAAAAATTATAAATGACATATCGTAAATTGACACTTATTAGAGTTGTGTGTTTTTGCTTACTATGTGCTATCGTTCTTGCAACCTTTTCAGGTTTAACTAAGGACTTCCTCACAGAATGGAAACAGCATTTATTACTTATTATCACAATAGCTATTACTTATATCCTGACAATGTTTTTTACGAAGGCGGAAAAGCTTCAATTGACAAATGTGGGAGTAGTACCTGGCAAAGCAACTTTTAAGAAGATAGTTATCGGTTTTGGGATAGGTTTATTTATGACTTTGCTTCAACTTGTGTTTGTTTTATTATTCGGTCACTATAAGGTTGCTTTGACTTCATCCATTTCTTCTTACACAATAATTTTTTATCTGTCACTTTATATTTTAGTAGCCGTCCGCGAAGAATTAGCATTTCGTGGCTATCCCTTATTCAGTTTAAATCATTGTTTTGGACTTTGGACAGCGCAAATTATTATTCTCATAATATTTTCATTGGAACATGTGGCAGGGGGCATGACATGGCTTCAAGCCTTTTTTGGAGTGGGGACAGGTGCTTTGCTATTTGGATTTGCAGCACTAAGAACTAACGGAATTGCTTTACCTATCGGGCTTCATACCGCATGGAACTTTGGACAATGGTGTTTGGGTTTCAAAAAAGAGACAGGACTATTTCATGGAATTGTGGAAAAAGGCTTTGAAAATGTTGTAGAACGGAACGGATGGATTAGTTATTTAACAATCATGACAGTTGCTGTTGTTTTTCTTTATTTTTATAAACCAAAAAAAATATTGATACCCAAAACATATTGAAAGCACAAGCACACAACAGTGCTAAATTCAACTGACGGGTTCAAATTCCCCTTCTTCGCCAATACCCTAACCCTTAGCGACAACCCTATGGCGACAGTGCAGACTTGAGCCGAAAAACCTTATACTGACAGTTATCTCACTTGCTGAGAACTTTTTAGCGGTGAATTGTTCCCCATTGATGAAGTTCTCTGATAACTTTCTCAAATGAAGGTTACATCTTAAATCCCCTCGCTCACAAACACACGCTTCACCCGCTCGCTGGTGTTGGTCAATATTTCGTAAGGAATAGTGCCAATACGTGCGGCCACTTCGTGGATGGAAAGCCCATCGCCAAAAATAACGGCTTGATCCCCTTCCACTACTTCGATGCCCGTAACATCAACCATAGTCATATCCATGCACACGTTGCCGATCACGGGGGCTTTTTTTCCGTTCACTAGAACCAAGCCCACGCCTTTGCTAAAACCTCGGCTGAAGCCATCGGCATAGCCAATCGCCAGCGTAGCAACCGTCATTTCTTGTTCGGCTTTGCCCTTGCGGCCGTAGCCAATGGTTTCGCCTGGTTTTATTTTTTTTAACTGCGAAATGGTTGTCTTCAACGTAGCGGCCGGCAGGAGCGGACTGTTTTTTTCTTCTGTTGGGTCAACACCATACAGCCCGATGCCGAGCCGCACCATGTCCATTTGAAAATTGGGGAAGCGAAGGATGCCGGCCGAATTTAAAATATGCCGCAGAGGATTTACATTCAATGACGATGAAATGGTTTCGTACATTTTTTGATATTGAGCGAACTGCTGCTGAGAAAACGCATCGTGCATTTTTTCGTCTGCACCCGACAAATGAGAGAAGACTGATTTTATTTTAAGGTTTTTATTTTCATTAAGAACCGAAATCGCTTCGTTCAATTCTGATTCATTAAAGCCAAGCCGGTTCATTCCGGTTTCCAATTCCAGATGAATTTTGCATTCGCGATGGTTCAAAAAATGAATGAGAGCTTGTAAAGTTTTCAGGTTGAAAATTACCGGCTCAAGATCGTGCAAAAGCAACGATTCAAAGCTTTCTTCAGACGAATTCATAACCATGATGGGCAAAGAAATATTTTTCTTGCGCAGCTCCACTCCTTCGTCAGCGTAGGCCACACCAAGATAATCCACTTTGTGATATTGCAAAAGATTGGCCACCTCCTCGCTGCCGCTACCATAGGCAAACGCCTTGACCATTGCCATTAACCTCACCTCTGGTTTTAATTTCGACTTAAAATAATTCAGGTTATACACCAGTTTGCCCAAATCAATTTCCATAATGGTGCCGTGTACTTTTCGCTGAAGCCGGTGTACAATTTTTTCGAACTGAAAAGCACGAGCACCTTTCACCAACACCACTTCGTTTTCAAAAGAATCAAAATCACATTCGTTAAGAAAATCGTTTGTGTTTCTATAAAAAGCATTCGAAGAGATTGATGTGAAAAATTTTTGATTTGAAAACAAAGCCGAGCCGATGCCAATAAACCGATTTATTCCACTTTTCTCAATCATGGAAAAAATATTTTTTGTGAGCTCCGAATCGCTCATGCCAGACTGTAAAATATCCGACAACACGAGCGTCTTCTTTTTCTTTTGGTGGCTATTGAGAAAATCCAAACTGATTTGAAACCCGGCCAAATCGTTGTTGTAGGTGTCGTCTATAAGTTGACATTGATTGATGCCTTCTTTTAATTGAAGGCGCATGGATATGGATTTTAATTCAGCGATTCGCTTCTGAATTGCCTTAGCATCGTACTTTAAATACAGCATTAATGCAATGCAATGCAAAACATTTTCGATGGAGGCCTTATCTGAAAACGGAACAGATAATGAGAAAGACTTCCCTTTGAATTGAAAATAATAACCCGAGTCCGTTTTAGTTACAAGAATATCTGCGGTGGGGGCGATTCCCCAACTCAGTGATTTGATTTTGCTTTTTTTGACAGCCGCATCGATGAGCATATGGTCGGCACAGTAAATTAAAATTTTGGTTTGAGAAAACAGTTTGAGTTTTTCATTGATCTTTTCTGTAACATTTTCAAAACCTTCGTCATGGGCAGAGCCGATGTTCGAAAAAATACCCACGGTTGGTTGGATTATTTTTTCAAGCTTCTCCATTTCACCGGGCCTGGAGATGCCCGCTTCAAAAATTCCGAGGTTGTGAAACGGTTGCATTGCCCAAACCGACAAGGGTACGCCAACTTGCGAATTGTAGCTCCCCGGGTTTTTTACAATATTATAATCGGTCGAAAGTAATTGATACAGCCATTCTTTGATGATCGTTTTTCCATTGCTGCCAGTGATGGCAACTACAGGCAGGTTGAATCTTTTTCGATGTGCCGCTGCTACAAACTGGAGAACCGCTACGGAAGAGCCCGTGAAAAAGAAGTTTGCTTCAGGAAATATTTTTTGATCAATCTGTTTTTCAACTACAAATTGGCGTATGCCTAATTGATAGAGCTCTGCAATATGTTGGTGGCCATCGTTTCTGGAGCCGGCAATGGCAAAAAAAACAGAGCGTTCGGCAAGCAGCGTCTTTCGGCTATCGATGATTAAAAAATCAATTGGCCGATCTTTAGCAAGTTGTGTTATCTTTCCATCACCAATTCTTTCAAGCTCAGAGAACAACATCATTAAAAAAGTTTTGCACCGTTAGGCACTTGTTTATCGATGGAGCAAAGTACTACATGCCCGTTGTTGTTCTGAAAACCTGTGACTAAAACTTCAGAAACAAAATTTGCAATTTGCTTAGGGGGAAAATTGACTACACAGACCACCTGCCGGCCAACAAGTTCATCGGGTTTATACATTTCTGTGATTTGGGCACTTGATTTTTTTATCCCCCAAATTGGGCCAAAATCTATCCAAAGCTTATAAGCTGGCTTGCGAGTGCCTTCAAAAACTTCGGATTTGACGATAGTTCCGGCCAGAAGGTCGATTTTATTGAAGTCATCCCAAGAAATCATAAGTTTTTCTTTAGCTTGCTTAACCGATTCGAAAATAACTACGTTGTTTCACAATCAGATGCAGTTAAAAATAAAATTTTTATTGCTGGTTTTGTTAGCGGCTCCATTGGTTGTATCGCAGGTGTTTGCCCAAGAAGGAGCACCAGGCAATACACCCGAGCTACAGGAATTGAACAGCCACGTTGAGTTAAACTTGAATGATGACAAAACGCTGATAATGGATGTTGAAGTTAAGCCCACTAAAGCAATACCAACAGCTAAAGAATCAACGCCAGCAGTATCAACAATAAACAACAAGAAGGTAGAGCCGCAAAATAAGCCGGTGGTTGCCCCATCAAAAACAGACGAAGACCTGCTCAATTTCAATTTCCTTTATTTCATCATCCAAAAATTCAAGATATCGGATATTGTAGATAAGGAATAGAGTTGGTTATTTCTTAGCCAAAAACGATTTTACATCTTTTAAATCGAGGACGCCTTCGTAATAAGCTTTTCCAAAGATTACGGCAAAAATCCCCATGTCGTTGAGTTGCCTGATGTCATCAATTCCGCGCACACCACCACTGGCCAGCACTTTTAAATCGGGGAACTTATCCATAATCTCCTGATAGAAAGAAAAGGCAGGTCCTTCGAGCACTCCGTCACGCGAAATGTCGGTACACTTGACATACTTCAGGCCGCGATCGTAAAAGTTTTGTAAGTGATCGAACAAATGTATTTCTGATTTCTTTTGCCAACCCCGAAATGCAACTATTTTGGAATTGATGTCTGTAACATCAGCACCGAGCGTAACCTTTTCACGTCCATAGGAGATTACCCACGAAGAAAAAATTTCGGGGTGTGTAATTGCAATACTCGAGGCAGTGATATAATCAGCTCCGTGTTCAAAAGCTTTGCCCACATCACCATCCGTGGAGAGGCCTCCGGTAAAATCTATTTTAAGATCGGTGTGGCCGGAAATGGTTTCCAATACATGATAATTTTTTGGGCTGCCTTTTTCAGCTCCGTCCAGGTCAACTAAATGAACAACCTCAATACCATGATCTTCAAATCGCTTGGCAAGATCAACCGGGTTTTCATCGTACACTTTTTCACTCGTGGGGTCGCCTTTGCGCATTTTTACGACCCGGCCCTTGCGTAGGGCTATGGATGGAATGACTTGAATCATAAGATAGTTCAAAAATACAATGTGATAAGGACAATGGCGAGAAAAAAGACCGTAAAACCGAAGGATTTTCAGTACTATTTTGAGCTAAAAGGTACCGCAACTATGGTTTTGTCCCAAAACAAAATCAATTCAAGCCCGTCTGCACCTTTTTCAACAGAGATGGTGAATTGTTCAAAAACTTTTTTATCAGAATGATGTACGGGTACTTCAACAATCAGTGCATCGTCTGCGAGGTCACGTGTAGGTTGCCCATCAAAACTTACGCCCCAAAAAGGAATTTCAGAATTAAAGATCACTTGCCAGGTTTGTTGATTGGGTATAGTCCACAAACTGTATTTTCCTGCTTTGAGCTCTTTATCTCCAAAGATTAAATCTTTGTTGGTTTCAAACACGGTTGCTTCGTTGGCACCCGTTCGCCAGGTTTTGCCAAAGGGAACAAGCTTATCAACTCCAAATATTTCGCGGCCATTTTTATATGGGCGACTGTAAGAGATCAGCACCTTTAAGTTGCCATTTTCAAAATTAACCACTCCTTCGGGGCTGTGAGATTTAGTAAAATGATGCCCTATAAATAAAAAGAGCACCAAACCAATGATAGCAATTGTAATAATTATGAATGCTTTTTTCATGTTGGGCTCTTTTAACCTAGTGAATCATTGTTATTTTTGTACTCCAATTTGCAAATATTTAGAAAGCGAAGTTTATTTTTGAAGCATAAAATTTTAGCCATGTCAGTTTTTGCCACTGTAATTGCCTTGTTCATTCTTGCTATTGTTTCAGTTTGGCTGTTTCCCAACAGCAAAGTGAGCAACAACGAGCATGATTTGAAGCACTAATCCATTCATGAATGTCTGCGTCTTTTGTGGGTCAAGCATCGGCACGGATCCATTATATGCGGAAGCAGCTAAAAGCCTAGCTCACGAGTTAGTTAAAGTTAACGCTTCAGTAGTTTACGGAGGGGGTAACATCGGCCTGATGGGTATCCTTGCAGACGAAATGCTTTCCCTTCAAGGAAAAGTGATAGGAGTTATCCCTGACTTTTTGATGAAGAGAGAAGTGGGCCATACCGGCATAACTCAACTCGAACGCGTAAGCTCAATGCACGAAAGAAAAAAAAGGATGGCCGAATTAGCAGATTGTTTTATTGCCATGCCCGGTGGTTGGGGTACGCTTGAAGAACTGGCCGAAATACTTACCTGGAAACAGCTTGGGTTAATTTATCAGCCCATTGGAATTTTAAATGTAGGCTCATTTTTCGACCCCTTGCTACTGCAAATGCAAAAAATGGTAGATAACGAGTTTTTAATTGGCTCGAACTTCAAATCGATCAAAATTTCTGAGAACCCACAAAAACTACTCACCTTGCTCGGGGTAAAATCAAATTAATTCAGTCGTCTCTTCTTAAAATCCGTTAGATTGGTGTAATCATTAGCCATGAAACGATTGGTTTTGTTTTTTATACTCTGCATTGCAGGAAGAGTATTCGGCCAACTTGGTTTTACCCTTGCCGATGGAGCCACCTCGGTTCAAATCCCAATAGAGATTCATAATAACCTGATTGTTGTGCCTGTAGTAATCAACAATCAACTTCCATTAAAATTTATTGTTGATACAGGTGTGAGAACAACGATACTCACCGAAAAATTTTACAGCGATGTACTTCAATTAGCCTACACAAAAAAATTTACGATAGCAGGAGCCGGCAAAAACAATTTTGTGAATGCCTATGTCACCAACAATGTCACCATCGATATGCCGGGAATTCACGGACGTGGCCATGCCATGCTTGTACTCGAAACGGATTACCTCGAGCTTCGCAACTCGCTCGGTACTGAAGTGCACGGCATCTTGGGTTATGAACTTTTCAGCAGGTTTGTAGTGAAAGTAGATTACATTACGAAGATGCTTACGCTGATCTCTCCCAAAGAATTCAAACCCTCTAGAAGATACACCCGGCTGCCCATTACAGTTGAAGATACGAAACCCTATTACGTTGCGGAACTTAAGATCAATGATACCTCCAGTGTTAGTGCCAAACTAATGGTTGATACAGGTGCAAGCCACGGGTTGTTTTTAGATTCTAAATCAAACAACAAAATTGTAGTACCACCTAAGAATATTTCGGGTGCGGTGGGCCGCGGACTTGGGGGCGTAATCATGGGGAAGATAGCGAGAATCAAAAAATTGAAAATTGGAAAATACACCATACCCGAAATGATTGCGAGCTTCCCGGATCCCGGAAATTATATGGATAGCCTGAGGGCCGGCAGCAAAGTTTATCGCAACGGCTCATTGGGAGGAGAGGTACTGAGCCGCTTCCAAGTAATTTTTGATTTTCCACACGAAAAAATATATTTAAAATCAAACCCATCATTTAAAAAGAAATCGTACTTCAATATGAGTGGTCTTACGGTTAGGGCTGAAGGCCAAAAGCTGCGCGACTTTGAAATTACAGAGGTGCGCGAAAACTCTGCTGCTTACCTGGTTGGAATACAACCGGGTGATAAAATAATTTCAATTAATAATCTCCCTACTGCCGACATGAACCTAAGCGAGATCAATAATTTTTTTAATACCAAACCCAACAGGCTTGTTAGAATGAAACTGATCCGCAACAATGAACTGATTGAAAAACAGTTTAGACTCATCAGCGAGATATAATCTGTATAAAATCGAATCTCAAATGTCGATATTAAGATAAGAGCACACCGGTAGGAGATTCAAATGTCAAATAGTAATTTTGATTGGTGTTAAAACCTCTTCCAAAAGGTTCACGAATCAATATGAAAAAAATTATCATTCTTATTTTACTTTTTGCATGTACTGAAAAAAAGTCGGGTCAAATTCTTTCACCAGAACAATTTAATTTGAAATTAAAAAGTACGCCAAACGCAACGCTGATAGACGTACGTACCGAAGAAGAATGGAAAGGAGGGTTTATAGCCGGAGCGCAAAATATTGTTTACGATGACTCGTTTGCCGAAAAACTGGAGGCCTTGCCAAAGAAAGCACCAATTTTTGTTTATTGCTCGAAAGGCAAGCGAAGTGAGAAAGCAGCCAGGATTCTAAAGGCAAAAGGTTTTAACGAAATATATCAGTTAGAAGGTGGAATAGATGCCTGGAAAGATGCTAACCTTCCGTTATAGCATCCGGAGGATCTCATCTACATATTCGCGCGAGTTGCTTAGCCTTGGCACTTTGTTCTGGCCGCCAAGTTTACCCCTTTGTTTCATCCAATTATAAAAAGTTCCTTCCGGGGCGTTGTGGATTTTTGGTTCAATCAAAGCAATGTTATGTGCGCGTTTGGCATCGTAATCCGAGTTTACCTTGCGGAGCATTTCGTCTAAAGCAACCGCAAACCTTTCAAAGTTTTCCGGTTGTTTCTTAAATTCAACAATCCATTCATGCCCCCCGCGCTTAGATTTTTCGAGGTAAATAGGTGCTGCGGTATAATTATCGATAACTGCTCCGCTTTGCTCGCAAGCATAAGCAATTGCGGTATCTGCATTTTCTATAATTACCTCTTCACCAAAAGCATTGATAAAATGTTTAGTGCGCCCCGATATTTTTATACGATATGGGAAAAGACTTGTGAACTTTACGGTATCGCCAATATTGTATCGCCATAATCCGGCATTGGTGGAGATAACCATGGCATAATTTTTTCCGAGCTCTACATCGGCAAGCGTTACCGCCTCCGGATATTCCTTATCCCACTCATCCGCAGGGATAAATTCATAAAACACACCATAGTCGAGCATCAGCAGTAGTTCTTCCGAATCTTTTTGATCCTGAATACCAAAGAAACCTTCGCTGGCATTGTAAGTCTCCCAATACCGCATCTGATCGGAAGGAATTATAGACCGGAATAAATTTTTGTAGGGTTTGAAAGCCACCGCCCCGTGAAAGAATACTTCAAGATTCGGCCAAACTTCTAAAATATTGTTTTTCCCTTCCAGCTCTAAAATACGTTGAAGCAACAACACCGTCCAGGTGGGCACACCGGCAATGTGGGCTACATTTACTTTGGCTGTAGTTCCGGCAATCTTGTCAATTTTTTCTTCCCAGTTCCCCATCAAAGCAACCTCTAAGCTCGGAGTGCGGATGAATTCAGCCCACGGTGGCAGGTTTTGCATGATTACAGCAGAGACATCGCCATAGTGCGAAGTGCTTGTAGGATCAAACTCGTTGACCTGATAGCTTCCGCCAACAGCGAGGCCTTTGCCGTCAAAAATTTTCGTCTCCGAAAAATTATTTACATAAATGGAGAGAAGATCTTTACCTCCTTTGAAGTGGCACTCATCGAGGGCTTCTTGCGAAACGGGAATAAATTTGCTGCGCGCGTTGGTGGTGCCGCTGGATTTGGCAAACCATTTCACCTCGCTGGGCCATAATATATTTTGCTCGCCACGCATGAGCCGCTCGATGTACGGAAAAATTTGTTCATAGGTATGAATGGGCACACGCCTTTTGAAATCTTCGTAATGAACCAAATCGTCAAAAGCATATTTGCGGCCGAACTCGGTAAAAGATGCTGTAGTTAGCAATCGTTTGAGAACTTCTTCCTGCACCTCATGCGGGTATTTCATGAAGAGCTCGATTTGGTGAATCCGCTTCTTCATCACCCACGTAAGTATAGAATTGATGATTTGCATACTACAAGAACCTTCAAAAATAATAGACCTTGTTAGTACTCACCAAATGGGAAATCTTCTAAACTGAAGAAAAAAGTACTTATTCTGAAATTTCGACTTTGGCTCTGCGAAGTTGAAAATTTTGCCCGAGATAAACTTTACGTACTAAAGGGTCATCGGCTAATTCTTGTGCCGTGCCGGCTTTGAATAGTTTCCCCTCAACCATGAGATAAGCGCGGTCGGTGATGGCCAGGGTTTCATCTACA
Source organism: Bacteroidota bacterium (assembly GCA_018267285.1). GTDB lineage: Bacteria > Bacteroidota > Bacteroidia > Cytophagales > Cyclobacteriaceae > ELB16-189. The sequence continues at coordinate 56,577 of JAFDYU010000015.1, read as the reverse complement.
TTGTGATCGCTGATGAGGATGCCAATATTTTTTTTCTTCAAACGAGCGACAATACCCTGAATTTCTTCAACGGCAATGGGGTCAACTCCGGCAAAAGGCTCATCCAGCAAAACGAATTTAGGATCTACCGATAGAGCGCGTGCAATTTCAGTTCTGCGCCTTTCACCACCCGACAGCACCATACCCAGATTTTTTCGCACGTGTGTCAGGCTGAATTCTTCGAGCAGAGATTCCATTTTTTCTTTTCGATCCTTTTTACTCATATCGCGCATTTCGAGCGGAGCCAGAATATTTTCTTCTACCGTTAGTTTTCTAAATACGGAAGCCTCTTGAGCAAGGTAGCCAATGCCCAATTTGGCCCGTTGGTACATGGGCAAGCCGGTAATGTTTACATCGTCCAGAAAAATGTTTCCTTCATTCGGTTTGATCAGGCCAACGATCATGTAAAAACTTGTGGTTTTACCTGCACCGTTTGGCCCAAGTAACCCCACAATCTCCCCTTGCCCCACATTAACCGATACGTTGTTTACAACCGTGCGTTTTTTATATTTTTTTATCAGATGTTCGGCTTTCAAAATCATGCGCTCTCAAATTTGATATCCTTAGCTCTTAATTGAATGGCGGTAATTCCATTGTAGGTATTTTCTTCAACAGTAAATACCATTTTAAAATTCTCTCCAGACGACAACTGTTCGTAGTATATCGATAAGTCAAATCCAACTACCTGAAAAACATTTTCGTTACCGGATTGGCCCACCAAAAAACGCACGTGTTTATCTTTAAAACTGGAGAGCGAATTGGCTACATACAAATTTCTTGCCTCAAATGTAGGCTTTGGGTTTTCGGGACCAAAAGGCGACATCTGTTTTAAAATGCTAATGAATTTAGGCGTAATTGCATCAAGGGGAAGAGCGAGGTCAATTTCCACAACGGGTGTCTGCATTTCTTCGGTGAGCGAAGCCGAAACGATCTCTTCAAATCTTTTTTGAAAAGCATTTACATTACTGCGCTCGAGAGTTAACCCAGCGGCATATTTATGGCCGCCATATTTTTCGAGTAGGTCGCTGCAATTTTCAAGTGCCCGATACAGATCAAAATCTTTAACACTGCGGGCAGACCCGGTAACTTTGTCGTTTGATTCGGTAAGTATAACAGTAGGCCTATGATATTTTTCAACACAACGAGCGGCTACAATTCCGATCACACCTTTATGCCAGGTGTCTTTAAAGAGCACCGTTGATTTTGCCGAGCGCAATTTTTCATCACCCTCGATCATGGCTACGGCCTCTTCGGTGATGTTTAAATCGAATTCTCTGCGCAAATCATTTTTTAGGTTCACTTTTTCAGCAAGGGTATTGGCTTCTACCTCGGTTGCAGAAATCAGAAGTTCTACGGCTGCCTTTGCGTGGGCAACCCTACCGGCCGCATTTATTCTGGGGCCGAGCGAAAATACTACGGAAGAAATATCAAGTTCCCCTTTCAGCATAGCAATGTCTTTGAGTGCTTTTAAGCCGGGCCGTGGGTTTTGATTTAATTTTTGTAATCCAAAATGAGCAAGAGTTCTGTTTTCGCCATTAATCGGAACGATATCCGAAGCTATGCTAACGGCAACCAGATCTACGTATTCAAAAACTTCTTCTTCGCTTTTAAACTTACGAGCAAAAGCCTGAATGAGCTTAAACCCCAAGCCGCACCCACTCAACTCATCAAACGGGTAATTGCAGTCTTCTCGTTTGGGATCAAGTACGGCCACAGCATTTGGAATACTGCCGCCCGGAAGATGGTGATCACAAATAATGAAATCAATTCCCTTGTGTGAGGCCAAGGTCACCATGTCTGCCGACTTTATGCCCAGATCAAGAGCAATGATCAACTTGTAACCGTTTTCTTCTGCCCATATAATGCCGTTTTCTGAAACACCATAACCCTCGGCATATCGGTCTGGTATATAAAAATCGCATTGCGGGTAAAAACTTTTCAGATAACTGAATACAAGTGCCACAGCCGTTGTGCCGTCTACATCGTAGTCGCCATAGATTAAAATTTTTTCGTTGCGGTCGATGGCTGTTTTTAAGCGCATTACGGCCTGCTCCATATCCTTCATTAAAAAAGGATCGTGAAGATGATCTAAAGAAGGACGGAAAAATTTTTTTGCTGTATCAAAATCAGAGATGCTGCGTTGTAAGAGAATAGCCGTGAGGTAAGGATTGATATTTAATTTTTTTCCGAGATCGGATATATTTTGTGGTGGAGGAAGTTCGCGATATGTCCAGCGTTTTTCCATGTTAATTTCTTCCCAAGTTAACTGCACCGGTTCTGCCCTGTCGAGCACTTACTCCGTCACCACCGTGGAGGCCATTTTTTCCATCGCGAACAGGACCGAGTCCAGCTTGACCACCAAACCCGCCATCGCCACCGAGTCCGCCAAATCCACCAAAATTTTTTACTACAAGTTTATTGCCCATGATAAGATGAAGATCGTCACAGTTTTTACAATTGATATTTACCGTACCCCCATCGCCTCCATTTCCACCGCTCGCTCCGTTCCCTCCATTTCCGCCATCGCCCGCAGGGCACACGCGTGTGCCGGAACCCCCATCACCACCACGCCCTCCACCGCCCCCGTCTCCGCCATCGCCACCGTTTAAGTCAATTACGAGAGACCCATTAATGGTTAAGTTATTAAAATACAGGGAAAGATTCGTAGCACGTTGTCCATGGCCACCGAGTTTGCCAGCACTACCTACATCTCCGTTTCGGCAGGGAGCAGTTTGAGCAGCAGCACTCTTGCCCGAATTTCCTTTATCTCCATTTTTTCCTCCACCCAGAATAGTGCAACCCCGACCTATAAAAGTCTCTTTCGCATGGATGAAGTTATCCACTTTTTGCATGTTCAGTTGTAGGGAAGAAGAATCTTGCATGACAAGCGTGTCCACCACAAGGATATCCGTTTTTTCGATTTGAAACGATTTGTTTTTTTCAACCACCAGCTTACCCATTCGGATTTGAGAGAAGGATAGAGAGTGGCTAACAATAAAAAATGAAAACAGAAGGAGTCGCATCATCCAACAAATAAACAACAATTAATCGTAGCCACTGATCTGAGTTTTTTATTGATTCGATAACCACTATTCAGAGCAAGAATAAGATGAACTAACAAAAACAAAAGCCCAGCAGAGCGGGGCTTTTGAAATTGTAAAAAACTTTTTAAAATTATTTTGATCCTTGTTTTTCGGCTTTGTCGCCAATCACACCTTCCAGCACATCTTTAATTTCTACACGCTGGCCATCTCTGAAGGGTACGATCCACGCATCTTTCACACCCATTTCGCGCATGTATTTTTTAAACTTGTCGGCTTCCCAGTAATCGCGGAAGACGCCAATCGTAAATTTCTGTTCGCCTTTATCCACAGCTTCACCACCAAAATTGGGGTTGTTCTCAAAGTATTTCGATAAGTCTTTGTTTTTAAAGGCACCGATCTGCACTTTAAAGACAACGCCCTTAGAAAAATCTAAAGGATTTACAACCGGAGCCGGAGGGTTTTCTTTTAGCTGAGAGAGCTCTGCTTTTGTAGAAGTAAGATCGCTTCGCATTTTAGAGAGCTGATCTTCGAGGTCGGCAAGTTTTGCATTCTTGTCGCTAACTTCATTATTAAGCGTGCTTACCTGACCTTTCAAAGCTGTGTTGTCGTTTTCGGCAGCCTGCTTTGCTTCGATAAGCGTTTTTAATTCGGCCGGGTTTTTAGAATATTCTTTTGCCTTTTTTTTCCATTCTTTTTTCTCAGCTTTTGTGAGCTGGGCGAAAACTTGCATGCCGGAAAAAATTAAAACCAGGCACAGGACGGTAACTTTAGTTTTCATTCTTTGTGGGTTAAATGATTCAGTAAAAGTAAAAAATATTTTTTAACATTAGGGATAATGCCTTCGCGCCTACCCGCATCCTAAATTTTTTTTGAGGTTCCTATCCGGCAAGCCTCCATAATCAAAATTGTTATCGGGCTCATCACTCGGGCTAGGCTGGGCTTGTTTGGCTTCAGGTTTTGGGTTAGGCTTAGCAATCTTACCCTGCTTTTTCGTATTGCGTTTCTTGTTCAAAGTATTACAAAAATCATTGTTTTAACAATTTTTCACGCATATCTTGCAGCTGTTTAAAATTAATCTAAATAAGGTTGCAATCCAATAGTAAATCTGTTGCCGATATGGTTCCGGGTGAAACAGCGATAATCTCTGGGTTTACGGACGAGCAAATATCTGTTAAGCTTTTGGAAATGGGCTTTCTTCCCGGCACAGCTGTGCGATTTAATTTTACGGCACCTTTTGGCGATCCGGTATGTGTAAGTGTTTTGGGCTATGATCTGTCTCTACGGCTGGAAGAAGCTTCAACCATTTCAATATTGAATTGATGGCTTCCAATTTAAAACTGAGAATTGCGCTGGCCGGCAAGCCAAATTCCGGTAAATCGTCCTTGTTCAACCAACTCACCGGCCTCAATCAGAAAATAGGAAATTTCCCTGGTGTAACCGTAGATAAACGAACGGGGGTGTGTCAACTCAATGATAAAATTACTGCCGAAATAATCGATCTGCCGGGCACTTATAGTTTGTACCCACGCACACTAGACGAAAAAGTTGTGGCCGAAGTTTTTACCCATCAAAAAGGAAAATTTTACCCAGAAAAAGTGGTGCTCGTTGCCGATGCTACCAACCTAAAAAACTGCCTGTTGTTGCTCACGCAACTGATGGATCTGAGAATACCTATAGTGCTTGCGTTGAATATGGTAGATCTTGCGGCAAAGTCTGGGCAAAGTATTGACCTCAAAAGATTGCAAGAAAAACTTGACTTGCCCGTGGTATTGATAAACGCACGCACCGGAAAAGGTATTGATGAATTGAAACGAGTTTTGGCTAAACCGTTAAACCCGAGCAAAAAAATTGTATATCAGCCCGCGGAAGAAAACAAAGCACTTATTTATGAAATCCGACAAAAATTTAATCTGACTTCTGATTACGAGGCGTATCAGTTTTTACAACAATCGGACAACCTGGTTTTTCTTTCCACCGAAGATCGTGAGTACATCCGCCAAAAGGCAAAAGAAAACAATTTCTTCGCCCATAAATACCAGGGAGCAGAGACTATTAAACGCTATGAGTTTATTCAGGATTTATTGAATGAAGCAATCATTCGCACCTCGGATGAAGGTTGGAAAAAAGTTTCGCATAACATTGATAAAGTCCTTACGCACAAAGTGGGTGGTTACATTATTTTCTTTCTGATTTTGTTTCTGATTTTTCAGTCGATTTTTGCGTGGGCTCAGATCCCGATGGATTTTATTGACAGTACGTTTGCCAACTTAACCGTTCAATTAGATAAGTTTTTTCCTCCGGGGCCCTTTTTCGAACTCATTTCACACGGTATTGTGCCTGGCATTGGCGGCATTGTAATATTCATTCCACAGATCGCCATTTTGTTTGCGTTCATCTCCATTCTGGAAGAAACCGGGTACATGTCGCGGGTAGTTTTTTTAATGGATAAAGTGATGCGCAAATTTGGAATGAATGGGCGAAGCGTAGTGCCACTCATGTCCGGTTGGGCGTGCGCCATTCCTGCCATCATGGCCACTCGCACGATTGATAATTGGAAAGACCGCCTCATCACAATTTTTGTAACACCGTTGATGAGTTGTTCTGCGCGCCTGCCGGTTTATACTATTTTGGTAGCACTCATTATTCCCGATTATAAATTGTTCGGATTTTTCAATTATCAGGGATTAGTGTTGATGGGGCTTTATCTCCTCGGTTTCTTTGCAGCAATTTTTTCGGCACTTGCCATGAAGTTTCTGATTAAAGTTAAAGATCGCAGCTACCTTATCATGGAAATGCCAACTTACAAAATGCCCAAGTGGAGCAATGTAGGGTATCAGATCATTGAAAAAACAAAAGCCTTTGTTTTTGAGGCCGGTAAAATCATCCTTGCTATTTCTATTGTTTTGTATGTATTGGCAAGCTATGGCCCTGCAGATGTAATGAGTGCGGCAGATCAAACCATACGCGTACAAGCAGCAGATCAGAAATTATCCGAATCAGAAATTCAAGAGCGTGTTGCTGCCTATAAACTGGAGCACTCGTATGCAGGGAAATTGGGAAAAACATTAGAGCCGATAATCAAACCATTGGGTTACGACTGGAAGATTGGAATTGCATTGGTTACTTCTTTTGCAGCACGTGAAGTTTTTGTGGGAACAATAGCCACCATTTACAGCATCGGCAATACCGATGACCAATCCACCATCAAACAAAAATTGAAATCGGAAATTAACCCTGAGACCAACGGCCCGCGCTACACGTTAGCCGTAGGCCTTTCGCTGCTTGTATTTTATACGTTTGCCATGCAGTGTATGAGCACCCTTGCGGTAGTAAAACGCGAAACAAAAGGCTGGAAATGGCCGTTGCTGCAGTTGGGCTATATGACGGCACTCGCCTATTTATCTGCCTTTGCCGTATATCAATTGCTTCGTTAACAAAAAGATAAACGTTCCTTCCCTTTCATGGGCAATTCAGCTATCTTTAAAAAAAATCATAGTATGGCTTCCGATAAAAACAACTATCATCTGGGATTGCTTTACCTATCTCATATCCTGATCAGTGCCGATGGAGTAATCAGTGAAAAAGAACAAAGCGCATTGAATAAAATAAGGGAAGAAGAGAAAATTACATTTGCGATTTATGAAACTTTTCAGCGCGATGTAAAAACAAAGAAGCTAAGTGAAATATACCAACGAGGACTTGATTTAATTGGTGGTTGTTCATTGCCCGAAAAGAAAGAAGCTTTCATCCATCTATTTAGATTATGTGCTGCCGATGGAAATATCCACGTTAAGGAAGTGAGGCTACTGTTGTATTCGGCAAAACTTACCGATGCCCATTTAAATGAAATTGTGACGGAAGCCGAAAAGCGACAGAAGTAAATCATGCCGCAGCAGTTTTATCAGGAATTTAAACTTGGAATTTTAGGAGGTGGGCAACTTGGGCGTATGCTTATTCAGGCAGGCACAGATTGGAACATCCAATTCTCCGTACTGGACCCCGACCCGAACGCACCGTGCAAAGAACTTGCTGAATTTAAAACCGGAAAACTCACCGACTATCAAACCGTAATCGATTTTGGAAGTTCATGCGACCTGATTACGATCGAAATTGAAAACGTGAATATTTCTGCATTAAAAGAATTGGCAGCGCAAGGCAAAAAAGTTTTTCCACAACCCGAGGTAATTGAACGGATTCAAGACAAGCGAACCCAAAAGCAATTTTACAAGTCGCGCAATATCCCCACGGCCGATTTTATTCTTACAGAGAACAAACGAGAGGCTCAGAAGCACGTATCTTTTTTGCCGGCTGTCAATAAACTTGGCCGGGAAGGATACGATGGCCGAGGCGTTCAAATTCTTCATATCGAAAAAGATTTAGAAAAAGCTTTCGATGCACCCGGGCTACTTGAAAAACTGATCGATTTTGAAAAAGAGATTTCCATAATTGTAGCACGAAATGAAAACGGTGAAGTAAAAACTTTCCCCCCGGTAGAGATGGTTTTTCATCCGGAAGCAAATTTGGTGGAGTATTTATTTTCTCCGGCCGATATTTCAGAACCGACTGCAAATGAAGCGGAAGAGATCGCGAAGAAAATAATTACGGATTTGAATATGGTGGGGCTGCTTGCAGTAGAAATGTTTGTAACCAAAGACAAAAAAATCTTGGTTAATGAAATAGCCCCACGTCCGCACAACAGCGGCCACCAAACCATCGAGGCAAACGTTACGTCACAGTATCACCAACATTTGCGCGCTATACTCAATTTGCCGTTGGGCAACACCTCAATTATACAACCAAGCGCTATGGTTAATGTGTTGGGAGAAGAAGGATTTTCTGGACCGGCAAATTATGTTGGATTGGAAGAGACCCTGAGTGTGCCCGGAGTTTACATTCATTTGTATGGAAAAAAAATAACCAAACCTTTTCGTAAGATGGGGCACGTTACTATTGTAGATAATGAAATTGAGAAGTTGAAACAGAAAACGAAATTTGTGAAACAAACTCTGAAAGTTACCGCATGAGCAAACCAATGGTGGGGATTATTATGGGCAGCCAGTCCGATTTGAAAATAATGAAGGAGGCAGCCGAATTTTTGGAAGCGATTAAAATTCCGTTTGAGCTCACCGTAGTTTCTGCCCACCGCACACCCAAGCGCATGGTGGATTATGCTTCGTCTGCGAGGAGTCGAGGCTTAAAAGTAATTGTGGCGGGAGCAGGTGGCGCAGCTCATCTACCGGGGATGGTTGCCTCATTAACATCGCTACCGGTTATCGGTGTGCCGGTAAAATCCTCCAACTCCATTGATGGGTGGGATTCGGTTTTGTCAATACTGCAAATGCCTTCGGGTGTGCCTGTGGCCACCGTGGCGTTGAATGGTGCAAAGAATGCCGGGATACTTGCCGCACAAATTATTGGCACATCAGACAAAAATATTGCGAAACGATTGGATCAATATAAATCATCGTTGCAAAAGAAAGTAGAAGAATCGTTTGCCGAGATTGAACGGAAAGGTTGGAAAAAGCTCACGGAATAACATAACCAAACGAGCTCTTTTATGAATGCAAAAAAAATTGTAACTTCTCGGCCATTTTTGAAAGTATGAGTTCGGGAGAAAAAGGATGGTTAATGAAATATCTTGAGTACCGGAAGGAACTCTTGAAAGACCTATCCTCCGAAATCAAAAACGCTGCCCATCCGGAACAATCGCTTTACCGAGTGATACAGCCTACCGGCCTAATGTACGGGCAAACGATAGAAATTAACGGTTCGCCACCCTGGGCAGACCGAGACCGCATGAAAATACTGCTGGCCGAAAGTCTCATTAGCAGTTCATTGCTTTTTCACGACAGGCCCATTAAAGATGCTGACGAGCTCTCGGATGTGATCATGAAAACCATGGAAAACATCGGCAACTTTTACAACCATGTTTTTCCGGAACTTTCAACACCTACCAAAACACTGTTTGGCAGAAAAAAAACACCTCTTGAGCTTGCCGAAAAGATTTTGGACAAGCGTATTGAATATTCCGGGACTCAATCCAACAATTTTTGGGTACAGTTTTTTCACAACAGCCTTTTATTTCTCGACATATTTATTTTCGGGCAGTGGATTCACACCAATGCCGACAGAATTGTAGCTGATTTTTTTAAGTACGAACGAGAAGAACTTCGGTTTTCGGTAGTAAAAGTAATGGCTGCTGCTGCACACGCCAATACCATGATCGAACCCGAAGAACGAAAACTCCTAGAATACTTTTTACAGAGTGCCGGCCTTTCGGCAGAACGAAAAAAAGAGGCGATCAAAATTTTTGACGATGGAATTGATATTGAAGAGATCAATCTGCCTACCAACAATTCGTGGATATTAAAAAAGTACTTCCTTGAAATCGCCATTCTCACCATCTGGTCCGACAAAAAAGTAGAAGGCGCAGAGCTAAACTACCTGCAAAAGTTGTGTGCTTACATGGGCTTCAGTGATGACGACCTCGAAAACAGCATGATGGCCATTGAGGGCTTTGTGCTTGAACATTGGCACGAACTCGATTATTTACAGAGTAAACAAGATTTTCAGCAAGTGAGCGAGCAATTCATCAGCAGGCTTTCTAAGATCACGAGTAACAATAAAAACCGACTGGTGAAGGAAGTTCAGGAGAGTGAAGATTTGATGGAGCTTCTGAAAAAATCCAAGTCAAAAGAATTGAGTGAAGAGGAGAAGGCAAAAATGCAGAAACTATTAATCGTAGTACTTAAAACCATTCCAACCTTTGTTATTATTTCGTTGCCACAGCGGTTTTTAACCCTGCCAATTTTGTTGAAAATTTTGCCGGCAAATTTCTTTGCAGAAATAAATGCAAACTAACCTTAACCCTCTTTAACGTCCTCTTTTTTAGGGACGACCACCGAGAGCAGCACAGAAAAAGTGAGGGTTACTATAATCACGGTAAAAGAAAGCGTGGGGCTGATTTCGTAGTGAATGATTTCAAGCAGCATTTTTGAGCCGATGAAGAATAAAATAATCGAAAGGCCTTTTTGCAAAAGGTAGAATCTGTCGATAATGCCTGCCAATAAGAAAAACATAGCGCGTAGACCCATAACGGCAAAAATGTTCGAAGTGTAAATCAAAAATTCATTTTGAGTAATTGCAAAAGCAGCCGGGATTGAGTCTACTGCGAAAATCAAATCTGTGGTTTCGATCAATACAATCACGAGAAACAAAGGGGTAAACATCCATTTGCCATTGACGGATGCAACAAACTTGCCGCCCATTTCATCGTTGGTCATGGGCAAATATTTGCGGCAAAGACGAAGTATAGGGTTTTTCTCGGGGTCAATTTTTTCATCGCTGTCTTCAAAATAAATTTTGATACCCGAATAGATTAAAAAGACGCCAAATACATAAAGTATCCATTCAAACTGAGCGATGAGTAAGGCACCTACAAAGATGAAAACACCACGAAACACCACAGCACCTAATATGCCCCAGAACAGCACATTGTGATAGTACTCTTCTTTTACAGAAAAATATTTTAAAATCAGGAGTATCACGAAGATATTATCTACCGAAAGGGCATACTCGGTAAGGTAGGCAGAGAAAAATTCAATGGAGGCATCGAAACCACCCTCATCAAAATGATAGACCAAATAGCCGAATAGCGAACTGATGCACACCCAGAAGATGGATTGGTACAGTGCCGACCGGGTAGAAATTTTATGGGCGCTGCGATTGAAAACCCCAAGATCTATGATCAAGAAAACGAGAATTACACAGGCAAATACCCCAAAAAGTATGGTCTCTATCTGGCTGTTGTTCCTAAATAACGAGAATAAGAGTACACCCATGAATTAAATTAAAGGCACAAAATAAACATTAAAACTACAAATATTATTCGATCGCAAAACTACGCTTTGGTTAATACTTAATTTACGCAAAAAGAAACCTTTTTTTACAGTATCCCATCACCTATTTTTTGTAAAAATATGGCATTAAATGCTCATTCGTTCATGGAAAGGATCACTGTTTTCTTTGCCATTCGAACGCCTATTGCCCTCACAAACTCACCCGATCCATCGGGCCTTTCCTTCACAAGGGGCTTGGTATAAAGTAATGAATCTTTGCCCATGCGCTGGATGTTTTCTCTTAAGTTAATATCGTTTGTTGCGAGATAGGCATCCAAAATCTGTTGTTCAACCAAACGCAAACCACGAGCACCTGCTTGCAAAAAAATAATTTCAACGTTGAATTTATTTTCGACTGAATCAACCACTGTACTGTTATTTCCATTTTGAATTAAAGAGGCAACCGTTTTTCCATAATCAAAGCCGGCTTGCGTAAGCTCAGCATCCGAAATCTTTTTTATAGCCCCGGCTTGCATGTTTTCGCTGATCTGTTTTCGCTGTTCACTGGAAAGAGGCCGTCCGCAGGAAAAAAGGGACAAAAGAAAAAGTATAAAAAATACGTTGCGCATAGCGTAAAGATAGCTCATCTTAACCGTTTATTTTAGACAAAAGCCAAAGACAACCAAAAGCCAACAGGAATACTATATAAAAGATGATCTGAGGAATTGGCCGCCAAGAACTTTCTAGCAGGGATGTGTACGTATCTTCTGTTTTTTGCATGCGTTGATTCTCGATGATCTGACGAGAGACCCGCAGAGCGTGCCACTCAGATTCCTTGAAAACAAAATAATTTTTTTGCAGCGAATCAGTGGTTAGCTTTAATTTATGCCAACCAGTTTTCCCGTTCCAAATTTTCCCGGAATAGAAATCATCTACCCAAACATGTTCTGTCAACGGAACGGTATAAGAGTCAACCATAAGGGCAGGTTGCAACCCCGAAGAGATAATATCGACAGTAAGTGGCTCGTCTTCATAAAAAGGGAATTGAGCTTTTATTTCGATTTTGAATGGCACTGTTTTTTTTCGGGCTGTACGTTCGATCAAATCCGTCCAGGCCAAACCATAACCTTCTTCGTTATCTTCCAGCAGCATCCGATAACTCTCGCGCAACTGCTGAAACCCAATTTTTCCAGATCCTGAAAAAACATAGCCTGAAACTATTCTGTTTTTAATTCTGATGATGGATTCAAGATTTGGCCGATCTGCCATCGAAGAAAAACCAACATTAAAAACATATTTTTTTTTGCCCAACTCAAGGTGTACGGTATCTGTTTTAAGATGAATCGGATCTGTGAAAAAAAATCTTTTTACAGCCGGCTGATTAAAATCGGAAGCCGCCAACAAAATTCCAAGCCCGTCTCTTACGGCATTCTTTAAAATCGATTGCTCGGCAGAATTAAAACTGCTAAATGTTTTTTCGTCCGTAACCACCAAATCAAAAGTATTTAGAAGCGTTGAGCTTAGGTTCCTTATTTCTGCAGGAATAAGATTGGCAAATTCGTAGGTAAAATTATTTTTTGAAGTCTGGAAGCGAACGGCAACCGAATGATTTTTTGCCGACAAATAATTTTTTAAAAAACGGATTTCTGCAGTTGGTGAGTTAAAAAGAAACAACACGCGAAGTTTTCTTTCCGGTAAAATGTCGACCGGGAGTTTTTCAACAATCGTATCATTTTGGCTTTGAGCAACGATCGAATAAACAAATTGCCCTTCCGTTTTTGGATTGAGAGAAAAATTAAATTCATGGTGTCCGTTTTTTAATCTGACGGAATCTTCAACGCCACCGGGGCCAATCAATTTTAATACAGTTGCCGCAGACGAATTAAAAGCCCCGCGAATACTACTCTTTCGATGAACAATAACTTCCTTCGAGATAACCAACTCTGTAATGCCAACCGGAGCGGTGCAGGGTATAAAAGCAAAATGATTACCCGGCAATAAATCGAGCACAAAGGGAGGAATGCCTTCGCCAACTACAAATGATATATTTTTGTCAATCAGATCATTCCAATTTTTTAACAGCTCAGATTTTTGAAAATCTGCAGCACTTGTTGTTCGGAGAACCTGTAATTGTGGATGACGGCTGAGTAGGCTGTCTACTTTTTTTGAATCATAACCCCGAGTGAGTAAAATAATTTCAGATATGTTTTTAACCGATTTATGCGATGGACGCAGCAAAATGCCCAAGACAGAAATCATGGCAAAAGCGAGGACAACTATTCTTAGCGTGAGATATTTTTGTTTTCGCTTTATTTCTAAATAGGCAAACCAAAGAAAAAGCAACAGCACGAAACCAATTGCCGGGTACTGTAAAATTGGATTGAAGAGAAATCGGCTAATCATTTTTCAGGAGTTGCAAGAAATTTTGTTCGAGTGGATGTCGGGCAGATTCTTTCTGAGAAGGCGATGGAAAATCAGGTGGTAGAACTTTCCAAAATGCTTTTCTGATCAGTTCAAGAGTCTTTGATAATGCATCGGCATCAAGGGTCTGTTCCGTTACAGATTTTAGACCGGAGAGAGCTTTCAAAAAAGCAACCGGGTTGTTGATTGCTACAACCGCTAACTCATCTCCTGCCCGGTGTAAAATTGTTTGTTCGCTCAACGACAAAGTAATAAGTTGTTTTTGCAGCAGTCTGTCTATTATGGGCAGTGCAGCGCGAACGGCCGAAAAATTATTTTCGGCAAGGTTTTTTGACTTGTTTGTTGCATTCCGTATTTCAGATAAATCTCCCGAAAGCCGTTTGTCTTCTTTTATAGGCGGAACTTCAAACCCCATGCGATGAACATAAACGCGCGAATCGTTGCTGATTTCTTTCAACAAACGCAGTGCACGGTATTGATAGGGAAGGGATTTTTCGGGCTGATAAATTCTAAGATAAAGCTCGGCATCCCACATGATACCAACCGCTGCCTTGAGTTTAGCTTTTATGGATTGCTGAAAAAAAGTTGCTTCTTCGGCATCGCCATGCTCATGGGTAAATGCTTTTAGGGGATCTTTGTTGTCTCCGTGGTTGTGCTCTTTTTCATCTTGTGGTGCTTTTTGTGCCGGCACAAGATTGGCTTCGTTTTTAGTGTCGTGTTGGTGCGAATATTTTTCAATAGCATTTTCATTTTCATCGTGTTGTTCGGCACTCTCACCAATGCCGGCTTCGTCTTCCATGCCAAGAAATTCACCGTAACGAACTCGTAAAACTTTTTGATCATACCCAAGCTGATTGCTTGTTGAATTGAACTCTTGTTTGGAGATTTTCTTTTTGTCGCGAATCAGTTTCTCCGTGTCAATAATAATCTGTCGTTGGCTGCGGAAATATTCGGGCATCAAGTCAACACCAAGCCCGGAATCAAACGAAATAATTTCTGTTGCGGTATCTTTAACGGCTATAAAAATAGTTTCTGTACGGCTTCGGTTAGCGATCGGTTTTTTGTTATCGTAGGCTTCAACATAAAAATATAATTCATCACCGGGATCAAGCCCCATTTTTTTCAAATCAAGCAAACGAGTAGCTTTTATTTGTTTCCCCTCTATTTTGTTAGGCGAACTAAACAACAGTTTCTCGTCTCTGAATTTTACACCTTCTCCACTCCCCTTGCTCACGGTGGCTACGATGGTTGTGTTGGCCAAGCCATAATCATCGGTAAGCGTTGCGGATAAAGGTATAGACGACATTTCTTTGTATTCTATTTTTCGAACAAACTGATTTTCGTTTACGATAGAAATTTGCGGAGGGTGATCTTTAATCACTTCAATTTTAAAATATTCGGATCGGTGAATTTTGTTTTTATCTCTCCATCTCAGTTCATAAAAACCCGATTGAAAAATATTTTTTTGTGTCGTTTGACCTTGCAGTGGAATAGAGTCTTTATCGGAAAAGAAGATTTTTGCACCAGACACACCACCTGAAAATTCGATGAACCATTTTACTATGCTTCCTTCGGGTACCACAAGATCAAATGTTTTTGAAACGAACGACTTCAGACCTGTATAAGCCGGTGGAGTTATCTGAACTGAAATAGATTTTACGAAAACAGAATCGGTGTGATCGAGAGTACGAACAGTTTTTTGGTTTGCCGTAGAATCTTTTTTATGGATTTCGTACGTAAAAGTTGAGGAGATGAAATAAACCAGAAGACAAAAAACAAATAAACCGAACGATCGAAAAATGTGATGCGGAAGTTTTACAGAAGGATAGAGTAAAGAAAATTGTTCGGATACTTTTTCCAATTGCAATTGTTGTAACCTGGTCAATTCATTTTCGGCCAACAGCAAGTCAGCGCTGTCTTTTAACTGAGGGTAAGTTCGGTTGAGGAAATAGGCTAACAAAAGGGAATTCAGTCTATGTAGACCTGTACGTACCAGTAGATAACCGAATGCCATTAAGGCCAACAAAAAACTAATCACCATTTTTTGTGTGGGAAATAACCAGGAGCCACACGTGAATGTTAAAATCCACACACCTGCCGAGAGAAATACAAATTCAACCGTGCGAAGCAACACATATTTTTGCTTCAACTTTTTGAATTTATGTCTTATGGTTGCAGCGCTCATTGTTTGCGGTGGTAAGCAAGGGCTCGTTCGGCCAACAACAAAATAAGAAATGCCAAAAGAAGGTATGGATCGGCTGGTGCATAGACCGTTGCCTGAGTTTTTAAAGCAGATGAAGTAGACCAGGCGAGAGAGTCGGGGAGCATTCGTCTGTCGGATAAAGTAGCAATTTGCCCAAGCGACTTACCGGGCAACAACAACAAAGCCAGCTTGAGCGTAAAATTTTCGTCAAGAGCTGTTTCTTCATTTAATCGCTTAGTGAGCATCCAACGATGAACAAACTGTTGCGCTAAAATTTCATCAGACTGTTGAATATTTAAAAAGATAAAATTTTTTGATTTGATTTTATCGAAAGGATCTGAAGTGAGAGAGATGCACCAATCAACCGAATCGGTGGGTGTTTTTAAGGAAGTTAATTCGTGAATTTTTATTTTGACAGGAATCGATTTTTCAATGGCTTTCAATGAGGCCAAGATTATTCTTTTGTCGTACCAAAAAACAGTATCGGCTACGAGGGCGATGTTTAACGTTTCTTGCACCAACGGACGCTCAGAAACAAACGGATCAGTTGTATTTGTGTTATCAAAGTATGTTGCATTGGCATTGGAATGGCCGGTCCTTACAATAACCGTGTCATTCGATTTTTTAATTGCAGCAAGTTGAAATTTCTTCGGGGGTAACTCCTGGCTGATCCAACGGATGTTCTGTGCAAGCGCTGTTTTTTTGCCATCGAATCCTTGAATGCGGTTCATAGCTAATACAACAACCTGTAATAAATTTTTTTCATTCAGTTCATCGGCCAACTTCCAATAGTTGATTTTTGAAAAAAAATTGTCGCTGTCTTTTAATAAAGGAAAGCCATTGGCGAGTAGATGATTTTCATAGCCCTCTTTATTTAGGCTGTCGATAAATAAACCAAACGGTTTTAAGTCGAGCCCTTTTTCCACCACCAACCATTTTTCTTTTGGTTTACTAGTGCACTTCAGACCGCTCAATAAAAAGCACAGCAAAACGATAAGAGCACAGCGCAAAAAAAGTAATAAAATTTCATTTAACCGGATGCCCTTAAACTGTTGTGTATTGGTTTCAACGATATGCCGGATACTGCCCAATTTTATAACCTTGCCTTCTTTACGACTGAGCAAATGGATGGCAATGGGTATTGCTAAACCCGCCAAAGCTGCCAGATAGATAGGGTTGGTGAGAATCATCGCACCAACCTTTTGCGGGCGTTAAGAAAATCTCGTAACATCGTTTCCACAGGCTCGTGGAGAAGTACAAGCTGATAATTGATTTGCTTTTCCAGCATCCACATCCTCGAATGCTGTAACCATTCTTGAATTTTTTTTGTGTATTCTTTGAGTTGAACCGATGTGTTGGCTTTGGTACGCAATCCACTTTCCAGATCTTCGAAAGTGAAAGAACCATCGAAATCAAAATCTGTTTCGTGCTTGCCCATCAGATGAAAGACGATGACTTCGTTACGCGAAGTTTTTAAACGAGAAATGAAATTGAACAAGTCCTTATCGTTGTCGTATAAATCCGTAATGAAAATAATCATTTCTTTCCCGTGGTGATCGAGCCATTGATCAACTTTTTCGTTCTTAATCCAACCGCCTTCACACTTTAAATGAACGAGTTCGTTTAAAAAGCGTATAAAATGTTGCTGCTCAAAGCGCGGACGAATTACTTTTAAATGTTTGTCGTTTACAGAAAACAAACCGAACGTATCGCCTTGTTTTCGCGCGAGATAAGCCAATGCCGCAGTCATAACCTTAGCGTACTCTAATTTGCTTAAACCATTTTCGGCATAGCTCAACGATTGGCTGGCATCTATAATAAATTTTACGGTGATGTTGGTTTCAATTTCGGCTTGTTTGATGTAGTAGCGTTCGGAACGCGCAAACATTTTCCAGTCTAACGAACGAAGGTCATCGCCCGGCTGATAATTTTTATACTGGCTGAATTCTTGACCGGTACCAACAGACTGGCTTTTGTTGCTGCCGCTCATAAATCCTTCCACAATGATGCGCGCAATCAGTTCGAGGCCATTTACGGTATGGAGAATTTCGGGCTTGAGCAGATGTTTGATGCGCGCATCCAAAGTCTATAAAGTTTTGGGCAAGCTAACGTGTTGCAAAAGATGTTGTGTTATGCTGTCTGCGCTGACGCGTTCGGCCTCGGCTTTGAAATTCATCAAGATGCGATGCCGCAACACCGGGTAAGCTACCTGCTGAATATCGTTTTGTGTTACTGAAAAATTACCTTGAAGAATAGCCCTGGCCTTTGCCGTAAGAATCATTGCCTGGCCTGCACGCGGACCTGCGCCCCAGCGCACCCACTCGTCAACAAAAGTATTGCCTTGTTGTGGCCGTGTGCTTCGTACCAACCGGCTCACCCAGTCAATCAAGTCGCTGCTGATGTGAACTTCGCGCACCAATTTTTGTGCGTCTATGATTTTGTTTCGATCGATAACTTTATGAATGGTATCCCCTTTTTTGCCCGTAGTTTTTTCAAGGATGTGCCGTTCTTCTTCGGCCGTTGGATAGGCTACTTTTATATACATCAGGAAACGATCCAGTTGTGCTTCGGGCAAAGGGAAAGTGCCCGACTGCTCAATTGGATTTTGAGTGGCGAGAATAAAAAAAGGTTGCTCTAAGGGATACGTGGTGCCGGCATACGTCACTTCAAATTCTTGCATGGCTTCGAGCAAAGCCGATTGTGTTTTGGGCGAGGTGCGGTTGATTTCATCGGCCAAAATAATGTTGGCAAAAATCGGTCCTTGATTGAATTTGAAAATCCGTTTGCCCGTGGTGTGATCTTCTTCAAGTATTTCGGTGCCGATAATATCCGAGGGCATCAGATCGGGAGTGAATTGTATTCGTCTGAATTTTAAATCAATTGCTTCGGATAAGCTGCGAATCATCAATGTTTTGGCCAAGCCGGGCACGCCCTCAAACAAAGCGTGGCCTTGTGCTAAAAAAGTGATCAGCATTTGATCAATGATGTCGTCTTGCCCAACAATTACTTTTTTGATCTCCTGCTTGAGGCGATGGAGATGGGCTATTGTTTCGGCTGCTGATTTCTCAAGGGTCTGTATATCCGTCATGTAAAATAATTAACTGGTTAAAGCGTACATTACGAGGTTCACGGCAAACCGGGTATTGTCGATTCGGTAAAAGCGTTTGTTTCTGAAATCATAATCCCACTCGCACCCATAATCTTTATTGCTGTAAAGCACGGCAATTTTATTCTTGATTTCGACAGCTTTTAGGTAATCGTGCACAATGTCGTCTCCCCAGCCGTTGAGTTCTTGAGCGGTGGCAGGCGGGCCGTCAAACGAAAAGAAAGCGGAATAAAGCGGGTGGTTGTTTGCTATTTTTTTCAAAGCCGTAGTTCCGAAGATTTTTTCCATTTGGGCTTCGAAAGACTTTGCAAACAGGGCATCAATGTCGTGGTTGCAGTCGTCCACAAAAACAAAGCCTCCGTTGGTTACATATTTTTCAAAATTTTCGCGCTCTTTGACAGTGAATTCCACCAGTTTATGGCCGCTCAGATAACAAAAAGGGCAACGAAAAATTTCATCGCTGCTCAGGGCAATAATATTTTCACGGGTTTCCACTTCCAGGGTGGTATATTCGATCAGCGAATTTAAAACATTGGAAGGCATTCGCTGGTCCACATCCCAGTCGCCCGACTCGTACTGAAGCCGTGTAAAAAAAAATTTATCCGAGACCTTCATCTTGTGCAAGTTGGAGGACAAAATTCAAAGCCCATTTGAAATTATACAAACGGTTGTAGACGAAAGAATGCCATGAAAAAAACAATCCCCGCATATACGGGGATTGCAGAACAGACTGTTGCAAGTGATTCTTTACACCGCATCGGATAAGCTTGAGAAGGTAAAGTCGCGAATCTTCATCGGAGGCAGGAGATAGTTGGCATTCGATTCCACACTTACGGTTCGCTCGGGTTTGCCAAGCTCTTCTAAATTGTTGAGCATGATTACCGGGCTTTCGTTGAAGCGGAAATTTTTTATCGGGTATTGAATTTTCCCGTTCTCGATGTAGAAAGTGCCATCGCGCGTGAGGCCTGTGAGCAACAAGCTTTGTGGATCCACATCGCGGATGTACCACAGCCGGGTAACGAGCACCCCTTTCTTGGTGCCGGCAATCAATTCTTCTATTGATTTTGTGCCGCCTTCCATAATGGCGGCATCGGGGCCGGGCACCGGCTTCACGCCTTTCTTCTCTGCCCAGTATCGGGAGTAGCTCAGGTTTTTTACAACTCCCTTTTCAATCCAAGAAATTTTTTCTTGTGGTCGGCCATCGCCATTCCAGGTGCTGGTCGGCAGTTCGGGATTTAGTGGATCCGAATAAATGTTCACCCGTTCGTCAACCAATTTTTCGCCTAATCTTGTTTTGCCGCCCGGCAGACTTAAAAAGCTGCGCCCTTCATCGGCTTGGCGTGCATCAAGCCCGAAAAAAATACGTTCGAGCAAAACGGCAGCAGCAGCGGGTTCCAAAATAACCGTGTACTTGCCAGGTTCGATGGCTTTAGCCGCAGCAGACTTCACAGCTTTATCGGCCGCTATTTTAGTGGCAAGTTTGGTATCGAGTTTGGTTACATCGTTGTATCCGCGTGTGGCGTATCCGGAACCTTTGCCATCTTCGGTTCTTACGGTAATAGAAAAATTTGTGTTTGTAGAAGTGTTGTAGGCGAACAAGCCTTTGGAGTTCATCAAGGCTGAGAACCCATTGCTGTCTTCCAGAAAACCCGCGGCAACTGCTTTACTTTCTTTTGCCGTTTGCAAACTTTGGGCCACGGCATCGGCACGCATTTTTGGCGTGATGGCTGCAGTAGCCGGAACAAACGTTATAGCCTCTGCATATTTTTGAGGGCCGAGGATAGAAACGTATTCCGGATTTTCAGGAGCGAGCTGCGCCAGTTCTTCCGATCTGCGCACCACTTTTTCCAACGAGGCATCGTCAAATTCATTGATGGTTGCTACGCCTGATTTTTTGCCGAAGGCCGATTGAACAACCAACTGAAACTGGCTTACACTTCCGCTGGTAGACACCGCATTGCGGGCATAGCGAATGTTGCTGTTGTTGGTACCCGAGAGGTTTACTTCGCACTCATCGGCTTTGGAATAGGCCAGCACTTTTTTCAATAAAGCAAAGGCTTCGTCTTTGGTTAGTAGGGTCATGATTATCCGATTTTGCGTGAGGTGTTAATTACATTTACTCCGTTGAAACGTGCCGTGGAAGAACCGTGAGATACAGCACTGCTCTGCGAGGGTTGACCTTTGCCGTCAAAAAAAGAACCACCCAACCGGTAGTCGCTTTCATCGGCTATGCCAACACAAGAATTCCAAAACTCTTGCGTGTTGGATTGATAGGCTACATCGCGCAGCATGCCGGTAATTTTTCCGTTTTTAATTTCGTAAAACAACTGGCCACCAAATTGGAAATTGTAGCGTTGTTGATCGATGGAAAAAGATCCATCGCCCACAATGTAAATTCCTTTCTCCACGCCTTTGATCAAGTCGTCCACACTTTTCTTTTCTTTGCCCGGTTGCAGCGAAATGTTGGGCATCCGTTGAAACTGGACGCTACTCCAATTGTCGGCATAGCAGCAGCCTTGCGAGGCATTGAGGCCAAGAATGTGTGCCTGATCTCGAATGGCTTGATAATTAACCAAAATACCATCTTTAATAATGTCCCATCGGCCACATTTCACACCTTCGTCATCGTAACCTACAGCACCCAGTGAACCCACCTGTGTTTTGTCGGCCACAATATTTACCAGCTTGCTTCCGTAGTTGAAGTTTTTCGATTTCCATTTATCCAGTGTAAGGAAACTAGTGCCCGCAAAGTTGGCTTCGTAGCCAAGCACACGGTCGAGTTCAGACGGATGGCCGGTTGATTCGTGAATGGTGAGCCATAGATGTGAGGGATCGAGAATCAGATCGTATTTTCCGGCTTCAACGGATTTAGCTTTCAACTTTTCTTTGGTTTGTGCACCTCCAGCTTTTGCGTCTTCAAGCATATCATACCGTCCACGGTACAGAGTGGTTACACCCTGAATTTTATCTTGAGGACGGGCATTTAAATATTCGTAGCCCATACCTACGGGAGCACTCAACGAATTTCGAGTTTCAAATTTGCCGGTAGCCTTATCAATGGTAGTGATGAAAAACACAGGCCACATCCGGTGGATATCCTGATCGATGTAAGATCCATCCGTAGAAGCAAAATATTTTTGTTCGTTAACCATGAAGAGTAAGGAATTAACATAATCGGCTCCTGCTTTCATGGCCGCGTCATTAACACTTAGCAGCAGATCCACTTTTTCTTTGATGGGAACTTCAAATGCATTTTTTTCAATGGGTGCTTTCCAGCTCACTTCCCCGTGTCCTTTTTGTGGGGCAAGTTGTACCGGCTCGGTGAGCAAGCGCGAATTTTCTTTTGCAATGGAAACGGCAAGCTCTGCAGTTTTTGCAATGTTGTCGTTATCGAGTTTGTCGGTAGCTGCAAAACCCCAGCTTCCGTTGGCAATTACCCGGATGCCCATACCGTACGATTCGGTGTTGACAATGTTTTGCACTTTGTCTTCGCGGGTTATTACAAACTGGTTGAGGTAACGCCCAATGCGCACATCGGTATAGGTGGCGCCTTTGGAGCGTGCCGCATTCAGAGCCACATCTGCCATGCGTTTCTTTAATGCCAGATCAATGCTTTCGAGCAGTTGCATCGGATCTATCGGTCTGCCGACAACCGGGATGCCGGGAATCAGGGTAGCAGCTGTACCCATGCCCGTGAGGTAAATAAAATCTCTACGTTTCAAAATTTTTTTGGGTTAGGATGATAGTTGAACTTAATCTAAGACGACCAATTTAAAAAAAAGTTGTGTAGCCTGAAACCGAATTTCTTCAGAAAAAAAACAAAAGGCTGTCTTTTTTCGAGACAGCCTCTTGATAAATTATTAAAAGAAATACTTAGTTCACCTGTTGCTTTCTCTTACCTGTTCCATAAACAATATTTTGAACCGTTGTTTCTCCTGTTTTTACTGTGAAAGTAGATGCAGGCCCTGCATAAGGAACATATGGCTGTTTGTTTACGAACTGTGCGTAGCCAGTGCCAGTTGTAAGAACAGTTGAACCACCGCCCCAGCTATATTCACCGGTTTTGCTGTTGTAGCCGATGCTGCCGGAAAGATCTATTACAGCTCCGCTGCCGGGGGCACCTGTAACCATTGGTTGAATTGTTACCGTAGGAGGTGTTGAATATCCTCTCCCATTATTGGTACTAAAAATGGAAGGAATCTGCCCATTTGAATTGATATTTAGATTGGCCTGTGCCTGAGTGGAAGGGCTTGAAGTAATTATCGGTACCGGTTGAACTTGATTAAAACTGAACGTTCTAAATGTTTTTGTAGGATCCAGGTGTATTACCTGGCCATCGGAAGCCTGTATATCATCATTGTAGAATGATATATTGTTCTCCTTGTCATAAACACGATTCTCTGTAAAAATACCACCATTTAATTGATTGTATTGCCAAGTGATATTATCTGGCAAAATTGAGTAAGGCGTAGTGTTTGTGGTGTTGTTTGGCGCAACAGACCATTGCGTTCTAAATTCTTTTACAGCCATAGTTGCTTGGGTGGTTCCGCCTCCGCCTGTAAATGTTATTGTGGGGGCAGCATTAAATCCGGTTCCGGCTTTTTCAAGTTTGATGTGATCTACTTCGGCAGAGAATACAGGAGTAACTGTAGCTCCTGTGCCAGCCCCACCACTAATTGTTGCTTTAAAGCTTGCTACATTATACCCGGCAACACTATTAGCTACAACGGTTTGCCAAGGCGAACTAAATGTAGGCAACGTGATCGTAGCAAGAGCTCCAGCACTTACAGTAACCGCGCAAGAAGGGAAAATCATATCATACGTAACGGAATTGTTGTCGACATAAGAAAAAGTTACAGTAATATTCGAGCCATCGTAACCAGTTCCACCCGCATTAATAGTCAACCCGGTTAAATATCCGCGTAAGCTGGCCTTCATTACTGCATTGGAACCACCACCGCCTGTAACCGTAACCGTAGGCGAAGCCGTATATCCGGATCCCCGTGTGGTTAGCTGGTAAGCCGTTTGTGCAACG
The DNA here is from genome assembly GCA_018267285.1 of Bacteroidota bacterium. Taxonomy (GTDB): domain Bacteria; phylum Bacteroidota; class Bacteroidia; order Cytophagales; family Cyclobacteriaceae; genus ELB16-189. Next base: position 32,891 of record JAFDYU010000015.1, on the reverse strand, counting down.
TCAAATTGGGTGGGGTCACCCGGATCAATTCCAAAATTGTACGTATCCCAGGTTGATGGTGTTACTCCGTCAGCAGCTACACCCAAAGGTCTCGCTAACGCAGACATGGTAAACGATAAACCAGCTCCGGCTGGAGGGGGAGCTGGGAAAACAGCTTTGGCACCAACCACTGTAGGGATAGTAACATCATATCCGGCTACTAAATTTCCCCATTGTGTTGGCATACTTAACATAGCAGCAGGAAAAATTTGCGGAGCAGGTTGCCCGTTGGCGGGTTGCCCATCTACGGTGTTGGCAGCAAGCTTTAAGTTGCCTTCAATTTCAGGTACAATCAAGCTCATAGAAAGCCCTGCGGCTAATGCAGGAACAATCATGGTATAATTGCCGGTTGTATTATCGACCGTTGCTGTCCCAATGCCTCCGTTATTAAAACTATACGAGTTAATAGTTACACCGGTACCGGGCACAGCAGTGGTTAGGCCGCTAGCATAATTGGCTTTTAGTGTTATGTTCTGTGGGATTTCCGGGGTAGTATTTGTGAGGTCGTTTTCAATGGTGACTTTGCCGGTAATTGTAGCGGTGCTACCCGTGCCACCTATAGAAAACAAAGGAAGGATGCAAGAACGAGATTGTTTTAACGCAACAACGTTGATCGAGCCATTTGCTCCGGTAACCGTTGTGTAGAAATTAGTGAGCGACCCGAAATCTACTACAGCCGTTGTAGTGATGTACCCCGATTTGCTCAGGATAACGGTATTGCTACCTACACGGACCTTGGTGAAGATGGCATTACCGTTGGCATCGGTGGTAACCTTGGCAGTTCCGGAAGTTACATCGTTTGATATTTGAACATCAACATCCGCCAATGGTGTGCGGTCTTCCACTACTTGCACGGTAAAAGAAAGTAGTTCACCGGCATCGTTCAACTGCTTTAGTTGTTGATTAAGCTTGGCAGAATCCTGCTGAGTTTTAAGTTGTGATTGAAGCTTTAAAAAATCGCTCTCGTTAAAGTTGTCTTTACAGGCAATGATGACGGCTGCGACCAGAGCCGTTCCGATTAAAATAGAAAATAGTTTTTTCATGTTTGTGTGTTTGGAGTTTAGAAATTAAAAATTGTCATAGAAAAATTAAAACTCAATGTTGAGGTAAAGAGATTTCCCCCCACCCCATTAGCTGGTATTGAGCTGGAGCTACTCGTCTTTTGAATGGCGTCCGGGAATTTAATAAGATTCACTTGCGAAAACCCTTGACGGTAACGGATATCAAACTGGAAATCACGTTTATCCGTTTTAAACATAACCCCTAAGCCAACTATTGCGCTGAATTGATTTCGGGTATAGTTATCCGTTACATCTTCATGCTGATAACCAACGTCAACAGCAGGAGGTGTGGGTGTGCCTGTAAAAATGAATCGTTCCGTACGCGATTCAATAGCTTGTGCCATAAAGGTGTAAGATCCCCCTACAATCAATTTCGGAATGACATTTTCCTCGGCAAATTCGGGCAAGGTCAATTCCACCAACAGAGGTACCTCAATGTTATGCATGGTTATGTTGGGGTTAATAAATTCTACTGAGGAGACGTTACCACCCAAAGAACTATAATCTCTGTAGTAGGTTTGCCGGGCTCCGCCTTGTAAGGTGTATTGAGGTTCCACCTTTACATTGAGGAAACTAGTGATCCGGTAAGAAGCAAAAGCACCTGCAGAAAAACCTATCGTTGTGCCGGGCTGAGAAAACTGGTTAAGGTTTGCACCCAACTTGGCTCCGACAGATATCTGCGCTGAAACTGGTAACGAAGCGGCTCCAAGTATAGCCAACATCGTTGCCAACGTATATCGCGTTATTTTATTGAACATATTTTTGTTTGTGTGATTTTAAATAGAGTTCTGTCTTTGGGATCTTTATTAAACTAATTGTATTCTCTCGCACGCTTGCCCAGAAGAAGGCAGAAGCGAAAGCCAGCAACATGAAAAGATGTTAAAACATTTGTCATAAATCTTATCTACAAATTGATCATAAGGATAGCTAAGTAATACCAAGAAATCATTATTAAAAGCAATTAAAGCTATTAGGATCTGAGCAATCAAAAATAATTCTTTTCCTAAATTGTAAACAACAGGAAAAACCCCGTATTTCTTTATTTTATTATCTGTAATAGTTATAGAAGCCTTTAATAAAAAAGCCCCTGTCATTGACAGGGGCTTAGTATTTCGGATTATTAAAAATCAGATTGCATCCGATAAACTTGAAAAAGTAAAATCGCGGATCTTCATAGAGGGGATGAGCCCGTTGGGGTTGCCCTCACTGGTAACGGCACGTTCTTGTTTCCCAAGAGTCTCCAGGTTGTTCAGCATAATGATGGGGCTTTCGTTGAAGCGGAAGTTTTTTATCGGGTGTTTGATCTTTCCGTTTTCAATATAAAATGTACTGTCTCGCGTAAGCCCGGTGTACAGGAGCGTTTGCGGGTCAACGGGGCGAATGTACCAGAAGCGCGTTACAAGCACTCCTCGCTTCGTGTCTTTAATCATATCTTCAATGGAAGCAGTACCTCCTTGCATGATGGTGTTTCCACCAAACGGAACTGGGGCAACGTTTTTCTGAGATGCCCAATAGCGATCGTAAAAAAGATTGGACACTACTCCGTTTTTTATCAGATCCATTCTTTTGCGAGCTTGGCCATCGCCCGCCCAGGGAGAGGAGGGTACTTCATCGTGCCAAGGGTCGGTGTAAATATTCACGCGCTCGTCAACAATCTTCTCACCGAGTTTTGTGCCGCCACCTTTTTTAGAATAAAAACTTCTCCCTTCATCGGCTTGTCGAGCGTTCATGTTGAGCATTAACCGAACTAAATCTGCGGCAGCAGCAGCCTCTAAAACAACGGTGTATTTTCCGGGTTCAAGAGCCTTTGCGTTTCTGGAAGAGAGCGCCTTTTCAATGGCAACAGCAGAAGCATCTGCTGTATTTATTTTGCTTACGTCATTGTTGGTGCGCGCAGCCCATCCGGAGCCGGTGCCATCGTTGGTGCGCATAGTCACGGTAAAATCCACCCCCGTGGCTTTGTTGTAGGCAAACAATCCCTTGCTGTTCATCATGGCGTTGAACCCGCGGTTGTCTTCGAGAAACCCTGCGGCCGTTACTTCTTTTTTAGAAGCTGGGCCAATGCTGTTGGCAGCAGCCTGAGCGCGGTATTCGGGAGTAATTTTTGCGGTTTGTTCAGACCAGGTCTTTGACTCGCCTCCGTATGTTTGCGGACCCAGTGGTTCCATGAACTCTGGGTTTTCAGGAGCAAGCTGAGCCAATTCTTCCGAGCGCTTAACTACCTTTTCCAACGAGGCGTCATCAAATTCATTGATCGTTGCCGTGCCGGATTTTTTTCCATAATACGATTGCACACCTAAGCCCACGTTACTGTCTTCGCCAGACGTAGACACACTGTTTCGCGCATAGCGGATGTTCCCACCATCATTGCCGTTTAGGTTGGCTTGAATTCCGTCTGCCTTAGAGAAGCCGATAACCTTTTTCAGGATTTGCTGGGCTTCGTCTTTTGAAAGTATTGCCATAATTAATTTCGTTATTAGTTTTTATTAGATTTTTTCGTTGTGTTTAGAAGCTAAAATCGTTTTTTAAATCAGTCATCTGCACATCTACGATATTATATATTTCTTCCGGTATTAATTACGTTTACGCCATTAAACCGTGCGGTAGCCGATCCGTGCGAAACGGCATTGGACTGGCCGGGCTGACCCTTGCCATCATTAAATGCGCCATTCAATCGGTAATCGCGCTCATCGCAAATCTGTGCACAGGAATTCCAAAACTCTTGTGTGTTTGATTGATAGGCTACATCTTTTAGCATCCCTTCGATTTTTCCATTCTTTATTTCGAAGAACAGTACTCCGCCAAACTGAAAATTGTAACGCTGTTGGTCGATGGAGAATGAGCCGTTTTTCACAATGTAAATTCCCTTCTCAACACCAGCGATCATCTGCTGAGGTGTTAACGGTTCTTTGCCGGGTTGGAGAGACACGTTGGCCATACGTTGAAACTGTACATCGCTCCAATTTTGCGAATAACAACAACCGTGCGATTCTTTTTGCCCGATGATATTCACCTGATCGCGGATCGCCTGGTAGTTGACTAAAATTCCGTCTTTAATCAAATCCCACTTTTTGCATTTTACACCTTCGTCATCATACGCCACCGCACCGAGCGATCCGGGCTGTGTTTTGTCGGCTACGATGTTTACAATCTTACTTCCGAAATTAAATTTCTTCGATTGCCATTTGTCAAGCGTGAGGAAACTGGTGCCCGCATAGTTGGCTTCGTAGCCGAGAACACGGTCGAGTTCGGTGGGGTGGCCAACCGATTCATGAATGGTGAGCCACAGGTGCGAAGGTTCCAGCACCAGATCGTATTTGCCCGGTTCTACCGATTTGGCTGTTACCATTTGTTTGGCTTGCTCAGCGGCCATGCCTGCATCTTCAACAATGTCGTACGATTTGTTGTACAAAATAATTCCTCCCGGCCCTTCAATTTTGTCTTCGGCTTTGCCATCGAGGTATTCGTAGCCCATGCCTACAGGGGCACTGAAAGCAGAACGGCTTTTGAATTGGCCCGAAGCCCGATCGACTACGTTGACATTAAAGTTGGGCCACGTACGATGGACATCTTGATCGATGTACGAGCCTTCGGAAGAGGCAAAGTATTTTTGTTCGTTCACCAAAAACATAATGCTGTTTACAAAGTTGGCGCCTTTCTCCATAGCCTTGGCGTTTGCGCTGAGCAGCAGATCGACTTTGTCTTTTACCGGAACTTCAAAACCATTTTTTACGATTGGAGTTTTCCAGCTTACTTCGCCATACGAAGGCGTTGCCGCAAGTTTCACCGGTTCGTTTTGAAATTTTGAATTTGCTTTAGCAATTGCAACCGCGCGTTCGGCTGTTTTCTTTATTCCCTCGGCTGTTACATTATTGCTGGCCGCGAAGCCCCACGTGCCGTTTACAATCACACGTATACCCGCACCAAAAGATTCGGTGTTGACGATGTTCTGCGCCTTTTTTTCGCGCGTAATTACAAATTGGTTGAGGTATCGGCCAATGCGCACATCGGTGTAGGTTGCCCCCAACGATTTGGTTGTGTTCAGCGCGATATCGGCCAGTTGTTTTTTCTGTTGCACATCCATAAGCGGATCGAGCAGCCGCGATAGCTCTACAGGGCTAGCAAATGAGGTGAACGGCATCATCATGGCGCCCGCACTCATGCCCGTGAGTTGAATAAAATCTCGTCTCTTCATTTAATTTTTGGTTAATCGGTTAATCTAATTTTTGAAAGTCTGTTGTAAGCGATATCATTTCCTTGTTACAATTTCCTTCCGGTGTTAATCACATTTATTCCGTTAAAGCGTGCCGGTGAGCTTCCGTGCGACACGGCACTTATTTGCGAAGGCTGACCTTTGCCATCAAAGAATGAACCGAAAAGGCGATATTCTTTTTCATCACAAATTTTTGCACAGCTGTTCCAAAATTCCTGGGTATTCGATTGATAAGCCACATCATCGAGCATGCCGGCTATTTGTCCGTTTTTAATTTCGTAAAAAACAGTACCGCCAAATTGAAAATTGTATCGTTGCTGATCGATGGAGTACGACCCACGGCCGGCAATGTAGATTCCCTTTTCAATGTCTTTTATCATTTGCTCGCTGGAGTACGATTCTTTGCCGGGCAGTAGCGATACGTTGGGCATACGTTGAAATTGCACATCGCTCCAGCTTTGTGCGTAGCAACATCCGTGCGATTCGTTTTGGTTAACAATGTGCACTTGGTCTCGGATCGCTTCAACGTTTACAAACACTCCATCTTTGATAAGTTCCCAGCGCTTGCATTTAACGCCTTCGTCATCGTAGCCAACTGCACCCAAAGAACCGGGTTGGGTTTTGTCGGCAACAATGTTCACCTGTTTGCTTCCGTAGTTGAAGTTTCCCGATTTAAGTTTGTCTAAAGAAGCAAAGCTGGTTCCGGCATAATTGGCTTCATATCCCAAAATACGATCGAGCTCCAGCGGGTGGCCTACCGATTCATGGATGGTGAGCCCCAAATGATTGGGCTCCAACACTAGATCATATTTTCCGGGCTCAACCGATTTTGCTGCTAACTTATTTTTGGCCTGCCGTGCTGCAATGCCGGCATCTTCAACCAGGTCGTAGCTGTTGCGATACAAAATCATTCCATCGGGTCCTGCAAGCTTGTCTTCTTGTTTAGGAATCAGGTACTCATAACCCATGCCCATGGGTGCACTCATGGCATCGCGCGATTTGAATTTGCCTGAGGCACGATCTATAACAGAGACCGTGAAGGTGGGCCAGATACGATGTACATCCTGATCGATATACGATCCATCGGTAGAAGCGAAATATTTTTGCTCGTTCACCTGAAAGAGGTTTGAGTTTGCGAAGCTTGCTCCGTTTTTCAATGCGTTTGCATTGGTGCGCAGCAGTAAATCCACTTTCTCGGATACCGGAACTTCAAACGAATTTTTTTGAAGAGGTGTGCTCCAGGTTACTTCGCCATAGCTTTGAGTAGGGGCAAGTTTTACGGGCTCTTTTTGAAATTTTGAATTTGCCTTAGCTATTGCAACTGCACGCTCCGTGGCTTTTTTAATTCCATCTACCGTTACCTCATTTGTTGCCGCAAACCCCCAGGTGCCGTTGACGATAACGCGCACCCCAACGCCAAACGATTCGGTGTTGACAATATTCTGCACTCTGCTTTCGCGCGTGCTGATGAATTGATTGAGGTAGCGCCCGATGCGCACATCGGCATACGTTGCACTTAGGCTTTTAGCAGTGTTGAGGGCCACATCGGCCAACGATTTTTTTTGTGAATTTAAAAGAGGATTATCTAGTAACGATTGAAGCGAAACCAGATTGCCCGGAACAAATGCCGGCATAAAAGCTCCGCCCAAACCAGCTCCTGTTAGTTGAATAAAATCACGTCTTTTCATCAAAAATATTGAATGAGTTAGAAATGAAATTTAGACAAAAGGTTCTGTTGTTTTTTATTTTTTATATGAGTGGCTCAACCTTGTGGCCCAATAAAAAATATAAATCAGTTAAGTTATTAGATCAAACCTTGCGCTTGCATGGCACCGGCTACTTTTAAGAAGCCGGCAATATTTGCACCCACCATATAGTTGCCGGGCTTGCCGTATTCTTTTGCGGCAGCAAGCGAAGTGTCATGGATTGTTTTCATGATGCCGATCAGTTTTTTGTCCACTTCTTCCCGTGTCCAGTTTTGGCCCATGTAGTTTTGGGTCATCTCCAAACCGGAAGTGGCCACTCCACCGGCATTAGACGCTTTGCCGGGTGCATACATCACTCCGTTGTCTATTAATATATTGATAGCCTCTGGAGACGTAGGCATATTGGCGCCTTCGCCCAAGAGTTTCACTTTATTTTTTACCAAATGCTCAGCGTCTTTGGCATTTACTTCATTTTGTGTGGCACAGGGAAATGCGCAATCGGCCGGTACTGCCCACAAGGGATTGAAATCATCTTTTGGGTTGACTGCAAAAAAACTGCACTTGTATTTATCGGCATATTCTTTAATGCGTCCTCTTCGAACATCTTTTAAGTCGATTAAGAAGACAAGTTTTTCCGGTGTAAACCCGGCTTCATCATAAATAAATCCGCTCGAGTCGGAAGCCGTTACCACCTTGCCTCCGAAGTGCATGATTTTTTCGATCGCATATTGTGCCACATTTCCCGAACCGGAGACCAAGCATGTTTTTCCTTTCAAGGATTCTTTTTTGGTTTGCATCATATTCTCGGCAAAATAGATCAACCCGTAGCCGGTGGCTTCTGTGCGAATTAAACTGCCGCCCCAGCCGATGCCTTTACCGGTGAGCACACCCGAAAATTCATTTTTAATTTTTTTGTAGGCGCCAAACAAAAATCCAATCTCTCTGCCGCCTACGCCAATATCGCCAGCGGGCACATCGGTGCGGTCGTCAATGTGTCGTGCCAATTCGCTCATGAAGGCCTGGCAAAAACGCATTACTTCGTTGTCGCTTTTACCTTTGGGGTCGAAATCGCTTCCGCCTTTTCCACCACCCATGGGCAGGCCTGTTAAAGCATTTTTAAAAATCTGTTCGAACGCTAGAAACTTCAATACACTCGCAGTAACCGAAGGATGAAACCGAAGGCCACCTTTGTAAGGGCCGATGGCACTGCTCATTTGCACACGGTACCCTCGGTTTACTTGAACTTGCCCCTGATCGTCCATCCAGTTGACTCGGAAATAAATTAAACGCTCGGGCTCGGTGATGCGCTCAAATATTTTAAGGTTTCGGTATTCTGCATGACGGTCTAACACGGGTGCAACCGAAAGGAGCACCTCTTCCACAGCCTGAATAAATTCGAGCTCGTGGGCATTGCGTTTTTTTACGAATGAAAGGATTTCTTCAAACGACATAGGATTTGGGTTTTTGAAAGTTGAATTAAGGTAACACAATAGTGCAAACAAATAACACTTTACTATAAAAGTGATCTAAGTGCTTAAACCTAATAGCTTGTTGGTTCTGTTTCGTACTTTGGCCAATACAGCCTCGTCTTTTGATAAAGAATGGGCAAAGGACGGCACCATTTCTTTAAGTTTATTTTGCCAGGCATCGGTTTTACTTTCCTTTTTAAAACATTTGGGTAACAAGGTGAGCATGGCAGCGGCTGCCGTTGAAGCACCGGGCGAGGCTCCAAGCAATGCGGCAACAGTTCCATCTTCAGAGACAACCATCTCCGTTCCAAATTCAAGGATGCCGCCTTCTTTTTTATCTTTCTTAATTACCTGAACACGCTGGCCTGCCTCCAACAATTCCCAGTCATCGGGTTTGGCTTCGGGCACATACTCACGCAATGCTGCAATACGGTCTTCGTGTGTCAGCCGCAGTTGCTCGATCAAATATTTAGTGAGCGGCAAGTTGTGCATGCCGGCAAAAATCATTGGGATAAGATTGTCGAACTTGATGGACTTGGGCAAGTCGAGCAAGGAACCATTCTTTAAAAACTTAGTGGAGAACCCCGCAAAAGGGCCAAACAGCAATTCCTTTTTTCCATCGATCATCCGCGAGTCTATGTGTGGCACCGACATGGGCGGTGAGCCCACGGTGGCTTTGCCATAGACCTTGGCGTGGTGCAGTTGTATGATTTCTTCATTCATGCACCGTAACCACAGGCCGCTTACCGGGAAACCACCGTAGCCGTTTCGCTCTTTGATCTCTGCCCGTTTGAGCAAATGCAGCGTTGCACCGCCAGCCCCGATAAACACAAACCTAGTGTTGGTTTTACCTTTTTGTTTGTTCAATAAATTTCGGACGAACACATCCCAGCCTCCTTTTCCGTCAGGGTCAAGATCAAGTGCTTCCACATTGTAATGAACCGTTACGCCTTTCATTTTTTCAAGGCGGTGAATCATGTTGCGGGTGAGTGCGCCAAAGTTAACATCAGTGCCCCAGGGCATACGGGTAGCGGCCACGGGTTGATTTGAGTCGCGGCCACGCATCACCAGCGGAATCCAGTTTGTAATTATTTTTTTGTCTTCCGTATACTCCATGTCTTTAAAGAAAGGGCTTGCCTTTAAGGCATCGTATCGTTTACGCAAAAAATTTACGTTGTCGTTTCCCCACACAAAACTCATGTGTGGCGTAGACGAGATAAAATCAGCCGGATTCGACAAATAGTTTTTCTCAACGAGGTACGACCAAAATTCGCGGGAGAATTCGAACTGCTCAGCAATTTTTACAGCCTTTGAAATATCAATCGTACCATCGGCTTTCTGCGGTGTGTAATTTAATTCGCAAAAAGCCGAGTGGCCTGTGCCTGCGTTGTTCCAGGCACCGGAACTTTCGGTACCCGCAATGCTCAATCGTTCAAATATTTGAATCGTGATATCTGGATTAAGTTCTTTCAAGATCATGCCGAGTGTGGCGCTCATAATTCCGGCACCCATGAGCACAACATCTGATTTTAATGCAAGCGGACGAACAGCCTGTGACATAAATAAATTTTAAAGCTCCGAAGTTAGTGTAATGAATTCGATGGTTTAGTCGGGTAATTCATAAATTTTTTATTAATATTTGAGCGAACCAACCGATCAACCGTTATGAAAAATTTTTTAGTGGTTATTTGTCTATCAATCTGTTTTGTAGCACACGCACAATTAGCGGGAACAACCTATGCACAAGCCAAGGCTTCGAAAAAAGCAACGTGGGCGTTGGCCTACTCCGAAACGCCCAATTTTGCAAGCAAACAAACCGATGGCTCTGTTCAAGGTATTGCCGTTGAGGTAATAAAAAAATTTGCTGAATTTATTCAGCGCACCGAAGGAATAAAAGTTACCTACGAGTATAAAGGAAAAGATCCGGACGACTTCAACGGATTTTTACAGGAAGTGAAAGCCGGGAAAGGCGGAGTGTTTGGACTGGGAAACATCACCATCACAGAAGCACGCAAGAAAGAATATAATTTCAGCCCAGCGTTTATTAAAAACATATCATTATTATGTACTCACAAAGATGTGCCTACTCTTACTAGTTTAGAAAATGCGGCAACCACGTTTGCCAATTTCAAAGGCATTGCTGTAGCCGGTTCCACCAATGAGAAAGTAGTGATCCGATTAAAAGAAAAGTATATCCCCTCGGCTGTGATTCAACGCGTTGAAAGCAACCAGGCGGCCATTGATGGCATTGTAAAAGACAAAAAATCATTTACCAACACCGATTTTACTTTTTATCTGAATGCACAACGTCAAGGCTTGCCGATTAAACGGCACGAAGTGGGCGATGAATCTTCCGAAGAATTCGGCATCATTATGCCTAAGAGCAACGATTGGTCACCATTAATGGCGAAATTCCTAACAGCAGAATATTTAAAATCGCCCGAGTACAAGAAAATCCTTTTTGCCAACCTGGGCACCAGCGGGGTAAAGTTGTTGGAAGCATTTGAAAACAAGAAGTAGTTTTTCAAAGAGCGGAGATCAACTTCACTAAAAAAATACGAACCACAGTTTCGGGGAATTAAACTGGAATCGCGGTGTCTTCGTAGGTGCTGCCTTTGCTTAATGATATGGAACTATTTTCATTGCCTATTCAAATACGGTGGTCCGACATAGACCAAAACCGTCATTTGCGCCATTCTGCTTATTACGATTATGGTGCGATGGTGCGCATAACTTGTTTTGCCAAACAGGGCCTTACCACGCAGCGATTGGAAGAGCTCCACATTGGCCCCATACTTTTCAGAGAAGAGGCAATATTTAAAAGAGAGATAAAATTTGAAGACAAGATTTCGGTTGATCTGCAACTGCTGCGATCTTTGCCCGATTTTTCGCGTTGGAGCATCCGCCATCATTTTTACAAAGAAGATAAAACCTTAGCTGCCGTTATCAATATAGACGGTGCGTGGATCGACCTGGCAAAAAGAAAGCTTACGGTACCCCATACAGAAATTCAGAACCTATTTAATGAATTTCCAAAAGCGGATGATTTTAAATGGGCTGATCCGCTGAAGAAGTGACCTCAACTCTTTTCATTACCCCTTGGAAATGGGAGTGTCGCCCATTGCTCGATAATCTTAGGATAATTTTCATGTTCAAGTTGCAATACTTTTTTGGCGATTGCCTCTGCATTATCGTTGGGCTCGATTGTACATTTTACCTGAGCTAAAATTTCCCCTTCATCGTATTGTTCATTCACTAAATGAATGGTGATTCCTGTTTCGGTTTCGCCCGCAGCCTTTACAGCGTTATGCACATTCATGCCGTGCATTCCTTTGCCGCCAAATTTTGGGAGAAGAGAGGGGTGAATATTCACAATCTTTTTCGAAAATGCTTCAATCAATTTTTCCGGTATCAATAAAAGAAAACCCGCTAGTACGATGTGAGTGATTTTGTTTTCTTCCAGCCACATCGTTACTTCATCGCATTCGCGGAATTGATTGTTGCTGAAAACTTTTGTGGAGACGTTAAATTTTTTTGCACGCTCCAGCACAAAGGCATCGGCTTTGTTGGTAACCACAGCCGCCACTTCAATGTTTGAGTGGTTTTGAAAATAAGCCATGATTGCCTCGGCATTGGTGCCGCTGCCGGAAGCAAAAATGGCAAGCCTTGATTTTTTCATTATCCTAAACTAAATAAAACCCATACTAACAACACCCAACAACATTACTATTTTACACCATTGGCTTAATGAATAAAAATCTTTTTTGGTGTCTGCACGAAGCAATCTTGCAAAAAGAAAAACCAAGGGCAAAAAAAGAAAGACGAAAAAATAAAGCAGCGGCAGTTTTGTAAAAACATCGTTGATGTAAATCACTGACCCAAACAAAACCAACATCAAAAAATAAATCAGAAATTTGGTTCTCCGCAGTCCCCAAATAATAGGCAGCGTTTTGCAACCAAAGGTATTGTCGCCTTTCAGGTCTTCCATGTCTTTCACCAGCTCGCGGATCAGCGTCATTACTAATGCAAAAATGGAATAGATCAGCACCAGAGTTTGGCTCATCTCATAAAATACATTGATCAATAAAATAGAAAGGCCAGTAAGCAACGCCACCACAAAATTTCCTACAAACGGTTGCCGTTTGAGCGAGTTGGAATACCACCACAAAAGAAAAGCCGATAGAAAATTGATCACCCCGATTTTCCAATTCAGCATAAAACCGATAGCCGTACCTACAATCGAAAGAACCGTGTGAAATAACAACGCATACCTGCGCGCCACTTGTTTGCCAATTACCACGCGCTCAGGTTTGTTGATCAAATCGATTTTTACATCATAATAATCGTTGATGATGTAGCCCGCAGCTGCAATGATCATGGTAGAAGACGACAACAGTAATAAATGGAAATCGAAAATTATTTTAGAGAGTAAAAAATAAGCTGCAAAATACTGCGACAACCCAATGATCAACAGATTCCAAAAACGGGTGAGTTTGAGGAAACCTGTGAGCGAGAATTGCTGAGAAGGCATTCGGCAAAGATAGGATACTGGATCTTAGTACAAGAATCCAATAGCCAACAATCCGATTTAAAACCTCATCGCTACCATTAGCAAATAATTTCTTCCGGCTTGCGGGTAGTAATAATTATCGGAAATGGCTTGTCCGCCTGCCATGTACGGGTACGTAGTTCCGTTGCTCGAATAGTTTACATCGAAAATATTATTCAGCATCAGGCTTATAGAAAAATCGCGCATCCATTGTGGCTTTAAAGAATAGGTAAGCCTCAGGCCATTGAGCAAATACGGATCGATGGCGCGTGTGCGATTGGAGGTGTTGTCCAGATACTGAAGCCCAACATATTTGGTGAGCAACCCCAACTCCACACTTTTAATGGGGCGATACAAGAAAACCGACCCTCCAATAACATTGGGCGAAAAGGCGATGTCGGTGTTTTTGTGTTGGATGTCGCTCGCTACATAATTTTCATCGTATAGAACTTCTGTAAAATTTTTGATTTTATTTTGGCTCAGAGTGAGGTTGGCGTTCCAGGTAAAATGTTGGTTGAACTGAATGCCACCATCAATTTCAATTCCGGCCCGATAGCTGCTGGCCACATTGGTGCGGATGGGTGCACCTACATTGTTCAGTTGGCCGGTAAGCACCAACTGGTTTTTGTAGCCCATATAGTAGCCGTTGATGGTGAGAGCGATGTTGTTTTTGCGCATTCTCCAGCCTCCTTCAAAATCGTTCAGTGTTTCGTGTTGCGGAATTTGCCCCGGCCGTGCCTGGATAAAATCGCTGCGCACGGGCTCGCGGTTGCCCACACAATACGATGCGTAGATTTGCTGATCGGGTGCGAGGGTGTAGGTTAGCCCGACTTTGGGGTTGAAAAAATTGTAATGCACGTTGAAATTAACAAGGGTGTTTCCGTCATCGGTGCCGAGAGCTTTATAATCCACTCGCCTATATTGCAAATCGACAAACCCCAAAAGGTTTTGTGCGAGTGTTACACTGTTTTTCCAAAAAATATTAAAATCTTGTTTTTTACCGTTGTTAAAATAATACCGGTACAAGGGAGGAATAGTAGTGGCTACCTGTGCCCAAACAATTTCTCCGTAATGGTCGCCATCGTATCGGTTGATAGCTCCACCCAAAATAGAATTCCAGTTTTCTTTCAGATAATTGAGCGACCAAGTCATTCCATAAAATCGGTTGTTGAGCCAAAGTTTGCGCACCAGATCGGAGGTTTTCACGGTGTTGGAAGTTCCGAAGACAGGATATTGTATTCCAAAGCTTGCCAGGTCTTGGCCTGGTTTGTATTCTTCGTAATACCCACGGCCGTAGGTGTAGTGCAGAGCTGCATTGGCAGTAAGTTCATTATTTACTTGATGCGAGAAGTGAAGTTGATAGTGATCTTGCGCGTAATTATCAATCTGATTTTTATATGTGTAATAATTGTACGTTCGATGTGTATTCAAGCTATCCTGAGGCACTCCGTACCAACTTTGGTAGGTAATTTCCTGGCCGCCAAAAACTATGGCTTTGATCATAGTTTTGTTGCCGTAATATCCGCCCGATAAATAATACGATTTCAAATTGGAGGTAGCGCGGTCGATGTAGCCGTCCGAGCCGATCAAAGACATTCTTCCATCGAATGCAAACTTGCCCTTCATGCCTGTGCCAAAGCCCACTGTGTGGCGGTGAGTGCCGAACGAGCCGAAAGAATTGATCACATCTGCATACGGTTGATCTCTGCGCGTGTTGGTCTGCAAATTGATGGAGCCGCCAAACGCACCTGAGCCATTCGTTGAAGTTCCCACTCCACGTTGGATCTGAATATTTTGCGTTGATGTGGCAATGTCGGGCACATCCACCCAATACACACCTTGTTCTTCGGCATCGTTCAGCACAATGCCATTGATGGTTACATTTATTCTGGTGGCATCGCTTCCGCGAATGCGCACACCCGTGTAGCCAATGCCTGCACCGGCATCGGAAGTGGTGACGAGCGAAGGTGTCCAGTTCAAGACAAAAGGCAGGTCTTGGCCGAAGTTTTGTTTTTGTATTACGGTCTTGCTAATGTTTGAGAATGCTGTCGGGCTGTTTTCATGTGCCCGCGTGGCGTACACTACCACCTCATCGGTGAGTTGTGAGGTCTCTGTTAGTTCAATTTCTAAATTCAAATTGCCCGAAACTTCGACTTCTTTTTTTATTTCGGCATACCCGATGAATCGTACAGTCAAGATATGTTTTCCCGAATTTACTTTTAGTTCGAACCGCCCACCTTCATCGGTGAGGCTGCCGTTTTCATTTTCAAGTTGGGCGGTGGCACCCGTCAAAAATCTTTTCGTCTTTGAATCCGTCACCGTTCCGGAAATAACGAACTGCGCCATTACACCGAGCGAAACCGCTAAGGCCATAGCCGTGAACAAAATTTTTTTCATTACAATTTTTTGGTTTAAACCTTGCAGAGCACACAGGGGAATGTGGTGCGTACGTTTAACCGTTGCCTTCCCTTCGGCCGCATTACCGGCATCAGGTTCTATGGGTATAATCTCAGCCCGTTGTTTTTTAGGCACCCCTTGTTTCAGAATTTTTCCAAAACGATGCAAATGTAGGAGAAGAATTTGAATTTAAAATTGAGAATGTTAATTTTTTAGAATGTTAAAAGCGGCAACAATTTTCATCCAATGCGCTGTATTCTATTTTCTATATTCTATTTTTGAACTATGTATAAAGTCAGGGTAAACGGAAAAAATTTTGAGGTTGCTAAAAACGATGAACAGCTCACCATCGATGGAAAAGAATGGCAGTGGGATTTGGCAAAATTAGCTGATAGGATTTTTCACGTTATTCATGAGCACAAAAGTTATCGGGCAGAAGTGGTGAAAGCCGATCGAGCCTCAAAGACTTTTGTTTTAAAAATCAACAACAAAATTCACACCGTTGAGGTAAAAGACAAATTCGATTTGCTGTTGGAGAAAATGGGGATGGCCAATGGGGCATCGGCAAAAGTAAACCACGTGAAAGCCCCCATGCCTGGTTTGGTGATTGACCTGAAAGTGAAAGACGGTGATACGGTTGCAGCCGGAGATGCCCTGCTGATTTTGGAAGCGATGAAAATGGAAAATATTTTAAAATCGCCCGGTGAGGGCACCATTAAAAATGTAAAAGTAAAAAAAGGAGACAGTGTGGAAAAGGGACAAGTATTGATTGAGTTTTGACCTACACTCACTTACCGAGAAGAAAGTATTTTTTCAATTTCGACTTTAATAATTTCTTCGCGCGCACTCCAATTTCCGTGCACAAGAGTTGGTTGAATAGCTCTTTCTTCCAATTCTTCTTTAAAAATTTTCATCATTTCTTTGCGTTGGTTGCCAAGGTCGCGTAGTCCATCAGCAACCCAGGGCACATCGATATCAAACAAAAAATATTTGTCGTAATGAATTTTGTTTTCAAGTTCGAGTAAGATTTCCGGTACAATTCCC
Organism: Bacteroidota bacterium; assembly: GCA_018267285.1. Lineage (GTDB taxonomy): Bacteria > Bacteroidota > Bacteroidia > Cytophagales > Cyclobacteriaceae > ELB16-189. Next base: position 16,413 of record JAFDYU010000015.1, on the reverse strand, counting down.
AGATATTTTTTTGAATAAATCTGGGTGGTGATCAGGTCTGTATCGCAGAAAAGAATTTTGTTGGCCGTATTCATTTTCTCAAACACGCGCTGGGTCTGTGCATGGCCAATTTTGATAATGTCATCGACTGTAAAATCATTTGACGAAATCATTTCGCGCGATACCTCGGGCACAAATTCCGTATTATAGATTTCTGCCATTCGTTTTGCCATGGACGATTTGCCCGTGCTCTCCGGGCCATAAAAGCAGATCAGTTTGATTTTTTGCACAGCTTTAAAATTGATAATTTTATGTAAACAAAAAAATCATGCTGCAAATTGAGATCATAAACCCTAAAGCTAAGAGCATCTTAGAAGATTTGGCTTCACTAAAGTTGATTAGTATAAAAAAAGAAAAGGTCTTTAAGCTATCCGCAGCACACAAAAAAAGCATTGAGATTAGCCGAAAGCAAATCATGACAGGGAAAATAAAAAACAACTCGCGCGTAATGACCGATTTAAAAGCATGGATGAAAAACAAATAATCTGGTCTAAACGGGCAGAATCGGAACTTAAGCAAGTTCTTAATTTTTATATCGAAAGAAACAAAAGCAAGAAGTACAGTTTAAAACTATTAGATGAGGTGGAGAAGATGGTTGGGCTTCTGACTTCCTTTCCGTATATCGGAAGAATTTCGGATAACGGAATCACACGTGTGGTTGTAAAAGAGAAGTTTCTTATCTTCTACGAAATTTATATAAACGCAATACTAATTGTATCATTCTGGGATGGGCGACAGAGCCCTCAAAAAAGAATAGATTTTGATTAAGGATACGAACGGTATTCTTTTATCCAATACCACAATCCGAAAGCCGCTAAAACGGTGAGAACAAAATATTCTATACTATAAAACTTAGCACCTTTCACAAAATACAAAACGGTAGCCACCACATCAATAATAATCCAAAGCGCCCAACATTCGATTTTCTTTTGAATCATTAAATAGGTGGTAACAATGCTCATTGTGAGTATAAACGAATCGGCATAAGGAAACGAACTGGGCAAGCTAAAGAATGCCGGAAACCATTGATGGAGGTTGCTCGCCAAGTAGCCAAAGAAAAATGTGCCGACCAACCCAATGCACGAGAGAAATAGAAATTGCGGCAACTTCATGAAACTCACTTTCAATTCTTTTTTCTTGTCTTCTTCTTCGGGCTTTGGGTTTGCCCACCGCCACCAGCCGATGAGGTTGGTAACAAAAAAGAAAACCTGCAAAAACATATCGGGGTACAGTTGGATTTGGTAATAGAAAAAAAAAGCCAGCACCACGTTAACAATGCCTATGGGCCAGCTCCAGATGTTGGCTTTGGCCGAAAGGGCAACAGCAGCTAAGCCAAACACAACCCCAAAAAATTCGAGGTAGCTCATGGGGTAGCCGAAAGCTGTAAAAAAAATTTCGTCAGTGCTCAGTAGGTGGAGAATCATAAATATTATTCGTGTAATTTTAGTAAAATTGATTGTAATGAATAAATCTCAAACTTTAGTTAGCAGCTACCCAGAACAAATCTTCAGATTCATTCCGTTGTCCCGATGGCTTTCTATTTTATTATTTTGGGAAATTATCTATTCAATTGATTACCTGATAGTGCGGAGCATTCCGTCAGCCAATGGCAATGCTTTGGTCTTTGCATTGCTAACATTCTTTTTTGCATCGATCTGCATAGGCACTGTCTATTGTTCTAAGGTGTTGCAAAATCTCACTCCCCACCTTCCTTTATTTATAGATGAGCCGGTAGAGGCTCTGCAATTATATTTTCAAAAAGAACTCAAAAATTGCTACAACGGTTTTTTTCCCATTGGCTCCGGGCTACTGTGTGCTGGAATAGCTTTATTGAGTTTCCACTCATTTATCATTGAACTTAGCCCACCGGATACTTCCATTATTTTTTTTCGATCAACCTATATTTTTATCGGGTTCTTTTTTCTCGGCATGGCACTTTGGGCTTTGCTCTACGCCATTAAAATTCCGAACGACTTTACTCGTTTCAAAATAAGGGTAAACACACATCAGTTTGCCGGCAACGGTCTTCAGGCATTGGGTTCCGCCTATTTAAAAATGTCGCTGTCTGTTTCAGTCGCATTTCTGTTAATTGTTTTAACGGCTTTGGTTACGCCCTACAGTCTCAATCTCATTGTTCTGGTTTGGCTTTCGATTGGTGCGTTGATGATTTTTGGTTTTTTTATTCTTCCTCAATTGGGCATCCATAGAATTATGTCCAATGAAAAGTCGCAGCGCATGCGCACGTTTTCCCATCATCTGGAAGAAGCCATGGATAAATCTTTGAAAGACCCTACTTCCGAAAATATGCAGCGGCTACGGGAGTTATTTGAACTACAACAACATTTAAGCAACATGAATGAATGGCCGTTTGATGCCAATTCTCTTTGGCAACTGATCTCTGCACTTTTAATTCCAATTGCACTGACTTTGTTAGAAATCCTCTTTTAATGCGCTTACAACTTCACGCAAACATTTTTTGCTTCCGTAAAAAAACGGATGGCTTCCCACCCGCCTTCGCGCCCCGCCCCGCTTTGCTTCATGCCGCCAAAAGGCGTGCGCAGATCGCGGTGCAGCCAGCAGTTTATCCAGATGATGCCGCTTTTCACTTGATGGGCCACGCGGTGCGCTCTCTTTAAATTTTCTGTCCAGATGGAGGCAGCCAAACCGTAGGGTGTGCTGTTGGCAAAACCAATGGCCTGCTCCTCGGTATCAAAAGGCATGATGGTTACCACGGGGCCAAAAATTTCTTCCTGGTTGGTGCGGCATTTTTCATTGAGGCCTACAATTACGGTGGGCTCCATAAAATATCCGTTGGCACAGCGCCCCTCCATTTTTAATTGATTGCCCCCGGTTAAAATTTTGCCGCCTTCTTCTTTTGCCAACGCGACATAGCCCAGCACTTTTTTCAGATGTGCTTCCGAAACCATTGCGCCCAGTTGGGTGGTTTCGTTTTGCGGATCGCCTACGTTGAGTTCCTTTGTTCGCTTAACAAATTCTTCCACGAACTTGTTGTACAAATTGCGCTCCACAAAAATCCTTGAACCACACAAACAGATTTCTCCCTGATTGGAAAAAGAAGACAACAGCGAGGTTTTCATGGCTTGTTCAAAATCACAATCGGCAAAAATGATGTTGGGATTTTTACCGCCCAGTTCGAGTGAAAGTTTTTTAAACATGGGTGCTGCTGTGGCTGCAATTTTTTTCCCGGTCACCGTGCCACCTGTAAAAGAGATAGCCGTGATCTCGGGATGTTCAATGATTGCTTGCCCTGCTTTGCCTCCAAGGCCGTGAACAATATTTAAAACACCTGCGGGCAAACCGGCTTCAATACAAAGTTGCGAAAACAAAAAGGCCGTCATCGGTGTGAGCTCCGATGGTTTGCCGATAACCGTACAGCCTGCGGCCAGTGCCGGTGCAATTTTCCAGGTGAATAAATACAACGGCAAGTTCCAGGGTGAGATGCATCCCACAACACCGATTGGAAAACGGGTGGTATAATTTACCGAGTCGCCCTCGTTGACGTGAGCCTCTGACGCAAAATGCGGAGAGGCTGTGGCATAAAACCGGATGTTGGAAGCTGCGCGGTAAATATCTACCGAACGGGCAAACTTCACCGTCTTTCCATTGTCGATGCTCTCCGCCAAAGCCAACTTTTCCAAATCGCGGTCGATCAGATCCGCCACTCGCAAAAGAATTTTTGTTCTTTCTTCGGTTGGCATGGCCGACCATGCCGGGAAGGCTTTCGCTGCAGCAATCACCGCATCGCTTACATCGCGTTCATCGGAGTCAGCAACCAAGCTATAAACTTTCCCTTCGGATGGATTGTAGTTGTCGAGGTATTTTCCCGATTTCGGCTCGACTAATTTGCCATCAATGTAGTTAAGGATTTTTTGCATCATGAGTGTAAAACCAAATTATAGTTGTCTTATCTTTTACTCCGAGAGCGCGATAATTCAAATCAATTCGAACAGAATAGATTGGTTCAGTTGAATGAACTTTCTTAAAATTAAGTGATAGATGAGAAGAGTCCACTTGCCATCTATAGTAAGCTACCCTTGCTTTTTGCTGAATTTTCGAAGGCAACAAATCAAATGCTTTACGAAACCGTTCGGTGGTAACGGATTTCAAAACCTTTAAAGTTCAAGAGATTTTGTAGCTCCTTTCTTATATTCAACTAATGCTTCTTCAGCTAGTTTGGAAAGTGGTTTTTGCGATGTGGCGAATGACTGATTCCAGGCCAGCTCATCCAGAATAATATTGGCAATGGCCTTTTGATCCTTGTCGAAAAGTTTCTCGGCCTTTTTTACAGCATTTATTAATTCAGCAACCATATTCAAAATTACATAAACTTTCTCTTACAAACTTCCTGTCCTTCCGCCATCTACGGGCACACTCACACCATTGACATAGCCGGCTGCGGGTGAACTTAGAAAGGCCACCACCGATGCCACTTCACTCGCCTCGGCCATGCGGCCTGCGGGGATTTCATCAATCATTTCCTGCCGGATTTCATTTTCTGTTTTTCCTGATTTTTTCGCCCGGGTTTGGATGAGCGACTCGATCCGGCCCGTCTTGGTGCTGCCCGGCAAAACGTTATTCACTGTAATTCCAAACGGAGCAAGCTCAAGCGAAAGTGTTTTCGACCAGCTTGCCATTGCCCCGCGAACTGTATTTGAAACCCCAAGCCCTTTGATCGGAATTTTTACGGAAGTAGAAATGATGTTAATTATTCTTCCGTACTTATTTTTTTTCATCGCGGGCACGCAAGCCTGAACCAAAATCTGGCTGCATATTAAATGAGCATTGATCGCTGATAAAAAATCTTCCGTCTTGGAATCAATGGCTTGGCCTGCGGGCGGGCCTCCTGTATTGTTTACAAGAATATGGATGTCGTTTTGTGCTACTAATTTTTCAATTTCCGATTTTACTTTTTCCGGAAAATTGAAATCGGCAACTACATACTTGTGTTTTTGATTTTCAGGAGTGGGAAGTTCTGTGGCCGCTGCCTTTAGTTTTTCTTCATCGCGGGCCAACAGTATAACGGATGCTCCGAGCAATGCCAACTCTACAGCCGAAGCCTTACCAATACCTTGCGTGCTCCCGCACACCAACGCATTCTTACCGGATAGGTTTAAGTCCATGCTTCAAATGTAATCAGACATTCTTTTCTTTCCACCTGCCCGACCTCATGTACCAAAATGACATCGAGAACATACCTGTCCAATAAACCCATTCGCTAGCCCAGCCCCAGGTGATGGGCATGTTCCACGTTTCAAGTACGAGGTAAACATAAATACTGTACGCCACAATGGTGATGGACTCAATGATCAGGTTTACCAACGTGTTTCCCGTTCCGGTTACGGCATTGAGCCACACGGCCGAGAAAGACATCATCATCAGCGCAACAGACACAATGCGGATTACGGGTATGGCCTCGGCAATAAACGATTGATCTTGTTCATAAAGCGAAAGAAACGCTTCAGGAAAAAAGTTGAGAAACAGCGTGAGAATGGCCGAGCACGATAAACTCAATACAACGATGCGCCTAATCAACGGCAAAACTTCTTCCGGTTTTCGTTGGCCGATCACGTTGCTCACCATGGTATTGGCCGTAGCCGCAAAAGCCCAGGAGAACACGCCAAAAATTCCAAAAATATTGCGCATGGTGTTGGAGACAGCCAACGCCCTATCGCCATGATGTTCGATGAGAATGTAAAAATATTCCCACGTAATGATGCTGATGGCATACTGAAGAATTAAAGGAGATGATTTGTAGAGCACCTGCCGGATGGTTTCGAAATTAATTTTCCAATCTTCGAACAAGGAAAACGTTTTGTTGATCCCTTTAAAATGGATCACAACAAAAATCACGAGCAGGCCCGAGCCTTCGGCAATGATCGAAGCATAGGCAGCACCATTAAAGCCGATGGCAGGCAGCCCAAAGTGGCCATAAATCAAACCGTAGTCGAAAAAAATATTTACCACCGTTTCGGCCAATGTTCCCCAAATTAAAAGTTTCGTTTGGTTGATGCCCACAAGCAACGCGTTGCGCATTACATATAAATAGAGCAGGGGTAAACCCCAGATGCGTATCAGCGTGAAGTCAATTACCTGATTGGCCGTAGCGGTGTTGTGGATGGTAGCCCGCAAAATAATGGGTGCTACGGTGTAGGTTAACGCAATGCCCAGGAAGGCGATACCAATAGATATCCACACACCATGAAAAAACACATGCCCAATTTCATCGGGTTTGTTCTCCCCCGCTTTGCGTGCGATTAAAGTCTGCACCCCGTTGTTCAAACCATTGGCAATCACCGCAAAGATCAGGTAGTAAACTCCGGTAATGCCCGCAGCCGCCAATGATTGCTCACCCAGGCCACCGAGAAAAATATTATTGGTGATGTAGTTGATCTGTGGCACCAGAATGGCGAGCGAAATAGGCATGGCCATGCCAAGAATTTGTTTGTAACCGGTTTGAAGGCGTAAGTCCACAATCATCAAAAGTAGGAGAAAATGAAACGAGTATTCTCTTTAATGGTTACTTTGGGCAATGGATATTTTCAGCGCCCCCTCAAAAATCATCATCACTTGCAACAAACGGCTGTCGCCTTATCTTGAAAAAGAAGTTTCGGAGCTTGGCTTTAAGGTGAAGAACACATTTGTAACCGGAGTTGAGCTGACCGGCTCAGTAAACGATTGCATTCTTCTGAACCTTAACCTGAGGTGTGCCAGCCAGATACTGTATTCGCTCAAGTCGTTTACATGCAATGGCCCCGATGAGTTGTACAGAAATCTGCTGGCGATCGAGTGGGAAAAACTGATCTCTGCTAACGGATACTTTTCCGTTACCAACCACGCAGAACATTTCACGGTAAACAACGAAATGTTTGTAAATGTTAAAGTAAAAGATGCCATTGCCGACCGCATGCGGAGAGAAACCAGCAACCGCCCCAACTCCGGTTCCGATTTGAGCAAAGCAGTCTTCCATTTGTATTGGAAAGACGAGCGGGCCGAAATTTTTCTCGATACTTCGGGCGAAACATTGGCCAAGCACGGTTATCGGAAAATTCCCGGAAAAGCACCCATGCTCGAAGCATTGGCCAGCGCTACTTTGTTGGCCACAAATTGGAACAGGCAATCTTCGTTTGTAAACCCCATGTGCGGCTCATCCACTGTAGCGATTGAAGCTGCACTTCTTGCCACCAACCGCAGGCCGGGGCTTTTCAGGAAAAATTATTCTTTCATGCACGTACTCGGCTACGATGAAAATTTTTATCGGGTAGAATTTGAAAAACTGAAAAAACAAATTATTGAAGTTCCCGGCCTGAAAATAATTGCCACCGACATCAGCCACGATGCCATAGAAATTTCAAAAGTAAATGCTGCCGCAGCCGGAATTGAAAGTTTTATTGATTTTAAAGTTTGCGATTTCGAGGAGACTGAACTCCCGGCAACAAAAGGGGTTGTTTTTTTTAATCCCGAGTATGGCGAGCGGATGGGCGAAGCGGCTGAATTAGAGAAAACATACGCCCGCATCGGAGATTTTTTAAAGAAGAAATGCCAAGGCATGACGGGCTACATTTTTACCGGCAACCTTGACCTTGCCAAAAAAGTAGGGCTGAAAGCAAAACGCAGAATTGAATTTTATTCTGCCAAACTCGACTGCCGACTGCTGGAGTATGAATTGTATGCGGGGAGTCGGGAGAAGTAAAGGGATCTTGCTATCTTCGCAAGTATTAAAATGCTTACCAAAGAAGGTCATATTGATTTTTGGAAGAAAGAGGCTGAAAAAAATTGGGAAACAGCTTTATACCTGATTCATGGACGGCATTTTGTAATGGCTCTTTTCATGTTCCATTTGGTAATTGAAAAATTGTTGAAAGCACATTGGGTGAAAGATAATACCGACAACTTCCCTCCACGTACGCACGATTTCAATACCTGCACAATCAAACTGACCTTGATCTGCCCACTGACGATTACATCTATTTGGCTATTGTTAACCAATGGAGCATTGATACACGATATCCCGACTATAAAGAAAAAATTTATTCCATTGCTTCAGAGTCATTTGTGAAAACGCACAAAGAAAGAATAAACTCATTGCGGTTATGTTTACTCGAAAAGAAATAAGGTTATACGTACAGGATTTCATTGTAGAATTAAAACGGTTAGGGTATCAACCCCAAAAAGTGACCTTGTTCGGATCTTATGCGTATGGCCGGCCACATGAAATGAGTGATATTGATCTTGCCGTGTGGGACAAAAAATTTTTGGGTTGCGGCAGTGCAGATGTAGAGCCCATTGCATCTGTTATTTCAAAATTTCCATTCTTAGAGCTTCATCCATTTTCTTTGGAGGATACACCTGAAAACAATCCTTTTATAAAAGAGATACTTGAGCGTGGCATTCACCTGATGTAACCAGCAGTGGGGCGTTGCTGCCCGAACAGGATTAGCAAATGTTTAGCTGTGCATTAAAATTCCATTAAGGCCCGGCTTAAAATATTCTTTTCAAAATAGTATGCACGCATAACATTATATTTATTACTTTCGTCTTACTAAAAAATGAAACGCGAAGAAACCATCGATCACCATGTGCGTACAGCCTGGCACGGAATTTCAAGATTCTATAATCAGCAAGCTGCAAAATTCGGAGGCACCATGTCTATTGGTTTTGCGCTGCTCACCATTCATGGCGATGACGGAACCCCGGCCACTAAAATCGCGCCCCAGATGGGCTTGGAGCCCCGAAGCCTCACCCGTTTGTTGAAGTCGATGGAAGACAAAAAACTGATCCTACGCAAAACCGATAAAAAGGACAAGCGCTCCGTTAGGGTATTCTTAACCCGGGAAGGCAAAAAACTGCGCGAAAACGCCAAGGATATTGTAATCCGGTTTAATGAATTGGTGCGCGAAGAAATACCATCACGGAAATTAGAAGTCTTTTTTGAGGTGATCCAACAAATACAATCGCTTTCAAAAAGAAATGACATTTACAAAAAAACATAGTTAACTTGGTTGTTCGTTGTTGGTGTTCATCTGAACCCGCAACGGATAACGATCAACGAATTTTGAATATATGAATAGAACCATTAAAAAAGTTGCCGTACTGGGCTCGGGTATTATGGGCTCTCGCATTGCCAGTCATTTTGCCAACATCGGCTGCGAAGTGTTGCTGCTCGACATCGCACCGAAAGACCTCACCGATGAAGAGAAGAAAAAGAATTTAACCCTCGATCACCCTGCGGTGAAAAACCGCATCGTGCAAAGTTCGTTTGCGGCCACCCTCAAAGCCAACCCGGCATCGCTCTTCAGCAAGAAATTTGCTTCACGTGTTACGCTGGGCAACTTCACCGATGACATGCCCAAAATAAAAAACGTGGATTGGATTATTGAAGTGGTGGTAGAAAACCTCGACATCAAGAAAAGTGTTTATGCCGAAGTAGAAAAGCACCGCACCCCAGGCACATTGATTACCTCCAATACCTCGGGCATTCCAATTCATTTGATGGACGAAGGCCGCAGTGAAGATTTTCAAAAACATTTTGCGGGCACACATTTTTTCAATCCACCACGATACTTAAAGCTGCTCGAAATAATACCCACACCGAAGACCGACCCCGAAGTCACCAAATTTTTATTGCACTATGGAGACCTCTTCCTTGGCAAAACCACGGTGCTTTGCAAAGACACTCCCGCATTTATTGGAAACCGGGTGGGCGTTTGGGGTTTACTGAAAGTGATCGACTCCATGAAAAAATTTGATCTCAACGTAGATGAGATCGACAAACTTACCGGCCCTGTTATCGGCAGGCCGAAATCGGCTACCTTCAGAACTTCAGATGTGGTGGGCCTCGACACGCTCGTTAAGGTTGCCAACAACTTGTATGCAGGCTTGGTAAAAGACGAAGGCCGCGAAATATTTAAGCTACCCGAGGTAGTAACCAAACTCGACCAGAACAAATGGCTGGGCGACAAAACCGGCCAGGGTTTTTACAAGAAAGCAAAAAACGAAAAAGGGCAGACCGAAATCCTCACACTCGATCTTAAAACCTTAGAATATAAACCGAAAGCAAAAGTAAAATTTGCTACCCTCGAAAGCACCAAAACAATCGACAACCTGAAAGACCGTTTCAAAGTTTTGCTCGGAGGCAAAGACAAAGCCGGAGATTTTTATCGCGATTGTTTCTTCGGATTGTTTCAGTATGTAAGCAACCGCATCCCGGAAATCAGCGATGAGCTTTTCCGCATTGACGATGCCGTGTGCGGAGGTTTTGGCTGGCAGCTCGGCCCGTATGAAACGTGGGATGCCGTAGGCGTGGAGAAAAGTATTTCGTTGATGGAGGCAGCCGGCTACAAACCCGCACAATGGGTGTACGACATGCTCGCTGCGGGCAACAAATCGTTTTACAAAAGCGAAGGTGGCCAGAAAAAATACTACGACATACCCTCGAAGTTGTACAAGGCAATTCCCGGCAAGGAGAATTTCATCATCCTCGAAAACAAAAGCGAGAACATCGTTTGGAAAAATGCCGACTCCCGGATTTACGATGTAGGCGATGGCGTGCTCAACTTTGCATGGCACAGCAAAAGCTACACGCTCGGCAGTGCGGTAATCGAAGGGATGAACAAAGCCATCGACCTCGCAGAAAAAAATTATCGAGGCTTGGTGATCGGCCATCAGGGTGCCGATTTTTCGCTCGGGGCCAACCTCGGCCTGGTGTTTATGTACGCCATCGAACAAGAGTACGATGAGATCGACTTCATGATCAAAGCATTCCAAAACTCCACCATGCGCATTCGCTATTCTTCCGTGCCCATTGTGGTCTGCCCGCAAGGCCGAACCCTTGGTGGCGGTTGTGAAATGACTTTACACGCAGACATTGCACAGGCTGCTGCCGAAACGTACATCGGGCTGGTGGAAGTAGGCGTGGGTTTGATTCCCGGTGGTGGCGGCACCAAAGAATTTACCAAACGTGTGAGCGATGCCATGGAAGAAGGCGATGTGGAACTGAATGCACTTCAAAATGCTTTCATGAACATTGCCACCGCAAAAGTGGCAACCTCTGCCGAAGAAGCCCGCGAGATGGGCATCTTAAAAAAACAAGACCGCATTTCGATGAACCGCGATCGCCAACTGGCCGATGCCAAAGAAGCGGTAATCGAGTTGGCCGATGCGGGCTACACCATGCAGCCGCACGCCCGAAATATTAAAGTGCTCGGACGCACCGGGCAGGCATTATTCCTTGCTGGCCTACAGGGCATGCGCATGGGAAATTATATTTCCGATCACGATGTTAAAGTAGCACGATGGATTGCCAACATCATGTGCGGTGGCGATTTAACCTCACCTCAAGAAGTGAGCGAGCAGTATTTGCTGGACCTGGAGCGCGAAGCCTTTTTGTCGCTAACGGGAGAAAAGAAAACATTGGAAAGAATTCAGGCGATACTAACCGGAGGGAAACCACTTAGAAATTAAAAGTAGGCGGTCGGCAGTGCTTCAGTATGCAGTAACGTATAAAATGGGAAAGTCAAGAGGATATAGAGATTTGATCGTTTACCAAAAGGCTTTTGCCTTGGCGATAAAGATTTTTTATATCACCAAAACTTTTCCTTCTGAAGAAAAGTATTCTCTTGTCGATCAGATTAGAAGGTCATCACGTTCGGTCTGTTCGTGTATTGCCGAAGCTTACAGGAAGAGAATTTACAAAGCATACTTCGTCAGTAAATCCTCTGATGCTGATGGAGAAAATAGTGAGACAATTGTTTGGCTTGAATTTTCAGTAGCTAATGAATACATCTCTCAAGAAAAATTTAACGAATTAGAGCAAGATGCAGAAGAAGTGGGGAGGATGTTGAACGCTATGATTGAACATCCTGAAAAATTTTTGCCAAAGGAAAAAAATAAAGAAGCACAAAATTAATTTAGTGGACAGACTGCTACTGCCGTCTGCCTGCTGCCAACTAATAAACACAAAGAACTATGGACGCATACATTGTAGCAGGATTTAGAACAGGCGTGGGCAAAGCTAAAAAAGGAGGCTTCCGCTTTACGCGCCCCGATGATTTGGCCGCTGAGGTAATCAAACATCTCGTCAAGTCGATTCCGGGATTGGAAAACAAAATGGTGGACGACCTTTTTGTGGGCAACGCTGTGCCCGAGGCCGAACAAGGCATGCAAATGGGGCGTATGATTTCCTTGCTTGCCCTTGGCATTGATAACCCGGGGTTGATCGTAAACCGTTATTGCGGCTCCGGCATTGAAACCATCGCCATGGCTTGTCAGCGTATTCACGCAAAGCAAGCCGATGTGATTATTGCGGGTGGAACCGAGTCGATGTCGCTGGTGCCAACCATGGGAATAAAAACAGCGTTGAATTATGCCATCGCCAAAGACCATCCCACCTACTACACCAGCATGGGTCTTACAGCCGAAGAAGTTTCGAAGCAATACAAAATTTCGCGCGAAGAGCAAGATCAGTTTTCGTACGAATCGCACATGAAAGCGGCCGCTGCCTGGAAGGCCGGGAAATTCAAAGACGAGATCGTTCCCATCACCGTGAAGGAAGTGTATGTGGACGAGAACATGAAAAAGAAAACCCGCGAACATGTGGTAGAAACCGATGAAGGTGTTCGCCCCGATACAACCTTGGAAGGCCTGGCAAAATTAAAACCTGTTTTTGCCATGGGCGGCACCGTAACTGCGGGCAACTCCTCGCAGACATCGGATGGTGCTGCATTTGTAGCGGTGATGAGCGAAAAAATGATGAAGCAATTAAACCTTAAACCCATAGCCCGGATGGTGAGCTATGCCACTGCCGGGGTAGACCCACGCATCATGGGCATCGGGCCTATGGCGGCTGTGCCCAAAGCCCTGAAAGTTGCCGGCAAAAAATTAGAAGACATGGAGTTGATCGAACTCAACGAAGCCTTTGCGGCACAATCCGTTGCCGTGATGAAAGGGCTCGGCATCGACAAAAAAATATTAAATGTTAACGGAGGAGCTATTGCCGTAGGCCATCCGCTTGGCTCTTCGGGGGCGCGTTTATCGGTACAGCTTTTCAACGAACTACGCAGACAAAAGAAAAAACTGGGCATGGTAACCGCTTGCGTGGGTGGAGGGCAAGGTGTGGCAGGGATTTATGAATTGTTGAATTAAGATTTGAGTATTGAGATTTGAGTATTGAGATTTGAGTATTGAGAAATGCACAACCTAATAGAACTCAAGATTTGGCACAAAGCCATGGAAGTGGCTACTCAAGTCTATCGTTTAACTACTGATTTTCCAAAAGAAGAAAAATATGGGTTAACCTCTCAAATCAGGAGGTCGGCCGTATCCATTCCATCAAACATAGCTGAAGGTGCCGGAAGAAATTCAAACAAAGAGTTTGTTCACTTCTTGGGGATCTCAAATGGCTCATCTTACGAACTTCAAACTCAGCTCTTGCTTTGCAAGAATTTAAATTTAGTCGATTCTCAGATTGACCTTCTACTTGATCAAATTGATCAAATACAGAAAATGAACTATTCATTACAATTAAAACTTTCACAGGACTGATCTCATATCTCAATACTCAAATCACAAATCTTATGACTACGACCGAAACTAAAAAAGCAATCAAAGGAGGGGAGTTCCTCATCAAAGAAACCAACGCTCACGAAATTTTTATCCCCGAAGAATTCAACGAAGAGCAGAAGATGATCCTGCAGCAATGCAAAGATTTTCTCAACAAAGAAGTCTATCCGAAGTTGAACGAAATCGACTCGATGAAAGAACCTAAGCTAATGCCGTCCATTTTGGATAAAGCTGGCGAGCTGGGGTTGTTGGGAACTTCTGTTCCGCAAGACCTTGGCGGCTTCGGTATGGATTTTAACACCACCATGCTTGTGGCCGAAGTGATAGGTGGTGGCCATTCGGTAGCCGTTGCCTTGTCGGCACACACGGGCATTGGCACGCTCCCCATTTTGTATTACGGCAACGAAGCACAAAAGAAAAAATACATACCCAAGTTGGCCACGGGCGAATGGAAGGCATCGTATTGTTTGACCGAGCCCGACTCGGGCTCTGATGCCAACTCCGGAAAAACAAAAGCCGTGCTCACCCCCGATGGCAAGCACTACCTCATCACCGGCCAAAAAATGTGGATCACCAACGGTGGCTTTGCCGACATCTATGTGGTCTTTGCAAAAATCGACAACGACAAAAACCTGAGCGCATTTATTGTGGAGCGCACCTTTGGCGGCATCACTATGAATGAAGAAGAAAAAAAGATGGGCATCAAAGGCTCTTCCACTCGTCAGATTTTCTTTAACGATTGCAAAGTGCCGGTCGAGAATTTATTGAGTGAACGCGAAAACGGTTTTAAAATTGCGGTGAACATCCTCAACATTGGCCGCATCAAGTTGGGTGTGGCTGCGGTGGGCGGCAGCAAGATGGCGATTTCAAAGGCCATCAAATATTCTACCGAGCGCAAGCAGTTTGGAACTTCCATTTCCAACTTTGGCGCTATCAAACACAAAATTGCCGAGGCCGTTACCAAAATATTCGCAAGCGAATCGGCACACTACCGGGCTTCGCAAAACATTGACGATACCTACAATGCACTGGTTGCCGGAGGCATGGATTCCGCCAAAGCAAGATTGAAAGCACTCGAAGAATTTGCGATCGAATGCGCCATCTTGAAAGTACACGGCTCGGAAGTGTTGGATTTCACCGTAGACGAAGGCGTGCAGATCTACGGTGGCATGGGCTTCTCGGCTGAGGGACCGATGGACCGCGCTTACCGCGATGCACGCATCAACCGCATCTTCGAAGGCACCAACGAAATTAACCGGCTCCTCACCATCGACATGCTGATGAAACGCGCCATGAAAGGTTCTATCGACTTAATGAGCCCGGCCATGGAGGTGCAAAAAGAGCTGATGTCGATTCCGGATTTCGGGGCAACCGAAGAAGAGGGTGTTTTTGTAAAAGAGAAAAAAGTATTGGCCAACCTGAAGAAAGCAGGCTTGGTAATTGCGGGTGCTGCCGTGCAAAAATTTATGATGAAACTTTCGGAAGAACAGGAAGTGATCATGAGCCTGGCCGATATGCTCATCGAAATTTATGCGGCCGAGTCGGTGTTGCTGCGCGTAGAAAAACTAATTGGGTTGCGCGGAGAGAAAGCGTGCGAAATACAAAAAGAAATGGCGCTTATCTATTTGCACGAGGCCGTAGAGAAAGCGGCTTCGGCCGGCAAGCAGGCTGTCTATGCTTTTGCCGAAGGCGATGAGTTGCGCCTGATGATGCTCGGACTGAAACGCTTTACAAAAATTGAACCCTACAACTTGAAAAATGCAAGACGCAAAGTTGCCGATTATGCCATCGGTAAAGGGGAGTATCCGTTTTAACATAAAAGACTTGTCGTTTTTACGCAAACAATAGTTTGGCTTAACGTTGAGCTTGTCGAAGTCTGACTGTGCACAGAACACCTTTTACGTGCTTAGGCTGTAGTGTTTTGAAAAATTTGACTATCTATTTCCGCTTGCCCCAATGGGCTAATCACAAGAGTTCGCAAATCCACAAACAGCGCTAAGAATAGCCGTATTAATGAGCGTATATTCGGGCATTGGTGCCAAGCCACTGGGACAGTAACTGACTTATGACTGAGACTTCTGAATCAAATAACACGACTGACACACGTTCCGGCAGACTGAACTACTGGAAAATCATTTTACTAAGTATTGTAATGTGTGTTTTGATAAATCTTCTTGCCTTTGGACTTCGGACAGTGATGTTTAGCAAAGGTGAAATTGGAGAACTCATGTTAACGTTGACCATTTCCATTGTTGCCCCGATTTTAATTGGGGCGAGGCTCATAAGCAAAAAAAAGAAGAATCTCGGATTGCCGCTGATAATTGGCGCTAGTTTGACACTACTCTTTTGGTTTGGAGCATTTTATTCACTTGCGACACATGGATGGTAATATGTAAGAACATCATACTCCGAACGTGGCCAGCCGTCAACAAAAGCTATTTGCAATGGCGGGGTTCGGTGTAAATTTGTAGCTTTAGTTTTCAAACAACGTTTTGTCACGGTTGACAGTGACGTGTAGGTCGCGCTAAACATTCCGCTACGCTCCATTTTTTAGTGCTCCTATGCCCGCCACTGCACAAACCCAAACGTTGTGGGTAAGGTAGTTGGATAAAGTGACGACCAAGACGACAACGACTCGGTTAATGCAGAGCACTCGGACAACTTTGACCATGCATAAAGGGAACGCTTGGAGTAATTCCTAACAATTCGAAAAAATTGAATATGGAACAGTCGACTTCTCTTCAAACTCTTAAATCATATTTAAGATTTGCTATCCTACTTTTTCTAACATTATTC
>JAFDYU010000014.1 GCA_018267285.1 Bacteroidota bacterium | reverse complement strand
AGATCACTCCGCACAATGGATGGTAGCGGTGGCGAATTGGTATCAGCGAAAGGGGTTCTGCTGCTGGAGGAGGGTGAAAACAGCAACAGCTCATACCAAAGAGGGAGTTTTCTGCAACAGGCGGCAGATGCTTATCTAACCTTTAGATCGTTGCAGCAACTTGCTCAACCGAATAGTGACGAGCCTCAGTTTTTGAGCAGCCCAGATATTTCAAGCAATCAAAGCAAATTTCCTTACAATGGAGTAGGGCTTGCCCTAAACGTTATAGGTGCGGGTTTTACACCCGTTAAGAGCGATTTCAGGCAATTGCTCAGCACAGTAACAAAATCGTCAATTAAAGGGATGGCTGTTACAGGCAAGGTCTTAGGTGCTGCTGGTTTTGCGTTCACTGCTTACCAGTTTGGTAGCAAGGTAGCTGACCCCAACCAACAATTAACTGTTAACGATTATATGGACTTCGGTGTAGGTGCAAGCACGTTTGTCGCAGGATTATTGGTGGCCAATCCAGTTGGAGTGGCAGTTGTTATAACCGTGGGTGTCGGGTATGGACTCTACACGATATGGAGAGATAATGGAAATTAAAGATTGATATGAGAAGAATTTATCAGTTTGTATTTTTTTGCTTGTATGCAATGGTGCCGAAGAAATCAATGTACGGCCAGAAGAATGCAGCCGTGGTTTTAATTTCATTGGTAGACTGTGCCATAGCTACTAGTATTTATTTCTTAGCGATGGTTTTCTTGAATCGAGAACTTTCAAAGAAACCCTTCTTAGCTGTTGCCATAGGCGTGATCACAATTGGAAGTTTTCTTTTGAACTCTAAGTTCTTCGAAGACAGGAAAAACTTTAAAGAAACATTGGATATCAACAGTCCCATTAAATTATCTCACAGATTTTTTGGAGCTGGAATATTTTTAAGTGTACTCATCGGTTACTTATTGATCATCCGGTTTTTGGATGTATACGTTAAATCGCACCCTTAAAAATGCTTTCCAAAGCGTCATAAAAAAGCCCCGAGAGATCGGGGCTTTTTTATTTGTCATTGATGTTGAGAATTGTTTTGGCGTGGCACTCCCACGACTTTTTTACAAATCAGTGTTTCAATGTTGGAACACGCAACGAAATTAAGAATTGTTCAGCGATTTTAAAGTGGCCTGACTATCTTTTAGAGGTAGGGTTTCTAATCTTCTGGTTCATGTGGCACACACCCCGCACCTGTTTTTGAGGTTATCCTGCTTTCTTTTGATGCCCGCTTCCTTTTTCAGTTTTCTTAGCCGTTCATCATCGAGCTTCACGTTTGCATAGCTTTCGTCAGGAGTCAACCCGTTAAGCGAAATATGAGGCCGTCCATTGAAATTGTTGCAACAAAAGTCGAGCTCTCGGATAAGTTGAAAGCCATCGTTAATGGACTTTCTGTACAGGTAGTTGTACTTGATCACCTTATTGTGGGCTTCGATCAACGTGTTTGAACATTGCACATCGATCATCGCTTTTTGGTGAGTAACTTTCACACCAAGGGTTTCCAAATACTCTTTCAGCGAATTTTCAGGGCCACCATCGGTGAGAAGCAAAATGTGTTCGTCCAGATTTTCCAAATGCCTCGTAGCTTCATCGATGGTTTCCCTTCTTATCAAAGCACTGACTTTGTTGGCAACGCGCCACGAAAGTATTTTCCTCGAAAATTATCAACTACCAGATAGATGTAATGGATCACATTATCCAGCGTAACAAAACGGGTGATGTCGGCATGCCAAATCCGGTTAGGGCGATTCGCTAGGATGCCCGTTAAAAATTTCTTCCTCCGGTCGGCTGGCTTTGGCCGGTTCACCCCCATCCGGTTGGCATACTTGTACCATGTGTTTAGGCTTAAAGGCAGTGAGCCATTTCTCAAAGAATGGAAAGCGATGGAAGAGATAGGCCAATATTGATGGAGGGGATCCGTTAGTTTTTCTTTCATCGTCTTTACCTCAGATTTTGAAAGTTGTGTTGGGTAAATTCGGTTGCACCGGTTCACGATGGATTCGAAACAGGGCGTAACGGTATCGAGTTTCCATTGGCGAAAGGTGGGTACGGAAATATTGAAGACACGCAGAACATTTTTCAGGCCTAATGAATCCTTGACTCGTTCGATTATCCTGACAACTTGAAGTTTCTTTTTATTGACATGTTTATGAAACTTTGGAACACTGTGAACGAGGTCAACAAAGAATTTACTTAGTCTGACATAGGCAGCGAATATCTGTTTTGCATTTTTGTTTTGAACGAAGGAACGGATCAGTTCGTAATCCTGAGTTCCCCTTAAATTGAGATCAAAGGTTTTGTATTTGTCTGATGGTTCATGCTTCCAACGCCAGATGTTGGAGCGTGGAATCAAGCCGCATACACCCTTTGTAAGGAGGTTCTCACGAGCGAGGCATTTAAGTGCGGTGTGGTAGGCGTTCCGGTTCTTCACAAGTTCAGATTTCAAAGTTCAGGCACAAAAGATGGTTGTTTTTAACCCATATTCCGTACTTTTGTTGCGATTAAAGCCAACTATAGACAAGATCATCCTCTGCGGTCAAGGACTGTGGGGGATTTTCTTTTTTTACAGATGTCTGCTATACGGTCGTTTCCATTCTATGGGGTAATTCAGATTCAATACTTTCAAGCAGCAACTGTAATCAGTTCTATTTTCAGAACCAGCTCTAGGTTATCAACCGTCACGATTTTGACTTATCTATACTCGCAATGCTTTGACAGTATTTGTTATTTCTTCTTTGATCAATTCCCAGTACTTTCCTTTTAAGCAAATTGGGTCGGGCATCTTTTCTGCAACCTCAAAATTTGTCAAGCCACTCTTAACATCTTGCAGGCTATAGTACGGATACTTTTTCGGGTACAACTCAAGCAGCGAATTCAAACTTTTGTGTTCTATGATTTCTGACAAATCCCAGAAATCTTTCTTTCGGCCACCTCTTGAGATGGTATCCAGTTTCATGAGCGCTATTTCTTCAAACGTGGCGAGGCGGATTCCCTCCATCTCCATGGCCTCATCCAAAAAGGCTTCAGTCCAGTTGAGAATGTCAGTCTTAATCGATGATTCTTCCGTATCTCCCACATGAAGGTGAAGACCATAATCGTTTTTTGGGAGCTGTAGTTCAGGGAATCGATCGTCATTACGTGCATAAGGAAAAAGCGCAGCTATTTCAGCTTCTATCTTTTCAAAATCAACACTGCCATAAGGTTGATGTGTAAAGAGGTCAATGTCTTCTGATTTTCGGTGGCCTTGCAAAAGGCTAAGAGCAGTTCCACCAACAAGCCTAAAGTTTGCCAACGAAGGCATTCCCATCAGTGTCCTCAATACATGGAGTAGCTCATCGCTCGTGGTGTGTATTTTGAGCATGCTAATTGGTCGGGAGAAATGCCTAATATTTTCCGGCCTAAGGCAATAGCGCGGGGGGATAAAGAAGCGGCTCGCTTAAGCGTATCGGTAGCGCGAGGCTTTCCGTAATAATCTAATATCTCGTGAATGTCTTGGGCTGTACCTCGTTCAAAAACACGTGTGATCGTGAAATCCGAATAACGCTCAAAGTCCAGCTTGCTGAGGTCAATATCCCAGAAAGCAGAACCCGATAAACGGGGTGCGGTGCCATTGGATGTTAAATACAGAGCCATATTCACTAAACAGAATATAAAGGTACAAAATTCCGGTCACTTACAGTTTAATGATGAACCAATCAGGAAATCGCTTTCGAAAAACCACCGCTTCTTCCAAAATCCAATGTCATAATCGATCAGCTCCTTCGGGTGTACTCCCAAAGCCCTTGGCAAGCTCAAAGAGGGTGGTTAAATTTAGATTGGAATCTTCATCGGTTTCGAGTCGACTTATTTTAGCGTGACTTGTGACACATTGATAGGAAAGACCTCGTTGACTTACCCCTTTCTGTTTTCTTAATTGGACTAAATTTTCTCTAAATTTTTGAAGCCTTTTCTGGTCTCGTGGTTTCACTATGGCTACCAATATCTCTCTTCAAAAAATTTTCATCGGTTTTTCAAAGGTTTAACCTCCAATATCTCAAATTCGGTTTTGCTGCTTGTGGAACCTGCTTTTGTTATCCTTGCTGATTTCTTAATCTTGATTTTTACGAGGTCATTGTCAAATGGTTTTTCTGGAATTAAATCCCACAAAGTGCAGTCGAGTGCTTTTGCTAAAAGGTTAAGATGTCTGATATTAAATCTTGCGTTGAGTGTTGGGTTTTCAACGCTACCTATAAGTTTTTCGGAAAAACCCATTTCTACCGAAAGATCACTTTGAGAGAGCCCTTTCTTCCTTCGCAACTTTTTCACTTGATTGATCACGTACCAATCGAGTTGAGATATTGTGATTTCTACAACTTGAGATTTCCCTGCCATTCAGGATGAAATCACGCTCAATCTTTGTAATTTTTTACCTAATCATAATTAGGTGTGATGATAGATTTGTATATTTGTTTCATAGTCAAAAGCGAAAATTGCTTTTGTAAAAGAATACATTTGCGAATCTCTCGATCGGTATTCGAGGCTTTCGCACTTAGAACCTCGTTTGGAAAACTGGTAATTTTCTAACGATCACGAGGCAATAAGTGTGAGGCTCACGTCATTGGCGTGGGCCCACTTATTCGTGATCAGGTATACCAGTACCTCCAAACGGTAAGTTGGGCTCCACGCCATACTTTTTTATGGCCTGTCTCACTTACCATTTGTTAACTGAACATTTTTCCCTCTCCTCGGGAGAGGGTCACAGTGAGGCCATGTACCACGAACTCTCAGATCAAGAACTGCTCGCTCTCCTCTCGCACGGAGATGCAAACGCCTTTGAGGCCATCTACAAAAGGCACGTGGCCGATCTGTTCCGCTTTGCCCGCAAAAACATTTCGTCAAAAGAAGATTGCGAAGAAATAATCCAGGAGGTGTTCGTTTCGCTTTGGCAACGGCACAAGTCCCTGCACATACTTTCGTTGAAATACTATTTGCTCAATGCCGTGCGCTACAAAATCGTGCAGTACATCCGCCACAAACAGGTAAAAGCAAAATACGCAGAGCACTACAAATTCTTCGAAACTTTATACGAAACAGCAGAGGAGCAGCAGCACTCACCGGAGGACATCCAAAGGGCGCTCATCCAAACCATTTCAGATTTGCCCGAGCGGTGCCAGGTGGCCATCAAGCTCCGCATTTTCGAAAACCTCACCAACGGAGAAATAGCCGAACGCATGAACATCACCAAGCGGGCAGTGGAAGTCTATATATCCCAAGCCTTCCGCCATTTCCGTGCTTCCTACAGCAAAATCTATAACGTTAATTGACCGGCCCCCTTCCCAGTTGGGAAGGATAGGGATGAGGCCAATTATTTTCCAGCACCTCCCTGCGTTTCTTAACTTTGCGCTACTCTTAGCTAAAAGCATTCGTTCCTGTTAAATTAGTGATGATTAACTAACTCCTACACGTGCCCCTCTCCTCGAGAGGGCACGTGTGAGGCCAACTATGGAAAAATCAAAATTCGATCTCCTGATGCAACGCTACCTCGAGGGCAAAGCCTCCGAGCAGGAGCGCATCAAAATTGAGGCATGGCTCGAGGTCATGAAAACGCAAAACAACACAAACCTTGAGCTGAGCAAAGCCGATGAAGAAAAGCTTTTCCAAAAAATCACCAGCGCAACCACCAACGTCAAAGACGTGGTTTCGTTCAAACCAACACAAGTAAACAAAAACACAAGCTGGGCATTGCAGATGGCAGCAGCCGTGGCCATCCTCGTTTCGTTGTCCTATATACTATGGGATTACACCAACCCGAAAAACAATGCGCTTGAGGTCTCCTCTCAAAATGGAGTTGAAAAAATCATCCTCCAAGACGGTACAATCGTGTGGCTACAGCAGGGAAGTAAATTATCGTACTTCGAAAAAAAGCAAGAGGGGACCCGCCATACCAATTTTCAGGGCGAGGCGTTGTTTGAAGTGGCGAAAGATGCCGCCCACCCGTTTATTATTACGTGCGGCAACACAAACCTCAGAGTGCTCGGCACCAGCTTCAGCCTTAAATCCGTGAACGATAGTTTGCAACTGGCCGTGCTCACAGGCAAGGTGAGCGTTTCGTCAGGCCCTTCAGGCGAAACAGTGGAAGTAAGCGCAAACGAAAAAGCAATAGTTGTAAAAAACGAAGTGAAAAAACTTCAGCTCGGGCGCACCGAAGTATCAACCCTCACCGTCAATACAGAATACAACATGCAGTTCGATAACACTTCCTTGGCCGAAGTGGCAGAGCGCATCAGCAAAAAATTCAATGTAGAAGTGAACATCAGCAACGAAAAAGCAAGGGCGTGCCGCATCACGGCCGACTTCACCGACCTCTCGCTGCAAAGCACGCTTAAATTAATTACCGAAGTTCTGGATGTGAACTACACGCAAAACGACAACAAAACTACGATAACCGGCAACGGCTGCGAATAATTTTCTCACTTAAACCCCAAACCCAAATGAAACACACATCTTTCTTCCCCGATTCAACCTAACGGATCACACTTTCCTTATTGCCTCCCTTCTCCTTGGGTGAAGGGTAAGGGATGAGGCCAAAAACAGGAGCATTAGCGCTCCTGTCTTGCCCTCCGTATCCGTCAGCCCTGGCAGGGGCTGAACGATAGTGCTTTGTCTTATTTCTGTTCACGAAACTTGATCAAAACAATTAAAAGTATGAAAATAGGCGTTACCATAAAACCCAATATTTCCCGGCTAAAGTTGGTTTTGCTGCTGGCAATTCTCTCTTACCATTTCCATGCGTTCGGTGGAGGCTCACAATTGCTCGATCAGGAAATAACCATCAAACTTGCAAACGTTCCGTTCGATGTTGCCCTAAAGGAGATCGAGGCAGTGGCGAAAGTGAAATTCGTTTACAGTTTGGATCAACTGAATATCAAGGAAACGGTCACACTGGAAGCCAGCAAACAAAAGCTCCGCGATGTCCTCAACAACTTACTGGCACCGTTGCACGTCAAGTACAAAGTGCACGAAAAAGAATTCTCCATCTCCCTCAAAAAAGAAACCGGTGCCGAGGGTCAATCCTTGTCGGATCCCACAATAAAATCACCCGTACCGGGAAAGATCAATATCACAGGCACAGTTACCGATGCCGCACAAAAACAGCCCATGCCCGGTGTTAACATCCTCATCAAGGGAACAACAGCGGGAACCACCACAGATGGCGAAGGCCGCTTTAGCCTGGAAGCAGAAGGGAGCGATGTGCTGGTGTTTTCTTTCATCGGTTACGCTCCGCAGGAAGTGCGGGTAAACAACCAGACCGTAATCGATGTGTCATTGGAGCTGGATGTGAAAAGTCTGAGCGAAGTCGTTGTTCACGCAGGCTATTGGGATGTGAAACCCAAAGAGCAAACCGGGAATATTTTTAAAGTGGAGGCGAAAGACATTGAGAAGCAACCGATGTCCAACCCGTTGGCGGCATTGGCCTCGCGCGTTCCCGGCTTGGAAGTCACACAACAAACAGGTGTTCCAGGTGGTGCATTTAAAGTTCGCATTCGTGGCACCAACAGCATCGCAAATGGCAACGATCCGCTCTATATTATAGATGGTGTCCCCTACACGTCCACCTCCATGTCCTTTCTTGAGACATCCGGGGGCATCTTGGGCAACCCGAGTTTGGCAGCAGGCCAGGGGACAAGCCCGCTGAATAATATCAACCCTTCAGATATTGAGAGCATCGAAGTTCTAAAAGATGCAGACGCAACAGCCATCTATGGTTCGCGGGGTTCAAATGGCGTGATCTTAATCACCACAAAAAAAGGCAGCCAGGGAAAAACAAAAGTTAATTTCAATTTTTATTCCGGAGGTGCACGTGTTGCAAGACAAATAGATCTGCTCAACTCAAACCAGTACCTCCAAATGCGAAAGGAAGCCTTTCTCAATGACAAGGTCTCTCCAACAACAGCAAATGCACGAGACCTCTTGCTCTGGGATACCACCCGATATACAAACTGGCAAAAAGAATTGATCGGCAAAACAGCCAACTCCACGGACGCACAGCTTTCCATTTCAGGGGGAGAGAAACTTACGCAGTTTTCTGTTGGTGGTGGTTATCATAAAGAGACAACAGTATTCCCCGGGGATTTTTCAGATCAACGTGCATCCATTCATACCAGCATCACAAATACATCGCCCAATCAAAAATTGAAAACTATTTTTTCTGTCAACTATGCCAACAGCAATACGAATCTGCTCAAGCAAGATTTAACCTCACTGGCATTGTTGCTTCCGCCTGTTGCCCCAAAGCTTTATGATGATAGCGGCAACCTCAGTTGGGTAAACTGGAGCAGCTCTTATGAAAACCCATTAGCTTATACCAAACGTCAATATGTAGCAGAAACAAATAACCTGATCGGCAACGCAGCGATCAGTTATGCAATACTCCCACAACTCCATTTCAAAACAAGTTTAGGTTATACAAGTACTGCCATGAAGGCAGTTACTACCTCGCCTATCAGTTCTCAGTTCCCCGACCCCGGGGCACAAAACTCATCATCATTTTCAAACAGCACGTTCCAAAATTGGATTCTCGAACCTCAACTGAATTGGAAACCTGTTTTAGAAGAAAATAAATTTGATGTGCTCATCGGAACAACATTTCTCAATCAAACCACCGAAGGTCTGGCACAAACAGGTTATGGCTTCTCCAGCGAAGCCTTGATGAAAAATTTGGCTTCTGCGCCCAACAGAACACTGGGCTCAAACTACTATGCACAATACAGGTATCATGCTGTCTTCGGAAGGGTCAACTATTCACTAAAAGGAAAATACATTCTCAATTTTACGGGCCGCAGGGACGGATCATCACGCTTCGGCCCCGGCAAGCAGTTTGCTTTTTTTGGCGCGGCTGGCTCGGCATGGATATTTTCAGAAGAAGATTTTATCAAAAGCGCATTGCCTTTCTTGAGCTTTGGAAAACTTAGGGTAAGCTATGGCTCAACAGGAAATGATCAGCTGGGCGATTACCAATATCTTGATACGTACTCATCTTCATCCGGCTCGTATCAGGGTGCTATTGGCCTTCAACCCTCCAGACTGAACAACCCTAACTTCGCATGGGAGATCAGCAAGAAATTTGAATCAGGGCTTGAGTTCGGTGTGATCAACAATAAAATTTCTGGCAGTGTAAGCTACTATCAGAACAGGTCTTCAAATCAACTGGTGGGTTATCCGTTGGCTTCCACCACAGGGTTCAGTTCCATACAGGGAAATTTCCCTGCCATAGTCCAGAATTCCGGAGTCGAATTTGAATTGACTACAGCGAACATCGAGAGGTCTTATTTTTCTTGGAAGACTTCTTTCAACATAAGTATTCCGCGCAACAAATTGGTTGCGTTCCCAAACCTTTCGGCATTCCCTGCCTATTCCAACACGTATGTTGTTGGCCAGCCATTGGGCATTAGAAAACTTTATCACTATACAGGGGTCGATCCGGCTACGGGCACATATACTTTTGAAGACGTTAACAAAGACGGTACATACAATTTCGAAGACAGGCAAAGTGTAAGATTTGTCGGTCAGGATTTCTTTGGCGGTTTATCCAATCACCTCCAGTACAAAGGTTTTCAAGTGGACATCCAGTTCCAGTTTGTGAGGCAAACGGGCAATGATTACTTCCTGAATTTTGATGCTCCGGGGTTAATAGGAAATGTGCCCGCCTTGGTAATGGATAGATGGAAGCAATCGGGAGACAAGGCTTCGGTGCAGCGTTTCGGCCAATCGGGCGACCCGTTGACAGCCTACACGAGACTGGTTAGCGGTCAACAATCGGTGGGTGATGCGTCTTTTGTGAGGCTCAAGAATCTTTCAATCTCGTACTCAGTATCACAAACATGGATGAAGAAAATCCATGTTGAAAATGCAAGGTTATTTATTCAGGCACAAAACCTGCTCACCTTCACAAAATACAGAGGACTTGACCCCGAAGTACCGGGCAGCAGTCAATTACCGCCTTTACAGGTTATTACGGGTGGATTTCATATAACACTTTAAGCATAAACCATGAAAATACTTTTCAAGATAAATAGACTCCAATTCTTACTTCTCGCTCTCATTAGTGTTACATCATGTGACGAGTTCGTAAAAATTGACCCGCCACAAACTATGCTGGTCAGATCATCTGTATTTGATAGTGATGCCTCCGCAAATGCGGCCATGCAGAACATATACTATCAATTGAAAAATTCCGGATTTGCCAGCGGCACACTTTTCAGTGTCAGTTTTTTGGGCTCGCTGCTTTCAGATGAACAGGTGAATTATTATCAAAGCTCCCCTGCGTCCACTGCTGAATTCCAGCAATTCAACGACAACACGCTAAAACCCAATAATTCTCAGGTTCAGTTTCTTTGGACGGATTTTTACAAACGCATTTACGATGCAAACGCAGTGATCGAAGGACTGAACTCTTCTTCTGGTGTATCTGTAGGCATGAAGAATCAATTGACGGGCGAGGCAAAATTCATTAGGGCTTTCTGTCATTATTATCTGGTCAATATTTGGGGAGATGTTCCGCTCGTTACAACAACAGACTACAGAATCAATTCACAGATTGCACGCTCATCAAAAACACTCGTTTATCAGCAGATCGTTGAAGATTTGAAGGCGGCACAAACTTTATTGCCCGCAGATTATGCTTTCACAAATAACGAAAGGGTTCGTGCAAATAAATGGGCGGCAACGGCATTGCTCAGCCGCGTCTATTTGTTTACCGGAGATTGGACAAATGCCGAAGCGCAGGCAACGGTCATAATAAATAACTTAATGCTCTACAGCCTCAAGACTGCGTTAAGTGATGTGTTTCTTAAAAATAACAATGAAGCCATTTTGCAATGGTGGAGTAATCTTCGCCCCAATGATCGTGGTACTTTTAGATTTGTTGATGTTCCTTCCTACGGTGCAATAAACCCTGCTCTGGCAAATGGGTTTGAAAGCGGTGACTTGCGAAAAACAACTTGGACGAGCTTGACATCCTCCGGATATTATCGCACGCTTAAATACAACTCGTCAACGGATAATCCCCCCACTCAATACTCTACCGTTCTAAGGTTATCCGAGCAATATCTCATTCGCTCAGAGGCTAGGGCTCAACAAACCAACATAGTAGGCTCACAAGCAGACATAAATCTAATCCGTCACAGGGCTGGGCTAGGCGATACTCCGGCAAATGACAAGCAATCCCTTCTTCTCGCAATTGAACAAGAACGGAGGGTTGAATTGTTCAACGAATGGGGTCACCGCTGGTTTGACTTGAAGCGTACAAACAGGGCAGATGCTGTGCTGGGCTCCGTCAAACAAAACTGGGTTTCATCAGCTGTGTTATTTCCACTGCCCGAACCGGAAATGATAAACAACGCCTCATTGAGGGACGCCCAAAATCCCGGGTACTAGCCCCTAAGTCATCCTGTCCTTTGTGCGGCCAGGTACAGTAGCTCATTGAAAAACTTCTTGCTTCATTTAAAAAAAAAATCAAATGTCACCCCGAATTTTTCTTTTGCCTTTACTTTTAATGGCAACAACTATAAGTCATGCTCAGAAAAGTTCTGATTCGATCAGGCTTGAAGTGGACAAACCGCTTCCGGATTTTACACTGTACAACATAACTCACTTTAACACTTCAAGCGCCTCGCTCAAAGATTTCAGAGGCAAATGGCTCATCCTCGATTTTTGGTTCACGGGTTGCGCTGCTTGCGTTCACAGTTTTCCCAAAGTCAATGCTATCCATAAGGAATTTGAGAAGGATTTGAATTGGATTATGATAGGCTTGCTTGACAATGAATACAAGGATACCCCCAAGCTCTACGAAAAAATCTGCGAGAAAAAAAAACTTGAAATGCCTGTGGCTTACGATTCTGCTCTCTTCAGTAGGTGGAACATTGGCTCAATGCCTTATATCGTGATGGTTGACCCGCAGGGGATCGTTCGCTTCATCACCAATGGGGGCGATCTGACTCCCGAAAAAATAAAAGATTTGCTACAGGGCAAGAAAGTAAATTTCTATCCAAAAGAAAAAGATAGACCTACATTCGGTCCGTCCGCATCATTGGAAGAGAAATCAAATGTTCCTTCAGGACATGTACTGTATCGATCTGTTCTCAAAAAATGGTCGGGCGAAAGGCCAGGCGTAATCGATGTCGTGAGTTGGGTGAAATGGCCAAAAAAATACTTCGTAGAAGGTTATAACCTGTCAATGGTCCCACTATATGGGTTATATAATTATGCCTACTTAGGTCAATCCGATTGGGATGCATCAGATTCTTTAATGAATGGAAAATTCTATACCAAACCACTGCTGGAAATCTGCGATACCTCATTATTTCAATATGATTTTAATGTTGAGGTAGGTAAAGGCACTTACAACTACAGTCTTACAATCCCTCCTGATGAAGTTTCTCTGAGTATGATAATGGCGTTGATGCAGAGAGATCTGAAAACAGTTTTCAAGTACGTTGTGTCTGTTGAAACCAGAACCATGCCCGTGTGGAAATTAATAGCCAAGCCCGGTGCAGCCAATAAACTCAAAACAAAAGGGGAAAAAAAATTTTTTACTCCCGGTACAAATGTCACGGGTTACAAGATTGTAAACTGGCCTCGGCAATATCTGATCGGGAGCTTGAGTTTCTATTTGAAGGAAAGGTATCGTGGCGATGTATTCGTTGATGAGACCGGTGTTTCAGGGAATATTGATTTTACATTTGAAGCTGACATGACCGACATTCAAGACATTCGCAAGAATCTTCAAAAACAAGGCTTGGATTTAGTGCGTGGAGAGAAGGAATTGAAGGTAATTGTGATTCGCGATCCCCAATAGATGTGAAAGAATAAGGAATTGTCGACTTAACGCAACAATTCCTTATTTCAAACTTTTACGGTGTCTTCATTTTTAACGTAAGTCCGCAAGATGTAGCCGGATTGCTGCTGTCGTGCAGAATAGGGCTTGCAGTTGTCACTTTACAGTCCACAGTACCGTCCGTGTCACAATTTATTCTGGCAATACATTCATCATCATCAGTACCAGGTCGATCGATAAACTCATACCCCTGTATGTTGGTCAGCAATTTCTGAGAAGCTAGAGCGCCACCAACAGCAAAGACAAATGCCATTGCACTTAAAAGAACACTTACTTTTTTCATAAAACTTGGGTTTATGTTAAAATTAATTTTGACCTACTTTTTTGTACAGGTGTTCGGTTCACGTTCATTCCTGATTTTTATGCGCAAAAAAATATTTTGATCTGTTCAATCTACTCTCGGTTCATTTACCCTCTACTCCGGAGGGTAAGGGTGAGGCAAAGTATTCCGGTTTCAGGGTGTATATCCCTATCACGTTATCCCACCGCACCATCATCGTATCATCAAACACACGGAACTCACTCATCTTGTTTTTGCCCTGCAGGTGATAAATGTAAAAACTAAAGGCATACTTCCCGTTCCTTAAATTGTACATATCAATTACATCTGCCGTCTCAAAGGCATCTACATATTCATTCTTGGCAAGCAGGTTGGAGTTTACAAACAACCAATCTCCTGATGTCGTACTTAAGCGATTAACAAAATAAGGTGGTGATGATAAAATTTTTGTTTGGCCTGACTCAATCGTTCCCACTTTTATTTTCACATAGCTTGTAGTATCAATGGTATTGCCACGGTACAATAGGTTCATGCTGGTGTCAATAACCATAAACTGGTTACGGTAATAGTAGAGATAGACCAATTGGTTCAGTACTTTGTTAAAATACATCATGCCGTTGGTGCAGAATACCCCGTCAACCTGTTTTTGCAATATGCGATCAGTGAAATGTTGATAAGGAGCCCATGCAGTAATCTTCCCAAGCACATTCTCCCCCGTAGCTCCACTTAGCGATTTCACAGCAAAAGAACCGCCTCGCATGTGAGCTATGGTTTGAAAATAAATGCTGTCATATAAATATTTCTCGGCCTTCCAATCTTGCATATTTCCTTTGTACATAATAGGCACTGCCCCATCTGTGAGATAGTAATAAGGGGAATCAACTTGCACCGTGGCAGACCAAAATTTCTGAGAGCCAACACCATTTATTTTTAGCCGGACGTGCCGCATATCGAGCGCATTCATGTTCATGTTTACAATCAACAAACGCAAAGGCACAGTATAATTTCCAAGGTAAACTGTATGTCGTGTACCTCCTGCTATATAATAGGAATGGGATTTAAGATTTAATGTATCGCCCATAATCACGGGATGTGGAGGGAACAACCGAAGAAAACTATTGGGCTCGTCCTTCATTCGATCAGATAGAGCAAAGAGTACAATGACGGTTACGACACTGAAAACAAAACAGGCAATGATCAAAAAAATAATTTTCTTCATAAACCTTTTGAATAAAAAGCAATTGTTTCCGTCTTCTGTATTTTAGATTGAAAAATGATGCCCGCGAGGCTGAGCAAAACAAATACTGCATTAAATATCACGTGTTCTCTCCATCCCAATTTTTCTAGCACACCTCCGCACGAGCAAGGCACATAGTTGCTGAAATTCAGGATAGCAATGATGTACGAGGTAAACATGACCATTAAGCAAAATGCAAGGAAGAAGGCAGTGAGCCTGAGGCGCGGCACCATAAACATGAATGAAACAACAATCTCACAGCCTATGACGAACGCGGGTAGAGTGCTGCCGAAACCGGTGAGCAATGGTGACTGACCTATCTGCGCTGAAAATTTTCGAAAATCAAAAAGCTTGCTGAATGCCGCATAGAGAAATAGTAAAATGAATAAAAATGAAATAATTTCTACCACTATTCTCTGCTTCATACTTTTTGTTTTGATTGGTAACATGAAAGTAAATGACGCCATGAAATAAATTGATTATCAAATGTTCATGCTATCGCAGACGAACGTTCAGACCTTCACTTGCCAAATGGTAAGAACTCGCTCACTCCTCTCCTTTGGAGCGGGCTTGGGTCAGGTCGTTAGAGATGAGGCTCTCTTCCTCTTTATCCGGCTCAACGACTGGGGCGTTATCCCCAA
The DNA here is from genome assembly GCA_018267285.1 of Bacteroidota bacterium. Lineage (GTDB taxonomy): Bacteria > Bacteroidota > Bacteroidia > Cytophagales > Cyclobacteriaceae > ELB16-189. Next base: position 255,204 of record JAFDYU010000014.1, on the reverse strand, counting down.
ATACGAAGCGATATATTCTTGTGAAACGATCTGCTCTATCCCAGGAAATGACCTTAGGAATTTCTCATGCCGATGCTCGGCTGTCAGATAATTCATGTCCCTGATTTTTTGTTTTGAAAACTCGTAGTACTGATTCATAACAACCCGCTGAATAAAATTAGCCTCCGGAAATTCATCGAGCAGCCGCATAACGCTCGCATGACCGATACAAAACACTTCACTTCGTTCAATCAGTTGAATAAACTCCAAAGAAGGAGCCCGCTCAAAAAAACTTTTTGCCGAAACTACAATCTGCCTCGCCTGCCAAAATTCTTCGATGCACTTCTCTCCATTCGAATAGGTAAATGACATGGCACAGCCGGAGTTGATAAAATAAGCATGCTCAGAAATGTTCGGTGCCTCAAGCAGCAGATGATTCCTGGGGAGTGAGAGAGGAACGAGTTCTTTCTGAATTGCATCTCTGAACTTTTCTGAAATGGGGTGCATGGAAGATAGTACTTGAAACAATCGGTCAAAATTCATGGCAAATAGTTGATGGAGCATACATGCATTTTCTTTTACTCTCAAACCAGCTTGGTACACCTATGTTCCTTTCTAAAAAATCACCCCCATTCCACACCCCACTTGTAGAGGGTCAGCCTGTCCAGCCATCCATCAGTGGAGGGAAACCATTTTTTTCTACCTGAATGCCAACGACTTATCAAGGGTACTGGTACCCCTGTCACTGTTTTCTGAAAATCCATTACGATTGATTTGCACCATAACAAAATCAACTAAAATCTATGGCAGCAAATGTGATAACAACTGAAGACCTGCTGGTTTTCAAAAAAGACCTTCTCGATGACTTCAAAAAATTATTGAGCGAGAAACACGGCCAGCCGGTGCGCAAGTGGCTCAAGTCGCATGAAGTAAGAAGGATTCTCACCATCTCACCCGGCACACTGCAAAACCTCAGGGTGAACGGCACGCTCCCCTTCACCAAAATCGGTGGTGTCATGTACTACAATTACGAAGACATCCAGAAAATGCTCGAACAACACAACACAAAAACGAGACGAAACTCTTCCGCGCTATGAAGGATAACTATGTATTTCCTTCCCCTCTGGAGAAGGCCTCTCCCGCACTTGTTGCGGGAGTGGCCAAAAGGATGGGGCGATGAATTTCATCAAACACTTCCTCGGCTTCATGGACAAACTTTCAGCCGATGAAAGGCTCACGCCACACCACGTGAGCCTTTACATCACACTCTTTCAGTTCTGGAACCTCAATCATTTCAGAAACCCATTCTCGATCAGCCGTGGAGAAGTCATGAACATTTCAAAAATAGGATCCGTGAACACGTATGTAAAATGCCTGAAAGACCTTCATGCCTGGAATTATATCCGCTACGAACCCTCATATAATCCGCAGCGCGGCAGCAAAGTCCACCTGTACAGATTCGATAACGCTGATGATAAAGCTCACAATACAAGTAGTGATAAAGCTGCTGTACAGGCGGTGAGACCTTCTATAAACATAGTAAACAATACAAAGCCTGAAAACAAAGAGAGAGACATTCCGCCCCCGCACGAATCAGTGATTGATTTTTTTCTTTTAAAAAAATCTGGCAAAGTGGAGGCTCAAAAATTTTTCCACCACTTCCAGTCAAACGGCTGGCGCGTTGGCGGCCGCACGCCTATGCGAGATTGGCAGGCCGCAGCCGAAAAATGGATGCTCAACACCTCAAACTTCAACAACCATGAACCCCGAACACACCTCAACACAAACACAGACAAAAACTACAGCGAGCCTCTCTAAACCCCTCTCCAGTGGAGAGGGGAACGGGGTGAGGCCAATTGAGGCTAAAATCGCTCGCTACAATTTCACCGACTGCATTTCCTTTCTCGTGAAAAACGGCAAGTCATTGTTTGGCGATCACTTCACCATCAACACCGAAGACCATCCCGTCCTCTTCAAACTCTTTGTGTATTTCTTCAAAGACATGCACCATGCGGAAAATCTCGGCATCAGTTTCCGAAAAGGTATACTCCTCACCGGCCCCGTAGGCTGCGGCAAAACTTCGCTGATGACGTTGATGCGAACTTTTCTAAAACCCGGGGAACAACACATGATGAAGCCTTGCCGCGATGTCTCATTCGAGTTCATTCAGGAAGGGTACAGCGTCATTCAGAAATATTCACGCGAATCATTTCAGCAGCAATCAGGCGATATGATCCCGAAAACTTTTTGCTTCGATGACTTGGGTGTAGAACAAAACCTGAAATACTACGGCAACGAATGCAACGTCATGGCAGAAGTGCTCTTGAGCCGTTACGACCTTTTTGTATCTCGAAACATGATCACCCACATCACCACCAACTTGTCGGCAACAGAAATTGAGAGCACTTACGGCAACCGCGTTCGAAGCCGCTTGAGGGAAATGTTTAATCTCGTTGCGTTCAATAAAAATACATCAGACAAGAGATATTGACACAAAATTAAAAAATGTTCAGTCAACGGGTGCAAAGAAAATCCTGAAGAGGTGTTCGTTCCAGCCCTGTGAGCAAGCCCCGCGCCAGGCCAGCATAGCAGTGCGCAAGGTTGATTTTTATTTTTTAGGTGTTGCACACAGCTATGCTGCAAAGGTTAGTCATAAAAACTTTTTTAAGGTAGCTAAGCCTGTCACGGGTCTTGCTTTCACAGGGCTTCCAACTCACGGCAGCCTACTTTGTCCTACAAGCCCGCCTCCTTCAGTTGTCATTCATTACACTGCATTACGTTACATTCACTGCCATGCACACGTTCGTTACATTTGGGTTATCATCAACGCTCGTGCAACGCACATAACCACAAACTCCACTCACTTCTTTCGCGCAGGCTCATTCCACTTCATTCCGTTTCATTACTTCCTCCTTCAGTCGGCACGCTTGCAGTCCACCGGCTGCCCTTGTTGTGCTCGCCCGCGCTGTCGTCCGGGCTGCGGGCTGTCATGCTTTTTGCCTTTTGAAAGATCGACTTCGGATTTTCGTTTTGGCTATTAGTCTTCGAATGAAAAGTAGTTACGCAAAAAATCACGCCAGCCCTTGTTCGTTCCGTTCGTGCCTCACTCCACTCATAGCTCGCACCGCGCTCCCTCGTACCTCGGTCTCGCTCCTTGCTCACACCCTACCTCCTGCTCGCGGTCTCTCTCCGTGGAAGCCACTTCGTTCGCCTTGGTGGCTCGCAAACTAATAAAGTCTCATCGAATGATTAATTTACTCGAATGTAGTTGCATTGAAATTTTAGCAACAGAGTCTTTTCTCAAAATGTACGTGGTCGATTTTTTCTTTGAATATAAAAAGTACTGATTTTTTGTACTGCCCAAATAGATCAACGAATCTAATTTTTCATCTTTCAGTTGAACTGAAGTCATGATATTTTCTTTTTGTATTTTATACACTTGCTTGTCGGCATAAATAATAGGGTGAAGTAAAATTGTGGAAATTGCAATAATCAAAATTATTCTCTCGTTTGTGAAAAAATCTGTGATTTCTTGAAGCTGATTTTTCATTGTTAGAAAGAGTCCAAGAACAATTAAAGGCACTGCTGCGAGTGCTACATCAACAACTTTGAAGTACATATTTTCATTTAAAACAAAAGCAGTATAGTAAACCATTAAGGCAGCGATAAGAATTAGTATTACATAGCTGGCTATTCTAAGTCTAAGCTTGAGTTTCTTTTTTGACTTGTCTATTGTTTTAGCAGCATTATCTTCAAATTCGAGCATAATTATGCCGAAGGATATTATTATGAATAGTTTCAGAAGTAGCTCTATGAATCCATCAAAATTTTGAGGTATCCATTCGTCCCACTCAATCCATTGCTTTATATCTATCCCATATGGACTATAGTAGCTGTTAAGTTTCAGGTATGCTGACATAAATAGTGACGCAGTCAAGGCAGAAGCGAATAGAATTGGGCTAAATCTTTTCATAAATTTTAAGTTTAGATTTTAAAAAATAATCCCAAAGTTACGGACAGCGGAACTAAAAGTTTTAAGTGCGCTTCGCCCGACTCAAAACAAAAAAATCAAAGCAAAAATAGTCTGGCTTGCACATGCCATCGCGCTCGGCATGTCAAGGTCAAGCCCTGCGGGTTTTCAAAAAAATCTCCACCTTCTGTCAGCCGTTCGTACCTCACTTCTTCCGTCAGGTAGTATTTTTTCGAAAAAACCTTGTCATCCTTTCCAAGCCAGCCTGTGGGATGGGCTTTCTTTTTTTCTCTTTTTTCTTTTAGAAATGTGAGTTCGGGTTCGGCATAAATTTTAAAGCCAAACTATGAACACACTAAAAATCAAAACACACCGCATGAGCGAAGAGTACCAAAACAGAAACCATTTCTTCGTTCTCTCAAAAGGCAACAATGCAGGAAAGCCGATGGAAAATCCGTGCCCAAATTGTTTTGTCGTCATTGCAAACAATGTGCAAGAGCGAGAATATTTTTACTGGCTTTGTTATGGCTTGTGGGTAGGTGGTTTCTTCCGTCCGTTTTTGTCGGGTTCGGTTATTTCATTCTTGCGTATAGCAGAGCTTCGTGAAGTCATTTATCAGGTCCACTCAAAAGTCAATGTCAGAAAAGAAGCACTGATGAGTTCCATCGAAATCTTGAACAAGCTTTCTGCACATCAAGACAACCTGATAAAACAGATACAGCTCATCAAACACGCAAAGAAAGCATTGATGTACAAAATGCTGAAATAAAAAAGAGGCAGCCTCAAAAGTATCTCCGTATGTCAGTCTGAGCTTAGTCGAAGACTATTGAGCCCAAAATAAAGGTCTCGACTACTCAACTCGACAAATTATTTACTTTTGAGACAGCCTCTTCGTTTTTAGTTTGCTGAAGTCCTTCGCAACTTTTTCGAAATCCATTTCAGCGAGAGCGAGATCGTAAAACTGACTACCGCGCCAATCACTGCGAGTAACGTAGTCTTTATGATGTCTTCTGAATGAATGTTCGCAAAGATCGTAAGCAACGTGCCACCGGCCGTCCCGGCAACGGTGCCACCGTGATTATTGTTAGCCGTCATTGCTGTTCTGTTTTTCGTCCGACTCACCATCGACAGTGATCTGGCTTACCGCAGTCATCACACTCCCTGCAACTGTCAAATAACCTGCTACGGTTATCACAGCTGCAGGGATCGCGACAGGTGCAGCGATTAGTGCGCCACCGGCTGTGGCCAATGCCAGGCCAATGGTCCTCAGCACTCTAAAAAATTTGGGTGTGGGCGATTTTGCCCGTTCCATCAAGTTCATAACGTTTTTGATTTAATAGTTAGAAATACTTTTTCGTTCTTCATCGCACCGTACACGAGCGACCGGAGTTTTTCATTTGCTATCCGGGTGGCTGTCCCCTTTCCATGCCCAACCAATACGGAGACAGGGGCGATACATCCTTTCAGCTGAGTCTCTGCATCGGTGGCAGGATGGATCAGTATCCATTCTCTCGCGGGAACATTCAGCACATGAAGATGCCAGCCGTAGTGCTCGTGATACCGTTTCGCTAGCTCATACTTTGCTTCCGGAATACATGAGATGTTGTGCACATTCATGAGCCACGGCAGCTCGATGGTGCAGCAGATTTGCTGCGCACCATCTTTGAGCTCGCCATTGGTCCCGTCAGGGTAGTAGGTCCTGATCAGTTCCAGCTCCATCAGGCACCTCCGTCAATCTTTACAAGTGCCAAGGCATTGTAGAGCCCGTTCTTCAACGGATAGAACGCGCCATTCACTTGCTGGAAAAACTCAATGCCAAAGGCAATGAACAGCGGGTGCACACTCGCAGGGGTCACCGCATTGCTCAACGACACCGCTGCCTCGTTCTGCTGGCCGAGCACGATCTCAGCAGTGGAGGCCATGTTCATCACGTAAACCCCACCTTCGAAATCCACCTCCGCGCCCGCAGCGGTCAGCTTGAAGTGCGTTGCACCTTGCGGTGCTCCGATCATGTTTCCCGGAATGTACGCAGGCACATCTACCTTGAGAGTTCCAGTTGCACGGTCAATCGTTGGGGTGAACGGAGCGAAAAATGTACTGAAGAACTTTGCGTTGTCGTTGAACTCAAACCCCTCCAGCAACTCCGCTTCCCCATCGATCACGTTCCTCTGTCCACGAGCATTGGTCGCGTCCGCCTGGATAACCTTCACCATCTCTGCAGTGAGCCTGCTTGTCATTCGGCTATCCGCAATGTTGAGCAGTAATCCCCGCAGAGAGGTGCGCAGTAATTTTCCGGCTGCACCGGCTCGCCCAAACTCAGCGCCATTCTCGCGCGTCCTCTGAAAGTTCGGGTCGTTCTGAATGCGTGCTGCATCTACACCTCCTTTCTCGCGTGCAAGAAACCCGTCTTGCTGCGACTTATAGAAGGAAACGCCTCCCATCTGTCCTTGTAATTTGATAATACCTTTTTGTCTTGCCATAGTTTAAAAAATTAGTTGTCCAACCTGTTTGGCACAGCTTGGTTAAGCCTTGTTGCAACCAGGGCACAAAGGAGAATGGAATGATTGACGCATCAAAAGAGGAGATTCCGTTTCAGAACTAATGTGGCTGTTTGTTCTACTTTTTTCCGGTGGTACATTCACCCGAAGCAATATGTAAAGTATAGATACAGCATGGTCAAACTTACCCGCATAGTAATTTACGTGAAGGATGTTCAGCGCATCACTGGCAAGAGTGAACGCTACGGCCGCAAGATCCTGAACAAGATCAAAGCAAAACACGGTAAACAAAAACACCAGCTCGTTTCACTTGCTGAGTTCTGTGAGTTCATGGGATTAAATCAACAGGAAGTTGTAAAATATCTGAACGACTGACGATCAATATTTTTTGGATGAATTTGTTCTTAACTGTTCGATGAAATGGCAAGTGTTTCGTATCTTTGTCACGCACATTCAAGTCATAAAGACGGCTAAAGTATTTTAAAAAATATGTGCCCTATTTGTGCCCCACGTTCTTGAAATTTTTGTAACAGACTGATCAATAAGATTTAATAGGGGTGAGACATCGTCCTCTCACCCCGACAAATTTCCGCTTCCTTGTGGATTTCTTCTGTTTCGTTGACTACTATTTTTAAGTAACGAAATAGATTTTTCTCTTTATGTCGTTGTTTCGAAAACCATGAAATAATGACACGACTTGTTTCGATTTTATTTTTGAGTATCGGCTTCTCCGTTCAAGGCCAAACCATAACCCTTGAACAATGCTACGAGCTGGCAAAAAAGAATTACCCCTTAACACGCCAACGAGATTTGCTCACTCAAGTCAATGACTATACCGTGAGCAACATTGCAAAAGGAAACTGGCCGCAGCTTGCCATCAATGGACAGGAAAGCTATCAATCGGAAGTAGTTAAGTTGCCCATTCCCGATGGGCCTAAAATCCCTAAAAACCAATATCGCGTTTATGGAGAGATCAATCAGCCGCTTACCGATTTTATTACCACAAAGCGGCAACAAGATGTACAACAAGCACAGACACTTTCTCAAATCCAGAACCTTGAAGTTGAGCTGTACCAAATGAAAGAGCGCATCAACCAACTTTATTTTGGCATTCTTTTGCTTAACGAGCAAACGGCACAGAATGAATTGTACAAAAAAGATATTCGAAACGGCATCAATAGAATGGAGGCAGCCCTTGCAAATGGCGTTGAAAATAATTCCAGCTTAAATAAAATGAAGGCCGAACTTCTTAAAGCCGAGCAAAGAGATATTGATCTATTGTTTTCCAAGAAATCATTTTTAGAAATGTTGAGCTTGTTAATCAACCTGCCCTTAGGTGAGCAGACTGTTTTGCAGTGGCCTGTAGATGTGGAATGGACGGACAGCATCAACCGGCCGGAGCTAAAATATTACGACTTTCGAACCATGGTGCTCGATCAGCAATCGAAATTGCTCAATGCTAAAACGATACCACGTTTTTCTCTTTTCCTCCAAAGCGGATGGGGCCAACCCTCGCCTCTGAATATTGTGAACGGCACCCTGACGGGCTATTACATTGGAGGCGTGCGGTTGAATTGGTCAATCAACAATTTCTATACGTTAAAAAATGAAAGAAAAATTATTGACCTGAACAAAGAAATGCTGACCACACAACGTGAAACTTTTCTGTTAAACACCAAACAAACGCTGAGTAAGCAAAATATGGAGATTGAGAAACTGAAACAACTCCTTAGCAAGGACAATGAAATTATTGAGCTGCTTGCTTCGGTAAAAAATACATCGGCCGATCAACTTCAACAAGGAGTAATCACCAGTCATGATTATCTGCGAGACGTTAATGCCGAAGATTTGGCTAAACAAAATGCCATGGTGCATAAAGTTCAGCTTGCCATGGCTCAATATAATTATAAAACAACATCAGGGAATTAACTATGAGATCTATGAATAAGAACAGCTTGGTCATCAGTATCGCTTTCGTTTTATTTATGCTTGTCTCGTGTTCGAAAGAAAAACAAAGCAATGCCACCGGATCCTTTGAAGCAGTTGAAACTATTATTTCTGCCGATGCCAACGGCAAGCTTTTACAGTTTACTGTTGCAGAAGGCGTGCCGCTTAAAAAAGATCAGGTAATTGGATACATAGACAGTGCTCAGTTAAGCCTTAAAAAACAACAACTCCAGGCCCAAATAATAGCAACGCTTGCTCAAAGGCCAAACATCAATTCTCAATTAGCCCCTCTGAAAATACAACTGGAGACAGCGAAAAAAGAACAGGTGCGCTTAAAAAACCTGGTTTCATCGAATGCCGCAAACCAAAAACAGTTAGACGACATTACGGCACAAGTAGAGCTTATCCAAACGCAGATCTCATCCACACAAATCAATTTAACCACAACTACAAACAGTTTGGAGGCACAGGTAAAACCGATTCAGGCACAGATCGAACAATTGAACGACCTATTGTTTAAATGTAAAATTGTAAACCCAGTAGATGGCGTTGTGCTTACAAAATATTCGGAGCCCGAAGAACTTGTGGCTGTTGGCAAACCGTTGTATAAAATTGCAGACCTGCAAGAAATTATTTTACGTGCCTATCTAACAAACGATCAACTGGCACAAGTGAAGCTCAACCAGACTGTTTCTGTTTTGACAGACGATGGGAAAGGCGGCATGAAATCCAACCCGGGAATAGTTGAATGGATCAGCACTACGGCCGAGTTCACCCCGAAGACTATACAGACCCAAGACGAACGGGCTAACCTGGTGTATGCCATAAAAATCAAAGTTAAAAACGATGGGTTTTTGAAAATCGGGATGTACGGTGAGGTAAAATTCTAAAGATGAACTACGCAGTAGAGGTTGAAAATATCAGAAAGACTTACACTTCGGAGATAGGCACTACTCATGCGCTTCAAGATATTTCATTTGCAGTAAATTCGGGAGAACTGTTTGGGCTGATTGGGCCAGACGGTGCCGGCAAAACCAGTTTGTTCAGGATATTAACTACTGTGCTTTTGGCCGATGGAGGAAAGGCAACCGTGAATGGTTTTGATGTGGTAAATAAGTATAGAGAGATCCGCAGTTGTGTGGGTTATATGCCCGGCAAGTTTTCGCTTTATCAAGACTTAACGGTAGAGGAGAACCTTAATTTTTTCGCCACACTTTTTGGTACCACCCTTGAAGCGAACTATGAGTTGGTAAAAGACATCTACATTCAGATTGAGCCATTTAAAAAAAGAAGGGCAGGAAAACTTTCTGGGGGCATGAAACAAAAACTGGCCTTGTGCTGTGCCCTCATCCACAAGCCGGCTGTTTTATTTTTGGATGAGCCCACAACAGGCGTTGATCCGGTATCGCGCAAAGAATTTTGGGAGATGCTTAAACGGTTGAAGCAACAGGGAATAACAATTTTGGTTTCTACACCCTACATGGACGAAGCCACGTTGTGCGACCGTATTGCACTGATTCAGCACGGAACTATTTTATCGATCGACACTCCTCAAAAAATTATTGCTTCGTTTCCACATCCGTTGTACGCCATCAAATCGCCAGAAATTTATCGGTTGCTGAAAGACATACATGCTTACGAAAACACACTCAGTTGCTATGCGTTCGGAGAATACCTGCATTTAATTTTCAAAGAAGAGAATCACAACGATGAACTACTTCACTTCCTGACAAATAAAAATCATGAGCAGGTTGTATTGAAGCCTATTGAAGCCTCGATTGAAGATTGCTTTATTGAGTTACTCAAATAACAAATGAGAGAGACAGTTATTTCCACAAACCAGCTCACCAAACAATTTGGCGATTTCATCGCCACCAATAAAATTACGTTTGAAGTTTACAAAGGCGAAATCTTTGGGTTTCTGGGTGCCAACGGTGCCGGAAAAACAACCGCTATGCGCATGCTCTGCGGCTTGTCGAAACCATCGTCCGGTCATGCCACTGTTGCAGGATTTGATGTGAATACCCAACCCGAGGAAATAAAAAAAAATATTGGCTACATGAGCCAAAAATTTTCACTGTACGAAGATTTAACCATTACCGAAAATATTGAATTTTTTGGAGGCATCTACGGACTTACGAACAAACAGATTGCTGAAAAAAGCAAAGATTTAATTGAGCGGCTCGGCCTGGTAAAAGCAAAAGATCAACTGGTAGGCTCGCTTCCTCTGGGGTGGAAACAAAAACTTTCTTTTTCAATCGCTATCCTTCATCAACCGAAAGTTGTTTTTCTCGATGAGCCCACCGGTGGGGTTGACCCGGTTACGCGCAGACAATTTTGGGATATGCTTTATCAAGCAACCGAAAACGGCATCACTGTTTTTGTTACAACGCATTACATGGATGAAGCCGAATATTGTAACCGCGTTTCAATAATGGTAGATGGAAAGATTGAAGCGCTGGATTCACCGGACGGACTGAAAAAACAGTTTAACGCCAATTCGATGGATGAGGTCTTTTATCAACTGGCACGCAGTGCGAAACGAAGCGACAATTAGATGAAACAATTTATCACATTCGTTAAAAAAGAGTTTATGCATGTGTTTCGCGATCGCAAATCGCTGCTCATGTTGTTTGGCTTGCCCATCGTGCAAATCGTTCTTTTTGGTTTTGCGTTAACAAACGAAATAAAAAATTCTAAAATAGCCGTGTTAGATTACTCGAAAGACAATGTAACCCGGGCAATCACACACGAAATTGAAGCAAGTCGGTATTTTGAAATTGCCATAAACGCGACAAACAAAAACGAGATCGAGGAAACATTTAAAAAAAACAAAATTAAGTCGGCCATAATCTTCCCATCCGATTTTGAAAATAAACTTTATCATCTACACAAAGCGCGGGTTCAAATTATAGCCGATGCGTCAGACCCCAACACAGCCACAACACTTGTTAACTATTTGACTTCGATCATTCAAAACTATTGGAAAGAAAAAATAAGTACTGCTGCTGTGCCGTTGCAAATTATTCCTGAAGTGAGAATGCTGTATAACCCGGAGCTGAAAAGCGCGCAGAATTTTGTGCCGGGCGTCATTGCCTTGGTGCTTATGTTGGTTTGCGTGATGATGACCTCCATCTCCATAGTGCGCGAAAAAGAACTTGGCACCATGGAAGTTTTATTGGTATCTCCATTCAAACCGATTCTTGTCATTTTATCAAAGGCCGTTCCGTATCTGGCGCTGTCGCTGGTAAACCTCATTGTCATTCTGGTATTGAGTGTGTATGCGCTTGGTCTGCCGATTAACGGGAGCATTGTTTTACTTTTTGCAGTGAGCATGCTTTACATTATCACGGCATTGTCGTTGGGGCTACTTATTTCAACATCAACAGCTTCGCAACAAACGGCTATGCTGCTTTCGCTGATGGGCATGTTGCTGCCCACCATTTTATTTGCCGGGTTTATGTTCCCCATTGAAAATATGCCCCTGCCATTGAAAATATTTTCGAATGTGGTGCCGGCCAAATGGTTTTACATTATTGTAAAATCAATTATGATCAAAGGGCTCGGCATAGAATCAATTTGGAAAGAGACATTAATACTTTTAGTGATGACTTTACTTTTGCTAATACTCAGTTTGAAGAAATTTAAAGTGAGACTTGCATGAGAACTATTTTTTTCCTCCTTCGCAAAGAATTCAAACAGATATTCCGCAACAGAGCGCTGCTGCCCCTTATATTTGTTGCCCCTATTTTGCAGTTGCTTATACTTCCGCTCGCTGCAAATTACGAAGTAAAAAATATCAATCTGGCCGTGGTAGACCACGACAAGTCACCGTATTCTCAAAAATTGATTTCAAAAATAATGGCCTCCGGATATTTTAAGTTATCGGGTTATTACGAAGGCTATGACGTAGCGTTTCATCAAATAGAAAAAGATGAAGCAGATTTGATATTAGAAATCCCAGATCATTTTGAGAGGAACATTGTAAAAGAAAATACCGAAAAAATTTTTCTGGCAGTAAACGCCATCAATGGTACTAAGGCAAATTTAGGCGGAGCGTATCTGATACAAGTACTTGCCGACTTTAACTCGCAAATCCGAATGGAGTGGAAACAGCAATCGCGTTTTAATGAAGCTCCAACAATCGAAGTGATGCATTCAAACTGGTACAATCCTATGATGAACTTCCGTTATTTTATGGTGCCCGGTATTTTGGCCGTGCTGGTAACCATGATCGGCAGTTATATGACTGCCCTGAACATTGTAAAAGAAAAAGAAATTGGAACGATAGAGCAAATTAATGTAACCCCTATACGCAAGCACCATTTTATTCTCGGTAAACTCATCCCTTTTTGGGTGCTTGGCATTTTTGTTTTTTCGTTTGGTCTGTTTGTTGTTTCATTTTTGGTGTATGGAATCATACCCCAGGGAAATCTTTTTTTGTTGTATGGCTTTTTGGCCGTTTATTTGGTTGGTATCCTCGGCTTCGGGTTGCTCATCTCTACCTATTGCGACACCCAACAACAAGCCATGTCTGTATCTTTTTTCTTTGTTATGATTTTCATGCTGATGAGCGGGTTGTTTACACCCATCGACAGTATGCCCTCCTGGGCGAAAGCGATTTCACAACTGAGCCCCGTAACCTATTTTATTGAAGTTATGCGTATGATTGTGTTAAAAGGTAGCAGCTTTGCCGATATTAAATATCATTTCGTTGCGATTGTTGGCTTTTCAGTTTTGTTGATGGGATGGGCTATCTTAAATTACCGTAAGACCATGTGATGAAAAATAAATTTATTCCATACGTAATCATTTGTGTTGGCTCAGTAATTTCGGCTTTGGTTCGCTGGTGGGTAATAGAGGGGTGGTCTGTTTGGTGGCACTCCTTGTTTTTGATAATGCAAATCGCGGGCTTTCTTCTGGAATGGGAAATTATTAAACGCATCAATGCATTTCTGGATATTCGGATGCCCTACTCCGATGGTAGCACAAAACGTTTGTTGGTTCAGCAAGGAGCTGCCATAATCGTTGCCCTCCCGGTATTTCTCTTATTTTATTTTATGGTCACAACCTACTTGAAGCCTTATTTTATTACTCCTCAATTTTTAGCCATTTTATCCGTGTTGATATTGGTCGTTATATTTTTGATGAACTTTTATTTTTACAATGAATATTTATCGAAACAATGGAAAGATTCTGTTGAAGAGAAAGCTCGGTTACAAGTAACAACCGCTCAACTAGAAAAAGAAAAATCGATGATGCAATACCATCATTTAAAAAATCAAGTAAACCCACATTTTTTATTTAATGCATTCACATCATTGGACGGCTTAATTCAAACAAATTCTGCCGTTGCTTCGGATTATGTCAGGCATCTTTCTAAAATTTACCGGTATGTGTTAGAGAACAAGGGTAATGAAATTGTGTTGATAGGCATTGAACTTGAGTTTATTCAGCATTATGTTTCTCTTTTAAAGATCAGATTTAACGAAGCCGTAAAAATTAATTTGAATGTTTCAAATCCGGCAAAGGAAAAAGGAATTGTAATGGTGACACTTCAAATGCTTATCGATAATGCCGTTAAGCACAATGTGGTTCATGAAAGATCTCCGTTGAGCATTGATATTTATGATGAAAACGATTTTTTACGGATTCGAAACAACAAACAGCCTCGCAAACAAATCGATCATTCGACAAAACTCGGATTGAAACAATTGGTTCAGTTGTATTCCTTCCTAACAGATAAAGCTGTAACGATTACGGACCACGAACATTTTTTTGAAGTGAAACTCCCGTTGCTGTAATTATGAAAATTCTGATTATCGAAGACGAACAGTTTGTAGCCGTAAGCCTTGCCAAGATTGTGCGCGAACTAGAACCCAGCGCAGAACTATTAGGCCCGCTTACAAGCGTAGCGGAGGCCAAAGACTGGCTTGCTAACAACACTCCGGATTTGATATTATCAGACATCCAATTATCCGATGGCATTAGCCTCGATATTTTTTCCGAAAGCAAAGCTCTGTGTCCCATCATTTTTACCACTGCATACAACGAGTATGCAATCAAAGCATTTAAACTCAACAGCATTGACTATTTACTAAAACCAATAGATAAAAGTGAACTTAGCATTGCCTTACAAAAATTTCATTTCCTGCAATCGAAATTTGCCAACGAAATGTACAGAACTCAACTGCACGAGTTATTTTCGAACTTCCAACAAGCTAAAAAATACAAAGACCGATTTACGATTCATATTGGGCAATCGGTTGGTTTAATCCCTGTCGAAGAAACGGTGCTTTTTTTAAAAGAGGAATTTATTTTTTTGATGAAGCCCGATGGACTCAAATACATAACCGACTTTCGTTCGCTTGATGAAATCGAAGAGCTCATCAATCCAAAACTATTCTACCGTATCAACCGCCAACATTTGGTTCACCTGTCCTTTATTGAGAGCTACCGGGCAGACGATACCGGAAAACTTATATTAAAGTTGAGAAACTTGAAGACAGAAAACCTGATAGTAAGTAAAGAAAAGGCAGGGGAGTTCAAAAAATGGTTTGAATAATAAAAAAAGGGAAAACTTTAGGCTTTCCCTTTTGGCAATAAAATAGTTATAGGTTTGGTTGTGGAGTGGTCCTTAAATAAGGTTTAATCCGATTGTGCCCTTTGGGAAACTTGGTAGCAACGTCTTCATCTTTTACAGCGGATGTAATGATTACATCTTCACCGTGCTTCCAGTTGGCTGGCGTAGCCACGCTGTACTTTGCAGTAAGCTGCAGGCTGTCGATCACCCGGAGTATCTCGTCAAAATTTCTTCCGGTAGATGCAGGATAGGTAATGGTGAGCTTAACTTTTTTATCCGGCCCAATTACAAAGACAGATCGTACTGTAAATTTATCGCTTACCTGGGGGTGGATCATGTCGTATAAATTAGACACATTAAAATCAGGATCGGCAATAATGGGAAAATTGACTTGAGTTTTTTGTGTTTCGTTAATGTCGCCAATCCACTGCGAGTGCGAAGTGACGCTGTCGGTACTTAAGGCAACTACTTTAACGTTTCGTTTGTCGAACTCAGATCTCAGTTTGGCAACTGCACCAAGCTCGGTGGTACAAACAGGTGTAAAATCGGCAGGGTGAGAGAATAAAACTCCCCAGCCTGCTCCAAGCCATTGGTGAAAGCTTATTCTGCCTTCGGTTGTCTCAGCCTGAAAATCGGGTGCAAGGTCTCCTAATCGAACAGCCATAGTAAATAGTATTTAATTGTAATTTTTATGCAAAATTACATAAAGTCTATGGATTTCATAGTATTAATGTGGAATTATTTTATCCCCAGCAATTTTTCGCGTTTCATGATCTTATCGAGGGTGCTTCCGCTGAGTATCTTAAGGGTTTCATCTCGTACCTTTACGAAGGCATCGTGGATACCGCATGTTTTTTCGTTTTTGCACTCATCGCATTTTTCGTAATAATTCAACGAAACACAAGGCAGTAAGGCAATGGCACCATCCATATGGCGGATAACCTCCATTAAGTTTATTTCTGCCGGTTTTTTTTGAAGGTAATACCCTCCTCCCTTCCCTTTTTTGCTGTGAAGCACTTTGGCATTGCGAAGCTCCAGAAGGATCGCTTCTAGAAATTTTTTCGGAATGCGCTTTTTTTCAGCAATTTCGCTGATGTGTATTGGCCCTTGTTGATGGCGCTCCGCCAAATAGATAAGGGCATGGATGGCATATTTGCATTTTTTTGAAAGCATGCCCCAAGTTAGGCTTTTTGAATTAATTTTGAAGCATTGCCGAAGTAGCTCAGCTGGTAGAGCAACGGTTTCGTAAACCGTAGGTCGTGGGTTCAAGTCCCATCTTCGGCTCTAAATGCTAATTTTTTGTTTTGATTATCTCAAAGCCTCAACCCAGCACCCTCATTTCGTTTGCTTTGTTTCTTGCCATAACCACATGGGTGACGGTGCTGAATGTGCGTATTATACTTAAAATTTCACAGGTGCCCTGGTATAATTATGCGTTGGTGGCAGTGCTTGTACCGATTGGGCTCTTCGTGTTCTATAAAATTTTTATCCGGTATAAGATTTTAAAGATGGGTGATAATCAGATCCAGATCGACTACCCCGTGCTGAGGAAATCTAATAAGTACCCGTTAGCACAAATCATTAAGTGGACGGAGAATATTGTTAAGACAGGCAAAAATTCGGTTTACAAAGAATTAAGAATTTTGTTTGCTGACGGGCAAAGCCTGAGTGTAGGCCACCGCGAGCATACGGAGTATCTGCGGATGGTACAGTATCTCTCTCAGAAAATCCCTAAAAAAAAGAGCGCCTAAAATGGAGTGCCGAAGGCGGGACTCGAACCCGCACAGCTTGCGCCACACGCCCCTGAAACGTGCGTGTCTACCAATTTCACCACTTCGGCTTGGTGCCCAGGACTGGACTCGAACCAGCACACCTTGCGGCACTACCCCCTCAAAGTAGCGTGTCTACCAATTTCACCACCTGGGCAATAAAAAACCTTCTTCCTGATTGAGGGACGGCAAAAGTAAAAGGAATTTGAAACTTTACCAATATTACTTCTTTGCCAGCAACACCACATTTTCCACATGCACCGTGTGTGGAAACATATCTACCGGCTGAACTTGTAGAATGGAATATTTTTCAGATAGTATTTTGAGATCGCGCGCTTGTGTGGCAGGGTTGCAGCTTACATAAACAATTTTTTCGGGTACCACCTTCAATAACATACGACAAACATCTTCGTGCATGCCTGCCCGTGGGGGATCGGCAATCACCACATCGGGCCTGCCGTGTTCATTGATAAAATTTTCGCTTAGCAAATCTTTTATGTCTCCGGCAAAGAATTTGGTATTCGATATATTGTTTATGGATGAATTTATTTTGGCATCCTCAACGGCATCAGCCACATATTCCAGGCCGATCACTTGTTTAGCAAGAGCAGCCACAAAATTGGCAATGGTGCCGGTGCCGGTGTAGAGATCGTAAACCAACTCATTTCCGGTGAGATCGGCCAATTGAAAAGCTATTTTGTAGAGCTCAAATGCCTGGGCTGAATTGGTTTGGTAGAATGATTTTGGACCAACTCGAAACCGAAGCTCGCCTGTCCCATCCGGTTTGGGCATAGCTTCGGTGATGTAGGGGTTGCCCTTCCAACAATGGATTTCCAAATCGCTGAACGTGTCGTTTTTTTTACCGTTAATGATAAAATTCAGCGAAGTGATTTGTGGGAATGTTTCAGCAAGCGTGGTTAAAATTTTTTCTGTCCATTCCGGTTTATCGTAAGTAACCTGCAGAATAACCATCACCTCGCCCGTTGAAGCTGTACGGATGGTGAGTGTGCGCAGAAACCCAACTTGCTTTCGTAAATCGAAAAAAGGAATGTTATTTTTTATGGCGGTTTCCTTCACAAGCAACCGGATGGCATTAGAAGGATCGGGTTGAAGAAAACATTCGCCCACATCAAATACTTTATCGTACATGCGCGGAATGTGGTAGCCAAGGCCTTCGCTTGTTGGAGAAGCGTGTGGATCGGTTTTCAAAAGTAATTCTTCTTTGGTGAGCCAGCGGTTGGCAGAAAAAGTGAAATCGAGTTTGTTGCGGTAATGGAATGTTTGGGCCGACCCAACGATAGGTTTTATTGGAGGAAATTGAAGCCCACCGATGCGTTCCAGATGGTCGACCACTTGCTGTTGTTTGTAAACCAGTTGGGTTGGATAATTGATGTGTTGCCAGGAGCAGCCGCCACATATTCCAAAATGCGAACAGATCGGCTGGGTGCGATTGGGCGATAAAGATTTTATACGCACGGTTCGGCCTTCCAAAAAATTGCTTTTAATTTTATGCAGTTCAACATCTACGGTATCACCGGGTGCACAGCCCTGTACAAAAACCACCTGGCCGTTATACCGGGCAATACATTTGCCTTCGGCAGCCATGGTTTCAATCAACATGTTTTCAATGATATCGCCTTTTTTCATTTTAATAATTACGCAAAGTTGGGTGTTTCACACGATCGGCCAAATAGTTATCTTTCGTTTTTTGATACCTAATGAAAAGGGCTCTTCTATCGGCTGCACTCATCATTGCTATTCCACTGTATGCCTCGCACATTGTGGGCGGTGAATTTGAGATGATCCACCTTTCGGGCTATACCTACCAGTTTAACTTGATTTTGTATTTCGATGATATTCATGGAAATCCAGGAGCATTGGATCAGACCGTGACGGTTTCTTTTTTTAGAAAAAGAGACAATGTGTTTATCACCAGTTTAGTGCTCCCGCTAGGCACACGAGCGCAAGTTCCATATACACAGCCCGCATGCTCCAGCGGGTTCCTTCAAACGGACAGACTTTTTTATACAAGTAACATTACACTTTCGCCCGATATTTTTAACGATTCGGAGGGATACTATGCTTCTTGGCAAAGATGCTGCCGCAATTATAATATAACCAACATTTACAGTGAAGATCCAAATATAGGAGATCCCATTACAGCCGGTCAGACTTTTTACATGGAGTTTCCGCCTGTTGTAAAAAATGGTGAGCCATTTGTCAACTCATCGCCCCACTTGTTCCCGCCCCTCAGCGATTATGGTTGCCCCGGTCGGCCTTACTATGTAAATTTTGCAGGAGTAGATGATGATGGAGACTCTATTGTATATTCATTAACTACTCCATTAAATACAAAATCAGGCACAGCTTTGCCAGAACCCTCACCAGCACCCTACCCATTGGTTACGTGGAGACCGGGATACAGCCTTTTAAATATAATGAATGGTTCGCCTGATTTACGAATAAGTACAGACGGATTGCTCACCTGCACACCTACCACGGAAGGTCTTTTTGTTTTTGCAATAAAAGCAGAGGAATACCGTGATGGAATAAAAATAGGAGAGACCAGACGGGATTTTCAGATGTTGGTAGTAAATGGATGCCAACCCGATCAGCCCCCACAAATTGTAGGAAAAAAATTGACGGATACCGGTTTCACTTATGTGAAGACCATGCCGGTAATTTTTTCCGATACCACTTCCAATGGCACACGATGTATTGTGGTGCGCGTATCGGATCCCGATTCTCAAGATTCCCTTCAAAACTATTCGGAGAATGTTTCCATTCGTGTTGTTCCGCTCAATTTTAAAAACAAAAATATTGACACTGTTCTCCCCACAGTTACTAAGGCTCATCTTGCCAATGGAAGCACTGCAGAATTTACCATTTGCTTTCCACAATGCCCGTTCACCAATGGCCCTTTTCAAATTGGCATCATTGCAGCCGATGATGCTTGCAGCTTACCCATGACGGATACTTTAAAAATTACAGTCACAGTGCCCTACCCCCCCAATTCGAACGCCTATTTTTTGCCACAAAAAAATATAGAGGCACAATTATACGAGGGTGGTTCGGGCACATGGCCGATAACCGCCAAAGACGATGATGGCGATAACCTTGTGATTTCGGTTTTGCCCGATCATTTTGTGTTGAAAGATGCCGGGATGACATTCAATTACAATGCCCAGCCCGGATCGGTTAATGGAGCGCTACATTGGGATGCCTTTTGTAAAAATTATGAGTTCTCAAAACAAACCGATTTTTCCATAAAAGTTTTGGTGGACGATGATGACGTGTGCCGCTTGGTACACTTCGATACGGCTACTTTTCAGCTCAAGGTCATCCTTCCGGACATCGAGCCTAAACTGAAAATCTATAATGAAACCAAGACCAAAGAGCTAACCGACAGTTTGGTGGAAATGAATTTAGGGCACATCGCTTTTGATGTGGCGGGCACAGACATTAATACATCGGCTATTGATACGCTAAACTTATCATTATTGAATGTGGAAGGTAACGTAGAGGCTACGGGCTATGTGTTTTCGCCTGCTACAGGTCTGCACGATGTCGAATCGGTGTTGGTGTGGGATCCCACTTGTTCCATTTTTATAGATGGAACGTACGACAATCTGTACACGTTCAAATTTTTGGTTCAAAACAATCATTGTAAAACACCAAAGACCGATACGGCCTATGTTAAACTAAGGATTAAAGACATTGAAAGCACAGGTAAAAACTTTTTGCCGGCCAACGTCATTACAACTTACCCCGATCATTGCAACGATTTCTTTGCCATTGAAGGCTACGAATCGGAGCCCGATTGCAACGGGCAGGCACGGAGCATTCCATTGCCTCCTTTGGATAATTGCATAAATCGGTTTGAGCGAGTTAAAATTTACGATCGATGGGGCAAGCAGGTTTTTGAAAGTACAGACCGTAAGTTTAGGTGGTACGCACAAAATGAAACAGCGGGTGTTTATTTTTACGTTTTATATTTTACCAAGACCCAGTATAAAAGTTCGCTCACCGTTATTCACTAAAGCTCAATTCTCAACACATCTGTCTCTTTTACATAAACTATTCCATCAAGCCACCGAACTTTGAGCCATACATCTTCTTGACCTATCTGTCGAAGTAAGTTCCCTTCACTAATTATTGATGAGACGTGTGCACCAGCCGAAGGCGCATCCATTAAATAGGTATGTTGATGGGCGGTGATTATAGGTGTAGTAGAATAGAAATCGGTTAAATAAATCAATCCTGAAACCGTAATTAATATCAGTACGAGTACTCCCCACGATTTTTGTCTATTTTTCCAAATCAACAAAATTAAAAAAGAGATACAGATTACTAATAATAGCACAATTTGAAGAAGGGGCAAGCTCCGTTTTACCCATTCCTGTACCGGGATGGAATCATTTGCGTAACCCGTTAGTGAGTATTTCGTGGCAAGCTCTTCAATCTTTTTTATGACTTGGTCGTCATGGGTGAGAGCACTGTAAATTTTAAGAAAATAGAGTGTGGTGCCAATTTTGTCGAGGCCCTCACTAATGTAGGCCATTTTTAAAAGCATGGCCGGGGTATATTTCCCTTCGTCAAAGATCGATTGATAAGCTGTTAAAGATTGCGTGTACTGTTTTGCCTTAAAAAGCGAGTCGGCCAACGCTAACTTATTCTGACTTTTTACGTTATCAGGCATACCGAAAAGAACAGAAATAGTGACGATTATTTTTAATAGGCACGTTTGTAAATTTTTCATATCCTGCTACCTTTGCGGGCTCAATTACGGAAAAGCCTTTAAATCAGGCAAGAAATGATTGATAAGCAATTTGTAATTGATCTCGTAGCTCAGCTGGTAGAGCATTACACTTTTAATGTAAGGGTCCTGGGTTCGAATCCCAGCGGGATCACGTTCATTCAATGAAGAAGCTGTCAATACGATTTTTTCTATTGGTATGCACCATTCTTTTATGGGGCGGTTTTAAACTGTACGCGTATTCATTTTCAATTTCGGATTGCCCACCCCCAACTCAACAAGCTCAAGCTGAGGATAAGCAAAGTAACGACCTGGCGTTGTTGATAAGCGAAACAGCACCATCGGATAATCAACAGAAAATTCTTACTTTAGATGTAAAGGAAATCAAAGAGGAAAACGAGGACGATAGCGAGCGAGATTTCCTGTCTCAAAAAAAACACTTCGAAAGCAACTTCGTTTTTGATGACTATTCGTACAAACCGAACGATTGTTTTTTGTATTCATCAGAAAAAAAAATATCTCAGGGAGTGCTGTTTTTCCCATTCCCATCCTGCCGGCAACATCTCCTGTTGCAGGTATTTAGGATTTAGAAACCACAAGCAGCTTTTAGCTTGCTTGACTCATTCGTTTTTTCTAAAATCATAAACTTAATAGAAGTATGTGCGTATGGAAAGGCACATCCAATCACTCAAAAAAGAAAAGCTTGAAAAATTTAATTAATATGAAAAGAATTCTTGTGGTTATGAGTCTGGCAGCCTTACTGTGTAACCTAAGCTGCAGTAAAAAGGAAGAAAAGGAAGAGCAAATAAAATTTCAAGTTACAACCCCGATACTGAAGGACACGTCTCTTACGAGAGAATACGTATGCCAGATCCGGGCCATACAGCACATCGAACTCCGTGCGCTGGAAAGCGGTTACCTGGAAAAAATATTTGTTGACGAAGGTAAATTTGTGAATAAGGGACACCTGATGTTTCAGATACTACCTATCCAATACAAGGCAGAATACGAAAAAGCAAAGGCCGAGGCCAATTACGTTGAGATAGAATACGAAAACGCAAAAATGCTGGCCGACAGCAACGTGATTTCGGTGGTTCAGTTGGCTTTGGTAAAAGCAAAGTTAACCAAAGCAAAAGCAGAACTTGAGCTGGCAAGGGTACACATGAGCTTTACAGAAATCAGAGCTCCGTTTAGCGGCCTGATGGATCGCTTTCAAGTTCGGTTGGGAAGCCTTTTGGATGATGGCGATTTACTCACCACCCTTTCCGACATCAGTCATCTATGGGTCTACTTTAACGTACCTGAAGCCGAATACCTGAATTACAAAAAATCGCTGAAGGGTGATTCGGCTATGAAAGTGAAGCTGCGCATGGCCAACCATGAAATTTACGACCACATAGGTGAAGTAAAAACTATTGAAGCTGATTTTAATAACCAAACCGGGAACATAGCCTTTAGAGCCACATTCATCAACCCCAATGGCTTGCTGCGCCACGGTGAAACCGGAAATATAATTGTGGATGCGCCTTTAAGAAATGCACTACTTATTCCACAAAAAGCAACCTTTGAAGTGTTGGATCAAAAATATGTTTATGTAGTGGACGAACACAACTCGCTAAAAACAAGACATATAGTTATAGATGCCGAATTGCCCGATTTGTACGCCATCCGATCGGGATTGAAAGTTACCGACAAAATACTTTTAGAAGGGTTGAGATTGGTGAGCGAAAACGACACCATACAATACAGTTTTGAAAAACCCGAAGAAGTACTATCTCACCTGAAATTGCACGCAGAATAAATATTTAAACACAGAACATGTTTGCTCGATTTATAAAACGACCCGTGTTGGCGATTGTGCTGTCGCTGGTCATCATCTTTGTGGGTTTGCTTGCAATCAACACCTTGCCCCGTTCGCAATTCCCCGAAATTGCACCACCCATGGTGATTGTTTACGCTTCTTATCCGGGAGCGAGTTCCACCGTGCTTACCGATGCGGTTATCACGGTGTTGGAACAAGGACTTAACACCGTGCCCGGAAAACGCTATATGTTCTCAACCGCAGCCAGTTCGGGCGAGGCCAACATACAGATCGTCTTCGAGCCGGGGCAAGATCCCAATCAGGCTCTTTCCAATGTGCAAAACCGTGTCAATCAAATGAAGATGCGCCTTCCACCGTTGGTGCAGCTCGAAGGTATTGTGGTGATGCCGTTGCAGCCCAGTATGCTCATGTACGTCAACTTGTTTAGCAAAGACACTGCTAACGCGAACATGAAGTTCATCTTTAACTACGCGTATGTAAACATGTTGCGCGAAATACAGCGGGTTGATGGTGTGGCGTATGCTAAAATCTTGGGAAGTCGTCAATATGCCATGCGGGTATGGCTGAATCCCGACCGCATGCGTGCGTACAATGTTAACGCGGATGAAGTGATGAAATCCATCGATGATCAAAGCGTGTGGGGATCGCCCGGCCGTTTGGGGCGTGCCGACAGTAAACGGTCTGAAGCCATTGAATACGTGTTGACTTACCCGGGCCGATACAGCAGCGTTGAAGAATATGAAAATGTAATTATCCGTGCCAACTCCAGGGGCGAGGTGCTGAAATTGAAAGACGTTGCACGGGTGGAATTTGGGAGCGAGTATTACGATATGTACTCCACCAAAGATGAGTACCCCTCGGCTGCGATCATGATCAACCAAACGTATGGCAGCAATGCCCTTGTCGTTATTGATAAATTAAAAGATTTGCTTAAAGATCTTGAAAAAGATTTTCCACCAGGAATGGAATACGAAATCAGTTATGACGTTTCCACTTTCTTGGAAGCTTCGATTGAGGAGGTTGTTCACACGCTGCGCGATGCGTTTATTCTCGTGGCGTTGGTGGTGTTCATCTTCTTGGGCGACTGGCGATCTACGCTCATCCCTACGCTCGCTGTGCCCGTGTCGTTGATCGGTGCATTCTTTATGATGCAGGCGTTTGGGCTTACGCTCAACCTCATCACATTGTTCGCGTTGGTGCTGGCTATTGGTATTGTGGTTGACGATGCCATTGTGGTGGTAGAGGCGGTGCACGCTAAAATGGCGGAAAAACACTTGTCGCCATTCAAAGCAGTGAAAGAAGTATTGGGCGAAATCAGTGGCGCAGTTATCGCCATCACACTCTTGATGGTGTCTGTATTTGTGCCCGTATCGTTCATGTCTGGCCCGGTTGGTGTGTTCTACAGACAATTCTCGATCACCATGGCATCGGCTATTGTGATTTCTGGTTTTGTAGCGCTTACGCTCACGCCCGTGTTGTGTGCCATGATTTTGAAAAATACACATGGGGTTCCGAAAAAGAGAAATTTATTCAACAGATTCTTAGACGGCTTCAACAACGGTTTCGAAAAAGTAACCGACAAATATGTTAGGCTGATGAAAGTAATAGCTCCACGCAGGTATATAACTTGGGTGTTGCTTTTGATTTTCGTTTGCGGTATTGCGATTATCGTGAGCATCGTTCCTTCGGGTTTTGTGCCCGATGAAGACCAAGGTATGATTTATGCCGTATTGCAAACACCTCCCGGTTCTACCTTAGAAAGAACGTACGATGTAAGTCTTCAATTAAAGAAAGCGGCTAAAGAAGTAGAATCCGTTGAATCTGTTTCTTCACTGGCAGGTTTTGAAATTTTAACTCAAGGACGTGGCTCTAACTCCGGTACTTGCTTAATCAACCTTAAGCCTTGGAGTAAACGTGATATGACAGCCAAACAAACTATTTTGGAGCTGGAAGAAAAAGTAAAAGATATTCCGGGTGCTAAAATTGAATTTTTCAATCCACCCGCTGTACCGGGTTATGGCTCTGCAGGTGGTCTGTCGCTTCAACTGTTGGACAAAAACAACACCGTTGACTACAAGCGAACAGAAAAAGTGAACGAAGAATTTTTGAAAGAATTAGAGAAGAGAAAAGAGTTGATGGCCTTGTTCACTTTTTACAGAACCGATTATCCGCAACAAGAACTGGTGTTCGACAATAAAATGGCTATGCAGAAAGGCGTTACGATAGGTGAAGCACTGGATAATCTTTCAATTCTGATAGGTAGCTCGTACGACATCGGTTACATCAAATTCAGTTACTACACCAAAGTGTTTGTGCAAGCAGATCCGTCTTACCGCAGATTACCTTCCGATATTTTGAACACATTTTATCTTAAAAATGATAATGGCGAAATGGTGCCTTATTCATCTTTTATGAAAATGGTGAAAACACAGGGCATTTATGAAGTGAACCGTTACAACATGTACACTACCTCTTCCATCCGATGCGATCCGGCACCCGGTTACAGCAGTGGCCAGGCGATTGAAGCCATTAAAGAAGTTGCCGCCAAAACGCTACCAAAAGGTTTTGATATTAACTGGCAGGGGCTTCAAGTGGATGAGGTAAGACGAGGTAACGAAGCCATTTATATTTTCCTTGTGGTATTGATGTTTGTGTACCTGGTACTTTCAGCGCAATACGAGAGCTTTATCATTCCACTTACGGTAATATTGTCGTTGCCTGCCGGTGTATTTGGGTCATTCTTGTTTATCAAACTTGCCGGGCTCGCAAACGATATTTATGCGCAGGTGGGATTGGTGATGTTGGTTGGTCTGTTGGGGAAAAATGCTGTATTGATTGTGGAGTTTGCCATTCAAAAACAAGAGCACGGTTTAACTGTATTGCAAGCTGCTATTGAAGGTGCGAAGGCTCGCTTCCGCCCGATCTTGATGACATCGTTTGCTTTCATTGCAGGGTTGATCCCATTGGTGTTTACTCACGGCCCTGGTGCTGTAGGTAGCCACACCATTGGTTTCTCTGCGTTAGGCGGTATGATTTTCGGAACAATATTCGGGGTAATTATCGTGCCGGGTCTGTACTTTATTTTCGGCACCATAGTTGGCGGTCGCAAGCTTATCAGAGATGAAGATAACGACCCGCTGACCGAACACAACCACCATGGAAATGAACATCACTAATCTTTTTTATAGTGTAGAAAAAAACAGTTGAGCCTAAGATGAACAAAATAGTTTATAAATTTTTAGCCATAGGCTGCATAGCCATAGTGGTTCAGGCCTGTATCCCGCTGGCCGTACAAAGACCGGCCAATACAAATATTCCTGCGAGCTACAACGGCTCACTAGATACCGTCAACACCGCAAAGATTAAGTGGGATGAGTTTTTTACAGATGCAAACCTCCGAGCGTTGATAGATACAGCGCTTATGAATAACCAGGAACTGAACATTATTTTACAGGAGATAAATATTGCCAACAACGAGGTGAGGTCGCGAAAAGGTGCTTACCTGCCTTTTATAGATGTGTACGGAGGCGCCAGTGTTGAAAAGACAGCACGCCACACACGGTTTGGAGCTGTGGATGATAATTCTAGTACGCTTATCGCCCCACAAACGCAAATCCCCACACATTTAACAGACTACTTATTATCGGCCAACTTATCCTGGCAGGTGGATATTTGGAAGCAACTTCGCACAGCAAGAAAATCGGCCATTTACAGGTATCTGTCCACCATTGAAGGAAAAAATTTCATGGTTACCAATCTTGTTGCCGAAATAGCTTACTCTTATTTTGAACTGATGGCACTCGACAACCAGCTCGCCATTTTAAAACAGAATATTCAGATTCAGCAAAATGCTCTCAAGATTGTGACGTTGCAAAAAAGAGCGGGGATGGTAACCGAACTTGCTGTGCGCAGGTATCAGGCAGAAGTGCGCAAAAACCAAAGCCGGCAGTACTACATTCAGCAGAGCATCATCGAGGCACAAAACAGAATTAATTTTTTGGTAGGCCGTTACCCCAAAAATGTTGAAAGAAACTCATGGACGTTTGTGGATTTAACTCCCGAAATGATGAAAGCCGGTATACCTTCGCAGATGTTGCGAAACCGCCCGGATGTAAGACAGGCAGAAATGCAATTGGCTGCAGCCGAACTTGACGTAAAGGTGGCGAGATTTAATTTTTATCCGGTACTCAATATTACAGCGGGCAGTGGGTTTGAAGCCTTTAATACAAAGTATCTGATCTCCTCGCCCGAGTCCATGTTTTACAATGCTGCCGGTGGTTTGTTAACCCCCTTTGTTAATCGTAACGCAATCAAAGCAACGTATCTTTCAGCCAATGCCATGCAGGTGCAGGCAGCGTTCAATTATGAAAAAACCGTTTTAAATGCCTATACCGAAATTGTTAACCAGATAGCGAAAATAAACAATCTGGCCAACAGCTATAATTTGAAGAAAGAGCAAGTACAAGCCCTTGCCCGTTCCGTTGATATTTCAATTAACCTCTTTAAATCAGCCCGTGCCGATTACTTTGAAGTATTGTTGGTTCAACGAGATGCCCTTGAATCTAAGATGGAATTGATCGAAACTAAAAAACATCAAATGAATGCCATGGTTAAAATGTATCAAGTACTTGGCGGTGGTTGGAATTAGAGAAGACTCCATAAAATTATTGAATAGAAAAAGGCACCTTAGTTGGTGCTTTTTTGTTGACCCCATGTATGAAATTAAAAGAACTAAATAAAATATCGGACACACTGAGTAGCTCCCCAACAATGCCGGTGTTGTTCTTAGGCCATGGCAGCCCGATGAATGCAATAGAAGAAAACGAATTTGTGGTGGGCTTTAGAAATATGGCTAAAGAAATACCAAGACCGCATGCCATACTTTGCGTGTCGGCTCATTGGGAAACGCGCGGCACATTTGTTACAGCGATGGAGAAGCCCATAACTATTCATGATTTTGGCGGCTTCCCCAAGGCTCTATTCGATGTACACTATCCAGCCCCCGGAAGCCCGGAATTAGCACACGAAACAAAGAATATTGTAAAAAAAACAGACGTAGGGCTTGATGAAAAATGGGGGCTCGACCATGGTGCCTGGAGTGTTATCAAACATTTATACCCACAAGCAGATGTACCCGTTATTCAGATGAGCTTAGACTACTATCAAGCTCCACAATACCATTATGAACTTGCTCAGGAATTGTCCTCGCTTAGAAAAAAAGGAGTGCTGATTATAGGCAGCGGCAATATGGTGCATAACCTTCGCTTGGTAGACTGGAACAAGCTGAACGAAGACTCGTATGGTTATGAATGGGCATTAGAAGCCAGCGATAAGATGAAAAAATATATTTTAAATGATGCGCATCAACTCCTCATCGATTTTCAGGCTCAGGGAAAAGCGTTTGAGTTGGCTATACCTACCCCCGAACATTATTTACCCATGCTCTATGCGTTGGCTTTGAAAGAGGAAAATGAAGTTGTAAACTTGTTTAACGATAAGCCCGTTGGAGGCTCACTCACGATGACATCATTTAAAATAAGCTAAGCGATGGACAAAATATCCGCACATATTGGTAAAGAAAATTATAGAGTAGAAATAAAAACTCCTTCCGGCAACGTTGTGGTAAGTGACGAACCCATTGATAAAGGAGGAAAAAATTTAGGGCCATCGCCCAACGAACTTTTAGCAGCCTCCTTGGCAGCCTGCACAAGTATCACCGTACGAATGTATGCCGACCGTAAGGGATGGGAGTTACAAACTCTGGATACCGATGTTGAAATTGAACGCGATGAGGCGGCAAAAAAAACGATCATCACCCGAAAAATTAAATTGACCGGAAACTTAACCGAAGAACAACGCACGCGGATTTTGGCTATTGCCAACGCTTGCCCGGTGCACAAAATATTGACCGGCCCGATCGTTATTGATACCAAACTGATTTAGTAGGCAACATCAGTTATTTACTTTTCCAACCCTCATAAATAATGGAAAACTTATTTCCATCGTGCTGCGATAGTAGGGTTTTATCTTTTGGATCAAATCCTCAACAGGATTAAAATTTTTATCTACAATATACTTTTGCACGGCCGACCACGTGGTGAGATAACCCTGTAATTGGTCTATCGTCCAATGAAAAGAAAAAGCAAACTGAGGTGATTTTATTTCCTGAAAAGGGAAGCTAATGGTTTGATAGGATTCATCAATTAGTCTTCTTTCTTTGTCCCACCAAGGCCCAATTAAATTTTTATAAAAATCTTCGATGAGCAAATCTATTTTCGGAGAGATCTTTAAAAGGCCATAACCCCAAATAGCAACGATCGCATTGGCGTTTGCAACTCGGTTTACTTCCATATAAAATTTTTCCCGGTTAAACCAGTGTAGTGCTTGTGCTACACAAATCAAATTGAAATGGTTTGTCTCAAAGGTTGTTGTTTCGCCCGCGATAGAGTAAAAAATATTTGTGGCCGGATGTGCTTTTGCAATTTGTTGAGCACTAATGTCGGTAGCGAAAACACATTTAAATTTCTTTGCAAGATCGCGTGCTACTTGACCGTTGCCGGTACCTGCATCCCAGGCTGTATCGAAATTTTTTACGTGGGTGAATACAAAATCGTAAAGTTCTTGAGGATACGTAGGGCGAAACGCAGCATATTGGTGGGCATGATTGGAAAATAAATCCTTGCTCATGCCCGTAAAGCTAAACTTTTTTTAATGACGCATAAACATTCTCGGTGGCCCACCTCTTCTCCTGTCCATACCGCCCATCGGGTTCAGTTGTTTATTAAGCGCGTATGTAAAGCTTACTAAAAAGTAACGACCTAAGTTGTTGTTCGTTACTTGTTGCAGGTAATTTGAAGTAGCGGTTTGCGAAATGCTCACACCATAGTTGAGGATGTTGTTCACGGTTAATTTCAATTCACCGGCCTTGTTTTTCAGCAAATACCTCGATACCGACATTTTCCAAAGCGGAATGATCTGATGAAAATTAGTGGTGGTACTGTTGTAAATGAAATAATCCATTTCAGTGTTGTACGAATAGTTCTTCAAAAAATTTACGTTCACTTCGGCCGAATAAGTTTTATTTAAATAATATTGGTTTTGAGAAGGTCTGCTTTGCTGTCCGTTGAAACTATAAGTAGTTTGCTGATAACTCATATTGGCACTCATGTCAAAGATCAGGATATCGCCATAGGTAAAATTGTAACGCACTGTACCGCCCGCTGTTTGCTGTAAGATCATGCTGTGGCTCATTTTCTGTAGAAGCGCATCAATATTATTAATATTAAATGTACCTGTGGAGAGCGCGTTGTAATTTTTCGATAAGGAATAGTTAGGCCCTAAGCTGAAACGACTGTTAATTTTTTGCAGAGGAATGCCAACGTTAAAATTTCCACTGATGCTGGATGAGTTCGCCACATTCACCGGTATGGTGGTCCTCACCAATGTTTTTGAGTCTGTATTTTGGGCGCTGGTTAACGCATTGGCTGTGTAATTTGCATTGATCAATGCAAAGAAATTCATAAAATTATTCGGATTGAAGATGGTGAAGTTGCTCCGGATCTGATGCGAATAAGCCGGCTTCAGATTAGGGTTTCCTGTTGATAAATTAAGCGGATTACTATTGTTAACAACCAACTGTAATTGCGACACGCTCGGCTCCGACATGCTGGTGGAGTAATCAAAACGAAATCTTTTAAAATTGCTGAAGTCATAGTTATAGTGAAGGGCGGGCTGCACCATTTGAAATTGCCGACCGAGCACAACCCCCTTGGTCATTACAGTACCCTCGCTGTGCAAATAAGTTTCTTGCACGCCTATACCAAGCGATAAATTATACTTCTCTCGGTTTATCCTGAAATTCAATGATGGCTTGTTGTACAGATAATTGCTGTTGTAGTTGGAGGTGAGCTGGGGAATAGGGTTTCCGGTATCTGCATTCTCGGCATATTGATTAACACGATTGATATCGGAAGTAAAATTATAGTCCGCTTCAAGGTACATTCGGTTGCCAAGCGGTTCGGTAAACGAAACCAATGCCCCATAGGTAGGGCTTGTTGTTGATTGCGTGGTACGTTGATTCTGTAAAGAGTCTTTGGCAATATTATTCCGAAATGTTCGAAGGGTATCATTCAAAAAAGTACGCGAACCATTATCGGTATAATTGAAAGTTAATGTGGTGGCAAGTGTTCTTCCCTTTTTTGGAAAGCGATGGCGTAACAGCAACGATGAGGTAATTGCTGTGTTATTACCCAACGAAGAAGTATTTATGGGGTTGTAGTTTTGAAGTTCTGTACTGCTGCCCACTTGATACGTTTTACCGACACTATTCGAGTTTTGATTGTTGGTGGTATAAACCGCACTACCTCGGAACAACAAAGAATTGGCCGAATCTATTTTATGGTCGATGTTGACGTTTGCCCGGTGATTATCTACGATGGTGTGTTGCAATGAACTTTGATCGAAGTTGTAGGTGTTCCCGTTGGCGGTCATCGTATCGAGGTAATTGATACGGTGTGTGTTGCTTGTCATGGTTTGGTCAAGCCGATTGTAGAAGTACGTAGCATTAACTTTCGTATTGTTGTTATTTACCGTTTGATTTAGATTTACTCCGCCCGCGAAGTTGGACACAATACCACTTTGCTGCCCGGTGTTGTTCTGGCCACCGCCTCCGCCACCTCCTCCTCCAGAGAAATTGGCATAATCGCCAAATGAAAACCCTTGTTGGTTCACATTATTGCCCATGCCGAGAAAGGATAATTGATTGCCATTTTCAAAACGGTTAAGACTTGCCGATGCCTGATACCTACCACTGTTGGCCGCAGGCGAGGGAAGTAAATCCCTTCCACCACCGGCCATGTCGTTGCCAAAGTAAGCGTGATGTTTGCCTTCTTTCAAGGCCAAGTTGATGGTCTTTGTATATTGCCCGTCATCAATGCCGGTGAAAATGGTTTGGTCTGATTTCTTATTGTACACTTGCACTTTTTCCACCGCATCGGCCGGCAAGTTGCGCGTGGCAAGCGTTGGGTCTTGTCCAAAAAATTCTTTTCCATCTACCATCACTTTTTTCACTTGCTCACCTTGTGCCGTAATGGCTCCGCTGTTATCAACTTCTATACTTGGAATTTTCTTCAGCAAATCCTCGACTGTTCCGTTTTGTTTTACTTTGAACGAAGGAGCATTAAATTCAATAGTATCGCGCTTCACGGTTACCGGATCTTTCATGCCCTTCACAACAACTTCATTAAGTTGTTTGGATTGGGGCGACATCCGGATTTTGCCCAAGTCGATTTCAAATCCGTTCTGAGGCTGTGGAGAAATTTTTTTAACAAAGTTGGCGTAGCCAACAAATGAAATCTTAAAAAGATAATTGCCTTGTGCAATGTTTTTGATTTCGAAAAGTCCGTTGGCATCACTCACTCCAAACTGAACAAGGGACGAATCTTTTTGTTGGAGAATCAGTATCGTGGCCCCAGGTAAGGATCCGACCGAATCCGTAAGCTGACCTTTGATGGTAAATTTTTGAGCAGCAACGCTACCGACCATCAAAATAAAAAATAAAGCAAAAGATAATTTCATAAGGATTAATTTCTGAATCTTCCACCCCGATTATTGAAACGCTGGCGCATTTCTTCACCTTTCTTCTTAAATTCTGCCTGCGAAATCTTTTCTCCTTCGTCAGGGATTTGCATTTCGTTTTTCTTTAGTGGTCTCAGTTCAATTTTTTTGGCCACAAGCACTTGTTCACCGTTATTGATGTCAACGGCCAGAACGGCTCCGGGCAACGAATTGTATTTTTCAGGCCCGAGCATGGGGCGTAGTTTGTTGGTAAACCAGGCCGTGATGGTGCGTGGGCGTTCCTCATTGGTTGTATAATAAGCCTGCATACATTCGTATCCTTGAATAACTTTCATTTCGGTGCCAAATTTCCAAGGGTCCATTTTCAATGTATCGGAGATCAAATATTTTTTGCCCATCAACTCCATAACAGTTAGGAACTGACTTGTAGATTGATCGAAATAGGTTGTAGTTCCGCGCCTGCGAAACATAAACCTCCTTCCTCCACCGCCTTGCATGTCTTCCTCCTCATCTTCGATCAACGGCTTATACAAGGATTGACTTGTATTAAAAAAGAGTTGCTGCTTCAGGGTGAGGTATTGCGGTATCATCGCTTTCATATCTTGCCGATCGGCCGAGAGATTACGGTGGTTGTCAATCGTAACTTCATAGGTAATAACGCCCTCATTTTGTGCAGACAAGATACCGGGCGAGAGGAGCGCAAGGCTTACGATCAGAAATAATACGTACTTCATAAAATTATTTTTTTGTAAAGCTAAATCGGTTTTAGGTTAATCATTCTCAAAAGAAGGTTAATTAATGTTAAAGGATGGAAAGATTAAAACCGAAGCGAGTATTTTTGAAGTATCAATGAAAAAGAGAAATTGGGTTGCCCTTATTCTAATGACCACCAGCCTGGTATTGCTGATTAGCCTTCAGGTGGTATGGTTGCGATCGCGCTACAAAGATGTAAAACGCGATTTGCGCAGAGAGGTGAGCATGCTTTTTACCTCAACGCTGATGGCCATGCAAGACTCGGTACTTGAAAAAAACATCAAACCGTTGCCGGGCGACAGCACCGCAGAAATTTTTGGAAACATCGCAGCAGCTCGCGACACCATTCGGTTTAATGGACACGATCGAGCCGAGCTTGGAAAACCAACACAAGATAAAGTCATTTATTTTAGTGGAGTGCAGCCCGATTCGATGAGAAAATTTTTCAGGCCGCTGATGATGAAACTCAGAACCAGCCGTAAGCAACGGGGGTATGTAATGCAAATTACATTAGATTCGCTCAAGCCCGATGACATAAAAAGAAATTATGGCATCACCTTGGCCAAGTCAACTTTATATTTGCCTTTTACAATTGAAAAAACAAAAAATCACAATCGGCATCAAGAAGAAACGGCCGACATTGTAACCGAGCCTTTCCCGTTTTTTCAACGCGGATCGTTTTACGTGGCTCGTTTTTCAGAAATAACTTTTTTCCTGCTGAAAAAATTGCTGCCCCAGCTTTTGTTTTCGATGTTTCTTACTCTGCTAACCGGCACCGCATTTTACCTGATGTACCGAAGCATACTTTCGAACCAACGGCTGCTTGAAATAAAGAACGATTTCATCAGCAACATGACGCACGAGTTGAAGACCCCCATTGCAACGGTTAGTGTAGCTCTTGAATCGTTAAAAGACTTTAATGCATTGGGAGACGAACAACGAACTAAAGAATATATCGACATAGCCCGGCATGAGCTTAACCGCCTCTCAATTCTCACCGATAAAGTATTGAAGACCGCTGTTTTCGAAAGTAATGGTCTGGCGTTTAATACAGAGCGTATTCAACTTGATGAAATTGTACGCAACGTGCTTGATTCGATGAAGCTGGTTTTTGAAAAACACCAACGCAAAGTGATGTTAAAAACCGAAGGCAACAATTTTGAATTAAACGGTAATGCCGATCACCTCACCAATGTAGTTTACAACCTGCTCGACAATGCTTTGAAATACAGTTCGGCTGGTTCCGATGTGGAAATAGAATTGAGAACATCGGATACGGAAATTAATTTATCGGTACGTGATCATGGGGTAGGAATTGCCCCCGAACATCAAAAGAGAATTTTCGAAAAATTTTATCGCGTACCCACAGGCGATGTGGCAAATGTTAAAGGTCACGGCTTGGGTTTAAGTTATGTCGATAGTGTGGTGAAGCGTCATCGGGGAGAAGTAAAGGTTGAAAGTGAACTTGGCAGAGGTACTGCGTTTATTATAACTTTACCTAAGTCTGCTTGAATTTGTGAAAATAAAAATCCTGTACGTTGAAGATGAGCCTTTTCTGGGCCGCATTGTAAAAGAAAGCCTGGAGACAAGAGGTTTTGAGGTGCGCTGGGTAACGGATGGAGCGTTGGCTCAAACGGTTTTCGAAGAGCTGCAGCCGGATATCGTTGTACTGGATGTTATGCTTCCGGGCAAAGATGGTTTTTCCATTGCCGGTGCTTTGCGCAAAATAAAAGACGATGTGCCTATTATTTTCGTTACGGCTAAAGATCAGACCGAAGATTTGCTGAAAGGCTTTGAACTGGGGGGTAATGATTACTTGCGCAAGCCCTTCAGTATGGAAGAATTGATTGCGCGCATTAATAATCTTTTGAAGCTCACCCAAAAGAGCATTTCGCACAAAGGAAAAATTTCTTTCGGGAAATTTGAGTTCGACCATTCGAAGTATGAATTGACAGGCAATAACAATACTCGTAAGCTGTCGCACCGCGAGTCGGTTTTACTTCAAACACTTATCGAAAACAAAAACAAAACCATCAGCCGCAAGGACATACTGATGAGCGTGTGGGGCGATGATTCGATTTTCAATTCGCGCAATCTCGATGTGTACATTACCAAACTCCGCGATTACTTAAAAGAAGACCCGTCCGTCAAAATCATCACCCTAAAAGGCGTGGGCTATCATTTTTCGGTAAGCTGATGCAGGAACTCTTCGATTGCAGTATAAACTTGAGTTAGCTCCGTATCACCAATTACGTACGGTGGCAAAATGTAAATCACATTACCCAGGGGCCTAAGCAAAATATTCCGTTCCAAGAAGTATGGATAAATTTTCTCTCGTAGCTCGCTGAAGTAGCTTGAGTTTCCTGGTGTTTTTAATTCTATGCTCAAAATCGTTCCCAGGCTTTTCACACTCTTAATAGCCGCATGCTTTTTATTTTTTAAAACAAAATCCGAGTGTTGCCGGCTGATTCGTTCAATGTTTTGTTGGCATTCGTTGCTCGTCAACAATTCAAAGCTTGCGTTGGCTGCAGCACATGCCAGCGGATTAGCCGTGTACGAATGGCCGTGATAAAAAGTCTTTGATACTTCGGCTGATGTAAAGGCTTCAATAATTTTTTCCGAACAACTGGTTACTCCCAACGGCAAGAAACCGCCCGTAATACCCTTCGATACGCAAACGATGTCGGGTTGATGCGATAGATAATCGCTTGCAAATAATTTCCCGGTTCTTCCAAAACCGGTGAAGACTTCATCCGCAATACAAACCACTTGATTTTGTTTTGCTATCGATATCAACTGATCTAATATTTCCGGTGAGTAAATACGCATACCGGCCGCGCCCTGCACCAATGGTTCATAAATAAAGATGCCCGCGTTTCCACCGGAAGTTATTTGTTCAAAACGGGTTAAAACTTCTGAAGAGTTTTCCCCATCGGGGAATGGAATAAACTCAACGTCAAAGAGGTAGGGTGCAAAGGCGTTGTTGAACGCGCCACGTTCGCCCACCGACATGGAACCAAACGTGTCTCCGTGATAGGCACCCTCCAAGGCAATAATTTTTGTTTTTGTTTTTATTTCCTGATTGTGCCAAAACTGAATGGCCATTTTCAGCGCTACTTCCACCGCTGTGCTGCCGTTATCTGAAAAGAAAATTTTCGATTGATTTTCAGGAAGAATGCTCCGTAAATTTTCAGAAAGAAGAATGGCCGGTTCGTGCGTGAAGCCCGCAAAAATTACATGCTCCAATTTTTTTGCCTGTTCGGCAATGGCTTGTGTAATTACAGGGTTGGAGTGCCCATGAAGATTCACCCACCAGGAAGACACCGCATCAATAATTTTTCTTCCATCTTTTAACTCCAGATAAATACCCTGTGCCGATTTAACAAGCAGAGGCTCAAGGCCACCAACCAGCGGTGTAAACGGATGCCAGATATTTCTTTTGTCTATTGCTTCAATATTCATGACCAATTCTTTTTCAGTAGTTCACTGTACTGAGTTACCGTTTTTTTTGTGATTTGTTTTTCTTTTGCAATACGGAGAAGGCATTTGAACTGCGCGTGTTTTAAAATAATCCGTTCGCTTTCGGGGTTGGGCTCTCCATTAAAAATTATCCCCTTTATTGTAAATTGATTTCGCTTTAAAAAATCAACCGTAAGCAATGTGTGGTTGATGCTTCCTAGGTAGAGATTGGAAACCAAAATAATTTGCGAATTAAATTGCTTGGCAAGATCAATTACAAAATCTGTTTCATTGAGTGGCACCAAACAACCGCCCGCCCCTTCAATAATCAAATCATTTTTAGTTTTTGGAATTTTAAATTTTTTCAAATCAATTTCTACTCCATCTATTTTTGCAGAAGCATGAGGCGATGCAGGGGTATTCAGTAAATAAGATTCCGAATGGATCTTGGAATAGAGATTTGTAATTAAAGATTTTACGGTATCGGCATCGCGCGGGGTTCCGGCTTGTACGGGCTTCCAATAATCTGCCTTCAACGCTTCACATAAAATTGAAGATACTAAAGTTTTTCCGCTGTCTGTGCCGATGGCTGTAACAAAGTAATTCAAAATTAGTTAAGGTTACGATTCGAAATTTTCGAGCGAATCGAGCAACTCCTGAATTTCATCTTCAGAATTAAAAGCATGGAGACAGATCCGGATTCGCTCACTGCCCGCTTTAATCGTAGGTGATAAGATCGGCCTACAGTCGAAATTATGATGCTGAAGAAAGTGAGCAACTTCTTTTACTTGTGTGTTGCCCGGAATAATGATGTTTTGAATGGAGCTGTTGCTAGGTGTACTGGTTAAATTGATTTTGTCGAACCCGCTTCGAAATAATTTTATTTTCTTTTGCAGCATAGCTTGCAACCCAATGTTTTTTTTCAAGTAATCAAACGCACAGCCGATGGCAATTAAACTATGAGGTGCCATAGCCGTTGTGTAGATGAAAGGTCGCGCAAAATTTATGAGGTAATTGATCAACGCTTCGTCACCCGCCACACAAGCGCCATGGACGCCCATTGCTTTGCCAAACGTATAAATGCGAACTCCGATTTTTTTTTCCAATTTTTTTTGGATAGCCAACCCGCTTCCATTGTCTCCGTAGCTTCCGGTGCTGTGTGCTTCATCGAGCAGAATAGTGGCATCGTATTTTTCGGCAAGCAAGGTCAGCTCCTCAAGCGGGCACTCATCGCCATCCATAGAATAAATAGATTCTACGGCAATAAAAATATTTCCATTCGCCCGCTTTATTTTCGATTCGAGATCATTGAGGTCATTGTGCTTAAAGCTGTAACGTGTGGCCAAACTTAGCCGGGCTCCGTCCTTAATAGAAGCATGAGCCAGTTCATCGTATATAATTGTATCACCACGCTGGGGCACGGAAGACAGAACGGCCAGGTTAGCGGTATATCCTGAATTGAACAAAAGCGTTTTAGGTGCATGAAAAATGCGCGCAAGCAGATGCTCGGTTTCTTCTGCCAACAGGCTGCTGCCCGAAAGCAAGCGTGAGCCTGTCGCACCATTGTAAGGAGGCTTGAGCCTTTCCGCTTTCGAGTTTATGATCTCAAAGAGGTCGTACGATTGGGCGAGGCCAAGATAATCGTTTGAGCAGAAGTCAACCAGATGGTCGGCTACTTTTAACTGGCGAAAAGCATCGGCTTCTCTTTTTTCTTCGAGCAATTTTTCTAAAGTAGAGGTATTCACAACGCAAGGTACTCAAGTTTTCCTCAGGAAACAGGCATCGGCTTAGAATCCAAAATAGTTAGTAATTTGCTTTTTACTATTCAAAAAAATGGTTTCAAAAACTTTTGGCAGTGCTGTGCACGGTGTTGATGCCCGCACCATTACCGTAGAGGTGAATGTTACGCAAGGAAAAAATTTCCACATGAGCGGTTTGCCCGATACAGCCGTGAAAGAAAGCGAACATCGCGTGGAGTCATCATTGAAAAGTTTAAATTACTTCATGCCACGGAATAAAGTAGTGGTCAATCTGGCTCCGGCCGACATCCGGAAAGAAGGCTCGGCTTACGATTTGCCCATTGCGCTTTGTATTCTTTCGGCATCGGCACAAATCAGCACGCAAATATTGGAGCAGTATGTGATTATGGGAGAGCTTTCGCTGGATGGTGAATTAAGACCAATCAAAGGAGTGCTGCCCATCGCCATTCAAGCTCGAAAGGAACAATTCAAAGGATTTATTTTGCCTAAATCTAATGCACGCGAGGCAGCTATTGTCAATAACTTGGATGTGATTGGCGTTGATAATTTGAACGAGGCGATTGAGTTTGTAGAGGGTAAAAAGAAAATTGAACCCCTCTCAATCGATACACGCGAAGTCTTTCAGAACAAACTCAATAATTACGAAACAGATTTTAAAGATGTGCAAGGGCAGGAAAATATTAAACGCGCACTTGAAATTGCCGCAGCCGGAGGGCATAACGCTATTTTAATCGGTCCACCCGGTGCGGGTAAAACTATGTTGGCTAAGCGGCTCCCAACCATTTTGCCACCGCTCACCCTGAACGAAGCACTCGAAACAACCAAGATACATTCGGTGGCGGGCAAAGTAGGCGCAGACGGAACGCTGATCACCACCCGCCCATTTCGTTCTCCGCACCATACCATTTCCGATGTTGCCTTGGTGGGCGGTTGTCAATTCCAGAAGAAAGCGCGAATTTCCAGAAGCTAATGCGAATTTATGCCGCTTCTGAAACTGACCTCACTAGAACGGGACAAGTTCTATAGGCTTAAGTATATTGGTCAGTTGGTCGAAGGAAATAATAAAGAAAAACTACTTGAAGTTTTTTTTCAAGAGGTAACTAATTACCAGGAATATTTTAACAAGGACAAAAATCATCCCTTCCTTAAAGGAGGAGGAGATGTGATGGTTAAAATAAATGTGAGAAGGCTTGCTGCACTAAGAGTTGGGAGCATTTACAGTGGTGAGGATCTAGTAAAAAGACACGTTGCCTTTGGCAAATTAGTAAACCTTGAAATCTCAATTGAGTCCGGGAAAGAATGTGCCTTGGCAGACCTTATCAATATTAGTGATACTTATTATTTCAACCTCCAAGGTCAGCTGAGTTCTAAGGTCTGGGTATTCAACAACGTGACTTGTGAATTTAAAAATCGAGACAACCTTGATGAAAAGTCGAAGAAGTCGAAGCTTGGATTAGTAGTGATCCCAACATATGAAATCATCCGATTTTATTATGGATTCACATCAAACTTAGTTTCCGCCCTTTTCAATGGTGGACTCAGCACAAAGGAAATTTTTTATCCTGAATATAGTGCTTTTGTTAAACGAGACGATAAAGAAGTCCCGTTTGTAATGCTCAGCAAGAAAATCGAAGACAAGTGCGCAAAAACTGTTGGAAGAATGGTCTTTGATGATGTAGCGTTTAAAAATGCTGAAAAGATTTATGATTCACTTCTGGAGAGTAAAAAATATAGTATATATCCTTCATCAGGATTTCCCTTCAATGATCAAACAAACTTATTGGTCAACTATGAAAGTATTACTGTTAAAGAGAAGTCCAAATTTCTTGAGAGATTTCCCCATTTAAAGGATGCTCCCAGAATTGCTTTAGTCACTGAAATACATTCATGCAGTCATCCTTTTCCTTTTGATGACCTGGATTTTCTTAGAATAAATGATGGTCGAAGTATCGCAGATAAAGTTGATCACGAATTGGAAAAGCGTAAACCTAAAAGGCAAAAAAGAAAAAACACCAATGAAAACGGTAAGGATCCAAAAGATCCAAAGGAAGAAGATAAAAAGAAACCACCTGTAAGTGAGGATGGAGAAAGAGAGCCAGACGGGGAAGATGAAAAAGAGATTATTAAAATCGAGTTTCCTCCTTTTCCAAATGCAAGTTTCGATGCCTCAAAAGTTGATAAAGAAGATCAAAAAACTACAGGATAAATCATCAACAAACTGGTGAAGGATTCGGGACGCAGGACACGAGGCGAAGGAGGCAAAAAAAATTCCGGAGTTATTGGCAAAGATTCTGAACTAGTAGATCACGTCTTGGATCAGAACACAGAAGAAGCCTTTGATAAAGTAGTAGCAAATTTAAATACACTAGGGGTAACGACAGAGGATTGCGATTTGAATGATGGACAAGGTTATTCATTTTTTCCATATTCCAAGTTTGCACAATATAGCCCAGCCTATGACTGGTGTTTTTTGATAAAATATGATGTCCTAAGAAAATGTTTTTTGATTGAGTGTAAGCTTTCTGAAGGCGAGTTTTTTTATCTCATGGATGTTCAAAGAAGATTGAATAATAAAAAGAAACCGAAAGAACATGGGTTCATGGTGGTTTTCGAGAGCAAAGAGGATAGAAGAAAATTAGTTGATTCAGAATTAAATGAATTTCTGTCTCACGTGGCCTTGAAAGAAGCAGTTCTAAAAGATATGAAGGGCTACGAAGGATTAAGATTCCATGGCATTAAGCATCTTAGGGACGATACAAGTGAAACTAGAGCTGAAAGAATTATTTCGAAAATAAAGTCAGGCGAGAAAAATGAATTGTAGTCAAGACTTCATCTGTATCCTTGAGTTATTATTTCTCCCGCAAGACGTCATATGCTTTGGAACAAAGCCACATTCCTGCTAACCATGCTACAATAAAGAATAGGATTTCAAGCCAGGTCATCTTCTTTTTCTTTGCGGTCTAAAGTTGAAAGGATTTGCCAGAAACTTGAACTCTTCAAACATTGATCTTAGAGCCCACGCGTCACTTGTCGAGAAAAAATAATCATCCCCTTCTTCATCTTTCCAAGTTTAAATAAATTCGTTGCACGTTTACTGGGATATCACCTAGTTTTCTGACAACCTCAAACTCGCGTTCATCAGCAACAAAGTACTTTTTGGGCTGAGCAATACCATTGTCTAGTCTATATGTCTTTTGTTCACCAAATCCTTTCACAAACAATAGATGAGCGCTGGCTTTGGGTGCATTCTTATTTGGCTTAATTATAGAAGTGCTTTTGTTGACCTTAACTTTGTAAATTCCTTGCTCAAGTTCTGCTAGTTTCATGCATCGAAGCTCGAAAGCAATTTTTAGCAAACCAAATCAGTTTGAATTAAAGTAGCGCTCAATAGAGATCAGTAATTGATCGAGAGTATTAGCCTTTTCTTTAATGAGTTGCAATTCTGATTCAGATAGATTAGTCGGAATAAATCTTTTGATCAAGTCCTCATCACTTAGATTGCCATGAATTTTGAATTTCAGTCGCAGTCCCTCTGCTGGTTAGTCATCAAATGCAAGATTACAAATAGATTTTTGTGCGAGAAAATTGACGTCCTAATTCCAAGGGATTCGATTCAGTACTTAAACCTTACTTCATCGGAGTACTTCCACAGAAGGTTTCAGTCCTATAATCACCTATTAAACTCAAATTGCTACTTGACAGCTCTCTTATCGACATGTAGTGGTGATCAAGTTTAATTCCTTGATGATACGAACGAAGAATTTCTGAAATGATTAAACAGGCACTTACGCATCCTGTGAATGCAGAAGCTATACCAACTGTGTAACCGCAGCCAATTAATTTTTGCGATAGATTTTTTAGCACTGGCGTACTCTCAATTTCTTTTGCATTCTCCCAAAATTTTTTAGGGCTGGTTTTAAGATTAGGGAAAATATTAAATCTAATCATGTCAAAGTTCAAACCCGCACCTAAGCCGCAATCCAAAACCAATTTGAACTCTTCAATTTTTAGTGACTTACGGGCCTCAAGTTTATCAACACCAACAAGTAATATTTCGGGATCCGTGTTTTGTCTGTGATATTTTTCATCATATTTTCTTTCCACAATAGCGGTTAAAATTCCTCGCGATTCTAACCAACTTGCACAGACTCGAGTCTTATACTCACCTTCATTAATCTTTTCACTTAACATCCCTGAGTCATAATTTCCTTCCTCAATGCGATCATCATCTTGGATTTTAACGAAAAGATCTTTTGGATTCCTTAAAGGAAGTAATCCAAGGGCCCATGTATATGCTTGACCTAAGTGACCAAGCCCTAAAATCCATACCTTGTTAGGAAAGCTCTCCGGTTTTGGTCCGATAGACTGGGGATCATCCCAATTAAGATCAGGTCGCCACAGAGAAAGCCCCACGGCTTCTGATCCTATGCTATGATCGAAGCCAGCAATTTTGAGGAAGGTTAGACCTATTGATAGTGCCCCGCCTAAAATACCACCCAGAGGAAAATCTTGAGCCCCAGTTAGTGTTGAGTGTTTAATCCCTGGAGGAATTATCCCTGCATTCCAATCATTGACCTGCAATAACCATTTGTCATTATCTAATTTTGCAGAACCAATTAATATCTCAGCGGTATAAACGTT
Source organism: Bacteroidota bacterium (assembly GCA_018267285.1). Lineage (GTDB taxonomy): Bacteria > Bacteroidota > Bacteroidia > Cytophagales > Cyclobacteriaceae > ELB16-189. The sequence goes on along the minus strand of JAFDYU010000014.1, from coordinate 211,691 downwards.
TTTCTCGTTACCTGAATTCACACGCGCGCCAAGTTCTTCAGCAATTTCATTTAATGATGCTCTTATCGGCCAATTCAAAAGACACTTAACTTCTTCTTTTAGAAACACAAAAACTCCGCCTTTATAACAGCGCTTACCTACGTTAATTGCTGTTAACAGTGCAGCTTGCTGCGAAGCCGAGTTTTCGATCTCTTCATTACAAAAAATAGCAACCGTGTAACTTGAAAGTCGATCTTTAATGGAATCAAGGGCTTTATCTCCAAGCTCTGCAAGACTTGGATCCAATTCTAAAAAAGCTACAGCCAATCGACTTATTGATTCTTTTTGTAGTATACTCATTGATCAGATTACTTTTATTATTCCATCACCAAATTTCCACTCCTTCCAAACAAAACCGTTTCCCATAAATTCATGGATGCCAAGTGCATTCATTTCGCACTGAGGTGGTAAAGCAAGGTGAGGTACAATAATGCCTATGTGCCCTTTAATTTTTATCATCGGGTTATCTTTATCAATGTAACTTTGCCTCGTGCTTCTGCCCGGGTGAGTATGGATGTCAGCTCTTACTTCAAGTTTGTTCTCAAAGCAATAGTCCCAGAGCTTAATAAAGCCCTTGGCTGTTAAATGAATTCCTCCTGAGTCGAGACATCCAGGTTCTAGATCATCATAGCATACGAATTCAACAATCTCCATTGAATTTTCTGCGCTCAATAAGAATGCACCGCTTTCGGTTTCGCCTTTTCCTCTTTTGCCTAGCTCAGCGTATAATGCCTCCCAAAGTGATTTTTTCAATATTATTTTAGCCTGCATTGGTTCCATGATAGTTTTCACTGTTTAATATTTCGTACATGATCTCCAGATAATTGTGGATTTTAGAATTCCCTGATTTCCACGCCACAGCGCTACTAGTCGTTGCCCACTCAGGGTGTGCTTGAAGACCGCCCTTATCCCAAGGTGCGTATAGCTCGTGCGCATTTTGCCAATCTATCCTAAAGCCCCGCGCAAACGGACCTGTTACCCTAGGCCACAATGAATTGTCCAAGCGAACATTTTTTTCAATGTCCCAAAAGCACCCGGCTGGAGCAAGCACATTGTAGTTCGTTAATTCTAACCTTAGATAATACTTTGTTATTTGCTTTGTCCCTCTTGGAGGAACCGATATCCAAAAAAAAGAGAGAGGCCAAATGGCCTCCCTCTCTTCCTTTTCATTTACTATACCCCAGTATCCAAGAATTTCTCCTTGGGTAAATTCTGGTAATCTTAAATGATCTTCAAAAAGCAATTGATCAGGCTTCATCCTGCAAAAGCGTTTGGATCAGCTAAGTACAACTTGATTGAACAAGTCGGGTAGTCTGAATAGTATCCTATCGGATAATTTCTATTCACTTTTGAATTCTGGTTTTCGCCATTTTCAAAGAGCTCAAGATTTTCACCGGCTGGCCCATCAATTTCAAACTTCTTTATCGCCTCCAATCTGATGTGCTTAATCAACGTTGACGGTGGATAAGCGTGTGTGAAAGATTTATTGGAGTAGATAACAGTTACCTGAACCTTCTTGCATCGATGAATTACAAAAGCCTTGTGGTCATCTGTTTTTGAATCTTTTGAAAGTTCATCTGGCTTGTCAAGTAAATAGACTTCTTGATCTTCTAAGTTATCGGCAAGATTGGCCGTTTGTGGAGAAACTAATTTTATAAGCTCGCCAACTTTGATCGCACCGTTAGGAAAAATTTCCTTTATCTCCTTATTCGGTAAGTATACTATGATTTTCATTAGTGTTGTTTTTTAAATCAGTTGAAAAAAAAAGACAGTAACCACCGGCCAACGCTATGCGCTAGGTTCAGTTTACCCTTGAGGGCACCTTGAGAATGTTTCCAATCTCTTTACAAGGATGTTTGAGTCAACTTAGTAGTATTATTTATCGTTAAAATTTAAAGGAGACGCACTTAACGGGATTTCGGTGTGGCAAGCCTGGATAAATTTGGAGAATAAGAAAACGGTGGCTACTATTATAACGTCAATTATTTAGTACCTCCCAAGCTTACTGGGCTTGGGTGTTTACTTAACTCTAAATCAGGAGGCTCACCAGTCTCCTGGTTTCTTCCCGTATGCACATATATTACTTGGAAGCGTTTCACAATGGGAAACGCGGCTGTAATTCAGCAGGGGTCTTTGGGTGTCCTATCACATATTGTTGAGTGGCGGTAACCAATTTGATACTATAATCATAGGAAATATCCTTGATTCCTGGTATTTTCAATACCATATTTGCACCTAATTAGTCCTCTCAACGTTGTTATAACTAACTATACATTCCATGTATAATGCGAAATCAATAGAGAATAGTGAATTAGAGTTGTTTTCATTGATGCTGGATCAGTATCTTAAATACGGCAAAGAGGACTACAAAAAGATATCGGAATCCATCATCATTACCGCTCATAAATTAGCAAAAAATGAAATCGATCTCTACAAGATTGATCAATCCATCTATAACCTTGTGTATCTAATCGCGAAGGATAACAAACCGTATTTTGCTGATCAAGTGGATCCTGAAAACATAAGCGACAACGTCTTCAAAACTGTTCGTGATTTTTTAGCCACACTCATCACTAAGCGGGGCACTTTTCATGTAGTCTAAAATCCTTAATGAATCTCCAGACCTTTGAGTTAAGATTTGCTCAACTAGAACGAGCCTTGCTGAAGACCAGGTCGAATAAATATTCAGATAAGGTAAAAAAAGAATTTCACGATCAGATTCTCGATCTTGTTGATCAAATAAAACTCAAGAGCCAGAAAAGGTTTACTAAAGATGACATTGAAGCTCATCGCTTTATACTAAAAGTCGTATTCAATTGGGTAGAGTTCTTAGATAATAGTACGATTAATCTTGTGCCGTATGAAATTATCAACTGCCTCAATGTTGTATTAAAAGACTGGATAAGCGACTACGAGGATCATAGCATCGTTACATCTCTTTCCAATAAAATGGATTCGTATAGCCTACAGTTTTCCCTAAAAAATATTAACGACTACTTTGCTACTCAAGTCTTTGCGCGATACGGCATCGTTTTCAACAAAAGTCTTATTCAGTTAAATATTCCCAAATACTTAGTTCATGATTACCTCGGAAATGTAGTCTTGTATCATGAAATCGGTCACTTTATTGATAAGCAGTATTATAAAATTACCCAAAGGATTGTTCAACGCGAGCCACAATTCAGCGGGCTACCTGACATTGAAAAGAAAAAACTGGAAATGTATTTAGGGGAGCATTTTGCTGATGTCTTTGCTGCACAGTACATCGGACTTTCCGCTAATCATTATTTAAATTATATAGCCTACAAGGCCCCTTCCAGCGATAGTCATCCATCAACTGAGAATAGAATAAATTTTGTGAAAGATTTCGTTGCAGGAAAAAAATCCGAAAATCTGGATTTACTTATGAATGCAACAAAAATAATCACCGACCAAGATCTGAAAATTCGGTACAAGAAAATCCCCCTTAAAGATTTTAATAATTTAATACCCCCGAACATTAAAAATGATTCTGAACTTCATTCTCTCTTCATTCAGGGATGGAGCATTTGGTTAAACAAGAACAGCGTATTGCGTAAGAAGTTCAGTAATCCAAGTCAGTTGAATACAATCCTCAATAACTTGATTGAAAAATCAATAAGTAATTATTTTCTTCTTAAAGAATGGAAAAAGAAAAATGTACCTAACAAAAAAAGAAATAAGTAAGCTCATAAAAAGTGGTCAGCTTGTAATACGCCCTCTTTTGGAGGATTCACAACTCGGTGAGATGAGTTTGGATTTACGGCTGGGTACAGACTTTTTGCTTTCATTTCTGGGGCGCGAGGTGAACATTGATGCCACTGGCAGAGATCGCACAATCAGTAGTTTTTATGATGAATCAAGACGTTTAGTTGGAGAATCTTTCGTGTTCCATCCTCATCAAACTGTCCTCTGTTCTACGCTAGAGTACATCAAACTTCCAAAGAACATATTTATTGCTTTAAGTACACGTAGCTCCTTCAGTCGTTTAGGATTCAGTCTATCAACAGTTATTCAGCCGGGGTATTGTGGCTGCTTGTCTATTGAACTCATAAATACAGGTAATACTCCAGTTAAACTACTTGTCGGCTCGCGAATAATTCAAGCAAGATTTTTTAAAATGGATAAGAGCTCCAACTATCTAAATACCAACCGAAAATACATCTGCCAAGTACGCCCTCAGATCTCTAAGTCTGATGGTGATTCAGATATTGACATACTTAAATCTATGATTGATTAATGCCATTGGACGGAGCTCTTAATAATATGAAAATGGCTCTGGCATCCAATGATCCTTCGAATTGAAGGAAGTACAGTAATGTGTCCTTTTTTGTTAATACGTGTTTTCCACTGAGGTTTTGCTTCTTTCAAAAGATTTAACTGTATTACTGCATCGCAGCCACATGGGCATAACATAGCGATCAGCCATTTTTTATTTTGACTTCCTATTAAGTAGAGTTTCCCCCCTTCAATTGCCTCAGGAAAGTCCTCTATGCTAATGAGTGTGTAATTTGTTTTTTCTTTTTTACGGAACGAAAAATTGAACTTCATGGTTTTAACTCAGGTAAGTTTAAGAATGGGTTCATATCGCCTCGCCCAACATATTTTTCAAAAAAAGGATCTACTGTTTCATCTGATTCGTGCATTGTATAACCGTCAGATATGCTTAATCGCGTAATGTCAAATTCTTTATTTAATTCTGATCGAAATGGATGAAGCCTTGCTAAAAATTCGTTAACTCCAAATGCTGAAACAGACATATTTATACTGATAACCGCAGGACTATCAACGTTTACGTCAACTATATATCCTGATTCTTTTAACGAATTATAATTATCCCTTTGCGCACGAAAAATACTTGCCGCTCGTAAATCTTCACTTGAATACACCCCTCTTGACATAAGCGAGCCGCCCCCTGGCTTGATGTAATGCACAGATCCAACTATTTTATCAATGCCCCCTCGGCCATCTGAAAGTAACTTCACACCTAAATCAAAATACGGAATTAGATAAAAAGAGCTTATTAAATTAAGAAGATGCCTTCCATCAACGCTGTCAACACAGCCAAAAACAATATCGCAGGAGGCGATCTCTTTTATTGCATCAATGTCATCATATAAGTTTTTTGAAATTGAAAGAGCATTGGTTTTTAAACCCATTCTATCTATCGCCCCCTTAATAACATCAACCTTTTTTTCCTTTGCCAAAGCATCGGTCATTTTCGAGTTTAAAATTCGATTAAGGTTTTTTTCTTCAATGTGATCGGGATCAACTAATACCAAATGTCCTACTCCAAGCCTTGCCAATTGTTCAATAGTCGGACTTCCAGTGCCTGAACATCCGACCACTCCTACCTTAAGATTTTTAAGCATGTGCATTGTCTTAGGTCCGAATAATTGCTCGGTTCTTAAATTAAATTCTTCACTATTTGATTTGTTGATGTATGTAGGCCAAAATTTGATATCATCACCTACAACAGTGATTCTATCAATCGGATAAAAATTCATTTCATGATTAATATATCTCCCAAAGAGTTCCCCATCAGGAAGCATGATCATACTTGCATGAATGTCTTTACTGTCAATCCATCCAAAAACTGACTCAAAAAGTTCCGAATCTGATGTGTTGTCGGTTTGTGAAAAACTGTTAAATCCACCGGGATGACTGTGAGCTTTTACAATTGACAGGTTTTTTTTTGATGCTTCAATGAGTAAAGGTTGCAGAAGTGTTGTTTTCCAGGTTACTCTACTCTCGTTTCTAATTTCACAATCATGATATGGTATGGGTATCAGTTTGTGAAAAAGAAGTTTTTGATCATCACCATGAGCCAACCGTCCACATAGAGCTAGTGCCACTGCCTCTAATCCGTCTCCAGGATACAAATGACTGTATAGTTGACTATAAATGGATTCGGGAATCGTTACACTAACTCTCATGAATCATTGGGTCTTATTAATTTCTCTTTCAAACCAATACTTTACTAGTTCAAGGTGCGTAGAGACATCATCAACACCAGGTTGCCAAGGGTTCTGCGCTGTTCTGTGTCTCGACCATCTTTGGAAGATTCTTCCATCAATATTCTGAAAGGACAAAGCGCCAATCGGTGCTAAATCCAAACGCGATAAAAACGGATGAAAAAAAGCCATATCTATTTGAGCTACCGGATACCCAGGCGGGATCATTAATGCAACAGTAACCGACTTGCAATTATATCCATCGGGAACTGGGAAGTCGTGGAGCAAAAGCCATTGCATATTGTGTTCTTTTACCGTTTCCCAATTGAACTTATTGGATTCTAAGAAGTCATGGTCGGATTCTGTCAAATTAAAATATCTTCTCATTTTAGCCCTCAGTTTGATCCAGCGGAATGGTCATAAATTTCTCTATGCCAGGCTGTGTGAAGTCCACGATTTCTGCATAACCTATCTTTTTCACAATTCCTCCCCGTAGCTTCAAATTGAGTTGAAATCTATCATAGGGGTTCTTACCGGCTGTCTCCAAAATTTCTCTTCCGGACAACTTTTGAGGCACTACATAAGTCTTGTTGTCGACCTTTATCATGTATTTTTTGCCTGGCGGGGGTGTCTTTCCTTCTTTCGACATTGCTTCAATGTCGAAAATTTCAGTGTTTTCTTCGTTTTTGCTTGAATCTTTCATTTGTGATCGTTTATATATAATACTCCAAAGCGTGACGGTGTAAAGCGTGGCCAAAGAAAAGAAGAACGGGTGGTTTGCAGCATGTAACGCTTGCAAGTATATTATATAAAAGACAATATCTATGGGAGCATTTAATCGATTAATAGTGAGTTCCGAAACAGGCCTAAAAACGACCGCAGACAATGATTTACTCATTCTGATTAGTAAATCTGACGAAAATAAAATCTTAGCTGACAGAGCTTTTAACGAATTCCACCGAAGGTATGTGCCATACCTTTTCAAGGTGTGTTATGTTGCCTGCAGAAGATTAAAGGACGGTTATCAACTGGCAAAGGATCTTGTACAAGATACCTTCATTCAAGTGTACCTCAGCGCAAGTACCTTCAATCCTAAAAAAGGTTCCTCCATTAAGGCATGGCTTGGAACAATTGCCCGAAACAAATTCATCGATTTGCTCCACCAACGCAAGGACTATCCAATATCGAAAAGCGAGGATATAGATCATAGTAAAGTAAAGCCACCAGAAAAAAATGTGTCCAAAGAGAAAATCCCGAAGTATCGTATAAAAACGGATTTAAAAGTTAGTTCATCAGATTTAGAAGAGGCTCTTGATAAAATTGACCAGGACAAGCGTCACATTCTAATGACTTACATGCTCCACCACGATATTGATAACCCTGATGCTCATCTCCCTCCAGGGGTGATGGAAGTACTTTGCCAGATTTATAATATAGACTCCTCACATATACGACAAATTAAAAATCGAACTCTTGCTGAGTTAAGCAAAATTCTTAAACACCATTTATCCTAAATTTCGTTTATCCCTAAATTTATTATGAAAAACAAAAGACCGGCCTTTGAAAATCTCTTTTTTGAAATTTTGAAAAAAGAGGGGTTTATCTTTCCAACGACCGATAAGGAAGTTGAGGAATTTGAGCTACGGTATGGTAAGACTGAAATTCTCTTACCAGAAGAACTAAAAAGCACTGGCCCAATTTTACAGAAGTTAAATAAATCCAACTTCTCGTCTGTTCCAGTAAGTTCACCCATTGTTGCGGGTGAACCATTTTTACAGATGGCCGCTTTCGCCAATGAAGCCGACACAGCACCAACCACAAGACCATTAAAAGGAAAGAGAACAAAAAGCAAAAAGCACTCGACAGAAAAAAAAATAAATTGATTGCATTAAGATCTACGCTGGAGATGCGAGTTTGAATCTTGCCGAGGGGGCAAAGTGAGGAAGTATAAAACCCCTCGTAGCTCAATTGAATAGAGCCCACGTTGCATCAAAGAAAGACCAAGAAATTGGTCTTTCTTATTTTATAGCAGATGGTAAATAAATCGCATTGAAATAAGACAACGGTCAAAATAAAAATGTAATGAAATATTCTCTTGTAAATGGTATAAAATCTGAAGCCTTCATTCAAGGAAGGGGTTTCTGCCCATCTTGTGAAAAAGAAACAGAGGCAAAATGTGGTGCAAAAAAAATTCATCATTGGGCTCATAAGAGCCTTAATCATTGTGATAATTGGTGGGAAAATGAAACTGAATGGCACAGGAATTGGAAATCCCTTTTCCCGAAGGAATGGCAAGAGGTGGTTCACTTTGATGAAATAACAGGTGAAAAGCACATTGCCGATGTAAAAACTGATGCCGGCCTTGTTATCGAACTGCAGAATTCCCCGATCAGTTCTGCGGAATTAAAATCAAGAGAATCTTTTTACAAAAATTTGATATGGGTCGTCAACGGAAAGAATTTTCTGAAGAATCTCTCTCTCCGTAATAAAGTACCAAGTCCCGCATCGAGTTTGGCTAACGATATAGGATTTATCAAAGGTAAAAATCCACACACCGCATATTTTTTTCGTTCCGAAGTTTCTTCCGTTGGAGTAGAAATCCATGACATTTCGGAAATAGAAGACAAGATAGAATTAAACTATGAAGGGCATCACTTATTCGATTGGAAAAGGCCAAGAACTGGTTGGTTTGAAGCTACATGCAGAGTTTTTCTTGATTTCGGATTTCAAGAAGTGTATGAGTTAGTTACATATGATCCTAAGTTGAATTTGAGGGCACTTAGAAAAATTTCGTTAGATTTTTTTGTGAAGCAAGCCCAGGAGTCAGTAGTCGGTCTGTAAACCAATTGGGAAGAAATTTATTTTCGCCAACTATAGCTTTAAATGTTGTGTTTGATTCTTGCATTAGATTGCGTAGCCGGAAAGGAAAAGAATCAAGAACCCAGCAAGAGATTTGAAACAGAAGCCTTCTTTGTTCGATACCTCTAAAAGCAAAGAGGTTCAATTTTTTATTCCTCAGAGAGAAATTGTAATTGTTGCGAAACGGGTTCTTCTTCTTCACAATCTTTTTAAACCCTGTCAAGCGCTTACTTTTACTATACAAGCACCATTGTATCTGTTGCACAACTTCAAAAAAGTTTCTCATGTGATATTTTTGAAATCCCGTCTCAATATATTCTTCAAGAATTGCCTGCAGCCGCAGTTGATTAGCAGAAGCACTCAATCGTGTACAGTGGATAAGAGATTTTCCGCAGTTATAACACTGATCAATTTTCCGTCTAGGAATATCACTCTTGCTAATAAAATCATTTCGGAAAAATGCCACTGGAGCTTTACAAAACTCACATCGATCTAGAAGAAGTATGCCGCACTTAGTACAGCAAAATGACAAGGATACTCTCCAGATTTTTCGGTAATAAGGATGTTCCCCATCTTTCTCCAAGCAGCTAGGGCAGAACATCAATCCGGGCAGTTTTCTTTTTCTATGCCAGATTCCGCATGGCAATAAAAAACTATTAAATGTTTTAGCATCCTTCTTGTATAATTTTCCAATATAGGATTGCAATGATGTTTCATTGGCTGCCTTAAGAGGAGTTGATGTCCTATGCGCGAGTAATTGAATTACCAGGGGATGTGAAAATCTATCAATGTCGCGATTCCAAAACTCAATGGAAGGCCAATTACTAGAACAAAAGGTGTGAACTTTGGTCAGCTGCACTAGGGCATTTCTTACTAACCAACTACTTAATAATTCATCAGGTTGCGGCCTTACGTGCACAATCCAACTAACTGAATTCTTCATTTCATACACTATGAATTTCCTTTCTCCTGACTTCGGGAGCTTTCCACTCTAAATCTTGCAACAGTGATTTATCAATTTTTTCTTTTTTCTCTTGTATAGCGAATACACTGGCCCGTTTTAAAATTGTTGAAAGCTCACCGATAAGTCCTTCACTCATTAACAATAAAGTTTGTGATGTGGAATCATCGATTAAGTTGGATTTCTTTTTTAATGGAAGTATGTGTTCAAAACTTGCAAGTAGTCGCAAATAATCTTGAGACATTTTCCATCTCGGCAGAATTGCTGGCTCAAAACGATTTGAAAGTTGTGGATCAATCGATATCGCTCTGAGCGCTTCTTTTATCCCCGCAGCTACTATGGATATTTTTAATTCGTTTGAAAGGTATTTTAGAACGTTCAGAAAAGCTCTCTGTTTGGTGATTGTGCCAGCTAAAATGTTATGCATCTCGTCAATTATTATCATCCTGGTATTTAGATGTTTTAACATATTCACAATCTGCATTTCCTTTTTCTCAACTCTTTCATTGGCTTTGTATGATATAAGAAGACGGTCAAGGATTGAATTATAAAGTCGCTTTTCATCGGGTACTGGCGGAGACTGAATGTGAACTACTGGAAGAATTAACTCACTATCAGGAGATTTTCTAAAAGCCTTATGTTGGTTAGTAAATCTATTTAGGATGGCAGTCTTTCCATTATTCGTGTCACCTATGATAATAAGATTGGGCATTCTACTTGATTGAGGATAGTCAAGCAGATCAGACATCCTATTTAATATTTCGGAACATCTAGTATAGCCAATCCACTTATCACTATTGATGTACTTGATTCTTTCTTTGTCTGTGAGCAATAAGGCTTTCTGGGCTTCTTTAGAGAGATGTTCCATGATCAAGATCTTCAAAGGGTTTAATATCTTCCAATACAATAGGTTCTACTACCATCTTCTTTCCAATGTCGGGAATGTAATTTGATTTCCTTGAGAATTCTCTCAACTCCGGACTGAGCTTAGCTTTCTTAGCTACCATTTTTTTCCGAACTGCAGTCTCTTTGATTTCAGTAATTCGTTCGTATGCTCTAAAGATTGATTCTTCATCAACATTTTCCCTGCCGAGAGTCTTGGCACCTTTTAATGCTTTCCGAAATTCCCAAATACTAATTGATGGTCGACCAATATTTCTGTAAGGTATTGGGAAATAATCCTTCAACTCAGGATCCCAGAAATAGATTTTACTGATGTCGCGAGGATCGCGTTTAAAAATGAAATTAGTTTTGACTTTGTACTTCCCGCTTTTTTTCTCTGTTGAATGAATCCATTTTCTGAGAACGTCATGATAATAGTCGATATGGTCAATCTTAACACCATACTCCTGAATTGTTCTTAGGAAATAGGGCATGAAATCAAGTCGGGTTTTTCTTTCATCTAAAATCTTCGTTGGAAAGCCGGTACCTGGATTCTCTGGAGTCCCAAAAATCCCTTCCATGTATTTAGCAAGAGGTGTATTATTTATTCCTTTATGAAATCTTTTATGATAGATCTCTGTGATGTATGTGAGGAATATTTCTTCGAACTCTTTAAGAGAAAGTGCCGCCTTTCCTACAGAGTCATAACTGCCTCTTTGTTTTGAATTACTGAATGTAGTCCCTGGTAAATTATGGGTAATTTCGTTTTGAGTACCCATTAATCTTTCGATGTGCCCACCATAGTTCGGTTTTGCAATTAACCTCCATTCGAGCTTTATACCGTATTCTGCGCATGCACGTTTTATCATCGTACCTCTGAATTCACCGGCATTATCTGCATGAATCTTATTCATTATTCCCCACGATGGCCATTCCCCATTAAGATTGTACTCAGCTAATGTTTTGTCCTTGGGAAGTATAGAATTTGCCAAGCAGACTCCTGTCCCCATCGCTCCAGGAGGATCTAGTGAAATGTTTACACCAACGCACATTCTACTATAAACATCAATCGCTAACGTCAACCATGGCCTACCAATTGGAATTCTTGTGACCTCATCAACTAAAATTATATCAGACTTTGTGTGATCAATTTGAACGACTGCAAGTGGAAAATCAGCGCCAGGAAATTTTCCATCTTTCGGTTTAAATTTCTCATCGGAAACCTTAGACCCATAACGAGCTCTCAATCTAGTTTCTTCAGATATTTCATGAATTCGATTTCTTATCGTATTTGGATGTGGCGGCTTTAGCCCTGCCGTTTTGCATTTTTGGATGACCTTTAGACACGTATGGCCAATTTTGTGTCTTTCTTTATTTAGGTATTCTTTCTCAATGGTGTCTTTAAGTATAAGATCAATCTCTGGTGAAAGCCTGCTCTTTCCTCTTCCTCCAGATTTTTCTCTGTTAATGAGGGAAGAGACTAATCCTGTAGTCTGATACTTTTCGACCCATCTATAAATCGTGGCTTTATTTTTCCCAGTTTTCTTAGCTGCCTTGGCTACCAGTTTTCCATTCCCTAAATCATCAAGAATTGGTTTAATGACCGCAAATCTTTCCTGAGCTAGTACCCACTGATCTTCGGTTATCGACATTAAATCCAATCGTTCTTTAATTGCGTGTTCTGTTTCGCTATGCAATTCAAGCGGCATAATATCTTTAATCTCAAGTCGAGCAATACCTCCATTGGCGTCTTCTGCCATAACGGTGTGTAGATCGATGTATCTTGTTATAAGATATCTCTCACCCTTGCACATTACCTCTACTCCAGGTTTTATCTGAATCGTATTCATATGTCCCATATTTCGCTGTTCATATTCAATTTTATATTTAGATCACATCCGACCTGTCCGTTAGCAACTAAAGACCAAAGCGCATGTAATAATTTTCCTCTCATTAGAATACTCTTCGAGGATGCCAAAATCAATTCTTGAGGTGTTGTCAATGACAATTCTTTTAACCGTGCCAGTAAAATTATCTTGAGATCCATTTCTTCACCAGAATTTAGCTGATCAAATTTATACCTCCATAGAAACTCAGCATTCCTAAGAAAGTCCGTTCTGATCTCCTTCTCAGTAATAATTTTAAATTTCCACTTGCGAGAATCTGCGTATTTCATAGCGGCTTTGAACTTTGGTTTTAGATCCTTCCAACTTTGAAATAAATCTTTTCGGTACTTGACCTCAAATAATGTGGGTAGCTGTTTGATACTAAAATCATCTTTATATCGAACGAGGAAATCGGGTGTGTAGGATCGAGACCTTCCGCTTTCATCATCAAAGCGTATAGTCATAGGTTGCTCTACAAATTCAGAAACACAATAGTCAGCATTTAAGATTGTTATGAAGTCACGTTCTAAGCTTGATTCAAACTGGACCTTTTCTCCATTCTTTATGTTATGTTGCAATCCTGCAACAGATCTATGTTTGAAACCAATCTGGCGTACCGGCTTAAATAGTTGCATAAACTTTTATACTTTTAAAATGTGTCGCATCTAATATTATTCTTTTTCGCATTTCCTTTTATTGTTTTATGGCATTATGGCTCTGAAATGTCGCACTATCTTTTGGAAATAACAGCGGTGGTGGTAATCCGCAGCCCGGAGAAATATCACTTTCGCACAATGGTGTATTGTTTTTGGATGAGCTCCCCGAATTTAAACGTACGGTACTTGAAGTAATGCGCCAGCCCATGGAAGAAAGGCGCGTAACCATTTCGCGCGCAAAAATTTCAACCGATTACCCGGCTAACTTCATGCTCATTGCAAGTATGAACCCCTGCCCGTGTGGATATTACAACCATCCCGAAAAAGAGTGTGTCTGTGCCCCGGGTGTGGTGCAACGTTATTTAAGTAAAGTGAGCGGACCGTTGCTCGACCGGATTGACTTACATGTAGAGGTTGTGCCCGTGAGTTTTGACGAAATGACGGCTGCGCGAAAATCGGAAACCAGCCAAGAGATACGATTGCGGGTTGTAAATGCAAGACAGATTCAGTCGGAGCGATTTAAAGACCAAAAAAATATTTATTGCAACGCCATGATGCCGAGCAACATGGTGAAAGATATTTGTGTGATTAACGATGCAGGCCGTACGCTTTTAAAAACCGCCATGGAACGCCTTGGCTTATCGGCACGTGCGTACGACCGCATCTTAAAAGTATCGCGCACTATTGCCGACCTGGCCACGTCTGAAGAAATTAAAATCGAACACTTAGCCGAGGCAATTCAATACAGAAGTCTAGATCGGGAAGGATGGGCCGGGTGATTTTATCTTTTTAAAAATTCATTCACGTAACAACTCAGCTACTCTTCTAAGTCCATCCAAGGTAAGCATTGGATCAACGGAATAGAAATAGGGTTTCAGTGAAGTAATGATAAACGAAAGCCCGCCCGTGGCAATTGCCGGGCAGTCTTCTTTTAATTCTTTGCGAATGGCCTCTACCATATTTTTTACCAACCCCTCATAACCGATCACCATGCCCGATTGAATGGCCGTTACGGTGCTCGTACCGAGCGCAGACTTGGGCATTTCAAGAGGCACATCAAAGAGTTTGGCTGTGTTTTGCGAGAGCGCTTTTAATGCGGTGCGCAAACCGGGCACGATTGATACGCCCAGAATTTCTCCATTGCCCGAAACGGTTGTGAATGTAAGGGCTGTGCCAAAATCAACTACGATGCACGTTTGCTTCATTTTAAAATAAGCAGCGACAGCATTCGCCACCAAGTCGGAGCCAATTTCGTAAGGGTTTAAAACGGTAAGAGGAAGTTTCGAGTAGATAGCCGGACCTAGTATTATAGTCTCCTGATTGAACAAACTTTTGGTTACGCTCCTCCATTTTTCGGTGAGGCCTGGCACTACACTGCTTAGCACAACCGTATTCACCGCAGCGACATTCTGAGCAGATTCAAGAAAATAATCGCGGAGTTTAATGCCATAAAAAACTTCGGGCAATTCTGCCCGCGAAGGTATTCGCCATTGGCAAATCCACGAATCGTCTTTCCATAGTCCAACGGTGATGTCGCTGTTGCCTATATCTATTGCCAAAAGCATGGATTAAAAATGGTAATATTTTTTATAGGGAACAAAAAGGATACCTTCTGCATAAATTCGATATGCGTTTTAGTTTTTTTTTATTTATATTGATTTAAACTTTACACAAGTCAATGAGTCGTAGAGTGACTTGAATATTCCACCTAAACCAGATCATTATGAAAACACTTAAAACAGTAGCCGTTTGCGCATTGGTAGTTGCCGCATTTTGCTTTGGCAAAGCTGCAGCCGAATTCCCACAGTTAAGTGCAGCTAAGAAAAGTTTGATCGAAGCAAAAAATCACCTTCAGATGGCTAAGCGCGATTTTGGGGGACATCGCGCCAAAGCAGCCGAAGCGGTTGACAAAGCCGTAAAAGAAGTTGACGAAGCCATCTTGTACGGAGATAAGAAAAAAGACTAAAAGGTAAGTCTGAGCGCAGTCGAAAACCGGTTGAGTTCAAACAAAGGTTTCGACTTCGCTCAGCTATGATAATTATTAACTTTTTTGAGAGAGGCCTACTTTATTTCTGCTGGTTTTCGAGTTCCCGATTTATTTCTTTTACCACATCATCAATTTCTTTAGCTTGTTCTTCCATTTTTTTAAATAGCAACGGGTAATCAATGGAGCTTTCTATTTTAGAAAGATGAACAAGCCCGAGTAATCGAGCTACCGGCCCACGCATGTGATGTGCGTTGGAGTAAGCATAACGTATCAGTTGTTCATTTTGTTTTTTTATTTTTTCGGTGCGTTCATTCACCAGGCTTTCCAGATGGATATTTAGGTTGTGAAGGTTTTCCTGGCTCTGTACCAACTCCTCATTTTGAGTTTCAATTTCATTTGCCTTTTCTATCAACTCATAGTTTTGTAGCGCAAGCTTGTCGTACGCATCATCATACCTTTGTTTTAATATTAATGAGGAATAAGCAATAATGAAGTACAGAATAACATAAGTTACCCCGGCAACAATAATTTCGCTGGCATCGGGCTTATTGTACCGAAGTGGGTGCAGCGAGAGCCAAGCGAAAACAACAATCACCCCAAGTAAAGTAAATGCATGAAGTAAGATGGGAAGTCTGCCCTTTAGCAAAACAGAAAAACCAAAACCAATCACCATTACCACAGCCATGGAAGAAGTTGTGATCGTTTCAGCTAAAATACTTTGGTAAAACATGGCGAACATTGCCATAAAACCAAGGGATAACACAGCAGATATGAAATGGCCCTTCTTGTAAAGAGCAAAAGAAATTAAGATGGCAAGTAATATTATAGAGTTGACAATAGCAGAGCGCACTACAGTGATTTGATTGAAAAATAAATCTACACCAATCACAATGAGAATTCCTGCAAGGCTCATTTTTAACAGTGATTCGAGAAAAATGGCTTCAATAGGCTTTTCACGTTTCATGGACACCTCAGTTTGATATCTTTTTTTGGCGCGCGAATTTAGGAATTAGTTGAAAACATTTTATATTTTTTTGGGCAGCCGCAACCGAAGATAAACAAAGCTTGGAGTGGGAACAAGTTTTTTGTTTTTTTCAGAATTTACTTTGCCTAAACTTCTTTTTTTCAGAATGTTTTTTCTTTTTATCGAGGCGGGATTGTACGGCAGATTTTTTTGGTTTGGTGGGTTTTCGTTTTTTCTTTTTAGCAAATGCACCGGCAAGCAAAAGATCGAATTTTTTCAACACTTCTTCTTTATTCTGTAGTTGCGAACGTTGATTTTGTGAATGGATCACCAGCTCACCCGAGCCGGTTAGGTGTGTTGAAAGTTTATGCAAAAGAACTTCTCTTCTTTCAGGTGTGAGTAACAATGATTTTAACAGATTCCAGCGAAGTGTCACTTTGCTGTTTACTTTGTTTACATTTTGCCCACCCGGACCGCTACTGCGCGAAGCGCTAAATGTTAATTCGTTGTTAAAAAAATCAGAATACAAAACCCTTAAATCTGTCATATTCGTTTAAAATAATTTGTTCATTATATCAACACTTTTAGTAAACCCAAAAGATAAATCTATGAAAAAAGTAAAGTTAGTTACGATCGGTACATTGTTGGTTGGCATATTGCTTTCCACAGCAGCAATGGCACAAAAAGATAAATCGCAAAGACCGAGCCCACCCGAGGTGGCTACGGGTAAAATTGGAAAAGCTACGGTTACGATTGATTACAGCAGCCCGTCTGTGAAGGGAAGAAAAATTTTTGGGGAGCTGGTACCCTACGGAAAAGCGTGGAGGGCGGGTGCCAACGAAGCCACCGTTTTCCAAACCGATAGCGAAATTAAAGTGGAAGGCAAAACACTGGCGGCTGGCAAGTACAGTTTGTTTATCGTACCCGGTGAAAACGAATGGGAATTTATTTTTAATTCTCAAACAGGCCAGGGGGGTATTACTCGAAATGGTGAAGCTAACTTTGACCCAGCAAAAAATATACTTTCCGTAAAAGTAAAACCATCAAAATCAAACAAAGCCAGCGAACGATTGGTTTATGCGGTAAACAACAAAGGTTTTGTGTTCCGTTGGGATACTGCCGAAGTACCCGTGTCTATTAAATAAGAATATTTAAGAAAGAATGCTGGTTGGATTTTGTTCTGGCCAGTTTTTTTAGTTTACAAAACAGGAGACAACATCGGTTTTGAAGGAATACCGAGCAATTCTTTTTGAACTTTCATAACCTCGTCCAGATTAAGGGCAAGCTCTGTATGGTATATTTTGTAAATGAATTTCCATTCGTTCTTGTCCATAAAGCCATCGGCATTGGCGGTAACACACAACCACCCCACAATACGTACTTGTTGGTTGTGATCTAATTTTTTTAGTTCTTCCAACGCGCTTGAATAGATAGACGCAACGCTTTGGTTTTTAAGCGAAGCAATTGCAACAGCAAAATCACTTTCTGCAATACCTTCTTCTTTATTCATTTTTTTTGCAATGGCTACTTCGCGTTCGTTTACCACACCATCGGCATGTACCAACAAGTAATAAAGTTTGATCAGGGTTGATTTGAAATTCATGGCTGTTTATGGATTGCCTGAGTATGCTTCAAAAATATGCCAATCGTAAGTTCTTCGAAAACCTCTTAAAATCGATGCTTTCAGAACTAAACAAGTCTCAAATCGGGAATCAGTTTCTTATGTGTTGGAACTTTTAAAAATGTGAATAGATTGGTAATTATTAATGATTGTATGTGGAAAAGCCATCCAGTATAAGGTATTTACTATTTGTAGATTGACAAAATAACAGATAGGACTTACATTGAGATTCAAAAACAAAACATCAGCTAACCCCCGTAAATATATGTACGCTTCACCATTTTTTGCTGTGCTAAGGTCGGGGCTGATCGTGGGCATTCTTGATATCACAGCAGCTTGCGCCCATGCCTATCTGGCACGCGGAACAACTCCCTACAAAGTATTTCGGTATATCGCCTCAGGCGTTTTTGGGCAGCAAGCACTTGACCAAAACTCGGGATTAGAGTGGGCAGGGTTACTATTTCATTTCATCATCGCAACCGGATGGACAATGCTGTTTTTTGTGGCTTACCCTAAACTAAAAATACTTACAAAGAACAAAATCTATGTTGGGTTTGGCTACGGAATTTTTGTGTGGATCATGATGAATGCCGTTGTTCTCCCGTTGTCAAATGTTCCGCCATTGGTGTACCGACTGACCCCGACACTCATTGGCATTGGGATTCACATGGGTGTAATTGGGTTGAGTATTTCACTTTTAGCGAATCAGTTTTATTCAAAAAGAATAACGGCTATTTAACAATGGTAGCAGCAAAATCAATTATGTTTCTGTTGACGGCATCGTTCGTAATAAACGCACAGCCTCGGAAGTTGAATAGTGATAACGATCTGGAGCAACTTCAGAAACTAAATGCACAGTTTATCCAAAATTATATTAATCACGATACGATTGCACACAACCAAATCATTCACAAAGATTTTGTTTGCATCGAAAATGACGGAAGCATTGAAAACAGGAAAGAATATATGAAGAATTGGGCGACCGACTACCCAAACGGTAACTTCACATCGTTTTCTTATTCGGACGAGCACATACGTTTTTTTGGCAACATCGCACTGGTGCGGTCAAAATCTTTTTACACCCGAATCAAGAATGGGAAAAAGATAAACGGAAGTTCGATCTACACCGATACCTACAAAAAAGAAAACGGCAGATGGTGGTGTATCCAGGCACAAATTACCCCAATCGTCCCATGATGAAATTATAAGTGTAGAGATAACCGTAGCCTGGGAATTCATCGGTCATTTATTGCAAATTCGCAAACGGTAACCCCCTACAATGCCGAAGAAATTTTCATCGACAAGGTATCGTTACCAATAGGCCCGAACTACAAAAAAACGGTTGAGGCCGCCTTCGGAAAAATGTCTGTGTAGAGTTGATTTATCTTACTTGGCGTAAGCTACACTGCGCATTTCGCGGATTACGGTTACTTTAATTTGCCCCGGGTACTGCATGTCGCGTTCAATCTTTTGCGAAATGTCAAAACTCAGTTGGCTGGCACGCTCATCGGTTGCTTTTTCGGCATCTACGATCACGCGCAACTCACGGCCTGCCTGTATGGCGTAACATTTTTCAACACCCTCAAAGCTCAAGCCCACGTGCTCCAGTTCTTTCAGGCGTTTCATATATTGTTCCATCACCTCGCGCCTTGCACCGGGCCGCGCACCGGAGATGGCATCGCAAGCTTGAATGATGGGAGAGATGATGCTGGTCATTTCAATTTCATCGTGGTGTGCACCGATGGCATTGCAGATGATGGGGTGTTCTTTGTATTTCTGGGCCAGTTCCATGCCAACGATGGCGTGAGGTTTTTCCAATTCTTCAGGCCACACTTTCCCAATGTCGTGAAGCAGGCCTGCGCGTTTGGCTTGCTTTACATTCAGGCCAAGCTCGGCCGCCATGATGGCGCAAAGGTTGGCCACCTCGCGCGAATGTTGTAGGAGATTCTGGCCATACGAAGAGCGAAACCGCATACGGCCAACCATGCGCACCAAGTCCGGATGCAGCCCGTGAATACCCAAGTCTATTACCGTGCGCTCACCGATCTCATTGATTTCGTCTTCAATATTTTTTGCGGTCTTAGCTACAATCTCTTCAATACGTGCCGGGTGGATGCGCCCATCTTGCACAAGCCGGTGTAGCGAAAGCCGGGCTACTTCTCTGCGCACCGGATCGAACCCAGAAATAATGATGGCTTCGGGTGTATCGTCTACAATAAACTCTACTCCAGTAGCTGCTTCGAGTGTGCGAATGTTTCTTCCTTCGCGGCCAATAATTTTTCCTTTGATGTCGTCACTTTCTATATTGAAAATAGAGACACAATTTTCAACCGCTTGCTCCGAAGCCGTGCGCTGAATGGTCTCCACTATAATTTTTTTCGCTTCTTTAGTGGCGCTCAACTTGGCCTGCTCCATAATGTCTTTGATGTAGCTGCTGGCTTTGGTCTGCGCCTCTTCTTTCATAGACTCCACCAGCTGATCGCGCGCTTGGTCTGCGGTGAGTTTTGAAATGTTTTCGAGTACGGCTACTTTTTGTGCATTGAACCGATCGAGCTCTTCTTTGCGCTTTTTTACCAAGTCATGTTGTTGCGCAAGGCTTTGGCGTTCTTCATCCACATCGCTTTCCTTACGCTTCAGTTGTTCAAGTTCTTTGTTGAGTTGCGCTTCACGCTGTTTTACTTTTTGTTCGTTGGCTATGATCTGGTTTTTCCTGCGGTTGGCCTCTTCTTCAAACTCCTGCTTCATCTTCATCAATTTTTCTTTGGTTTCGATGATGCGGTCTTTCTTGATATTTTCGGCCTGGAGCTCGGCTTCTTTAACAATGAGCTTAGACTTATCCTCAGCTTCGGCCTGGTTTCGTTTTAATTTCCGTTTGTAAAGAAAATTACCAATAAGCAGGCTGAGCACAACGGTGGCTGCAAACGCGGCTACAGATATTGAGATTATTTCTATGGAATCCATGGGGGTATTGTTAGTGTTTTACAATACCCGGGAAAGTTAAAGTGCCTTACTGCAGGTTGAAAAGCAAAGGTGCTCAGAGTACTTGCGAAACCATCCGGTTTAGATGTTCTACTTTTTCTATAACCGTTTGGTCGATCACTTGCAGGTTTTCTTCGTCTGTCATTTTTTCTACCAGACAATCGAAGGCTACCATGGCAAGCAGGTCTTGTTTATCGTCTATGCCGAATTTATCGCGATAGGTTTTTATTTTTTCATTGATGAGTTTACCCGCTACCCGCACGCGCTCTTCGTCAGCACGTTTTACTTTCATCGGATATTCGCGGTCTGCGATTTTTATTTTTACAGAGAGTTCGTCCATCAATTATTTTACCGTGATTATCGGCTCACATGAGCAATACATTTATCGATTTCGCGGATATACTCTTCCACTTTTCTTTTCAACTCCGAAATACTTTCGTCTCCCGGGTTAATATTATCCACAATTTTAGTGATTTTAATCTGATTTTTAAAATGATCAAGTTGTTCTTCGCGCTTGCGCAGGTCGGTACGCAGCTCGTGGTTCTCTAATTTTATGGTGCGCATCTCATCTTTAAGCGTTTTGTTGTCGCTAATGAGCATCATGATTTTGCGTTCCAGTCCGTTGAGGCTGGTTTTTAATGCTTCCTGATCCATATTGGCTAAAGATTCACTTTTTTATCAGTCTTGTTTCTACTTTCTGATTACCGCGCCCATCTTCTCTTCAAACGCATGGATCAGCTTGGTCATGGTCTTGTCAATTTCTTCGTCCGTCAGCGTTTTGTGTTCGTCTTGCAAGGTAAACCCAAGCGCGTACGCTTTTTTACCACTTTCAATTTTATCGCCTTCATAAACATCGAACGCGATAATTTCTTTAACCAACCGCTGCTCCGTAGTTCGTGCCAATGCCTCTATTTCCGCAAAACTCACCCGGTTGTTCAATACCAAAGATAAATCTCTGCGCACAGCCGGATACTTCGGAACTTCTTGTGCAACGAACTTAGGGTTTGCCGACTTGAAAAGCAAATCGAAGGACAGATCGGCAAAAAAAACTTCTTGCTTGATTCCAAATTCTTTTGTCCAATTGTTTTTTACTTTGCCAACACACCCGATTTCCCGGCTGCCTTTCAAAATTTTTGTTCCGTATTCAAACACATCATCGTTAAATGATTCTTGCTTTATTTTAGTTAAAGCGCATTGTTCCAATATTTGAACGACCGTTTGAGCGATGTCGAAATAATTTATGTTCCGGGTTTTATGTTGCCAGTTTTCGGTATCGGTGTTGCCGGTGAGGTAAATGGATAGCCGTTCGTTTTCAAAATACTTCTCCGTTGTTTTTCCATACACTTTGCCGAATTCAAACAATTTCAGGTTTTTTTGTTTACGGTTGATGTTGTACGCACAGACCTCAAGGCCGGTGAATAACATAGATTGCCGCAGGACACCTTGCTCTTCGCTGAGTTTATTTAATATTTCAACGGCATCACCTTCGGTCTTGATTTTATCCTTATACCGGATGTGTGTGAGCGAATTGGTTAAAATTTCGTAAAAACCATTGGAAGCCAAAGACTGGCCAATCGTTTTCTTGAATTTCGTACTATCTTTTTCAGGAAAGGATGCGATGAAATCAGTGCCCGAATATTCAATAAGCTCAATATTGTTCAAACCATAAATGCGCAAAATCTCTTCGATAATGTCGGCCTCTTGCAAAACATCAACGCGATACGGTGGAACGGAGGCCGTGAAACCATTTTCAGTTTTATGGTTTGCAGAAATATCAAGCCTTTCGAGGATTGAAAAAATTTCTTCGTGGGGAATTTTCTTACCGATAAGCCGATCTACATTTTTATATTTTACTTCGATCGATTTGTTTTCAGCTTTTGAAGGGTATAAGTCTACGATCTCGGACGAAATTTTTCCGCCCGCCAATTCTTGAATAAGTAATGCAGCACGTTTCAGGGCATATACCGTTAAGTTTGGATCTGTGCCCCGTTCAAACCGAAACGATGCATCGGTTTTCAGTTGATGGTGCATTCCTGTTTTGCGTATAGAATTGGGCGAAAAGCAGGCGCTCTCCAAAAAGATATTTTTTGTTTTGGCTGAAACCCCGGAATGAATACCTCCAAAAACACCTCCGATGCACATGGGGTCATCGCCATTGCAGATCATCAAATCGTTTTCGGTGAGTGTTCGCTCTTTATTGTCGAGGGTTGTAAATTTTGTTCCCGCTGCAAGGGTTTTTACAATTACTCGTTTGGTGGTGATGGCATCGGCATCGAAAGCATGAAGGGGCTGGCCCAACTCGTGCAAAACATAATTGGTGACATCAACAATGTTATTGATGGGCGTAAGGCCTATCGTTTTCAGTTTTGTTTTTAACCAGTTGGGCGATTCATCAATAGTGACTCCCGAAATTGTAACCCCGGAATACCGCAAACAGGCTTCGGCATTCTCTACTGCAACTTCAATAGCGAGTGAATGGTTGTCGGTCGAAAATTTAGAAACGTCAGGCCATTGCAGGTCGCGGCTTTTTGCTGCTTTGATGTCGCGCGCTACACCAATGTGCGAGGCGGCATCGGCACGGTTGGGTGTAAGCCCAATTTCGAAAACGTAATCGGTTTCAATTTTGAAAAACTCAGGGGCAGGTGTTCCGTTTTTTACGGAAGTATTCAGCACCATGATTCCGGCATGGCTTGTGCCCAGGCCGATTTCGTCTTCGGCACAGATCATACCTTCACTTTGTTCGCCACGTATTTTGGCCGATTTGATTGTGAACGGCTCACCCTTAGTAGGATAAATTGATGCGCCCGGCATTGCCACCACTACTTTTTGGCCTGCTGCTACGTTGGATGCCCCACAAACGATCTGCGAAGGTTTGTCGGCACCCACATCTACAGTGGTGATAGAAAGTTTGTCAGCATTGGGGTGTTTGGCGCAAGTGAGCACCTCGCCAATTACAAGACCTTGAAGCCCGCCTTTAATGGTTTCGAACGATTCAATGGCTTCAACCTCCAACCCGGTAGATGTAAGAACCTGCCCGAGTTCTTCGGGCGATTCGGAAATGGAAATATACTGTTGAAGCCAGCGGTAAGAAATTTTCATTTGAAAAGATAAACTTCAAAAGTACGGCTTTGAAATATTTTTTTCTAATCCACGGGTGGTTGTCGAATTTAAAAATTCCTTCCGGCCGTTTCTGAGCGAAATGTCTCAATGCATTTGCGGTCTTGCAGGGTAACAAAGCATGTCTTTCCGTCTTTGCCACCAAACGTAATGTTGCTGGTCTTTTTACCTTTCATTTGAATTTCGCGGAGGAGTTTCCCTCCGGGTGAGATCACGGCAATTACACCTTTATCGTACCTGGATACAAACAAGTTTCCGGCTTTATCGCACTTCATTCCGTCCATGCCAAAATCGGGGAAATCGAAAAATTTTCTTTTGTTATTGATGTTCCCTTTCCGGTCAACATCAAATACCCAAATGGTTCGTTGCACGCTTTCGTTTACATACAGCGTTTTTTCATCGGGGCTTAGTTCGATACCGTTGGTGGTGCCCATTTTTTCCTGAAGCAAAACCGGGTGTCCGTCTGTATCGATGCGCCATATTTTTCCTGTGCCTTCTTTCCAGTTGGGGTCGGAAGCAAAGAGCTGCCCTTTTTTATTGATGCAGATGTCGTTGGGTTGATTGAACTGATCGGTGTGCGAATACACACTAATTTTTTTTGTTTTGACATCCACTTTCAAAATATTGTGTGCCGAAAAATCGGCAACAAGCATATTACCGTCTTTATCAAACTGAATGGCATTGCCGGTGCTGCCTTCGGGTAGCACGGTAAACAATTCTACTTTTCCATCGGGATGAACCAAACCAATGGTTCCGTCTTTTTGAAAGTTAACTACGAAGAGGCTTCCGTTTTTATCAAACACAGGCCCTTCGCAGTTTGTGGTGAACAGATTTTCTGCGGTTAGATCTTTGGCTATATAAAACTCCTGGCCCCAGAGGTTGCCAAAGGCAAAAAAGAAAAAGAACAGAAATGCTGGCGTTACTTGTTTCATGCTTGTAATTTTTTTCCGGCAGTATGTCCTTTGGCTGCGTAATAAAGGATATAAAGGTAGCAGGGAGCCATAATGATGTAGGCTATTCTTGTGCTGCCAATTTCATCGGAAATCAGGCCGTAAATCAACGGCATAATTGCGCCACCCGAAATGGCCATCACCAAAAGGGCAGATCCGGTTTTTGTATATTTCCCCAACCCTTCAATAGCCAAAGGAAAAATAGCCGGCCACATCAACGAATTGGCAAGGCCCAATAAGGCAATGAACGCAACGGATACATAGCCGTCTGTTGCCACCGCCAAAACAGAAAATACTGCTCCAAGAATAGCACAATACTTCAATGCATTAGCTTGCGAAATATATTTTGGAATGGTGACGATACCCACGATGTAACCCAAGAGCATACACACCAATGTGCCTTGTGTGAAATACCTTGCCGTAGACAATTCAATGCCAAGCGACTTTCCATAACTGATGATCGTGTCTCCGGCCATCACCTCTACGCCCACGTATAAAAAGATGGCCAACACACCGAGCAACAAATGAGGAAACTCAAATACACTGGATTTATTTTGATTTGATGCGGCAGCTCCATCTGAACCCTCTTCGTTTATATCGGGCAAACTCGATAATAAAATGGCAACAGCAAAAACCAACAACACTACAGCAATTATGATGTAGGGCACAATAACCCTGGCGGCTAAGGCATCGAGTGTTGCAGCTTTGGTTGTTTCGTCCATGGTTTGCAAGTTTTGAATTACGGCATCGGCATCGCTTAAAGCAATGTAGCCGAAAATCAACCCGCCAATAATTCCGGCCACTTTATTACAAATGCCCATGATGCTGATGCGCGAGGCGGCACTTTCTATCGGGCCGATGATGGAGACATACGGATTGGATGCGGTTTGAAGTAAGGCCATGCCGGTGCCGATTACAAAAAGACCGATCAAAAATAAATTAAACTGACGCGTATCCGCTGCAGGCACAAAAATCATTGCACCAATCGACATGATGAACAAACCGATGGCCATGCCTTTTTTATATCCGGTTTTTCGTAACACCATAGAAGAAGGAATTGCCATCACCGTATAGGCAATAAAAAAAGCGGTTGCCACCAAATACGATTGCACATCGGTTTGTAGCTCGCAGGCGATCTTTAAGTATGGAATGAGTGTGCCGTTTACCCAGGTGAGAAAACCGAAGATAAAAAACAGGACTCCGATGATTGTAATGGAAAGCAAGTAATTTTTTGAAGAAGACATTTTTTATGAAGTTGGAATAATTTTTAACCTTACTTTTGACGAATAATTTTGCCGATTTAGCATAAAAAAAGCAAACCACAAATGACTTCCAAAAAACAGTTTACATTATTGGTGCTCGCAGCGGGCATCGGCAGCCGATACGGAGGCATCAAACAGATTGACGGCTTTGGCCCCTCGGGCGAAACGATTATGGATTACTCGCTATTCGATGCCTTGCGGGCAGGATTTACCAAAATAGTTTTTATCGTACGCGAAGAAATCCGCCAAACCATGGAGGAGATGTTTCTGCCGCGCCTGCAAGGAAAAGCCGATGTGGTGTTTGCCGTACAATCGCTCGATACATTTGTCCCCACTCAATACACAAACCCCGAGCGCACCAAACCTTGGGGCACAAGCCATGCCATGCTTTGTGCCAAAGATGTAATCAACGAACCGTTTGCCGTGATTAATGCCGATGATTTTTACGGCCTCGATGCCTTTGCCGCCACCATTGATTTTTTTAACAGCGATACCGCAGGAACTCACGCCATGGTGGGTTATACCCTTAAAAATGTTTTGTCCGACTACGGAAGTGTTTCACGAGGCTGCGGAGAGCGCAACGATCAGGGCTTTTTGAAAAGTGTGTTAGAACGGACTACGATTGTGAAAGAAAATGGAAAAATAATTTCGAAAGAAAAAGAAGGAGATGTTGAACTAAACCCGGATACACCCACTTCAATGAACTTCTGGGGATTTCATCCCTCCATTATGCCAATTGCCGAGACCATGTTTAACGATTTCCTGAAAAACAATCATCAAAACCCCAAAGCTGAGTTTTTTATTCCGCTGGTGGTAAACGAAATGATCCGGTCCAATCAGGGCAGCGTAAAAATACTGTCGGGGGGAAGCACCTGGTTTGGCGTTACCTACAAAGAAGACAAGGAGATCGTATCCGATAAAATCAAACAGTTGGTAAATGCCGGAAAATACCCATCGAAGCTTTGGTGATTTTTTTTGATAGATGATTCCGCAACAGATTTTAGAAGCGTTTGAGTTATCAACTCATGCCGGAGTGCATCCGCTTGGGTCGGGGCACATTCATAAAACATTTAAGGTTGAAGACAAACGAAATTTTGTCTTGCAACGCATCAACAAAAACATCTTTACACGGCCGGAAATCATTGCTGCCAACAATCTTGCCGCTTTTCAATTTCTAAAAGAAAAATTCAACAACTATTATTTTTTGCAAGCATTGCCCGATCACCTGGGAAATCGATTAGCCTACGATGACGAGGGTTTTGCCTGGAGACTCTACCCGTTGATTGAGCATACCATGACCATCAACGAAATTAACACCGAACAAGAAGCCCTTGAAGCTGCCCGTGGCTTTGGCGAACTCACAAAAAAATTGAACGGTGCCGATATTTCAAAATTTCATCCAACGCTCGACCGATTTCATGATTTGACTTTGCGCTATCAACAATTTGAAAACGCTTTGGAACTTGCCAACCCTGATTTAATTAGGGAAGCAAAAAATGAAATTGATCGCGCTAAAACCTTTACGTATCTGGTTGAGGAATACAACCAAATGATAAACAACAAACAGATACCCTTGCGGATTACACACAACGATACCAAAGTGAACAACATCTTGTTCGATGCGCAAACCAAAAAAGCAGTTTGTGTAATCGATCTCGATACGCTTATGCCCGGATATTATATTTATGATCTGGGCGACATGGTGCGCACCTTTGTAAGCCCGGTGAGCGAAGAAGAAAAAGATTTGACAAAAATCACCTTCCGAAAGAATGTTTTCGAAGCATTGTTGTCAGGATATCTTTCAGAGATGGGAAGTGTGCTAACCACGGAAGAGAAAAAACATATTCCCTTTGCGGGAAAAATGATGACGTACATTATGGCGTTGCGTTTTCTGGCCGATCACCTCAGGGGCAATACGTATTATCACGTCAGCTACCGTGAACAAAACCTTGTTCGAGCAAAAAATCAGTTCCGGTTATTGGAACTTATTGTGGATAATGCGCTGTAAACAGAACAGCCTTTCATCAAAAATTTACAAACTGATTTCCCTAATAAAATTATCTTGCAGCCTTTCGTTAAAAAATCAATTAAAACTCACAAAATTTCGTTTATGAAAAAATACATTTTGGGCCTGGCGCTGTTGCTGTCGCATTGGGTTGGGGCACAACAAGATTTAGCCAAGCAATACGCTGAAACGATTACCTCATCAGACCTGAAAGAAAACCTTTCAATTTTAGCTTCCGATGCGCTTGAAGGAAGAAATACCGGTTCGCGCGGCCAAAAGATGGCTGCTGCCTACATCAGCAACTATTTCGAATCGATAGGCCTGGCTGCTCCGGTTAACGGGTCGCATTATATGCCGATCGACCTGTCTTCAACAAGACCGGGCGATATCTATGTAAAAGTGGGCACGGTGCGCTACAGCAATTTTGCAGAAGTGCTTTACAATGGAGCAACCGAAAGCGGGGGCGAAGTTTCCCTCGAAGCGGTATATGTGGGTAAAGGCACTGAGGCGGATTATGCGTATTTAAATGTAAAAGACAAAGCTGTTGTTTTTTATATCGACTCGCTGTCGTTTGGTATGCGGGCATTGCTGCGCAAGAACAGCACATTGGCCACTGAAAAAGGAGCACGCATGTGCCTGGTAGTTGCAGGCGGAAAGCCGGAGGGCTTCAAAATGTTTGCCGGCCGTATGAAAGGATTTATGAGCGGTGGTTCGCTAAGCCTGAATAAACCCGATTCCAACAACCCTAACAAAGGCATGTTTTTAATCGATCAGACCG
The DNA here is from genome assembly GCA_018267285.1 of Bacteroidota bacterium. GTDB lineage: Bacteria > Bacteroidota > Bacteroidia > Cytophagales > Cyclobacteriaceae > ELB16-189. The sequence goes on along the minus strand of JAFDYU010000014.1, from coordinate 182,773 downwards.
TGGCCTCAAAAATTTTCAACCAGCCTTTCGAGAAGCTGTTGAAAGCAACCACAACAGATGCTGCAAAGAAACCCTTGGCCAAAATTAAACCAAGCCGTGTGGTGTATCAGGTGGCCATGGAAACTAAAATCGTAAAAACAGAAAACGTACTGGGCTACCTCGAAGGCACCGACAAGAAAGACGAAGTTATTGTAGTATCCGCCCACTATGACCATATCGGGATTGGCGGTAACGGTGAAGATAAAATTAACAATGGTGCCGATGACGATGGCTCGGGCACAGTAACTGTTTTGCAGTTGGCAAAAGCGTTTACACAAGCCAAAAAAGAAGGACACGGACCGCGCAGAAGTATTTTGTTTATGACGGTGACCGGGGAAGAGAAAGGATTGCTCGGCTCCGAATATTATGTTGAACATCCGGTTTACCCGCTGGCAAATACGGTGGCCGATTTAAATATTGACATGGTTGGCCGCAGAGACCCACAGCACGATGGCAAGCCAGACTATGTTTATGTAATTGGCTCCGATAAACTTTCGAGCGAGTTGCACGAAATCAACGAACGCAACAATAAAACGTACACGCAACTTGATTTTGATTATACCTACAACGATCAGAATCACCCCGATCGGTTGTACTATCGCTCCGACCATTGGAATTTTGCCAAGAATAATGTGCCCATCATTTTTTATTTTGATGGCATCCACGTAGACTATCACAAACCGAGTGATGAAGTAGACAAAATTGATTTTGATCTGCTTGCCAAACGAGGGAAAAGTGTTTTCTACACCGCCTGGGAACTGGCCAATCGCGACAAGCGAATTGTTGTTGACAAGAAATAATTTTTAATAAAATTTATTATGAGGGGTGCGAAGCTTATGCTTCGCACTTCTTGTTTGTAAACCTTTGTAACTTTGGGCTATGCGCCTCGACATCCTCACCTGCTTGCCTAAACTATTGGAAAGCCCATTTTCGGATTCCATTTTGAAAAGAGCTCAAGACAAAAAATTGGTAGAAGTGGTAGTGCACGATCTCCGCTCTTACTCTACAACTAAACACCGCACCACAGATGACTACGCATTTGGCGGAGGCGCAGGCATGGTGATGACGATCGAACCGATTGACCGATGTATTTCAGTGCTTAAAGAGCAACGAACGTATCACGAGATCATTTACATGAGCCCGGATGGCGAGTTGCTCAATCAGTCGTTAGCAAACCAGTTGTCGTTAAAAGAAAATTTAATACTGCTTTGTGGCCACTACAAAGGAGTGGACGAGCGCGTGCGCGAGCATTTGATTACGCGCGAAGTAAGCATTGGCGATTACGTACTTTCGGGTGGCGAACTGGCCGCGGCTGTGTTGGCCGATTCGATTATACGGCTGATACCCGGTGTACTTTCGGATGAAACCTCTGCACTGACAGATTCTTTTCAGGATGGTTTGGTGGCACCACCGGTTTATACGCGCCCCGCAGAATACAAGGGATGGAAGGTGCCCGAAGTGCTGTTGAGCGGCCATGAGGCAAAAATCAACGAGTGGAGGCATGACCAGTCGCTTGAAAGAACCAAAAAACGGAGACCCGGTCTGGGGATGGTGTAATTTTCTAAATGCTGAAATTCGCATTTTCGCAATCTTCCCCTATATTTGCACTCCCATTTCTAAAAAGGGGCGATTATGGCCGATTTAATGAAGATTGTTGAGCAAGAATTAGCTGCCAAAAGGGCTACTATTCCCGGTTTCAAGGCCGGAGACACCATAAATGTGCACGTGAAAATCAAAGAAGGAAACAAGGAGCGTGTCCAACAGTTTCAAGGAACGGTGATCTACCACCGCGGAAAAGGAACAAATGGCGAAAGTTTTTCTGTGCGTAAAGTATCTAACGGCATAGGCGTTGAGCGGATTTTCCCCATGCTAAGCCCAAGTATCGATAAAATAGAATTTGTAAAAGCCGGCAAAGTGCGCAGAGCTAAGTTGTATTATTTGCGCGGACGCCAAGGTAAGAGCGCAAGGATTAAAGAAAAATTATCGGGTGCAGTTCAGCCTGCTTAATGTTTTCTGGAAACGATTGCAGACCCATTTCTTTTCGAAATGGGTTTTTGTTTTTAGGTAGTTTTTTGACCGACACTATCGTACACGTATATTTGTCACCCTTCATTTAATAAAAATATGTCTAAGAATAAGATTTCAGAATTACTCGGCAAAGATGCGGAGTCGCTCCTCAGCCACAAAAGCAAGACCATTTTAAAAAGCCAGCTTCATTTACCGGGCAGCGATTTTGTTGACCGTATTTTTGCGCAGTCAAACCGCAGCCCCCAAACGTTGCGCAGCCTACAAATTTTGTTTTCTACCGGAAGGCTTGCCAACACCGGCTACCTTTCTATTTTACCGATAGACCAGGGCATTGAACACAGCGCAGGAGCATCTTTTGCAAAAAACCCGATTTATTTCGACCCTGAAAATATTTTAAAACTTGCCATCGAAGGCGGTTGCAATGCCGTGGCCACTACCTATGGCGGCCTCGCGATGATGTCGAGAAAATACGCACACAAAATTCCGTTCATAGTAAAGATTAATCACAACGAGTTGTTGACTTATCCCAACAAGGCAGACCAGATTATGTTTGGCTCGGTTCGCGATGCCTGGAATCTTGGGGCCGTTGCCGTGGGCGCAACTATTTATTTTGGCTCCGATCAATCTACCCGGCAGATCATGGAAGTTTCGAAAGCCTTTGAAGAAGCCCACGAGCTCGGCATGGCCACCATTTTGTGGTGCTATACCCGCAACAATGCATTTAAAATAGACGGAAAAGATTATCACGTTTCGGCAGACTTAACCGGCCAGGCCAACCACCTGGGCGTAACCATTCAAGCCGATATTATCAAACAAAAGTTGGCCGAGAACAATGGCGGCTATAAAGCGCTGAACTCCGGAGGAAGCAGCTATGGAAAATTAGACGAGCGAATCTACACCGAGCTTACTTCCGACCACCCGATCGACTTGTGCCGCTACCAAGTGGCGAATTGCTACATGGGCCGTGCCGGGTTGATTAACTCGGGTGGCGACTCGAAAGGTGCAAGCGACATGGCCGATGCCGTGCGCACAGCCGTGGTGAACAAACGGGCGGGCGGCATGGGCTTGATCTCGGGGCGCAAAGCGTTTCAACGACCGATGAAAGAGGGCGTTGAAATATTGAATGCAATTCAAGAGGTGTATCTGGATGGAAGCATAGACATTGCGTAAATCTTTTTAATAATAGATTCTGCTAAATAGCATCTGGAATTAATTGGCGAATTGAAAAATTGATCATTGACTAACTAAGAGAGTATGCCTTGGTTTAAACGAACGGATAAAGGGATCATGACGCCCACGGAGGCGAAGCGTGAAGTACCCGATGGCTTATGGTTCAAATCGCCCAAAGGCAAAATCATACACACACGCGAACTGAAAAACAATGCGTATGTGGTGCCCGAAGAAGAGTATCATGTAAAAATCGGTTCAAAAGAATATTTTGAAATCCTGTTCGACAATAATCAATTCACCGAGTTGGACGCCAACATGGAATCGGCTGATCCACTGAAATTCTCCGACACAAAACCGTATCCCAAAAGAATAAAGGAATCGCAATTAAAATCGGAATTGAAAGATGCGGTGCGCACTGCCCACGGAAAGATGAACGGCCTCGACCTAACCGTGGCGTGCATGGACTTTACGTTTATTGGCGGCTCGATGGGTTCTGTGGTGGGCGAAAAAATTGCACGCGGCATTGACCATTCGTTGAAGACAAAATCCCCATTTCTTATGATTTCGCGTTCGGGTGGCGCGCGCATGATGGAGGCCGGCCTTTCGCTGATGCAAATGGCAAAAACATCGGCCAAGCTTGCGTTGCTTAACGAAGCAAAAATTCCGTACATCAGTTTGCTAACCGACCCAACCACCGGAGGCGTAACGGCATCGTACGCCATGCTGGGCGACTTCAATATTTCTGAGCCGGGCGCTTTGATTGGTTTTGCCGGCCCGCGCGTTATCCGCGAAACCATCGGCAAAGATCTGCCCAAAGGTTTTCAAAGTGCGGAGTTTGTGCTCGACCACGGCTTCCTCGATTTTATTGTAGACCGCAGAAACCTGAAAGAGCGGTTGACTACACTGCTGAAAATGCTGAAATGACCAAAGTGATTGCGTGTATTCGATGTTAGTACATTAAAGCTGAATGGCAACTATTCACAAACCCAGTCAAGAAAAACAGATTGGGTTTTTTTTATACTTCTTCCACCATATGACTCTTTAAATGAAATTATTGTGCCTGAGATTTAAACAATGCCGAAGAGCATTAAATGATTTAGGAGTTTATTCTTTGGTTTTGGGTTTCTTAGCATTATTGCTCATTACTATTTCTTCGAGCTTACATCAGAAATCTTCCACCTCATTTTACCAATTAATAGTACTCTCAGTTCTTTGCCTAATCGTTCATTTTTACCGTAGCGATAAAAAATTTATTTATCTGCATATTAAAAATCCTTACTTGGAAATATATTTAGAATACCTCGTACTTTTTCTGCCATTCTCATTCAGTGTACTATTTACCGCGCACGGGTACTACTTTTTCATATTTCAACTCTTGATTGTTGTAATCTCATTTATCACAGTAAGTATTTCCAAGGTCAACTATTTTCGATTAAAATCAATTTCGCGGATTATCAATTCTTCACGATTTGAATACCTATCAGGAATTAGACAATCTTTCTTTTTTCTGATCCCTTTATATTCCCTTGCAGTAACATTTTCTTGGTTTTATGTTGTGCCACACGTTTTCCTTTGGCTAATAACTGTTACGTTTGCTTCATTCTACAATGAATGTGAGCCACTTAATGTTTTGAGAAGCAATAATAAATCTCCGAGACAATTTCTTTGGCACAAAATAGCTTTGCACGCTAAATTACTTTTGCCCCTGTATATTCCCATCCTCATAATCAACACATGGTTTAACAGAGATTTTTGGTTCATCAATATACTCTTTCTGTTACTCCAACTATCCTTGCTAATCTTTGCGATAACCTTGAAATACAGAAGCTACCAACCCAATGAAAAACTTTATAGGAATAAAATAATACTTTCAATTGTTTCTCTTAGTGCCATTTTACCCTATCTTTTACCAGTACCTCTATTGATGAGTTTAGTTTATTTCAAAACTGCACTTAAGAATTTAAATCATTTTCTATGATTCAGATTGTTGATCTCATCGTAAAAATTAAAGGGGCAGTTATTCTAAATAATATTCAAGCCACATTTGAGGAGTCGTTGGTGCATGGAATAGTAGGCCTTAATGGCGCGGGAAAAACAACGTTCTTTAATACTTTATCTTGTGTTTTAAAGCCAAGCTTTGGTAGAATAATTTTCAAGGATAGACCGATTTCATTCAAGGACATTGGATACCTTGAGTCTTCGAATTTTTTCTATTCTAATATAACCGGGCGTGAGTACATTAACATTTTCGAACAGACTAATCCAGATTTCAACATATTGGCGCTTAGCCAACTTACAAACCTTCCGTTAGACAACTTAATCGAGACCTATTCAAGCGGTATGAAAAAAAAACTTGCCATGCTTGCCATATTGAAACAAAATAAACCAATTTTTTTATTTGATGAACCGTTTAATAGTTTAGATATAGAAAGCTCTAAAATATTGGAATTGGTTATCGCTAACTTAAAAGATAAACAAAAGACCCTATTCATTTCCTCTCACATTATTGAAACTTTAGTTCCAATCTGCGATTACATCCATTTAATAGAAAAGGGAACAATAAAGAAAACGTTCTGTAAAAATGAGTTTAATAGTATTGAGGATGAGTTGTTAGGACATTTCAAACAATCAGCAAGAAGTATTATTAACGAATCAATTTAAAATATGATGAGTTGGGCACTACGCTTCTGAAAATGTTGAAATAATTACCTCAGTACTTCAGCTATCGCTTTCATTACAGGTTTACTCAATAAAATTTCGTGCCCTTCATTGGGAATGGAAATTAGTTTTACATTTCGATTGAGCGATTTAAGTTTTTCATTATACTGCCGGCTCAGTTCAATAGGCGTAATGTCATCTTTTTCTCCAATCATAAGAACTACCTGAGTTTCTTTGGCAATTTTATCGGCCACATCCAACGGTGATATGCTCTCCACGGGCTCATTCCAGAGCGGATCATTTTGTGTTTCTTTCATGTGCTTGCGAAAGTTTGGCACGTTGCACGGACAGGAAACCAAAACGGCAGTCGTTGAAATGCCCGGATACAAGCTTATGATATCGGCTGCCAAAGCCGATCCGCCCGAGTGGCCGACAATTACCGTTTTTGCCGGGCGATAAATACTTTTCAGTTTAGTTATTGCTTCAGCAATTGCGTCTATATTTTCCAATGTATAGTTGTCGCCAGTGGTGAGACCTTTTACGCCATTAGAAGTTTGCTCTTCCACATCGGTGTACCCGGGGCGAAGTACACCCACAGCAATCGTATTTTTATTTGCTGACGAAATTTTTTTTGCCATCCGGTATTGGTAGCCGGGCTTATTAAATGGTGCATCGCCATGAATTACAAAGACCAAATTGGGCGAATTGTTGAGGCTATCGCCTTTAAAAGTCTTTATATGCAGGCTTCCGATTTTTGTAGCGACCCAGTTCAACGTATCTTCTTGGTGCTTGTCGGTATTTCTGGGCAAATCTTTTTTTACAGAGAGATAGAAAAAAAGGCCCACTGAAATTAGAAGGATAAGGCTAATGCCGGTAATGATTTTTTTCTTTGTCATTGTTTTATAGTTAAAGTAAAAGACCGAGCAATAAGCCCACTAATATAATTGCCCACGAAGGGAATTTTGTAAATGAAACGAGGCCGAAGGTGCCGAGGGTGAAAGCAAGGTTGATCAAAATATTCTTGGCCGAGTGATCGGCCGAAATAAGGGGCTGGAATAAAAATAACGCGGCTGCGGTAACCAAACCTGTGTTGGCGGCAAGAATACCTTCGAGCGATGCACGAATAGGCCGGAACGATTTAAGGCTGTCCCAAATCCGGATCATAAAAAAAATAAGAAAAGTACCCGGTAAAAAAATTCCTGCGGCCGACATCAGTGCACCAAATAGTTCTCCGTTCGTTCCAAACTCGCGCATCGATAAGGCGCCAATGTAAGAGCTGAAGGAATATACCGGCCCCGGCAGCGCCTGTACCAAACCGTATCCGGAAAGAAATTCTTCCGAAGTTAAATAACGCTTCGGAGCAAACTGTACAAACTCGGTGTACAACAAGGGAGTGAGCACTTGCCCGCCCCCAAACACCAGGCTGCCGTTGCGGTAGAAATTTTCGAACAAACGGATGGGCAAAAGCTCCGGATTTGTTCGGGTAAATCGTCCCAGCAAGGCCGCAAAAACCAACACTCCAATCCACAGAAAAAAATTAGACCAGGCCACTTCAAATTTCTTTTTCGGCTGGCGCGGATGTGCGCGATAGTTAAAGGCGGTTACACAACCGGCAACCAATAGAATCAGCGGGAAAACAAAAGGTGTTCGGAAGAAATAAGAGATAACAGCAGAGGCAACCATGATAACAATGCCCCGAAGAGCGGTGATTGTTTTCAAACCCAGCGAATAAGCTCCGTAGGCAACAAAGCCCACCGCCATGGGCTGTACAAAGCGTGCAAAGGAAAGTGAAATTTGTTTGGTCTCGAAGCTCGCCAGCAAAACTGCGGCTATCGTCATGATGGCCACTGAAGGCAACATCCAGATAAACAGAGTGAGGTAGGCCAGGTTGGGGCCACCCAGTTTATAGGCTACGGCCGTTAACGTTTGGGTAGATGTTGGCCCGGGCAATACTTGGCCAAGGGCATTGAGTTCCATCAGTTCTTCTTCGGTGAGGTATTGTTTTTGCTCAACGAGCCGTTTTAGAAAATGTGTAAGGTGTGCCTGCGGCCCTCCAAAACAGGAAACGGATAAGAGGAAAACCTCTTTCAAAAAATCGGGATAGCGTACGCGTGGCGCCAAAACGTATTATTTTTTCAACCCGATTTCCTTGAGCCGCTGGTTGAGAAACTCGCCCGCGGTGATGTCTTCCCACAGTTTAGGATGCCCGGCATCAATACAGGTTGGCAACGAGGCAAGGTTCATTTCCGAGCGCGGGTGCATAAAGAATGGAATGGAGTAGCGGGGTTTGTTCATCAGATGGCGTGGTGGATTTACCACACGGTGGATAGTAGATTTTAACTTTTTATTGGTGAGCCGTTCCAGCATATCGCCCACATTCACCACAAGCTGCTCGGGCAGTGCAGTGATGGGTATCCATTTTCCATCGCGCCTCAACACCTGCAAGCCATCGGCACTGGCGCCCATCAGCAGTGTGATCAGGTTGATGTCGCCATGTTCGGCAGCCCGCACGGCATCGGCCGGAACGGAATCCGGATCTTCAATCGGGAAATAATGGATGGGGCGTAAAATACTGTTGCCGTGTTTAACTTTATCGTCAAAATAATTTTCGGGGAGGTTGAGGTACAAGGCAATCGCTTTCAGCATTTGCACGCCCGTGCGCTCCAGTTGTTTGTAAACTTCGAGCGAAATCTCTTTGAATTCGGGAAGTTCTTTCGGAAAGATATTATCCGGGTATTCTTTTTTTATCGGATCATCGCCCACAACGGTTTGGCCTACGTGGTAAAACTCTTTTAGGTCTCCCGTGTTTCTGCCTTTGGCATGTTCTTTTCCCTTGCCAATATATCCGCGTTGGCCGGCCAGATCCGGAATTTCGTATTGCTGTTTTATGGAATCACTTTGTGCAAAAAACTTTTTAATCACTTCATACAGACGTGCGCTCAACTCATCCGATAAATAATGGTTGCGTATGGCCACAAAGCCAATGTTGTTATAGGCTTCGCCCAGTGCATCAACAAATTTTTTCTTTTTTTCGGGATTGCCTCCGGTGAAGTCGGCCAGATCCAATGACGGAACCTCGTTGTATAAAATTTCTGCCATACCGTTTACGTATTTGCTCTATGCAATCTAAATTATTTTTAGGTAAATTTAAATCTCGTTGCTTCAAAGTAATGAAGCAGAAATGCTACAAAACCTACATCATCTTCTTGGCTTGTGCGGTTACGAGCCGGTGACTGTAACCTTGAGCCTGTGAAAGAATCAATGTCGATGAATTATTAACGATTAAATTTTAAACACTATGGAAACGATCAGCAGAAGAAAATTTGTAACCGATTCAATGAAGGTGGTTGCCGCAACAGCAATGGTTGCTCCGCTTATGAACACCGAAGTATATGCAGCCGCTGGCGCATTTCAATTTACACAAGTTGCACTCCCCTACGACTATAAAGCTTTAGAACCACACATTGATGCGATGACCATGGAAATTCATTACACCAAGCACCATGCAGGGTATGTAAAAAATGTAAATGCAGCAATTGCGGCTGAAAAAATTTCATACAGTACTGAAAAAGATTTTTTTGCTAACGCTTCCAAACTTTCTTCTAAGGCAAAAAATAACAGTGGCGGTGCTTGGAACCATAATTTTTTCTGGCAAGTGATGAAACCCAACGGTGGAGGTGCACCTTCCGGAAAAATAGCCGATGCCATCAACGGCTCGTTCGGTTCGTTCGAAAAATTTAAGGAAGAATTTACCAAGGCTGCGATGACAAGGTTCGGTTCAGGCTGGGCGTGGTTAGTAAACGACAACGGTAAATTAAAAATCGGGTCAACACCCAACCAAGACAACCCAATGATGGATATTTCCGAGTTGAAAGGCACTCCACTGCTTGGCATAGATGTGTGGGAGCACGCCTACTACCTGAAATACCAAAACAAGCGCAACGAGTATGTTGCTCACTGGTTTAATCTGGTGAATTGGGATGAAGCAGCAAAGAGGCTGGGATAACACTAAGCAATGCATCAAAAAAATAATTTAACTGTAATCACTTTTCACTACATTCGATTCCTAAAAAATATTCTATGCACAAACCCAATCATTTTATTCGTCTGTTGGCCTTTGCTTGCTGCATTACGGTAGTAAGCAGTTGCAAGGTAAAAGAAGAAAAATCAACTGGCTCTTTCACAGTGCCGGTAGAGTATTACAAACTTAAGAACGGCTTGAAGGTAGCTCTATCGCAAGATAAAACTTCACCTACGGTGGCGATTGCCGTGTATTACAACATCGGTTTTCGCATCGAGCCCAAAGATCGCACCGGTTTCGCACACTTGTTTGAACACATGATGTTTCAGGGCTCGCAGAACCTCGGCAAAATGGAATTCATTAAATTGGTGCAATCCAATGGAGGGATTCTCAACGGCTCAACTCGTTTCGATTTCACAAACTATTTTGAAGTGATGCCCGCGCATAAACTGGAAACGGCACTGTGGGCAGAAGCCGACCGGATGAAAGGGCTCGCCATCACACAAGACAACTTGACCAACCAGCAAGGAGTTGTAAAAAATGAAGTGAGGGTGAACGTACTCAATCAACCGTATGGTGGTTTTCCATGGCTCGACATGCCACAATATGCCAACGAAAACTGGTACAACGCACACAATTTTTATGGCGACCTAAAAGATTTAGATTCAGCCAAATTGGAAGACGTGAACAGTTTTTTCAAAACTTTTTACGCACCCAACAACGCCTCCATTGCGGTGGTAGGAGATTTTGAAATAGAAGATGCAAAAAAATGGATTGAAAAATATTTCGGAGAGATACCTTCTTCAACGCTTCCTCCCAAGCCCGATATTTCAGAGCCGAAACAGGAAAAAGAAAAACGGTTTACCAAAGAAGATAAACTGGCCGAAAAGCCTGCTATTGCCGTGGCTTACAAAATGCCAGAGCGCAATTCGCCCGAATATTATGCCATGGGTTTGATCGACCAAATGTTGGTGCAAGGCCAGGACAGCAAATTGTATTTATCGCTGGTTCAAGACAAAGGTTATACCGGTGGGGTGAGCGGAGGAATAAACTATCTCGGCAGCATGTATAATTATAGCGGCCCGATGGTGTGGATGGCCGATTTGATTTACGATGCCAACGTTTCGCCCGACTCTATCTTGGCTCAAGTGGATAAAGCAGTAAACGAATTACAAACCAACGTAACTCAGGAAGATTTAGATTTGGCTGTGGTAAAGACTCGCTCAAAATTATACGATGACCTGGGCGGATTTTTCGGCATTGGCCGTGCCGATATGCTGGCATGTTTTGCGTTGTTTGACGATGACCCAAGCCGCATCAACACACTCGAAGATGAATTTAAAAAAGTGACCCCGGAATTGATTAAGAAGACAGCGCAAGAATACCTGCGCCCTACCAACCGTACGATATTAATTGTTGACCCTAAAGCAAACGCAAAATGAAGACAATAATAAAAAACTTTTTTTCTACGCTGATTATTTTCGCTTTTGTAAGTCAATCGTTCGCGCAGAAGCAATCACCACCTGCAGGAGGAACCCCTAAAGATTTTAAGCTTCCGGCCAAAACAGGAAAAACATTGACCAATGGTCTTCGTTCCACGCTTGTTCAATACGGAGCGTTGCCAAAGGTAAATGTGCAGTTAGTTATTAAAACCGGAAATGTACACGAAGCCGCCAACGAAGTATGGCTTGCCGACCTCACTAGCCTGTTGATGAAAGAAGGAACAGCCTCCATGAATTTTAAAGCCATATCAAAAAAAGTAGCGGGTATGGGTGGAGAAGTAAATATCAACACTGGCATTGATAACATGTCTATCTCAGGATCGGTACTTTCAGAGTTTGCACCGGACTTAATAAAAGTAATTGCAGACATGGTGATGAACCCGGCATTTCCGGCAAGTGAAATAGATCGATTAAAATCTGATTTAAAAAGACAACTGGTGGTTCAAAAAGCTGTACCTCAATCACAAGCTTCCGAAAAATTTGCGCAGATCATCTACAAAGATCATCCCTACGGAAGAACTTTCCCTACCGAAGATATGCTAAACAGCTATACGCTGGACATGGCCAAAAATTTCTACACTAAAAATTTCGGAGCAAAACGTTCCGTTATATATGTTGTTGGGAAGTTTGATGAACAGGCTGTGAATGCGGCTATCGATGAATCGTTTTCTAAATGGACCCCCGGCCCTGAGGTGAGCTACCCGCCTGCTACGCCCACTCGCACTAATGAAATTGCTATGATCGACCGGAAAGATGCTCCGCAAACAACGGTAATTCTCGGCACGCCCACCCTCACACCAAAAGATAACGATGCTGTGGCTTTGCAGGTAACCAACTCGTTGCTTGGCGGTTCGTTTGGTTCGCGCATCACCAGCAATATTCGCGAAGACAAAGGCTATACCTATTCGCCTTTCAGCACCATTCAAAACCGAAAAGGAGTTTCGGTGTGGTATGAACAAGCCGATGTTACCAGCAAAGATACGGGGGCATCGCTGCAAGAAATTGCCAAAGAGATCAAACGTCTGCAAACCGAAAATCCTTCTAAAGAAGAACTTGAGGGCATTCAAAAATACATGGCCGGAACGTTTGTACTACAAAACTCAAATCCGGGTGGCATTATCGGACAGTTGAATTTCCTCGATATGCACGGCCTTGACGACAGCTATTTAACCGATCGGGTAAAAAATATTTATGCCGTTACTCCAGAAAAAGTTTCGCAAATGACCAAAGACCATTTTAAATACGAAGACATGACCTTGGTTTTGGTAGGCGATAAAAAATTACTCGATAAGCAGATTAAAATGCATGAAGAAGCAAAAAAATTGAAATAACGAGGTCACTGTTTTTTAAGAAAGCCGGTTTAACATCCGGCTTTCTTTTTTAATGAGTTTTGAGCGAATGATTATTTTTGTGCCAATGAGAAAAATTAAAAAACTGATTTTCTTTGCCATCCTGTTGTTGGCTGTAAAAGGATATTCGCAAAAACTTTATTTATACAAAACCTTTGGGGGCGTGGTGTACATGCTTAACGATAGTGTGCAGCTGAGTACCCGCCAAACCGCCAGCCTGCTTTATCAAAATCAACAAGCCTATGCAGAATTTAAAAAGGCAAGAAAGTTGTCAACCTACTCGGCTATTGCCGGGTTTACCGGGGCTGCCATGATAGCCGTTCCGGTAGCTACCGTTGCATTTGGCGAAAGGGCCGATTGGGGGCTTTCGGGCGGAGGAGCAGCGTTGATCATCGGCTCGATTTTTTTGAACCGTGCTTTCAAAGCAAAAACACTTGATGCGGTAGATGTTTACAACGAAGGGTTAGTGCAAAAAACGTCACGCATCAAACCCGAATTTTATTTCTATGGAACCGGGGCAAAATTTACACTGAAATTTTAGAAGGACCTCGTATTATCTCCCAAACGGATTCATTGCGCCCAGAGCACGTTTCGCACCCCCCATTTTGTTCATGGTCTTCATCATTTTGCGCATGTCTTCAAATTGTTTGATCAGCTGGTTCACTTGCTGAATGGAAGTGCCGCTGCCTTTGGCCAACCTGCTCTTGCGGCTGCTGTTTAAAATTTCAGGATTAGACCGCTCCTTCACCGTCATGGATTTGATAATCGCTTCCACCGGTTTGAACGCATTCTCATCGAAGTCAACGTTTTTCATAGCCTTGCCCATGCCGGGTATCATGCTCAACATGTCTTTCATGTTGCCCATTTTTTTTACTTGTTCCAGTTGAGATAAGAAATCGGTGAAGTCGAATTGGTTTTTGCGCATTTTGGCATTGAGTCTGCGCGCCTCGTCTTCGTCAAAAGTCTGTTGTGCTTTTTCTACCAAGCTCACCACATCGCCCATGCCGAGGATGCGCCCTGCCATCCGATCGGGGTAGAAGCGATCGATCGCTTCCATCTTTTCGCCAGACGAAATAAATTTGATCGGCTTCTCCACTACTCTGCGAATGGAAAGCGCAGCACCACCGCGTGTGTCGCCATCGAGTTTGGTGAGCACCACGCCATCGAAATTCAAGCGGTCGTTGAAAGCTTTGGCGGTGTTCACCGCATCCTGGCCGGTCATCGAATCAACCACAAACAAAGTCTCCGAAGGCTTCAGTGTTTCTTTCAGCTTTGCAATTTCGTTCATCATCTCCTCATCCACCGCCAAACGGCCTGCCGTATCGACAATCACCACACGGTGATTATTTTTCTTGGCATGTTCAATCGCAGCCTTCGCAATTTTTACAGCGTCTTTGTTTTCGGGCTCGGCATAGACTTCAACCCCCACTTGTTCTCCGAGCACTTTTAATTGATCGATTGCCGCTGGCCTATAAATATCGCAAGCCGTAAGCAACACTTGCCTGCCTTGGCGTTTCAAATAGTTGGCAAGTTTTCCGGAGAAAGTAGTTTTACCGGAACCCTGCAAGCCTGCAATTAAAATAACGGCCGGGTTGCCTTCCACTTTTATTTCTTCGCCCTGGCCACCCATGAGCTGAGTGAGCTCATCGTTGGTTACTTTGGTGAGCAGCTGCCCCGGGCTGATGGCCGTGAGCACATTCATGCCCATGGCTTTGGTTTTGATTTCGTCCGTTACTTCTTTGGCTACTTTATAGTTAACGTCCGCATCGATCAGCGCTTTGCGGATTTCTTTGATGGTGGAGGCAACGTTGATTTCCGTGATCCTGCCTTGGCCCTTCAGCGTTTGAAACGCCTTCTCCAGCTTTAAACTTAAACTATCGAACATGATATATTGATTCTAAATTTTTTAGAGGGACAAAGGTAATGGTTTTGTGTGCATAGATTTTACCAAAATAAATTGGCATGAATTCGTATCCATACTTCTCTTCTTCAATTTTAAAGGCAAGTTGGTAGATCACTTCATTGGGTACAATGACGCGATTTTGGCAGAAATCGAGGCAAAATTAGTTGAAGTTGACTCCCGGTTAAACTAATAATTATTTCAGCAGCTTAAAAGCTGCAACCATTACAACCGCATTCGCGTCTTAGCACCAAAAAATATTTTATCAAACACAAGCAACCCTCCGTGTGTGGTGCTCGTCTTTGCTTTTGTAAATGAAATTATCACATACCATGAAAAAATTAGCCATCCTCTTTTTGATGATCCCCGGTTTGATCGCAGCTCAAACCAAGGAGACACGCAAAGTCAGTTCGTTCACCAAAATTGCCTATCGGGTGCCGGGCAAGCTTATTTTGAAGCAAGGCAGCCCCGAAAGTGTGGTGCTCGAAGGCGACAAGGAACTACTTGAAAAAATTGAAACCGAAGTTGAAAACGGAAAATTGGTTATTGGCCGCGAAGGCAAAGGGTGGATGGACTGGAGCTGGCGCGAATGGCGCGATGACAATAAAATCACGGCCTACGTTACGGTTACTAACCTGGAGGCGCTGAGTGTAAGTGGCTCGGGCGATATGGTGGGGCAAGGGAAGTTTTCTACCGGAGATTTAGATCTGAAAGTTAGCGGCTCGGGCTCGGCAGATATTGAAATAGATGCAAAAGGAACTGTGAATGCCGATGTTTCGGGCAGTGGCGATATGAATGTGAAAGGAGCGTGCCAAAATTTTGACAGCGATGTGAGCGGCTCGGGTAAAGTTAATGCACAGGTGGCCGTTTCCGGCAAAGCCGATGTGAGCATTTCGGGTTCGGGAAAAATTATGGCAAGCGGTACAGCGAGCGAGATTAAAGCACGAATTAGCGGCTCGGGCAAAGTGCTTGCTTCTAACCTTGAGGTTTCAAAATGCGATGTGCGTATTTCAGGTTCTGGCGATGTGGAGATAAACGTGAAAGATGCACTCGAAGCAACGATTTCCGGCAGTGGAAGCGTGAGCTACAAAGGCACCCCAAACCGGGTGAACAGCCACGCTTCGGGCAGCGGGCATGTACGGAAGATGTAACTGAAATTTAAGTTTGGATGAAAAGGTCGTGCGGTTATTGCGCGACCTTTTTTTATTCTCGGTGAAGCGTATCGCCAGCGATTCTGAAATTTTCCTGTTTTCTTTTTTTCAGTTCTTCTTGGCGCGATTTCATGTCTGCTTCAGAAGGGGTGTAATTAATCAGTGATTTTAAGTCGGGTTGGCCGGCATCTACCCAGGCGGTGTACCAAAGACTTCCTGTGATAAGCACACTGGCGCGCATTTGGCGTTCCACCATCCCATTCAACAGTTGATGGTACGCGTTTGAATAATTTGCTGAAAAAACTTTTATGGTTCGCTTACCCAGCGTTTCGAAGTTGAACTTCTTGTCGCCAAATTTTTCGGAAAGTTGCTTTTCAAACCGGAGTACGGAATCGAGCGCTTGATTGGTGTGCGAAATTATTTTCCACGCTTCAAGTTGCACATTGGCTATGTATTGAGCTTTGCCTGTATAAAAATCAAACTTTGATGAAAACAATTCGGGCAAACGCGATTCCCAAAAAGCGTGGATGCCGATTTGCCCAGTGAGCTGACCGTCATAATTTTTGGTGGTATGCAGAGGCACGTGTGCATCGGCAACGTAGTGGCCGAGATCGGCAGATAGTTTTAGAATCCTGTAAGGATCTTTTGAAACGAACGCTTCTTTCAATTGATAATACACACGTGTGATATGCCAGGGCAAGATGCCATGGTTTTGCAAAGAATCTTCGCCAAATTTTTCAACGGCTGCTTTCCAGTAGCGTGGCAGTTTGTAAACGGCACTGTCACCATAATCGTCTAAATCAATGTAATGCCTCGGTGCTTCTTCCGGAATGGTGTATCTTCTGCGGTCGGGATTAGTGGCAGCCTCTTCAATGTACCGAATATGCTTTTTGTAGAATGGAGCCATCTCCATCGGCAGAGTGAATACCGCCAGCCTGTTTATTTTTTTGTGAGCAAAGAACCCCCAACTGCTGCAGATGAAAAAAATAAAGAGGAGAACAACTATTTTAATTCGGGTCACCTCGATTTTTTTTTAATCAGGAAGCGTTACTCACTATTTCCAGATCGGGTTTGCTTTCATCGGTGAGTTTCACTTTACCTCGTTCGGCACGCGTGATGCGCGAGTAAAGTGAAATATTTTTATCGAACAGAAAACGGAAAAACAACTTCGTCCACGACTGATGCGACAGCAGCGAATCGTAAAACGAGGGGGCAGTCTTTTTTAAGTTGGGGAGTTTGTTCCAAGGCACCGAAGGAAAATCGTGGTGTTCGTTGTGGTATCCTACATTGAATGCCACCGTATTCAATCCGCCATAATAACTGTAGGTTTCCTGTGTCTCGCTCAACGTGAGGTAATGTTCCTGTATCCATCGTGCACCCAACGGATGAAGCCCCACCGAAAAGAAAAAACTCAGAAGCATAAAAACAAATGCTTTTGGCCCGAGCACTATCCACAGTGCTACGTCAAAGGCTATTTGTACAACCCAGTTGGCAATAATCCAACCATCCACAGGTTTTATTTCTTTCAGCCGGAACGTGCGTATCACTTGGAAGACCGGGAACAGCAGTAGCCAAAAAGCCTTCCCGAACGAAGAGTTATTAAATAATTTAGCTTCCCAAAAATCGGGCAAATCGGCATCCAATTCGTGCACCCCTTGAAATGAATGATGTTTGATGTGGTAACGCTCGAACGAGATGGCCGAAGGAAAAATATGAGGTAGGTTGGAGACTATGGCCGCCACGCGGTTCCAGGATTTATTTTTGAAAAGCAAATGATGTGAACACTCGTGGATCATAACAAACAAGGCATGATTAAAAAATGCCCCAATGCAATAGGCCACCAGCAACACAACCCACGAAGAGCTGTTGCTGATCAAAAATGAAATACCAATCATACCACCGACCAACCCTAAGATTGCGAAAATAGTAAGTGGGTTTTTGCCCATAAGTTTTTTAACATCCGGGTATTGTTTGAGAATTTGCAGAGTGCGCACCCGGTGGGGCTCCGAAATTTCAGAGAAGCGGAATGAATTTGTTGACATAAGACTGCGAAGTTAGTTTGATTTTTCAAATTATCGTACCTGCATATTTTCTAATTTGTATTTTTGAAGCAATGATCCCTTTTAATGAATTTACTCTGGATAACGGCCTGCGCGTAATTGTGCACGAAGACCCCACCGTGCAGATAGCCGTGATGAATATATTGTATGATGTTGGTTCGCGCGATGAGCGTTCCGATAAAACAGGTTTTGCCCATTTGTTTGAGCACCTCATGTTTGGAGGTTCGAAAAATATTCCGAGTTACGATGAGCCGTTGCAACTGGTGGGCGGAGAAAACAACGCGTTTACCAACACCGACATCACCAATTATTACCTGACGGTGCCGGCCTCCAATATTGAAACAGGTTTTTGGTTGGAGAGCGACCGGATGCTGAGCCTTTCGTTCGATCAAAATGTTTTAGAAGTGCAACGGAAAGTAGTGATTGAAGAATTCAAGCAGCGCTACCTCAACCAACCCTATGGCGATGTTTGGCTGAAGTTGCGGCCGTTGGCGTATCAAAAACACCCGTATCAATGGGCAACTATCGGCAAGGAAATTTCGCATATCGAAAAGGCAACGATGGATGATGTGAAAGATTTCTTCTTTACACACTACCTTCCGAACAACGCCACATTGGTAGTAGCCGGAAATGTAACCACCGATCAAGTGAAGCAGCTTTCCGAAAAATGGTTTGGACCGATATCTCAAGGAAAAAAGAAAAATAGAAAACTAGAGGCAGAGCCTGCACAAAACGAAAAAAGAGTATTAAATGTAGAAGCCAAAGTTCCGGCCAATGCCTTATACAAAACCTTTCACATGCCGGGTCGCTTCCATCCCGATTATTATACTGTTGATTTACTGAGTGATGTGCTTAGCCGTGGCGAATCGAGCAGGCTGTATCAAACCCTGGTGAAGGAAAAAGAGATTTTCACATCCATCTCATCTTTTGTAATGGGCACCATCGACCCCGGGCTTTTGGTGGTGAGCGGCCGGGTGAAGGACGGGATTCAACTTGAAGACGCAGAAGCAGAGGTCGATGAGATCTTTCGGGAGATCATAAAAGAAGGCGTAGAACAAAAAGAACTTCAAAAAGTGAAAAACCAGTCGGCAGCAAGTCTTGAGTTTGGCGAAGTAGAAGTGATCAATCGGGCTATGAACCTGGCGTTTGCTTCCCTGAGTGGAGATGTTAATTT
Source organism: Bacteroidota bacterium (assembly GCA_018267285.1). Classification (GTDB taxonomy): domain Bacteria; phylum Bacteroidota; class Bacteroidia; order Cytophagales; family Cyclobacteriaceae; genus ELB16-189. The sequence continues at coordinate 163,721 of JAFDYU010000014.1, read as the reverse complement.
GGTGAACCAAGAGATGGAAAAAATTGAAAATGTAACGACCGAAGGAATTCAACGAGCAGCAAAAGAAATTTTGAAAGAAAGCAATTCAAGCGTACTGTATTACAGGTCAATAAAAAATTGAAAATGAAAATTCGTGTAGGACTTGGCTTTGATGTTCACCAATTAGAAACCGGAAAAGATTTTTGGCTCGGAGGAATAAAAATACAATCCGAAAAAGGTGCCGTTGGCCACAGCGATGCCGATGTGCTTGTTCATGCTATGTGCGATGCCCTTTTGGGCGCGGCCAATCTGCGCGACATAGGCTTTCATTTTTCGAACAATGATCCGCAGTGGAAAGGCAAAGACAGCAAATTTTTTTTGAAAGAGGTAACGCGCATGCTTTCCGAAAAAGGATGGCAAATCGAAAACATAGATTGTACGTTGACATTGGAAAACCCCAAGATCAACCCGTATATCCCCGAAATGAAAAAAACACTCGCGCCTTTAATGAATATATCTGAAGACGATGTTTCCATCAAAGCCACCACCAATGAAAAATTAGGATACGTGGGCAGGGAAGAAGGTGTAAATGCGTATGCAGTAGCGCTGATTTCAAAAAAATGAATTCGGTTAAAATCATTCAGACAGCAGATGGATCGCATTCGCTATTGAACGAATCACTAAACGAAACTTACCACTCCACGCACGGTGCCATTCAAGAATCTGCTCACGTCTTCATAAAAAACGGACTTGAGTATTTTGCAAACGGATATAAGCCTCAATCGGTCACGATTTTTGAAGTAGGATTTGGCACTGGACTGAACGCATTGCTCGCGTTAAAATTTGCCACTGAGCATAGAACAAAAATAAACTACCATACGATCGAGGCATTTCCCATTGATGCTGAAATTACCCAACGCCTTAATTATTCTAATTTGATTTCTTGGCAAGATTCAAAAACCTTTTTCGAAAAAATTCATAAGTGTGCATGGGGAGAGCCGATCGCGATCAATGATTTTTTTTCATTGAAAAAGATAAATCAACCCATTCAAGAAATAAAATTACCTACTGAAGTTTTTGAAATTATTTTCTTCGATGCCTTTGCACCTGCCAAGCAACCGGAAATGTGGACGTTGCCTGTATTAGAAAATACGATCAACGCGCTAAAACCAAACGGAATATTCGTCACCTACTGCGCCAAAGGCCAACTCAAGCGCGATTTGAAATTACTGGGGCTTTCCGTAGAAACACTGCCCGGCCCGCCCGGAAAACGAGAAATGGTTAGGGCTGTTAAACTAAATCAGTGAAAAGATTCCTTCTTATCTTTGCCTTTGAACTTTTATGCCGAACAAACTCAATAAACCACTTTCACCTAATGAAGCTCTGAGACATACATTAGAAGTAATGAACGTAATCAACTCTATGAGAAAAGAAAGACCGCATTATCCTGAAGATGACGAATATCCATGGATAATTTTAAAAATGAAAAATAACCCAACCAAGCCCGACTCAAAAAAAATATAAAGTGACAAAACCAGTAAAAATCGGAACGGTGCAGATGAGTTGCACGGCCAACAAAGAAGAAAATCTTGCCAAGGCAATTAGTAAGATCCGTGAAGCCGCAAAACTTGGTGCACAGATTGTTTGCCTGCAAGAACTCTTTACCTCACTTTATTTCTGTGACACAGAAGATTATGAACATTTTAAGTTAGCCGAATCAATACCCGGAGCTTCTTCAGATAAACTTGCTGCAGTTGCGAAAGAACTTGGCGTAGTGATTATTGCTTCTTTGTTTGAAAAACGCGCGCAGGGAATTTACCACAACACCACAGCCGTGCTCGATGCCGATGGCGCTTATCTGGGCAAGTACCGCAAGATGCACATCCCAGATGACCCGGCTTATTACGAAAAATTTTATTTTACTCCCGGTGATCTCGGTTACAAAACTTTTAAAACAAAATTTGCAACCATTGGAGTATTGATTTGCTGGGATCAATGGTACCCCGAAGCCGCACGCATCACGTCATTGATGGGGGCTGAGATTTTATTTTATCCTACTGCGATTGGCTGGGCAACTTCGCAAGACGAAGCCACGAACAGCGAACAATACAATGCATGGCAAACGATTCAACGCAGCCATGCCGTGGCAAACGGTGTGCACGTGGTAAGTGTTAACCGTGTGGGTCTCGAACAAAACGGAGCGATGAAATTTTGGGGAGGTTCTTTTGTAGCCAATCCGTTGGGAAGATTATTGTACCTTGCCTCGCACAACAAAGAAGAAGTGGTTGTAACGGAAATTGATGTTGAACGCACCAACAGTGTGCGCGTGCACTGGCCGTTCCTGCGCGACAGAAGGATTGATTCGTATCAGCCCATCGTGAAAAGATTCATCGATGACGATTAATAGCAGTATTCTTGACATTATTATTTTACTCGGAGCAACTCAAGGCTTCATTATCGGTATTCTTCTTTATTTAAAAAGACAGAAATTCTACGCCAACTTGTTTTTGGCTGCAATTATCATTTTGATTGCGTTGGCGTGCCTAAATATTTTTCTGCTTAATATTCACGTCACCTATCAATCTACAATTTGGACTATCATTTCGCTGATTGTTCCGTTGGTTATTGTGATGCCCATTGGCCCGTTGATTTATTTCTACACTTTGTCAGTTGCATCAACAGAGTTTGAATTCACCTATTCTCATCGACTTCATTTTTATCCGATCATTTTGGATTTAATTCCTTATTTGACGGCATCATTTTTGTGATTGGGGCTTTTACGAATTGGATTCCAAAAAGTGATTATCAGCAATGGGGAAATTTTTTAGACAATTACAATACGTATGCTGACCTGCCACGTTGGGTCTCTGTTTTCACATACACATTGATTTCGTGGAAGGTATTGAAAAAATTAAAGCCTTTCGACAACAAAAGCTGGCAGAAGCAATTTGTAATTAGCTTTTTTGTCTTCGAGGCAATCTGGTCTTTACATCTTCTTCCTTATCTCATTCCTGCAACATCAAATCAACTTTTAGATTGGGTAGGATGGTATCCAGTTTACATACCATTAACAGTGATGGTCTATTGGCTCGGTCTCAATGGCTACTTGCGAATTCAACCTAAGACAAAACCTTCAATTGCTTTGGAAGCTGAACTTGTGAGTAAAGTATCTACTGCTTTGAAAAAGGCAATGTATGAAGATCGAATGTATTTGAATCCAGAACTTACCCTCAACGATGTTGTGAAGCTCACGGACACTCCACAGAAAACTATTTCAACTGTATTGAACCAACATCTTGGCAAGAGCTTTAATGAATTTGTCAATGAGTTCCGTATATCAGAAGTAAAAAAGAGATTGATAGAAACAGGGAATAACCATCTCACCATTACCGGAATCGCCCTTGAATGTGGCTTTAATTCACAAGCGACATTTCAACGTGCTTTCAGGCATTTTACCGGTCAATCACCCAGAGAATATCAACAAACCAAGCTGGAAATATTCAAAAATAGTTCTCAAATCTAGATTTGAGAAGATTATGAAACATTACAATCATTCTTTAGCTGAAAAAATTTATGGTAAAAGTGGTGTGTGTCATTTGTGTGTTTCTCTATTCAGATGCTGTCTTCAGTCAGTCAAAACAAGATAAGATTTTCGTTAGGGCAATAGATGAACTTCTCTCCAAACAATTTCCTTCGAATGCACCAGGGTGTGCAATTCTTGTTTCGAAAAAAGGCAAAATTATTTATAGAAAATCTTTTGGATTAGCCGACCTTGAGTTGAAGGTTCTAGCACGACCTGAAATGATTTTTCGATTGGGATCAATCACCAAGCAATTCACTTCGGTAGCAATTCTCCAGTTGGTGGAACAAGGAAAGATTTCATTGAAGGATAGCATTCAAAAATTTATCAAGGATTTTCCTTCAAAGAAAAAAACCATCACGATTGAGAATTTGCTCTCTCATACTTCTGGAATTGTTGACTACACTCAACTTGACATTCCAGATCCGTTCATTCGAAGGAAAGATTTCAATCCAAAAGAAATTGTTGACTTATTTAAAAATGAACTATTGGAATTTCAACCAGATACGAAATTCAAGTATAGTAATTCAAATTATTTTTTACTCGGCTATATTCTTGAAATTGTTGAGGGAAAGAAATATCAAGAGATTATTGAAGAAAGAATCTCCAAACCACTGGGTTTGACAAATACTCGTTACGATGATAACTCTAAAGTAATTACAAATCGAGTGAATGGCTACAAACTTGAGAATGGAAATTATACGAACTGTGATTTTCAAAGTCCATCAATCGCTTTTGCAGCTGGAGCCCTACTCTCCAATATTGACGATTTATTAAAATGGCATCAAGGTCTTTACAGTTTAAAAATTCTCAAGAAAGAAACATTAAATGATGCACTCACTCCTTATAAACTAAACGATGGCACAAATTCCAATTACGGTTTCGGTTGGTTTGTTATAGACATGAATGGGAGCCGATCGATTCAACACGGAGGGAATATCAACGGATTCCGCAGTAATGAAATTTATTTTCCCGATGAAGATGTTTTTGTCGCCACACTTTTTAATTGTGAGTGCACACCAATGGAAGAAATTTCAGAACAGGTTGCATTACAGGCCATTGGAAAAACTCCGAATGAAAATATTGAATTACCCGAAGCAATATTGGACTCATATCTTGGCAAATATGTGATGCAGGAAGACCCAAAGCGACCATTGTTTGTAACAAAAGTTGGCAAAAAATTGATTGCAGGCATTGCAAATGAATGGAAGGCCGAGCTCTCTGCCTTATCAGAAACTAAATTCAATGTCAAAAATATCCGACCTGCCGGTACAATCACTTTCGTGAAAGAAACCGATGGTACAATTTCTAAAGTGATTGTGAATCAAAGCGGAAAAGATTATGTCGCTTTTCGTGTAAAGGATTGATTTATGCCATCACAGGTTTATTGATGAAAAGTCATTTTAGTAGGGGAAGATATTTTTTAATAAACGTAACCAGCCCCACCCTCCTCACACCTTCCTTGGATAGATAATCTGTTTCGAGTGGCGTGATGATGAAATTATTTTTTGATTTTAAATCACTCACCGAATTGTAAAAACCTTTGGTCACCGCTGGCGACTTGCTGTATTTAATTTCGATGGCAGCCTTCACGTCCGCTCCTTTCGACAAGACCAAATCGCATTCTGCACCGGCATGGGTGCGGTAGTAGTGAGCATCCAGTCGCGTGTCTTTGGCGTACAAGATTTGACTGATCGCGTAGCCTTCCCATGAAGCGCCCAAGCTAGGATGGCTGATCAAATCTTTTTCAGAATGGATGTTCAACAAAAAATGGAGTATGCCCGAATCGTTGATATAGATTTTGGGCGCCTTCACCAATCGCTTGCCGGAGTTTTTGAAAAACGGTGGCAGCCGATGAACGATAAAAGCGCCTTCGAGAAAATCAATATAACGTTTCAGCGTAGTGCCGGTGATGTCGAGCGAATTGCCGAGGTTTTCTGCATTGAGAATATTGCCGTGTACGATCGCCAGCATTTGCCACAACTTGCGCATAGTTACGGTTGAAAATTTTACATCGAATAAAAACGGAAGATCCTTTTCAATGTAGGTGGTGATGAAAGAATCCATCCAATCTACGCGCAGTACATTAGATTTCATGGTAAGCGGAACGGGGAAACCACCCCGCAACCAATGTTGTTTTAAGCTGATGGTTGTAGGCAACTCGTGAAGCCCCACTGGGTTTAGTTGGCAATACATCACCCGCCCGGCCAGACTTTCTGAAGCACCTTTGAGCAAGTCGGGCGAGGCTGAGCCTGTAATGATGAAACGTGCAGGTTTTCTTTTTTCGTCAATGAGCGAGCGCAGCAGAGGAAAGAGTGAAGGCATCCGTTGCACTTCGTCAATGATCACGCATTGGTTGATGTAAGATAAAAAATATTCTTCGGGCTCGCGGGTGATGGCGGCCAGTGTGCTGGGGCGTTCGAGGTCAACATAGTGCACAGGTTTTTTCAGTTTGCCTGTGAGTTGCTTGGCCAAGGTAGTCTTGCCAACTTGCCGTGCCCCTAAAATGGCTACAGAAGGAAAAGAGCCTAAAGCACGGATCATGGTTTTGGTAAGGACTCTTTCAATCATTTTCAAAGATAACCACTTCCTTGAAATATTCAAATGAAATTTGAAATTTTCAAGGATGCTATTTTGAAGAAAAAACTGTTTTTATAAGATCGAAAGGAGTTATTTCAGTGAAATCTTTGATCACCACTTTTGTTCCGAGTTCTTGAGCTGTGTGTGTAGTGGCAACGCCAACCACCGGGCAGCCTGCTGCAAGCCCGGAGGCAATCCCCGAAAGGGAATCTTCAAAAACGATACATTGCGCAGGCGGAAGATTTAATCGCTGAGCGCACTTGCTATAAATTTCAGGGTTGGGCTTGCCGTGGGTTACATCGGCCTCATCCAGTGTGGTGGGGAAATATTTTCTGAGATTCAATTCATCCAACACAAAATCAAGGTTGCTGCGAGGTGCCGAAGTGCCTATGGCGCGAGGTATTTTCAACTCATCCATTTGACCGAGAAAATTTATCAAACCCTTTACAGGTTTAATTTTTTTTTTAATCAGATCACGAAACAACTGTTCTTTTTCTTCTCCGTACTGATACAGTTCTTCAACCGTTAATGTTCTGCCAAATAAATTTGGAATCCACTCTTTGTTGGTACGCCCGTAGATTTTTTTAGCCATGCCGGCTTCGTCCATACGATAGCCGTATTTTTCGGCAAATTGTTTTAGTGCAACTTTATGATACGGATTACTGTCGATGATCACGCCATCCATATCGAAAACAAAGGCTATTGAGGTCATTGATTTTTTTTTGAAGCGCAAAAGTATAATTGTTTTTTGGATTAATTAGATTGCGTAGTGGCACAACCCAAACCTTTTATTACTGCTGTGATTCTCGCAGCCGGCTCTTCCTCACGCATGGGTCAGTCCAAGCAACTGTTAAAGATTAATGAGAAGTCGCTGGTCAAAAAAACAGTTGAAGAAGTAATCAAATCTGGGGTCGATCGAACGTTTATAGTTTTGGGTTCGGATAACCAGGCGATTCAAAAGGAGCTTGAGGCTGTTCGCTTGGAAGTAGTTTTTAACCCGGAATGGAACAAGGGAATAGGCAGCTCAATCAAATGCGGGTTGGCGGAAGCCATGAAATCGCCCGAACTAAACGCAGTTATTTTCTCCGTGTGCGACCAGCCGTTGCTCAGAGCATTTCATGTAAAAAAATTGATCTACGAATATACAAATTCACGAAACCAGATTGTGGCTTCCCGCTATGCGGGATCGGACGGTGTGCCTGCGTTATTTGATCGGTCCATGTTTACAAAGTTAATGAGGATAGCTGATCAGGCCGGAGCAAAAAAAATAATAGAGCAAAACTCCACTCTTGTAAAATCAATTGATTTTCCGGATGGATTAATCGATCTTGATACACCAAAAGATTATCAACAGTTTCTGGAAAGAGATTCAAACCTGTAAATTCAAAAAATATGACGTCACGCAGATCGTTCTTTCAAAAATCATTCGGCATAGCGGGAGCCATGTCGCTCACTCCATTCCTTGCCCAAGCTAAGACCGAAGATGTTTCGGATGCGTTGCTTGAACTGAACAGACTCTCCCCGCTCGATGCCGCCAATGATGATGACCTCTGGGCACGCATGGCTCAAGCCTATACCGTAACGCCCAATATTTTAAACTTGAACAACGGGGGCTGCAGCCCGCAACCTAAGGTAGTGCAAGATGCAGTTGACCGATATTACCATTTGAGCAACGAAGCGCCCACGTACTACATGTGGCAGGTGCTCGACAAAGGCCGAGAGCCCTTGCGCAGAAAACTGGCCGACCTGGCCGGGGTTTCAAATGAAGAGATAGCCATCAACCGAAATACAACCGAAGCACTCGGAACATTTACCTGGGGCATTGACATGCAGCGGGGCGATGAGATTGTGATGACCAAACAGGATTACCCCAACATGATCCACGCCTGGAAACAACGCGAGATGCGCGAAGGTGTAAAGATCAATTGGATAAACTTGAATTTGCCCATCGATAACGATGAGGTGGTACTCAAAGCTTACATCGATGCCACCACACCTAAAACAAAAATTTGGCACATTACACATCTGTTAACCTGGACCGGGCAGATTCTTCCGGCCGCAAAACTTTGTGCCGAAGCTCGCAAACGTGGAATTATTTCTATTGTTGATGCGGCTCATTCGTTTGCTCATGTCGATTTCAAAATTTCGGATTTGAACTGCGATTATTTTGGAACCAGCCTGCACAAATGGTTGTGTGCCCCGTTTGGCACGGGCATGATGTATATTAAAAAAGACAAAATCGAAAAAACATGGCCCCTCTTTCCCATCGACAAACCTCAAAGCGGTGACATCAAAAAATTTGAAGCACTCGGCACACGGTCGTTCGCACCCGAGCAGGCCATTGGCCAGGCCATAGATTTTCACAACGCCATAGGGGGGAAACGAAAACAAGAACGCCTCCATTTCCTAAAAACATATTGGTGCACGGCTATTGCCAAAAATCCACGTGTTAAATTTCATATTTCGCTTAAACCCGAATACTCCTGCGCGTTGGGTACGTTCAGTATCGAGGGCATGGACGTAGGCGACATTGCCTCCAAACTTTTCAGCGAATATCAAATTCATACCGTGTCCATTAAATGGGAAAACGTAAAAGCAGTAAGGGTAACACCCCACATTTACACCACCACAAAAGATCTCGATCGGTTTATTGATGCCGTGAATAAGATAGCTGCGTCATAGTTTGATATATTTCTGTATTTGAGCCAGATTAAAATTTGCGCACCAAGAATTAAATTCTTTTAAAAATCCGAATAATCGGCCGATCATCCGATTGACGAAATGATTAATTAATTTTAACTTTCAGTAATTAATTAAATCTTGTCTATGAATAACCGCCAACTCTTCATCGTTTGCTCAATCATAATTGTTCCGGGTCTTGCCGCATGGACGTATCTTTGGTGGGACCACGATGATATCGTTATTCCTGCCACCTTGTTAATCATCTCCGTGCCACTTGTTTACATGGGCATTGTAGATATGATTCAGCCAAGGCAATCCATCAAGCGCAATTTTCCTCTCCTCGGCCGCCTTCGCTATGTGTTTGAAGACATGCGCCCTAAAATTCAACAGTACTTTGTTGAGAGTGATACCGATGGCACACCGATCAACCGCAACGAACGCTCCGTAATTTACCAACGTGCAAAAAAGCAAATCGATACCGTTCCGTTCGGCACCCAGCTCGATGTGTATGCCGAAGGCTACGAATGGATTACACACTCTATCTCGCCAAAGGATTTTCATAAAATGGACCACCACCCGCGCATTCGTTTTGGCGGAGAAAAATGTACTCAACCCTACGACATGAGTGTGCTCAACGTATCGGCCATGAGCTTCGGTTCGTTAAGCAAAAATGCCGTTGAGGCGTTGAACTCTGGCGCTAAGATTGGCGGGTTTGCACACAACACCGGTGAAGGCGGACTAAGCCCATATCATTTAAAAAACGGTGGAGATATTATCTGGCAAATTGGTACCGGCTATTTTGGCGCCCGATCTGAAGACGGTAATTTTTCGGATAGCGCATTTCAACAAAATGCTACAAAGCCTAATGTGAAGATGATTGAGATAAAATTATCTCAAGGCGCAAAACCGGGTCACGGTGGTATTTTGCCGGCCGCAAAAAACACTCCTGAAATTGCGGCCATCCGGTTGGTAAAACCGGGCACAACGGTTTACTCGCCCACGTTTCACAGCGCGTTTTCTAATCCGATTGAATTGCTCAAGTTTATAGAAAAGCTTCGTACACTTTCGGGGGGCAAACCGATAGGCTTTAAACTTTGCATTGGCCGTAAGAGCGAGTTTCTCTCAATCTGCAAAGCGATGGTACAACTCGACATTTATCCGGACTTTATTACGGTTGATGGAGGAGAAGGAGGCACAGGCGCAGCACCACCCGAGTTCACCAACTTTGTAGGCATGCCGCTGCTCGATGCACTCGATTTTGTTGACAATGCCCTCATTGGCTTTGGCATCCGGCACAAACTCAGGCTGATTGCCTCCGGTAAAATATTAACCGGTTTCCACATGGTGCGTGCCATGGCACTCGGTGCCGACACGTGCAACAGCGCACGTGCTATGATGATGGCACTGGGTTGTATCCAGGCGTTGGAGTGCAATAAAAATACGTGCCCCACCGGGGTTGCAACACAAAACCCAGCGTTGATGAAGGGCCTTGTTATTGACGATAAAAAAGTGCGAGTAGCTAACTATCATAAAAATACGGTTGAAAGTTTTGTTGAATTGATAGCGGCTGCCGGAATAAGTGATCCCACCAAAATTGATCGTACACACGTGTACAGGCGGGTGTTTATGAACATGGTAAAAACCTATGGTGAAATTTATCCGCTAATTCCCGAAGGATGCCTGCTTGATGGAGGAGATGTGCCGTTTGATTTCGATGAATACATGAAGCATGCCTCAGCTGAGGAGTTCGAAGTAGCTTAACAAAACTCAATCGCCTCGGTTTCCAAAATCTTCGAGCATATTTAAGTATTTTTGCAGCATCATTTTTCAACCGTGAGGCTGGCCAAGAAAATACTGTTTTACTCCGTACTGTCGTTGGTGGTTTTAGTTCTTGCCTTTGCCGGTTCGGCCATTTTGTTTAAAGACAAAATTATTCAACAATTTATCCGCGAGGCAAACAAGAGTCTGGGTACTCCCGTACAGATTGGCCGGATTGATATTTCGGCCTGGCAAGATTTTCCAAATCTGGCCATTTCTTTTACCGATGTGTATGTGGAAGACAGCCACCCGGGGATTTATCCGTTACTCACGGCAAAAAAAATTTCATTTTACCTCAATACGTTCGATGCCTGGAACGGAAAATATTCCATCCGCGGCTTGCGCATTACAGAAAGCGAAACCAATTTAAAAATTGATGAACAAGGCCAACGAAATTTCGACATCGTAAAAAAACAATCGGGATCGTCAGAAAATATCTCTTTCGATTTGCGCAATGTGCAGCTTTCTTTCACCAAAGTTTCGTATCAAAACAAGAAATTATTGGAACATCATGAGTTTGAAAGCGATGAACTTGTTGCCTCAATTAATGTGAATAATGAGGTGTATAATATTGAAACGCAGGGAGACTTGCTTGTGAAGCGCATCGGTATTCGAGATTTGCGGTTGCTGGAAAGAAAAAATTTTGAGGTCAACACAACGATTAATTACGATGACAATGCCAAAAAAATTGTTATCGAAAAATCAACCCTAAACCTGGGCTCGTCCGAATTTGAATTGTCGGGAAATTATACGTTTAAAACCAAAGACGACATAGATATTTTTATTAAAGGAAAAAATACAACTGTGCAAACGGTGCTATCGCTGTTGCCCGAAGATCTAACTCAAAGAGTAAAAGAATACAAGAGCAAAGGCGAAGTGTATTTTTCCCTTAATCTGAAAGGCGAGATTTCATCGGCCAAAAGTCCGTTTCTTTCGGTGCGATTTGGCTGCAAAGATGCCTCCTTCTTTCATTCAAAATATAAATCAAAAATTGAAGAAGCAAACCTGGAAGGGTCGTTTGCAAGCCCATCGCTCACCGATTTTTCGAGGGCAGAATTGTTTTTAAAAAACTTTTCGGGGAAACTGAACGCCCAACCTTTTGAAGCCGATTTATCCATACAAAATTTCGATGACCCGATTGTATCGCTTCAGTATCGCGGCAATTTAGACGCAACATCTATTCAAAATTTTTATCCGATTCAAGATATTAAAGATTTTACCGGTGAAATAAATGCCGACATAAAGTTTGAAGGGAGGCTGTCGTTGCTCAAAGACAAGCACACGGCACAACAAGTGCATGCCTCGGGCACTCTTGATCTGAAAGAACTGTCTTTTAAACTCGAAAAGCAAAATGCCAATTTTGAAAACTGGAACGGCACACTTCAGTTTAACAAAAACGACATCGCCATGAGCAACGTTTCAGGCCGATTGGATAAAAGTGATTTTATGTTAAATGGTTTTTTAAAGAATGTAATCACTTTTGTGCTTTTCGAAAATCAACCTATTGGCATTGAAGCCGATTTGAAATCTAATTTCCTCGACCTCGACCAGTTGATGGCATTGAGTTTGGGCGAGAGTGGTTCTAAAAATTTTGGATTTACGATTTCACCCGATCTGCACCTGAACTTTAATTGTGAGGTGAAATCAATGAAATATAAACGGTTTTACCCACGGCAGGTAAAAGGTAATCTGTTGGTAAAAAACCAAGTGGCCATATCAAAACATCTGGCATTTGAAGCTATGGGCGGAACGCTCAACGCTTCGGGTATTGTTGATGCGAAGAACCCAAAAGCAATAGATGTTTCCTCGTCATTTAAAGTTGACGGAATTTATATAGACAGCATTTTTTATGTTTTTGAAAACTTCTACCAAAATTTTATTGAAGCAAAAAACCTGAAAGGCCTTGCTACGGCCGATGTAACATTAGAGATGAAACTGGACGAACAACTGAAGCTTTTCCCGGAGACGTTAACAGCCGACATCAGTGCGTTAATAAAAAATGGCGAGCTAAATAATTTCGAACCACTTCAAAAGCTCAATCGCTACCTCGATGACGAAGCACTAAATCATTTGCTTTTTGCCGATTTAAAAAACGATATCCATATTGAAAATAAAACCATCTTCATTCCGCAAATGGAGGTGCATACCAACGCCACACACATAACAGTTAACGGCACACATTCGTTCGATCAGCAGATTGATTACCGCGTAATTGCACCGCTGCACAACAAAAAGAAAGTTGACCCCGATGAAGTTTTTGGAGCCATCGAAGAAGATGGAAAAGGGAAAACAAAAATTTTTCTCAAGATAATCGGAACGACCGATAACTATCAGGTAAAGCTCGACAAGGAAGCCACCAAAAAGAAAATTGTTAGCGATCTGAAAAAAGAAGTGAAAGAACTAAAAGAGGCGTTTCAAAATCGTGGAATCAAAAAGAAAAAAGAAGCAGAGCTACAAAAGGACGACTATTTTGATTGGGATAATTGAAAAAAAAATAATTTTTAATTTATCTTATCGAAATGGCAAGAACTACAATAAAACAGCTCTAGTTCTTAAACATTAAGCTATATGAGAAAATCCATTATTATTCGTATCGCTCAAGTTTTGGTTGTGCTTGCAATATTATGGATGATTTTTGCTCTCAAAGTAGCTTGGTCGGGAAACGAAGAACTAGCCATGGATGCATTGGTGCAGCATGAATTGTTTTTAAAGGAACATGATAAAGTAAAAAAACTACAATCAAAATTAGATTCGTGCAACTTGGTGTTAGCTACTTTAAAGAAATAAATAACTTAAGGTTTACACCAACTTTGCTCTATTCCAATACTCATCCATTTCGGCCAACGTCATCTCACCCATTTTTTTTCCGTCTTTGGCAGACTCAGTTTCGAGGTATTGAAATCGCTTAATAAATTTTTTGTTGGTTCGTTCGAGCGCTTCTTCGGCATCGATCTCAAGAAAACGAGAATAATTTACCAGCGAAAAAAGCAAGTCGCCAAATTCGGCCAACGCTTTTTGTTTGTCAATAGCTTGGTTGGTTTCCACATTAAATTCATTTTTAAACTCCTGCATCTCTTCTTCCACTTTTTTCCAAACTTGTTCTTTTTTCTCCCAATCGAAACCCACACCACGTGCCTTATCTTGTATGCGAATGGCTTTGACCAGCGCAGGCAAAGAATTGGGCACGCCTGCCAGTACCGATTTATTTCCTGTTTTTAATTTAATTTTTTCCCAGTTGTTTTTTACCGTTTGTTCGTCATCGGCCACCGCATCTCCATATACATGTGGGTGGCGTTCAATTAATTTATCGCATATAGCGTTGAGCACATCGGCCACATCAAATTGCTTTGCTTCCGATGCGATGCGCGAATAGAATACATTGTGCAACATTAAATCGCCCAATTCTTTTTTTACTTCTTGCAGATTGCCTTCCAGAATGGCGTCCGAAAGCTCGTAGGTTTCTTCGATGGTCAGGTGGCGAAGGCTTTCCAGAGTTTGCTTTTTATCCCATGGGCAGTTTTCGCGCAATTCGTCCATGATGGTGAGCAAACGATCGAAGGCTTTGAGTTTGGCCTCGCGGTTGAGGTCGGGTGTAGAGTATGGTTTTTTCATACGCAAACTTAAAGATTACAATTACAAAATGTGACTAAGTTTTTGTTGATTCAGATATAGACATACTTCATAAATAGGCCTTTAAAAATTATCTTTGCAAAATTTTTTATTATGACTTTGATAAAATCGATCTCCGGAATTCGCGGCACCATAGGCGGAAAGCCGGGTGAAGCCCTTACCCCGGTTGATGTTGTAAAATTCGCTTCTGCTTTTGGCACTTGGGCTAAAATGCGAGGTGCAAAAAAAATAATCATAGGCCGCGATGCCCGAATTTCAGGCGAGATGGTCAGCAATTTGGTAAGTAACACCCTGTTGGGTTTAGGTTTAAATGTAGTCGATCTGGGGCTATCCACAACTCCAACGGTGGAGATTGCCGTGCCAATAGAAAAAGCAGGCGGTGGAATTATTCTTACGGCCAGCCACAACCCCATTCAATGGAATGCCCTTAAACTGTTGAATGAAAAAGGTGAATTTATTTCAGCCGAAGATGGCGCAGAGGTTTTAAGGTTGGCTCAGCGGGAAGATTTTAATTTTGCCCCGGTAGAAAAACTGGGGGGCTACTCCAAAGCCGACCACTATATTAAGAAACACATTGAGCTGATCAAAAAAAGTAAATGGGTTGATGTTAAATCCATACAAAATGCAAAATTCAAAATTGTGGTAGATGCCGTGAACTCAACCGGAGGCATAGCTGTGCCGTTATTATTGAAAGAATTGGGTGTGAAGACAATTAAAAAAATGTATTGCGAACCAACCGGGAAATTTCCGCACAACCCGGAGCCGCTTCCTGAAAACATAAAGGCAATTTGCAAAGAAGTTAAGAAGGGAAAATTTGACTTGGGCATTGTTGTGGATCCGGATGTAGACCGACTGGCGTTGGTGCAGGAAGACGGAAAACCTTTTGGCGAAGAATATACATTGGTTGCCGTAGCCGATTATGTGCTGAGTAAACAGAAAGGAAATACAGTTTCCAACTTGTCTTCCACCCGTGCGCTGCGCGATGTAACCGAAAAATCAAACGGAAAATACCTTGCGGCTGCCGTTGGTGAAGTGAATGTGGTGAATGCCATGAAAGCCACAAAGGCAATAATTGGTGGCGAAGGAAATGGCGGTGTAATTTTTCCGGAATTGCACTATGGGCGCGATGCGCTGATGGGCATTGCGTTGTTTCTCTCGCATCTTGCTAAAAAGAAAATGAAAGCGTCTGAATTACGAAAGACGTATCCGGATTATTTTATTTCGAAAAACAAGATTGAACTTACTCCCGAAATTGATGTAGATGCGGTTCTTGAGAAGATGAAAATAAAATATCAAAATGAAAACATTAACACCATTGACGGAGTGAAGATTGATTTTGAAAAAGAAAAAGAATGGATTCACTTGCGCAAAAGCAATACCGAGCCCATCATCCGCATTTATGCCGAATCTCAAACTGAAAAAAAGGCCAATGAATTAGCGCAACGAATTATTAATGACATTAAATCGTTGTTAGTTGTTGACTGATCGTTAATTTTGTAACCCCGCCACGATAAAACATTATTGCTATGAAAGTCTATTTGGATAACGCAGCAACAACCCCTCTTGATCCTGAAGTTTTTGAAGCCATGAAACCTTTTTTGCTCGAAGATTTTGGCAACCCGTCTTCAACGCATGCCCATGGAAGAAAAGTTCGGGCAGCGATTGAGTCAGCCAGAAAAAAAGTAGCCGAACTGCTCAACGGCACACCCGGTGAAATAATTTTTACTTCAGGAGGAACCGAAGCCGACAACGCAATTATTACAGGTGCTATCCAAACGTACAACCTCAAACACGCCATCTCCTCACCCATTGAACATCATGCGGTAACGCATACTCTTGAAACTCTTGAAAAAAATGGTGCGATTGGTTTACATTACGTTCGGCTAAATGAGCAAGGCCACGTTGACCTAAATCACTTGGAGAGTTTGTTAAAAGAATTTCCGAATGCGCTCGTTTCCTTGATGCACGCCAACAACGAAATAGGAAATTTACTCGACATCCAACGAGTTGGCGAGCTTTGTCATCAGCATGGAGCATACTTTCATTCGGACACGGTGCAGACCATGGGGCACTACAAACACGATTTGAAACAGTTGAAAATTCATGGCCTAACGGCAGCTGCTCATAAATTTCATGGCCCCAAAGGAGTTGGTTTTATGTACATCAACAAAGACAAAAAAATAAAACCGTTGGTGCACGGTGGTGCCCAGGAACGAAACATGCGCGGAGGAACCGAAAATACCTACGGCATCATTGGTCTGGCTAAAGCACTTGAGATTTGTTATCGTGAAATGAGTGAGCACGAAACATACATCTCTAAGGTTAAAAATTACATGATCGAAAAACTAAAAGCCGCTGTGCCCGGCATACGTTTTCATGGCGACTCCGATAATTTAAAACGCAGCCTCTACACTGTACTAAATGTTTCGTTTCCCGAGTCGGATGAAAATGAGATGATGCTTTTCAACTTAGATTTACAAGGGATTTCTGCTTCAGGTGGAAGCGCTTGTTCCAGTGGCGCATCAACGGGCTCGCATGTTCTCGGGGCTCTTTACCCGGATTCCAAGAGAGGTGCGGTTCGGTTCTCGTTCAGTAAATACAATACTATTGAAGAGATCGATTTTACCATCGACAAAATCTCAGAATTGCTTAAAGTGACCGCTTAAAAAATTAAACGTAAAGTGCCGGGCCAAACTATTTCATTTATCGGTTCTGGAAACCTTGCTTGGCATCTGGCTCCCGCACTCGACAACGCAGGATTTGTGGTGAAAGAGGTTTACAGTCGCAACCCGCGCCACGCAGAAGAGTTGACTGGCAGACTTTATCAAGCCGAAGTAAAAGCAACTCTTGATTTTTCTACGAGCCCATCTTCTGTATTCATTGTAGCCGTTAATGATGAGAGCATTGCCCCGATAGCCAAAGAAATTATTTTGCCCGATACTGCCGTGCTTGCGCACACCTCGGGCAGTGTACCCATAACCGATTTACAATTTGCCGCAACAGCCGGCATTGGCGTGTTTTATCCACTACAGACTTTTTCAAAAAAAAAGAAAGTTGATTTTAGACAAACACCCATTTTTATTGAAAGCAACAACGAAGAAGCCGAAGTTGCCTTACGTTCTCTGGCCAAAGCAATCAGCAATCACGTTAAACGTATAGCATCAGAAGAACGAAAAGCGCTGCACATCGCGGCTGTGTTTGCATCGAATTTTACCAACCACATGCTCACGCTGTCGAAAAACATTATGGAAAAAAATAATTTGGATTTTGAATGGCTTAAACCATTGATAGCCGAACAAATTAACAAAAGCATGCAAATTGGGCCCGAAGCTGCCCAAACCGGCCCGGCCCGCAGAGGCGACTTAGAAATCCTAGATCGACACTTTGAATTTTTAAAGGATGACGCAGCACTTCAGGAAATTTACAAAGTAATCAGTCAGCATATTCTTGATGAATATCAGGAAGGTTGAGTGAAAGTTCTTAACTTAAAGCAGAAATTATTTTTTATGAAAAACATTCTGGTGCTATCCATGGCATTGTTGTCTTTTTTAGTAAAAGCCCAAGTAAAACATTTCGATTTCGA
This sequence comes from Bacteroidota bacterium, assembly GCA_018267285.1. Taxonomy (GTDB): domain Bacteria; phylum Bacteroidota; class Bacteroidia; order Cytophagales; family Cyclobacteriaceae; genus ELB16-189. The sequence continues at coordinate 145,869 of JAFDYU010000014.1, read as the reverse complement.
TAGCATTCTTTGTGTTTTGGATGGAAAGGTTATCAAAAACTCAGATGTGATAAGAGATTCATTAGATCATATCGTCTCTATAAAATCGGTAAAGATCGAAGACATTCAATCGCTACGCATTTTAAAAGGTAAAGCGGCTACGGATAAATATGGAGATGCCGGAAAAAATGGAGTAATGGAAGTGGTGCTAAAAAAAAATACACCAGTTGACAATGACCATAAACGGGATGCGATTGATCCTAAATCAACCCAGGTGTGGGAACTGACACCGAATGTGATTTCAGCAGGTAAGAATCCGGCCGAGCCACCCTCTGATGCGATTGTTTTGTTCGATGGTAAAAATTTATTAGAGTGGGCTTCTGAATCAAGAGAAGAAGCTAAGTGGCAAGTGAAGAATGATGCGGTAACCGTGGTAGCCGGAACAGGCGCCATTAAAACGAAGAGAACTTTTGGTGATGTACAGCTTCATATCGAATGGCGGACTCCCGCTGAGGTAAAAGGCGATGGGCAAAACCGGGGAAACAGTGGAGTGTTTTTTCAGGAAAAATACGAACTGCAAGTGCTGGATAGTTATGAAAACGTAACGTATTCCAACGGCCAGGCCGGTGCAATTTATAAACAACATATTCCCTTGGTAAACGTGAGCCGTAAGCCGGGCGAATGGCAAACGTACGATGTAGTATTCACAGCTCCGCGCTTTAGCCAAACCAATGGGCGCATAATAGAACCAGCATACATGACTGTTTTTCAGAATGGCGTTCTCATCCATAATCATGTGGCACTTACCGGGCCAACCGAAAACCAAGGGCTTCCGGTTTATGCACCTCACGAAAAAGGTTCTATTATGTTGCAAGATCACGGTGCGCCCGTGAGTTACAGAAATATCTGGATACGAGAATTGTAAAAAAGAAAAACGCCAGGTGGTGGCCTGACGTTTCTTTTCTTGTTCAAAGAAGCCTATTGATTTGGATTTGGCTTGGATGCCGCTCCTTCAACTTCGCCTTTGATGCGCAACAAAACCATTCCGCCTTCTACGTTGGCAACAATAGTTATGGTTTTATCAAATGGCCCCAAAGCCTGAGCATTGAAGGTAGCTTTTACATGGCCTTCGCCACCGTTCATTACAGGTTCGCGACTCCAACTTGGAGTTGTACATCCGCATGACGGGCGGGCATCGGTAAGAATAACCGGAACCTTACCCGAACTGGTGAATTTGAACTCGTACGTAACCGGTACTCCTTGTTTGATCTTTCCGAAATCATGAGTTGTAGATGCTTCCCACTTTATTACGGCAACATCTTCTTTTTTTGCAGGCACATTATTTTGGCCAAAGGCAACATCAGCGGTGAAAGCGAATATTGCAAAAAACACTAATTTTTTCATTTTTTCTCAATTTAAGGTTAAACTTAGAATGTCTGTTCGAACTGTACAAACTTCGTGCATAAAAACTGTTACGGCTGTTAAAGAAACCGTAAAAAGTGTTAATCCGTTGTTAAACAAATAACCATGTTCTCGGGTTCACAGTAAATACCCATTACTTTTGTAAAGTGAGCAGAAACGCCATCCGAATTGTAATCCTCTTAGCCGCAATAAGCATTGTGGGCATTACCGTAACCCAAATTTACTGGGTGCGCAAGGCTTTCGACTTGAAAGAAAACCAATTTAACCGCGATGTAAAAAGTGCTCTCGGAAATGTGGCCGACCGCATTTACGAAATCAATAAAACGATTTCGCCCTCTACCTCCCCGGTTGAGCAATTAACCACTAATTATTTTGTTGTGCTGGTCAATGGCCCCGTCAATGCCAACCTGCTTGACGTTTTGGTCGGGTCTGAATTTGAGAAACGGAATATCACCGCCAACTATGAAGTGGGTGTTTACGATTGTGAGACCCAGTGTATGAACGCCACAGACTTTAACCTGCACAAAAAGAACAAAGCAACCGCAAGCCTTGTAGAAATGCCTACCTGGAAAGATGACGGTTATTATTTTGGCGTACAGTTTTCAAGCATAGAAGCTAACCTGATTGGCCAGATGGGTATTTGGGTCTATTCTTCGGTGGTTATGCTTATTGTAATTTTCTTTTTTGTGTACACGCTGCTGGTGATACTCCGCCAAAAACGGTTGAGCGAAATTCAGAAAGATTTCATCAACAACATGACGCACGAATTTAAAACCCCATTATCTACAATTGCCATTTCTTCTGAGGTTTTAAAAGACGTCAATATTGTTCAAACTCCGGAACGATTACTAAACTATGCCACCATAATTCAAACGGAAAGCCACCGGCTGAAGCAACATGTGGAACGGGTGCTGCAATATGCCCGGTTAGAAAAAAGCGATGTTGGCCTGAAAAAAGAAAAACTGGATGTACATAATCTGATTCACGAAGCTGTGCAAAATAGCTCGGTGCAGTTGCAAGAGCGAAACGGAAAAATCACCCTGTTATTAGAAGCAACTGAAAAAATAATTTCGGCAGACCGATTGCATTTTACCAATGTGCTCTTCAATCTTATCGACAATGCAATAAAATATTCCGATAGCCCCCCACATCTAATCATAAAAACAAAAAACCATGACAGCCGTATTTTAATTGAAGTACAAGACAATGGCATTGGCATCAGCTCCGATAACTTGAAAAAAATTTTTAATCAGTTTTACCGAGTGCCTACCGGAAATTTGCACGATGTGAAAGGATTTGGGTTGGGGTTGAATTACGTGAAGACGATGGTAGAGCTGCACAAAGGAAAAATAGAAGTAGAAAGCAAACCAAGCGTAGGAAGTGTCTTTAAAATAACCTTACCTATAGAATGAGCACAAAAATTTTATTGGTGGAAGACGACCCTGCCTTGGGTTTTGTTATCAAAGACGGTTTGGCACATATAGGTTTCGAAGTTATGCTTTGTGCTGATGGTGAACAAGGCCTTAACGGTTTTCAAAATAATGTATTTGATTTGTGCATTCTCGATGTGATGTTGCCCAAGAAAGACGGGTTCTCCCTGGCCCAAGACATCCGAAAACTAAGCCCTCAAGTTCCGATTTTGTTTGTAACAGCCAAAGGCATGCTGGAAGACAAACTCGAGGGCTTTCGTGCGGGAGGTGATGATTATATTGTGAAACCCTTCAGCATGGAAGAACTTGTTATGCGCATTCAGGTTTTCTTGCGCAGATCGAAAAACGGAACTTCAGAAAAAAACTTGTTTGAGCTGGGCAATTATCATTTTGATGGAAAGAATTTTAAACTCACCCACCCATCCGGTGTCAAAACCCTAACCCAAAAAGAGGCCGAAGTAATGAGAATGCTTTGCCTCAACGAAGACCGGGTGCTTAAACGCGAAGAGATTTTAAATGCCGTATGGGGCGATGACGATTATTTTATGGGCAGAAGCTTGGACGTGTTCATTTCAAAACTCCGAAAATATTTGAAAGAAGACCCCCGGGTAGAGATCGTTAACTACCACGGTGTTGGATTTAAGCTTGAGGTTAAGTAAAAAAAGAGGCCGCCCAAAAAAAGGCGGCCTCCTCTGTATCATTAAAATGTTTTTTTACTTTTCCGGATAAAGCACCACTTCTAAATAATTTTTCTCATTTAGAAAGAGGTTGGCTGCCTCTTTAATGTCGTTAACAGTAAGTGCTTTCATTTTTTGATCCATCTGTAAAATAGTTGCTCCATCGTGATTCAACTCGGCAACTTGTTGAAGTTTATGCAGCCAATAGTTGTTATCTTTTATTTCTTCCAGATACTTTTTGTCGTATGTTTCCTTAACCTTGTTTAGATCGGCTTCGGTTGGGCCGTCTTTCTTAATCTTTTTAATTTCGGCAAAAGTGGCTTTGATCAGTTGATTTACATTTTCGGGGCCACAAGGTAAGGATACCGAAATAGTATAATTAGAGTACGGAATTTTAGTCATGTTACCGTTCATACCTCCACCGTAAATCCCGCTAAGGTCTTCTCTTAAAGTTTCGATCAGCTTAATATTGATAACATCGGTGAGTGCTTTTAATTTAAGTTGTGCATCTTCCGAGTAAGGCGTTTCTCCGGTGAAGGTGATGGAGATAAAACTTTTTGGTTCAGCCCCGCGCTTCACTTGTTTTTTCACCACACCTTTAATCGGCCGTATGCCAAGGTCTTTGTATGCAGTGGGTATATTGCTTACCGGTAGGGAGCCTAGGTAGGAAGCAATCAAGGGCTTGATTTTATTTAGATCAAAACTTCCCACAAAGAAAAACGTAAAATCTTTGGCGCTGCTGAAACGCTCTTGGTAGATAGCGAAGGAGCGATCTAAATTTATTTTTCCAAAATCTTCCGGGCTGGGCAAACGCGGCCCGCGAGGATTTTTGTTGTACAAAATAGACTGCACAGAATCTTGCAAAACAGCTTGTGGTTGTGCCATCAGGTTTTGGAACAAAGCTTGTTGCCGGCTCACAAAAGAGGCAAACAAGTCAGCGTCCTTTCGAGGTTGGGTAAAGTATAGGTAAACCAATTGCAGCATAGTCTCCACATCGGTAGAGCCTGATCGGCCACTAAAACCTTCGGTAGTACCAGACATACGCGGTGAGGCACTAACCGATTTTCCGGCAAGCGCTTTGCGCAAATCGGTGGGCGACAAATCTTTTAAACCCATTTGGCCTACAACCGAGGTAGCGTATTGAGCGTTGTATTTGTCATTCTCAGAGAAAAGAGATTGACCGCCAAAACGAGTGGCGCTCATCACTACTTGATCGTTTTTAAAATCAGTAGGCTTTAAAACAACTTTAACTCCGTTGTTCAAAACAAGTTCTGTTGTTCCCAGTGTTTTATTCTCATTTTCAGAAGTTATGCTCCCGCCTTGCGGAACTTTCTCTACTAAATTGCTCGATATCTTTTTTTCTTCATAAGCCGTTACGGGCAACTTTTCGGCATTAGTGACAGAGTTTAATAATTCTTCATTGGTGGGGAGTTTGAAATCTGTTTTATCCGATCCCTGATAGACCACCAACTTGGTATCGTTTGTGGGGATTGTCTTTGCAGCATATTGATTGATTTCTTCAAGTGTGATGGTAGGTAAGAAATCTTGTACATACTGATATTCGGTGGCTATACCCGGGATAGATTCTTTGGTAAGAAAGTTTCGAATCAGTTCTTCGGCAAAAGAATCGGATTCTGTTTTTTCTCGTTCGTTGTACGATTGTTCGTAGTTGCGGAGCGTGTTCTTTTTAGCACGTTCCAGTTCACCGGGCGTAAAACCAAATTTTCGCACACGCTCATTTTCCTGCACAATAGCATCAACCGCAGGCACAGTGCCTGCCTTGCTGATTAAGGCAAACGAATTGTACAATTCGTGGCCGTGAACAAAACCACCCATGCCGCTGCCACCAAAAACAAACGGAGGATTTGGTTTTTGCGTAAGCTCTTGCATGCGTTGGCCCAGCATGGAGCTGAAAAGACTTTTTATAATTGATGTTCTGTAGTCGCTGATAAAAATATCCGGTTGACTTTTTTGTATAGAATAATAAACACGCAGGATATTGTTGCTTGCTTCCTTGTCGGTAACTACCACGCCTTCCGATTTTTTCCGTTTGGGTATTTCGGCATAGGTGCGAGGTCTTTCGTTGCTGGGGTTTTTCAGTTTTTCGAAATGCTTTTTGATTAAGGTCTCTACTTCTGCAGGATCCATATCGCCAACGGCAATCACAGCCATCAGGTTGGGGCGATACCAGTCTTTGTAAAACCGTTTGATGGCATCGTATTTAAAAGTCTTCAACAACTCATCTTTGCCAATAGGCAATCGTTGAGCGTATTTTGAATCGGCAAAAATTTTAGGAAAAATTACTTTGTTCATGCGGTCGTTAGCCCCTTTGCCAAGGCGCGACTCCTCAAGTACTACACCGCGTTCTTTGTCGATCTCTGCATTTTCGAAGGCCACTGTGCTGGCCCAATCTTCCAATACCAAAAAACCTTTTTCCAGATTTTCAGGCTTGTCGGTTGGGATGGGCAGAATGTAAACGGTTTCATCAAAACTGGTGTACGCATTTAAGTCAGCGCCAAACTGCACACCGATGGATTGCAGAAAAGAGACAAGTTCATTTTTCTTAAAATTTTTTGAGCCATTAAACGCCATGTGCTCGGTGAAGTGTGCCAGCCCTTGCTGGTCATCATCTTCTAAAATTGAACCCGCCTTCACAACCAAACGCAGCTCGACCTTTTTTTCTGGCTTGCTGTTTTTGCGAATGTAATAGGTAAGGCCATTGGCGAATTTCCCTATTTTAATTTCTGGAGCTACCGGAATTTTGTTGGCCGTGTTCAGCTGAGCAAAAGACGCAGTAACAAAAAATAGTAGACCAAGGACTAGTGGTAATTTTTTTTTGTTGACATCTTTCATAGAATTTGTTGTTTGGTTTGTTATTTGATATTCGAAAAGTGCAAAATCATTGCCAAAAATAAAAACGTGTGAAGAAACCTTAATACAGATACAGCCTCATTAGAGTGGCATTAAAAAAATATAAGATTAAATCGGGTAGGGAGGAGGTAAAAAAAGGAACGGGTTAATCGAACAACACCCTTCCGGTAATGCTTCTGCCTAACGTTATTTCATCGGTGTATTCAAGATTGCCGCCCACAGGCACACCGCGCGCAATGGAAGTAACTTTTATGGGCAGGTCTTTAAGTTTGCGGTGGATATAAAATGCGGTGGTGTCGCCTTCCATCGTAGGGCTTAGGGCTAAGATTACCTCTTTGGTTTCAACGGATTTTTTTATCCGTTCAAGCAGTGCATCAATTTTTAAATCAGACGGACCAATGCCGTTGATGGGGGAGATCACTCCGCCCAGCACATGGTAAACTCCAAGAAATTGGGCTGTGTTTTCTATGGCCATTACATCGTTGCTTTCTTCTACCACACACAAAATAGATTTATCTCTACGGTGGCTGCGGCAGAGCGCACACTCATCGTCATCCGAAATATTGAAACAGGTTTTACAAAACTTAATTTGAGTTCGCAGCTTGGTGAGCGCCTCGGTAAGTGCAAGCGTTCGATTTTCGTTTTCCTTGATTAAGTGCAGAACCAACCGCAGGGCTGTCTTTTTTCCAATGCCCGGAAGTTTGGCTACTTCGTTCACGGCATCCTCAATCAGTTTAGAAGGATATTCCATCAGATAATCTTGGCATCGATGCCGGCTTCGCAGATTGCTTCGCGCATGGGATCCAGTTCTTCGAATGAACCCGTGCGTACGGCACACCGGCCTTTGTAGTGAATCAGCAACGTACACTGCTCCGCCTGTTCTGTGGAGTGCTTGCAAACGCGGATAAGAGTGTGAATGACGTGATCGAACGTATTAAAGTCATCATTGAATACCACCAAATCCTTTGTTTCGGTGATTTCAATCGCCTGCAACAAATCTGTCAGCTCTTGTTCTTGCACCGAGGAACTTATCGTTGAGAATAAATTCATGTTGAATTCTTATTCAAAGTTAAAAAAAATAACAAGTTTTGAGAAAATTACTCGGTATCACATTTATTTAAGAAAAATGAATCCACTTATTGTTTGCAGTATTATTGTGATCTATTTCTTGGCATTGATCACTATTTCTTTTTTTACTTCCAGAAAAGCAGACAGCAATACATTCTTTACCGCGCACCGGCAATCGCCTTGGTACCTGGTTGCTTTTGGCATGATCGGTTCTTCGCTTTCGGGAGTTACGTTTATTTCGGTGCCGGGCAGTGTTGGAAAAGTAGGCTTTGCGTATTTCCAGGTTGTGCTTGGCTACCTGGTTGGATATTGGGTAATCATTTTGATTTTGATGCCGCTGTACTATCGCTTAAAAGTGATTTCAATTTATACCTACCTCGAACATCGGTTTGATGGGTGGGCACACAAAACGGGTGCGTTTATTTTTTTGGTGAGTCGCTCCGTGGGTTCGTCTCTTCGTCTTTTTCTGGCAGCCACTGTTCTTCAATTATTTTTGTTTGACTCTTGGGGCATTCCGTTTTACGCAACCGTTGCCATTACCATTGCGCTCATCTGGATATACACTTTTAAAGGCGGAGTGAAAACCATCATTTGGACAGACACGTTTCAAACTTTTTTTCTGGTGGGGGCGGTAATCATTACCGTTTGGCAAATTTCTGTTGCCCTGGGGTTCTCCTTTTCCGAAATGGTGAACGCTATAAAAAATACCGGCTATGCTCGAGTTTATGTTTTCGATTCGGTTGATTCGCCATTGTTTTTCCCTAAACAATTTTTTGGCGGGATGTTCATTACCATTGCCATGACCGGCCTTGATCAGGAAATCATGCAAAAGAACCTGACGTGCAAAACATTAGGCGATGCACAGAAAAATATGTTTTGGTTCAGTATTATATTGGTTGCTGTAAACTTACTCTTTCTAACACTTGGTGCTTTGTTATTTATCTACTGCGGTAAAAAAGGGATTGCCATTCCTACTCTAACCGATGAGCTGTTTCCGCAACTTGCCTTCAACGAACTGGGGCCGATGGTAGGCATATTGTTTTTGCTTGGCATTACGGCTTCTTCTTATGCAAGCGCTGATTCTGCCTTGGCAGGGTTAACCACTTCGTTTTGCATTGATTTTCTGGATTTCAAAAATAAAGAAGAGAAACTCAAACTGCGTCAGAAGTTTATTGTTCACTTGGCGTTTTCAGCTTTATTCTTGCTCATCATTTTGATTTTTAAAGAAGTAAACGGAGAAACCGTAATTGATGCTGTGCTCAATGTGGCAAGTTATACCTATGGCCCTTTACTTGGCTTATTTTCTTTTGGTATTCTTACAAAAAGAAACCTAACGGGGAAATGGATACCTGTTATATGTTTGCTTTCGCCAGCTCTTTCTTATGCCTTGAGCCGAAACTCAGCCGATTGGTTTTCGGGGTACCAGATTGGCATAGAAATTTTAATCATCAACGGCTTGCTTACGTTTGCGGGGCTTTGGTTGATATCAAAAAAATAAAAAGCGGAAGGCCGCTTGCGCGGCCTTCCTGATCAAACCAACCAACAACACAGATCCAAAACTTTAAAAGCTTATTTGGGTTGCCTGCGAACCGTGAAAATTTTTAGCGATACAATGGACACCAGCGTCAGTATCAAGAGGAAAAGAATAATTGTTGTTTTCATGACTTAAAAGGATTTGAGTAATTGAATAGGATTATGTTATTTACTTTTTTCACTTTGATGGTATAATTCCCCATGGGGATATTAATAAAATCAAGAGTGGTGTGCGTGCTGGTAAGTGTTTCTTCGCCTACCAGTTTGTTGTGAGCATTATAGATTTCTACCGTGCCCCCAATAAAAGATTTGTCAACCTTGAAATAGAGTGCGTGGTTTTTTACCGAGAGTATTTTGTGTTCGGATTCATTCCTCGGCTTTGCAAAAGAAAAACAGGTTGAGGTTATCAAGAGAATCAGTAGAACAGCGGTCTTTTTCATTAGCTAATCTTATTTTTTTTGATCAGCCTATTACGAACACTGTGCCAGCGAGATATTCTTTGAAATGAGTGAAATTTAGAGGATTGGCTAAGCTTAACTTTCCCTAAATGGGAAATTGATTCTCAATCAAATGAGTTCTGTTGCCGGATCCCAGAATTTTTTCCTGAAGTCGACCACTTTGTCGTTAACCACTTTTACCCCTTCTTTTTCGAGGGCGCGTTGCATGGCACTGGGGGTTTTAAAATGATGTTTGCCGGTGAGAAGCCCCTGGCTGTTAACTACCCGGTGAGCCGGAATATTTTGAGTGTGCGCTGCATTCATGGCCCAGCCCACCATGCGGGCACTGCCTTTGGCCCCGAGGTAGTTGGCGATGGCTCCATAACTGGTAACGCGCCCTTTGGGCACCAGTTTCACCACATCGTATACATCGGTGAAAAAATTTTGAGTGTCGGATATTCCTTTATTAGAATAAGATTTTGGTTTCAATCGTTAGGCAGATGGTTTCTTTTAAAATTTGCAAAGCGTTACCTTTGCGCTCCCAAAGATAAGTAAAGACGACAAAAATGATATTTCGATTTCTGATTGTAGTTCTTGTCATAGTTCCCGGCTTCCTATGTGCTCAACAGTTGATCTTCCCCGATTCAGCCAATTGGAATACATTAAAAGAAGGCAAAGCAATTGCCTTTCAGGTGAAAACCACCGATACAGAAATGCCAAAATTTTCTCTTGAAGGGAACAATGGTTACGGCATTCAATTGGATACACTAGGTAATTTTTCGTGGACGCCATCCTTTGATTTAGTCGATCGGCTAGAGATGCAAAAAGAAATCAACGTAATTTTTCAAGCCGAATGGAAAGACGGGCGCAAAGTGCGCACCCCGGTAAATTTTGTAGTGATGCACCAAAACCGCCCACCGGAAATAAGCGACCTTCCTATATTTTATGTAAAGCAATCATCGGTTAACAAATACCAGATTTCGTCCGTCTATGCACGCGATCCGGATGGAGACCCACTGGTCTTTAAAATTATACCTACACAATTACAGGAGGGAATGAGTTTGTCTTCGCTTGGGCTGCTCACCTGGGCACCATCGCGCAGTCAGTTCAATAATATGAGAAACAACCCGATCACTATTGAATTTACCGCTCAAGACCAACCCGAGAAAGCAGAAGCAACCGGCAAAATAAAAATTGCACAGACACAACTCGATCTGCCCCCGGAAATATTATTGATGCCGGGCGATTCGGTTTTCACTATTAAAGAAAACGAACGATTGAATTTTAAGATTTATGTTTCCGACCCGAATGGCGATGAAGACGTGCGCAGTGCCGATTTCCTTTCGTCTGACGAGGCGGTTCCCAAATCAAGTTTAAAAGCGAATACTTCCACGCAATATGAATTCACCTGGTCTCCGGGCTATGCGTTTACGGACGACACTGAAAAGACCCGAACGATCGAGTTGATTTTCTTTGCGCTCGATAAATCCTCTAACCGCATACAGCACAAGGTGAAAGTAAATGTGGTAGATACCGAAAACCTGGAGCTCCGTGATAAATTTTTGTACCAGAAATACAGTGGCACATTGATGCAGGCCAAAGCGTTACTCGAACTACTAAACGAAAAGCACAAGAAACTGGAACACGAATACCGGCAAGCCAAAAAGGGAAAGAAGAACCGATCTATTTTTGGAGCTTCGCTCGGTGCCGGGTCGGCCGTTTCATCGGCATTCGTCACAACACCGGGAGGTTTAAAAGCGGTTACGGTTATCGGTGGCTCCACCACCGCAACGTTGGGAACACTGGAAGCAGCGGAAGTGTTGGGCAAATCTAAAAACGACATCATGGAGCTGATCAAAACAGAAACCGAATTGCGCAACCAACTTCAACTTGAGGGCGATCTTTTCGCACGCAAGTATGCGTTGAAATCGAGCCGCAGAGATGTAGAATTTGATAACGCCCGCGACAAATTTTTGCCAATAATCAACAGCCAGAAGCTGCCCACACTCGAACTCGATGCCTCACGGCCGTTGAACGTTAAGTACGATGCCAAAGAGATGAAAAAAACCTTTGCCGATTATAGCGAGGAATGAAATAATTGCAAACAACAAATTTTACCCGCCCCACCATCTATTAGTTGGGTACATCTCACCCAACACCACAGGCTCGCCAATCATGGGTGTGGTTATAGGTTGATTTAATTCTTCTGCTTTTCTCGTAACGCGGATAATCGGGTCGACCCAGGTGTGAAACGAAAGATCGAACTTGGCCCAATGCACCGGCAATACTACGTTAGCTTTTAAATCTTTGGCGGCCTGAGCGGTTTCTTCGGGCAGCATGTGTATGTACGGCCAACTTTTTCCATACTGCCCGCATTCTAAAACGGCCATGTCGAAACCTCCAAAACGATTGCCGATTTCCTTAAAATGATTTTCGTAGCCCGAATCTCCTCCCAAAAAAAACCGATACCGATCCATGGATAAAACAAAAGAACTCCACAGTGTTTTTCCTCGAGCAAATTTTCTGCCCGAAAAATGCCTGGCCGGAGTTGCTGTAAACTTAATTTCGGGAGTGATTTGAATTGTTTCCCACCAATCGAGCTCAATAATTTTTTCGCGTGGTACGCCCCAATGTTCTAAATGCGAGCCCACGCCAAGTGAAGTAACAAAATGGTTTACGGAACCGGCCAACTTTTTCACGCTTTCATAATGCAAATGATCGTAATGGTCGTGCGTGAGCAAAACGATATCGATGGGCGGCATGTCTTCAATCGAATAAACATCGGAGCCTGCAAAGGGTTTTCCAAAAAAGGGCACGGGCGAGGCGTTGCCTTTCAGTACCGGATCTACCAAAATGGAATTTTTTTTTGATTTGATCAGGTACGAGGAGTGGCCAAACCAAACAATAGTCGGGTTTTCGGCCGGAAGTTTTTTTAAATCAGTTTTAACAGAAGGCAACGGTTGGGGTGGTCGAACCGTTTTCGGCTTTTTGAATGAGTCGATCGTAAGTTTAAGATACGATGTGTCGTTCAACATCAGTTCGGTGTGCGTCAGGTTTTGAAACGAATTGTTTTTATAGTTGGGCGAATTTAGAACTCTTGCCATTCGTTCTCCGGTAGGATTTTTTCCGAACACAGGCTGCTGCAAGAAAAGTACCAAGGCTGTTGCCAAAATGAATATAATTAAAAGGACTACCATTATTTTAAAATTTAGTGTAACCGAAGTATGCAATTTTTTCAAAACGTTGTTGGCAAACCAAATACCTTTTGGTGTACCCAATCAGGTTTCGACAGGCAAAACCTGACAGCCAACTAACGCATGCGTAGCATAGCTTGTAAGTCGAAAGTGAAAGTAATTTATTTTTTAATTCAAACCGTTTGTTAATTTGCATATCCACAAATTAAAAACTCTATGCAATACAACGTTACGGTTATCGGTTCGGGCCCTGGAGGTTATGTAGCAGCCATTCGCTGCGCACAGCTTGGTTTTAAAACGGCCATCATAGAAAAATACGATACCCTTGGCGGAACTTGCCTCAATGTGGGCTGTATCCCTTCCAAGGCATTGCTCGATTCCACCGAACATTTTCATAATGCCGCACATACGTTTAAAGAACACGGTATAGATATTTCAGCCCCCAAAGTAAATCTCACCCAGATGATTGCTCGCAAGGCCGATGTAGTGAAACAGAATGTGGAGGGCATCGCTTTTTTGATGAAGAAAAATAAAATTGATGTGTTGAAAGGCGTAGGGTCTTTCGTTGATAAAAACACCATCAAGGTTTTGGCTAAAGATGGAAAAGAAACTTCGATCACCACCGATCATGTAATTATAGCAACCGGCTCTAAACCCACCGCGCTGCCCTTTGCTCCGTTCGACAAAAAAAGAATCATTTCAAGCACCGAAGCACTTGAGTTGAAGGAAATACCCAAACATTTAATTATTGTAGGTGGAGGGGTGATCGGCATGGAGCTGGGGTCGGTGTATGCGCGCATCGGTGCGAAAGTTTCGGTAGTAGAATTTTTGGACAGCCTCATCCCAACTATGGATGGAACCCTGGGCAAGGAATTGTTGAAATCGACCAAGAAGCTGGGGATGGAATTTTACCTCGGCCACAAGGTAACTGCGCTCGAAAACAAAGGCAAGGAAGTGGTGCTGAAAGCCGAACCTAAAAACGGTGGTGCTGCCATCGAACTGAAAGGCGACTATTGTTTGGTGAGCGTGGGCAGAAGGCCGTACACCGATGGGCTTGGCCTGGACAAGGTGGGCATTGAAACGGTGAAAGGGCAAATACCCGTGGACGACCACCTGAAAACCAAAGTAGATAACATTTATGCAATCGGTGATGTGATCCGGGGCGCGATGCTCGCCCACAAAGCAGAAGAAGAAGGCGTGTATGTGGCCGAACGGCTGGCCGGACAAAAACCGCACGTTAATTATTTGCTGATACCCGGAGTAGTGTACACTTGGCCCGAAGTGGCAAGCGTTGGCTATACGGAAGAGCAGCTTAAAGAACAAAGCCGTGCGTACAAGATCGGCAACTTTCCGTACAAAGCGCTGGGCCGCGCCCGTGCCTCTATGGACACCGATGGGCTCGTAAAAATATTGGCCGATAAAAACACAGACGAAATATTGGGCGTACACATTATTGGTGCACGTGCTGCCGACATGATTGCAGCCGGGGTGGTGGCCATGGAATACCGCGCATCGGCCGAAGATGTTTCGCGCATGAGCCACGCACATCCTACCTATATGGAGGCTGTGAAAGAAGCGTGCCTCGCTGCAACTGCGAATAGACCAATCCATTTGTGATTTTTTTAAGATATTTAGGATTTAGCTTGTGGCCAACTCCAGGCCTTCCAAACGATGACCAAGGTGAGTGTACTTTCTACGAGGGCAAGGAAGATATAAAAAATCCTCCAAGGCTCAAATGAAGTAAATGCTATCAGCAACATCAATGCTGTATAAAACAGCCCAAACACGATGTTTAAAATCCTGTTAAGGTTTTGTTTAAGTAAAACAGAAAGAGAAATCATCAGTGCCGGAATCGTTAACAGAACGGAGGCGGCAAATATTTTTATTGGACTGTTCAGCAGGTTGTGACCATCGATCAATCCTTGTGCCTTATTGGGCACGTATAATTCGAAGTAATCGCCATAGATGTAGCAGAACATCACGGTGGTCCACAGGGCGGCAAGTTTAATCCTTACGCTTACTTTAACTTCTTCAAGTTGAGCCATACGCTTGTGAATTCAATTAACCGATTTTGTTTTTACTCCAAAGATCAAAAGCCAAAGGCAAGTTCCAATTTCCCCGACAGCAGCAGGAAGAGATATGTAGTCGGCAACAACAGAGTTTTGGTAGGCTTCAGAAAAAAAGCTTCCAAAGAAATTGATCAAGTATCCGAAACAGCCTGCCATCAGCAATGCCCCCAACACTTTGGGGAGAAAACCAGACTTATACACTAAAAAGCCAAATGGAAAAAGCCATAATCCCCAGAATATCGAAATCAGCGAAATGCCAGTGCTGTAAAAATCGAGATATTGAAATACCTGAGCCTGAAGCTGATCGGCTAAAGTCACAAGATATTGTTTGCCATCGATCAATGTCAACACACTCATTTTATTAAGCAAGTTGACAAGAGAAAAAGGAACGCTCACTATTGCCAAAGCAACCATTGCCACAGCGAAATCATTGTTAACATCTTTGAGCAATTTGTAGAGCACTAAAGGCAACAGCAAAAAGGCGGTGTAGCATAAAACTCCAGCCACAATGCCAAACTTGAAAAGACTTTCTGATTCAATAATATTTTTTACAGTGAGTGCGGCATCACTCCTCACAATAAGCTTTGATGGCACATACATTAAATTAATGATTCCTGCAACGACAACAATTAGGTACAGCGCACCCGCCAGGCGAGCGGTTGATTTCGGGTTATTCATTCAATCGGAATTTAAAAACAAACAAGAGACGAAGATCCGCTCAAAGAGTTACAAAGATAGAATTATTATTTTTCAAGCGAGGAAATCAAAAGGCTTCGAAGTAAAATGACGCCAACCACCGGAATTAAAAACACATTTAAGGCTTGAGGTAATAAGAACCAGAACCCAAGTAACAACGCTGAAATAATTGTTGTAGCCAAAAAATATTTCTTGAGCCATTTCGGTTTTTCTTTTTTCAATAAAAAAAGTGCTGCAACTGCGTGTGTTGGCAAAGCCCACAGAAGATTAAAATTATTGGCCGCGGCTTTGTGGTCGGTAAATGCCCAAAGAAAAGAAAGTAAAATACCAACGGCACCAACGGTAATAAAAAGAATCACATCTAACCATGTCGATAGTTTCTTTTGTTGCCAATCGCGATAGGTGATAAGGGCAACGATCAAAAAAACAACGCCAAACACAATCCACGGATGAAACCAAAGAAAGGAAGTAGTCTCGGGCTTCATCTCGTATATCGAAAGTTTTTTGCTCACAAGCGGTTGGCCAAGCGAATGATTGAAGGCGTGATCGAAGGAGGCCTCGATGTAATCGGGCAAGAACATGTATTCGTACGGGCTTGTTTTTTTATCCATTGGCAGCCCTAAACAAATATCAATACCCAAATCGCCCCAAGGCTGTTGGCTCAGGTAAAGATCGGTTAGGTTGCGAATGGTGTAATCGGTTTTTATGAAAGTGGAATCGAACGTGATCTCCCCTTTCAAGGCAACGGCAAGGGCATCGCGTACTTTGGTGGCGCAATTGTTGTAAAAATAATCGTAACGATAAGTTTGATTTTGCGGCTGCAGATTCCAAAATAAAAAATCGGATACTTTTTGTTTTTGCTCGGGCGTCAGGTTCAAAACTTGTTCGTGAACAAAGCGGTTGTGTTGAATATAATAATTGCGGAACAACGGGTACGGGTAGGCATCGACCATATAATACAAATACCCCCTGGCAAAATTTAAATAGAAATGAGGTTGGTTGAAATCGAAGACTCCATAATTAAATGCCACATCCAGGTTCAAAGCCGAGTCGTAAACACGAACGGCACTGTGCCCAAAAGCCGAATAGAGTTCTTCCTGACTGGGACCGAAAGTAATGATAGAAATTCGAGCATCTTGATTTAAACGGATTGATTGTGCGAATGCAATTTTGAAAAACAAGATCATCGCGAAAAGAGTAGAGAATTTTTTCATGCCGACAGCAAGCTTTTAAGTTTTTTTTGAAATTTAGTTTAAAAAAGATACATTCGATAAACAAACAAAACCATATGAAAAAAATACCCCCCCCCCCGCCTATTTTGTTAATTTACAGCTTGACATTTGCCTTAATAAGTTGTACTCAAAAAGACTCAAACGAGAATTCAAAGACAATTGAAGTAAGGCAGCTTGTACAAACCCTTAAAGATCGATTTACTTCAAATGATTATGAAATGAGTGTTGGATATAGTGACAAAAATCCATACAACCATTTGGGTAAAAATCTTAATAAAGTATTACTTGGGGTAAGTCAAGATTTATCGGATCGCAATAAACAACTGGTTAATACCTACTATAATCAGACTAAGTACTCATATGCGTCATACAACGAAAAAAGTTTATTTCGTTTTACGTCAGGTGTTGATGGGAGCATGGGACTGACGGATTCAGGCACACTTGAAATTGTACATCAAAATCTTACTAAGAACGGGAGTAGTTTAAACAAAGAAGATTTTTCCGCATTAAATGATAGGATGCTTTCTTACACTTTTGATAGAAGCGGAATTGAAAAAGCATTAAACGATAAGGTTGACGAGGGAGCTATATCAGAAGCAGCTTCTGATATTCTTAAGGTGGAGCTTCAAGAACTATCTACTGCCTCTACTAACGTTGAGGCACAGCAGATAAACCAAACTTTTGAAACAGAAGTAATAAATTCTGGATTAACCGATCAGGATAAAAAAATACTATTAATTCTTGCCGCTCAAGCTAAAGGTGCATCTGGCGTTTCATTTCCCACAAGTTGGAGATCATTTAATAATGGGAAAGATTATCATAACACTGGAGCTTCAGTAATTATCATTGGACTTGGAGCAATGATAGGCGCAGTAATATCAACCGAAAGTGGTGGAGGCACATGTGGTAGCTCAATAACAAATACAGATTATGATCGATGTGTGATGTTAAACATGGCTGGTGGTGCAGCCCTTGGTACCTTAGCAGTTGTTCTTCTATAGGGATCATGAAGTTTTTTCTAACGATATCTCTTTTTATCGTCATTTATGATGGGGCAGCGCAAGTGCTTGACAAAAACTATTTTGGTATTAATTACCGATTCGGATCGTCCAACAGCGTTTCAAATACCACTTATCGGTTACAAAATCCTAATTACAAAACAATTGGCTTGGGGTTGTCTTATCTAATTAAATTGAAACCACCTTCGCACAGTACATACAGTGCGTCCATACCCTATATTCGAACTGAATTGAATTATGGAGCAAGGTCGGGGCAATTCGATGTCAACAACACAGCCACACGGCTTTCCACTTCTTGCTTCGACATGACCGTTTTGATTCCGGCTACTTTTAAAGTGACCGAAAGTATATTTCCCTATTTAAGTTTAGGCGGGAATTTGAGTTATCGTAAAATAAGCAGCAGCTACCCTCCAATAAATATTGCAATACCTCAATTTAAACCAGGTATGGCTATTGAAATAGGTGTATCGTTTGTTGGCGAGCGGCTTATTTCCATTTGTGGTGTAAGGCTGTTGAATGAATTTGGAGATTATTCTTTTCAAGAGACTTCGTTTTTTTGGTCGTTATGCGGAAAAAGAAAAAAGAAAGAATAGTTTGCTAATTGTTTCTGAACTTTGAAGCCATCCTGTATTTGTATGAGCAACAAACTAAACGATGGATTCAATTTCATAAGCAAGCAAACGCCATCGCGAGTAGCGAATTTGGTAAACGTGTTTTCAAGTTTTCAGTTTTCCAGGTATGCGGAAACGATGGCTCACCGCGGTATGCCCGTTAGTATTTCCATTGAGCCCACCACCTCTTGCAATTTGCGCTGCCCCGAATGCCCCAGCGGCTTGCGGTCGTTTACACGCCCCACGGGCATGATGAAAAAAGAATTGTTCGAATCCATCGTCAACCAACTCGCACCCACACTCTCTTATTTGATTTTTTATTTTCAAGGCGAACCGTATTTGCACCCCAAGCTTTTAGAAATGGTGGCGTATGCTTCACGCAAAAAAATTTATACAGCCACATCCACCAACGCCCATTTTTTAAACGAAGAAGCCGCCAAAAAAACGGTTGAGTCGGGGTTAGATCGGCTGATCATTTCCATTGATGGCACAACGCAAGAAACCTATCAATCGTATCGCATTGGCGGAAAGCTGGACAAAGTGATTGAAGGCACAACGAATATTTTAAAATGGAAAAAAGAATTGAAGTCGAAAACGCCTCACGTCATCTTTCAATTCTTGGTAGTGAAACCAAACGAACATCAAATAGAAGAAGTCAAAAGGCTTGCTGCCGAACTCGGTGTGGACGAGGTAAAATTGAAAACTGCCCAAATCTACGATTTTGAAAACGGGTCGGAATTGATCCCTACTCAGGCTAAATTCTCACGCTACAAAAAAAACAACAACGACACCTACTCTATAAAAAACAGATTGTTGGACGAATGCTGGAAAATGTGGCACAGCTGTGTAATTACCTGGGACGGCAAAGTAGTGCCCTGCTGTTTCGACAAAGATGCACATTTTGTGCTAGGCGATCTGAACAAGAATTCTTTTAAAGAAATCTGGCAAGGAGAAAAATACAAGGTGTTCAGAAAATCCCTTTTCGCTTCACGATCTGAAATAGAAATGTGCCGCAACTGTACGGAAGGTGCAAAGGTTTTTGCGTAGCCTCTACACTACACCTTAGGCCTTGCATGCAGGCGCATAACCAGCGTGAAAAAAATAGTATAAAAAAGCGCAACCGACAAACAACACAAGTGAAACATGCCCACAGAATTTTTTGATTTGACTGTACAAAGAAACAGCTCGGATGCAAAAGAATTCGGGCAGAGGCGTTTGAATTAATGCTGATGTAAGATTTTGAACCGAAATAAATTACAACAAAGCCCATGGCTTTAGACAAGGCATAAATCACCTTATATTTGCCGCACAAATAAGCTGCACAAAATGAAAATTAAAAGCCATTACCTGTTGTTATTGATTTTTCTGATTCAGAACCCGCTTTTTGGCCAGAAAAGAAACACGTCAATTCCGCAGAATTGGTTTCTGCTCGACCCTCAACAAGATTCGGTTCAGGGCATGAGCGTAGAAAAAGCATACAACACGCTGCTGAAAGACAAACCCTCGCGCGAAATCATTGTTGCCGTAATTGATTGTGGTATTGATGTTAACCACGAAGATTTGAAAGATGTTATCTGGACCAATAAAAATGAAATTCCGGCTAACGGTATAGACGATGATAAAAACGGGCACATCGATGATTATTACGGATGGAATTTTATTGGAGGTAAAAACGGAAACGTAGGCGATGATACCGATGACCTTACCCGCGAATACATACGCCTGAACGAAAAATTTGAGGATGTAAAAGACGGGAAGGTGAGCAAAAAACACAAAGCCGAATATCAACAATACCTTCAGATCAAAGACAAATTCACAAAACTGAAAGAAAGGAACGAACAACAATACAAGCTTTATGCCGGCATCTACAACAACATGAAGCAAAGTATTGATACGCTGAAGAGCCTGCTGAAGACCGACAGCCTGACAAGCGAACGGGTAAAGAATTTTCAAACTGAGGATCCCAACTTACTTTTTGCCAAAGGGTTTTTGCTGCAGATCTATCGCAATGCCGGTGAAGAAGCAAACCTTGACGAATACCTGAGCGAAGTGAAAGCAGGTGCAGATTATTTTGGCGCGATAGTAAACTACGGATACAATGTAGAGTTTGATTCTCGAAAAATTATTGGCGACAATTATTCCGACCCGTTCGAAAAAAATTATGGCAACAACGATGTTGCCGGCCCCGATGCCGGCCACGGCACGCACGTGGCGGGGATTATAGCGGCCAACCGGAATAACGACCTTGGCATAAAAGGTGTGGCCAACCATGTAAAAATTATGGCCGTGCGGGCTATACCTAAAAGTGGTGACGAGCGCGACAAAGATGTGGCCAACGCCATAATTTATGCCGTTGACAACGGAGCCAAGATCATCAACATGAGTTTTGGAAAAAAATTCTCGCCCGAGAAAGAGGCCGTAGACCGTGCCGTAAAGTATGCCGAACAAAAAGGTGTTTTGCTAATTCATGCCGCAGGCAATGACGGTGATGATATTGATGTGGTTAAAAATTTCCCTACTCAAATTTATCACAACGGCAAGGCCGCAAAAAATTGGATTGAAGTGGGTGCATCTTCCTGGGGCGCAGGCTCCGATTTTGTTGCCGATTTTTCGAACTATGGCAAAAAGTCCGTTTCCTTGTTTGCGCCAGGTGTTCAGATTTATTCCACCTACCCCGGCAATAAATACAAAAACGAAAGCGGCACCAGCATGGCGTGCCCGGCAACCACCGGAGTGGCGGCATTGCTCATGAGCTATTTTCCGGATCTGTCGGTTGCCGAGGTGAGAGACATACTTTTAAGATCATCGCGAAAATTTGATGGGCTAAAAGTGCAACAGCCGGGCGATAAAAAAGACGTGGAGTTTAGTTCGCTCAGCGTTTCGGGTGGGTTGATCAATGCCTACGAGGCCGTTAAAACCGCACAGGAAACGGCAAAACAAAAAACCGTGAGATGATCTTTATCAGCCGAGAACTACTTCTCGTAGCACAATGTTAACTTAACTGATTCTTTAAACGATATTGCAGACATGGCGCTTAATCAAAAACTTTACGATGAGGTAACTCGCATCTTTACGGCCTATCTTGAAAAGAAAGAATTGCGTAAAACCTCTGAACGCTATGCCATACTCGAAGAAATTTATTCGCTCAACGGCCATTTTGATGTGGAGTCGCTGTACATCAACATGAAGAATAAAAATTACCGGGTGAGCCGCGCTACGGTCTACAACACGTTAGACCTGTTGGTTGAGTGCGACTTGGTGAGCAAGCACCAGTTTGGAAAAAACCTGGCCCAATACGAAAAATCGTACGGCTACAAACAGCACGATCATTTGATTTGTACCGATTGTAATAAGGTAGTTGAATTTTGCGATCCACGCATTCAAAACATACAGAACACCGCGGGCGAGCTGTTAAATTTCAAGGTGCTCCATCATTCGCTGATCTTATATGCCTCGTGCAAGAAAGAAAATTGCGAAAACAAGAAGTAGGGAGTTTACGGATTGATTTTTTCAGCCTTTACTTTTTTCTTTCCACCACCAAAATAAAATCCCAATTTCAGAGTAACATAGCTGTTGCTCAAATACTGTACGTAAGGTGTGTGGTAGGCTCCATCGGTTGGCGATAAGTTACTTTCGAGAATTGATTTTGATTTAGCGACAAAGTTTGCGTCAACCATCAGAGAAAAATGGCCTAAGTCGAATCCGATTCTGGAGAAAGCACCTATTTTCTTTTCGATATTCACATTCCGATTAGCTTGAGGCATCCCACAGCCGCCAGCCATATCGGTACTTGGTGTGTACTGCCCTACGCCCAAACTCACAAACGGCCTGAATTTTTTAGTAAAACCACTAAAGTAAATTTGATAAAAAAGACTCTTGGATTTAATGTTGTGATCGGATGCGGCCGCAAATTCTGTACGGTAGCCAATCAGCATCTTGTCATTAATTCGGTAGCCACCTTCCAAAGAAGCAGTAAAGGGTTGGTCCCTGTTTAAGTAGCCGAGGGTGAATCCTATTTTAACCTTATTATATTCTTGTGCATGTACTGTACAAAAAAACAACATCGCAGCAATGAAAGGAGTGTATTTCATACGTATGGCGTTTTTCGAAATTGAAAATACTGAATTTCAGGCAAAGAAGAAAATAGAGCTAAAAGTCCGGGTCCAACCCCAACCTATCTTTTAATTCTTTGATTACCGGATTCTTGGAAACGAGCAGGTCAAGCTTTTCTTTGTTGGTGTACGCAATTCGGTTCACTTCTTCTTTTTGCAAAATACTTTCTACTTGAATGGTGGGGTTGCTCAGGCGGTTTCTCAAATAGGTGAGCAAGTCGGGCAGCATAGACTGCAGCAAAGGTTCTTCAACAGAATTGGCAAGTGCCACCGTAACCACCGAGCCATCCACCTCCACGGTGCGGCTCAATAAATGGAATTCTGCCAACTGATGTTTGCGCTGTTTTGCAAAATCAGACCACGCTTCGCGCAGTTGGGCATCGCTCAGCGGCCGCACATCAACGGGTTCCTCAATTTGCGGCAGCGCTTCGGGGGCAATCTCTTTTGCTTTTAAAATTGCGTTGAGGTTGAGTGTGGCTTTTGGCCTGGAAGAGGGCGTGGTTTTGACCGATGCTGTTGTTGCTTCTGTGATTTGATTTTTTGGAATATCGACAGGCTCGGTTTTGAGCAGATCAGAAGGAGTGGAAATCGAAGGCTCCGGTTCTAATTCAATTTTTTTTTTAATCCTGCTTCTGAAGAAGAGTTGCTGTTTACGGTTAACGTGGCGTTTAGGTAAGCCATTTTCATAAGCGCCAGTTCAACGAGCAAACGTTGGTTTTTACTTGCTTTGTAATTGATGTCGCAGGTGCTGGCAATGTTTAACCACGAAAGCAGGAGCGAAGGCTGTGCCGCTTGCGCCTGTGCCAAATATTTTTGCTTGATGTTGTCGGGTACTTCCATCAAATTGACCGTGCGGGCGTCTTGCGATACCAAAAGATTGCGCAGGTGCTCACCAAGGCCGGTGATAAAGTTCTGCCCGTCAAATCCTTTTTTCAAAATTTCGTCAAGCAACAATAAAGGGCCCGCAGAATTTTCGGCCAGCAGGCCGTCTACCATTTTAAAATAATAATCGTAATCGAGGATGTGCAAATTATTGAGCACATCGGTGAAGGTGACTTTGTTGCCGGATGAGAAAGTCACCATCAAATCAAAAATGGAAAGTCCATCGCGCAGAGCGCCATCTGCTTTTTGGGCAATCAGGTGCAGGGCTTCGTCTTCAGTTTGAATGCTTTCGCGTTCCGCAATTTTTTTCAGCTGACGCGCAATATCCGAAACCTGGATACGGTTGAAATCAAAAATCTGGCAGCGCGACAAAATGGTGGGGATAACTTTGTGCTTTTCGGTGGTTGCCAAAATAAAGATGGCATACGCGGGCGGTTCTTCCAACGTCTTTAAAAACGCATTGAAGGCTGCGTTCGAAAGCATGTGTACCTCGTCTATGATATAAACCTTGAACTTGCCAAACTGCGGTGGATAACGAACCTGGTCGATAAGATTCCGGATATCTTCAACCGAATTATTGGAAGCCGCATCGAGCTCGAAAATATTGAGCGAATTGACTTCGGCCCTTTCTTCAAAACCATTGATCAATCGTGCTACAATGCGAGCGCAGGTAGTTTTGCCCACACCCCGAGGGCCGCAAAATAAAAGTGCTTGAGCTAATTTATTGTTGTCGATGGCATTTTTAAGTGTTGTGGTGATGTGTTCTTGCCCAACCACTTCGTCAAAGCCGAGCGGGCGATACTTTCGGGCAGAAACCACAAAATTGTCCATCGGGTGCAAGATATGTTTTGTTATTCGAAAGGAATAATTGATTTGATTAATATTTTTCTATACGATAGATAATCGTATTTTTGAATAAACTATTCTTATGAAAGTAACAGCCCTGTTGCCCGAAGAAATGATAAACGAGGTGCGGAAATTGTCTGGTGGAAAAAACATTACCGAAAGCCTGCAAATTGCATTGGTCGATTATATTCACCGACAACGGTTAAGAAAAGCAATCAAAAAATTGAAAGGAAATCCATTTGAGTTTACAAAAGGTTTTAATGCAACGGGCATTCGAAAAGCTAACCGCGAATAGTAATGCTATTGGTCGACACGTCAGTATGGATTGATTTCCTTCGCCAATCCGATCGTCAACTTTCTCACAAACTTGAAATTTTGATTGAGAATAATGAAGTAATTGCACTGAGTTGTGTATTTGGGGAATTGCTTCAAGGCATCAAAAATGAAAGTGAAGAAAAGTTGATTCTTGAATTTTGGGCCCATTTGCCCAAAGTAGATGAAATTGGATTATTTATAGAAGCAGGCAAGAATTCGAGTAAGTATAAATTGATCAATAAAGGAGTTGGGCTGATTGATAGTTATATTTTATCAGCGGTACTGAAACACAATTTATCCCTGTGGACATTCGATAGAAAATTGAATGAAGCCTACGAAGCAATAGTGCTCAGTTAAAACTGATTTTCGTTTTATGAAAGCAGCGGCTTCTGATTTTACATTAATTTGTGAATTAACTGCCAATGAGGCCATATTTCGATTTCCTTAGATCATGTTTTGTAAAGTCGATCAAAGTTTCTAATTTTGCAGTCCTTTTTAGAAAACCATAATTATGGCAAATCACAAGTCGGCAGAGAAAAGAATCAGGGCAAACAAGAAGAAAGCTGAGCGCAACCGCTACCAGCATAAATCTACGCGCACCAAAGTGACCAAATTATTGAAAGCCACTAAGAAAGACGAGGCTCAGGCGCTCCTCAACGAAGTGACTTCCATGCTCGATAAATTAGCAAAGAAAAACATCATCCACTGGAAGAAAGCAGCCAACCAAAAGAGCCGCCTTACCAAAAAGGTTAACGCTCTGGCGTAGATCCGGTGATCCACCATTTTCATTTTTCCCTTCCTTGCCCCGCAGGGGAGGGTTTTTTTATTTAGTAACGTGGCTACAACAAGGGTCTATACCTCGCAATTCTGGCTGCTGTGCATCAGTGCGCTGTTGTTCTTTGCCAGCTTCAACATGATAATTCCGGAATTGCCTGAGTTTCTCACCCGACTTGGCGGAGCAGATTACAAAGGTTTAATCATTTCCTTGTTTACGCTCACCGCCATGATTTCTAGGCCTTTTAGCGGCAAGCTTGCCGACCGCCTCGGGCGAAAACCTGTAATTATTTTTGGCGGAGTGGTGTGTTTGATCTGCAGCCTGTTTTATCCAGTACTCACAACACTTTATGGGTTTTTCCTGCTTCGGATTTTCCATGGATTCTCCACCGGCTTTTCACCTACCGGAGTTTCGGCTTATGTATCGGATGTGATCCCCGACCACAGGCGTGGCGAAGCGATGGGCTTTATCGGTACGGCCGGAGCCATCGGTATGGCAAGCGGGCCGGCTGTTGGTGGGGCAGTTGCCAACCTGTTTGGGCTGAACGCCATGTTTTACCTCTCTTCGTTCTTTGCTTTTGTTGCTATAGCAATTACTCTTGGACTGCGCGAAACTTTAAAATCAGAAAAGCATGAAGTTTCTTTTGCGTTGCTGAAAATAAATAAGAAAGATCTGTTTGAACCCCGGGTGATTGCCCCCTGCGTTGTGATGGTTTTGGGTGCGTATGCATACGGTGCAGTTTACACCTTGCTACCCGATTTTGGAAAACATCTCGGCATCCAAAATAAAGGGCTGGTTTTTACTTTTCTTACCATGGCTTCCATGCTTGTGCGGCTCATCGCGGGGAAGGCATCCGATATCTACGGCCGGATTCCGGTGTTGAAAACAACAATAGCCTTGATTGCGGTTTCCATGTTGGTGATCGGGTTTGCAAACCGGCAATGGGTGTTGATGCTCGGCATCAGTTTATACGGACTTGCGCAGGGTTCCACTTCGCCAACGCTGCTGGCGTGGGCTACGGATTTGAGCCATGAAGAACACCGCGGAAGGGGCATTGCCTCGCTGTATATTTCCATGGAATTGGGTATTGGCTTGGGTGCTTTTATATCCGGGCTGTTGTATGACAACTCACCTGCTAATTTTTTAACCTGCTTTACAATTTGTGCTTCGTTTTCGCTGGCAGCTTTTGTTTTCCTGCTGATGCAGAGACCGCAGCCGATGGTTGTGCCCGCCCGCGATGATGTTGAATTGTAAATTTCTATATTGAACAAAAAATACGCATGAATAAAAGCTTTCGTTTTTTATTCGTTACCGTTGCTGTTGCAGAAATTATAGCGCAAGTGTTTCATTGGCCTACGCTACATTTTATTGCAAAGCCTATGATTGTTTTTTCGTTGTTGATTTACTATTGGAAAAGTACCGCGCTTGTTTACCGTGGTTTTATCGGAGCGCTTTTCTTTTGCTGGTTGGGCGATGTGTTCTTGTTGTTCGATCATTTGAACGAATTTTATTTTATGGCAGGGCTTGGTGCTTTTTTAGTTGCCCATATTCTTTTAATAATTCTGTACAACCAATTGCGCGAGGTACAAGGAGAAGGTTTGAGTGGCCCCCAGAAAATGCGCGCCTCATTTCCCATTGTGTTAATGGGTACAGGCCTCATTACAATTTTATACCCTACGTTGAGTGCATTAAAAATTCCGGTGATGGTGTACGCGTTGGTTTTAACCATCATGGTGCTCCAATCAATTTTCCGGTATGGTTTTACCACAACATCCAGTTTTTGGAATGTGTTGATTGGTGCTCTGTTTTTTATGGCCTCCGATTCGATGCTCGCCATCAATAAATTCCTTCATCCGTTTTTATATGCCGGAATTCTAATTATTGTCACGTATATGGCTGCCGTTTATTTTATTGTGGAAGGTGTGTTGGCACACCAAAGCGTTAAAACTTAATTTGAACTTCGGAAGGGGAGGCTTAACTCAAATTCTGTGTAGCGTTGAGAGTTGGGTACAATGCGGATGGTTCCATTCAGCCGGGCAGCACACTGCTTTACAATGTACAGTCCCAGGCCTATGTTTTTGTGTTCGAGTGCGGCACGGTTGAACATATTGAAGATTTCGTTTTCATTGGCAGTGCGAATGCCAATGCCATTATCCATAAAATTTACATGCACCGATCCGTTCTCGCGTTTTATGGTAATTGCAACGAATTTGATAAACTCTGCCGATTTCTTTTGAAACTTGACCGCATTCTCCATCATGTTGTAAAAAATAGTCTCGATTACCGTGGGGTCCGATTTAAATTCCATGCGCTCAATATTTTCATTGAAGGAAATTTCATGGAAGCCATCCAAGGACTTTAGTTTGTCTTTTACTTTTTCTATGATCTCATTAAATTCAATTTTTTCGCTGGATAATGAAATGGAGTTGATATAGCTCACTGTTCGGAGCCGATCGAAAATATCACTCAGGTTTTGTGCCGCCTCATTCAACATGGATAGGTAATCCCTTGCCTTCGTATCAGCAACATCGAGCAAGGCTACGTGGCACAAGCCAATTAGCCGAACGAGCGGGCCTTTAATATCATGCGAAGACCGATAGATGAAATTGTCGAGCTCCAGGTTAACGAGGTTCAACTCCCGGTTGGCAAGTTCTAGTTCTTGTGTGCGGCTAACCACCGCAGTTTGAAGCTGCCTGTTGAATTCTTCAAGCTCGGTGTTTTGTTTGGATATGATTTCATGCGCATTGGCCAGTTGCTCGTTGTTCAGCAGCAACTCTTCTTTCTGTTGTTCGATTTCATCATTTTTTTGCCACAAAACTTCCTTTAATTTTCGTTCGCGGTTTCGGCTTCGATAAAAACCTACGGCAGCAAGCATGATAACCAGCGCGAAGGCCCCGATAAAGTAGGCAATCATTTTACGGAAACTTATTTCACGGTCTTTCTCTTGCAATTTAATCGAGGCTTCCTGGTCTTTCATTTGTAGCTGCACGTTGTTCATGCTCCTCAGCATAGATTCGTTAAACAAACTGTCGCGTAAAGCGATGAATTTTGATTGATAGAAATAAGCGCTGTCGTAGTTATTTAGGTGTTGAAAAAGAGAAGCGATAGCCTGATAACTCATAATCTGGATGTCTGGCGAATGCGATGAGGCGGCAAGCTTTTGACTAAGCCTAAAATAAAAAAGTGTTGAATCTGTTGCTCCTGCTTTTTTAAAAAGTGTGCCTAAATAAAAATACACTTCTGCCATTCCGGCTGTTTCATTAAGTCGTTTTCTGATTTTCAGCGAACGGTGCAAGTAATCTTTGGCCTCGACAAAAAGTCCGGCCTCCATGGCTACCCTTCCCAATCCACAATAGGTTGTGGATTCATCAACCGAGTTGTTTGTGGCACGGGCTACTTGTTCTGCTTCGTTAAAGAAAGGATGCGCCTCGGTGGGCTTGCCTTCATCCAAGTAGGCCAATCCAATATTGTTGAGCGAATATATTTGGCCATCGATATAATTTTTGCTTTTGGCCACGTCCAAAGCAAGCTTAAAAAACTCGCGGGCTTTATTGTATTGCTTTAATTCGTTGTACACTAAACCAACATTGTTTTGTGTGCGCGATAGCCCGATCGTAGTTTTAAATTTATTTTTGAGAAGAAGCGATTTTAATAAATATTCAAGGGCGCTTGGGTAGCTTCCTATTTCCATGAAGGCAAGCCCCAGGTTGTTCATTGAATTGGCAATTAAAATTGAATCGCGGCTGTCTTCGGAGTAGGCTAACGCCAGATAATTGTATTTGATGCAGGAGTCGTACTGATCTTTGTAAAAAAATACGGCACCCTTCATTCTAAAAGCAATTGCTTTTTCGCCTGCCGTACGATCTTTTGTAAACTGTACAGCAGCTTGTGCATATCGCATGGCCGTGTCGGGCTGGTTGAGCCAAAGTTTTGTAATAATGGCCTGATATACCTCGATCTTTTTATCGTCCGGGGTGTTGGGAATAATTTTTTCAAGACTATCGATCTCGGACTGCTGAGCATGAGCCGAAAGAAAACCGATGATACTTAAAAAGAAACCGCTGTATCTCATGAAAAAAGCAGTACATAGAAATATACTAACTAATTCTATCGAATACTAATACAATTAGACAAGAGAAATGTTTAGGCCAACGACAGGGCGTAGAATTCTTTGACTTGTTCGAGCAACGCATAAACTTCTTCAGCTGTGGCGGCTTCAACCAGTTGCGTACGGAAGGGTTTGAAATCGGGGAGCGATTTAAAATAATTAGAGTAGTGCCTGCGCATTTCGAATACACCCAGCCGAGGTCCCTTCCACCGGATGGAAAACTCAACATGTTTTTTTGCGGCATCCACTCGCTCATTAATCGAGGGGGGCTCAAGTTTTTCGCCCGTAGATAGAAAATTTTTCACCTCCCTGAAAATCCAGGGGTAGCCAATTGAGGCACGGCCGATCATCACGCCATCTACGCCATATCGGTTTTTATATTCGGCAACTTTTTCGGGCGAGTCCATATCGCCATTGCCAAAAATGGGAATGTGCATGCGTGGGTTTTCTTTGATCTTGCCAATGAGGTCCCAGTTGGCTTCGCCCTTGTACATCTGCACGCGTGTGCGTCCGTGCACGGTAAGCGCCTGGATGCCTATGTCTTGCAGACGTTCGGCTACCTCCACAATATTTTTGGTCTGCTCATCCCAGCCCAGACGTGTTTTTACGGTAACCGGAAGGTGCGTTGCTTTCACTACTTCTTCCGTCATCTTCACCATCTTTGGGATATCCTGAAGCAACGCAGCTCCCGCCCCGCGGCAGGCCACGGCTTTTACCGGGCAGCCGTAGTTAATGTCGATCAAATCCGGGTTTACTTCGGTTGCAATTTTTGCCGACTCGGCCATGTTGCCGATGTCACCGCCAAATAGCTGGATGCCAATGGGGCGTTCGTATTCAAAAATGTCTAGTTTCTGTTTGCTTTTGGCTGCGTGGCGTATCAGTCCTTCGGAAGAGATAAACTCGGTGTACATTAAATCAGCGCCACCTTCTTTGCACACGGCACGAAAAGGCGGGTCGCTCACATCCTCCATCGGTGCGAGCAAAAGCGGGAAATCGCCCAAATCTATATTGCCGATCTTTGCCACGTTGGTTAATTCAATGAAAACCGCGTTGTTTGCGGCTGCAAAGTTAGCATTATTCAATTTATTTGATGGCCATGAACGAGTTATCAGAAAAACCGGTTTGGGTTACCTTAATGGGGGTCTTCTTCAGTGGAGCCATCGGGCTTGTGTTTAGCTCTGCTCTTGGAATGTTAATTGGTTCGATGCTTTATCAGGGTGAAGGAAATTTTTTCGAGGCAATCCAAAATTTGGGAGACACCGACATTGCCATGCCGATGATGGTGATGCAAGGGGTTGTTTCTGTTTTTACTTTTTTTGTTTTCCCTTTTTTAGCCTGGAATCTGATCCGCAGAAAGCGGATTAGTTTTTTTATCGACCGGAAATTTTATTGGATATCCGTACCGCTGGTTGTGGGTATTGTGCTTTCATTCTCCGTAGTAGATTCGGCTATCATCCAATGGAATCAGCAAATTCATTTTCCGGAGTTTTTAAAATCGTTCGAAACCTGGGCGCGCACAAAAGAAGATGAGCTTGCCCTGCTCACGAAGTTGCTGGTCAACTTTAAATCGGTTGGCGAATTTATGATTGCGTTTGCGGTGATTGCAGTACTGGCGGGCGTTTGCGAAGAAATGTTGTTTAGGGGTATTATACAGACCGAGCTTTTCAGAGGAACAAACAATATCCACGTAGCCATTTGGGCATCCGCATTTTTGTTCAGTGCCATTCATTTTCAGTTTTTTGGATTTGTTCCCCGCATGTTGCTGGGCGGGCTCTTTGGTTATTTGTATTATTGGTCGGGAAATATTTTGGTACCCATGTTTGCGCATATCGTTAACAATGGGTTTTCGGTGATTATGGTTTATTTAAATCAGCGCGGTGTAGTTGATGTGGATATTGAGTCGGCCGATGCAGCACCGTGGCCTGCAATTTTAATTTTTGCCGTACTTACCGCTGCATTGATTTATTATTTCAAGAATTTCTTCGACAAGAAAATAATTACCGATGGCCGATAAAAAATTCAGCAACTTGCTCCCGCGGCTGGCCACCGGCTTACTCGGTGCGTTTGCCATTATTTTGGGTATCGTGCTGAGTGAATGGTTTTACTTTGCTATTTTTTTTATTATCGTTTTGTTTTCGTTGTTGGAGTTTTACAAACTTTCGGGTATCGATGGCCTGGTTCCACAAAAGACATTTGGAATAGTAAGTGGCCTGATAATTTTCTCCCTATCTTTTTTCATCGCCCGTGGCACGTTGCCCTCAAAGTACTTTTTTCTTTTTTTTCCGCTGGTCTGCATAATGTTTATCATCAAACTTTATAAACGATTAGAACGCAAGCCTTTTACCAATATCGCTTTCACAGTGCTTGGCATTTTCTATACAGCCGTTCCTTTTGCCCTGCTGAACATGGCCGTGTTTGAAGCACATCGGTACAACTACGAAATTATTTTGGGTTGCCTCCTCATTTTATGGGCTACCGATACAGGCGCCTACTTTGCCGGTACTTTTTTTGGCAAGCGCAAATTATTCGAGCGCATCTCGCCCAAGAAATCGTGGGAGGGATTTGTAGGAGGCGCCATCTTGGCCATGGTCTTCGCGTACGGTTCTTCGGTTTATTTTACTTCGCTGGCACCGTGGCAGTGGCTGTGCATCGGGTGGATAATTATTGTGGGCGGAACGTATGGAGATTTGGTGGAATCGCTGTTGAAGCGAAGCATCTCCATCAAAGACAGTGGCGACAGTTTACCCGGCCATGGCGGTTTTCTCGATCGTTTCGATGGACTTTTTATTTCTGCTCCGTTTATTGTGGCTTTTTTAGAAATAGTTTAACGCGATTTGCATCTGACTTTTTTCGTGTGGCCGAGTATTATCGAGAAATCTTTTTAACTTAGTGGTGATGCGCTTCATTTTTTTATTTCTCTTCCTGCTCACATCATTTTTTCTCTATTCGCAAAAAGAATTGATCGTGCTCAAGCGAGGTCATGTGGTGGCGCAGTATGCCGAAGGCGAATATTTTAAATGTGTGCTGAAAAAAAAACATCGTCATACCGAAGGCCATATTCTAGAACTCAACAATTTTTCGATGATCACCTCCAGCGATACCATCGCGTTTAAAGACATTGATAGAATTGACATTCGGGGCCATCGTGGGCCACCTGCGTGGAACCGGGGCGTAGGTGGGCTGCTGTTTATGGGTGGGCTGATTTATCTTGGTATCGATCAACTTAATGCCGCCATTGGTGTACACTCGGCAAGCCTCACACCAACGCAACTCTATACTCCTCTTGCAATTTCGGGCGTAGGGGCAATGATGGTTTTTATACGGCCGAAGTACCTAAAAATAAAATACGACATGTTCATCCATACGATAGACTACAAATCGCCTTTCTTTCAGAAATGAGTAGTAGGCATCTGGGATTACTCTCTACCAATGATAGAAAAATCATTTTTTGAACTTACCTTCGCAAAAATTTTTTAATTATGACCATAGACAAGTTGAAAGACTTGAGAGCCCGCACCGTGGCACTGAGGAGGTATCTTTGACTACGATCGCAAGATTGTAGAGATTGAAGACGAAGAACGCATTTCGCACCAGGCCGATTTTTGGAACAACCCCAAGCAAGCCGAAACCATTTTGAAAAGTATCCGCACCAAAAAAGTGTGGACCGATGCGTACGATAAAGTTACCAAGCAAGTGGACGACCTTGAGGTGCTCAACGAATTTCACGAAGCTGGTGATGTAAGCGAAGAAGAACTCGACAAAGACTATTTTTCTACTGCAAAAGCCGTTGAAGAGTTGGAATTTAAAAAGATGCTGAGCCGCGAAGAAGATCAACTGGGGGCTGTACTGGAAATAAATCCCGGGGCAGGCGGCACCGAAAGCAACGACTGGGCCGATATGCTCAACCGCATGTACATTATGTGGGGCGAGAAAAACGGATACAAAGTTTCGCAGATTGATTACCAGGCCGGTGAGGTGGCCGGCATAAAATCGTCAACACTTGAGTTTGAGGGGCCGTTTGCATATGGAAAATTGAAATCGGAAATTGGTGTGCACCGCCTCGTGCGCATATCACCGTTTGATTCCAACCAGCGAAGACACACATCGTTTGCCTCTGTTTTTGTTTACCCCAAAGTGGACAACACTATTGAGATAGAAGTGAATCCTGCTGATGTTGAATTACAAACCTCACGCTCGGGCGGTGCCGGTGGCCAGAACGTAAACAAAGTAGAAACGAAAGTACAGCTTACGCACAAGCCCACGGGTATTGTAATTGTTTGCCAGGTAGAGCGCAGCCAACATGCCAACCGCGAGCGCGCCATGCAAATGCTGAAATCAAAACTCTACCAGCGTGAAATGGAAAAACGAAATGCTGAACGCGATAAGATTGAAGCCGGCAAAATGAAAATTGATTTTGGCTCACAGATTCGTAACTATGTGTTGCATCCGTACAAACTGGTGAAAGACGCGCGTACAGGTGTGGAACGCACCGATGCACAAACCGTGCTCGATGGCGACCTCGATGATTTTATTAAAGCATTTTTACTAGAACAGCAGGAGAAAGCTGTTGATGGTTAATCGTTATTCGTTTATAGATTAATGGCAAATCGTTATTCGCTATATTTAAAATACGATTAGCAGATAACGATTAACAAATAACTATTGTGAAGATAGAAGACAGCCACCCGATGAACATCAAAAGCTGGTCGCCCGAAGATCGCCCTCGGGAAAAACTTTTGCTGAAGGGTACCACGGCATTGAGCGATGCGGAATTAATCGCCATTCTTCTGGGATCCGGAACGGCAAAATTAAGTGCCGTGGATGTGGCCAAGAAGGTGCTCGCTTATGTAGAAAATAATTTAGATGCGCTGGCCAAACTTTCCGTTAAAGAATTGATGAAGGCCAAAGGCATTGGCGAAGCCCGCGCAATCACGATTGTGGCGGCCATGGAGTTGGGGCGCAGGCGCAAAGAACAACTTCCGGAAGAAAAACCGAAACTGGATAGCTCAATCTCTGCCTTTAATATCATTAAAGGAGATTTGCAAGATTTGCCGCACGAAGAATTTTGGGTGCTGTTGCTTAATCGTGCACATCGGTTGATAAAAAAGAAACGGGTGAGCGAAGGTGGCGTGAGTGGAACTGTGGCCGATCCGAAAATTATTTTTAAACTCGCATTAGAAGAACTGGCGAGCGGAATTATTGTGGCACACAATCACCCATCCGGAAATTTGAAACCCAGCGCCAACGATATCAGTTTAACGAAAAAACTGAAAGAAGCGGGCAAGGTGTTGGAGATAGATGTGCTCGACCATCTCATCATTGGCCATCAGCAATACTTTAGTTTTACGGATGAAGGTTTGATCTAAACTCATAATGGCTTACGAATGAGAATAGTTTTTTGGATAGCGCTGGGTATTCTCCTCTGCCTTGTACTGTTGAGCTTGTCGGGCAATAATTTTAATGTTGACCAGCTCTTCAACGCAGGAAAATTAAAACTGATAGATACAATTCGTATCCAATCGCATGAAAAAGAAATCTACGTTGAGCAAAAACATGATCTCTTCACCCGAGAAACACTGGCCGATTTTGAAGGGTTCATTAAATCAGGACTGAAAAACCGACAAGCGGCAGGTGCTGCCGTGGCTATTGTAAAAGATACAAGCATTATTTTTCTAAAAGGGTTTGGCTTGCGTGAAATAGGCAAACCCGATTCGGTGAATGAACGTACGGTTTTTAGGATAGGCTCCGTTTCAAAAAGCATGACGGCCACGCTCGCGGCTACCCTGGTGCGCGACAGCCTTTTTCAGTGGGACGACCTGCTCATCAACTACCTGCCCGATTTCAGATTGAAAACAGAAAGCGCAACAAAAAAATTAAAGCTCCGACACATACTTTCACATACCGAAGGGCTTCCTTACCACGCCTACACCATCATGGTGGAAAAACGAACCCCAACGGATACGCTCATTGAGTACTTAAAAGATTTGGATTTGATTGCCGAGCCCGGCAAAATTTACAGCTATCAAAACGTAGGCTTTTCGTTGATTGGAAAAGTGATGGAGAAAATATCGAACGACCATTTTGAAAACCTCTTACAAAAAAACTTGTTCGGCCCACTTGGCATGAGAGATGCTTCGGCTTCGTTTGAAAAAATCAGCTTGAACGGAAATGTAGCCCAACCGCATTTTTTAACCCGGCCACTTTCCATTTCCGATACGTATTATTCGGTAGCTCCGGCCGGGGGCATCAATGCCAGCGCTCAAGACATGGCGCTTTGGCTAAAAGCCCTGTTGGGTAATAACCCCAAAGTACTCCCGGAAAAAAACCTCGATCAAATCTTTGAACCACAGGTGCACGCGGTAATGCGCAACTACTATTTTAGAAAATGGAAACCCGTGCGCAAATCATTCTATGCACTGGGTTGGCGCGTCATCACCTTCACCGATGGCGATTCAATAATTTATCACGGAGGCTATGTCAATAATTATAGGTGCGAGGTGGCCATCGACCGCAAGAAAAAAATTGGCATTGCCGTACTGGTAAATTCACCGGGAATGATTGCCGACCAGGCTATACCGCATTTTTTTAAAGAGTATGAATATTATCTTCAGTTAAATGAAAAACTCAAAAACAAATCGTTATGAAACTGAAAAATAGTTTAGTAATACTGTTATTGATTCTGGTTGCCGGGTTTATTTACTATTCATTTTTTACTACCGACCAAAGCTATCTTGACGAAATAGATAGGGAGCGAAAAGAAAAAGATGAGTTTATGAAAACAAGCAAAGATTCACCGTTTGCCGAAACAAAAAACAGTTTTCATGGGTTGAATTATTTTCCGCCCAACGAACGCTATCGCATCTATGCCGAACTGGAGAATATCCCGGAAAAGAAAATTGTGATGTTAGCAACAAGCGATGGTTACGAACGGAAATACACCGAATATGCCTTTGCAAAATTTGAAATGAATAGAAAAGAATGCAGACTTCTTATTCTTGAAGTTGCAGAAGGAGATAATCAAGGCACACTCTTTCTGGCTTTTGCCGATTCCACCAGTGCCCTCGAAACCTACGGTGCTGGCCGTTACCTTGATTTGAAAAAAAGACCGGGCGCAACATCCATACTTTTAGATTTTAACAAAGCATATAATCCGTATTGTGCCTACTCGCCAAATTATTCGTGCCCGTTTCCTCCCGAAAATAATTTTTTAAAAGTGGCCATTCGGGCAGGTGAAAAAAAATACCACGAATGAGTTTCAAACGATTGTTTTCAACAATTAGATATTGAAAGTATTTCAAAGATCAAATTGCTCGGCCTGCACATAGATCATACACCAAGAAATTGTATCTTACCAGTTCAATAAAAAATTAATTATGCCGATTAAAATCCGAAAGCAAGATGCCCTCGATTACCATACACATGGTCAGCCCGGCAAAATAGAGGTAACGCCTACTAAACAACTCAGCTCTCAACTTGATTTGGCGTTGGCCTATTCCCCGGGCGTGGCGGAGCCGTGCAAAGAAATTGCGGCCAACAAAGAAGATGTTTACAAATATACCAGCAAGGGAAACCTCGTAGCAGTTATTTCGAACGGCACGGCTGTGTTGGGGCTAGGCAATATTGGCCCCGAGGCCGCCAAGCCGGTGATGGAAGGCAAGGCCGTGCTGTTTAAAAAATACGCAGGCATCGACAGCTTTGATATCGAGATTAATGAGCAAGACCCCGACAAATTCATTGAGATTGTAAAATCGCTCGAGCCCACATTTGGCGGTGTAAATTTGGAAGACATAAAAGCCCCCGAGTGCTTTAAGATTGAAACCGTGCTGCGCGAGAAGATGAACATTCCGATTATGCACGATGATCAGCACGGCACGGCCATTATTTCGAGTGCGGCTTTAATTAATGCGTTGGCCGTTAATGGTAAAAAAATTGAAAAAATAGTTTTAGTGGTGAATGGTGCTGGCGCGGCTGCTGTATCGTGCACCAAACTCTATCTCGCACTGGGTTTAAAAAAAGAAAACCTCATCATGTGCGACAGCAAGGGTGTGATTCACAAAGACAGGCCCGGGCTCGATGGCAGCAAGCTTGAATTCGCCACCACAAGAAAAATTTCTACACTGAAAGAAGCCATCAAAGGTGCCGATGCTTTTGTGGGCTTGTCGGTGGCGGATATCCTTACCCCGGAAGATATTTTGTCTATGGCCAAAGACCCGATTGTTTTTGCGCTCGCCAATCCGAATCCTGAAATTGATTACGACCTCGCAAAAAAAACCCGGCCGGATATTATCATGGGCACGGGGCGGTCGGATCACCCCAATCAAATCAACAATGTGTTGGGGTTTCCTTATATTTTTCGTGGAGCGCTCGATGTGCGCGCAACGGAGATCAACGAAGCGATGAAACTTGCTGCCGTACGTGCCCTTGCCGAACTGGCGCGCGAGCCCGTGCCGGATATTGTATTTCAGGCTTACGGTGTAGAAAAAATTCAGTTTGGCAAAGATTACCTGATACCCAAACCGCTTGATCCACGGTTGATTACCACCGTATCGCCCGCGGTGGCCAAAGCAGCCATGGAGTCGGGGCAGGCAACGCACCACATCACCGATTGGGAGCTGTACAACGAAGAACTGCTCAAGCGTATTGGCATAGACCAAAAATTAACTTCGCGTATTATAGATATGGCGAAGAAGAAACCAAAACGCATTCTCTTTGCCGAAGCCGATCATCATAAAATTCTGAAAGCCGCACAAATCTTATACGAAGAAAAAATAGCGCAACCTATTTTATTGGGCAGCCGGGTAGAGATCGAACGATTGGTGAAAGAACACAGCTTGGAAATTGGCGATTGCAAAATCATTGACCCGCGCGAAGAAAAAGAATTAACCGAAAAATATGCACGGGCGTACTTTGAGAAAAGACAACGCAAGGGAGTATCGTATCAGGATGCGCTTCGCCAGATGCGCGACCGCAACGCCTTTGGTGCGATGATGCTCGAGTTTGGCGAAGCCGATGCGCTGGTATCCGGCCTTACCAAAGATTATTCGAAAACGATTCTGCCTTCTTTGCAAATCATAGGCATGGCCAAAAGCGTGAACCGGGTGGCGGGCATGTACATCATCATCAACAAAAAAGGTACATTCTTTTTCTCCGATTGCACCGTAAATGTAGACCCAACCGCAGACGAGTTGGTCGGCATCATCGGGTTAACTTCGCGAGGAGTTAAGTTTTTTGATAACGACCCGAGGGTTGCCGTGCTCTCGTATTCAAATTTTGGATCGAGCAAGGGCGAAGTTCCTGAGAAAGCAAGAGAGGCGGTTCGGTTGGCAAAAATAAAATACCCGAACCTAATTATCGATGGCGACATTCAAGCCAACGTTGCATTTGATGTAGAACTGCAACAGGAAATCTATCCGTTCAGCGCGCTGGCCAAACAGGGTGCCAATACATTGATTTTCCCCAACCTGGCATCGGCTAACATTGCTTACAAATTATTGATGGAAATTGGTGGAGCCGAAGCGATTGGCCCGATTTTACTTGGCATGAAAAAGCCGGTGCACATTTTGCAGCTCGGCAGTTCCATCCGGCAAATTGTAACCATGGCAGCTATTGCGGTTGTAGATGCCCAGCTGCATGAGCGGAATGAACATCTGTAAATCTTGAGTGAGTGTGTAAGATTTTTCAGAGATATTTTTTACATCGACAACACGGATGAGGACAGATTAATCGTCATCGTCATCCATGTCTGCCCTCATGTCTTCGGGATCGTCCAGTTTAGGCGAATGCAGCACAGCTTCCCAATCAAACTTTTCGTTGAGAGGAGTAAGCGCTTTTACCGGATCGAAAATTCGTTGGTCAACCGGAAGTGCGCGGTAAGGAGTAAAGTCGGGTTTAGGGTTGAAGCACGAGAAGAGCGATGTGGCACCGGCATCGAAATGGTTTAAACTCGGGATGCCCAGAATTTTCCAAAACGTTTTAAAAATACTTCCAAAGCTCACGTGCGTGTGATCTACGTAATTTCGTTTTACAAACGGAGAGATCAGCATCAACATGCTGCGGTGTGCATCCACATGATCGCGCCCGCCTTGGGCATCGTCTTCGGTAACAACAATGAGCATGTTTTTCCAATACGTAGTATGCGACAAAAACTCTACTACCCTTCCCAGGGCAAGGTCGTTGTCGGCCATGTAGCTGTGATGAAAACCAAAACCTGCGTGTAGCCGCTCACCGGCACCGTGGTCGTTAAGCAATTGCAGCGTGAGCATGGAAGGCAACTCACTATTTTTGTCGAGGTATCTTTCTTTTATTTCTTTAATGAAAATATCCGCCCGAAACTGATCGGGTATGGCCATATTGAATGTTGGAAACAACCTGGAGGTACGATCGTACAGCGGTCCCGGCAACGGATAGTTCACCAGGTACCTTACGCCACCGTACTTGAAAGACGAATCGGCAAAACTGCCCGCATCGAACTCAACTCCAAAACCGAAATTGTAAAACTCTTTTTTATTTCGGTACAGATGGTCCCACAACGAACCGTATTGATTATAGTCTTCGGGATAAATCGCACCCGAGGCACCCGTCATGGCAAACTTTCCAGGAGCTTTAGATTCTTCTTTTAATCTTCTGCCACCACCGTACGAGGCCGGGTGTTGTGTTTCGATCCACTCGTTGGGGTAGGTGTTGGCCAACCACTTGTGCCCATCGGCCGAAACATCGGCATCTACATAAAAATTATCGGAGATGGAGAACCGATTGGCCAGTGCCAAATGGTTCGGCATGATGGTGGCATTCTCAACAATTCTTTTTTTGTCTTTGCTTTCAACCCGCACATTTTTTCCGTAACGGGCGAGTGTCGGATCACCGTTTGCCTGTTCAAGCTGCCCAAAAATTTCATCGTACGTCCGGTTCTCTTTAGAAATAAAGACAATGTATTTGATGGGCGGAACTTCGGTTTTATCCGACTGCGTGAAAATAAAATTATTGTCGATTGTTTTTTGGGTGAGCGAATCCATTTCTTCATCGGCCGGAATATCTATAATCGACACCGTTCCCTTCATAAGCGCACCGATATAACTTCCTTCAAGGCCTTCCTGAAAATTTTTTCCGCCATTGGGCCCGCTGCCAAAACCTTTGGCGTTTGTAACAAATAATTTTTTCCCATCCTTAGTTACAGACACTCTTGAAGGAAACCAGCCTGTGGGGATGTGCCCCAAGACAGAAAAAGTCTTGGTGTCAATTACGGCCAGCGCATTGATTCCGGCTTCGCAAACAAACAATCTTTTGTTGTCGGGCGAAAGCGCGAGCCCAAACGGAATCACTCCCTTTTTATTTCCAAGCCTGGGATCTGGCTGCAAATCTATGGTGTGTACTATTTTCATTTCGTGTGCATCGATAACAGAAATATTGTCGTTGTTGCCGTTGGATACAAAAATGAAATCGTTGGTGGCTACAATAGAATTGGGGCTTGAGCCACCCACGGCCGAAATATTTTTTTCCATTTCGCCCACCAAAACTCCGGTTTTAATTTTTGATTCGAGCTTTAATTGATTTTGATTTCGCTGATACGACCAAATTGAAAAAGACTCGGAGGTGTTGGGGTCGCCAAGGCCGGCAACTTCCACCGAATCATTTTTGATGCCTTCTTTCATTTCTTTCGTCTGATATCCGAATGCCGGAAATTTTAAGGCGGTTTCTTTCAGTCGCTTTCTGTCCAGCGACTTCACGTAGGCGTACTCAAACATACCCACGTTCGAAACAAAAAGTCTTTTTTCATCGGGCGATAAGGCCAGGCAAAAAGGATAGCGCCCTGTGCGCACATTGCTTGTTACTTTTTCTGTTTTTGTATCGATCACAACAATCCTGAATCCGATTTGGTCTACCACGTAAAGTGTGGAGCCATCCGCAGTAAGCGCCAGGTCGCCCAAATAACCATCGGAATAATCGCTTTCGTCAAACGATTTGTTGCAAGTGATTTTGTTGACGATTTTTTTTGTCTTGAGATCAAACACATAGACTGCATTGTCCTGTCCTCCGGCCACATAGATTTTTGAATTGTCGGGCGAAACGGCCAACCCCATGAATACGGATTTAAACGGGCTTTCTTTTGCTCCTGTCTCCGGTATCTGAGTTACCTCGAAATTTTTTTCTACATCTATAATGGATATTGAAAAAGGACCAACTCCCGAGTTGGAGGTGATTGCAAATTTTCCGTCTGGGCTAAGCGTAAGCCCGAACGGGTGTGGCGCAACGATTACCTGCTTGCCGTGCGGAGTGAGCAACCGGCCATTGGGTATAACAGTGGTTCCCTGATAATTAATTTGTGTGTACTGATTTCCGGCAGGCGCGGTGATTTCCCATGTTGTGTGTTTTGTTTTTTGCTGGCACGAAACCGCAGCGATAAGAATAATCGCGGAGAGAAATTTTTTCATAAAACATCAGGTGACTCTTTACAAAGTTGCAAAGGAATCGCCTGATGTTTGTATTTTTTTACTGGAATTATTGACCGGGCGTGAGCCAGGCTTTTTGCAAGGCCAGTTGTTCGGGAGTAGCCGCTGTGTCGAAGTCGAGCAAATGTTTTTTTGTTTTCTCTACTTTGATAACCGGGGCTTTCAATTCAACTTCCTGTTCGGTGTTCTCGCTTTTACGATATACCGTGTAAGAAATCGAGCCACCTTCAACGAGCGATTTCTTTTGCTTTTCAATAAACGAGCCAAAGGTAGGGCCTAAGTCAGGTAATTTTTCTCCATTGATTTTTGCGAGGATGTCGCCCGGTTTGAAGCCGAGCATCTTGCCCTGTTTATTTAAAGCGGCCGTGTCTTTAATGGCAATCATTGGGTTGTTATCTTTTGTCACTACTGTGATGGCTTTGTTATCCAACCCGAGGCTGGTTTCAAAAATCTTTTCTTCGCGCACATACGTAAGCCCCACCGAACCGAACACTTCTTCAAAAGGCAATTTTTCGCTGCCGCCAACGGAGGCACTAAAAAATTTCCCTATTTCCGGATATGTAAGTTTCGTTATGGCATCAAATAATTCTTCGTCTTTAAAAGCGTGAGTCTTTCCGTATTTCTTCGATAAATCGGAGATCAGATTTTGCAACCCGTATTTTCCGTTCGAAAGTTTTCTCAGCTTGATGTCGAGGCACATGCCAATTAGTGCGCCTTTCTGATAGACGTTGTTATATTGATCGGGGTATTTATCGAGCGTGTATTTGCTGATCTCTGTAAATGGTACATCGTCCTTATAATCATCGGCTGTTTGCATTTTTTGCTGAAGTACTTTTAAATAACGCTGCGGTGTGATCAATCCATATTTCACCTGGCAGTTGCCCGCAAAATATTCTGTTACGCCTTCGTACAACCACAAATGCTTCGACATTTTCGGGTCATTGAAATCGAAAGACTGAATTTCTTCCGAGTGGATGGTGAGTGGCGTAACAATGTGGAAAAATTCGTGTGCTGCAAAATCACGTAGCTGCTGCCGGGTTTCATCAAGGGTTTGTTCAGGCATGTAGTAAACGGATGAGTAGGAGTGTTCAAGCGCACCGTAACTGGTGACGGGTTGGTCGGTCCAATAAAAAATGAATGCGTATTTATCAACCGGAAGCTCGCCACCCAAAAATTCTTTTTGTGCCATCAGCACTTCTTTTACACTGGCAGCGATTTCTTTGGCCGATATTTTTTTATTGGGTGAGTACGACCCGATCAATACTTCTGTATTTCCCACTTTGATGATGGCCGTATCGGCTTTGGCGTACATCAGGGGCGAGTCGATCAAACGGTCGTAGTTTTCCACGCTATAAACATCCATGCGTTTGTTCGTGTTTTCCTGCTTTTCAACATTTACGTTAGGCATTGGAACGCCTGTTTGTGTGGCAATTAAACCGGTGGATCCGTAAAAATCTTTCTCACGGATAATGCTGAATTGAAAGGGCACTTCTTTCATGCCTTCAAAGTATCCGAAGAAGCCCGCATTGTTGATAATGAAGTTTTTCTTTTCTTCAAAGTTTGTGCCTGCCGGCCAAAACACATTAGGCTCTTTTAGTTTAGTATCGAAGGTGTCTTCTATCCAATACGATATTTTTTTAAGCTTTTTGGCTCCGCGAATTTTCCAGCCGTTGTCGCCAACTTTATCTACTTTCAACTCTTTTCCTTTTTTATCCAATGCTTTGAAATCAGAAACAAAGCGGCCATAGTCTTCAATGGCATAAG
Source organism: Bacteroidota bacterium (assembly GCA_018267285.1). GTDB lineage: Bacteria > Bacteroidota > Bacteroidia > Cytophagales > Cyclobacteriaceae > ELB16-189. Next base: position 102,383 of record JAFDYU010000014.1, on the reverse strand, counting down.
TGCCCGGAATAATTTTGGGTAAGTAAAAAACGATTTCGTCTTGCGAAATGGAAGGAGTTTCCAGTTGCACAAAAAGCTTATCGTCTTTTACCTGGGTCAGGTCAACGGCATAATGATACAGGCCCGGCTTAGCCTGAGCTAAAACAAAAGGCGTGCTACCGCACAGCAAAACGAGGAAGATAAATCGCATAAATGGGGTTATTTTAAAAATGATTTCAACGGTGAAATGAATACGAAGTTTCATTGCCCAATAGTAAACCTTTAATATTTTTCTAATGTGCTTTCAAAAGTGAACCCAGAATGATTAATTTTCAGGTTTCACTTTGTTTCATGATAGCGTATCTAAAAGGAAAGCTTGTTCATAAAGAACCCACCCATGTTGTAATTGAAGTGAATGGTGTGGGGTATCAGGTGGGCATATCGCTCCATACATTTTCAGAAATCAAAGACCGCGAAGATATTCGGCTGGCTACGTACCTGCATGTGCGCGAAGATGCCCACATACTCTACGGTTTTGCTACAGAAGCCGAAAAATGGATGTTCCAGTCGCTGATTTCTGTTAATGGCGTAGGTCCCAGCACTGCCCTTGTTGTGCTGAGCTACCTGTCGCCCGATGAGCTAAAATCAGCCATTGTGCACGAAGATGCCGCCACCCTGCAGGCTGTGAAAGGTATTGGGGGTAAAACAGCCCAACGTCTGATTCTTGAATTGCGCGACAAAATGAAGAAGGAATCGCTGGAAGAAAATGTGTTAAATCAAGGAAAAACACGCAATACCATGCGTTCTGAAGCGTTAACTGCCTTAGTTACGCTTGGCATCGGCAGGTTGGCAGCTGAGAAGAGCATCGACTCCATTCTGAAACAAACGGGTGGATCGGTGAGCTTGGAAGAGCTGGTGAAACAAGCATTAAAAACCGCCTAAATACGTTTGAGAGAATTGACACGGACAGTGAAGGCCCTGGCTGGACTGGGCATTTGCTTGGCAATAGGTTGGCCATCTGTTGTCCGCGCGCAAGACTCTGCAAAAACCAAACGTACTGACTCGCTTAAGTACAAGATTGTAAATCCTTATCTGCCCAATTTCCGCTTCCGCGATCGCCATGGCGACCCATTTTCTAATTACACCACGGCCTCGCCCTTCTCCTTAAAAGATCCCAAAAATTTAAAAACAGAAATCAGCCTTGATTCGGGTATGAATTATAACATCTCTGAAAAGATGGGAAAGCTGAGATTTCGCCCGAATTCAGGCATGTCGTTTAGCGATTACAGCCGGCAACAGGGAAGATTTTTTCAAAAAAATTATTATCAAGATAAAAGTTTGGCTCTGGATGGCGAGAGTGCAGTGAGCGGCAGAAATCTGTTGCCAAAAATATATTTGAGCCCGGTGCTTGACCGCATCTTTGGCGGAAGTTATATCGAACTAAACCCCAAAGGCTTAGTCACGCTTGATTTGGGCGGGTCGTTTCAAAAAATACAAAACCCCGCCATCCCTATTCGCCAGCAACGCAACGGTGGGCTTGATTTCGGTCAGCAAATTCAGTTAAGCGTAGCCGGAAAAGTGGGAGAAAAATTAAAAATCAATACCAACTTCGACACCAACAACTCGTTCGATTTTCAAAACAGCATGAAAGTAGATTTCTCCGGTCTGAAAGAAGATCTGCTTAAAAAAATAGAAATCGGAAATGTGAGTTTGCCATTGAATAACAGTTTGATCAAGGGCTCGCAAAACTTGTTTGGTGTAAAGGCACAATTACAATTTGGAAAGCTTACTACCACCATCATTGCCAGCACACAGCGTGGCAAGCAATCTACGTTGCATGTATCGGGCAGTGGTAATGGCGTTTCGCAAGGCAAGCCCTTTGAAATCATCGCCTCAAGTTACGATGACAACCGCCACTTTTTTCTTTCGCAGTTTTTTCGCGACAATTTTGAAAAATGGCTGAGCGATATTCCTGGACAGGTTACTTCGGGTGTGAACATAACCCGCATCGAAGTGTACTCGATCAACCGACAGAACGACACGCAGACACTGCGCGATGTTGTTGCGTTTATGGACATGGGCGAGTCCGACAAAATATACCGCACCAATGTTTTTACGCCCAGCGCACCGATAGCCAACAATCCTTCGCGCAACGATGCCAACAATCTTTTTGCAAAAATCAGGGCCTCGGGGTTTTCGTCACAATCTGTTGACGTTGATGCCGAACTTCAGAGTTGGGGGCTATCGCTTGGTACGGATTATGAAAAGCTGAACAGCGCACGCAAACTGGCACCCACCGAGTACACCATCAACCAGCAACTCGGGTACATCACGCTGCAACGCAAACTTCAAAACGATGAAGCGTTGGCAGTTGCTTTTGAATATACGTACAATGGTCAAGTTTATAAAGTAGGCGAGCTGACGGAAGATTACTCGAATAAACAGACTACCGAAGTTATTTACTTAAAAATGCTCAGGCCACGCTCCATCAACATTAAAGATATTTCGGGGCGCATCGTCCCTACGTGGAATCTGATGATGAAAAATATTTACAACCTGGGCGTGAGCCAACTTACGCGTGACGGTTTCCAGTTGCGGGTAATTTATCGCGATGACCGAACCGGTAAAGACAATCCGCAGTTGCAGGATGGCAGCCCGGGCGTACGTTCGCAACAGTTAATCAGTGTTATCGGCCTAGACCGACTCAATCCTTACAACGATGTGCAACCCGATGGTAACTTCGATTATGTGGAGGGTATCACCATCAACTCTTCTACCGGAATGATCATCCTGCCTTACGTGGAGCCATTCAACGATCCCTTCAAAAATTTGTTTAACAAGTTCGAACCGAACCCCGATACACGTGCATTTTTGATGAATAAATATTTGTACGACACACTGTACCACACCACACAAGCCGAAGCGGTACTGGTTACTACTAAAAATAAGTTCTTCATAGTCGGCTCGTTTAAGGCAGGCACAGGACGCGATATCATAATACAATCGTTTAACATTACACAAGGATCTGTAAAAGTTTATGCCGGAGGCACACCCTTGCGCGAAGGGGTTGATTATACCGTAGATTACAATTTTGGAAAAGTAACAATCCTAAACGAAGGTATTCTCAATTCCGGTAAAGACTTGGATATCACCTACGAACAACAAGACCCTTTCGCATTTCAAACACGCTCGTTGCTCGGTACACGAATGGATTACAAACTTAGCAATGATGTAAATTTTGGTGCTACGCTTTTGTATTACAACGAACGGCCCTTGATCAGACGTAACTTAATTGGTAACGAACCCGCCCGCAATTTTCAATATGGCTTAGACTTTAACATGAAGAAAAATTCGCGTGTGCTTACAAAAATTGTCGATGCGCTTCCTTTTTTGCAAACCAAAGAAGTTTCCACCGTGTCGGTCAATGCAGAGTTTGCACAGCTTTTTCCGGGCACATCAAACAAAGTAAACGGCCAAGGAACATCGTTCATCGATGATTTTGAAAATGCGGCCACACCGTACAGTTTACTTTCACCCTTGGCCTGGAAACTCTCCTCTGCCCCGCGCAGCCCCGACTTTGATTTAAGCAGCGGAGCTACCAACGATTTGAGGGCAGGCTACAGACGCGCCAAACTCTCGTGGTTTCAAATTGATAATATTTTTTACGTTAATGGGGCCCGCAGCTACGCACCGGCTAATATTGATTTAAGCAACCACTATACGCGGCCGGTAGCACCTAATGAAATTTTTCCTTACTTCGATCCCTACATCGGAAATTTTTACCAGCCCGTATTAAACTTGGCCTATTATCCGGCCGAGCGAGGCCAGTACAATTACAATGCACGCGCAACCGACATTAACCCCGATGGCACATTTCGCTCACCTGCCAGCAACTGGGCCGGTATTACTACGGCTATTCGCACCAACGTAGATTTCGATGCGGCCAATGTGGAGTATATCGAATTTTGGATGATGGACCCCTTTATCAAAGGCAAGAACGGAATTGTAAACGATGGCACTACAGCTGCAAACAATGCCGACCTGGGTGGCAAACTTATTTTTCATGTGGGTAGTGTGTCGGAAGACATGGGGCACGATGGACTTCAGGCGTTTGAAAATGGACTTCCGATTGATGGAAACACCACGGGCGATGGCGTGTACCAAACCAGTGCTTGGGGTTATGTTACTAACAAACAATATCTTAATAATGCATTCGACAACTCTCCGTCCTCGCGTGTTAATCAAGATGTGGGCATAGATGGCCTTAACAGCACAAAAGAATTCGATGATCCTAAATTTCAAAATTTCAAAACTTCCGTCAGCAGTCTTGGATTAAATCCTGCCGCCCTCGATGCCATTCAGAAAGATGCCTCTTCAGATGATTTTAAATACTATTTGGGCCCCGACTACGACAACCGGAAAGCGCAGATTCTGGAACGCTACAAAAATTTTAATGGCATGGAAAACAATTCCCCTATCATCTCGGGGGCATCGCCTTACTCGGCTTCCGGAACAACCATTCCCGATAATGAAGATTTGAATGGCGACAACACACTTACCGACCTGGAAGAATATTACAGCTACAACATAGACCTAAACCCAAATAACCTGGTTGTGGGCAATAAATATATTGTTGACAAAATTGCACCGGCAGCTTTCAACGGAGAAGTAACTTGGTATCTCTTTCGCATACCGATTCGCAATTTCGATTCGCAGGTGGGCGACATCAACGGATTTAAAACAATTAAATATATCCGAATGATTATGTCGGGTTTTCAAAACCCGGTTGTGTTGCGCCTGGCAAATTTTCGTACCGTGGGTCAACGCTGGCGGCAGTATGCGGGCAACCTGCAAGAGTCGGCACTCACACAAGTGGTGGAACCCAACCTCGATAATTTTACGGTATCCACTGTTAACATCGAAGAAAACGGACAGCCGGATGCCAACAAACCCGGGTATGTTGAACCCATCGTTCGCGACAAAGATGTAACCTCGGTAGTGCAGCGGAGATTAAACGAACAATCGGCTCAACTTTGCGTGACCGGTTTGCCCGATGGAGATGCGCGTGCGATGTACAAGACGGTTTCAATGGACTTTTTCTATTACGGACGCATTAAGATGTTTATGAGCGTACATGGCCCTTTGGTAAAAGATAATCAAGTGAAAGGTTTCCTGAGGCTGGGTACTGACTTTGATCAAAACTATTACGAGATTGAATTGCCGCTGAAAGTCTCTCCACCTAATGAAAGAGATGCTTCGCAAGTCTGGCCGGAACAGAACCAAATTGATTTGGCATTGGATCAACTGTATGCGTTAAAGGTGCAGCGCGACCGCGAAGGGTTTCCGCTCACCACACCCTACCCACTCGGAGCACCCAAACCTGTTGGCGATGGCAAGCACAGCATACGCATAATGGGGAGGCCCGATATCAGCCAGGTAAAGTTAATGATGATTGGTGTGCGCAACCCCAAATCTACCGATGGCAAAGCCTTCGATGTTTGTATTTGGGCAGATGAACTGCGCCTGACCGATTTCGACCAGACGGCTGGGTGGGCTGCCAACGTTGTGTTAAATGCAAAACTTGCCGACCTGGGAACGGTGAACACATCGTATCGCCACATTGGTTTTGGGTATGGCGATGTGCAATCGAAAATCTCGGCTCGTGCGCGCAGCAACACCGATCAGTTCGACATCTCCATGAACTTAAATCTGGATAAACTGCTGCCGCGAAACACAGGTCTGAAAATCCCCATGTTTTTTAGTTATGAAAGTATTTTGATCGACCCAAAGTACGACCCCGCTAATCCCGATTTGCGTATAAACGCAGCGCTGCAGTCGTTTAGTAGTGAAAAAGACAGGCATGATTACCTCAATTTAATACGCGACCGATCGTACAGGCGAAGTATCAATTTTACCAACGTGCGAAAAACCAAGCTAAGCAAAGATGCCCGAAGTCATATTTACGATATCGAAAATTTTGCTTTTACTTATTCCTTCACCGAAGCCAACCAAACCAATTTCAATTATCAACAGAACACACGAAAAGATGTGAAGGGGGCGGTGGCCTGGCAATACCAAAGCAAATTTGGAGGTATTCAGCCTTTCAAAAAAGTAGAGTTGGTTTCGTCAAAATATTTTCAGTTGATTAAAGATTTTAATTTCAATCCAATACCGTCAAGCATATCGGTGCGTGGCGAGCTGCATCGCTCGTTTACCAAAATTGCTTACCGAAATTCGAGTACATCTACCGGCTCCAGCACGGTGCTGCCTTCGTCTAACACGCCCAACTTTCAAAAATTTTTTGTGTTTAACCGGTACTATAATTTCACATGGTCACTTACAAAGTCGTTGAAGTTAGATTACAACGCAACCGCCAATGCTATCATAGACGAGCCTGTCGGTGACATCAACACCCAGCAAAAACGAGATTCCGTAATCGGTAATTTAAAACGGATGGGCCGCATGAAATATTTTGAACAAAATATAACAACCACCTATGCACTTCCTTTTGATAAATTTCCTGTTACGAATTGGATAAGCGGAGATTACCGCTACAACGTGGGCTACAACTGGCGGGCAAACCCATTAGAGACCGACCCCAAAAAACAAATCGGTAATGTTATACAAAACAACCGTACTCAAACCTTTAGCGGTAAGCTTGATATTGTAAAGTTTTACAATAAGGTAAAATTTTTCAAAAACATTAATACGCCCAAGCCACCACCCAAGCCACCAAAAAACGCTGCCGAACGAGCTCGCCTCGCTAAGGCCGACACACTGCCGCATCCTCCCGAACTCCGGTTTGTAAAAGCTTTGGCGCGGCTGGTGATGTCGGTGCGAAGCATCAACGGCACGTACACCGAATCGGATGGCACTATTTTGCCGGGCTTTACCAAATCTCCTAAATTCTTTGGGCTCGATCCTTCGTGGATGGCTCCCGGCCTGGGCTTTGTTTTAGGTAAGCAGGACCCGATGATTGCCCATGAGGCTGCCGCCCAAGGATGGATCACAAAGAACCCGAATCTAACAACACAATTCAGTCAAAATTTGACCAAGGATTTGAATTTAACTGCACTTGTGGAACCCGCCAACGATGTAAAGCTTACCTTCAATGCCCGGAAGACATCCAACAATTCTTTTAACGAAATATTCAGGTATAATATAGACTCCACCAACGCAACGAATACCGGCTTTATGGACTTTAGCCCTTCGCGAAGTGGTAATTATAGTGTTTCCTTTATTGCGATCGGTACAACGTTTAAAAACAACGGATCATTAAACTCCGATGTGTTCAATCAGTTTAAGGAGAACCTGTCGATCATTCACGATAAATTAGCCTTGGCCAACAAAGGCAACGACTACGACAAACAATCGCAAGATGTACTTATCCCTGCTTTTATAGCTGCCTACTCCGGTAGTTCGGCCAAAACGCAGTCACTCTCGCCATTTCCAAAAATACCGTTGCCCAACTGGCGATTGGACTATTCGGGATTGACAAAAATGCAGCCGTTTAAAGATATTTTTTCGTCCGTTATTGTAAACCACGCCTACAGTTCGTCCTATAAGGTGCTCAACTATTCTAATTCACTGCAATACAATAACACCAGCCAACTGGCCATCAATAACTCAATAGAAAATTACAATTCCGGTTATTTTGCCTCGCGATATTCGCAAACCGATTCCGCCCAACATTTGATACCTGTTTACATAATCAGCCAAGTTCTGATTAGCGAAACCTTCGCCCCGCTTATCGGCTTTAGCATAAAAACCAAAAAGAAAATGAGCTTGTCGTTCAAGTACAACACCAAGCGTGAGATTTCGCTTAACGTACCCAATGCCCAAGTTACCGAGATGAACGGTAAAGAGTGGTCTTTTGAAGTAGGGTTTACCAAAAGCAATATGCGCCTCCCCATTCGCGATCAGGGGCGGATCATCACACTGAAAAACGATGTCACTTTCCGGATGACCATGGGCGTAACAAGCAATCAAACCATTCAGCGAAGGCTTGACGAAGGAAGTACCGTTACCAACGGTAATATTAATTTCCAACTCAGGCCAAATATCAGTTATGTGGCTAATAAAAAGCTAACGGTGCAGATCTATGTAGAACGCACTACCAACGACCCCCTTGTTTCAAACTCGTTTCGCAGGGCAACCACCAAGGGAGGCGTGAAACTTATTTTTAATTTAACTCAGTAAGTCTTCGTTTGACTATTGTGATGTAACCCGTATTTTTGGTGCTCAAAAAAAACTAACGACATTACTTTATGAATATCCCTGCAGAACTCAAGTACACCAAAGATCACGAATGGATAAAGGTTGAAGGATCGACAGCCACCGTAGGCATAACTGAATTTGCCCAAGGCGAACTTGGCGACATTGTTTATGTTGATATATCAACGGTTGGTCAGGAACTTACGCAGCACAGCGTGTTTGGAACCGTAGAGGCAGTAAAAACAGTTTCTGATCTGTATTTGCCGCTGAGTGGAAAAATTTTAGAGTTCAATAAATCGTTGGAAACTGCACCCGATAAAGTAAACAGCGATCCGTATGGTGACGGATGGATGATTAAGCTTCAGATCAAAAATTCTTCCGAAGTTGGCGACTTGTTGTCTGCCGATCAATACAAGGAACTTATCGGTAAATAGTTTATCGTTATCTGTATTTATGTCGGGAACTTTTTGATAGCGATTACCACTTTTGATTTATATGATAGAGCTGCCCATCGTATCAAGCGAAAATAAAAAAAGAAAGCCCGAATGGCTTCGGGTAAAATTGCCCGTGGGCCCGGAGTATGCCAAGGTGCGCAAATTGGTAGATGAAAATAAATTGCATACCATTTGCGAAAGCGGCAACTGCCCGAATATGGGCGAGTGTTGGGGCGCAGGCACAGCAACATTTATGATTCTCGGAAATATATGCACGCGCAGTTGTACTTTTTGCGCGGTAGCAACAGGCAGACCCACCGAATACGATTTGGATGAACCCAAGCGAGTAGCCGAAGCAATTAAGCGGATGGGTGTAAAGCATGCCGTGATAACTTCCGTAAACCGCGATGAACTGAAAGACCGTGGCGCAGAAGTCTGGTACCAAACCGTGGTGCAAACAAAACAACAAAGTCCAGGTACTACAATAGAAACCTTAATTCCCGATACAAAAGGAAATTGGGATGCCCTGTACCGGATGATTGAGGGTGGACAAGAAGTAGTGAGCCATAATATGGAAACGGTAGGGCGCTTGTACCGCATGGTGCGGCCGCAGGCAAAATACGATCGAAGCCTTGAACAGATTAAACGCATACGCGAGGCGGGCAAGAGAACAAAGAGCGGAATTATGCTGGGCGTTGGCGAAACCCAAGAAGAAGTTTTTAAAGCCATGGATGATCTGGCTGCACACGGACTGATGATTCTTACTCTGGGCCAATATCTGCAACCCACTAAAATGCATTTAGAAGTAGCCGAGTTTATTCATCCGGATACGTTTGCCATGTATAAAGAAGAAGGGCTGAAGCGCGGGCTCAACTATGTGGAAGCCGGACCATTGGTGCGTTCATCCTATCATGCCGAGCGCCACGTCAACGTCCCGATGCATTAATTTTTTTTCGAAACGCTACGAAATCGGCAGAGAGATGCTGACGCGCGTACCTTTGCCCACTTCGCTTTCAATATTTAGCTTGCCCTTGTTGAGTTTGATGAAATCTTTACATAATTGAAAACCAAGGCCGGTTCCTTTCTCATTTTCAGTTCCGGGTTTTGTAAAGTACTCGTTTGAATTAAGTACCATTGAAATTTCTTCGGATGTCATGCCTATACCGGTATCGGAAATAGTAATTGTACAATACTTGTTGTGCGTCTGCAAGCCAATGAGTATCGATGTATTGGGTTGCGAAAATTTTATGGCGTTGTTAATAATATTCCGCAAAATCAAATTCACCTGATTAACGTCTGCTTTCACTTCTATTGATTTTTCATTCTTAAATTCAATCGAGATTTTCTTTCGCAAAGCCGTTTCCTCAAGCAACAATACCACCTCGCGAATTGCATTCTCAACCTTAAAAACCGTTTTTACAGTTCGAAGATTTCGCATTTGGCTTAACGACCAATTCAGCAAGTTTTCAAGCGTGTTTTGCGATGCATTTAAATTTGATTTGAGCTTAATTAAAACTTCTTTGAATTCTTCGGGCGAAATAAACTCTTTTGTCAACAAACCCAGCAACGATTGAAGGCTATTGACCGGGCCACGCAAATCATGACCAATTACCGAAAACAATTTTGATTTCAATTGGTTTGACTTAACCTGTTGCTGCCGGGCATGCCAGAATTGAATGGACAAGGTAGCCACTAGCAAAAAAGCAATACCAAAAAAAATTGTCATAAACTTTTGGTTACTCACTTTCTGCTGTTCAAGTACATTTTCCAACTGAAGTTTCTTTATAGCACTTTCTTTGTCTGATAGCTCATAATGCGCCAGCATTTCCTGGATTTGCCCGTTTTTTTCGCGATCATACAAACTGTCTTTGAATTGATTTACCAATCTAAGCTCATTAAGGGAGGTAAGCATATCTCCTTGGTCTTCATAAACCCGTGACATGAGCTGATGTGTTCTGATCATGTTGGTCAGATTTCGAATGCGTTTATCCACCGCTGTACTCTTTTTAAGAAAGTATAATGTGCTGTCTTTTTTATTTAATCCATAAAGAAGTTCCCCCTCCACACCATACGAAATTCCAAGTGCCCTCCAATTGTTAGAAAGGCTGTCCATAAGCAAAGCCTTTTTGTTGTAGAAATGACTTTCTGCATATTTTTTTTGAAGGAGATAAATTCGAGCGATTCGTCCATACAAAATGCTGATGTCAAGGGTATCTTGTTTCTTCTGATAGAGTGAAATTCCTTTCTTGCTGACGATAAGAGCCGAGTCGAATAATTTTTTTTCTTGCAAAAGCATAGATTGCTCCCGGTAAACATCTGCCAGCAACTCTTCGTTTTGATTTTGCAATGCTAATTGATGTGCCTTATGAATGTAAACGTTAGCTTGCTCCAGGTTTTTCAAATCAATGAATGTTCGTGCCAAAGTGATTAGGCATTTGCCCCAAGCAAGAATGTATTGGGTATTTTCGTACACCTTTAACGCTTTGTAGCCGTAGTGGATACTTAACAGGTAATTGGCCTTTGTCCAGTTTGCCTTAGATAAAACAAAGTAGCTGCGTGCAGCCAAATATTTGAACTTACCTTTTTCTGCGGCTATAACAGCCAAATTCGCCAACGCAATTGAGGAATCGGGTTTGTATAAAAAATAATTGTAGGCGTTGAGGTTGAGGTTGTTGATTGCCGCACTATCCAATAGATTTTGTGCCTGGAGAGAAGCAAAGAACCCTAGGCAAAAAATGATTAAAGCTGCCTTCATATCTACAATTAAATAATAATTGAGCCTCAGGCCAAAATAAAAATTACTTGTTTAATACTTTTGAGAAAATTCTCCTCGAGGGGGTCCTTAGCTCAGCTGGTTTAGAGCACTACCTTGACAGGGTAGGGGTCGTGGGTTCGAATCCCACAGGTCCCACTTCTTCCGTTTTAAGGTTGCTCCCTACAATGCATACTATTCGCTTAAAAAGTTAAAAATTCGCATTTTTTAATATTTATTTGGATTAATTCTAAATAAAATATTCTTTTGCATTGTTTTAAAACCAAGCTCAATATTATGAATAAGCATATACTATCCTTGTTGGCAATCTCCATCCTTGTAACTTCTTGTAAAGACTCAGAGTCCCCCGGGCTCTCATCAAACCAACAATTTCAGTTGGTGAACAACTACTCAAATATTCTTGAAGCCGGTTACGAGGATGCATACAACTCAGCCCTTACCATGCAATCAAAAATTAACGCCTTCATTTCAAGCCCTTCGGCAGAAAATCTTAGGGAAGCCCAAAATGCGTGGCTTGCTGCGCGTGAACCCTACATGCAAACCGAGATGTCACGTTTTTATGGCGGCCCCATTGATGGCAACAACGGAGATGGCCTGATCAATTCTTGGCCGTTAGACGAAGGCTATATAGATTATCTGTCGGGCGATTCTCACGGACACTCCCGCTACCCCAACCCCGATTTTTCGGTGGGCATCATCAATATGCCCGTTCAGTTCCCGGAAATAACTACCGATATTTTAGTTAATAACAATCAGCCCGATGGAGGAACAACCAATCAAAATGGAGATAACGTTTCTGTTTCTGTTGGTTATCACGCCATCGAATTTTTGTTGTGGGGCCAGGACGATACCCCGGCCATCGACAAAATCCCGGGTCAACGTGCTTACAAAGATTATATCAATACTGCCGAAGCCACTGCCCCCAACGGCAGCCGAAGGGCGGTGTATCTCCAAACCGTTACTCAATTAGTAATTGACAACCTCAAAGAGTTGGTTGACGCATGGGCGCCCAACTCTAATAATTATAGAAAGACATTTGAAGCAAACCCCACAACGGCCATTGCAAATATGTTCAACGGTATAGGTCGTTTGGCAAAAGGCGAATTGGCCGGAGAACGAATGGGTGTTCCGTTAGTGCTTCATGCACAAGAACAAGAACATTCCTGTTTCAGCGATAATACACACCGCGATTTGATTCTGGATATGCAAGGCATTGTAAATAGTTATTACGGTACCTATACGCGCACAGATAAAACTGTAGTTAGCGGACTTGGCCTTAGTGATTTTGTAAAAGCGCTGAATGCATCGGACGATACCCAAATGAAAACATTATTGTCCAACGCACAGTCAAGTTTAAAAACCATCGAAGATCATAAACCTTTTGATTGGCTGATTGATGGCAACAACGCTTCGGGCAATGAAATGGTGCAAAAAGCTGTAACCGATGTGAGTGCTGTGGCCGATTGGATTTCGCAGATTGCTCATGACCTCAAGTTGAGCCAGGTAAATATCCCCGAATCAAATCCCTGATTCTACAGGATGAGTCAATGTTGTTGAATGAATAAAATTTGTTGTGTGAGTTGGATCGGGAAAAAAATTTTGGTTGCGATTGTTCCATGCCTGTGCCTATTCTTTTTTCAAAGATGCCAGCATGACCTTGACTCCACAGACTCAAACCCGCTTACGGACGAAGCACTACAAGGCGGGAAGAACGGCACGATCAACCTCTCAACAAATGCCTCATTTGCGCAGCCCATCCCTCCGATGAACACCTCGGATGTTATCAATTTTAAAGTAGGCCGTTCTTTTTTTCATACCAGTTGGGTAATGGCACCGGCTTCCACCCAAGCGGTAGATGGTGTGGGGCCGTTGTTTAATGCGATCTCATGCAACAGCTGCCACATTGAAGATGGGCGGGGGCGAACACCGTTTTCGTCTGCCGAACAACTTACTTCTTTGCTGATGCGATTAAGTATTGCGGGACAAGATTTACACGGTGGCCCAAACCCCGATCCCGACCTCGGCCTGCAGTTTAGAAATAACTCAACGCTGCAAGCTGCCCCCGATGGCCAGGTGTATGTGGTGTATACAAATCGTATCGTTACCTACCCCGATGGTTCCACAGACACGTTGCGTGTGCCCGAATATCAATTCAAGAATCTTAGAAACGGTCATCCGTTAAATTTCATGTACTCCCCACGGATTGCTCCTCAGATCGTGGGCATGGGTTTGCTGGAAGCTATCCCCGAACATGCACTTCTTGCTTTCGCAGATCCGGAGGATAATGATGGTGATGGCATTTCTGGCAGAGCAAATTATGTGTGGGACGAAGAAAAACAGCAAACCGTGTTGGGGCGTTTTGGGTGGAAAGCAAACGTTTCTACTGTTCGGCAACAAGTAGCGGGAGCTTTTAGTGGCGATATGGGCATCACTACACCTGTTTTTCCAAATCCAAATTTGCACGGCATAGAGCAGACGCTGTACGGCAACTTGCCCAACGGAAACGAGAGCCCGGGCTCTACCGAACTGCCCGATCCATTTTTTACAAATACCGTTTTTTACACACAAGCCTTGGCGGTTCCGCAACGAAGAAATTGGACAGATGTAACAGTGAAGCGGGGCAAAACTTTATTTTATCAAATTTCGTGTGCGAAGTGCCACATCCCTCAAACGCAAACCGGAAATTATTCCGATGTTCCGTTATTATCCAATCAAACCATTCATCCCTATACCGATCTGCTGCTTCACGACATGGGCCCCGGTCTTGCCGATAACCGCGATGATTACCTGGCAACAGGCACCGAATGGCGGACACCACCACTCTGGGGCATTGGGTTGGTGAGTTTAGTTAACAACAACAATGGAATGTTTTTATTGCACGATGGCCGTGCACGCACCATCAAAGAAGCGATTCTATGGCATGGGGGCGAAGCTCAAAAATCGAAAGAGGCGTTTATGAAACTTTCCAAACCAGACATTGATGCGTTGATCAAGTTTATTAAAGATTTATAGAGGATGAAAAGCGTACAAACGAAAAGGTTGTTGAAGGCATTTGTGTTTTTTGCGTTGCTGATATTGGCAGGCTGCTCCACTATACCCGATACCAATAATTCTCTGTTTGGAAATTACGACCAGGCAACGATGCTCAACAACATAGGCAACAATATCTTGATGGGACATATCAATGAAGTTGTGTCGAAGTTTGAAGAAGCAGATGAGGCAATAAACGCATTTACGGCCAACCCAAACGACAGTACATTAATAAAAGCACAGTCGGCCTTTAACACAATGGTAGAAAGTTGGGCGTTCGTTTCGCCTTTTAATTTCGGTCCCATGAATGACAATTTGATTTTGGTGAACATAGACACCTGGCCGATCAGTGCTACAAAAATTGAAAATGCCATAAGTGCTCAATCCAATGCAGCAACCGTAGGAGCCGATACAAAAGGATTGAAAACTCTTGAGTATTTATTATTTGATAAAAATGGAAATACAGCCGTCCTGTCAAAATATACGGAAGCCAGTAGCGATAACAGAAAAGCATTTCTCAATTCGGTTGCACAAAATCTTAGTTTGCAGATAACAGACTTGCAGAATCATTGGAATGACGGCCATCTTAATTCATTTGTAACATCGAAAGGAAATGATGTCAGTAGCTCCGTGAGCCAACTGGTGAATGCTGTGGCACTAACAATGGACCAAATTAAAAATGTAAAGGTTGGAAACCCGATCGGCTTGGGCGTGAAAGTGAACGACAACCAACCTCACCCGGATAAAATTGAATATACACTTACCGAGGAATCACTCGGGGTGATGAAGGCAAACATACAGGCAATGAAAGATGCTTTTAATGGCGGCTCGGCACAAGGCTTTGATGATTTGCTCGATTACGTTAAAGCAAAAAAAAACGGACTTGATCTTTCGGATGTAATTAATGACCAGTTCGATTTGGTGATTACTAAAATTAATGCGATTAATCCACCCTACTCAAATGCAGTAAGCGCACAAACCAACGATGTACGCGAAGTTTTCGATTCACTAAAAACATTGATTGTCTATTTTAAAGTAGATGTAGCCAATAATCTGGGAGTTACCATTACATTTTCCGATACCGATGGAGATTGAGTTTTTTTGAACCGGAGGAAACGTGAAAAAAGCAACGAACAAAATTTACGAAAAACTGCTGGAGCCGGTAGGCGCAACCTCTCTTGCTTTTTTTAGAATATTATTTGGGTTGCTGATGTTGTTTAGCCAACTGCGTTTTTTGTGGAAAGGCTGGGTGGAAGAACTCTACCTAAAACCCACTTTCTTTTTTAAATATTATGGCTTCGAGTGGGTGCAGCCGTTGCCCGGCAAATGGATGTACTTGCCCTGGCTAATGATGATAGTTAGTTTGGTCTTCGTAATCATTGGTAAATATTACCGGCTCGCCATCATCATCTTCTTTATTTTGTTTTCCTACACCGAACTGCTTGACCTCACCAATTACCTCAATCATTATTACCTGATTACCCTGCTTTCGTTCATCATGATTTTTTTGCCGATGAACGCCTGTTTCAGCCTCGATGCAAAAAATTGGCAGCAACCTGCAACCGTTCCACGGTGGACACTTTCTGTGTTGCGTTTACAAGTGGGGTTGGTGTATTTTTTTGCGGGCATATCTAAAATAAAATACGATTGGCTCATTGAAGCCGAGCCGTTGAAGATTTGGTTGGGTACTTGCCAGAATGTTCCGGTTATTGGAGATTGGCTGGCTATGCCCATCACGGCCTATTTATTTAGTTGGGGCGGCATGTTGTTCGATCTCACCGCACCCTTTCTATTGCTGAACCAAAGAACCAGACCTTTTGAATATACGCTGATTGTAATTTTTCATTTAATTACCCTTTGGCTTTTTTACATCGGAATTTTTCCGGTTGTAATGATTGGTGTGGCGCTGATTTTTTTTTCGCCCCAGTTTCATAGGCACGTGCTTGAAAAATTTTTCTTCTGGCTTACAGGCGAAAATGGAAGTATTCAAGTTTCATATTTTAGAAAAGAAAAAATCTTTTTTGCCTTTTTTGGACTTTATTTTTTGTGGCAAACTTTAATGCCGCTGAGATATATATTGTATGAAGGCAACGTGATGTGGACCGAACAGGGATTTCGTTATTCGTGGAATGTTATGTTGATGGAAAAAGACGGCTATGTCGAATTCTATATAGAAGACAAAACAACCGGTGAGCGATTTATTGAATATCCCAAAAAATACCTGACACCCCTTCAGGAAAAAATGATGAGTACTCAACCCGATATGATTTTGCAATATGCACATTTCCTGGCACAGAAATATAGAAGTAAACTCCATCGTGAGGTTGCCGTGTATGCCGATGCATATATCTCGCTTAACGGAAAATCGAGTCAGCCTTTCATAAACCCCAAGACGGATTTGGCGAGAGAGCAAGAAAATCTTTATTCAAAAAAATGGATACTGCCGGAAGGGAGTTTGCAATGAAAAAAATACTGCAGTTTTTGTTTTTTGTATTAGCGTACACAAGCCAAGCCCAACAAATTGTTGTTTCCGGATTTGTGAAAGACGAAACAACCCAAAAAGGTATTCCTCACGCACTGCTAATTTTTTCTAAAAACATCGTATGCCTTTGCGATACAATCGGTTTTTATTCATGCACTGCCCCCAAGGGAGATTACGTAGTAGTTGTTGATGCAGAAAATTACGACAGTAAGCCATTTGCCTGGCAGGTGAATGAAACTTCAACAGTGAAAGATTTTTTTCTTCAACCGATGACGGCACGTCAACTTTCGGAAGTAACCGTTATCGGGGTTGAGAAACCCTGGGATGTGCGGTCGCAATTACAAACGGTGGGCACTACCATCTATGCCGGAAAAAAAAATGAACTGATTGATTTAAATTCAATGGCATTTAACACGGCCATCAACAACGCCCGCCAGTTGTATGCCAAAGTGCCAGGGATAAACATCATTGAAAACGATCAGGCGGGTGTTCAGCTCAGCATTGCAACGCGCGGGCTCAACCCCAATCGAACTACTGAATTTAACGCAAGGCAAAATGGCTACGATATCAGCGCAGATCCTATCGGCTATCCGGAAACGTATTATTCGCCTCCCACCGATGCGTTGGATAATATTGAAATTATTCGCGGAGCTGCGTCACTTCAATACGGTACGCAATTTGGCGGTCTGTTGAATTTTAGATTTAAGAAAGGACCTGAAGATAAAACGTTTGACCTGATGAGCAAACAAACTGTGGGTAGTTATGGGTTTTTCAATTCGTTCAACAGTATTGGCGGTCAACATAAAAAACTTAACTATTATGTGTTTCACAATTACAAACGTAGCGATGGATGGCGTGCCAACACGGGTTTTGAAATTCACAACGCCTTCAGCTCGTTAAAGTATTCGCTTACACCCAAACTTACCTTGGGATTCGATTATACCTTGATGCAGTACCAAATGAAGCAGCCGGGCGGACTCACCGATCAACAGTTTAAACTAAACCCCCGCCAGTCGCTTCGTAACCGAAATTGGTTCGATGCTTCGTGGAATATTCCCGCCTTAACGTTAGACTATGCCATCGATACAGATAATATACTATCGGTAAAAATATATTCGTTATTGGCCGACCGGAAAAATGTGGGTAACCTTTCGCCAATCAATTATCCGGACGATGCAACTTCTCCGCGAACGGTAATGAACGACCAGTATCGAAACGTTTACATGGAGTCGAGGTACATCCATCATTACGAGTTGATTCATCACATTCAATCTTCTTTTTTAGCCGGTATGCGTTTTTATCACGGAGAGACACATCGCACGCAGGGCTATAACTATAGCGGATCGAATGCAGATTTTTCAGTAGTCGACAATACTAATTTTCAGATTGATTACCGGTTTCCTTCGTACAACGCGGCAGTTTTTTTCGAAAATGTTTTTCAGCTGACGGAAAAATTTTCTGTTACTCCGGGCGCGCGGTTAGAATACATCCAAACCAACGCCATTGGTTACACCATTGCAGACACCACCACGAATACGAAGACTTTTGGAAACGAAACTCACACCCGCAAATTCCCGTTGTTGGGCGTTGGTCTCGACTATAAAATTTCAAATAAAACAGATGCGTACGCAAATTTTTCGCAAAACTATAGCCCGATCAGTTTTGGCGATATTGTAATTCTTCAGCCGGGCATGAAAGTAGATCCGAATTTGAAAGATGTTAAAGGCTATAATTTTGATCTGGGTTACCGAGGTCAATATAAAAGGATATTCAATTTTGATGTAAGCAGCTTTTATCTTCTGTATAAAAACCGCGTAGGCAATTTACTGCAGACCGATGGCGGAGACAACGTCTATCAATATAAAACCAACATCAGCGATTCGCGCAGCGTTGGGGCAGAGGCGTACGGAGAAATAAATTTTTTGCATTTGTTGCCGCATTACAAATACAAAACCGACAAGCTTTCGTTGTACACATCCATCGCCTACACTAATGCCCGCTACATCAACACACCCGGTCGAACTCAATTTGCAGGGAAACGTGTGGAGTATGCCGCACAATGGATCGATCGTTTCGGCATCGTTTTTTCGTTCAACCGTTGGAGTGGATCCTTGCAATATTCTTATACCGATCCCGAATTTTCGGACGCGACCAACGCGCGTTCCTCCAATAATGGTATTGTGGGTATTATTCCGGCTTATCATGTAATTGATTTTACGATGGGTTACACACTCAACCGATGGAGGCTTTCCTTGTCCGTGAACAATCTTACAAACGAAATGTACTTCACGAGGCGAACCACCGGCTTTCCCGGACCGGGCATAATACCTTCGCAGGGTCGGGCATTTTACGGAACACTGCAGTTTCATTTGTGGCCTTGACGACAGTAAAGAAGTTGCTTGTGCGTTGGTGAAACTTTAAGATATTGCAGGCCGAAAAATTCCGAACTTGAAAATCATTTCCAAAATAATTCACGGACTATATATTTTTTGGGTATTCCTGGTGTTTACCTTTTTCATGCTGCTCTTTTTGCCCGGGCTCACCATCCCGTTTTTATTTGGAAGCCGGGCGAGCTGGATTGGTTATAGTTTTTTATGGATCTGGTCTTGGGTTTTCAGTTTACTCACGCGCATCCGGTATGAATTTTATGGACGTGAGAATTTTCGTAAAGGGCAATCTTATATTTATGTGAGCAACCACACGTCTTTCCTTGATCTGCCGGGCATTCGATTACTGATTCCCGGAGAATTTAAACCACTTGCAAAAAAAGAACTTTTAAAAATTCCGGTGTTTGGATGGATCGCCCGGGGCGCCACAATAATTGTTGATCGGTCCGATCGCGAGAGCAAACAAAAAAGTCTGGAGCGATTGAAGCAGATCCTGCACGAAGGGATTTCTATTCTGCTGTTTGCCGAAGGCACTCAAAACCGCACCAAAGAAATTTTGCAACCTTTTAAAGACGGAGCTTTCCGCCTTGCCATCGATACACAAATGCCCGTATTGCCGATTGTAGTGATTGGCGCGGGTAAGTTGATGCCACCGGGTACCATCAACCTGCGACCGGGCTTGGTAAAAATTTTTGTTGCACCTGAACTCTCAACCGAAGGTTTGACGGATGTGGCGCAATTGAAAAAACAAACTTTTGAGGTAATGAAAGAAATGATTGCTAAAAATTCGTTTACCTGAAAGAAGTAAGCAGCACAACCATCAAATCGTTTCAAAAAATTCGAGCAGCCCAACGAGCAGTAGTATAATCCAGGTGATGATGAAAATAACCGCGGCTCGTTTTATCTTCTGACTGTCTTTTTTGATTAACCCCCACACCAAAATTAATACCGTTACCGACAGCCCGATAAGCCCTATAGCAAATTTCAAAATATGTTCAGAGGCCATAGAGTTTTTGGGGTTAGTGAATGGGCAGGTACACCACTTTTTTTGTTTCGAAAAAATCTTCTTTAAAAAAATCTGTCAAATCATAGACCGAATACGGCATTTTCAGTTCGTCCAATTCTTCATCCACATCACCGCCCTTCAGATAAAGTATTCCGTTATCGAGCGAATGAGCCGATCCCGGCCTGATGCGGTTTCTCACCCAACCATAAAATTCCTTCATGCGCGTAACCGCCCGGCTAACCACAAAATCAAATTTAACTTTCACTTGTTCGGCACGAACCTGTTCAGCTTTTACATTGTGCAAGCCTATCGCACCGGTTATTTCTTGTACTACCGTTATCTTTTTCCCAATAGAATCGACCAAATAAAACTCCGTCTCCGGAAATAGAATAGCGAGGGGAATTCCGGGCAATCCCCCGCCTGTACCTACGTCCATCACCTTTGCCCCCACATTGAAAGCCATCACTTTGGCAATGCCCAACGAATGCAGCACGTGGTTTACATAAAGATTATCAATGTCTTTTCGTGATATAACGTTGATTTTCTCGTTCCATTCTCTGTAGAGCGAACCCAACTGCTCAAATTGATTTTTTTGTTTTTCACTGAGCGATGGGAAGTAAGTATATAAAATGGATGCGTCTTTCAAGGGTGGGTTTCTAAGTCAACCTCAAAAATAATGGAAATGAGCAATATTATTTTTTCAGAAATTTATACACACCGCGGGTGTTGCTCTGGGCATCGTGCACCACTACGATATAATAACCCGCCGCTAAATCTTTTACTTTGATTTTTACCTCGAAGTTGTCTACGGCTTCTTGTTCCAGCTCCAACGGTGTGCCGATGATGGAATGAAAACTGAATTTTACAGACTTTGAAATAGGAGACTCAAATTTAATGGAGAGGTAATCAACAGCAGGGTTGGGATATACCTGTGCGGTCTTTACCGGATCGGCCGACCGAATACCTTCTTCGGCATTTTGGCCAAAAGCTTGTAGGCTCATAAAGATTGCCAGCACGAAGAGTAAAACAGGTTTCATTCAGGTTCGTTAGTTGCTTTTACGGCCATTGTCTGTATTTGGATGCAAATGTCGAACCAAAAGTTGAAACAAATAACAATTTTCCTGACCAAAGGCCGTTACGAGTAGTTCAATTTCCTAAAAGCAGCTGGTAAATAATCGATCAGATCACCCGAAATCAGCGATTCCATGCCCTTGTCTAAGGCTGCGAGGTCTCCGGCTAGGCCGTGTAAGTAAACCCCAAGCAATGCCGCTTCGGCCGATGAATATCCTTGGGCAAGTAGTCCGGTTAAAATTCCGGTGAGCACATCTCCGCTGCCGCCCGTAGCCATTCCCGGATTGCCAGTTGAGTTGAAATAAATTTTCCCATCGGGCAAAGCGATTGAAGTATTGGCACCTTTTAACACTACAACCGACTTAATATTAACCGCGAAATTTCGGAGTAATTCAAGCCGTGCAAAATCATCGGGCCAGCTTCCGGCCAAGCGCTCAAATTCTTTTGGATGCGGAGTGAGAATGCTGTTTTGTGGAATGTGGTGTATAAGTTCTTTATTCAACGACAACAGGTTAAGAGCATCGGCATCAATCACCATTGGCTTATTATATTGGCGCAGTACTTTTGAAAAAGCATTTATGGTTTCGGAAGTGGTTCCCAAGCCCGGGCCAATCCCAATAGAGGTGTAGACTAAATCTTCGGGAACTGCGGTAAAATAATTTTCAGAAACATCAACCAATGCCATCGCCTCGGGCACTGCGGTTTGAACGATGGTGTATCCACATTTTGGAACTAGAACGGTTAACAAACCAACACCCGCACGGAGCGAAGCTTTTGCTGCTAAAGCACAGGCACCCATTTTTCCGTGAGAACCGGAGATCAAAAGTGCGTGGCCATAATTTCCTTTGTGCGAAAATTTTTCGCGTGAGCGAATTATTTTTCGGATGCTCTCAGACGTAACGAAAAAATTATGAACACAAGTTTCTCCAATAAATTTTTGACTTAACCCAATATCGACAACTTGCCATTGACCAACGTACGGGTGATTTTCAGGGAAAAGAAAACTTAGTTTGGGTAACTGAAAAGAAACGGTTTGGTGAGCGCGAACGATTTCTCCTTCCGATTTAATATCGGCAAACAAGCCCGAAGGAATATCAATGGCAATGCGCAACGCATCCGTCTGATTAATACATGAAATCACCTGGGCGTAAATTCCTTCAGCTTTACGCGATAGTCCAGAGCCCAGTACCGCATCGACCAAAACATGACATCCATTAAACAAACCCCGATCGGTTGGTTTCGAAATTTCGAATCGCTCGATCTTTCCATTCAGTTGTTTTAGGTTTGTTCTAAAATTCTCCGTCTCGCTCATTTCGCCACGTACGATCCAAACTTTTACGGAGTAGCCGCGCTCGGTCAATAATCGGGCAATCCCTAATCCATCACCGCCATTATTGCCCGTGCCGCAAACAACACCTATTTTTTTTTCTTGCCTTACCTGCTGTACAAACCACTGCACAAAAGCAAGGCAAGCACGCTCCATTAAATCAATCGGTGCAACGGGCTCGTGTTCGATTGTGAATTGATCGAGTTCCCTGATTTGTTTTGACGAAAGAATTTTGAGCATCGGCAATTAATCATTTTTAGCTACTTCATCTTTTGCTTTTTGAATAGATGAATTCATCAATTCTTTTACCTGTTTTATTTTTTCCATCTCGTCTTCAAGGTAGGTGCGGGCTGCCTCTTGATTGGCTGAGCCGGGTAAGGGGTTGAATTTGTGCATCCAGTTCATCATAGAGCGGTCTGCCGAGTCAAGCTCTATAATAATTTGCTGGAGTTCTTTTTTTTTAGATTCAGAAATAACCGAAGCACGCCCCATCTTTTCGTTGAGTTTGTTTTTCAGGTTATAGATTTCATCCATGAGGGGCATAACTTCATTATGGATGTCCATCACGCGGTCGTAAAGTGCCTGATTAGGATTATCGGTAGTGGATGCTTCCTGCGCCTCATTGTTTTTTGGTTTTGAACAAGAAAGGATACTTAAAAGGCTCAGGAAAAGAATAGCTGATGGTTTCATAATGATTTGATTAATGGAGAATCCGATATTTTAGGTGCAATTTAGCCCGTCTGTTCAGCTTGAGAAGGGTGATTTAACCTAAAAAAATCCCTGAGGGTGGGTATTGCGAACTCCCTTTATTTGAATACCTTTGCAGTCCTTATTTTTGAAAGGTATAAAAAAATAATATAAATGCCTACCATTCAGCAACTTGTGAGAAAAGGACGGGTAAAACTGACTTTCAAATCAAAGTCTCCCGCGCTTGATTCTTCACCTCAACGCAGGGGTGTATGTACCCGTGTGTACACCACCACGCCTAAAAAACCAAACTCGGCCATGCGCAAAGTAGCTCGTGTCCGTTTGACAAACGGCAAGGAAGTGAACGCCTATATTCCGGGCGAAGGCCATAACCTGCAAGAACACTCTATTGTGTTGATTCGTGGTGGTCGTGTAAAAGATTTACCCGGTGTGCGTTACCACATCATCCGCGGTGCATTGGATACTGCCGGTGTAAATGGACGCCAACAAGGCCGTTCTAAATATGGAGCAAAACGTCCGAAGGCTGGTGCTGCCGCTGCCGCGAAAGCCGCTCCCGCAAAAGGCAAAAAATAATAACGCATTTTGAATCATGAGAAAAGCTAAACCAAAGAAAAGATATCTTCTTCCAGACCCCAAGTTTAACGACACCTTGGTAACCAAGTTCGTGAACTATATGATGGAGCGCGGAAAGAAAAGTGTTGCTTACGGAATCTTCTACGATGCCATTGAGCAAATCGAGAAAAAATCGGCCGGTGAGCCAGGCCTTGAAGTTTGGAAACGCGCCATGAACAACGTAATGCCATCGGTAGAGGTTAAAAGCCGCAGGGTTGGCGGGGCAACTTTTCAAGTGCCCGTTGAAATCCGCCCGGAGCGCAAAATCAACCTTTCTATTAAATGGTTGATTGACTATGCCCGTGCACGTGGTGAAAAAACTATGATGGATAAATTGGCTGCTGAAATTTTCGCTGCCTCCAAAGGAGAAGGTGCCGCCATCAAAAAGAAAGATGACACCCACCGTATGGCCGAAGCCAACAAAGCATTCTCTCATTTCAGATTCTAAAATAAATGGCAAGAGATTTAAAATTCACCCGCAACATCGGTATTGCTGCTCACATTGACGCAGGAAAAACTACTACTACCGAGCGCATCCTGTATTATGCCGGTGTTAACCACAAGATCGGTGAAGTGCACGATGGTGCCGCCACCATGGACTGGATGGCACAAGAGCAGGAGCGCGGTATCACGATTACCTCTGCTGCCACTACGGTTTTCTGGAAGTACAGAAAAAATGATTATCACGTAAACATTATAGATACTCCAGGCCACGTTGACTTCACCGTTGAGGTGAACCGCTCGTTGCGTGTGTTGGATGGTCTCGTTTTCTTATTTAGCGCGGTTGATGGAGTTGAGCCTCAATCGGAAACGAACTGGCGCCTTGCCGACAACTATAAAGTAGCCCGCATCGGTTTTGTTAATAAGATGGACCGCTCTGGTGCCGATTTCCTTGGTGTTTGCAAGCAGGTAAAAGAAAAGCTAGGCAGCAAAGCCGTTGCGTTGCAGTTGCCTATTGGTGCGGAAGACAATTTCAAAGGTGTTGTTGACTTAATCAACAACCGTGGTATGATCTGGAATGAGAGCGATAAAGGGATGACTTACGAAGTTATTCCAGTCCCCGCTGACATGGTAGACGAAGCGAACGAGTACCGCGAAAAACTTCTTGAAGCCGTAGCTGAATACGATGAGACGTTGATCGAGAAGTTCTTCAACGATCCGAACTCTATCACCGAAGAAGAAATTTTAACCGCTCTTCGTAAAGCGGTTATCGACATGAAGATTGTACCAATGGTGTGCGGTTCTTCATTCAAGAACAAAGGGGTGCAAACGATGTTGGATTATGTGATGGAATTGCTCCCCTCTCCACTGGATAAGGATGTAATTATCGGAACAAACCCCGACACCGAAGGTGAAGTTGAAATTCGCCCGAGTGAAAGCGAACCATTCGTTGGCCTAGCTTTTAAAATTGCAACCGATCCGTTCGTAGGTCGTCTTTGCTTTGTACGTGCTTACTCGGGTGTGCTTGAATCTGGTTCGTACATTCAAAATACTCGTTCCGGCCAGAAAGAACGTATCTCACGTGTATTCCAAATGCACGCTAACAAGCAAAACCAAATTGAAAGACTACAGTGCGGTGATATTGGTGCAGTGGTAGGTTTTAAAGATATCAAAACCGGAGATACCCTTTGTGACGAAAAACGCCCGGTGGTTCTCGAATCGATGATCTTCCCCGAGCCTGTGATTGGTTATGCGATCGAACCCAAGAAACAAGCCGATGCCGATAAACTCGGTATGGCAATTTCTAAACTGGTGGAAGAAGATCCTACTCTTCGTGTGAACACAGATCAGGAAACCGGCCAAACGATCCTTCGTGGAATGGGTGAACTTCACCTTGAAATCATTATCGACCGTTTGAAGCGCGAGTTTAAAGTAGAGATTAACCAAGGTGCTCCTCAGGTTGCCTACAAAGAAGCACTCACCAAATCGGTTGAACATAAAGAAGTTTACAAAAAGCAGACCGGTGGTCGTGGTAAGTTTGCCGATATCGTATTCGAAATCGGGCCGCGCGAACTGGGCCCTGAAGATAAGCCGGGCCTTGAATTTGAGAACGACATTGTGGGCGGTGTTATCCCCCGCGAATTTATTCCTGCCGTACAAAAAGGTTTTGAACAATCGATGGTGAATGGACCGTTGGCCGGTTATCCGATCGACTCCATGAAAGTGCGTTTGTTCCATGGCTCTTACCACGATGTGGACTCTGATTCATTGTCATTTGAATTGGCCGCTCGTATTGGCTTTAAAGAAGCGGCAGCAAAATGTGCGCCTCAGTTGCTCGAACCAATTATGGCTGTGGAAGTCATCTCACCCGATGAGTACACAGGTTCTGTAACCGGTGACCTGAACAGAAGAAGAGGTTTGATGAAAGGCATGGACACCCGCGGTGGTGCTCAGGTCATCAAAGCAGATGTGCCGTTGTCTGAATTGTTTGGTTACGTAACCGACCTGCGTACGATTACGTCTGGCCGCGCTTCGGCATCGCTCACGTTCTCGCACTATTCACCGGTGCCGCGTAACTTGGCCGAAAAAGTAATTGAAGAAGTAAAAGGGGCAGTAGCTGCTAAATAAGAATTAAAAATTCCCAGGCGGGGAGTAAATACAAATAAGATGAACCAAAAAATCAGAATCAAACTCAAATCGTACGATCACAACCTCGTTGATAAATCATCGGAGAAAATCGTACGCGCTGTAAAAGCAACAGGAGCCGTAGTGAGCGGGCCCATTCCGTTGCCTACTGAAAAAGAAAAATTTACGGTACTGCGTTCACCCCACGTGAACAAAAAATCGCGCGAGCAATTTCAACTTTGCACTTACAAGCGCTTGGTTGATATCTACTCGGGCAGTCCCAAAACAGTTGATGCCCTGATGAAACTCGAACTCCCCAGCGGAGTTGATGTTGAAATCAAAGTGTAGTACCCTGATCAAAAAATTGAAAAAGCATCTCGATTCCGGGATGCTTTTTATTTTGTCTTCGAAAAATAATGGCCAAGTGCCGAATTATTTTCGATTAACCTTATCCCTCCGATGGCATTATTAGAAAAACAGTTGATCGTAAAAAAGTCGCTTATACCCAATGCTGGTAAAGGCTTATTTACAAAAGTAGATATCAAGAAAGGCACACGCATTGTGGAGTACAAAGGCGAAGTGGTGACTTGGAAAGAAGTGGAGAAAATGGCAGACGACCGCAACGGTTATGTTTTCTACTTCAGTCAGAAATATTGTGTCGATGCCTGGAAAACGACCAAGTCAGTAGCGCATTATGCCAACGATGCAAAGGGGATTACGCGCATTGAGGGCTTAAAAAATAATTGCGAATACGTTACTGTGAAGAGACGCTGCTTTATTGAAGCTGTGAAAGATATTCCGGCAGGCTCAGAAATTTTTGTTGGTTATGGGGCAGAGTACTGGCAAGTGATCCGTTACAACATTCGCCTTGAACAAAAGAATAAAGAGAAGGAGGGCAAAGGAGATTCACCCCTAGAACTTCCTCACCACAAAGCTGCGAAAAGAACCAAGCTGCATCATTGATAAAGTTGTTGAGCTGGCTTTACCTCAGATAAAACGAGAGCGGCAACTCTTGTTTCGTGTTGGTGAAGCCATAAAGCAAAACACGCCCCTTGTACTTCCCAAAGAAATCAATTACATCTTGCGGGTCTTTCACGCGCTGACGGTTGATGTGGGTAAGTGTGTAATTTTCGGGGAGGCCGATACTCTTAAAAATGCCATCTCGTATTTTATTAATTTTTACGCCATAGTCTACTGCTTCCAAATTTGCTCCGGTAGTAGCATCGCTCACTATTTTTCTTTTAACAATGCTGTTGTCGCCAAGTTTGTTCAGCAGGGTTACATCAACCGTTGAGGTTTTTCCGTTGCGCACATACGTAATTGAGATTTTGTCGCCCGGCTTGCGATAGCTTAATTCTTCTTCAAACGCACTCTCGCTGTTGATGTCGATGTTGTTCAGTTTTATGATAATGTCACCTTCTTGAAGGCCTGCCTTCGTGGCTGCACCCTCACGATCGATACTTCCGATCAACACGCCTCTAAATTCTTTTGCATTTGCATCAAGACCGTACTTCTTCGCATTTTGAAAATCGTATTCAATTACATTACCTCCGAAGATGGCTTTCTGTGGGGCGCCATATTTAATCAAATCCTCAACCACTTTGCGTGCAATATCAACAGGCACAGCAAAGGCATAACCCGTGTACGACCCGGTGCGCGACAGAATAGCGGTGTTAATGCCTACTAAATCGCCATTTTTGTTGACCAAGGCTCCACCACTGTTTCCGGGGTTAATGGCTGCATCTGTTTGAATGAATGACTCGATCGGAAACTTGTCTTCCACAATATTTATTCTCCTCCCTTTGGCGCTAACAATACCTGCCGTTACCGTAGAAGAAAGCGAAAACGGATTTCCTACGGCTACTACCCATTCGCCCACGGCCAAATTTTTAGAACTACCAAGTGCAATGGCAGGCAGGTTGCTCTCTTTGATTTTTAAAACAGCAAGATCGGTAGAAGGGTCTGTTCCGATAAGTTCGGCATCGTATGATTTTTTGTTGTACAGTACCTGAATTTTTTCGGCACCATCGATAACGTGGTTGTTGGTAACAATGTATCCGTCTGCAGAAAAGATCACACCCGAGCCAGAGCTTATGCGAGTTTGAGGGCCGCCACCACCAAAGAGCAGATCAAAATAAGAATAGCTTACACCCATTTGCGAAATGCTGTTAATGTAAACCACGCTTGGCGTGGCTTTGGCGGCCGCCAAACTAAAATCAATATTGTCTGTAGGTAAATGGTTGCTCACCGGAGTGGCAATAGACTGATAAGCGGGGGGCTGTGTGTAGTGGTCTGCAACAGCAATATTTTGGGTTTGCGGTTGAGGTTGGGCTGCTTGATATTTATGAAAAGCAAAAGCTCCGGCAAGGCCTGCGATGAAACTGATGATAATTGTTTTAATATGATTCATACGATTAAAAGAAGATTAGAGTATCAACACAAAATCCGCTTGAAGATTCGGTTGATGTTAAAACGGAACGAAAGTGAAGAAAGTTTTTTCGGTCAACTGTTTTTTTTGAAAGCGGCCTTGAACGCGTTCTCCAGTTCTTCTCCGGCTTTTTTCAAACTGGCTTCTACTTCCTGCCAACGCTCTTTTTTTTGAGCTTCTGTTTTTAATTTTTGAGCGGCTGCTTTGAGTTCGTCATATTTTTTTTGCAAGTCGGATTCGGCACGAACTCCTGCATCTTTTAATTCTTGCGCAAACGTATCCATACGCTTTCCAAATTCTTTGAAGAATTTTTCGGCAGCACCTTCGTTTTTTTCTTCCATGATTTTAAATTTTTTGAGTGACGGGTAAGACGATACAAAGATGCTACAAATCTAAAATCTTAATTTTTAAAAATGAAATGATAATCAACGCAGAAGCACCACGCCACCGCGTTGTTCTAGTACACCTTGATCCTGGTGATAGCTGCTTACATAGCGAACCAGGTAAACGTAAGTGCCACCGGGTAGTGGCTGGCTCAAATTGTTTTTGTAGCCTCCGTTCCAATTGAAGTTCCGGTCTTTCGATTCAAAAATCATTTCACCCCAACGGTCGAAAATCAACACCTCAAAATTGTCGGTGATGAAAAAAGTAAACAGCTTGAAATTTTTATTTTCGACTACGGCACTGCCCGGCTTGAACGCATTGGGCCCGGTAACGATCGGCTCGCAGTCATCTATTACTTCGGTTTTATCCAAATTGGTGCAACCTACAGCATTGGTTAACATTACGCTGTATTCCCCCGAACTGGATGCGATAATTTTACTTGTTGTAGAATCGAGCCGTATTCCATTTTTAAACCAATCGTAGGCAGCAAAAAATCCGGGGAACAGCGTAGCCACTCGTGTGCTGTCGATGTGATTATCCGGGTCATCGCAAATTTTGTAAGCGGATCTCAATAGGCCTATCGGTATTGGTGCTTTGACAATGTCTATACTTGCCGATGCTTTGCAGGTTTGATAAGTGATGTCCACTTCATACGTGCCTTCCGATTTATTGTGCAGGGTATCGCTTGCTGCTGTGGCGATGGTTGTGCCGTTTAGCAACCACTGATAGGTAGCACCGGTTACATTGGTGGTGGCAGTCAAGGTAAATGGTTTGCCGTCATCGCAGGCAAGGGTAGAAGTGAGGGCTGCTGTTACCTGCCCCACCACCGAAACTTTTTTGGGTGCCGATGCAAGGGAACAACCGCTTTGAGCATCGACTACAACAAGAGTAAAGGTGCTGCCATCGTCTGTGGGTGTGATAACAACTTGCTGCCCCAGTTGCGTAGGAGGCGGAACAACAGCCGGAGGTACAGGTGGTGTTATATTTTGATACCAACGATAGGTGAAATTATTCCCCACAGGTGTAGCGTTCAATATTACTTGCGCACTGCACGTATCCGATTGCACAAAATTGGGTACGAACGGGCCATTGTAAATAACGCTGATGCTGTCGGCAACGGTACAAGCCCCTGATTTGCCGGTAACCTTGTAGGTTCCACTTGATGTGATATTTAACGTGCTGCCCGAAACATTTCCCGGAAAGGAAGTGCTGGTCCATACATAATTGGATCCTCCCGAAGCCTGAAGTGTGGCCGGGTTAGAACATAAATTGGAAACGATTGAAAGTGGAGTAGGGTTGCTCGTTGTTAAGGTGAAATTGGGTGCGACAATACAGCCACTCGCATCAGCAACCTGAACGGTGTACGTTACCGATGTGTTGGCACCTTGTGGCAGCAACTGAACATTGAAGCTCGCTGCCTGTGCGTTGATAGTACCCGTGACCGTGGTGGTGTTTGATCCGGTTATGGTATAATTGATGGGGAAGCCTGCAGCCGGAATGTTGTTGCTTACTTTCATGGAAGGTGCATCGCAAGGGTCGGCTACCGAAGGAGTGATGGTAAATGTGCCGGCAGACAATCCGATGGTGTTGAACGTGTAGCACCCCGAAACCTGATCGGTAACCATGGCCGTGTACGTGCCTTGGCCGAGCGTGGCGGGTGTTACTTGTGTGGCTGCTGTTTGGTCAATATCCTGTTGGTTGAACGAAGGCCCGGTAATGGAATACGAATAGAGGTTGGGTGAAGTAATCGAACTCAACGTAACTTTTCCATCCGTTGAATTGCAAGCCGTTGGGTTGAGGGCTGTCATGGTAAACGTGGGCGATGCTATGATTGTAAACTGTTGTTGTGCCGAGGTAGTACACGTTGTTGACGGATCTGTTACCGAAACTTTGTAAAGAAAAATGCCGGGTGTTGAAGTATCCACGGCCTGAAACTGAATGGTGCCTCCTGGAGATGTTGTGCCTGCATTTACATCGGTGATTGACCAACTGAACGTATCACCGGGGTTCTGAGCATCAAGGTTCGCAACTACACTATTCTGACATAAAGTTTGATCCGATCCCAGCGTTACTTTTGGGCGGTTGTCATTTACAATACTGGTTGCTGTGGCAGTACACCCGGTTGCCAGATCGGTATTGGTTACAGAAATAATAGATCGTTTTGATACAACTATACTTTCTGTGGTATCGGAGGTGGACCAAAGATATTTGTATAGTGCTGAAGGCGGGTTAGCAGGTGTGTTGGCATGGAGGGTAACCTGCCCTGAACAAATGAATGTAACAGCAGGCAGTGATGGTGTGGGAGGTGAGGCTGATATTTTTATAGTGTGAGCTATAGTAGTGTCAAGTCCACAACGATTAGTTAAATGAAATGTGACCGTGTAAGTTCCAGCACTTGCATACAAATGTTTAGGAGCTAGGTCTTTGGTATTGCTTGAGCCATCGCCAAAATTCCAGGTAAACTTGTCAATCGGGTCGGTGGTGGTCCCAACAAAAGCTGTGCTGTCGCCTAAGCAAAGTCCGGCTACCGTAAAGCCGGGGCCTCCAAAACCGCTACCTACTTGTTGCCTGAAGTTGGGCAATCCAAGGTTGCTGTTGGTGCCGGCAGCAAGTGCAAAACCGGTTAAGCTTACGGGTGAGGTTGCAGTGAGAGGCGTATCAACAGCGGAGATCACACCGAGTTGTGCGTTGGCCGGGCTGTTGTTAATGGCAAAATAGATTTGGTTATCGGGAGCTATTTGCAAGGCCCCCACCATGGCGTTCATTACGTTGTTGATGAGCAGGCTTGTTCGCCCGAGCGAGTCGATGGAGTATTCAAAAATATTGGATGTCGGTGTTCCGATAATGGAAGCAAACAACTTGTTGCCACCGGGCGAAAATTCAATGCCGTACACCTGGCCTGCGGGCTGGCCCAAATCTATTTTTCTGTAATTTGTAATCACCCCCGTGGTGTCGTTGAGGTGAAACAATTCTACTACATTGCTGGCAGCCGGGGCTGGTGTAGAAAGGGCTACAGCCAAATTGTTTTTTGGGCCAAGCTTCATGTAGCCCTGGCCGTTTTCTTTATATTGAAAAGAGTGTACCGACCCGATAGAGGAATACACGGGGTTGCCAAGGCCTCCGGGTGTAATTCGGTACGCGCGAAATGTGTTGGTTCCATATTCGTGGGCTACCAGCCAATCGGCACTGGCCGTAACACGCTCGGTACTTTTAGAAAACAGTAGTATATTTTTTTTCAGCAGGCTGTCTTTCTTCAAATCATAAAGCGAGTAACGCAATTCGTTGGAGGTTGCTCCGCTGTAAGCAATTGTATTGGTGGTGAAAATATAGTACAATGTTTCATCGCCCGGCACAGGTACAATCATAGACGACTGAGAGGAGTTCGGGTTTCCACCAATGCCCGTAGCAATCAGTACATCTTTTTTGTCGTAGAGATTATAGCCATCGGTGTAAATGATGGCTTGGCCGTTGCGGTCGCAGGCAATCGCACATCCGGCAGGCGCATCCATGGCACTGTTGCTTAGTGCTTTTCTGGTAGTAAAATTAATGCCGGCCTTGTTTCCAAAATACCAAACATTCGAGCGCTGATCGGTCTTCCCATATTCTTTGATGTTTACACCGGCATAGGTTGAGCAGCCCGAGCCGTCTTTCGCCACCACATAATAATACCCGGCAGAGTCGGGAGAGAATTTAGCGGTTGTGGTAATTCCATCCGACCAAAGAAAAGTGGTTGACCCCGTGGCGCCATTGGTTTTTGCGGTAACCGAAAAAAGTGGCATGGTGCAGGCAGTTTTGTTTACGGGCAATTGGCAATGACAGGCAGTGGTATCGGAAACCAATTGAAGCGTAAGCGTAAACGGGTTGATAGTGATCGATTGTACAACCGAGTCTGCTTTTCCCTGATAGTAAGCCGTTAGTTTTACATTGTAGGTGCCTGCATTTTTATATTTATGAATGGGACTCCATGCAGTGATGGTGGTATCGCCAAGATCCCACCGCAGGCTGTCGGCATTGGGTAGCACCGTTGGAAAAAAAGTGATGTTGCTGTTTTGGCATACGCCCGAAGCAGCAAAAGAAATAGACAACTTGATATTTATTTTTGGAACGAACGAAGGGAATTGAGTTCCGTTAAAATCAAGTGCGCCAAGGGGCAAGGCAGTTTGTATAACGGACGAAGCAACGGTATCTGTTTTGGTAAATTTTTCTACCAGAAAGGGCCCTCCGGTTAGTGCCTGATAAATATGATAGATGGCACTGTCGGGTGCAAGTTGCAAACCCCAGCTTCGATAGATGGGATTTTGCAAAACACTGGAGAGTATTACGGTAGTTCCGGTTGAACCCATGTAATCGTATTGCAACACATCCGCATTGATGCCGGTTTCTCCCACGCGCGAGAGGTAAAGGTATTGGCCTTTATTGTCCCACTGCATATCGTAAATTGATTGCGGTTGCGTGGTGGCTTTTCCGGAGTTGTAGATTGTACGGTCGAACGCCAACATGCCAGTGGTGTCCATTCTTAAAATAATTGCATCGGTGTTGGGGTCTTGTGCCGAAACCGCCAGCCGCGTATTTTTTTTATCGATGGAAAAGTTCGCTACCGAAGTGGGCAGCGCAATGCCTCCCGATGTTTGTGTTTTACTAAACGCAAAGGTTGAGGTAGTTCTATTGTAACTGCCCGGTGTAATGAGCGAAGCGGTGTAGGTGGTTGATCCGTTTTGGTGAGTTACCAACCAAAAATCTCTTTGGTTGGCATTGGGCACAACGATCATACCTTCGGACCGGCCCGTTAAACCTGTGGCTAAATTTAGTTGTGGTACGGTGCTCGTGGGGCCGCCAAGCAAAATATCTCCAAAAGGTGGGGCACCGATAATCGTAGTTGCATTGCCAAAGCTGGTCATGTCCACAACGCTCATCGTTATGGTTCCTCCGGTTGTATAATTTGCGGTATTGGCGAACACAAAAAACTTTGTAGAGTCTCCGGGCATTGGGCAAATAACAACGGGTTGGTTTGCCGATGTATTTGCCAGCAGCCCCGTGCCCAGAGGCATAGCCGTGTTGGTGATGTCGTAAAGGGTTGACCCATCGGTGTAAAATAAAAGATCGCCCGTGTCGGGGTCGGTAGCCACTGCACTTCCGCCCGTGCCGAGGGCTGCTTTGTTGGCGATGGTAGATGCCTTGTTGGTGGAGCGGTTGAATAGGATGGCACTTGAAGAATTTCCAAAATACCAATTATGTTGCGCCAGGTTTTGTGCATTAGCGATGATGGCAACAGACACACACAAAAAAAATGTTAAAACCCTCTTCAACAAAGGCATTTGCAAAATAATCCGTTCCGGCATCGTATCAACAGTTTGTGGCTAACAACATTTTAATGAGATAAACTTTACGAAGTTAAAACGCTTTGTTCACTCTTAAAATATACAATATGACGAAAAATATCGTTAGTAAGACGAATGCCATTGAATTGTCGGTAAATGTTTTTTTTAATATCATATAATCGCCTTAATTTGCTTGGATAAGTGACGGTAAATCCCCCGAATGGATGTATAAATCTGTGGTTGTTTCTGTGTTAATGCTTGTTGGGTACGGAACCGTAACTGCTCAGGATCCGCAATTCTCGCAATTTTATGCAGCGCCACTTTATTTAAATCCTGCTTTCGCAGGCAGCACCGGCCAGGCAAGAGTTGGAACCAATTACAGAAATCAATGGCCGGCCATCGATGCCAATTTTAACACCATTTCTGCTTTCGCAGATTTTTACATCGAAAGCAAAAACAGTGGCGTGGGTATGATTATCAACAAAGACCGCGAAGGATTGCTCGGTCTTCAGTCGTTGATGGTTGCACTGCAATATTCGTACGAATTGAAGATTGTAAAAAATCTTTCGTTTCGCCCGGGCTTTCAGGCGGGTGTTTACAATCGGTCCATCAATTTCGATAGGCTTACGTTTGGCGATCAGTTCGATCCCAACACAGGCTTGGTTGTAAACCGATCGTCCGTTGATGGACTCAACACGGGGCAATCGAAATTTTTTCCCGACCTCACCATGGGCGGTTTGTTTTATTCGAAGAACGGTTGGTTTGGCGGCACGGCATCGCACATCACCCAGCCCGATCAATCGCTCGTGGGCTCGCCCGATCGGTTGCCGATGAAAATAAGTGGCCACGGTGGTTGGAAATTTTATTTGCGACCCGGTTCGATGGGACAAGGGTTTTATTCAAAACCACGCGAGCGCAGCATCACTCCTACCTTTCAATATCGACATCAGGGCAGGTTCGATCAAATGGATTTAGGTGTGTACTATACTTTCGAACCACTGATTATAGGAACGTGGTATCGGGGTGTGCCTTTTAAAAAGGTGAACGGAATAGTCAACAACGAATCGATCGTGTTGTTGATCGGTTTCACTAAAAAAGGTGACAAAGACATTTTGAATATTGGTTACAGCTACGATTACACCATTTCAAAACTTGGGCCATCCAGCGGAGGAGCACATGAATTCAGTATTGTTTATTCGTGGAGCACGCGCGACCCACGCAAGCCACCCAAAGATAAATTGATTATTCCCTGCCCGGATTTTTAATCGTCTTGCGCGTCAATCTTACAAACATTATCCAAGCCAATATGCAGCAATGCATCGCCCGCATTTACTACCGGGTTGTTGTTTAGACCAACAACATAACCCGTTGAGGGCGATTTAACTTGCTCCTTGAATTCTCCAAACGGATCGGTAAGCGTGCCCACCAATTGATTTTTTTTTATCAGCGCACCGCATTCTACTTCGGACTGAAACAATCCCGCGGTGTGAGCCCGCGCCCACGTAGAACTCCAGATGATTTTATTTTCTTCCCGAGGCTTCGGGGCTTCGTCAATCATATTCAAATGTTTCATCAACCGCAACGTGCCGTTGATGCCTTCTTGAATGGCGTACTGATCGAAGCGCAGCGATTCGCCTCCTTCGTACACAATAATGTGTTTGTTTTTTTTTGAAGCCGTTAGCCGAAGGGAATGAGGCCGAAACGGGGAGTCGATGGTGAAGGGAGCGTGAAATGCCTGAGCCAACTCCACATTAATTTCTTCCTTCATCATACAGCGTACCTGCGGATAATTTGTGCGGCTTGCGCCACCGGTATGAAAATCAATTCCGTAGTCGATAAAAGGCAGGATATCGTGGGTCATGTGGTAGGCAACCCGTGCGGCAAGCGACCCGTGCTTGCTGCCCGGAAAAGAGCGGTTGATGTCTTTGCCATCGGGCACTTCGCGCGAGTAATTTAAAAATCCGTACACGTTAATTACCGGCATGCAAAGCACAGTGCCTCGCGTTACCCGATTGAGACCTTGATCAATAATTCTGCGCACAATTTCCATCCCGTTGATTTCGTCACCGTGCATCCCTGCCGTGAGGGCGAGCACAGGGCCGTCTTCAACTCCCCGGTAAACATAAATTGGAGTTTCGATTAAAGTGCGCGAAGGAAGGCGCGCAATGTTGATATTGATTTCCTTAAATTCACCGGAGCGGATTCCGTGGCCTACGATTGAAACTTCTTTCATCAGGCGTTCACTTTATCTTTTTGAATTTTCTTTTGGCCTGCGTGTTTTTCGAGATACAGATAAATTTTTCCGGCAATGTCTACCTGGGTTGCACCTTCAATCCCCTCCAGGCCTGGTGAGGAGTTTACTTCGATGATGAGCGGGCCGCGTTTGGAAGGGAGCATATCCACACCGGCCACCGATAGTCCCAGCTTTTTAGCAGCCGTTACAGCAGAATGTTTTTGATGACGGTCTAATTTCACCACAGACGCGTGTCCACCGCGATGGAGGTTAGATCGAAACTCGCCATCGCGGGCTTGGCGTTTCATGGCGCCCACTACTTCGCCATTAACCACAAATGCACGTATGTCTGCCCCTTTTGCTTCCTTGATAAATTCTTGCACAATGATCCTTGCCTTCACACCGTGAAAAGCTTCGATTACCGATTGAGCTGCTTTTTTGTTTTCGGCAAGCACTACACCCAGACCTTGCGTGCCTTCCAACAGTTTGATAACAACAGGTGCCCCGCCCACTGCTTCGATAATGCCCTCGGTGTCTTTGGTGTAATCCATGAAAACCGTTTTGGGCATTCCCAATCCGGCACGCGAAAGAATTTGCATGCTGCGCAGTTTGTCGCGCGAGCGGATGAGGGCCTGCGATTCGATGGCCGTAAACACTTTCATCATTTCAAACTGACGAACCACAGCGGCCCCATAAAAAGTTACCGAAGCACCGATGCGAGGAATTACCGCATCGAAATAATCGAGCTTACGGCCGTTGTACCACACCATTGGGTTTTGCTTTTCAATGAGGAGCACGCACTTCATGTGGTCGATGATTTCCACGTTGTGACCTCGTTTTTCGCCCGCCTCCTTGAGCCTACGCGTGGAGTAAAGTTTGGGATCGCGCGAAAGGATGGCGATGTTCATATTCGTTAATAGTTGTTGGTTAATCGTTATTGGTATAGATCACTATTAACGATTAACGATTAATTTTCTCAAGGTACGATAAATCTTTTTTTGTTACATCGATAAGAAAACGGTTGCGAAGTATTTTCCGGCCCAGCAATACCGGAAACTTTAAATTACCCCGATAGCTCAACGAAAACTCTGCCCGTATTAAATGATCAAAAATTTTAATTTTTGTTTTAATAACGTAACGCAGCTCGGCTTCGCCAAACGAATTTTTAATTTCGCGTTGCTCAAATTTTTTAAAAGAATAGGTTTTTCCGGTAAACTCCGGGTGAGCTTCATCCAACAATACAAACTCGAGCTTTCCATTTACTACTTCCGTTCTGGAGCAGTGCAGACTGCAGGTGTAAGCCCCGGTATCAATTTTTGCTTGAATATTTTCAAGGCCTAAACCGGGTAAATCTACTAAATCAGAGCGTCCGAGGATATGCATAAAAACCGTATCCTGAAAATATAATGACTAGTTAAAAAAACAAAATGAAATTCTACTCTCGGGTCACTTTTAGAATCTCATCAATTTTAAACACGAAAATACTTCCGTCTTGAGTTTGGATTTTTACATGGGTGATGGGGTCTTGTTCCATCAACGTACCGCGGATGATGCTCCCGTTTTTTAAATAGACCACATCTACCAGTTTATCTTGTCGCAGAGGAGTCGTTTCTTGGATTTTGGAGTCGCAGCCGTTGTAGTTAAGGGTATACTGAAAATTTTTATAATTACTTTTTTCTACACCGTTTTCGCTCACGTTCGGTTTCCATAAAGAGCCATCGATGAGGTCAACGGCCAAACCGTATGGTATAGGAAACCCATCGATATTGGCACTCCAAAAAAGTAGCGACCCCACCAAAGCCCACCCTCTGAAAGTTCTTGAGGTGTAGCTGAACGTCTGTTCGTCACATCCCTTCTCTTTAACCACAATCAAAAAATTATTCGCTTGATTTCTGTTAACGAGCATGGAGGCATTGCCGTTGCCCCGGCTCACTCCTTGATAAACGATTTCTGCTTTGGGATGGCCGTTCACCAACACGTGCGCATAATATTTTGAGCCGCCCACAATGGTTCCGCAGCTTGTGCTAAAAATCGTAATGGAGCACAAGATAAATAAGTGCTGGGATAAACTTTTTACAGTTGCGAGCGAGGGAGATGTTAGCATTTTACTTCTGATAATTATACCAAAGTAAAAAAAGCTTAGTTAGCCTCAAAAATTTTTAAACACCGACAACTTTATTTCTTAGGCGGGTTAATCATGACGTGAGCGCGGTGCGTGCCGGGATCCATAATCCACGGAATGCCCGGTGCGATGGGCTTGGTTGGCAATCCGGTGCTTTCTGCGGTGGCATAAGGAATGTAGATGACCGATCGCAAATATCCATCTTTTACTTCACCGGTAGCTGCATTGTAATTTTCCTTGTCGGCTGTGTACACAAATAAGGTAGTGGGTTGTTTGGGCATCATTAATTTTCCACTCTTTACTTCTTGCTCGCGTATATCGAATATTTCCTGAAATTTTTTTCCTGCTTTTTTTAATTCGCGCCCTCGGGCCATAAACGGATCAAGACTTTTGTGATAACACGATACGTTTAATCCGGGTGTGCCGGGATCATCGGCCAGGCAAACCATTTCGTTTTCGCCCTTGCGCAGCACTATGAAATCTCCATTTGGAGAATAGCCATACACCATGGCTTTGTCTTTGGCATCCTCCGAGGCTGCGAGCAAAGCAGTTTTGATCTGAACTTCTGGCGGTGGAATAGTTTGAGAAAAACAATTCCCAGCAATGAAAATAAGGAGGCAAATAAATTTTATTTTCATGATTATAGATTTATAGATTAAAAACTCAGTACACACTTTTCAATAATATCGCAGCTCTCGTGAATCTGTTCTTCTGTAATTACCAACGGAGGGGCAAGGCGTATAATATTTCCGTGGGTTGGTTTGGCAAGCAATCCATGCTCGGCAAATTTAACACACAAGTTCCAGGCTGTTTCGCTCTCGGGCGAATCGTTGATAACAATTGCATTGAGCAAACCTTTGCCACGTACCAGCGCAATCAGTTTTGTTTTTTTGATCAGGGCATTCAGCCGTTCGCGAAATATTTTTCCCAGCCGTTCGGCATTTTCGGCCAGCTTTTCATCTTGAATTACCTGCAAGGCTTCCATGCAAACCACTGCCGCCAACGGATTGCCGCCAAACGTAGAGCCGTGCTCACCGGGTTTAATTACCAACATAATTTCGTCATTGGTCAACACCAAAGAGATTGGCAGGATGCCGCCACTTAACGCTTTGCCTAAAATCAGTAAATCGGGTTTAACATTTTCGTGGTCGCTGGCCAACATTTTGCCGGTGCGTGCAATGCCGGTTTGGATTTCGTCCATCATCAAAAGCACGTTATGTTGTCGGCAAAGTTTTTCAGCCGCTTTCAAATAACCTTCGTGCGGCACATACACACCCGCCTCTCCCTGAATGGGTTCGATCCAGAGGCCGCAAACATTTTTGTTGGCCAATGCTTTTTCGAGTGCCGAAGTATTATCATAGTCAATAATTTCAAATCCGGGCATGAAGGGGCCGAAACCCGATGTGGCGGTTGGGTCGGTGGAGGCAGAAATGATGGAGGTTGTGCGTCCGTGAAAATTTTGTTTCACGGCTACAATCACCGCTTTGTTTTCTTCAATCCCTTTTTTGGTATAGCCCCATTTGCGAGCAAGTTTAATAGCGGTTTCGTTTGCTTCGGCACCGCTGTTCATAAACAGTGCTTTGTCGTAGCCAAACAATTGGCAAACGTATTTTTCGGCAAGCCCGAGTTTATCGTTGTAAAAAGCGCGCGATGTGAGAGTGAGTTCTTTGGCTTGGTTGATCATCGCATTGATAATGCGCGGGTGGCAATGGCCCTGATTCACCGCACTGTAGGCCGAGAGAAAATCGAAGTACCGCTTTCCATCTACGTCCCATAAAAAAACACCTTCACCCTTATGCAAAACTACAGGCAGTGGATGATAGTTGTGTGCGCCATATTTCTCTTCAAGAGCAATGGCACTTTTTGCGGAGGTAATGGTGTCGATCATAAATAAAATGTTGAGAGAAACAAAGATAGTGAATTCATGCCGAATAATAGTTGACACATTGTCAACTATTATATATAAATTTGTATGATTTTATGCGAATTATTGCAAAACGAACCCTACGTGAGTTTTGGGAAAAACATGCTGATTGCAGACCCGATTTGGAAGATTGGTATTCAATAGCCTGCACTTCGGATTGGGCCTCTCCTCACGAAGTGAAAAAAACATTTCCGAAGGCAAGTGTGGTTGGCAACAGTCGAGTGGTTTTTAACATCTGTGGTAACAAATACCGATTTGTAGTAAAGTTTGCCTATAAGACAAGGATCGGTTTTATTCGTTTTATGGGTAAGCACAACGAATACGATAAAATTAACGTGGAGAAAATATGAAGACAAAAGAAAAATTAGATATTAAAGTGATCCGTTCACAAAAACAATACAACCTTTATTTGAAAGAGATAGAAAGACGGATGGAAGTAGATCCTCTACCCCAAAGCGAAACAGGGAGAGAACTCGAAATTTTAACCGTGCTGGTTGAAGATTATGAACGTAAGCACGGCTGGGAGATACCTCAAACAAATGATCCGGTGGACGTGATTCAAAAACGCATGGAAGATTTAAACCTCCGTCAGGCTGACTTGGCTAAAGTGATTGGCGATAAAACAGTGGTTTCGCGGATTCTCAACCGTTCGCGCAAACTAACCTATTCAATGGTCTTACCGTTGAGTAAACTTTTGCGCGTGCCTCCGGAATTCCTTCTTGAAAAAAATGCTGCATAGTTTAAAATTATTTTTTTAACTTAATTACACCACGATGGACTCTAATTTCGACCGTATTAAACAGCTTTTTGAAAGCCTGAAGAACACAGGCTTTTTAGACCGATTGTTTGGCTGGAGTAAAATTAAAAACCTGACGATCGATGCGTCTGCCGATTTGCAAAAATTAATTTCGAAAGTTGAATCTTCAACTCAACTGGATAATTCACTTTCCATCGAACGATCGAACAACAAAAACTTAAACGATACCGTCACCCGGCTCACCACTGAGGTCCAAGTTTTAAAAGAATCGAATAAACAAATTGAATCTTTGCAAAAAGAGAAAGTTACTTTGGATGAATCTAAACGAAGTATTACCAATCGGTATGTTGAACTATCCAGTGAAGTTGCTTCCCTTAAACAAAGACTGGAACTAACCGATCGCGAACTTCAAAAAACCATTCAGCAAAACACACAACTTCTAAAGGATGAAGATTTCAGAAAACAAGATCACGCCAAAGCGGTAGACTCGCTGAAAAATATTCAAGACCGGATTCAAAACGACCGCAATCGCGAATTGCAAGAACGAAAAGATGCCGAGATCAACCGTATCCATAAACTTCGCGAAACGTGGACGGCTCATCAGGAAAATGTTAAAAACACAATTAAATCGATTTGCTCGCGCCACACGATTGAGTACGTGGAGAAAGTTCCGTTTAAAGGCGAGCCCGACAACACGCTAAAAATCAGCAATGAGTTTGTTATTTTCGATGCCAAAAGTCCCGCGGGCGATGACCTTTCCAATTTTAGAAATTATTTAAAGAACCAGGCCGAGTCGGCCAAGAAGTATGCGAAAGAGCAAGATGTAAAAAAAGATATTTTTTTGGTGGTGCCCTCCAACACGCTGGAAAACTTAGATCAGTTTGTTTTTCGCCTGGCCGACTACGATGTGTTTGTGATTTCCATCGATTCGCTCGAACCGGTTATCTTGAGTTTGCAAAAAATAGAAGAGTACGAATTTGCCGAACAGATGAGCCCCGAAGAACGCGAAAATATTTGCCGTGTGCTCGGCAAGTTTGTGCATCTTTCTAAACGCAGAATTCAGATTGATGGGTTTTTCACCAAACAGTTTTTTGAATTGGTCTATCGCAGCGAAGCCGACCTGCCCAAAGATATTTTAGAGAAAGTCTCGGAATTTGAAAAGGCCGAAAAAATAAACCCGCCCATTGAACGAAGGGCAAAACACATCAGCGCTAAAGAACTGGAACAGGAAACTTCGGCCCTGAAAAGCGAAGCCAGTGCCAAAGGAATTGTTACGGAAGATTCCGTGTTGTCGAATCGTTTGAATAAACTTCCTTTGTATTCAACGGAATCCTATCCCGAAAAAAAAGACGATCAAGCTGAATTATTTTAGAAGATGCGCACAAAAATTACAGCCGATAATAAATTAAAGAAACTTATTGTGGTGGGCGATCGGGTGTTGATACGCCCCGCCAAAGAATCGGATAAAACCGACAGCGGGTTGTATCTTCCACCCGGTGTTCAGGAAAAAGAAAAAATTCAACGCGGATACGTGATCAAAGTAGGTCCGGGTTATCCGTTGCCCATGCCGGCCGATGAAGACGACCTGTGGAAAGGAAAAGAAGAACAAGTGAAATACCTGCCCCTACAAGCACAAGAGGGAGACCTTGCCATCTTATTGCAAAAAGGTGCTATCGAAGTGATGTACGAAAACGAAAAGTATTTTATCGTGCCGCAAGCTTCTATTTTAATGCTGGAACGAGAGGAAGAGTTGTAAATTTTTTGTAAAACCTCAACACAAGAATAGTCGTACTCAATATTTGCTGTTGCCGAGCGCCTCGTCATCATCTTCACTCTCATCTTCGTCTTTTGGCATACTGAACAAGTTGCTGAGCAAATCTTTAAACTGGTGGCCGGCTGTGAGGTTGTGCTTACTGATGAGGCTGTACTCGGCCAATCCGTGCAGGGCAAACTCCATTAAAAATAATTTCAACGCAGCATCCTGCCCTTTGTGGAATTCATTAATCAATTCGGTGAGCCCCGGTACGGCACGAATTGTTTTTTCGTAGTCGGCATTGTTCATGTCGTGCAATAAATCAACCGAGTTGCCTTCGCCAAACCAATCGGAAATTTTTTTGTAGGGACTTTTCTCTTTTTGTTTTCTGTATTTTTCCGGATCGGGGAAATAGTTAACAAACTGGGCCCGGATGGCTTTGCCCAAAAGGTTTTGCGCTACAATGCCCGGCCCTTCTTGCTGGCCCTCGTACACCAATTCTACTTTGCCGGTGATACTCGGAATTACGCCAATGAAATCGGAAACACGTATCACCGTATTTTTTTCGTTGTTGATGATGCTTCTCCGCTCGGCAGCCGCCACCAGGTTTTCGTAGGCAGAAATAGTTAGGCGCGCAGACACACCGCTTTTGACATCTACAAATTCACTCTGGCGCGCAACAAATGCAATTTGCTCGATAATATCCTTGGCAACTTCATTAAGGATAATTGATTTTTTTTGTTCCACCC
Organism: Bacteroidota bacterium; assembly: GCA_018267285.1. Classification (GTDB taxonomy): domain Bacteria; phylum Bacteroidota; class Bacteroidia; order Cytophagales; family Cyclobacteriaceae; genus ELB16-189. Next base: position 58,127 of record JAFDYU010000014.1, on the reverse strand, counting down.
GAATACGCGCTTCCTGCTGCGTAATTTTTTTCCCGATGTCCAATGTTTTTGGATAGTGCGTGATGATCTGGCTGTCGATGCGGTCTTTTAACGGAGTGACAATGCTTCCGCGGTTGGTGTAGTCTTCGGGGTTGGCCGTAAACACAAACTGAATATCGAGCGGCAGGCGAAGTTTGAAGCCGCGAATCTGAATGTCTCCCTCTTGTAAGATATTGAAGAGCGCCACTTGAATACGCGCTTGCAAATCGGGCAACTCATTAATTACAAAAATGCAACGATGCGAACGGGGAATTAAACCGAAGTGGATCACGCGTTCGTCTGAGTAGGGAAGTTTTAACGAGGCCGCCTTGATGGGGTCCACATCGCCAATCAAATCGCCAATTGAAACATCGGGCGTGGCAAGTTTTTCGGTATAGCGTTCTTCACGGTGCAGCCACACGATGGGTGTTTCATCGCCAAGCTCATTCACTTTGTCGCGGCCGTATCGCGAAATTGGATTTTGCGGATCATCGTTAAGCTCCGATCCTTCAATAACGGGAATGTATTCGTCCAGCAGATTTACCATGAGCCGGGCCAGGCGTGTTTTGGCTTGCCCGCGCAGTCCGAGAAAGTTGACATCATGCCCCGCAAGAATTGCCCTCTCGAAATCGGGAATCACCGTTTCTTCGTAGCCCCAAATACCTTCGAATACATTTTCTTTTTTTCGTAATCTCTCCATCAAATTTGTGCGCAGCTCATCTTTAATGGTTTTAAATTTATAGCCGGCAGACTTGAGTTGGCCTAAGGTTTTTAGCTGGTTCATGGTCACATTAAAAAAATTAAAGAAACAATTACATACATAATGTTACGCAAGCTAAAGTGTTAGACATGCTCTCCGAAGGAGTCCTTTGGACAGGCAGACAATATTTTGAAGAACCTGCGTAACATCCGGTATTAAACAAAATTAGTGAATCAAAGTTTCAAATTTGTTTGCATTATTCTTTTCCTTTTTCTATCCTTGAAGAACAAATTTAACCTATGAAAAAAATTTTACTACTTGCGCTGTTCTGTACGGTAGGGTTTGCCTACAGCAGCAAGGCCTCTTCAATCTACCAGGTAGACGATGCGGCCATTGAAGCAGCATTTAATTTGGCAACCCCTGTTGTTGCTCAATTATCCGATGTAGCCTCTATCGCAAACCCGTTTGCCGTGCAGTCATCCGACAAAAACGCATGGATAGCTGTTATCCTTGATTTTTTCCTTGGCGGTATTGCCATCCACAGGGTTTACCTCGGCACCAAGCCTATTATGATCCTTTACTATTTTATCACCTGTGGTGGTATTTTTGGTATTGTGCCTTTGATCGACTTTATCGTACTGATTATCGACAACGAGGATATCGGCAAGTACGTGGGTAGCAATAAATTCTTTATGTGGGGATAATCCTATAAATGTTTTTAAAAAAAGGGATGCAGAAATGTATCCCTTTTTTTATATCAGATTTTTTTGAAAATCAAGTAGGATTAAGAGTACAATAGTTCTTTCTGTTCTGTAACCTTCTCGCTCGAAATATACTCATCGTAGGTCATGAGCTTGTCCACAAAACCATTTGGCCCGATTTCGATGATGCGGCTTGCAACGGTTTGTGTAAACTCGTGATCGTGCGAAGTGAAGATAACCGTGCCCGGAAAATCTTTTAGCCCATTGTTAAATGCCTGGATGGATTCCAGATCTAAGTGGTTGGTGGGCTCATCTAGGATGAGGAAATTAGCGCCTGCCAACATACAACGTGAGATCATGCAACGCACTTTTTCGCCACCCGACAACACCGTACATTTTTTAAATACTTCTTCACCCGAGAAAAGCATTTTGCCGAGGAAGCCGCGGATGTGCATTTCGTCTTTGTCCTCCGAAAATTGGCGGAGCCAATCCACTAAATTTTCTTCCGACTTAAAGTATTCGCTGTTTTCGTTGGGCAAGTAAGCCGAAGTAATGGTTTGCCCAAATTTAAATTCTCCGGAGTTGGGTTTAATCTCACCCGCTAATATTTTAAACAACGAAGTAATTGCCAGGCTGTCTTTGCCAAGTACAGCAATCTTGTCTCCTTTGTTAACGAAGAAATCGAGGCTTTTGAAAAGTTGATTTTCGCCAAGTGAATAACTCAGGTTTTCTACGTGCAGAATTTGGTCTCCGGCCACTCTCTTCTGATTAAAAATAATAGCCGGATATTTTCGCGAAGAAGGCTGGATGTCGTCAAGTGTAATTTTCTCCAGCAGTTTTCTGCGGCTTGTTGCCTGTCGCGATTTGGAAACGTTGGCACTGAAGCGTAAGATAAACTCGGTCAATTCCTTTCTTTTTTCTTCTGCTTTTTTGTTGGCGGCAGCACGCTGACTTAGGGCAAGCTGGCTCGACTCGTACCAAAACGAATAATTGCCGGTAAATAATTTTATTGCTTTAAAGTCGATGTCAACAATATGGGTGCACACGGTATCCAGAAAATGGCGGTCGTGCGATACCACAATCACCGTGTTTTTAAATTCCAAAAGAAAATCTTCCAGCCAGGTAACCGTGTTAATATCCAAGTCGTTGGTGGGTTCGTCAAGGATCAAAATATCCGGATTCCCAAAGATCGCTTGTGCCAGCAACACGCGCACTTTCTGGTTGCCGTTCAGTTCGCGCATAAAAATATAATGCAAGTCTTCGGTTATACCGAGGTTGCTGAGCAGCGCAGCCGCATCCGACTGTGCGTTCCAGCCGTTCATCTCGCTAAACTCGTGCTCCAGTTCGGAAGCTTTCACACCGTCTTCTTCCGAAAAGTCGGGCTTGGCATAAAGCGCATCTTTTTCCTGCATGATGCTCCACAGTTTTGTGTGACCTTTGATTACCGTGTCGAGCACGGGTACTTCATCAAACTCGAAGTGGTTTTGGCGCAACACAGCCATACGTTTTCCGGGGTCGAGATTGACGCGGCCCGAGGTGGGATCAATGTCTCCGGCCAGGATTTTTAAAAAAGTAGATTTGCCAGCACCGTTGGCACCGATTACGCCATAGCAGTTGCCGTTGGCAAATTTGAGATTCACCTGATCGAAAAGAACACGCTTGCCAAATTGCAACGAGAGATTGTCAACAGAAATCATAGCCTTTAAAAATGAGGCGCAAAGGTACGGAAATTAATGTGGGCTGTTGGTATCAAATCAAAAATGGCAGGAGGCAAAGATTATTTTACCTTCCTGCAAATTCCAGAATAAAGTATTGGTGGTTTTATTGTGTATGGATTTATTATCCCTTGGGTACTCGAGATACCCCAGCTTTTCGTTTAAACAGACACTAAGGAATTGTAACGGGTGGAAATATTTTCCAATACGATTTTTTCTTTACCACCGGATATGCGACCCTTGCTTCACTCTCGTGATTGTAAATATCTAAAGCGGTAACCACGTAACGGTATTTCTTTCCCAGCTTGGCGGTTCGATCAATGAAATTTTGAAAGGCAAGATTATTTAAAGCAGGAAGGATGGCGATTATATTACTTGCTTCATTAAGATTGATATTATTTTTTTCGAATCGGTAAATAACATAACGATGATGTGAATTGAGGACCGTATCCATTTGTTCACGCCATAACAATTGTATGCCCTCTGCATGAGCGATAAACTGTAACGAATAGTTGCGTACGGCATTCAAATTGCGCTTTCTGGTTTCTATGGGCAACGCCAGCGTTCGATATAGTTTTGATTGCAACGAATCATTGAACCCAAGTGGATTAGCTATAAATGACTTTGAACTAAAAAACGCACTTCCGTAAATATTTTTGAGCGAGCGGTTAAGTCGGATTTGTTGGGGCATTTGATTGGGCTCTTTCCATCGCTCGTCTTTGGTGGTACCATTAATCCGATAAACAGCCTGGCCAACGTAAACCGGAACGCCATAACTGTTTTTGTTCCACCACTCAGCAATGATTTTGTAGTTGGCAACCTCAAACCCAATACTCCAATAAATTTGTGGGATAACATAATCGACCCACTTCTCTTTTTGCCACTTGAGCACATCGGCATACAAATCGTCATAGCAGGTTTGACCTGCTTTTGTAGCAGAGCCTGTCGAATCTTTATCCTGATTGCGCCATACAGCAAACGGACTTATCCCAAATTGCACATGAGGTTTTACAGCACGGATGCTATCACTCAGCGCTTTGATTAACAGATTGACATTGTTTCTTCTCCAGTCGGATAGGTCCGTAAATTTTTTTCCGTATAAAGCAAAAGATGCGCTGTCTGGAAATTCGAGCCCCTTAATTTTGTATGGATAGAAGTAATCGTCAAAATGAACACCGTCAATGTCGTATTGATTGACCACTTCCAAAATGACATCAATCACATGTTTTCTTGCTTGTGGCAATCCGGGGTCGAAATAATAGTTGCTGCCATACTTCAAAAACCACGAGGGGTTTTTAAACACAAGACTTGAACTGTCGATTCCTTTTTTGTCGACATCCATTGCAGCACGATAGGGATTGAACCACGCGTGAAATTCTAAGCCGTGTGCGTGGGCTTCATCTACCATAAATTTTAGGGGGTCGTAATAAGGTAGGGGAGATTGTCCTGTTTTGCCGGTTAACCATTTCGACCAAGGCTCATAACGTGAAGGATAGAGTGCATCGGCACAGGGCCTTACCTGAACAATCAGGGAATTCATGCCATTGGCTCGATGAAGGGCTATCAACTTTTTAAACTCAGCTTGTTGCTCGTCAACGGTGAGCGTTGATTTGGAGGGCCAGTCAATATTTGCCACGGAAGCGACCCACACACCCCGAAATTCGTGCTTGGGTGCTTGCGGATAGACCAGGCTACATTCAACAAATGAAATGAATACAAAGACGGCAACTATTCGAAATAATTTTTTCAAAATAAAATAAATAGTAGGTGGAGGTTCACGTTGGGTTTGTGTTGGATCGTTTCGTACAACCGATTGTCTTAAATGAGCTTAACATAGTTGTTCTGCGTACACATTTGTTAGGAATAGAAAAAAAGTACGTTCGGACTTGCCGAACGTACCGTAGTAAACACCAATAAAAACCCTAATAATTATTGGCTTGTCTTTAGTAACTGTTATCACGCATGAGAGAATTTTAACGGGGCTATCATTTTTGCGTGTGAATTTCTTCTTCCATCAACTGAGTCTGCAGTTTTTCAAATGCTTCTCGTTCGGCTATTCGCTGGCGTTCCAACGTATCCTCAGGTTCTAATTGGTGTTCCCAATCAAACTCTTGCCTTTCCCATCGGAGTGTTTCTTCATCGGTATAAAATACGGTGTAACCCGGCTTGAATCCTTTCCAGTTGCCACCCCACCACGCTGCACATACAGCCTGGCCAGTAACGTACCATATCCCATTGTAAAAATAATCTTCGGGTACATGGCTGTGCCCCTGAAGTACAGCCTTAACATGATGTCGTTCAATAATGTGTCTGAATTTAACCGCATCTTCTACAACCATACTGCCCACGACATTCATTTTGGGATTACCATTTTGTTGAGAAATATGACAGAAGGCAGCAACGTGTGTTACAATTACGGTAGGCACTTTATGGTGAGCACCGAGGTCGAAACGAAGCCAGTCAAGTTGCTCATCGCCAAACGCAGCTTTATAGGATGGGCCATGTTCGGTTTGCACCGGATGGATGGAATCCAAAATCACAAAATGCCATCCTTTGTGGTTAAAACTGTAATAGCTGCTTGGCATCTTCAATTTGTCCATGATCAGTTTTTTGCCAAGATCCGGATCGTCAAGCGAAACTTTTCTGCGTGCACTCCACCCCAACACATCGTGATTGCCAATAGAATTATAGTAGGGCATGGTCAATTGATCTGAAATGTTTTTATACAAATCCAATTGGTCAACGAACTCATCTTTAGCCGTGTAGTTGCCATCGAAACCCAGATCGCCACCCATCAGCACAAAATCTGAAGTACTGTATTTTTTATTAACCGATTGCACACAGGCTTCATATCCTTTGTGCCCTTGTCTTTTTCTGCGCACGTGCATGTCTGTGAGATGGAGAAATGAAAAGCCCTTGGACTTATCAAAACCTAACGTTGGAATTGAAAGCCCCAAACCAGCACTCGCCAGCGACACGCTTTTGATAAAACTTCGTCTGCTACCCACGATGATTGTTTAAAGGTTAAGAAGAAAATAGGCCGTATCAAAAGTATCTCCGAATGTCAGTCTGAGTTTCGACTCACTCAACCTCGCAAATATTTACTTTTGATACGGCTTCTTTTCTTTTCATTTGTGACTGATCTCAGTTCAGTGTAACGGGTTATTGCCAGCCGGCTGTTTGGGAAAGAGTGTAGCCTTTAGCTTGGTACTGGGCAATTTCGTTCAATCCCACGGGGCACAAATAGACTCTATCCGTAAAAGCATCGCGGTTTACCGCATTGACGGGGATGTAATAACCCACCATATCTACTGCATTGGTGCCGTCATAAGTAACAACGGTGCCATCTGCATGTTGCACTTTCAGGAGGCCTTGTTTAGCAGCAATTAGATATGAGGTGGGCACTACGGACGACCCGGCCACCAAACTGTTACCATTGAAATCGTACCAAGGGCCTAAAAGGATATCGGGCTTAACGGTTGCATCCATGTAGTTGATTTTTCCCCAGCGCTTAATGTCCAACAAACGAGTATGCTCAAACACAAACTCCATTCTTCGCTCTCTGCGAATTTCCCAAAGCAAAGCAGATACATCGGCATCGCGATCCGGATCGTTGGGTAAAGCCGCCAACGACAGGGGAGCTGTTTTTTGAACGCCATTGGCTATAGCGGTAGCATCCAATGGACGGTTACGTATCGCATTGATGGAAGCATCCAAATCAGTTTGGGTTACAATTCCGAGTTCTGCTTTGGCTTCAACCCAATTCAGTACTACTTCCGCTAAGCGCATCACCGGTGCATCGTTGTTGTTGGTGCTCGACTGGTACTGAGCTGGAACACTAGCGCCCGTAGCATAATCGTTAGGCCCTGTGCGGTCGATAAATTTATCGCAATAAAGCAGGGTAGCTGAGTTTCCATTTGGTTGTTTCCAAAAGGTGGCCTCAAAACGAGGATCGCGGGTTGTAATAAGGCTTGCTATATCCAAGTTCGTAGCATTGGGTACGCTGGATAACTTGTACGGTTGGCCGTCAATAGCGATAAACGATTTTATCAAATCCAAATTAGCACCATAAGGCTGCAACTGTGATAAATTAGCATAGGAAGCTACCGAGTGCATGACCAATAATGCAGTAGAATAGGTTCTGGATAAAAGTATTTCTGGATTATTGATAAGAGTTCCCGATGCCGCACCAAACAGCGAACGGAAATCGCTGGTGAAGCTCCATTTGCCAGAATTGATAACCAGATCACCCGCCTGCACCGCCAGTTGAAGGTACTTCGTTGCCCTTGTGTTATCGCCATTGTGGTATTTCTGCCAAGTGCCTTCAAACAACATGAATCGCGAAATAAACCCTGCGGCAATGTAACGGTTCAAGTATTGAGCGTTGCCATCGGATAACCGCATGTTGTTCAACACATAATTGAAATCATTGTACACACTGTCCATCACCAAGCCGCGGTCATCTCTGTCTTTGTACAAGCCGGCAATATCGCCATCGCTCACCACGCTGTTATAATAAGGTACGTTGCCAAACACTTCTACCAAACGGCTGTATTCGTAACCCCTGAAGAAACGAGCTACTGCGCTCCAGTGTGCACGAGCTTCAGCGGTTAAAGAGCCGGTTTTCATGCCGTTTACCCGATCCAAAAACAGATTGGCCTTGCGTACCCATGCAAAATTCCATCTTGGGCCTGAGTATTTTGACTGCATATAGATCTCCTCGGAAGTTGATGCTAACGAAGCGGGAACTTGTGCATCGAAGGGAGTTTGCATTCCGGCATTGGCGAAGTCATCTGCAAAATTATATCCGCCACCGGTGTTTCCCGGGACATAATCCCAGGCGAAACCGGTATTATACCCTGTAAAGTAGTTGCTATAAAAACCATTGGCGAAAAGACGCACGTTGTTTTCGTTTGTCCAATAGGTTTCGTCCGTCTCGCTGGTTAATTGAGGGCGGGTAAGGAAATCGTTACAACCCCCAATAGATATCGCGATTAAAAGTATGATTGAATATTTTCTCATGATTCTAATGTTTAAAAAGTTACTTGAACCCCGCCCGATGCACTCTTGAAAGTAGGAATACTCATCCCGGTACGTGGGAACGAACTAGTACCAACCATAGAAGAAGTACCACTGGGGCTGCCAATAACAGCGTTACCAAAACCTCCGTTGTTGATGGAATTGCTGGCGTTATACACACTCGTTACACCGGGTATGTTTTCCGGATCGATGGGAAGCGTGCCCAAATGAGAGAACGTGAAAAAGTTTTCCAACGAAACATAAATACGCACTTTCGTGAGGTGTGCTTTTTGTACAACCGACTGCGGCAAGTTGTAACCAAATTGTATGTTTTTAACTCTCAGATATGCCATATTGAGCAAATACCTTGATTGAGGCTGCATGTTATTGCCAACATAGTTAGATCCTTGATTCCAAGCACGAGGATAGAAAGCACCGGTGCGGTCTTCGCGCCAGTAGTTGCCGGCAATAGCCTGAGGCATACCACCATCGGATGAGTTATACCCAGGAATAGCCAATGATCCATTTCCCCAAAGTTGGCGGCTGCCAACGCCTTGGAGGAAGAAACTGAAGTCAAATCCTTTCCAATTTGCACCAGCCCTGAAACTGTATTGCCAACGTGGCGTAGAGTTACCGATCACTTTTAAATCACCGTGGTCGTTTGTTGTTCTTGAGCCCGGGCTAATGACACCATCGTGGTTGAGGTCTTTAAACTTTACATCGCCAGGGCCAAATTTAAAGCTGGAAGAAGAACCAGCGCCCGACAGTACCTCTTTTCCCTGTATGGGGGTGCTTCCATCGGCAAATTGATATACAGTTCTGCCGTTTACAACTGCAGTTGCAGGGGCTGCATCGCCCGGGTTATTGTATACAAAGTCGCTTTTTTGAAATAGGCGATCGGTTTGATATCCCCAAATCTCACCGTAGGTTTTGCCTACATACCAATCATCGATTGAGGTAACAGTTCCATATTTAGTGATTTTTGTAATAGGGTTGGAGGCCATCGCAACGAAATTCATAGACAATCCATTACCGAAAGCGTGATTGTAGTTAAGGGTAAACTCAATACCCTTTGTTTGCAGCGAACCATTGTTACCGTACGGTGCGCCTGTACCGTACGTTGCCGGAAGACCTGCTTCAGGAACGATCATTCCTTGTGTATCGCGTTGATACCAATCCACCGTCAACCCTAACGCATTATTAAGTACGCGTATATCAGCACCGATATCCAGTGTCGAGATATTTTGCCACCCGATTGATGAAGATACAGCGGCAGGTGTTGAAAATTGATAAGGCTTCGCACCGCCTATAAGCCAACTGGTTTGCGAACCACTTAGCGTAGGCACGTAGAGGCCATTGGGCACAGTTTGGTCACCAATGGAACCCCAGGAAGCTCGGATTTTAAATTGATCGAGGAAGCTTTTGCTGAAATCCATAAACGCTTCTTTGTCAAGGTGCCAACCTGCCGAAAACGAAGGAAAGGTTGCCCATCTCAGGTCTTTGGGAAATTTGGAAGACGCATCGCGCCTGATATTGGCTTCCAAAAGATATTTTCCCTGATAGTTGTAATTAAGGCGTCCGAAAAACCCTAATTGGGAATCCCAGCCTTTGTCACCGCCCGCAGTCTGCATACCCGTGGCAAGGTTAAATTGAGGGTTTGTATAGTCAATTAATTGTGTGACCTGCGACCAGTTGTATTCTGTTTTATAGCCCACCCGGTTCATACCAACCATGAGCTTGAAGGCGTGGTCTTCCTGTATTCTCAAGTCGTATGTGCTATACAAGTTGATCGTGCTGCGCTGATTGTTTTGTGCTGCCCGGTACATGTTGTCGGGTGAATTACCGGCTCCGGTGATATACCCCACGCCCATTCTGTAATCACGCATAGCCCCTGAGGCCGAGGCGTCTACCACTTGACCTGTGTTGTCTACATAAACCGGGTTTCCATTGGCGTCATTCACCGGTTGCATACCACCGTTGTAGATTTGCCAGGTGTCTGCGGCATAGAAACGTGTACCCGGGCGGTTGTTGACGTTCTCTTCGTTGTTAAAGGTATAATTGAAATTAATCATCCAATCTTTTGTGGGTGTTAGTGTCAGGCCTGCGTTTACGTTAGCAAAATTGTTATCCAACGTAGCGGTAGCCGCGTCATGAAATTGCTGATAAGGGCCATAACCCAAAACGCCATTTTCGGCTGCTCCATTAGGCATTAGTTCAGACCAACGGTAGAGATACAAAAAGGGATCGGCCGTACTTGTCGGGCTTGCATTGGGATAGCTCGTTATCCGTTTTGAGAACATACCTCCATAATTCACTTTCAACCATTTGTTTACTTCCGTATTCAATTGAACCGAAGCATTGTAGCGTTGAAACTGGTCTTTCTTAGCGGCTTTGTTCATACCGCTTTGCCCGGTATAACCAATGCCGATGTTGAAACCTGTGTTTCCGGATCTGCCATTGATGGATAAGTTGTTAATGGAGGTGGGTGCCCATGATCGAACGATAGCTTTAAAAGGATCGTACGTGCGCAGACCAAATACGCCACCGGCTCCAGGATCATAATAATAGTCGCGGCCATACAAAATGGGATCATTCCATTTCACACTCTTGCCGTACGTTTGCTGCCATTGTACTGCCTTGGCGTAGCTTGTCTCGTCAGTTAGTATAAACGCACCCGCTTTTGTTCCCCCAACCTCCGGCCGTTCAGCAGCATCCAGTGCATAGCGCAGACCGTCAACGCCAGCCATTTGCATGTTTCTAGAAATATTTTGGAAGGAAACGTTGCCCTGGTACGAAACCGATACGCTTTCTTTCTTGGTGCCTTTTTTGGAAGTAATCAGGATTACACCAAATGCGCCTTTGGCTCCATAAATAGAGGCGGAGGCCGCATCTTTCAAAACTGATATCGATTCAATGTCTTGTGGATTAACTAATTGTATAGAAGGAATTTCCACATTGTCCAACAGAATCAAGGGCTGTGAAGCACCTTGCATCGATGAAATCTGCCCGCGAATCCGGATTACCGGATCTGTACCCACCTGACCACTTGCAAAATCGATGCTCATTCCAGGAGCCATGCCTTGAAGGCCACGGCTAGCGTCTGCAATGGGTCGGGAGTCGAAAGCATTCTTAGTATTTATGGTTGCAACAGCACCGGTGAGGTTCGTCTTGTTTTGTTCACCATAACCTACAACTACTACTTCGCTCAATTGTGAGGCATCTGTTTCCATGCTCACATCAAGTTTTGAAAATGCACCCACTGAAACCTCTTTCGTCTTCATTCCAATAAAGCTGAAAATCAAAACTGCATCAGGGGTGACAGATATAGAATAAGCTCCTTCGGCATCTGTAGTGGTGCCAACCGTAGTGCCTTTTACAAGAATGTTGACACCGGGCATTGCGGTGCCGTCATCGGCAGCAGTTACTTTGCCTGTAATTGTTCGCTCTTGAGCATAAGCCATGTTCGTAAGCAACATGATTCCAAAAGTCAGTGCAAAGACGCACGTTTTGAAGGAAAGCAATGGCTTGCTTAGAACTGAATTCTCCGCTTGAGGGGGTTTAAAATCATAAAGTTTTCGCATAAGTTTTAAATTTAGTTAGCATTAAATACAAAGTGCTTACAAGTGGTTTGTATAGAGCCTGAACCTGGTTCTAGCAATATAAATTTGAAGGTGTTGCGGTCAGTTTTCTTTCATAAGTTTTTAATGGTTTGCTTTTTTTTGCTGTATTTTTTATGAAAATATTGCATTTAAAAAAATATTATGCAATATTTTTCGATAATTTTAGAATGTTTGCTGGATTTTGCGTGTTTTGATGCCATAAAATGCAAGAATTATGCTTAAAGAAGAGAGATTGAATTTTATTCTCAATGAGGTAAAAGTGAGGAATCGCGTTCAGCTTTATGACATAGCTGTTAAATTGAATGTCTCTGAAGACACTGTTCGAAGGGATCTAAAATATTTGGATGAACAAGGGAAAATCAAAAAGGTACACGGGGGGGCAGTCTCTAATTCTTTTCATGTTTACAGTTACCGGGAAGACGATATCTATGCCCATGGGGCCAAATCATCAATTGCCCAAAAGGCGATTTCTCTAATCAAGGAGGAGCAAGTTTTGCTGATGAGTGGGGGTACTACCAATTTGGAGCTGGCAAGACATATGCCCGGCCACATGAACCTAACCATATTCACGCCTAGTTTGCCCGTAGCCATGCAGCTTTTGGAACATGAGAATATCGAAACCATTTTTATAGGCGGACGTCTTTCGCATGAGGCCCAGATTGCATTAGGGGGCGACACCCTCAACACACTCTCTCAAGTAAAGGCAGATATTTGCTTCCTGGGGACCGGGTATCTTGACGTAACCGAAGGGTTAACCGAATTTGACTGGGAGGTGGTCCAACTAAAAAAACAAATGATCAAGGCGTCAAAGAGAATTGTTGCTCTTACTATTTCAGAGAAACTAAACTCCAGCCAGCGTTTTAAAGTGTGTGATGTGGATGACATCCACACCTTGATTACCGAATTGATTCCCGAAAATGTATTGCTGCAGCAATTTCATAAATCGGGGATGGAGATATTTTAGCAACACCCTTTATATATTAATTGTTTGCCGAGGATGTTTTACCTTAGCCAAAAATTACGCCTATCCAGGCCCATCGTTGCAAGCTGTTCAACCCATGTACAAACTTCTCTTCCGCCCTCTGTTTTTTTTGTTTGACCCCGAAAAAATCCATCATTTCACGTTTTCGTTTCTTAAAATCTTTGGGACAATCCCCTTTTTAAAAAAAATAGTGAGCGTACTTTATTCGGTCGATAATCCGGCACTGGAGCGCGAACTTTTCGGTCTTAAATTTAAAAACCCAATTGGGCTTGCTGCGGGATTCGATAAAGATGCCAAACTGATTGATGAACTCGCGTGTCTTGGTTTTGGGTTCATCGAAATAGGGACACTCACCCCAAAGCCACAACCCGGAAACGATAAGCCCAGGTTGTTTCGTTTGCCGCAAGATTGGGCACTGATCAACCGGATGGGATTCAACAACGAAGGGGTGTTTGCGGCTGTGGAAAGATTGAAAAAAAGGAAATCAAAAATTATTGTAGGCGGTAATATTGGCAAAAACAAAACTACACCCAACGATAAAGCGGCTGACGATTACAGTTATTGTTTTGAAACCCTGTATCCGTATGTCGATTATTTTGTGGTGAACGTGAGCTCGCCCAACACACCCGGCCTGCGCGAGTTGCAGGAAAAAGAACCGTTGAAAAAATTAATGCTTCAGATGAAGACTATTAGTGCGGCTAAAGAAAAACCAAAACCCGTATTGCTGAAGATCGCCCCCGATTTAACCACATCGCAACTGGACGATATCGTAGAAATTTTAACCGAGACAAAAACCGATGGGGTGATCGCCACAAACACCACCATCTCAAGGGAGGGGTTGAATACTTCGGAGGAAACAATTTCTAAAATTGGAAATGGCGGACTAAGCGGAAAACCCCTTTCAAAAAAATCTACTGAAGTGATCTCTTATCTCCGCTCGAAACTTGGAAAAAATTACCCAATCATCGGGGTGGGGGGAATAATGTCCCCGGAAGATGCGATCGAGAAAATAACTGCCGGAGCAGACTTGGTTCAGGTGTACACAGGTTTTATTTATGAAGGGCCTGCGTTTGTAAAAAAAATTTGTAAAGCGATTGAGAAATAAACTATCGCTTTATTTCTCAACCCACAGCAGGGTTAAATTTTTTTACGGCTTCAATTCCAACAAGCGTAAGTTCCAACACAATCAAGTTTTTGTTGAAATTGGAATACAGAAGCTTCGCGTAGTTTAAGTTCTCCAATTCAAGTGCAAGGCGAAACCCTTCTTCGTGTTTGGCTACTTCCCACCCGAGCGCTTCCATCACATTGCCTGTGCCGCCCTTTTGGTGTACAAATTTTAAAATTGAAATATGTTGGGCATCGGCAATCATTGGGGGTAAACATACTTCATAAATTATTCTTGCACCAAGCTTCAGGCTTTATTCGAATGAATTCGAGGTGATTACCTTGAGCATCGCAAAGTATCCAGTAGACTTTTGATTGAACCCTAAGTTCTATTTTGTATTCGTACAATCTAGTATGCTTAAGTTGTTTTAGCCTAGGAATAGCTGAAAGAGATCCTGTTTTTGAAATTCTATGCTGTGTTGAATTGCACGATTTGGTTCACGACTGGAAATATTGTCCAGATCGCGAAAGAAAGAATTCCTAAAAGTTAATTCCACGCTTTTTTAACTCTTTTCTTGCGTGCGAGGTAGAAAGTAATTTTGATTTTCTACCTTCTTCCAACAATGTGGAAAACATGCTATCCCTATATTCTTCATCCGTCAATACTTTTGCCTTTTCGTTTAGAGCAACAACAATTTTCCTCAATACCGAGGCGTTTTCCTTCTTTTTAATTTTTACCACCATTACGCTCATAGCTGTTTGCTTTTTACAAAGATAGAAATTTGAAACCGATTGTCAGAAGGCATGACAAGCAATGATAGTAGTGTGGTCAGGTGACACAAATAATCTGGTTTAGTCAGGTCGGAAGACAGTAGGAAGACCTGACGGGCATCTAAATTTCTACCCATGCAAGAATTGACCAAAGAGAGAAACACAATTTTATACCACCACCAAATATCCCTGGAAGAAAAACAAGTAAATTCATTACTTTAGGAATTGATTTTAAATTAATTCCAAGTCCATGACCACCAGAAGAAATTTCATTCGCACCTCGGTAACAAGTATTGCAGTTGCAAGCACCATTACAGGTTATGCCACCCCTACAATAGGTTCAGGGTCTTCTCCCGCTCTTGACCGACTAAAACCAATGACTGATGATGTAAAACCAATCTCATTGGAAGAACGCAAGATGCGAATTGAAAAAGCGCAAAAGCTGATGGCAAAAAATAAAATTGATGCCATTTATCTGGATGGCGGCACTTCGATGAAATATTTTACTGGTGTGGAGTGGGGCAACAGCGAGCGCATGATGGCAGCCATTATTCCTGCCAAAGGCGAAGTAAAATATGTGGCTCCACATTTTGAGGAGTCGCGTCTTCGCGAACTAATCAAGATCGGCAACGATGTGCGCGTATGGGAAGAGCACGAAAGTCCTTATAAAGTTGTGGCAGGGATTTTTTCCGACTGGGGAATTAAAACCGGAAAAATCGGAATGGAAGAACGCGTGCGTTTTTTTCTTTTTGATGGAATCCGCAAAGAAGCTCCTCACCTGGAATACATAAGTGCCGATGTAGTGACCGTTGGCTGTCGTATGTTAAAGAGTGCAGCAGAAATTACACTGATGCAAAAAGCCAACCACATCACACTCGAGGCTTACAAAGCTGCCTATGCCCAGATTGAAGAAGGGATGACGCAAGGAGATTTGTCGGGACTCATCTCGCGGGCGCACAGCAAGTTGGGTGCGCGTGGTGGTGCATTTGTTTCGTTTGGTGAGTACACGGCTTTTCCACACGGAAGCAGCGCACCGCAAAAGTTGAAAAAAGGCGATGTGATTTTAATGGACGGAGGTTGCAGTGTGGAAGGGTATGCATCTGACATCACACGCACATTTGTTTTTGGCGAGCCCACTAAAAGACAACGTGAAATTTGGAATCTTGAAAAAGCATCGCAAGCTGCAGGCTTCACGGCTGCCAAACTGAATGACCCTTGTGAAAATGTTGACATAGCTGCGCGTAAAGTTATAACTGATGCAGGCTTTGGTCCTGGTTACAAAGTTCCAGGACTACCGCATCGCACAGGTCATGGCATTGGCATGGACGGCCACGAGTGGGGCAACATGGTGCTTGGCAATAAGCAATTGTTAAAATCAGGAATGTGTTTTAGTATTGAGCCCACCATTTCTATTTATAGTGAATTTGGTATTCGCCTTGAAGATTGTGCGTACATGACTGAGCAAGGGGCGAAATGGTTTACGCAACCGAGCGAATCGATTGATAAACCTTTTTGATAAGGATGAAAATAATTGATCAAACACAAATTATTTTCAGTTGACAAATAACGATTGAGATGTTGGTCAGGGGCACAAATAATCTGGTTTAGTCAGGTCGGAAGACCTGACTGGCACATTATTGAACCTCACGCGGCAGGGATAGAAGCGGCACCCCGCAGCAGGGCAAGCGTGTGAGATGGCGCGAGGAGTATAGCGGATAGCCCGATGGCGTCTCGCCAGCCGCAAAAAAAACCTCCAACTTCCAACTTTCAACTTCCAACTTCTACCTTATTTTTGCACCCTTATGGCGAACGATTCTGAAAACCTTTTGAAAAAAGTGATTGCCCATGCCAAGGAGTATGGGTTTATTTTCCCTTCGAGCGAAATCTATGACGGCCTCAGCGCAGTGTACGACTACGGCCAGAATGGGGTGGAACTGAAAAACAACATTAAAGAATACTGGTGGAAGTTTATGACGCAGCTGCACGACAACATTGTGGGCATTGATGCGGCCATCTTCATGCACCCTACCACGTGGAAGGCCAGCGGCCATGTGGATGCTTTCAACGACCCGATGATCGACAACAAAGACAGCAAGAAACGATATCGTGCCGATGTGCTGGTGGAAGATGCTATTGCTAAGATGGAGGAGAAGATTGAGAAAGAAGTGGAGAAGGCGGCCAAGCGTTTTGGGGAGTCGTTTGATAAGACCATGTTTGCGCAAACCAACCCGCGCGTGTTGGAATATCAAAAGAAAATAGACGAAGCCAACGAACGGTTGAAGAACGCCATGAACAGCAGTGACATGGCCGCGATGAAGCAGTTGATTGTAGATTTGGAAATCAACGATCCGATTTCGGGAACAAAAAACTGGACGGACGTGCGCCAGTTTAATTTGATGTTCAGCACGGAGATGGGCTCGGTTGCCGAAGATGCCAACAAAATTTATTTACGCCCCGAAACGGCACAAGGAATTTTTGTAAACTTTTTGAATGTGCAAAAAACCGGAAGGATGAAGTTGCCCTTTGGTATTGCACAGATAGGCAAGGCTTTTAGAAACGAAATTGTGGCGCGCCAGTTTATTTTCCGCATGCGCGAGTTCGAGCAGATGGAGATGCAGTTCTTTATTAAACCGGGCACGGAGATGGAGTGGTACGAGAGTTGGAAAAACAAACGGATGAAGTGGCATCAGGCGTTGGGACTTGGTTCAACTAATTATCGGTTTCACGATCATTTAAACCTGGCACACTATGCCAATGCTGCGTGCGATATTCAATTCAATTTTCCGATGGGCTTTAAAGAGTTGGAAGGGATACACAGCCGCACGGACTTTGATTTGAAAAGCCACGAAAAATATTCGGGAAAGAAGCTGCAGTATTTTGATACAGAAACACAACAAAGCTATGTGCCGTTTGTGGTGGAGACATCGGTAGGGTTGGACAGAATGTTTCTCTCGATTTTATCGAACTCCTATAAAGAAGAGAAACTCCCATCAGCCGAAGGTGAAGAAGGAAACGAGCGCGTGGTATTATCGATTCCGCCAGCGTTGGCTCCGTATAAAATTGCCGTGTTGCCGCTGGTGAAGAAAGATGGCTTGGCAGAAAAAGGTTTGGAGGTTTTCCATCAACTGAAAACAGATTTCCGATGCTACTACGAAGACAAAGACACCATTGGTAGAAGGTACAGACGCATGGATGCGATCGGCACTCCGTATTGTATTACGATTGATCATCAGACGTTGCAAGACAACACCGTAACGATTCGCGAGCGCGACTCGATGAAGCAAGAACGGATCGCAATTGAGAAGGTGGGAGAGAAAATTCAGAGGCTCGTTTCGATTCATGAGTTGTTGAAGAAGGTTTGAACCCAAAACGGAAGTATTTTATCTTTGACAGATGAGAACGAGAAAACCAATTTCGTTAACGGATTCAATCGATAAGAGTTTGTACAAAGTTCTTTTGAAAGAGAAATTGGTATGGTCGCATACCGAACGTGTTTCAGGCGATTTATTGATTTATGAAACACGTGTTCCGTTCTCTTTGTTTCTACAATTCTTGTCAGAAAATAAAATGGAAGAATTTGAGGCGGCTTATCCTTCAGTTTCTAAGGGTAAGATCATTGGTTTAAACAAGATATTGACCAGAGCTTAATAAATTCGTAATTCTAAATTCGAAATTCCTTTGAACTGGTCTCAACTACTTTCCTCCAACCGCCCCAATCAAAAACAAGATGTTGTCGATCAATCGCGCAGCGCGTTTGAACAGGACTACGACCGGATTATTTTCTCGCATCCGTTTCGCAGGCTGCAAGACAAAACACAGGTTCATCCGCTGCCGGTAGACGATTTTGTACACACCCGGTTAACACACAGCTTGGAAGTGTCGAGTGTGGGCAGATCGCTCGGTAAAAAAGTAGGCGAAGAAATTTTGAAACGACACGCTGGGCTAAAAGAAAATTTTTCGTTGTTTGATTTTGGAGCGATTGTTGCCGCAGCCTCTTTGGCGCATGATCTGGGAAACCCGCCCTTCGGCCATGCCGGTGAAGAGGCGATCTCCGATTTTTTTATTCATCACCCAAAAGGGCAGGCGCTGAAACCATTTGTGAGTGAATGCGAATGGGCTGACCTCACCAGGTTTGAAGGTAATGCTCAGGGTTTTCGATTGCTGAATCAAAAACAATACGGGTTTAAGCTGACGGCCGCCACCCTTGGAGCATTTACAAAATATCCGTGTCCGGCATTTTTTCCGGAGCGCGACAAGATGAAGAAGAGCCAAAAAAAGTTTGGGTACTTCGAATCGGAAAAAGAAATTTTCAATACAGTTGCCACACATTTGGAATTACAGGCTGTGCATGAAAATTCATGGTGCCGCCACCCGCTTGCCTTTTTGGTAGAAGCTGCCGATGATATTTGTTACAATATTATTGATCTGGAAGACGGTTGCCGATTGGGGTTAATTAGTTTGAGTGATACCATCGAATTGATTGCGGCTGTTCTCAAAGATAAATTCAAAAAAGAAAAAGTAGATAAGATTGTTGGCCTGAATGAAAAACTGGGCGTGCTGCGTTCGCTCGCCATTGGACAACTGCTGGAAGAATCTGCCACTTTATTTTTGGATGAAGAAAAAAATATTTTAGAAGGAAAATTTGATAAGGCACTGACAGACGAGGTGGTTTCCAAAAATGCCATGAAAGAAATCTCGAAAATCTCCATGGAAAAAATTTACCGTGCCCGGTCGGTAGTAGAAATTGAAGCCAGCGGCCATGCCGTGTTGCCGGGCTTGCTCGAAGAATTTGTTGAAGTAGTTCAATCCATGCATCAAAATACGGTTTCGCGGAAGCATAAAAATTTACAGTTACTGCTTACTGAGGAAATCCGATGGGCACTCGAACAAAAGCCCGAAAACACATACGCCCTCCTGCGTTTGATTGTAGATTTTATTTCCGGCCTCACCGATCGCCACGCGTTGAGCCTGTATCAAAGTGTGAAAGGGATTTCTGCTATGTAGATTCCTTGTAAGTTTCTCTTGTTTTTTGCATTGATTTCGCCTTGGCTAATTGCTAATTTTATACACTGATTTCAGTATGGAAGCTTACGGAAAAATATTGCTCATCGCGATGCCTGCATTTTTGTTTTTAGTGCTGTTCGAAAAATGGTACGGGCGGATGAAGGGAAAAGACACCGTTCGCCAGAACGACATGATTTCCAGTTTAAGTTCTGGCGTGACTAATGTTACCAAAGATGTACTGGGGTTGAGCGTTGCCATCATTTCATATTCCTGGCTGGTCGATAAAATTGCGATTGTTCATGTTCAATCCACTTGGTTGGTTTATTTTATTGCTTTTATTTCACTCGACTTTGCCGGCTACTGGGTACACCGGATTTCGCACGAGAATAATTTGTTGTGGAACAACCACATTATACACCACAGCAGTGAAGAATTTAATCTGGCCTGCGCCCTGCGCCAAAGTGTTTCTGTTTTTATTAAAGTGTTTGCCCTATTCCTGATTCCAGCTGCTGTTTTTGGTGTGCCGGAAATGGTGATCGCCATTGTTGCGCCTTTGCATTTGTTTGCGCAGTTCTGGTACCACACCGTTCACATCGGCAGGATGGGTTTCTTGGAAAAAATTATTGTGACACCCTCGCACCACCGGGTACACCACGCCATCAACCCGGAGTACCTCGACAAAAATTACGGGCAGATTTTTATTTTTTGGGATAAATGGTTTGGCACGTTTCAGGAAGAAATGCCAAACGTGCCCGCAGTTTATGGAGTGACTCGACCCGTGCAAACGTGGAACCCGATCAAGATTAATTTTTTGCATGTGTGGCTGTTGATCAAAGACGCGTGGCGCACAAACAATTTCGCTGATAAATTCCGGATTTGGTTTATGCCGCTCGGTTGGCGGCCGGCCGATGTGGTTGATAAATACCCGGTTTACAAAATCAAAGACGTCTTCAATTTTGAAAAGTACGATCCAAAAGTTTCGTCAACCGTAATTGTTTGGAGCTGGGTGCAGATGCTGATGATGCTTCTTTTTGTGAGTTATCTATTCGGAAACATTGCAGCCATTGGTTCGCCCAAAATATTTTGGTACGGTGCTTTTATTTTCCTAATGGTTTATGCGTACACTGAACTGCTTGACAAAAACAAAAATGCTTACTTATGGGAGCTTGCCAAAAATAGTTTTGGCGGATACCTGATCTGGAAATACAGCGGATGGTTTGGGATTGATTCGCTACTGCCTTACGGAAGCGTAGCTGTTGCATTCTACTTTATTTTTTCAACTGTTATTTCAATTTATTTCTCGCACACTTTTTCTAGAGAACCGGAAAAATCTCCGCTCGCAGCAAGCTCTGCCTAACAAACTATTTTACGGTAGCAATCGGTGCAGCGAGCAAACTATCTGGAATAGCAAACGCATTAACCAGTGGCACTGCTTCTTGCCGCACATCCCAACAAAGTTGATTCAGTAATTTTCGGATCGCTTTTGTCTTTACTCCCTCCAGATACCCTTGCTCCAGATACCAACCCTTGTTTTTGTCGATTTGATTGAGGGCAAACAGGGCGCACAGTTTTTTCAAAATAGCCTGGCAATTTTTGTCGGCTGTATTTTGAATTTGATCGATAAATTTTTCCAACACAATCCGTTCGATGTAAGCAAAGCCAACCTGCACCAAATGATGTTGCGAAACATTGAAGGCGTCAAAAGAATCCATGCCTTCGTCTATATGGCGTTTCAGGCGTTTTGCGGCCGAAGTAAGAATGTTGCGTTCGCGGTATCGGAAGGCATCGAGGTGAAATTGAGGGTCGAGCAAATGATCTTCATCCGTGTTTCGGATAACGATCGGATTAAGCTCGGTTATTTTTGTCTTTGCCTGGTCGGCCACATAATTGAGTATGCCAAACAAATTCATGTGTGCAAACTCATGTTTGAATTCCGTGAGCCTGCTTTTGGCAACCAATTGCATGAGCACGGTATTGTCGCCTTCGAACGTGGTAAAAATATCGGAATCGTTTTTCAACGCATCGATTCTGTTTTCGGACATATACCCTTTTCCACCGCAACATTCGCGGCACTCTTGCAAGGTGGCGGTGGCATTCCAGGTAGTGAACGATTTTAGCCCTGCAGCGAGCGCTTCAATTTCTTGCATCTCTTCTTCTTTTCTATTTAAAAACCGATGGGTGAGGTATTGCAACGAAAAATGCAGTGCGTAAACGTTGGCAAGGTAAGGCATGAGCCTTCGTTGGTGTGTTCTGTAATTTAATATCGGAACTTCGGGCGCACCTTCCGGCCCGAATTGTTTTCGCTGATCTCCGTATTTTATGGCGATGGCCAGTCCGGATTTCGATGCACTCAATCCGGCACGCGGAATTCCAATCCGCCCGCCCACCAATGTTCCCAGCATGGTGAAGAATCTACGGTTGTCGCTTGCTATGGGGCTGGAGAATTTCCCTTCAGCTGTAATTTGTGTGTAGCGGTCCAGAAGATTTTCAAGGGGCACTACAACATTTTTGAATTCGATCTTGCCATTGTCCACTCCATTTAATCCCATTTTCCGACCACAGTCTTCAATAGTAATTCCCGAAAGCGTGTTTCCTTTTTTATCACGCAGCGGAACGATCACCGCACACACGCCATAATCTTTTCCTTCCACAATCAGCTTAGCAAAAACCGTAGCCATGTGTCCGTGCAGAGCCGCGTTGCCGATAAACTCTTTGCGTGCATTTTTATGTGGCGTGTTTACGGTGATTGTTTTTGTTGTGTGATTGTACGTGGCGGTAGTCTCAACGCCTTTCACATTAGAGCCGTGATGAATTTCTGTCATGGCAAAACAGCCGGGCAGATCGAGGGTGCCGATGTCTTTCAAATATTTTTTATGATGTTTTTCGGTTCCAAGAAAATACACACTCATACCCCACAACCCAAATTGTACACCAAACTTCACCACCAAACTCAAGTCGTGGTAGCTCAGAGTTTCCATAATGGCAAAGTAGGCGGCCATGTCGTCTTGACCTCCGCACGATTTGGGATAGGCGATTGACCCAAACCCTTGCGCAGCCAGCAGTTGTGCCCATTGCAAAACTTTAGCTCGGTAAATTTCAAGGTTGCCCGAATCAATGTACCGGAACTCAGGATCATCGAGAATGGTTTTTACTTTTTTAATGATGGCTGCATTTTCTCCATCAAGAATTTTTTCTAATGCTCCTATATCAAATGTTTGTTGTGTAGTAAGTTGCTGTGTTACCGATTCGCGTTTGCCCGACTGAAAATTATAGGCGGCTTCGTGACTAATGAAACCCAGCGTTGCTTCGATGTTGGTGAGAACACCTTGTTCTTTTAAAAGCTGCGGAGAAATAGTTCCATGATTGCGAACAAGTTGAAAACCGATATCCACCAAGCTTTTTCCGGTTGTTTGATCGGCCGCTTTTTTTATCTCTTCTTTCCAACTCAGCAAATCATCGGGCGATGGCGGTGAGGCCGGATTTACTTGCGAACGCAAAAATGTTTTTTCATCGGCCGAGAGCCATTGTTGACTTTCGATTAACCCTTCGATAGTGGCGATTTCACTCGGTGTGAGTACGGCATCCGACCAAACCGTATAAAACAACGGAAGAAAAACAAATAAAGACGGATTGGATTTAAGCTGAGTTGAGGTTAACATAACGGATCGAGTTTAGGTCAAATATAAGTGCTTGATTCGGTAATTTGTCGACAGGCTAATTCGCTAATTTGTCGGTATGCCTGATTTATTGATTAAGTAAATCTTAGGTGGAATGGCCTGAATCAAAGGCTCAAATCATCGAATTACAGAAATTAACAAATCACCGAATTACATTTTTTGTAGTTTTACCCTTTAATTTTTTTGGCTATGTGGGATAAAATTGCAGCTTTCATCATTCGCTTTAGAATACTGTTGATTGTACTAATCGGCCTGGTCACTGTGGTGATGGGGTACTATGCTTCCAAGGTGGAGATGAGTTACGACCTGGCTCGCACCGTACCTGCCGATGACCCCGAGATGGTTTTTCTTCAGCAATTTAAAAAGCAATTTGGCGAAGATGCCAACATCATTGGCATTGGGGTGAAAGACAGTTCTATTTATTCCATCAAAAACTTTAATCGCTTTCGCGATCTCAACAACATCATCAAAAATATTAAGGGCGTAAATAATGTGCTGAGCCTGCCCGAGGTGAAGATTATTTACAAAGATACGGCCAACAGAAAATTTAAACTCGAACCACTTTTTCCAAAAGAAATCTACAGTCAAAAACATCTTGATAGTTTGCTGGGCGAATTGGGCAAACAGAAATTCTATATGGGGCAGTTGGTAAACAGCCACAACGGTGCAACGCTGATGTTGATTTCTGTACAAAAGGAAGTGATGAACTCTGCCAAACGAATTGAGCTTACGCAGCAACTGGTTGAAGCCGGCAATGCATTTACCAAGTTCACCAACATTCAGTTGCATTATGCAGGTCTGCCTTTTATCCGCACGGTGATGGCCACCAAAGTGCGCGAAGAAATGCAATTTTTTCTGTACCTGTCGGCACTTGTTACCGGGCTGATCATGTTTTTCTTTTTCCGCTCCGTGCGTGCCGTGTTGTTTTCTATGATCATCATCGGCATAGTGGTGGTGTGGGTGATGGGCACCTTAACACTTTTTGGTTTCAAAATTACCCTGCTCAGCGGGCTGATTCCTCCCGTGATTGTAACCATCGGGATTACCAACGCCATCTACTTGTTGAATAAATACCATCTTGAGTTCTACAAATGCAAAAGCAAACCCGAGGCCATTGCCATCGTAGTAAAAAAAATGGGCTTGGCCATGTTTTTAACCAACCTCACCGTGGCTATTGGTTTCCTCACACTGCTTTCTACGGACATTCTCTTGCTGCGCGAATTTGGGATTGTGGCCGGCATCAACATCATGGCGCTGTTTATTGTAAGCCTGATAATGATTCCTGCCGTTTTTTCCTGGTTGCCAGAGCCCAAGCCCAAACACCTCCGGCATTTGGATTTTAAAATATTAGGAGGGTTTCTTCATTTAACAGACTTAACGGTTCATCGTCATCGTATCTCAATTTATGTTGCATCCATAGCACTGACCGTGCTCGCTGTTTTAGGGATGACCCAACTGAAATCGGTGACTTTTATGGTTGACGATGTGCCGGAGAAAAGCGGCATACGCAAAGACCTGAAATTTTTTGAAACGAATTTTAGCGGCATCATGCCCTTAGAGGTTGAAGTAAACATGGGCAAGCGCAGAGGTGTGCTTAATGTTACCAACCTTCAGAAGGTTAATGAATTTGAAAGTTTCATTGATTCGCTGCCACAAGTTTCACGACCTATATCCATCATCAGTTTGGTAAAAGCATCTAAGCAGGCATATTATGGAAACGACTCATCGAAATACGAGTTGCCCACCAAACCCGAGAGTGCTTTTATTTTACGATACATGAAAGGGCAATCGGAGAGCACCGGGTTGCTCAAGTCGTTTGTAGATTCTACCTACACCCGTATGCGCATTTCCATGCAGATGGCCGACATCGGTTCTATTAAAATGGATTCTCTCGTGCACCAAGTGATCGAACCGCGCATGCACAACATTTTTGAAGGAACTAAAATAACCACCAGCGTTACCGGCACAACCAAATTATTTATTAAAGGCAACAAATTTTTGATTGCCAACTTGCAGGAGAGTTTATTGCTGGCATTCATTCTCATTACTTTTTCCATGGCGTTGTTGTTTGCCAATGTGCGCATGATCGTTATTTCGTTAGTGCCCAATTTATTGGCGTTGATGATTACAGCCGGGCTGATGGGGTATTTTGGCATTCCTTTAAAAGCGAGCACGGCCCTGATCTTCAGCATCACCTTTGGTATTTCGGTTGACAACTCGATTCGTTTTCTGGCCAAGTACCGGCAAGAGCAACTGGTGAACGGTTTCTTTGTTCCGCTTTCGGTGAGCGAAAGTATTATGGAAACCGGAAAGAGCATTATTTATACCTCCATCGTGCTGTTTGCCGGGTTTATTATTTTCGCCTTCTCTTCGTTTGGCGGAACAATCGCCCTCGGCATACTCACCTCAACCACGCTGGTGATATCTATGTTTACCAATTTGATTTTGCTTCCCGCTTTAATTCTTACGTTCGACAAAACCAAACCAACACAAAATAAATTGTGGATTGACGAGTTGGAGCCGGGGTTTCGCACCGAGCGCGATGACGAGGAGATCGACCTGTCAAAAATAAAAATTCACGATAGGGCAGGCTCGGCAGAATAGTTTTATTTGGGGGCGGGTGTAAACTTTTCCACTTCGTTAGAAATTTCTTTCACGGTTTTCAGGTAAGTAAAGATCGCGGCAAGATCTTTCTTCTTCATGTCGGCATACATGGTCCACGGCATAATGGTGTTGAACTCACCCGGTTTTACCGGAACAGCCGCTCCCGAATCTGCAAAAATTTTGAACCGTTGGATAAATTGTTCTTCCGTCCATTTGCCTATGCCGGTCTTTGGGTCTTGTGTCAGGTTGGACGAACGAATCATCGAACCATCGGGCATTTTAAATTCACGCCCCCCGCTGAAAGCAAACTCTTCAACGATCTGCCCCTTTTCTGCGCGTGTGTGGCATTCGCGGCAGCCCGAAGCGTTGGTCATGTAGGCACCGTAAGCAAGTAAATCGGTAGTATCGGGGCGGGGGTGTGGATCTGCTTTTTTAGGAATGGTATTGATGATAAAGTTCATGGGAAAATCAGACACCGATTCGGGCACCTCATTTTTGATGGGCTGCAAAGAGCGCACGTAGGCAATGATGGAATAAATATCGTCCGGATCCATGCGCCCGTAGTATGTAAATGGCATCAGTGGGAAAAGTGCTTTGCCTTCTTTGCTCACCCCCGTGGTGATGGTGCGAAATAATTCGCCATCGGTATATCGGCTAATGCCTTCCGGTGTTATGTTTTTGGAATAGTAAACGCCCGGCAAGCCTACATTTTGGTCGAAGCGCTCGCTGCCCATGCCCAGCGTTCCTGGTTTGAGAGGACCAGAAAATTTTGACCAATCGCGCGTAGAGTGGCAGTCCATACAGACAGAAACATGGTGGGCAAGATATTTTCCGCGTTCAACCCGTTCGGGTGTGTACTCAATTTTCAGGTCTTCGGCTTTTGCAAGGTTAGGCAAGGCTGTTTTCAGGTATATCAATAAGCCGGCAATCGCTACAACTAAAATGGCCACAGCATAGCCAACAAACTTCAATGCATTTTTCATAGGTTAGGTTTTAGGGTTTAACGAATATACATGATGAAATGGATATAGAACAACGAGGGTGAGAATAAATAAATGCGTTTACCTACGCAATCCCCTCGTTTACCGACTACCTGCCAGAGCCTGCCTATTGGTGATGGACAAATTGTATTTTCGTGCGTTGATTTGAGCATAAATTAAGAAAGAAACAAAATGAACAGAGAAGAAAGACATCCCGAAAGATTCAGGTCATCGCGCTCAGGCCGTTTTTTTGGCGGAACAATCCTGATTGTGGTAGGTGGCATATTGTTGGCACGCCAGATGGGCGTTGCAATTCCCGAATGGGCACTAACGTGGCAAATGCTGCTCATTGCCATTGGTGTTTTTGTTGGCGCGCGCAGGTCGTTTCAACCCGGTGGATGGATGGTGTTGATTGTTGTTGGCGGAGCTTTTCTGCTGAACGACTTTTACCCCAAATTAAGTTTTAGTCAATACATCTGGCCGTTGGCAATTATTTTGTTTGGGGTGATCATGATTTTCAAACCAGGAAGGCGAAAACGTTATTGGGATGGATTTCAAAACGAATCCAGTTCTTCAGAAAACAACATAGACATCAATTCCGTTTTTGGAGGTACTAAAAAAAGAGTGGTATCAAAAGATTTTAAAGGTGGTGAGGTCAATGCAGTTTTTGGCGGTAATGACTTGGATTTTTCACAGGCCGATATTAATGGCACGGCTACGCTCGAATTAAACGTTGTATTTGGTGGAGCAAAATTGATTGTGCCGGCACATTGGAAGATCGAATCGAACGTAGATTGTGTTTTTGGGTCGGTAGAAGATAAAAGAAAGGAAACCAACGAAGTAGCCGAAAACAAAACATTGATTCTAAAGGGAGGTGTGGTGTTTGGCTCGATAGAAATTAAAAGTTATTAACGGAGTGTTTAACCATAAATCATAATTGTAAATTATATGAACTGGTACATCGCAAAACTCGTATTTCAAATCAAAGGTGAAGGCATGCAGCGTCATCAGTTTGACGAACACCTTCGGTTGGTTGAAGCTGAAAATTTTGAAGATGCTTTTTTCATTGCCCGTATGCTCGGGATTAGCTTTGAAGAAACTGTTATCAACAAAGAACATGGATTGGTACAATGGGAGTTTGTTAATGTTGCCGAGCTCCGCCCGTTAAACATAAGAAGTGGAGTTGAGCTGCACACACAAGTACGCGAAATAGACGAAGGGAATCACTACGTAAATTTTATTCACAACCAGGCGGCCTGCATGCAGTTGGATGCACGACCTCAGTTTTAAATCTGCGATGAAAGCAACAGTACAATTTTTCTTTTTGGCTTGGTGGGTGGTGTGGACGGTAATCCAGATGTTTGTGATGAATTACTACGGAATTTCATTTCGCGAATCGTGGATGGATGCGTCCGTTACGAGTTCACTTATGGTAGGTGCAGGCTATCTGATGATTAAGATTGTAGGCTACTTCAGGCCTTCGGCAAAAAACGCATTGATTATTTTGATTGAAGCAGCCGCGCTAACTGCAATGTGTGGTCTCGCATCGTCATGGATATTAAAAAGTATTCCTTCAAGCTTAGAATATACATCATGGTTTGAGCTTACTTTTCCTGTACGGATGGTCTTCATCTGGTTGATGATTGTTATTGCCGGTATCGATGGCTGGTTGTTTTCGTACATGAAAGAACAACAACAAAACGAACATCGTACCAAAGAAACTGAAAAGCTTATGCGCGAAGCAGAATTAACCAACCTACAACGGCAACTGCAACCTCATTTTTTATTCAACAGTTTAAATTCAATCAGCGCACTAACGGTTGCCCAGCCGGAGCAAGCCAGAAAAATGATTGAACAGCTTTCTGATTTCTTACGCGGCACCGTAAAGAAAGAAAACAACCAGTTTACCACGCTTCGGCACGAACTCCACCACCTCCAGCTATATCTTGATATTGAAAAAGTAAGATTTGGGCATCGGCTATCTACGGCTATTGAGGCAGACAATGCTGCCCTAGAAATGAAATTACCGTCCTTATTATTGCAACCGGTATTGGAGAACGCCATTAAATTTGGGTTGTACGATACCGTGGGCAATGTGGTGATCAGACTGGTTGCAAAACCCGACAACAACAATCTGCTACTTGAAATAAAAAACCCCTTCGATGCCGATACCGCAGCACCTAAAACCGGAACCGGTTTTGGATTGCAATCGGTACAAAAAAGATTATCGTTGCTGTTTTTCAGAAACGATTTGCTCAGCACAGAAAAAAAAGAGAACATTTTTATCACACACATTAAGGTTCCCCAATTATGAAAGTGGTAATCGTTGATGATGAACCCCTGGCTCGTGGCATTGTAAAAGAATACTTGAAAAGTTTTTCAAACCTGAACCTCGTTGCCGAGTGTGGCGATGGTTTTGAAGGAGTAAAAATGATAGTGCAACATCAGCCGGACTTAATTTTTCTGGATGTGCAGATGCCCAAGATTACCGGCTTTGAAATGCTGGAGTTAATCGATAATCCGCCTCAGGTAATTTTCACTACGGCTTTCGATGAGTACGCCATGAAGGCATTTGAAGCTCATGCTATTGATTATTTATTAAAGCCGTTTAGTAAAGAACGTTTCGATAAAGCCGTTAGCAAGGTTCTAGGGCAGCAGCCTAAAATCCCCATTGCCTTGACGGAAGAAACGGCATCCCCCGAAAGCAGCCAACGCATTGTGGTGAAGAAAGGACAAAACATTGTGGTGCTGCCCGTGCAAAAGATTCACTACTTCGAAGCTTTTGATGATTACGTAAAAATATTTACGGCCGATGGTTTCTTTTTAAAAAAGAAGACGATGTCATTTTTTGAAAAGACACTGGACGCACTGCAGTTTGTACGTGTGCACCGCTCTTATATTTTAAACTTGCAAGAGCTTACGCGCATTGAGCCCCTGGAGAAAGACAACCACGTAGCCCTGTTGAAAAGCGGTGTGCGCATGCCGCTCAGCCAAGCAGGATATGTAAAACTGAAAAGCGTGTTGGGAATTTGAGGCTCTACGATAATAGTTAGCCGTATAGCTGCTTTGCTAACAGTGCAAGCCCTTCTTTAAATGAATGTGGGCTGTAGCCCAATTCTCGTTTTGCCTTATCAATAATAAACCCGGTCTTTGGCGGGCGCCTGGCGGGTTGGGTAAATTTTGTTGAATTGGTTTGAGAGATTAATGATTTGTCCAGGTTAAAAAATTCTGCAGTGGCTAAAGCAATGTCGTACGGAGTCATCAGTTCGTTTCCGGAAACATGGTAAATGCCATTGGCTTTTTTCCGGGCAGCGAGCAAACACGCTTGTGCTAAATCTTCTGCCAACGTTGGCGTTCGCCATTGGTCGTTCACCACGTTTATTTTTTTTCCTTCTTCCAAGCTTTTCTTTACCCAAAGAACAATGTTGCTGCGGCTCATGTCTTTGGTTACACCATAAACCAAAACCGTTCTTAAAATAGTCCAGTTGATGTTGCTTTTTTGGATGGCCGTTTCCGCGGCCAGTTTGCTTTCGCCATAGTAACTCAGTGGATTCGGTTTTTCGTTTTCATCCAATGGGCCGTGCGTTCCATCAAAAATGAAATCGGTAGAGAGGTGGATCAGGTGTGTGTTGTTTTCGCGGCAGGCGTCCACTATATATTCAACGGCAGTTACGTTGGCGAGCCAGCATTTTTCTTTTTCAGTTTCGCACTGATCTACCTGAGTCATGGCGGCTGTGTTGATAACCACATCTGGTTTTACGGTTGAGATCAACTCGCTAACCTGTTTTTCATCAGTGATGTTGAGCGAATAAAACTCTCCCCGAATTAATTCTGGTATTAATTTTGATTTTGCCGTTGCGATTAAATGAAATTCGGGCAGGGGCGAGATCAGCCCCACGAGTTTTTGGCCGAGAAGCCCATTGCTACCGGTTACCAAAATTTTCATTTCTTTGATTCCGATTGTGGAAATTGATAGTCGAATTTTTTAGAAATTTTTTTCCGGCTCATTTCTTTTGCGGTTACAAACATACGCACATCTTCTGTGGGCCGATTGGCGCCATCGCGTTTCACCATCGCTATTTTGTCAATCACCTCAAATCCTTTTATCACTTGGCCAAAAACAGTATAATTATCATCTAGAAACGGTGCGCCTCCATCGGTTGAATAGGCTTCAATTTTTTCAGGCGAAATATTTTTTAAAATATTTATCCCTGTTTCTTTTTCGATAAGAGGCGCAAGCTCGATAAGCTTTTTGTTGAAAGCGGCTACATTTCTGTTGGCGCGCAGCCGTTGAAGCGTGTCTTCGTACAACTTGTATTCAGGTTTATACAGAAAAGCTTTCATGGCCGTATTCGTTTTTTGCCGGTCTATTTTTAAACCATCCAATTCATCGGGTTGAGTTACTTTTCCTTGAACAATATAAAACTGGCTACCGTTCGATGCTTTTGTCGGATTTTGCTGATCACTCATCCTGGCAGCTGCAATGGCTCCTTTTTTGTGAAAGAGTTTTGGATTGAATTCGGCTTCGATCGTATAGCCGGGGCCACCGCTGCCTAAACCTTCTCCTTTTTTGGCTTTCTTCGAATTGGGGTCTCCGCCCTGAATCATAAACCCTGTAATCACCCGGTGAAAGAGTGTGCTGTCATAAAAATGTGCATTTGCCAGCTTGATAAAATTTGCTTTATGCTTGGGCGTTTCATCGTATAGAACGGCAACGATGTCGCCATACGCAGTTTTTATGGTGATGACAAAATCTTTTTTCTGTGCTGTACTTGTGTTGTTCAGGGTTACGAACAAAATCGCCACTACTAAAATTCTCTTCATATTTTAAATGGTAAACAACAAAAGTAATGAATTACGATTTGATGGATTTGGCCAGATGAAGCGATAAATCCATAAAAATCATTTTGGCACTGCCGTTGCGCTCCAGGTGATAAACTGCTTCATTAATCAAACGATTGAAGCTTTCAATTTTTGGCAATGCCATATGTTTACTGAAGTCGCCAATAAATTTTCCTTCTGCCGATGTAGCCCTGCTGATCCCTTTTACATTGGAAATCTGCAATAACACTTCGCGTATCATGCCGAGGGCATAATGCAAAAGATTGCGTTGAGCCAGCTTGTCCATTTCATGAAATTCATCGGCAAGGCCAATTAGTTTTATATAATTGTTTTCGTAGCATACGCGCATCCAGTCCTTAAATTTTTCCTGATGATGATCTTCTTCGCTGCCGATCAACTCAAGAGCCTGGTTCAAATCGCCTTCGGCCATTTGTACAATTTCTTCCAACCTTGTTTTTTCGACTGAATGATTTTTTTTTAGATAACTTTCAACTTCAACATCGCTGAGTAGGGGGACATTCACCGCTTGCGTTCGCGAGATAATAGTAGGCAATAATTGTTCGGCAGCGTTGGTCACCATCAGGAAAAAAGTTTGTGGTGGTGGTTCTTCCAAAATTTTTAAAATCCCGTTAGCAGCAGAAGGGTGCATCAGTTCGGGCAACCAGATGATCATTACTTTGTTTGGACTTTCAAACGGTTTAAGTGAAAGAGTCCGTACAATTCCACGGCTCTCTTCGCGCGAGATAAGGGCTTGCTTGTCTTCGCCACCATAAAATTCAACCCAGTTGCCGAGGTTGCCAAAAGGTTGTTCGAGTAAATAACTTCGCCATTGTTTTAAAATATCGGATCGAAAACGCTCTTCGTCTTTATCGTTTTTGATGTTGCTGAGCGGAAAAACAAAATGCGTATCGGGGTGGATGTATTTCAGGCTTTTGCTGCAAGCGGCACAGGTGCCACAAGCATCGACTCCATTTTTATTTTGGCAATGCAGATACTGGGCAAAAGCCAACGCCATCGGCAAATTTAACGCGCCTGGTCTTCCTGCAAATAACAATGCGTGTGCAATGTGATTCGACTGTACCGTAGCAGTGAGTTTGCTTTTTATTTCTTCGAGGCCTGGAATGGAGGAGAAGGTCATTTTGAATGCAAGCTACAAGGCATTAACCAAAGAAAGGATAATTCATTTGTCTTTTTCAAAAACATTTTTCAAAATCGATTTCTCTGTTTCATCAAGTTTCATGTTCCTGCGTGCCATCACACGCTCGGCTGTCTCCATGGCTTTTTCAAATTTGTATTCGGTAAATCCCGCAGCTCCGCCCCATTGAAATGAGGAAATATAATTGCGAGGATAGCCGGCTCCAAAAATATTGGAACTCACGCCTACTACTGTGCCGGTGTTGAACATGGTATTAATTCCACTTTTGCTGTGGTCGCCCATAATCAGTCCGCAAAACGAGAGCCCCACATCTACAAAACTTTTTTTGTCGTAATTCCACAGCTTTACATTGTCGTAATTGTTTTTGAGGTTGGAAGTATTGGTGTCGGCTCCGAGGTTGCACCATTCGCCCAACACCGAGTTGCCCAAAAAACCCTCGTGCGCTTTGTTGCTGTAACCAAACAACACCGAGTTGCTCACTTCGCCACCGATTTTGCAAAAAGGCCCTATGGTGGTGTCGGCTCGCATTTTACCGCCCATGTTCACTACCGATTCTTCGCCAAGCGAAAACGGCCCGCGTATAATGGCGCCTTCCTGCACCTGCGAATTTTTGCCGAGGTAAATCGGCCCGTTTTCCGCATTTAGAATTGCAGCGTGAAGTACAGCGCCTTCCTCTAAAAAAATATTTCCTTCGTTGTAAACGCGGGTGTGTGGGTCTTTAATGGCGGCCGATTTTTTTGTGGAAGTAATTAATTTAAAATCGGAACGGATCTGGCTTCCATTATGCTGATATATTTTCCACAACTGGTCGATGATAACCGGTTCATTTTGGTATTCAATCGTGTTGCCTTCAAACTTTTCAGGCAGTTCGCTTGAGGAAGTACGTGCGGCCAGAATTACGGAGTTTTTACTGAGCGCATCTCCGTGTTTTAATTTCTTTATCGCTTCTGCCAAGGCCTCGTCCGGGCAGACTGCACCGTTCAACCACAGGTTATCTGCGGTTATTTTTTTCGGAAATTTTTGCGCAAGATATTTTTCAGTTGAAAAGGAAGGCAGTGTCTGAAAATAATTTTGCCACTTTTCAGTGATCGTTAAAATGCCTACACGTAGTTGCGCTACCGGCCGCGTATAGGTTAGCGGCAGTAAGTTGGCCCGAGTGGGGGGAGTATCGAATAAGATTACGTTCACTTATTTACATTAATATTAATTCTTCGAATCCAATCAATAAATTTTGACGGTGGTAGGATGGGGATATTGTAAAATGGATCAATCTCTTTCAGGTGAATATCTCCACTGATAATGCAATCGATGTCTCCACGAAGAGCCAGTCTGAGAAATATTTCATCTTTTGGGTCACGGCATTCGATTTTTGGCGATGAATCAATTTTCCTCATCTCGGCTCCTTCAATTATTGATAAAGCTATTTCAATCCTTAAATCAAATGCTAAATATTTTTCGAACTTATTTCGGCTAACTACTCGTATCAATTCATCTTTTGTTTCTTTACAAAAAACCAATTTTCCTTTTTGCCTGGCAATACTCAAGGCCAGATTAGGTGTGCCAAGAGGTTTCAGAATGGCGCTGATAAGTGTATTGGTATCAAAAATAAAATACATGGTATAACTTACTCAGGCATAAACTCCGAAAATATTTCAAAGTCTAGGCGGGTAAGTTTACTGATAGTTTCTGCATTTACGCCTGCTTCCGCTAATTCAATAGCTAAGTATAGTTGATCGGGTCCTGTAGGATAAGGCTCACCTTTTAAAATTGATTCAAGTGCTTTAGACGTGAGCATTTGTTGACATGACGCAGGTAAATTTCTCCACAACTCAAAGCTTGGTTCCTCAAATTCAATGGTCATTGTTTTCATATTCAAATATAATTCAAAATATGTAGGACAACGCTAAAAAAAGAATCCCGCCCCGAAATTTCGGGGCGGGATTTCTCTAAAAACGCAAATAGCAATTATTGTTTCTTGCCGTACTTCTTTTGGAATTTCTCCACACGGCCTGCGGTATCGACAAACATTTTCTTGCCGGTAAAGAACGGGTGCGATGCAGAGCTAACCTCCACTTTAATCACCGGGTATTCTTTGCCGTCAGTCCATTTAATTTTTTCTTTAGGCACATTGGTCGAGCAGCTCAAAAACTTAAAATCGCTTGACGTGTCCCAAAAAACCACTTCTTGATAGTTAGGATGGATGTTCTTCTTCATATTTTCTGTAAAAAGGACTGCAAAAATAGGCAAACCGGGCAGATATGCAATCGCTTGAAAACTCAATTTTTTAAAAACAAGGCAAAATCAAATAAAAAGGCCAATTTTGGCCTTTAGCGATGAAAAATATCCTGAAAATAACTGCCTCTTCAGCTTTTATTTTGAGCTTCTACAGTTCTCATGCTCAAAGTACTAATGCCACACTCAATGAAGACTATTATCATTGGATTACTCGTTACGAAATCAAAGCCGGGAGAATTTCGCCAGAAGTTTTCACTTCCGTAAGGCCCTTCAAAAGAAAAGACATTGTGGCCATGATCGATTCGCTCGAAAAAAATGACCGCGTTTTTACTTCGGCTGCCGACCGATTCAATTACGATTTTTTGGAGAACGATAACTGGGAGTGGAGCCACGCACAAACCAACACTGCGGCCAAGCCTGTTTGGGGCATGTACAAAAAAAAATCAGACCTGGGTTATGTTGATGAACCCGCTTTCGATCTTCACGTAAACCCCGTGCTGTACCTTGGGGTTGGAAAAGACAGCCGATTAAACCAAACCTTGTATGCGAACACCCGTGGTATTGAGATGCGCGGAATGATTGATAAAAAGATTGGTTTCTATACTTTCTTAACCGATAACCAGGCTTTGCTCCCCGCGTATGTACGCGATGCAATGTTGCTCAACAATACAGATGTAGTACCGCATCAGGGTTTTTGGAAATCCTTTAACAAAAACGGGGTTGATTTTTTTCTGGCTCGTGGCTATATTGATTTTAACGTGAGCAAGCATATTTATATGCAGTTTGGCAACGACCGCACATTTATCGGGAACGGATTTCGTTCGTTGATTTTTTCGGATTATTCCCCGCCCAATCTTTTTTTTCGCACCAATCTGAAGGTTTGGAAGATCAACTATCTTGTTCAGCTCAACCGCCTCACGGCAGATCCAATGGGTACGCCTACCGGTTCAACCGCCAATAAAAATTACCCGGTTAAATACATGGCGTTTCATCATGCCAGCATCAACATCGGAAAGAAATTCAATCTGGGTGTGTTTGAATCGATTGTGTTTGCCCCGCAAGATACCATCAACCGAAATGCGTTCCAGTTGAATTACCTTAACCCGGTTATTTTCTATCGCGCCATTGAGCAACAAGGCGGAAGCCCGGACAATGTGTTGCTCGGTATAGATTTTAAATGGAATGCCGCCAAACGGATTTCGTTGTATGGACAGGCAGTGGTAGATGAGTTTGTACTGAAAGAAGTTATTTCGCGCAAAGGCTGGTGGGGAAATAAATTTGCGTTCCAGGGAGGCTTAAAATATATCGATGCGTTTAACGTCTCTAACCTGGATATTCAACTCGAAGCCAATGTGATCAGGCCCTACACGTATTCGCACGATTCGCAATACAGCAACTACAGCAACTACAACCAGCCGTTGGCTCACCCGCTGGGTGCTAATTTGATCGAGGGCGTGGCCATTGTTCGCTATCAGCCCTTGCCCCGATTGAATTTGATTGTGAAGAGTTTTTATACAAAAATAGGCCGGGATACCACGGGTGTAAACTGGGGCAGCGATATTTTGAAAAACAACACCACGCGTACGGGTGGAGACTACGGACACAAAATTGGCGAAGGCGTAAGCAACACAATAGCATTTGTGGATTGCACCGCTTCATTTATGCTCAAGCATAATTTATTTGTCGATTTTAAAACTATTGTCCGCAAGAGCAGCAGTGTTTCGCTTTTGTATAATAATAACTCAACGATTACCTCACTATCCTTGCGGTGGAATATTCCGCAACGGACTTACGATTTTTAAGAATGAAAATTTTTTTACGAATACTTTCCTACGCAAATGCCATTGGCCGCAGACTCGGCTTCTTCTTTCTTTATTCTATTTTAGGGATTGTCTTTGGGGCTTTTAACATTGTGCTGGTTATCCCGATGCTCACCACCTTGTTCGAGCAAGGCCGTGGAGAAGTTAACGTTCCACCCCTACCTGCGTTCAGCCTGTCAACCGATTTTATTATCGACTCCTTCAATCATTTTTATCTTCTGATTATCCGAGAGCATGGCTCACTCAATGCGCTACTGTTTGTTTGCGGTCTGATTGTGGCCTGTGTGATTCTCGCTAATCTGTTCCGGTATCTCGAACGTGTGATGGCGACCAAGATACGAGTCGACCTGACAAAAAATATTCGAATGGATATTTTTAAAAAAGTGTCGCTCATGCACATCGGGTATTTTAATAACGAACGGAAAGGAGACCTGATCTCACGATTTACCAACGATGTGATGGAAGTTGAAAATGCGGTGATGAACAGTTTGAAAGCCGTGCTGAAAGAACCGATCACCATCATCGTTTATTTTTTTGTATTGTTCAAGATATCGCCCCAACTCACCTTATTTACATTGCTTGTGCTTCCGCTCACGGGTGGCGTGTTGGCAGAGATTATCAAACGTTTGAAGAAACAAGCTGCGGAAAGCCAGGAGTCTCTTGGCAGAATTGTAAATATCCTTGACGAAACTTTTAGCGGTATGCGGGTGGTGAAAGCGTTTAACGCCCGAAATTTTATCATCAACAAAATTGAAGGCGAAAGCGCAAACTACCGGAGGCTCAGCAAGTCCATGTCGTACAAAAATGAACTGGCATCGCCTGTTTCAGAAATACTGGGCGTGTTGATTGTGGCCGGTATAATTTTCTTTGGTGGCAACATGGTGCTTAGTTCCAACTCAACTTTGAAACCGGAAGTCTTTCTAGGTTTCCTCGCCATATTCTCCATGATTATTCAGCCGGCCAAAAACTTTTCAAACGGAATCACTTCGCTTCAAAAAGGCACGGCTTCGGCAAAAAGGATTTTTGAGATGATCGACAGCCGACCTACCATTCAAAACAAACCCAATGCAACTGAATTAAAAACCTTTGCAGACAGCATCGAATTTAAAAATGTTTCTTTTGCTTACGATTTGGATCCGGTACTCAAACATATCAACTTCAAAATTGAAAAAGGAAAAACAATTGCGTTGGTAGGCCCTTCGGGCGGAGGTAAATCAACACTTGCCGATTTGGTGCCGCGTTTTTACGACCCAACCGAAGGCGAAGTGTGCCTGGACGGTAAATCATTGACGGATTATGAAATTGAATCGCTGCGTCAGCACATGGGCGTAGTTACTCAAGAATCTATTTTATTTAACGATACCATTTTTAATAACATCGCTTTTGGCAATCCTCAGGTAAGTGAGGAGGCCGTGATCCATGCAGCTAAAATCGCCAACGCCCACGACTTTATTATGCAGACCGAGCACGGGTACCAAACATACATTGGCGAACGCGGATCGAAACTTTCTGGTGGGCAACGCCAGCGTTTAAGTATTGCCCGTGCAGTGTTGAAGAATCCACCCATACTTATATTGGATGAAGCAACCTCGGCCCTTGATTCAGAATCGGAAAAGTTGGTACAAGAGGCCCTTTTTAAACTGATGGAAAACCGTACTTCGTTGGTGATCGCCCACCGACTGAGCACCATACAGCACGCGGACGAAATCCTGGTAATTCAACAAGGCCAAATTGTGGAACGGGGTACTCATGAAGAACTCAACAACGGCAATGGTTTGTATAAGAAATTGGTGGATATTCAAAAAACAGCCTGAATGAAATTCGATGCAAGTTTTTGATTGGAATTGCAATTTTGTATAAATTGGAAAGAACTATGTTTACCTTTTAACATTACCCTCATGAACGCGCGCAGGATTATTTTCTTTTCGATTTTTGGAATATATCAGTTGGGTATATTTTTCTTTACCGTTTACATGGAATCCATGCGCGATGACCTCAATTTTTTGTTTGAGATTTTTAAATACATAGGGCTATTCAAATTCGGTGCCCTGATTGGCGTAGTGTTGTTGGTAATTGAAATTTTCTGGACAAGGTTAGACCTAAAAAAGGCATCTAAACCGTAATACCCAATGGATTTTCGTGAAGTTATTAACGCTGAACTCTCGCAGGCGGCATCGGTACTCGATAAGTTCATGAAGAATGAACATAATATTATTTTAATAGAAGAAGCTTCGCGGATCATTTCCAATTCAGTAAAGAATGGCGGTAAAATAATTTCGTGTGGTAACGGTGGCTCACATTGCGATGCCATGCACTTTGCCGAAGAACTCACCGGAAAATACCGTGATAACCGAAAGGCGATCGCAGCCCTATGTATTTCTGATCCCAGCCACATTTCGTGTGTGAGCAACGACTATGGATATGAATTTGTTTTTTCGCGATACATCGAAGCCCTTGGAAACAAAAACGATGTGCTGCTCGGCCTGAGCACCAGCGGAAATTCTATGAATATTATTCGAGCTGTTCAAGCCGCGAAGGAAAAAGGAATGAAAGTGATCATCCTTTCTGGGAAAGACGGAGGCAAACTTGCCCCACTTGCCGATGTAGAATTGCGCGTGCCGCATCACGGTTATGCCGATCGGATTCAGGAAGTGCACATTAAAATTATCCACATCCTCATGCTGCTAATCGAAAAGCAGGTGATTGATTGATTGATTGATTGATTGATTGATTATCCCCCCCGTTGCAACAACTGGGTTAAATGTAATTGGGCATCAATCTGCCCAGAACGACTACTGCTATATATATTCTCTTTAAACTATTATTGATTTACTTTGATATCTAGACAAATGTCGTATATTTGTATGTCATTTGTCGATATGGAAAAACACTCGCGCATTAAAAATAATAAGATCGGTTACATCATTCTTAACGAAGAGAACTGGAGCAAAGTAGAAGAAAGCATTGGTAACTATGGGATGGCCTATGGCAGAGTACAACCATTGTTTCGGTTTCTCAACCTATCGCAAGAAGAGACAGCCGGCATAACCGGAGTTTCTTCGCGCACGTTAGCACGTTGGGGAAAACAAACTGCTATTGGGGTAACCGCCAGCGAACGAGTGGCTAAAATAGATCATTTAATTAAAACCGGCATTGATGTTTTTAAAAGCGAAGCAATTTTTAAAAATTGGTTTGGAGAAAAAAATTTTTCGTTGGGAGGTAAATCGCCTAAAGAAATAATCAGCCGTCCGTTTGGCATAGAACTCGTTCAAGATACCTTGATGGCATTGCAGTTTGGCAACATAATGTAACCGGGTGTTTGTTCACCGAATTATCGCGCGCGAACACCGTACTAACCCGTGGGGCTTTGGCAATTCTTCTGCTCGGTGGAATCCGGCAGGTTACCCAATCATTTATACCTCCTCTCAGGTATCGCTTTGTGCCACTGAGATCATGGCCATTATGGGAACCTACGTGCGCATGCGCGAGTGGTGCCGGGTGATCTACAAAGTAGATAGCAAAATCAGCTTTACGCCCGAAGACAAACTGCCGCGAGATTGGAACTACCGGCCGCATCCAGCGTCTACCCAAGAACTTGGTAAGCAATGGTTGTTGCAACAAAAAACACCGATGCTCGCTGTTCCATCCGCCCGGCTGCCGTTGTCGGTTTATCCAAGTGAATTCAATTTATTGTTAAACCCACTTCACCCCATGTTGAGAAAAAAAGTTTTTCTTGAACAGATCGAGGACTTTGAGTTTGCGATTAACGATTGAAATTATTTTTTCTCCAGAGTTTCTTTCAGCTTTTTAAACGACCGATACGGAGCATTGGCGCTCACCCAATTAACAAGCCAAGAAGGCACATTGCCTCCCGGGTCTATTTGAATTGAATAGTTGATTGCAATTCGATTTTTTTTTTGCTCTATGGCGGTCCATTGCGAACGCGATGTGGGCACGCGAACCAACCCTTTTTTTTCAGGAATAATCCCTGACTCTGTATTTGCTGAAATATAAAGTTGTGTATCGGTAAGGTGGATTGTGCGCAAGCGAATCACCATGTCTCGGTCAGCCACTGGCCAAGGGGCCTCAATCTTTACATAATAAAGGTATTCTGATTTGCTGATCTTTTTCAAGATTTTTGATTCTACAGTATTGTATTGCCAAGCGATATAATTTTTGATATCGAGGATGAAATTTTCGAGTTGCTCCAAGTTGGCATGAACCGTTAATTCAGTACGGATGGATTTGAATTTTGAAGTATCGGTATTACATGTGTAAACTTTAATGCTGTCTTGATCTTTGCGGAGGGTACAGTCGGATTGCGCCACGACAGGTGAAAACGAGCTGGCAATCAAGAGTATAAAGCAATGGCCTTTCAAAATCAAGTGTCATTTCCCTCTCATCTTTTCCAGCATGTCCCACATTTCGTTGGGTATCATTTCGAGGTGGCTGAATTCACCACCGCTCTTGAGCCACTCACCTCCATCAATGGTAATCACCTCACCATTTACGTAAGCGGAATAATCGGAAAGCAAGTATGCGGCAAGGTTGGCAAGCTCTTGATGCTCGCCCACTCGCCCGAGCGGAATTCTTTTGGCAGGATCAAATTTTTTTGCGAGGTCGCCCGGTAGCAGCCGGCTCCACGCGCCTTCGGTGGGGAATGGCCCTGGGGCAATAGCATTGCTGCGGATGTTGTACTTGGCCCATTCCACAGCGAGCGAGCGGGTGAGTGCAAGCACACCGGCTTTGCCGCACGCAGACGGAACCACGTATCCGGAACCAGTCCACGAATAGGTGGTTACAATATTCAGAAATGTTCCGGCTTGTTTTTTTTCGATCCAGTTTTTCCCGGCCGCAAGGGTAGTGTAATAAGTTCCCCGCAAAACAATATCAACAACGATGTCGAAGGCGCGGTGCGAGAGGCGTTCGGTGGGGCTGATAAAATTGCCTGCGGCATTATTCAATACGGCATCAATTTTTCCAAATCGATTCTCGGCTTCTTTGATTACAGCAACTATGTCTTCGTATTTGCGCACATCGCACGGCACAGCCAGCACGTTGCCTTTAGTTTCCTGTGTTAGTTCGGCTGCCGTTTTGTCGATAACTTCTTTTTTCCGACTGGCAATAACCAGGTTTGCTCCAAGTTGCAACAAGTATTTTCCGATGGAGCGCCCCAGGCCTGTTCCGCCTCCGGTGATAATGATGGTTTTGTTATTGAATGAGCCGGGTTTGAGCATGCCTTCCATAATCTTTTTTTATGAAAGATAAGAGCAAGTACTGTTGTCTTCCAATGAATAATGGATAATTTTGTTTTATATTTTTTAAACTTCATTTATGAAAACAACCGCTGCACTCTTGGCCATTTCATGCCTGCTCTCTTCCTGTATCGTCTCGAAAAAAAAGTTTGACGACATCCTGGCTCAAAAAATAAAAACCGAAGGCGAGCTGGCCGATAAATCCAAACAGCTTGACGAGGCAAACACATCCATTTCACACCTCAACGAATCATTAAAAAAATTAAAGCAAGATTCGGTCGATCTTGCCACTAACCTGCTAGCGGGCACTAAAAAATTTACTGACCTGAACAATGAATTTGAAAAGCTGAATGCGAGTTACAAAACATCGCTAACCAAAAGCGGACGGTTGAGCCAGGATTTGGCTCAGCAACGCGATCAGCTTTTGGCGATTCAGGATAATCTGGAAAGGATACGCAACGCGAATGATTCGCTCAGCAACAGCCTTGCCGAACGCGAAAAAAAAGTAAACGAACTTGAACAGGTTTTGGCCAACAAAGATAAGGCTGTGCAAGATTTGAAAAATAAAATTACCAATGCACTGCTCAATTTTAAAGAAAATGATTTAACAGTGAAAGTGAAGAACGGCAAAGTGTATGTTTCGTTGGCCGAGCAATTATTGTTTGGGTCGGGCAGTACAACCGTGGATAAAAAAGGCCAGGGGGCATTGCAACAATTAGCCAAAGCCATTAAAGATCAAAAAGATATTCAGGTAATGATCGAAGGCCATACCGACAACGTGCCGATTGCCAAAGCTTCTCAACAGTTCGAAGACAATTGGGATTTAAGTGTGTTGCGCGCCACCTCCATTACCCGCATTTTAATTAAGGCAGGTATGTCGCCTCACCAAATTACTTCGGCTGGAAAAGGAGAATTTTCTCCTGTAGCACCTAACGACAGTGCACAAAACAAACAGAAGAACAGACGCACTGAAATTATTGTGACACCCAACCTTGACCAACTCTTTAAAATACTGGATAACAATTAATCCTCTTTATTATGAGCACACTTATTTATTTAGCAGTACTTGTTCTCGATGTCATTGTTGTGCTTGATATTTTAAAAGGCAACAAAGACATTGAAAAGAAAATATTGTGGATCATCGCGGTAGTTTTTCTTCCACTACTCGGGCCAGCGTTGTATTATGTAATCGGCAAGAAATAATGTGGACTATTTTCTGGGTCGGTCGCAAACGCCTTAAGAAAAATTAATTCGCGATTCAGTCAACCTTTAGTTGCTTCTTGTATTTTCGGAAACAAAATACGGGAAGCTATGAAGTCGTTTTACGTTGTTTTATTTTTTTTATTTCCTCTCATTTCCGTTGCCCAGATAAAATTTGAAGTAACGGAATTTTCCGGGAGAGTAACCTCAATTGAGCCTGGGGCGAATTTTGCCTTGTCACGAATGAATTTGGATGTAAACGGTGAAATCGAATCATTTCGGTTCTACCCATCCTACGGAAAATTATTCTCGCAAAAAATTAAACCGGGAGATGTGGTAACGGTTAAGGCTGAAGTAAACCCGAATTGGCGTACTCTTTACAAAAACCTGGATAAAACCAATAAAAAATTTTCGTGGTATATAGGCACTTCCAATATCGTTCAAATAAAAATAGGCAGCCAGTGGATGGAGGTGAAAGAACCCCAACATAAAAAGAGTTTAACTAACTATAAAATATTTCTCGATAAGAAGGTGGTCGAAAAATATAATCTGATGGACGTTGACAAAGGAGTGATTTTCGAACACGGGCTGGTGGGCTACAATTATTGGATGGTGAAACTGTTTGCAGATCAAACAAAAAAACTGAAGAAAGGAGATCTGGTTTCCTTTTACGGTTATCCAATGAAATACGAAGAAGGATATCAATATCCCATTAAAGATGTTAGTGAGGTGTATTCGTTGATTATACTAAAAAAAGAAATTGCTGAATTGCAGTCTTTTCTATTTAAACAAAACCATGTGTGTATTGGAGCTAAATTTAAGAAGCCGGATGGTTCAGAATTTATAGTATCGTTTCCGGCAGAAGAAGCTCAGCGTGTTCATTCTTTTTTAAAACCCAATACCGAATTAAAAGTCTATTATGGACGGGAATACCCCATTAATCTTAAATACAATATGCCCGAACTTCATGCGGTTATTCAGGATGCCGATACATTGCTGATCGAACAATTTAATTTTTTTGGAGGTGCAGACGGAGACCACCAACATGCTGATGTTGAGCTAAAAGGCAAAATCACAAAGATTAATAAAACAGACAGAGGCAACGTGATGAGCGTTATCGTAGCTTCAGAGTATTATATTGAAATCGATGCCTTGATGGCACAGCAACTCGGGACACTTTTTCATAAAGGGAAAGAAATTATAGTAGCGGGTAAAGAACGAGTAAA
Source organism: Bacteroidota bacterium (assembly GCA_018267285.1). Taxonomy (GTDB): domain Bacteria; phylum Bacteroidota; class Bacteroidia; order Cytophagales; family Cyclobacteriaceae; genus ELB16-189. The sequence goes on along the minus strand of JAFDYU010000014.1, from coordinate 13,498 downwards.
AAAAATAGGAGAAATTTACAATAAAGACTACCGCATAGTAACTCCTGAAAAAATTCAAATTGATGGTAAATTATTTCAACTCTACCACCCATGAAAATTCTTTTGGTTGAAGACGAACCCAAACTCAATGCGTTTGTAAAAAAGGGACTCGAACAAAACGGCTATACGGTAGACAGTGTTGCCAATGGCAGCGAAGCCCTCAGCCTGGCAGCATCTTTGGCTTACGACCTTATTATATTGGATTTGATGTTGCCCGGCCAAACCGGGTTTGAAGTAATCGATAACCTGAAAGACTTCGACATAAAAACACCTGTGATCATTATGAGCGCCATCAACAGTGCGGACCGGGTGATTAAAGGGCTCGACAAAGGGGCGGTAGATTACATAAAAAAACCTTTTGATTTCGGTGAATTTCTGGCACGCATCAGGGCAGTAACCCGAAGAGGAACCGCAAGAAGTTTTACAAGTTACAAATTGGGAGATTTGCAAATGGACCTACTCGCACGAAAAGTAATTGCAAAACAAAAAGAAATTTCGCTCACCAAAAGAGAATTTTCTCTTTTAGAGTTGTTGCTGTCGAACTGCAACAGGGTGGTGACAAAAACGGAAATAGCTGAAAAAGTTTGGGAAGTAAATTTCGACATGGGCAGCAATGTAATTGAAGTGCACCTCTCGCAGTTGAGAAAAAAACTGGCCGATGAAAACATTATTCAAACTAAAATTGGTATCGGTTATTATATTGAAGGCGAATTAATCAAAGGTTGATTGACAAACCACTTCATCAAAACCCAAAGCAAAACAGCCCTCATTTTTGTAGGCGTTTTTGTGATGATTATTTTGCCGGTTAACTACCTCATTTATTCCAACGTAAAAAATATTCTGGTAGAGGCCGATACAAAAGAATTAAAATCGGAAGGCGAGCGAATTTTAAGTCGGGTAAAAACAGACCCACCGATTGTGCCGTTGCCACCGGTAGGCTATTTGGTGTACCTACAGGCTGGCAACGAAATTCAAAAAGACTCAATTTTTGCATCGCCCGGTTTCCCGGTTGAAGTAAAAGATTTTCATCAACCCGTCATCGAATATGATACGTTGAAATTTGTAGGGCTTAGCCGCCCACTTGAATATGGAAACGGTGAACTGACGTTGTACATTGGCCGCAGCAATCAACATCAGTTCGTGCAAATCAAAGAATTGCGATTGTACCTTTTTGTTGCCAACCTGGGCTCTATTTTGATTGCCGGCTTACTCGTTTATTTGGTTTCGGGATATACCCTTAGGCCCATTTTAAAAATAATTGAAGCAGCTCAAAATATTAACGCAGCCAAAAGCATTGAGCGCGTGCCGGTGCCATCAACCGAAGACGAAAACAGGCAGTTGGCAGTTACCATCAACGATATGTTAACCCGCATTGAGAATTCCATTCAAATCCAAACCAATTTTTTTGCATCGGCAGCACACGAACTTCGAACTCCATTAACCGTAATGAAAGCTGAGCTTACTCTGGTGCAAAAAGAAAGCCGTTGGCATGAGATGTTGAAAGAAGTGGAACGACTGGAAAGAACCGTAAACGACTTTCTGATGATCAGTCAACTGAAATCGGAATCGCTTCTATTGAGAAAAAAATCAGTTGAATTGAGCGAGCTGCTTTATGTCGCTTTGAAAAAAATAAAATATTTAAGTGAAGAAAAAAACACGACCGTTCGGATTGAGTTGGAGCAAGCTGAAAATATCTTTGTTGAGGCCGATGAGGACAAACTTGAAAATGTAATCATCAACTTATTGGAAAACGCTATTAAATATTCGCCCGAAGGAACGGTTGTGGATGTTTTATTAAAAATGAATCCGCGAGCGAGCATTGAAATAAAAAATTCAATAACCCAACCGATTGATAATCCCGATCAATTTAAACGAGAATTTTCAAAGGCCGAAGTAGCAAGCCCCGGGCTTGGTATGGGCCTGTGGATTGCAAACAAAATCGTTTTGCTGCACAACGGACAACTTCATTTAAAAAGCAACGCATTGTGGTTTTCGGCTATCATTATTTTTGATTAGCAGGTTTCCTGATAAATCAGTAACATCGCTTATAAGTTGGCGGCATGGTCAAGAAAATTTTCAAAAAGGCTTGGAAGATTTTCCTCATTCTTTTTGCAGCGCAATTGCTGTACATCGTTTTGCTGCGCTGGATTAATCCGCCCTTAACCATTACGCAATTCACAAGCTGGTCGGGTGGATATGGACTGAAGCGTGATTACATTGATCTCGAAGATATGTCGCCCAACATTCGGTTGGCAGTGATGGCCTCAGAAGATCAACTCTTTCCAGACCACAACGGGTTTGATATGGCCAGTATTAAAGAGGCGCTCAAAAACCGAAATAAAAAATGGAAGCGCACGCGCGGTGCATCTACCATAAGCCAGCAAGTAGCAAAAAATGTTTTTTTATGGCAGGGGAGAAGTTGGATTAGAAAAGGCTTGGAAGCCTACACTACCTTCATGATTGAATTGGTGTGGGGCAAGCGTAGAATATTAGAAATGTATCTTAATGTAAGCGAAATGGGCAAGGGTGTTTTTGGTATTGAGGCTGCCGCCAACTATTATTTTAAGAAACCGGCCAAGAAACTTTCGCGAATGGAAGCCGCGCAAATCACGGCAGGCCTTCCCAACCCCAAAATATATAGAGTCAACCCTCCTTCACCCTATGTAAGCCTGCGTGCCGAACAGATTGTAATACAGATGAACAATATTGAGCCGGATGATGGCATTCAGAAATTGTTGAAATAATCTTTTAAAGATAGCTCAGCCACCACTGTTTGTGCGTGCTTTTGTATTCACTGTATTTTTTGCAAAGAGGGTATAAGATTACCACGATGACAATCCACACGATATAGGTGCCAACTAACCCAAAGCCTATTCCGTTTGGTTTGAAATAAAATGGATTACTTGAAGATATTATATTTTCAACGCTGAATCCTTGCATAAAAAAAATTACTACCAAACCAACATGAATAAAATATAAATGCAGAACGTAGTAAAGCATAGGCACTTTACCGAATACATTCATTGTGTTGGTGAACGAGTTTTGAATTTTTTCTAAGAACGAGAGGGAAACCATCGCTGGCCCTATCGTCATGGCAATAAATAAAAATGAGGGAGGGTATTTGTTTAGATTTAAAAAAGAAAGGAATGTAAAAACAGGGCCACGGGGCTGAGTTGACCAGGGAATCGGATCACCGTAAAGATTGCTCAGCCTGATAAGAATAAATGCAAACGTTATCAGTAGTCCGAGTTTTAATAAAATCGTTCTGCGCAAGGCATCATTTGAATTTTTTTCGTACAACTTGCCCATGCAATAGCCCAGCATCATCACGCCTGCCCAGGGCAGAAAAGCATATGCCACAATAACTAAATGATTTGTAGTGATTGTGTAGAAAGTAAAGTTGGTAAAGTAAACCAAGTTGGAGAGTAGGGTGCCTTTTAGAGGTGCTGCAATTGAAGGAATATCGAGGATATTGTGGCCCACAACAATTAATAGCCCGATCGCAAAAATTATTTTGTATCTAAGGTGAATAACGAAACCGAGCAAAATCATGCTTATGCCAATAGCCCAGATAACTTGTAAAATGAAGACATTAAAAAAAGGATTGAACGACCAGCCAAACGTAACTATTGTTACTTCGAGTAAGATTAGAAAAATACCTCGTTTAAAAAGAAAAACACTCAACTCATTTTTTGTCATCTTCTGGCTCATCAAGTAAATGGAAGTTCCTGCCAGAAAAACAAAGATAGGAGCACAAAAATGAGTAACCCACCGGGTGAAGAACAACGCAGGAAAAGTAGTCTTCATGTTGGTGGGATCCAAGGCTGCATCGGCAGCTTTCGTTAGATCAGCTTTATAAATAAAATCACGTACATGGTCTAATGCCATGATAACCATAACCAATCCACGAAGTACATCAATAGACTGGATTCTGGTTTTTGTAGGGCTTGTCTGCATTACAATCAAATTGCGGAAGTTTCTCACGATATCTGTCAGGGATATAATTATATAAAAAAATTGAGACTCAAAAACAGGAAGATCATTTTATTCTGAAATTTTACGCGCTAATCGTATTTACTATTGCCCCCCCACAAATAATTTCTTTTCTTGCACGTTGAGTTTTGCATGAGTTCAGTTTCCATTTCATCGGCAATCAGGTCGTCTTCGTATTGGTCGAAGCTGGCAGGTGTTCGTTGGCCGTTTTTTCTGTCGTTGGTCATTTTATTTATCCTGAGCTATTGGCTTAGAAAAGAATACGGCCAAGATGATTCTAACCTATGGATTGTGATGAAGTTATTTCTGCTGTTGGCGCAAGCAACGATGGTTGGGCTATTTGCCGTGGGGTTACTTTCTGTATTGATTACCTGGATCTATTTTTTGTCGCTTGTAAAAAATAAACGCGTAACACTTCAGGCAAAGTTTGGCGATGGACAGAAAGCAGAGGCCGGATGGGTTCCGGTATCGGTTATGATCAGCGGAAATGTTTTGCGGCCATTACTGGGCACTATTCAGGTACGATTGATTTTCTCGAAAAAAAGAATGTCGGAAAAGATAATATTAGATACGAACGTCTCGCGTCCGCGGCATTGGTGGCGGCAGGCCATTCGCGGCAGCGGCCATACCCTGCTTCACGATCGGGGCATCTACGATTCGGAAAAAATCCTCATTCTTTTTTGCGATATGCTTGGGCTGGTGTCATTGCCCTGCCGGGTTCCTTACGCTCAACAACTGTTTACCTTACCACAGGCCAACGAGTGGCAAAAGATTAAAGCAGAACCGCACAGTACGGAAGAACAAAAACACCGAATAGAAATTCCGAAGCGGGTAGAAGGCGAGTATGTTAACTACAAAGAATTTGAAACGGGCGACAACATTCAGCGCATTGTATGGAAAATCTATGCCAAGAGCGGGCAGTTGGTGGTGCGCATTCCAGAGATGAAAGATCCATACGCTTCGCATTTGTATTTTTACGTGAGTTATTTCCATGGGTTCGATTTGAAAGAAGGAGTTTTTGAAACCGAACTTCTCAACGTGTACAAAGACCACGTGCGCAGTTTATTTGAAGCCATTCAGCGCAACGGCTACGAAGTACGTATGCCAAACGATCAGGAAGTGCCCAAGCTATCCGGTGTGGGAGACAAGAAAGCGGAATTGTTTCAAATCACGGCAGCTTCGTGGCAAAATACAACCACACCTTCTTTATACTTGAACTACACAAAGGCAGCGTTTGTTTGTTTGTCATCGCTCGCACCTGTAAGTGAAGTGGAAATCATTGCCAAAAAACTTCCGGCTGGCATACCGATAGTCATCGTAAAATTATCTTCGGCCATACCTTCACCTTTTCGATGGAAGGTAAAAGATATTTTCTTCCGACCCGAAAAAACCCCCACAGATAATTTACGACAGCCGTGGATGTTCGCTTCATTGCGGAGGGCATTACTAAAAAATGAAACGGCTATTGAAACCGCGCTTGCCGGGAGAGACAACAGTTGGCTCACGGATATAATTAAACTTGAAGTATGAATTGGTTTAAAGAAGAACGGTTTAAACAATTAATGCTACGGTTTGGGTTGGTGGTTTTGCCAACGATTTTGATTGCTTACGTTACGCTTCGCTTTCTCAACTTTTCTTATACTTCGCTGAGCACCGGCCTGGTTAACCAAACCATTTATTTTTCGTGCGGGCTACTCGTTGCCTATGCACTCTATTATTTTGGTGCGAGGTGGATAGTTTCTTTGATTGTTTTGTGGCTGGTGTATGTGCTCATCGAAAAAATAATAAATCGGTTGCCGGGCGAGTTCGATGTATTCTATACCACAGCCCGATTTCAGCTTTACTCCACACTTTTTATTTTTGGTTGGGTGTTTGGGCTGTTGCTCGTACGCATCCGCTGGGCGTACCTCGTACTATTTGGTGTGCTCACGGCAGCAACACTCGTTTCTATTTCGGACACTGTTGATGTGAGTCTTTCGTATATCCTGCTTCACCTTGCTCCGGTTGTTGTCTATGGCTTGTACATGTTGTTTTTATCGCCCATCCTTACCGAGCGGATTGAAATAGATGTTAAGAAATCTCGAAACTTGTTGTTTCGTGTTACCTTGTTTGTTCTGCTTGTACTTTTTGCTTTATTTATTACCGACCGATTGTTGCGTGGTGAAGTGAAAGCCGTGGAGAAAGAACTTGCAGCGCGCGGGGCAAAAGGAGATAAGAACGGGGGAGGAAATTCGGGAAAAAAAAATGAGGGCTACGATGATCGGTATGGCCTGATGGATAAAACCGATGACGGGTACCGATTGAAGGACACGATGCGGGTAAATTCTAAGATGAGCCAATCGGATAAGCTCATGTTTTGCAGCAAGCTCGATAATTATTTTCCCGATGGCTCACCGGCACCCTTGTACTTTGTGTATCATTACCTTACCCGTTACGACCCCGTGAAAGAAAGTTTTACACGCGATGTAAATGTGCCATCCAACGATGAGTTTGAAGTTGACCCGGCAAACCTGCCAATGTATTATTCGTTTACCGATACGTCTATTTTCAGAAAATCGAAAGCCACCAAGTTTAGAAAAATAGTGGAGGCACAGGTTTATTTATCGGAGAACACCTGGAAACACGCGGTGCTCAGCCCGTCCAATGTATTTTCTATTCAAACAATTCCGGTAGAAAAAGATTTTCAAAAAACATTTTTGTCGGCTTACAAAATTTATACATACGCGTCAGAGTTGAACAACGCCTATTTTGTTTACAACATTTCGGCTAACCCCGTACTAGAAAAAATTCAAGAACAACGCACCAAAGAATTACAAGCTGTTAAAGACTATCATACGGTAGACAAAGAATTCTTTGATTATTACACACAATATCCTACCGGCACCATCTACGATTCAATAGCCAAGTTGGCTTTGAGGCTTACGGCAACGAGCAGCAAGCCGGTGGATAAAGTTCTTGCCGTACGCGATTTCTTTTTAAAACGAAATGAAAACGGAAAACGTATTTTCAGATATACGCTGAAAGCCGGGGCGATAGACGACCCCAACATTCCCAGCTCGAAAATGCTGTACGATTTTTTGTTTAAGACACACGCAGGCTACTGCACGTACTACGCGGGCGCTTCGTTGTTTATGTTGCGCGCTCTGGGTGTGCCTACCCGTTTCACTACCGGCTTTGCTACGATTAACCGCAGCGACAAAAACAAAGGATGGTATTGGTTTTATGCCAGTCAGGCACATGCGTGGACACAAGTTTATTTTCCTGAATACGGGTGGCTCGATTTCGACATGACCATCGGCAACGAAGATCAGCAAGGTGCACCTAAACCCGATGGCACACCACCGCTTCCTCCACCCGAGCCCTGGCTGGTGCTCAACGCAAAAGCAGAATCGGTAGCCGTACAAAAAAAACAGATGGAAGCCTCATTCAGCGAATTGATTTTTTTGAACACCCCTTACCGATTGAACAAAACCTTTACGCGCCCAATCGATGCTTCACTTTGCCGAGTAGTATATAATAAAAGAGACACCACGTTTGCAGCAATCAACCCGGGCGATTCGCTCATTATCGTGTCGTATAAAGACGAGGCGAAGAAAATTCCAAAGCCACAACCCGGTGTTTCCATCGAAACTCAGGTGGAAGGATTTCCTTCACCGATCATCGCAGACGAAATTCACATTCATAAAAAAGAAAAAAATAAAAAAGAAAAAGACGGCTCGAGCAATGTTTCAAAAACGGAAGAGAAGAAAATAACTTGGCAGGAAATAGCTTGGCTTGCAGCTAAAATTATGGCCGGGCTTGTTGCCTTCGTATTGCTTTTCCCTATTCTTTATTTAATATACCGGATGCTACGAATTGCTTTTGCGCACAACCCTACGTCTAAGGCAGATCAGGTTTATCGGGCGGCATTGTACCGTTTTCACATGGCCGGCATCGAGCGGGAAACCGAGACCCCACTCGAATACGCTCAAACAAAAGTTGATCCCATGCTTTCAACTCATTTTGAAAGATTTATGCGAATGTATTTGCGTTTGAAATACGCCAATGCAATTCCGCAATCCGAAGAAGCCGAGGAAATCAATCGTTTTGCAAGCTCGGTAGGCCCTTCTATCCGAAAAAGAATCGGAATTTTTAAAACTTTATTCAATTACGTCAATATTTTAAAAGCACTTCGCTATTTTCAACAACCACAAAAATCGGATTACGAAACACCAACATTATGAACAACGGCAAACTTAAATCGCTGACCGACAACATCGAGACGATCATTCGCGGAAAGAGTCAGGAAATAAAATACGTGGTAACTGCATTGCTGGCGCGCGGCCACATTCTGTTGGAAGACAACCCCGGTGCGGGAAAAACGGTGCTTGCCAAAACATTGGCGCAATCTATTTCACAAGGAACGGTAGAGTTTCACTCGGCCAACGGAGGTGTTGCGTTTAAACGAATTCAGTTCACTCCCGATCTGCTGCCCATGGATTTGATCGGCTCGCACATTTACGATGAAACCAAGAAAGATTTTGTTTTTAAAAAAGGGCCGCTTTTTACACACGTGCTTCTAGCGGATGAGATAAACCGTGCCTCCCCGAAAGTACAAAGCGCGTTGCTCGAGTGTATGGCCGAAAACCAAATTACGGCCGGAGAAAGTACTTTTCCGTTAGACCAATTTTTCTTTACCATCGCTACCCAAAACCCGATTGAGATGGAAGGCACGTATCCTCTACCGGCTGCTCAACTGGATCGATTTTTTATGAAGATTTCGTTGGGTTATGTAAATGAAGAAGTAGAGTTTGATATTTATTCCAATTACCTCGCCATCAACAACGGAAAGGAAACCATTAAGCAAGTGCTTACCTACAATGATGTGATCCAGCTACAACAAGAGGCCGAGAAAGTTTATGTGCACCCCGAGCTGCTTAAGGGCATTGTAAAAATTGTGAACGGCACCCGAAGTCATCAGGAGATCGCACTTGGCTGTTCTACGCGCGGAGGCATTACATTTATTAAATGCCTGAAGGCATGGGCACTGGTTAACCAACGCGATTATGTTATTGAAGATGATTTACGTTCATTGGCACAGCCCGCACTTCACCATCGCATGATTTTCAGAAACCGGGAAGCGTCTAAAACTGCGCTGCAGCAAATAGTAGATGCAGAAGTGAATCGTTTGGCGAAGATGAGCATCCAATCCAAAAAATAAGAACGATGCGTTTTATTTTTATTTTTCTATTGTCGGTAACCGCTTCAATTTTATTTGGGCAAAATAAAATACGCGAACAAATCGATCGCGAACGAAACGAGGCAGGTTCTTTTCTCGATAGAAAAATATACGATAAAGCGCGAAGCTTCATCCGCAGAGATAGCACATATTATCTGGGTTATTTATTGGAGGGCGGTTTTTTATTTTTCAGGGCGAATGATGAGTTGGGGTTTACAAAAGCAATTACACCCTTGCGAAAAGCCCTGGAGAAGATGGAGCACGACTTCGACCCGATTCTGAAAATACGAACAAACAATTATGGCGTGTACGCGGCCAACTACCGCTACCAATCCGATTATGGAATGATCGCTTATTTTCTCGATCGATGTTATCAGAACGTGGAAGATCAGGATCACGCCATGGAAATACTCCGGCACGTGCGCGACCGGAATTTTCAATTGGAAATGAATATGGATTCGTACAATACCATGGCCTGGCTCTTTCATCGCAACCGGGTGTACACGTCAAAAAAATATTCGTTCCTCAAAAACTCGGTTAAAGAAAATGTTGCAGCCGCCAATCGCTGTCTTGATTCGGCCTTGCAAAAACTTCAAAACGACATGCCCTATAATAATGGCTTATACGACCCCGCCTTTCTCAACCGCCAATACCTGAGTACGTTTCACTATAAGGCCATGATCTACGATTATCTGCTCGATATTGACTCGGCTAATTATTTCTACGATCAATTAATTCAAGGTGGAGCCTATTCAAGCAACAACTATGCAGAGTTTAAGTTGGCGATGGGAGAGATGGATCAGGCAGAAATTTATTTTAGAGAAGCCGAAGAGCGCGAGCGAAGTGTAGAAAAAACTACGAAGGAATATTTTTACATGCGGGGTACACTTGCCATCTATCGCGGGCATCCGGAGCAAGCCGACACGTTGTTAAGTAAGGTGTTGCAAGAGCAGGGCAGCACACCCGGTTACGGCTGGCACAGTATCGGGCTGGCACGTGCGCAGCATTTTGAAGGGCTGACTACCGAGAGCCAGGAGAGAGCCAACAAAGCGGCACGGTTTCAGGAGTTGCATATCGGCACCACGTGGGGGCAGGAGCAATATAATTTGGCGGTGGCTTCTTTGCACTACATTAACCAACTGCAATTCAAAAAAGAATATTGGTTCGAACACGATGAGTGGTACTTCTGGCTAAACCCCGTGAATTGGTACCGATGGGTGAAATACACGTTGGAAATCAGACATCACAAAATGATACTTGCTTCGCTGGTCGCCAACAACCCCGAACGCGAGCAAGTAATTTATTCTTTGTTTTCACCCGAAAACCTGATCACATTCGATGAGGTCTGGTCGGTTATGGAAGGCTTCGGCAACGAATATTTTATCGACATCTATAAAAAGAAACTGGAAACGGATAAACGCCCCATGCTAAAAAAATATTTCCGATATGTGTTGGCAAAATTATATCAGGCGGAAGGAAAGAACGATCGGGCTACGGAGTATTATGAACTGGTGATCAATGACCCCGAGCGCACCGACCCCTTTCAAACGTTGTTGCAAGCCCGGGCTTACGAAGGGCTTGCATCCATCAGCAGCGGCAAGAAACAAATGAGCTACACGCACCAACTTTACAAGCTTTATCCGCAACTCCTTCCTTTTTCTGATTTGACCATGCAATTTCGGTTAGAGGCCACCGCGCAAGACGAAGCACAAGAGCAGATTGTAGCCGACTTGAAAAACACACGGATAAATTTCACCAACGATGAGGATGCCCCTGTGGTGAAACTGGATTTTGCTCCGCGCGGTGAAGCGATAGATGTTCACTACCTCGTTCAAACAGGAGAAAAAATTACGCAGCAAGGAACATTGCGCATTGAAGAAGGAGATCGGGCAAACGCTGGGAAATTGTTGGCCTACCGATTTTTTGGGGTGAACAAAACCAAAATTGGTGAACAACCTAAAGCTGAAAAGCAAACGGAGGTAAAAGCACAGAAACCGGTGTAGCTCCATCCATGAAATATACCGACCGTATAAGTATGCTGTTTTAATTGATGATTTAATAATAAGTTGAACATCAATAATTAGTTTCACCTATGGATCAGCAAATCATTAATCTTTACGATGAGTACACGCACAAGCCGCTTACCCGCGAAGAGTTTTTAAGCAAACTGGCTAAGCTTACCGGCAGCACGGCTGCTGCCATGGCCATACTCCCGATGATTGAAGTGAATTATGCACAAGCTCAAACCGTTCCGCAATCGGACGATCGGCTGTTCACCGAGCACATTACTTACACCGGGCAAAACGGAGAGATGAAAGCCTATGTGGCCCGGCCTAAGCAAGAAAAAAAATATCCGGCCGTGATGGTGATTCATGAAAACCGGGGACTTAACCCGCACATTGAAGACGTGACCAGGCGCATGGCCCTCGAAGGCTTTTTGGCTTTTGCACCCGATGCGCTCTCCACGCAAGGCGGTACACCAACAGACCCTGACAAAGCGCGGGAAATGTTTAGCAAGTTGGATGCAACGGCTAACCTCAGCAACTTCGTTAAAGGCTTCGAATATTTATCAGCACGAAAAGATTGTACCGGAAATTTCGGGTGCATTGGTTTTTGTTGGGGCGGAGCATTGACCAACCAAATCGCGGTAAACATGCCCACACTGAAAGTAGCCGTTCCATTTTATGGACGACAGCCCACGGCAACCGATGTGCCGAAGATCAAAGCATTTGTTCAGTGTCACTACGGCCAATTGGATGAACGCATCAACGCAGGGATTCCCGCGTACGAAGAAGCATTGAAAAAAGCGGGTACCCGCTACGAAATTTTTATTTACGAAGGAGCGCAACACGCCTTTAACAACGACACCGCACCCACGCGCTACAACGAAGCTGCCGCCAAGCTGGCCTGGGGCAGGGCAATTACATTGCTGAAGAAAGAACTGGTTTAAAGAAAAAAGACACCAAACGCGTACATCAAAAGTTTGAACTACTCTGCGTCAACCGGCAAGCTGCTTGAACACAGCAAACTATTATTTTAACTATGAACCCTTAACTACTTGACCTAAATGAAGGGGCCAGTATGCAAAAATGAAACAAAAACAAATATGAAAGTGTTAACTTTGAAAACGCAAATGAAAAAAGCCGCAGACATCCAGTCCGAAAAGTTAGACCTCATACAATGGTTGGCAGGAGTTACCGAGAGCAAGGTCATCAGACAGTTCATGCTGCTCAAGGAAACAAACAAAGAAAAAGCATCCACCCGCCTTAGTAAGGCAGAGAAAGAAGCGATCGACCAAGGGATCGCATCCATAAAGGCAGGTCGTGCTATGTCCCATGAGAAGGCCACCGAGATCACTCGGAAAAAATACGCACACCTGTTCAAATGATTTAGATGAAAATCATTTGGTCTGACGAAGCTCTTTTGGATTACCACCAGAACATCGATTATCTTTTGAAGGATTGGTCAGAGCAGGTCGCCCTTGACTTCATGGAAGATGTTGAAACAGTCGTTGGGCTAATCAAAAAGAATCCCGAGCTGTACCCATTGACCGACCACCGCGATATCCGCAGGGTATAGGTGCGCAAACAAATCACCTTATTTTACAGCGCGACCAAAGACAGCATCCACTTGATCAGGTTTTGGAACAACTACCAAGACCCACAGAAGCTGAAACTATAATCCACCCGACCACCCGCCATAGCACGAGGCCAACGCGCCCATGCAATCCGCCAACTGGCGGACTGGTCTTCACTGTGAAGAATACCAACGTGTATAATTTAACCCGGGCGACCAGCTCAAGATCGAAGCCTACGGCAGCTACCTCGCCCCTACGGGCAGCAGCAGCAGCCTGGCAGACCTGGCCGCAGCGTTGATCTCCGCCTTTAACCTGCCCACCCCGGCCCCCGGTGAAACGGCCACGGCAGCCGCGGGGCTAAACACCTGGGGCACCCTTGCCGCGGGCGGCTATGGCGATGGCACAGACGACACCACCGACCCCAAAGCATTTGTAAACATTGTGCTCTTCGACAAAGACCACAACTTCCTCGATGTGGCCTACGCCCAGCTCAAGGGCACCGACCTCTATTACCTGAGCGCCAGCTATACCGTGAAAGAAGCCGGCTATGCCTATCTTTACGTAAGCAACGAACAGCCCGTGCAAACCGATGTGTATTTTGACGATGTAACCATGACCTACACCCCCTCCAACATCTTGCAGAGCAGCGAATACTACCCCTTCGGTTTGCA
>JAFDYU010000013.1 GCA_018267285.1 Bacteroidota bacterium | reverse complement strand
GGTGACCCAGGAGTACCGCATAGTACCGAAAGCCCCCCCGGTATTGAGCTGGATATCAATGTAACCTGTGGCCGAGGCCTTAAACTTGAACCAAACATTGTAGTTAGGTCCGTTAGGTGCACAAGTTCCTGCCGACTGGTCGGGAGTGGCATTGGTGGTTGTGTAAGCAGCATTTAATGAGCAGCCATTAATTAGAGAAGTAATACTTGTAGCGCTTCCAAAATCATCGTTTGAAGGCTGAGCAAATGCTGTTTGGTTAATAGCAAGAATGAAAAAAAATATTAGTGCAATCTGTTTCGCGGCATTCATTAGTGATAAAGCCATTTTTTGTGATTTTAAATACTACAGAACTCACAAAGGTAAATATTAAAAATACTGAAAAAAAAACACATTAAACGTGTTTGAATAACAGGGAGCTATCGCCATAGCTAAGGAAACGATAATTATTTTTTATTGCCGTTTGGTAAATTTTCTTCCAGTCGTTGCCAACAAAAGCAGCTACCAATAACATTAGCGTTGAGCCGGGCTGGTGAAAATTTGTTATCAGTGCATCTGTTATTTTGAACTCATAGCCCGGCATAATATAAATCGAAGTTTCACCCAGCAGTTGATCTGTTTTGTTTTGATCCATCTTTTTTAGCACAGCCTCTACAGCAGCTCCTATTTTTACGGGCTTAAACCGGTACGCATCGTTTTGATCTATGATAAAATCTACTGATGGGTTATTGATTAATTTTACTCCATACCAATAGACGCTTTCTATTGTGCGCAATGAAGTTGTTCCCACACAGATTATTTTTTGTTGAGTTAAAAGTTGCTCCATGTTTTTTTTGGTAACTACAATTTGTTCCGTATGCATAACGTGCTCGCCCGCATTTTCTACTTTGATGGGTTGAAAAGTTCCTGCGCTAACGTGCAAGGTGAGGTATTCAATTTTTATATTTTTTTGAGTGAATGATTGGAATACATTGTCTGTAAAATGAAGCCCGGCAGTAGGGGCAGCTACGGCACCATCTTCTTTTGAATAGACCGTTTGATAACGATCTTGGTCGTTTAGTTCAGCCTTTCTTTTGATGTAGGGGGGAAGGGGTACAGCGCCAAATTGCAGTATTACTTCTGAAAATGAAATTGGTGTACCCCAACTAAACTCAACTACGCTATTATTTCGATCTATGAGTTGAGCATGCAAAACCAAATTATTATTAGCTATGCTTAATTCGAAATTATCAGGCCAGCGTTTCAAATTCCCAATAGTGCAATGCCATCTTGATTTTTTTTGTGCATTCAGGGCGAGGGCAACCACGGGCGATGGCCAAACCGGATCCAGTAGAAAGACCTCAATAACTGCTCCCGTATTTTTTTGAAAGAACAAACGTGCCGGGATCACTTTGGTATTATTAAAAAATAGTACGGAGTTATCCGGGAGATAATCGGATAAGCAGGAAAAGACCGAGTGCTCTATCTTTCCATCTTTGTAAATCAATAATTTTGATTGATCGCGCTCGGGTAGTGGATGGTGGGCGATTCGATCTTCGGGGAGCTCATACGTGTAATCAGAGGTTTTGATCGAAGCCATTTTTGTAATGCGGACCTTTCACGAATACCCGCTTGTCATTCATCAAAGATTCTAACGTTACCATTCGGCCGAAGGGTCGATTTTAAATACTTCACTCATTTCCGTAAGCAATGGCTGAAGATGTTCGGTGTGTTTCCCGATTCTCCCGCCTTCAACTGGAGAGATGGTTTTCCAATCCGGCAAACGGAGTTGCGTTTGGTGAATTGTTTCTTCAATTTTTTGAAGCCACCTTTTTTTTAATTCCTGCTCACCCCCAAAATAGTTTGCTTCCCTAATTTTATTTTCGAAAAGCGATTCTTCAAAAATACCAAGTGCATAGGGAAGGGCAACATTCAATGATTTCTGTAATCGTGCGATGCTATCATCTGTAGCCGAGCCCAGTTGCTTAATCCATGTGTTGGCGTGCAGGGTATGGTAACGCAGCTCACCTTTTATTTTCTTGGCAAGTAATGCCAAGGGTTCATAAGTGGACTGAGTCAGCATATCCCAACGAAGCGCATCGGCTGTATCAAATAAAAAATGCCGTACTAAACTAAAATCGTATTCTTGATTGGGTAGTTCTACGAGCTGGCAATTATGAAATTGATCTGCTTTTCTGAGGAAGGCAATGTCATCCGGAGTTCCTTCGCCTAACTCGTTCAGCATCTGGTAAACCGCATGGCTCTGCCCGATTTTGTCTTGAGCCATGGACGAGAAGGCAATATCTTCTTCCAACAAAGGGCCGAAGCCGGTCCACTCGCTGTTGCGGTGCCCGAGAATGAGGAGGTCGTCCGCGATTTTGTATAAAAGTTCTTTTAACGCCTCATTATTCATGTCAGCACATTCAATTAGTATTGTTCAAATTTACACTTTTAGGTCTGAAAATATTATAGTATTACTACTGAGTAATGTCCATTTTATTTTTTATTTGGTTTAACCTCAAAATTTTGTTCCAGATTTGTATCTCCTCGGCCGGTATAGATTGTCATTTTAGGAAAAGGAAAAACAGGGCGGGTCATTATGGTTTTTCCATTGTCCAGTTTAGAAAGAACGATTCGCTCGGGGGCTTTTTCGTTTTCTACCCAATCCTGAATTAGTTTAACCCAGTCTATATTGTCAGGTCCTGTTCCTCCGTTACAATGGAGGACTCCCGGTAATAAAAAGAGGCGGATGTAAGATGGTAAGTCTTTATCTTTTTGGGCGGCCTCTTCGTAATGCTGAATTGTTGCATAAGCAGAAAGAGCAGGATCGTTCCAACCGTGGTACATAATCATTTTACCTTTAGCTTTTTTAAGCCCACTGTAGTCGGTCTGGGTGGCATCAAGGTAGGCAGAAGAATATTTTGTCTCCTCAAAGAAGTTTTTAAAATCATAAGTGCTGTAATCCCAAGTTGAATTATTGTAAACCAAATACTTAAACATGTTCGTGCCAAACATATATTGTAGGCTTGGGGCTTTTTGCATAAATGGACTTGTTCCGCTAATCCATACATCCCATGATCCTGCCTCTGCTTCAAGGCCTACCGGAAACCCCGGGTAAACTTGTTCGTTGTTGACTAACAACGGGCTATATATAGATTTAATGGCTTTTATTTGTTCTTGCGTGAAACAGGAAACTCCCGGCTTGTTGTTGGGGCAAAGTGGTAATGCAGAAAAATCAATTGTGCAATCTCTCGGGTCGTTTATTATGCGGTCGCTCACACCATCGATATTGTCGCATTGACGTAAGACATAATCTTGAAGTAGTTTCAAATTTTCAGTTGTGATAACCGGCTTGCTTACGTCAGCCGGATTGGGATAATTATTTTGGCTACCCCGAATAAACTGTGCGCCAAAGGCAGGCCAGTTAAATGCAGGAGCACCTGCTACAATACCATTAAAATCATCGGGATAAAATTGCGCCTCTACCATAGCTTGGCCGCCACCTCTTGAACAACCCAGAAAATATGAGTAACGAGGATAGGTACAATATAATGTGTTTAAAATGGATTTGCTTACTACAGTTGTTCGGTGGATGGCTAACCGCCCAAAGTTTAGTTGTCGTTCCATGTTGTTAAGCGCCCAGTCAGCGAGCAATTCAAAACCTTGGTGGCCCGTATCGGTACCTGCAACCGCAAATCCTTCGTTCACATAACTTTTTAATTTATTTTGAATACTTCCTGCAAACCCCCCATTTCCAGACATTAAAAATCTTCCGTTCCATTGCTGTGGTACCAGCAATTCAAAATTTATTTCTTTGCTGATCTTTCCCTGTACCCGACAGAACGGCACATTAACATTAGTGTCGCTTGGCAGTGATTCAATTTTTAAAATAGAGACATCGGGCAGTTGAAGTTCTTTTAGCTTTTCAAAGGAGATGCAGGTCTTTTTGCCGGTTAAACTTTGACCTGAAAGAATCAATGGAATAAATCCGAAAATTAGTGCGAATAGGAATGTGGTGATTTTCATTTTGGGATGGTTTGAATGTTTGCATGAAGTTACCACGATTTTATGAAGCCCTATTAACAGTTTTTAAACGTTTACAAATATATATAATCGTAAGTAGCCGATTAAAAAACAGGTAGCTCCTTTTCCACCCTACACCTTTGCACTGTCAACGAAACAAAAATCGTAGTCACTCATTGTAAATCATGTTAAACAATTTAAATACAACAACTATGAAAAGTTTAAGAAACAGCGTACAACTGATCGGCCGATTAGGGAAAGACCCCGAAGTGAAAACTTTTGGCGACAAAAAGAAAACGGCCTTTTCAATCGCCACCACCGATGCCTACAAAAACCAAAAAGGAGAAAAAGTGGAAGACACACAATGGCATAATCTTGTGATTTGGGGCAAGCTTGCGGAAGTGGCCGGTAAGTTCTTGAAAAAAGGAAGCGAAGTAGCCGTAGAAGGCAAGCTGGTACATCGTGTGTACGAAACCGACAAAGGCGAAAAGCGCTTCATAACCGAAATTAATGTGAATGATTTGGTGATGCTTGGCGGAAAACAGTAAAAATAAAAAGCAGCAAGCTGTGGATTTCCTCAGCTTGCTGCTCTTGATACGTTTAACACTTCAATCTATTTTAAAAAGTTGTCCAGTTTTTCATTGAACCAAGCAGGGTCATCATAAAAAATAAAATGCTTGGCGGTATCTGAAATCTCAATTTTGTGATTCTTCACTCCGGCAAATTGTGCTTCATACGTTTTGGCGATACTTTCGTGTGTTACACCATATTGTTTGTAGGCAATCCAAGTACCCATAAACAATACGGGGCAGTCAGTTTGAGCAACCGCTTTGCGCAAGTCGGTTGTGTACATTTCGTACATCACTTCGGCCTGCGTATTTGCATCGGCTGTAATTGCAATTTTTACAACCTGATTGATGCGATCCGCATTGGAGATCATCATGGGCAAATATTGTTTTTGACCTTCTTCAATTTGTGCAGGTGTTTGATTTACCATCCGGGCTTTGGCCGCATTGGCCATCGGCTTCGAAGTTTCGGGGGTGGAGCCGGGCATAAACAATTCGGGCAAGAAGGGCACTCCATCCACGGCAATGATTTTATCAAATGTGTTCGGTGAAGTTGCCCCGGCCCACAACGAAATAAAAGCACCCATGCTGTGGCCGATCAACACTGGTTTGTTAAGTTTTTTAGAATACGCAATTACATCGTCTTTCACGCTTTGCAGAAAATGATCGCTTAATTTTGGTGCATTTCCGCCAAAGCCCGCCAGCGTGAGCACGTGGCATTCGTAGCGGTCTTTTAAATGCTCTACGGTTTCTTTCCAAACATCGCCCGAGCAATAAAGTCCGTGTATCAAAATCAGAGGCTTACCTTGCCCACTGACTTTTGCAGTAAATAATTGTTGCGCTTGTGCCTGCCATACAAAAACAACCGACACAAAAAGTGTTGCTAATTTTTTCATTGGTTTTATTTTTCTCGAATGAACGAACCGAGGCGGAATTGGAAAAATAGTTTTGACCACTCGTCTGAATTGGTTGACAACCGGAAGAGAATCGTTTGTAAATTTTTTTTTAAAGAAAATCTCTAAACTATTTCTTACTACTGCACTTGGTCAATCCATTTAAACAGTTCGTCAATAAATGAAACAAATCCTCCCATTTGTTTTTTATTTTTGTACACAATGAATAATTCAAATTCATTT
Organism: Bacteroidota bacterium; assembly: GCA_018267285.1. Taxonomy (GTDB): domain Bacteria; phylum Bacteroidota; class Bacteroidia; order Cytophagales; family Cyclobacteriaceae; genus ELB16-189. The sequence continues at coordinate 36,706 of JAFDYU010000013.1, read as the reverse complement.
TGGGTTAAACTTTACCGATACAAAGTACACCATGTGCTGTTGTGGGCGGGGTACTTTATTTTTTTCATTCTGTTGTACAAAGATTTCTATGCAAACGTATGGAAGCTGGTTGGCGTTACTTCTGTTTATTTCTTCTTTAACGCTTCCACATTTTATATTATCGGCTACTACGTATTTCCAAAATACCTACATACGCGTAAGTACGGAAAATTTGCGCTAAGCTTTTTGTTGGTTGTGCTGGTGTTTTCTTCCGGGCTTTCGGTTTACATGCATTTTTTGTTTAAAGAGTTTAACCAGGAGATTGCCGACAATATATTATTTATCTTTTTCGTTGCTTTTTTTTCTATCCTGTCGGTAACGGGTGTGCTGTGTGCTATTAAAATGTTAACGGATAAAATAAAAGCCGACCGCCTCGCTATTGAATTGGATAAACAACGGATGGAATCGGAGTTGCAGTACCTTAAGGCACAGGTAAACCCACACTTTCTGTTCAATGCCATCAACAGCATTTATTTTCTGATAAAGAAAGACCCTACGCAGGCGGCCGATACGCTTATTCAGTTGTCCGATTTACTGCGGTTTCAGTTGTACGATTGCACCGATGAAAAAATAAACATTGAAAAAGAAGTGGAATACCTGCACAACTTTGTGGCACTGGAAGCCATACGAAAAGGAAATAAAACCAAAGTAGATTTTCAAACCTCAAATAATCTTCAAGGGTTTCAGTTGGCGCCATTCCTCCTGATTCCGTTTCTTGAAAATACGTTTAAATATGTCTCTAATTTTTCGGAGTCTGAAAACAAAATTATTGTAAAAATGTGGCACGAAGACAACCACCTGCATGCCCATTTTTTCAATACCACCGATAATCTGGTGCGGATAACTCCCGGAGGTATCGGTCATAAAAATGTTAAACGAAGATTGGAATTGATCTACCCCGAAAAGCACACACTCAATATTGTGGAACGGCCCGGTACGTACAAAGTTATGCTCTCACTACAGGTGGCATGAGTCTTGGAATTAAAACGATAGTGGTGGAAGACGAACCGCTGGCGCGAGACGGCCTGCTTACTTATTTGGCCGAAATAGACTTTATTAAGATTGCAGGTGTATGCGAAAATGCACTTCAGGCAAATCAAATATTGGCCGAGCAACCCATCGACCTGATGTTTCTCGATATTCAAATGCCCAAAATCACAGGCATTGAATTTCTGAAATCTCTGAAACAGTCGCCTATGGTTATTATGACTACCGCTTATCCCAATTTTGCTCTAGAAGGTTACGAACTGGATGTGCTGGATTACCTCGTTAAACCTTTTCCGTTCGAACGGTTGCTGAAATCAGCCAACAAAGCACGCGATTTTTATTTGCTTAAAAACAAAACCACTGAGTCGCAACTACCCGATTTCTTTTTCATTAAATGCGATCACCGTTATGAAAAACTCTTTTACCAAGACGTGATGTATGTGGAGGGGATGGAGAACTATGTTGTTGTTCACACGCGCACGCAAAAATTTATTACGCTCATGCGGATGAAGGCAATCGAAGAAATATTGCCCATGCCCGGCTTTATCCGCATCCACAAATCGTATATTGTAGCTGCGGGGGCAATCAGTTCCATCGATGGCAACGACTTGATGGTGAACGGCAAACCGCTGCCCATCAGCCGCGATAAGAAAGCGGACGTAATGGATATTTTGTTGAAAGGGAAAAAAAATTAATTCTTGTTGCTGTATTTTTTCTTTTTCAAGTCCTTGATGAACTTCACCCAGTTGAGGGGGTTAAGAAACGGATTGTATAATGGATGGAATTTATTGCCCAGCGAATTGCTGTATTGGTCCATATAATATCGGTAGTTGGCATTGCCATCCATGGGGGTGGTACGCACCATCAAAGCCAATAGCTCAGCGTTTAGTTGTTTCGGATCAATGCCTGTGTCATCGAGGGGCACATTTAGTGCAAGCACCGCCTCTTTAAAAAGTTCTTCCGTAGGCATGGTGATAACCACTTCTTTCAGGTACTCAACGTTGGTGTGCATCTCAACTAAAATGGAGGTGAATTCTTTCGCATCGGCAGGCACCACATAGGTTTGTCGTTTGTAACCAACACAACTGATCTGCACGGTATCGCCCACAAGCAGGGGCATAGAAAAAAATCCGTTGCCGAGCGAAGAAGTACCCCGCCCCGCTTTGGGGACATAAAAATGAACACCCGGAATCGATAAGCCTGCGGTATCCGTTACAATACCGGAAAGTTGAATTACACGCTTGGATTGTGCTGCAACGTTATCGGCCGCGAATAGAAAAAACAAGCCGAGTGCTAAAATCAAACTAATCTTTTTCACCTCATTTATCGTAGCCTGCAAAGGTAAGGATTTGAAGTTTAGATGCCTAACTAAAATTTAGGTAAAGAGCCATGATAATAGGCAACGGATCAATGAACATTGATAAATTTGTGCTGTGCGGTTAAAACATTTCAATCTCGACCTCGGTGCCCAAATTTTCTTGGCGTGTAGCGATACCGCACGTTTGCGCATCCTACACCTGATCATGACCAATGGCGAAATGTGCATTACCGACCTCGAACACATTCTGGAGTTTACACAAACAAAAACTTCGCGGCATCTGATCTACCTGAAAAATTCGGGCATCCTCACTTCGCGAAAATTCAATCAGTGGATGTTTTATCAGATAAAAGATGAAGTGTTTGATATCGCTCAACAGATTTTGCAGTTTTTAAGGCGCGACCCGGTGCTTCAAAAAGATCAGCAGATTTTTCATACGCTTTACACCAACCGCGAACTCACCCTCAATAAATTTAAAATGAAACCCCTCGGTTATACTTGATTCTAACCTAATATTCCTGTGAAGTACCGATGCCTTCTTTTTGATTTAGACCATACCTTGTGGGATTATGAGACCAACTCTCGCGAAGCGCTAACGGATCTCTTTCGCGAATACCAACTCCAGGAAAAAGGAATTGACAACCGAGAGTTTATAAACACTTTTGAAAAGATCAATAACGAAATGTGGGATCTGTACGATCGGGGGCTGCTGCACCGCGATGCCATACGCAACGAGAGGTTTCATAAAATTTTGCTTACACATTCGATAGATGACTACGGCCTATCGCTTCGGATATCGCACGATTATTTGATTCACTCTCCCAAAAAGAAAAACCTGATGGAAGGCTGCCGCGAAATTTTAGATTACCTTTTTCCAAAATACCCCATGGTGATTGTAACCAACGGGTTTGACGAAATTCAATCGACCAAACTATCGTCTTCGGGCATTACACATTATTTTAAAGACGTGATCACCTCGGCACGGGCGGGTTTTAAAAAACCGGCCAAAGAAATTTTTGAGTTTGCGTTACAACAAAACGGCTTTTCGGCACCGGATGCCTTAATGATTGGCGACAATTTATTAACCGACATGGCCGGGGCACAAAACGCCCATATCGACACGGTCTATTTCAACCCCATGAACTTAAAACACAACTCGCCCGTTACGTTTGAGATCGGGAAACTCACTCAACTTAAGCAACTGCTGTAACAGACATTTTACTAACTTTGCATCCCCTTTTTGAAATTTTGAACCTTAATTGTGATTTACTATGCCCGGATTTTTCAAAGTTCCAGTTCCTAAAAATGAGCCCGTACTGTCGTACGAGCCCGGTACTAAAGAAAGAGTTGCACTGAAGAAAGCTCTTGAAGAGGCACGAAGCACCGAACTCGATGTGCCTATGTATATCGGTGGCGATGAAGTTCGCACCGGCAATAAAAAAAGACTCGCCCCTCCGCACGATCATAAACACACACTCGGGTATTATCATCAAGGTGATAAAAGTCATATCGAGCAGGCCATCAATGCCGCCATGGCAGCCAAAGAACTTTGGGCTAATCTAAGTTGGGAAAACCGGGCCAGCATTTTTTTAAAGGCAGCCGATTTGTTGGCGGGCCCGTACCGATACAAAATTAATGCGGCAACCATGTTGGGGCAGTCGAAAAGCCCTTTTCAGGCAGAGATAGACTCGGCTTGCGAGTTGATCGATTTCCTCAGATTCAACGTGGCGTTCATGAGCGAAATATATAATGAGCAGCCCATTTCATCGCCCGGGGTTTGGAATAGAATTGAGTATCGTCCGTTGGAAGGATTTTTATTTGCACTTACACCGTTCAATTTTACTGCTATTGCCGGAAACTTACCCACTTCCATGGCGATGATGGGCAACACCGTAGTTTGGAAACCGAGCAACACGCAGATCTACGCGGCCAACGTGATTATGCAAGCGCTTAAAGAAGCAGGCTTGCCCGATGGTGTAATCAATTTAATTTATGTGAGCGGCCCCGATGCAGCCGATGTAATTTTCAGTCATAAAGATTTTGGCGGAATCCAGTTTACCGGTAGTACGGGCGTGTTCAATAGCGTGTGGAAAACAATCGGTGAAAACATTAGCAAGTACAAATCCTATCCACGCATAGTGGGCGAAACAGGTGGTAAAGATTTTGTTATTGCCCACAAGAGTTCCGATGCAAAAGAAATTGCAACGGCTTTGATTCGCGGAGCGTTTGAATATCAGGGACAAAAATGTTCGGCTGCTTCACGTGCCTACATCCCGTCCAACCTGTGGGAAGAAGTAAAGAAAATTTTGATTGCCGATTTGAAAACCATAAAAATGGGAGGTGTTGAAGATTTTGGAAATTTCTTTAATGCCGTGATCGATGAAAAAGCATTCGATTCCATATCCGGCTACATTGAAAAGGCAAGACAAAACCCGATGAACGAAATCATTGCGGGTGGCAAATACGATAAATCAAAAGGCTATTTTATCGAGCCTACCGTTATTGTTACCAAAGATGCCTCTTCCGTTACCATGTGCGAAGAAATTTTTGGTCCGGTGCTAACCATCTATGTTTACCACGCAGAAAACTTCGAGCAGACACTGGAATTGGTAGATAAAACTTCTCCGTATGCCCTTACGGGTGCTGTACTTGCCCACGATCGTTATGCAGTTGAGTTGGCCACAAAAAAATTAGCAAACAGTGCTGGTAATTTTTACATCAACGACAAGCCCACGGGTGCCGTGGTGGGGCAGCAGCCGTTTGGTGGGGCACGGGGTAGCGGTACCAACGATAAAGCAGGTGCAAAAGTGAATTTGTTGCGTTGGGTATCCCTTCGCACCATCAAAGAAACTTTTGTAACACCTACCAGCTATCACTATCCGTTCTTGGAGAAAGAATAATTTAAGTATCTTTCAACATAAATATTTTCGGTGAGAAGATACTTTTTTTTTGTATTGCTTTTTGTTGGTGCACGCCAAGCGATGCCCCAATCGCAACAGGTTGATAGCTTGCGCGAGGCTATGCTGAAAAGTAAAGGCACGGCAAAGGTAGATGCGCTAAACACACTAGCTCACGAAATTTCTTCTTACAATTACGATCAATCGGTTCAACTGGCCGGAGAAGCCTTTGTACTTGCCAAAGAACTAAACTATACAAACGGCATGGCAGAGGCGCGGCTTTATGAAGGTGTTATAGCACTACGCATTGGCAAAAACGAACTGGCTCAGCAGAAATTTTTAGAATGCATCGAGCTATGCAAAACCCCGGAGGTACAATACCTGAAAGGAGGGGCCTTTACCTACTTGGGCGTATTGCATCAAGATAAGGATAGGCTTGACTCTGCCGAATTTTATTACAAGAAATCCTATCAGCTTTTAGAGGATGGAAAGAAGCCACTGTATCTGTCGTTTCTATACCGGAACCTTGCAAGACTGAGTCAATTAAAAAACGACATACCCCAGCAATTAAATTATTTAAATAAGAGCTGGTTGATCCGAAAAGAATTAAAAGATAAAAGACCAATGGTTCACGTGGGCAAAGATCTGGTCGTGTATTATACTGAACAGGGAGATTACCGAAAGAGCCTTTCTTTGTTAGAGGAAATACAAAAAGCTTTAGGCAGAGATACGATAGGCAACGAAGAGATAAGCCTTATCTACAAGGAGCGTGCCATTATTTATGCCGACTTGGGAGATTACAAAACGGCTCTTTCTCTCTTTTATAAAGTACGAAAATTTTATGAGCAAAATGAGTCTCAATATGAATTGGCCAACCTGTTTGGTGATATGGGAAATGTCCTTTCATTTTCGTCCAGTAATTATGAAACAAGCCTGAAATATTTTTTTAAAGCCATCGACATTGCCGAATTGAATCTCTTTCACAGTAAAACCACAATGTTGTATGCGCGCGTGGGGTGGGTTTATTTTTTGATGGAGCAATACAAGCTCGCTGAAGAATACAGCCAAAAAGCACTTAAGACAGCTGAAGGAAAATACCCCTCCGAAGAAGCATCGGCTTTAAATATGCTTGGCTTATTAAACACACGTTACGGCAATAACCAAAGAGCTTTGGATTATCTCGAACGTGCATTGGTTATACGTCAAAAAAATAACTACCGCGCTGCCGAAGCGAGCACACTACTTAATATCGGTATCGTTTATGAGCAAATGAATAACCTGAAGATGGCGGAGCAATATGATCTTAAAAGCCTGGCTCTTGAAGAAGAATTAAACAACGCCAGCGACTTGAGTTACGCATACCAAAGCCTGGGTCAGTTGTACACAAAAATGAAATTGTTCGATAAGGCTCTCCTTTTTTTGAACAAAGGTGAAATACTGGCAAAAAAAATCAGAGCCAAGGATATTGTCAAAGATGTATACAAAAACAAACGAGATCTTTTCGGTGCTCAACTCAATTATGCCCAGGCCTATCGCTATGCCGTGTTGTACCAGCAAACGCACGATTCGCTTTTCAACGAGAATCTCAGCACCCGAATTTCTGCCATACAATACGATTTTGAGCTCGATCAAAAAGAAGATCAGATAAAAATATTGAATCAACAGCAACAACTTCAGCAAGATCGGTTAGCCCGCCAGCAGGACGAAATTCGTTTTCAACGTTGGACTATTATCATCGGCATCGTATTTCTCATCATCGTTAGCGCTGTGGCCTATAGTATCTTCTTTTATTACAAGAAAGTACGGAAGCTAAATTTTGAAGTAGCCGAGCAAAACGAGGAGATCACCGCACAGTCGGAAGAACTGCGCGAAGCCAATGAAGTGCTTGGAAAATTAAACCGCGAGGTTACCGAGCAGAACGAAGAAATTCAATCGCAAGCCGAAGAATTAACCGAAAGCAATCAGGCTATTGCCAAAATAAACGAAGGCCTTGAAGAAAAAATACGGGCGCGCACCAACGAACTTAAAACGGCCTATCGCGAGCTCGATACTTTTTTCTATCGTTCGTCACACGATTTCAGACGGCCGCTTACAACCTTTATGGGGTTGGCGGAAGTGGCCAAAATAATGGTGAAAGAACCGGCATCGCTAGAATTATTCGAGAAGGTGAATGAAACAGCGCGTAACCTCGACAAGATGTTGATGAAGCTGCAGTCGGTAAGCTTGGTAAGCAATGAAGAACTGTCTATTGCTGAAATCGATTTCAACGATATTTTTCAAAGAGTGGTACATCAATTTCAATCCGACTTGGTTCAACGAAAAATCCGCACGGTGTTGAAGGTAGAACTAAAAAACATTTTTTATTCGTATCCCATTTTGATTGAAACCGCGCTGCAGAATATAATTGAAAATGCTGTTTTATTTTGCGCCCACCAAAACCCGGTAATTGAATTATCGGCAACAACTTCAGGCAACGAAGTGAACATTGTAGTTGCCGACAACGGCCAGGGGATAGACAGGGCTTTTTTGCCCCGTGTTTCTGAAATGTATTTCAGGGCTAACGAGAAGAGCACCGGCAACGGATTGGGTTTGTACATTGTTAAAAAAATGGTTGACCGACTTCAAGGCAGGCTTATTGTAGATAGCGAATTGAATAAAGGCACTACCGTATCCATTTTTTTGCCGAACCGCGCAGGTTACATTTTCAAGTAAAGCCACCGTGGAATATTCCACGATGACTTTGCCGTGCCTCAACGCATTTCTCCGTACCAATTTATTTTTCGGGCAAAAAACATCAGTGCCCCAATAATTACAAACAGGCCAACACTTCCAATCAATAGCGAATAATCCTGCAGCAGCACAATCACGAAAATAAACGAGTAAAACAGAGTTAATAAAAAAACAAAGAGTGCCACAAGTTTTTTGTCTTTGAGAAAAGAAAAGGAGTAAAAGCAAATGAGCGAAATTGTAGCTACCGAAGCCATGAGGTAAGCGGTATTGTAACCAAACTGCTCGGAAAAACTGAGGAGCAGGGTGTAATAAATGATCAAGGCTGCGGCAATTAAAATATATTGAAAGGGGTGAATTTTTATCCGCTTGATAATTTCTACAAGAAATAATGCAACAAATGTGAGGATGATAATCAGGTGGCCATACTTTGCCGTGCGAATACTTTTTTGATATTGGTCAACCGGAATCAGAAACCGTACTCCAAACTCAGAGCCGGTTAGTTTACTATTTGATTCGGTCCACGCTTGCGCTATGGGCCGATTGAAGTGAAGTATTTTCCAGTTGGCGTTAAAACCTTTATCGGAAACCTCACGCACTTCGGGTAAAAAGCTTCCGTCAAAACTTGGGGAGCTCCAGGGACTTGACAGTTGAAGTGTGGTTGTTTTTCCCGTAGGATTGAAAAACAAACGATCGCTTCCTTTTAACTCCAGATCAATAGAGGCACTTGTTTTAAAATCAGCTTCCGATTGCCAGCCTAACTTGGCCACAATGCCACCGCTCGAAAAATCTGCCTTGCTATCGGGCAATGGAGGACGCGTATTTCCTTCGGAATCGGTGTAGTCGTTAAAAAAATTACGAACAAAAATCCCAACATCGCTCGAAGGTTCTGTTGCTACGGAAACTCCGTCAACCGTAAACTTTGGGTTTTCACTGATGCCTCTTAAATCAGTGATTGAAAATATCATAGACGCATCTTTCCAAAGCACCATGTCGTTCGCAATATTTTTCGATTTTAAATCGGGCTTGGTGAATTGAGCTTGTGCATGAAGCGAGGAAGAGTAAACCACAGCATCGTAGATGCCCCGATGGAGTTCCTTGGGTTTTACTTCGCCCGTGATGTGGAGCGACTCCGGAAGGAGAAAATAATTTTCAACATGTTCTTCTATTTCAATTCCATTTTTTCCCCGGTCGGTCTGCGTTTTAACCTTGTAGGGTATCACCAGGATTGGACCCGACAACGTTTGGCTTTCCGACCATTTGCCGGCCACCTCCTGCACTACCCGTTCGGCACGGAGTTGCCGCTCGCGCATTAACTCATTAACCAGGGCACTGGGCAATAGTAAGAGCACGATCATGAACCCAATTGAGACTAATTTTACGGAGATCGACTCTTGTAGCCATACGTTGAGCCGTTCGAAAAAGTTAAGTTGTGTTTCTGTTGTTTCCATAATTTATTTATTTAAAAGTACTTTGTAAATAAAAGTTAATGAGTAAAAAAAATTATTTTTTTTGTTGACGAATCACATGCTCGAGCGCATCTAAGTGCATTTTAAATATTTTTCGGCCCCGCTCGGTCGCTTTGAAACGGGTATTTGGCTTTCGGTCTACAAACGACTTTGTTATGGAAATATATTTTTCCTTTTCTAAGGCACGAATGTGCGTAGCCAAGGCGCCATCCGTAACGTTCAAAATTTCTTTCATCGAATTGAAATCGTACGTTTCATTGGCCACAAGCACAGACATAATTTGTAACCGCACGCTGTGTTCCAAAATTTTATCGAGATGTTCAAAAGGATTTTTCACCGGTCGTAGCGAAAATACATTACAGCTCCATATATAATGTGCGTTAGGCCAAACCCAAAAGCCCAAATTACTAAACCGGCATCCGGACGCAAGGTAGCGATCAGGCCAAGAAATATTTCGGTTACACCGAGATACCTGATTTCACGAAATGTATTGCGACTGCATTGGAGGAGTGTAAGCCCGTAAACGAGAAGACAAAGAGGCGCGATTAATTGGTAATATTCCTGAGATAGTAAAATAAGGATGAATATGCCACCGGCACAAAGCGGTATCAACAAATCACTAAGCAGTTGTCTGCTGGTGCTGCTCCACAAAGCAATACCCAATTTCTTAGCCTTAAACCAACTGAATAAATAGGCCGTTCCCACCGACAAGATGAAAACAAGAGCAGCACTAAGCTGTAATTTAAATATCAGGTTTGGGTGATCCGCAATGAATAAAGAAGGATTGCCCAACGGAATTTCGGGGTAGTACAGCAAGGTGTATGCATAAGCTGATCCGGCCAAGGCATACACGCCCGCCAGTATGCCCGAAAACCCACTCAGCGAAATAAATTTTACCGACCGCTCCATCACCAACCGTATGGATGCCAGATCTTTTTCGTACTCCTGTTTTTCTTTCATTTAAAAGTACTTTTAAATGCAAAGTTAAAAATCTAAATCAAGGAAACAAGGAGGTGAATTAAAAATATTTCAGGTTATTTTTGTGAGAGCGAAACCACCAGGTTTACAATAATTTCCGTAGCAATTTTTTCACTTACAATTTGGGGGATTTGAATATCGTGGTCGGCCAGTGGCACATTGAAATTCGAATTGATGGTCATCACACCTTTGCTGATCTGCACTTTGCTGGGAATAATACGCATTTGCTTTTTGCCGTGGATAACCAAATTGCCTTTGGCGCGCACCTCGTAAACTCCGTCTTTTGTAAAATCTAAGGGGTCAATAATTTTTCCGGCAAACGTGGCATCGTAAAACCGATCCGATTCCATATACTTTTCATTGAAATGCTCGCGTTGCAGGTTGCTGTTAAAGCCCTCAAAAGATTGGATTTTTACAATAAAAGCAAATTGACTGTTAGCCGGATCAACAATGCCTTGTATCTTTTTTGATTTGGCATTGATCAATTCCAATTTTGCGTTGGATGTAAAACTGATTTCGCCTTCGGTTGCAGAAAATTTCTTTTGGGCGTGTACGGCAAAGCCAACAAGAACACAGGGTATGAAAATACAGACACGGGAGAACATCATTTTAAGAAAATCATTCATATTGCCGAAGTTTGGGTTTGTGCTTTTTTTAAATGTGTTGCCGATTGGATGTAATAACTAAATACTACCGCAAGAAGTTCAGCCACAGTGGTAAATATAAAAAGTAAAATGAAACGCTAATACCGATTTTATACAAACATTATCTTCATATAAAAAATTGAAAATAAAGATCGATCACATTATCGTTGGGCAGGGTTTGGCGGGCACCTGCCTGGCACTTCAATTAGTGAAGCGCCAAAAGAAAGTTATTGTATTTGACACACCCGACAAAAACATTGCTTCTGCTGTTGCGGCCGGATTGTTTAACCCGGTTAGCGGTAAATGGATGACCAAGGCATGGTTGGCAGACGATGTATTTCCTTATTTGTTCAATTTTTATACAGAACAAGAACAAAACCTGAAGGCAAGGTTTTTTTACCCCAAATCATTGTATCGCCCTTTTATATCTGTTGAAGAACAAAACGAATGGATGGCACGAAGTGCTGACAGAAGACTTAATGATTTTATAGAGGCGGTGTACACAAATAGCAAACATGGCGATTTGGTTTATGACCCATTTGGGGGTATCATCACCAGAATGTCAGGGTTTCTAAATGTAAATTCATTTCTAACAACCACTGCGCAATTATTAACAGAAAAAGATGCTTATCGCAATTGTTTTTTTGATTGCTCAAAACTTGAAATTTTGCACGACTATATTCGATACGACACGATCGAAGCGCAATCCGTTATTTTTTGCGATGGTTTCGGTGCCTTATCAAAACCATTTTTTAATTGGCTGCCCATCCGCGCACTTAAAGGCGAAACACTTACCATTTCGCTCGACCGGAATCCGGAAATGATTTTCAACAGAGGTGTGTATCTGGTTCCACAGAGTAACAATTATTTTATTATCGGAGCTACGTACAAACCCAACGATCCATCCGAAGGAATCACCACCGAAGGAAGAATCGAACTGGAGGAAAAAGCAAGTTCGTTACTGAAAATACCTTTTAAGGTTCGCCACCACAGTTGGGGCATACGCCCCACCACGCACGACAGAAAACCAATTCTGGGGGCACACCCCAAACATAAAAATATTTATATTTTTAACGGGTTGGGAACAAAAGGTGTGAGCCTTGCACCGTACTTTTCTGCTATGATGGCCGACAAACTTGCAGGGAAATCGGAAATTCTTTCGGAAGTAAATATTGACCGATTTAAAGCGTTATATTTCGAGATAAAGCGTTGATTAACTTTTATGAGAATGGTGTACAGGCTAACGTGGGTATGTTTGGTGTTCCTCTTTTTTAACGAATTAAAAGCTCAAAATGCTACCGAGACTTTTGGAAGCAACCGTATCCAGTTCAAAGAATTCGATTGGAAATATCTTAGTTCTGAAAACTTTGATATTTATTTTTATGGCGCACGAAAGAAAGTAGCTCAAGAAGCACTTCAATATCTTGAGGCCGAGTTTGATCGCATCACCGATTTGCTCGGCTACTATCCCTACCAAAAAACAAAAGTCTTTTTATACAACTCCATCACCGACCTGCAGCAGAGCAATGTGGGGTTGAACCATACGCGTTATCAGGTGAGTGGAGAAACCGAGTTTATTAAACCATACGTTGAAATTGCTCACCCGGGTAACCTCGAAGAGTTTAAGCAAGAACTGGTTTTTAAAATGTCGAATCTGCTCGTTAATGAAATGATGTTTGGCGGAAGTTTGCGCGATATGTTTACCAGCACCGTGCTTCTCAATTTGCCCGAGTGGTTTATCGATGGCACCTCCAATTACGTAGCACACGGATGGAACAGCGAGATGGACGACTATGTACGCCAACTGGTGGTAAGTAAAAAAGCAAATAAAGCACTTAGGCTCCCAAGCCCCGATGCGGCTTTAGTAGGTCAATCAATTTGGAATTACATCGTTGAAAAATACGGAAAGAGCAGCATCAATAACATTCTCAACTATACTCGGATCATTCGCAATGAAGAGCGCAGCGTTCTCATCACACTCGGTGTTCCATTCAAACAGCTGATGAACGACTGGAAAGAATACTACCTCTCTCAGGAAAAAAAAGTATCCGAGGCGTATATATCCGTATCCGATTCCAATCAATTTACCAAGCACAAACATCACCAGGCTGCATATACCACGGTAAAAATCAGTCCGGATGGTAAGACCATTGCGTATGCCGAAAACGATCGTGGAATATTTACCGTAAAAGTGAAGTCGCTCGAAAACAATCACGAAACGATTATCCTCCGAGGCGGCAACAAGGTGATTAAACAAACGGTAGATTACCGCGTGCCCTTGTTGAGTTGGGCTGATGCTACAACCCTTGGTGTTATTGGTGTGCGAAACGGCCAGTATATTTTTTGGCTTTACGACTTGAAGTCGAGATCCAAACTGCCGCGAGAGTTGGACAAGTTCAGCAACATTCGCAGTTTTAGTTTCTCCAACAACGGCAGACTGGTTATTGTAAGTGCAGATTTTGAAGGACAAAATGATTTGTTCTTACTCAGCAGCCGCAGAGATCGCACCAAGCGTCTTACCAACGATGCGTTTGATGATTTAGACCCGGCTTTTATTCCCAACTCAAACACCGTAGTCTTTAGCTCTAATCGGTTTTCAGACTCACTTACAACCGATGTTAAGGCTTTTCAAAAACTGTCGCCTTATTACAATTTGTTTTTATACAACATTGATACTACCACCAACCGCCTGAAAAGAGTTACACATACCCTGAGTAAAGACCTTCATCCTCGTGCCATGGACGACCACAATTTTTTCTACCTCAGCGACCAACGAGGCATTACCAATATATTTCGTTACAACACACTTTCGGGTTCGTATGCACAGGTAACGAACTTTAATTCGAGCATAAAAGATTACGATATCCACTTTGATACCCGAAAGTTGGCGCTCGTGTTAACACAAAATTTAAGAGAAAATATTTTTATTGAAGATAATTTTGATCCGAATCGGCAAATATTTACGGCACCCACCAGGCGAAAAGAAATTCAGCAGGTAAGGGCCATGATTGAACGTAAGAAAAAAGAACAACCTGCCAAACCCACCTCAATCAAAGACCTGATTAATGCCCGAATAAAAGAACGGCAAGATTCTCTTGTAAAAGAGAAACCACAACCACTTGAATCTAAAAAAGACACCACGGTAGCAATAAAAAAAAATAATGAGATAAGCACCGATAATTATTCATTTGACGAACAGGCTGTTACCCCGGCTGCACCGGCCAATGAAAATGTATTGCCTTCGTCAGAAAAACCGGCCACCAATCAGCCAGCAAAAAAAACACTGAACACCGATGACTATGTTTTTGAAGACGAGGCTGTCAAGCAAAGCAATAAACCCAACGAAGTTTTTTTAACGCGGTACACCAAAGCACGGGAGACCAGTAAAGTACAAGGTCCATTTTCGTATTTGCCGAAATTCAGTTACGATAACCTCGTTACCAATTTTGTTATCGATAAGTTGCGGGGAACGAGTATGCGCATAGAAACTCAGATGAACGATATGCTCGAAAACTACCGATTCAACTTGGGATTGCAGGTGGCACTTTCCGATTTGTTTTCATCCGCCTATTTGAGAGGGGGAGACGCATACGGAGAATTTCAGTATTTGAGACATCGTGTTGATTTTAGTGCACGGGTAGATCGGAAGGTGATTTACTGGCAGACCAAAGCCAACGACCTGCAAGGCTCGGGCACCATCAGCGAAAACCAAAAATACTCTTGGCAGCGGGTTGAAGTAGGTGCGGCATATCCTATTTCGGTGCGTACCCGCGTGAGCCTAAAACCTTTTATGGGTTATACGGAATATGTAGACCGAGGTATTGCAAGTTCCAGCAGTGTGGCACTGGGCACGTTGGCGTTCAATCCATCGAAGACACAATTTTACACCGGAGCAAGAGTTGATCTGGTGTACGATAATTCGGTTACCACCGGGCTGAACATTATCGAAGGTACACGCGGTAAGTTTAGCGCTGTGAGTTATCGTGCTTTGGGCAATTCAAAGAAAAATTTCTCGCAGGTATTTGCCGACCTGCGTCATTACCAAAAAATATATAAAGAAATTGTTTTTGCAGTTCGCGGTTATGCGGGTACATTCTTGGGCCGATCACCAAAAAAATACATGCTGGGAGGTATAGATAATTGGGCGTTTAATAACATCAACTATACCGGTAAGCAAAATCCTTTGGTTAATGCCAGCAATACCTACAACGAGAATATTTTGTTTTCAGAATTTGCCACATGCCTGAGGGGGTTTGATTATGCCACACAATATGGCAATAGTGTAGCGGTGGCCAATATCGAATTCCGCGTTCCTTTGGTTCGTGCCTTGTCGAGCGGCCCGATCACTTCTAATTTTTTCCGCAATCTTCAGTTCACCGGTTTTTATGATATAGGTTCAAGCTGGACTGGCGCAATACCTATTGGCGCTGCCAACGAAGGCCCTCAACGGGAAATTAAGTCATCGGGGTTCACTATCGATATTAAAGAATACCTAAATCCCTGGCTGTACAGCTATGGCGTAGGCTTCCGGTCTATGATGTTTGGTTACTATGTAAAGGTTGATATGGCCTGGCCCGTGATAAACTACCAGGTGCAGTCGCCTCGCGTACAGGCGAGCTTGGGTTTTGATTTCTGACGATTTTTTTTCAATACCTTCGTAATGTATGATCAAATCCATGACAGGCTTCGGCCAAGCGTTAAGCAACGGTGAGGCAAACCAATCGGTTGAAGTAAAATCGCTCAATTCTAAGTTCCTCGATCTGTCGCTTCGGCTGCCAAAGAAATTTTCTGATCGAGAACACACTGTTCGAATGCTGATATCCGATTCTCTTGAGCGCGGGAAAATTTCAGTTTCTATTGATTCAATTCCCAAAGCAGGCGAGCTCGTGCAACGGTATGATGAAAATCTCTTTGCTTCAAACTATGCGGAGTTAAAAAAAATGGCCGACCGAGTGATGTCCGGTTACGACTCGCTGTTCACACTCGCACTGGACGCGCCCGGAGTGAAGCAATCCGAGAATCACGAAACTACCGACCCCGAAGAGTGGGAGAAGATACAGGTTCTGATAAAAGATGCACTGAATACATGCAATCAGTTTCGAGAAACAGAAGGGAAAATATTAGGCGAGAAACTTAACGATTACATCTGCAACATAAGTAAAGGCCTTACCCAAGTAATTTCGATTGAGCCGGGTCGAACCGAAAAAATCCGAACCAAGCTTAAAGAAAATATTTTAAGCCTTCCCCTAAACGAAGGCGTGGATCAAAACCGATTGGAACAAGAACTGATTTATTATATTGAGAAGCTGGATATTCAGGAAGAGATCGTCCGCCTAAAAACCCATCTCGATTATTTTCTCAAAGTTATGGATGAAAAAAAATCCAATGGAAAAAAACTAAGTTTCATTGCTCAGGAGATTGGCCGCGAAATCAATACCATCGGTTCGAAAGCAAATGATGCCTCCATTCAAAAACACGTAGTAGAAATGAAGGACGAACTGGAAAAAATTAAAGAGCAATTGAACAACGTACTTTAAAGGCTATCGTCTCCGTCTGGTTGGTTTTTTAGGGCCGTTGTTTCCGGTCATAATTACCCCCAATGATATCTCGAATCCGGTAAAATCTACTTTTCCATTTTTGTAATCAACGGATTGGGTTTGAAGAGGTCCCGCCATCGTTCCTCCGGTGTAGCTTCCGCTGATGGGAATACTCGCAGTACCCATCAGGTAATTTGCTTCCAGAGATATGCCAAACTGATTGGTTACATAAAGGATTACCTCACCTCCAAAATGATAACCAAACCCGGGGTTATTTTTGTAGGTCAGGTTTGAATTGGCTACATCCCAGTTTTGATATTTCCGAATTGCCCGGTCGAAATTTCCATAATTTAATTTTTGAGCAAACCCGTAAAAGAAAAAGCCACCCCCTTTAATATCGAACTTAATGCTCCTTCCGGTTAATTGGAAGACCAGTTCGGCCGGAACGAACAACGTAAAATTTGGACCAACCAGCGGATCTTTTGAATCAAACGGAAGGTCGATAATATTCAGTCCCGACATACGATAAACCGTGGCGCCTGTTTGCACACCGATGTATTTGTTGAAGTTGAACCCAATGCCGCGAAGCGAAAACGGACTTACCGGTGTAGAGAAATAGCCGTTGCGAGGTAGAAAATAAGAAAAAGAAAGCCCAACATTTTGAGCGATGCCATTTGTGATGGTAAACAAGATTAAGAACCCCAATATCCGGTTTTTCATAGCTCATCAAATTATGGATCGAAGATAGACCGAATCTTTTTTATTTTTACAGATTAACAAATACACAATGAAAAATTTGAAAGTGATCGTATGGGCTTTCCTGATTTGTGCTTGTGCCGAAAAAAAAATGCCGGCCGACTTGATTATTTATGGCGGGAAGATTTACACGGTTGATGACAATAACCCAATGGCGGAAGCCGTAGCCGTGAAAGGAGAAAAAATACTTTTCGTTGGAACAAAAAAAGACGTCCTCGAATACAAGGGGCAAGGAACTAAAATCATTGACTTACATGGCCAAACCATGACGCCCGGTTTTATTGAAGGGCATGGTCATTTGATGGGGCTAGGATTTCAGGAAATGAGGTTGAAGCTGGATGATGTAAAGAGCTATGACGAACTCGTAGAAAAGGTTAAAGATGCAGTTGCCAAAGCAAAACCGGGCGAATGGATTGTGGGGCGAGGCTGGCATCAGGACAAGTGGCTCAGCAAGCCGTTAAAAACGATCAAAGGTTTTCAAACCCACGAATTGCTAAGTGCTGTTTCGCCTAATAACCCCGTCTTTCTTACTCATGCCAGTGGACACGCTGCTTTTGCAAACGCCAAAGCCATGAAGATTGCCGGAGTGAACCTTTTATCAAAAGAACAGCTTCAGAAAAATTTTGGCGATGGAGGTGAAATCATCCGCGATGAGTTGGGCAACCCCACCGGTATTTTTGTTGAACGTGCACAAATGCTGATTGCCAAATACATCCCGCAATCAACCGATGAAACGGCCACCAAAGCTTTGGAGCTGGCGATGGAAGCCTGCTTGCGCAACGGCATTACCGAAATACACGATGCCGGAGCCGGACAGCGCGAGATCGCATTATTCAAAAAATTTAAAGCTGAAAAAAAACTAAAAGTACGATTGTACGAGATGCTCTCTTCTTCGGATAAACTTTTATTGGACAATTATTTTAAAAATGGGCCTACTCTCGATTCCACCTATTGGCTTACCATCCGTGCCGTGAAACTTTATAGTGATGGTGCGCTGGGGTCGCGCGGGGCATGGCTACTTGCTCCCTATACAGATCGAACCGAAACCTCGGGTATGCCGCTTATGTCGATGGATACGGTTCTAAAAATATCGCGTCAGGCCTTGCAGTCGGGTTTTCAGGTTTGTACACATGCCATAGGCGACCGAGCTAACCGAGAAGTCTTAAACCGATACGAAAAAGCCTTTGCAGAAAACACAGAGAAAGCAAAGGATGCGCGCTTTCGTATAGAGCACGCGCAGCACATCGACCCCAGCGATATTCCACGTTTTGCACAGTTGGGCGTAATTCCGGCAATGCAGGCAATCCACCTTTCTTCCGACCGCCCTTGGGCCATTGAAAGGTTGGGGGAGAAGCGAATTAAAGAAGGTGCTTACATGTGGCAGTCATTGTTAAAGTCGGGGGCGCACGTTGTGAATGGTACCGATGTGCCCGTGGAACCGATTAACCCGATAGCGGGTTTCTTTGCCTCTGTAACAAGGCAGACGTTAGCGGGTGAGCCTACAGGCGGTTACGAACCCAACGAAAAGATGACGAGGGCGCAAGCGTTGAAATCGTACACACAAGATGCAGCCTACGGAGCTTTTCAAGAAAACGTTAAAGGATCAATTTCGGTAGGAAAATTGGCAGACTTCACCATCTTTTCTCAAGACCTTATGTCTGTACCTGACGATAAGATTCTTTCTACCAGAGTAACCATGACTATTGTGGGTGGAGAAGTATTGTACACCCGGGGTAAAGAATAAAAAAATGCCACGCTTTTGCGTGGCATTGAACTTCCTAATATCGATCAATATTAATTGAAATCGTTTCTACGGAAGCCGCCAGAACGTGCAGGACGCTCTTCACGAGGACGAGCTTCGTTCACTACCAGGTTCTTGCCTTGGAAATCACGACCGTTGAGTTCGTTGATGGCAGTTTTACCTGAGTTGTCATCGCTCATCTCAACAAAACCAAAGCCGCGGCTGCGCTGCGTAACTTTGTCCATGATGATCTTGGCAGAAGCCACATCGCCATATTGCGAGAAAAGCTCCTTCAACTGATCCTCAGAAGCTTTCCAAGGAATGTTGGCTACATAAATGTTCATTTGTTAATTAATTAAGTTAAATGGTTCTTGCTAATTTCAATAAGGCCGGGCTGACAATAAACAGATTTGGGATTTGAGTACTACCAGGTGGGATTATATCATTAACGCACAAAGATAATGATAAATAATGTTATTCTCCAAAATCGGATATTTAACCGTCATTATTATGGTTTTTTGGCTTACTTATTTCTGAAGCTCCGGTAACTCCAAAAGCCTCCGATCAGCAATAGAATGAGCAGGAAAATACCACCGATAAACCATTTAAAATTCAGTTGTCCATGGGCAACCACCACCAAAACGATGGCGACCAAAAACACCGTAGCGGCTTCATTCCAAAGCCGCAGTTGCGATGAGGTAAATTTAAATGCGCCCTGCTTTTGTTGCAGATAAATTACGTGAAGCGACAGGTGATAAAGCAAAAGCCCTATCACAAAAATAATTTTAATGACGAGCCAATCAGGTACAGCACCGAGTATGAGGGTGAGCCACGTTCCTAATATAAGGGTGATGATGCACGATGGCCAGGTGATGCCCAGCCACAAACGTTTAATCATAAGGTTGAATTGCTGCTGCAAAACTATTCGTTCGGCCTCGGGTCTATCGCAGGCTTCACGGTTGTAGATAAAAAGCCTGACAACATAGAATAGACCAGCAAACCAGGTAACTATAAAAATAATGTGAAAGGCCTTAACGTAAAAGTACATCGGGTTTAGTATGCCCGATCTATGGTGCCCGAACCGTACACCTTTTTCGAAACCGTTTTGGTGTTGCCTTTGTGTTTAACAGAACCACTGCCAAAAACTTTAGCCTCCAAGTCGTTGGCTACGCTTACCTCGCACGTGCCCGAGCCGCTTACTTTCACTTTTGCATTTTCAAGCTCGCAGGTAAATGCGTTGAAACTACCGCTGCCGCTGATCGAAATATCGTTGGTGGTGGCGTACCCTTTCATGGAAATATTTCCGGAACCACTCAACTCGGTCTTTATCACATTTCCTTTAAGGTCGATATCCATGCTCCCGCTCCCGGAAACAGCAAGCGCCAAATGATCGGAGGCTATTGAATTTTCTGAAATGATTTTTCCTCCTCCGTTCACTTGCAAATCAATGACATCTTTCATGCTCACCGTAACCTTCATCATTGCCTTGAGTTTGATGTCGTCAATTTTTGCCCACAAGCTTTTGTTGGGAGTATCCGGCTTGCGATCTACGTTGATCATAAGTATTCCATTTTCCACCGAAATTTTGGTGAGCGCAAAAATTTCAGGATCGGCCTCTACCGTCACTTCCTGTTTGTTGGTTTGTTTCAGATAAACAGAATAATTCGAGTTAACATAGATGCCCTTAAACTCGGAAAGATCCAATGTTTTTTTTGTGGTTTGGGCAAATGCAATGGAGGCAACGGATAAAAGCAACAACGACAAGACAATCAGAACGAAAATGTAATTAAGTTTTCTCATGGGTTTCGGAGGTTATAATCGTTTGAACCACAGAAATTTGGGGGTCTTTAACCATAAAATAAGTTGAGATTCGACAGAATTGCAAGGCTTACGCCAAAAAGTTTAAACTGCGGTTAAATTACTTACGGGGCTTCCGAAAGATCAGGTGATAAACCACCATGAAAATGACCAGCCCAAGGCAAAGGGCAAGCAAAACTCCCGGGGTAACTAACTTTACAGCGTGCATTAAAATCGGATTCTGGCCTGAAATTTAACATCATTTCGCGAATCGCCCGAAATAACATCGCCTCCGGAGCCAATTTTTGTTTGATTGGCATATTGGGTATGTGCCCACCTCAGCCAAAGATCAATTTTCCGGGTAAAGCGATATTGAAGCATCAAATAATTGCGAATGCCCCTGCCCGAATAGGCCGGGAAAGAAAAACTGAGCCAGGCATCTCTCTCGTAAACATAAATCCGGGTGTCGAAATCATCGGTATCAAAAATGGCATAACGACCCGTTACCGACCATCGGCCAAAATTGTACGTTGCATCCTGAAGAATAACCGAACCCGAAGTAGTTTTTCCGCTTAGTGTGTAGTAACTGAGTTGAACCCGGGTGCGAAAACTTAAACGTGCCGTAGCTGCGTAATCGCAATTAACCCAATAATTTTTTTTGATTCCGTTACTTACAGAATAGAGATTTTGATCTGTGCTTGTATTTCTCCCTTTAGTCTCCTCGCGTGTCTGTAAAAAAATATAAACCGTTTTGGATGGCCGATAATTGAAGCGCATAAGCCACTCGCTTCCATCGGAGGGCGCATAAACTTTGTATTTCAGCCACGGAAAAGAAAATAAATCGAAATAACCCGAAATAGAATATTGCTTATTGAACGTATAGTTCCATCCCCAATACATTCCGGTTTCATTTTGTGGAATAGAATTTTCGGCTATCGCATTGCTGTAAAAGCCGTAAAAATTTTTGTCAAACTTGCGATAGACCAACGATACATCGAGTTTGGGTATGATACTTATCAGTGCACCGGCAATCAGGGCCCGGCCTTGCTGCAACGTTTGCGTAAATTCACTGAAGAAAGAAAAATTATTGAAGTTGTAATTAAGGTAGAAACCTGCGTTCGTATTTGTTCTCCCATTAAAATAAAATTGGTTGTAAACCGTGGGTGTACGAAGCAGAGGCAAACTAAATTCGGTGTGGTGAAAAATTAAGCCGGCATCTAAATTTTGATTTTTAAACTGAAGTACTTCGGCCAGGTTGGTTTCGGTGAGCGCATTTCGATTGGCCAACTCCGATGCGGTTCGGTGCAGCCCGGTGTAACCGAATGACGAAAGGTAATCCGGGGCAGCGGAAAGAGTGTCTTGTTGCACATTGCCATCGCGCCCGCGGATGGAAGCCATCGAATGAACTGTAAAATATTTTGTGAGCTCGTACGAAATGGCTGCGCCACGAAAATAACCGGCTTCGTAAATAGAGGTGTACGGCAAAAAACCGAGGTTGGCTCTCCGCATGGTGGTAACGGCTTCTCCATTTTTACCAATGCCAAAAAAAGACCCCAGTGCTATGCCTTGCCCAAACTGCGCCTGGTAATCGCCCAATATTAAATTTTTAATCCGGCCTTTATTGAGCGTTTGAAGATGGAAACTCAGGTAATCAAATCCATAATTTTTTTTGGAAGGATTCCATTCTATTTTTTCGCCCGCATCTTTTTTTAAGGTAAAGCCCAGACTGAAATCGCCCGCCCGGCTAATACGAAAACGACTGTAAAAATTATCGGGTGAGCCTGCAAATTTTGTTGTAGGCGAAGCATTTTCCGAATACCCAAGTTGAGGTTCGGTGGTTTTTCCCCAGCGCAGCAGTAAATAATTATTCGGCTCTGCAGTAATCCGCTTCAGAAAATTTTTGTCAATAACCTGTGTTGCTTCGGGTACAAAAACAAAAGGTATTATTTTCTGAAAAGTTTCCCGATCGAAAATATTCTGCAATTCGTAAACCGAAATAAACGGCCCTGCTTCCTTTCGGTAATTCATAAAGGAATTGAGTTGATCTTGTTTTAAAATGTAAAGCGAACGAAGTTGTTCATCGGTAACTTTGTTCAGATCAAGCGGGTTCGAAATCAGTTGCAAATAGTTCTCGTACAAATCCTGATAGCTTACGTCCAGATCCTGCGTAGCAAAGATTTCATCCACCAGACTGGCCGGGTTAAGATCTTTCTGTGGATAATTTTGTGCAAACGAAACTGAGCATACTAATATTAGCGCAATTAAGATGAGAGCAGTTCTCATTTTTTGCCTGAAGATGAGAGTAGGTAAACAGCAGAAGCCTGATGTGCTGTACCCATGTACCTGTTGAAACTAAAAGCGTAATCGAATTTTATTTTGTTTTTCCGTACTCCAATACCCACATAAGCTGTGTTGGGGTTTGTGCTAAACCCGGTTCTTACCAATATTTTTTTATAGACTGCGTATTCGATGCCGCTTCGCCAGGAAGCTGCATATTCTAAATCTTTCTCTATCTCTGAAGTGATAAAGGTTTTTTCATTGGGTTGAAAACCCACACCGGCCACTAATTTTGTTGGTAACCGAGTTGCATTTAAACCTGTAAGTTTTGCCTGAGTCAGATTTGTGATGTAAGCACCTATCGAAATTTGTTCAGTGATTTTAGTGATCCCACCAAAATCAAAACTTACTGTGTTACTCATGCCAAAACCTTCTGCGCGGTACTGAACATAGTTTGCCTTTATCCCCAGCGATGTATTGCCGAGGGTATTACTGAATCCGGTAGAAAGCAACTGCTCACTGTACACATCGTCACCAAATTTGAAGATACTCACCCCGAAAACACCAGCTTTGGTAGGTGTGGCGATGGAAGCTGCCATACGGTTTGCCCCGGTAAGGGATGGCCGTGTTTCGTATGCAAAACTTACGGAAGGTTGAGCGATTTTGGCGAGACCACCCATGTTGTTAAACATGGCTGATTCATCCGTTAGCGTGGACGATGCAAAACCCATCCCGGCAGCTCGTGCACCCATTTGCGTAGAAGTGCTCTGTGCCAATAGATTTTGAATACCCGACAGATAAACACACAGATAGAAGTAACCCCTTAGTATTCGCATACATTGAATTGCAACGCAATAAGAGATTAAAACAATATTAAAATCAACGGGGTTTTTCCCGTATAGTGATGTGATTTTCCCCTTTCCTTTTTAAAGTCTTCTTACCTTTCCATTGAATGAAAGCGGTTTATATAGTTTTACTTGTACTGATACACCCGATGCTCTCAGCACAAGAAACGGTTCAGGAGCATTATCCCTCGGGCCAAATAAAGGCTGAGGGCCAGACCCTTAACGGTAAAAAAGTTGGAGTCTGGAACTTCTATTATCCTACCGGAAAAAAGAATTCCGTTGAAAACTATAAGGACGGAATCTTACACGGGCTTCTTACCTATTTTTATCCGAATGAAACGCTGAGCGGCCGCGAGCATTGGTCTGAAGGTAAACTGCAAGACTCTGCTTTTTATTACTACCCCAACGGAAAAATAAAAAGCAAAGGATTGTACAACCAATCGCAGTACGTGGGTGTGTGGAACTATTTTTTTGAAAACGGAAAGACCCAACGCATAGTTCAATATGTAGAGGGGCTACCGCAGGGCATCACTAAAGCATTTTATGAAAACGGATCTATGATGCAGGAGGGAAACTATGAGAAGGGAATGGAAGAAGGTGAATGGAAATTTTATGCCGAAGACGGCACGCTAAAATTTTATGGTTCTTATCGTGAAGGCAAACCGATTGGCACGTGGCATAAAATAAAAAAAGGCAAAACAAGCGTTTACAAAAAATATTAAAACTCTTTTCGTAAACTCAGGAAAAAACCGGTGTGGTTTTGGTTGGTGAAGGTGTATTCTGTTCGAACAACAAAATCGTAGACGGTAACAAAATCAAATCCAAACCCAATGCCACCAATCAGTTTATTGGTGAACCGGGTGTTGAGTGGGTGAGGGGCGTTGTCGGAGGGCGCAACATAGTTTTGGTAGTAGGGATAATTTTCGGCATACCCCCAGTCGGAAAAAGTTTTTAAGTAAATAGACAACGGAAAATATTTTAATTGTTCGCGCGGCATACCTTGCAAGCTCCATACTTTATGAAAAATTCTTTTTTTAAAGGTGGTTTTGTTTAAAAGAAAAAAAGGAGTTTCTACCACAAAATTTTCAAACCCTCGCACGTATTGTCTTCTGTAGCCCATACCTGCATAAAGCGCGTACGGCTGTGACGTAGGCGTGGCCCAGTAGCCACCTGTAAAATTGGATAAATAGAAATTTCGTTTCAGGGCAATATGCCTTGCATACGATAACCCCAACTCCAGCAGGTTGGTATTGCCCTCAAAGCCCAGCCCTGTTTTTTGGATATACCCGCTTATTTGATAACCCCGCAGCGGATATTGCACTACATCGCGGTGCTCTGAGTTGAACGAGTAGCTGATGGTGGCATACTGCAAATGATTGCGGCCTTCACCAAAATAATTGGGGTTCAGTTTTACGATGGTATCGCTAACGGTAGTCGATCGGTAACCGATTTGAAACGAATGTGTTTCGAAGAAATTTTTTCTGTAAAAGTAGGTAACCGCTCCTCCTTTGGTGGTTTTTAGTATGTGATCTGCCCTTAGATATTGAAGTATGTGCGGATTGGTGAAACTCGTTAGGTTTTCGGTACTGAAGGCCATATTCTTGGGCTCTGAATAGTTGAAGTTGAACGACATGCCCTGCTTTTGTTTTTTGTCGATGTAGGGAATTCGATACGAAAGTTCATAGCGCTGCACAAAACCAAATTGTGCAATGAGCTGCACCGTTTCATATCGGCCACGAAAATTGTATCGTGTTAAGTTGATGCCGTAGTTTGTCCGGCTGGGGTCATGATTGTACACGTTCCACCATTCACTGAAATTCCGATCCGATAATTCAAAAATAGGAATCGGAAAGGTGTACCAACGTTCGGTCACTTCCACCAAAAGATCAATTCGATTGTTCGAAAGCTCAAACACCCTCATGTTTACCGTGTGAAACAAGCGCAGGTTATAGATTTTGCGTTTGTCCCAAAGCAATTCCTGCGGCAGGTTTTTCAAACGGATGGTATCTCCGGGTTTCAATTTTATTTCGCGGGAGATGATCTGATCTTTGGTAACCTTGTTTCCCGTAATGATAACACGATTGAGCGTAAGCACCCGCGATGAATCAACCGGTATAGTATCCATCTGGCTGCCGCCCATCAATCCCCAAAATCCAACAATAATTGCCAGCATGAATACTTAAAATATCAAAAGGTGAAATTAAGGTGTGTTTTGAATTTCTGTTTTTCTAAAGGAACGGATCAACACCAAAATACCTACCACCACTAAAGGTATGCTTAGAATTTGCCCCATGTTAAGCGTCATCTGGTCTTCGAATGGAACCTGATTCTCTTTTAAAAACTCGTACACAAAACGCAG
This sequence comes from Bacteroidota bacterium, assembly GCA_018267285.1. Classification (GTDB taxonomy): domain Bacteria; phylum Bacteroidota; class Bacteroidia; order Cytophagales; family Cyclobacteriaceae; genus ELB16-189. The sequence goes on along the minus strand of JAFDYU010000013.1, from coordinate 10,335 downwards.
ACTCCACAAAATAATCATGAACAGGCCGAAGATTCTTCCTTCGGGCAAGTTGGCTTTATAGCGCGACCAATACCAAAGTAAAAAGGCAAACAGGATGAAGCACGAAATGGACTCGTATAATTGTGCCGGATGCCGCGAGATGCCAAACGTGCGCACACGGGCTCCGAACGATCCATCGTCTTCTTTTACAATCTGATACTGCAGTGGGCTTGAGCCGGGCTCATCCACAAATTCGGGTAACTGCACCAAGTAAAATTTCACCTCGTTGGTAACGAAGCTCGTTACACGTTGCTCGTTAACTCCTTTTTTAAACAAGAAAATCAAATCAACAGGCACTCTTGAATTTTGGCCTTCGGGCAGATTGGCCTTTTTTACTTCAAGGTATTCCACCGGGTTATCTCCGTTGGTATTGCGCAGCAGGTTTTCGGTAACTCGGTTAATGAACACCACGCTCAACGGATTGCTCGATGGCTTACCAATAATCTCTGAGTTGAAAAAATTTCCAAGGCGAATGAAACAGCCGGTGAGGCAAACCAAAATTACAATGCGGTCGAGAATCTGTAGGTAATTTTGGCCGGGTTTTCTTTTACGGCTGTAGAGCCAAAGGCCAAAAAGAATTCCGATTGCGGCTCCGTGGCTTGCCAAGCCCTGCAAACCGGTGAACCGAAATGGGCTGAATTCAAAGGGAAGGAAAACGCTGAGTGGTTCCTCCCACAACATCTCGGGTTGGTAGAAAATCACATGACCTAAACGTGCGCCCAAAATGGTAGCCACCAGCATATAAATGGTGAGGGTATCTACATCGCGTTCGGGCTTGCCCTCTTTTTTGAAAATGTAGTACAAAATTTGCTGACAGACCAGAAAACCAAGAGCAAAAAGCAACCCGTACCAACGCAAGGCAAACGATCCGATCGAAAATATTTCAGGGCTGCAATTCCAGATAATGTAATTGAACATGGCGTGAAAATCGTTAATAATTAGAATTCAGATTATAGTAATCGGCAAAGATAACAGTTGCCGTACAAAGGCCAACATCAGGGTAATGATTCCAACTCATCAAGTTCATCTTTAAAATTTCCACTCAAAATAGGGAAGCGGCACCAACTTCGCGGATCTACATTGAAGCTGTCGAAATGAAACGAGGGGGCTAAGCGTTCGCGTTTCCATTGGTTGGCAGCCCACATGCCAAAAAATTTTTTTATCCAGCTTTTTAACAACGAATGATCCGGATATTTTTCTGAAAGAGTTAAATATATATCAGCAGGCTTTTTCCGGTTGCGGATGCCGAGCAGTTCAATATCAACCAGTACCGAATACGGCATGAGATCTTTTTCGTCTGTTTGGACTCTTTCTTGTGGGCGCAATTCGGCCGTAGGCTGCAAATTGTTTACATACGATAAGCCGGCATAACCCAATTCTTTTTCGGCCCACTTCAGCCATTGCAAAATAAAGAGCTTGTCCACACCGGCAATGGGTGCCAAACTTCCGCTGGTGTCGCCATCCATGGTAGCATAGCCTACATCGCCCTCGCTTCGGTTGGATGTTGTTAATAATATAGAGCGCTTAATGTTGGCCAGCATCCAAATGATTGGCGACCGTGCACGCGCTTGGATGTTTTGCCGGGCAATGTCATCGGTATCCCAACTTAACTCCCTACCCAGTATTCTTTCAATTTTTTTTTCGTACGAGTTTACCTCCTCATCAATTGACCAATGATGAAAGCTTGCGCCAATAGATTGTGCCAATTCTTTGGCCGCAACGAAAGTTGATTCGGAAGAATGTTTTGTGGCTTGATACGCGCAGGCAAGCAAACGGCTCACTATTTCTTTTTCATTTTTTACTAAGGGTAATCCAATGCGTTCGCAAAATAGTTCAATGCTTAGTTCTTCAATGCCTCTGCGCACCATTTCGGCTACCAGCACGGCACAACACGATGAGTCTGCCCCGCCACTCAAGCTCAGCACAAAACCGCGGGCTTTACTTTTCCGTAGGTAATCGAAAAGGGCGAGCGATGCAGCTCGCACAAATTCTTCATTTTTTTCTTTGCCATCGAGGTTGGGCAGCGCGATTGTTTTCTCCGGGTGATCAAAATTAATTTCGCACGAAAGCAAATTCATTTGTTGAAACGACAACCGCTTGTTCACGCCAATCAATTTTCCTTTCTGTGCCACAATAATGTCTCCGTCATAGATCATCCGGCCGGCCTCATTGCCGAGGTGGTTGACAAACAGATACGTACAATTAAAAATTTTTGAGCCGTTCACCACAACTTCTTTTTCGCGTTCCAGGCTTTTGCCAAACGCAAAGTGGCTTGCGCTGCCATTCAAGATTAAGTCTACACCCTTTTCTTTTAATTGAAATCCAGGTCTTTTTTCTTTCGACCAGCCGTCTTCACAAATTTCAAAACCGATTTTTATTCCGTAGAGATTGTAGATAACATCGCCCGCCAAAATAGTTTCTTCTCCTGCCTTCAGTTTATACGTTTCCGAAGGCTTCCAGGCTGCAAACCAGCGCGGCTCGTAGTGCACGCCATCGAGTGGCAGATTTTGTTTAAGTGTTATACCTAGAATTTTTCCATCGTTCACCAGCGCCACACCGTTGTAGGTAGTTCCCTTTATGCGAACGGGCAACCCAATGGATACAGCTATGTTGTTGCAATGTGGTGCAAGGTCGATCAACTTTTGCATTGCTTTTTCGCTGAGCCATTCGCTGAGGAAAACATCTTCGCAGCCATAACCCGTAATGCAAAGCTCCGGAAGACATAAAATTTTCACACCTTCTTTTTTGACCGCTTCTATGGCCGATAAAATATTGCCCACGTTGTTTTCCCAATCCATGGGGGTTTGGTTCAACGAAGCACCCGCTATTTTAATTAACCTTTCCAAAGTTTGAAGGGTATTATATTTTTAAACTGTTAAACCCCGATTGTAATTGAGTAAGGCACAAAAATATCAAAGGCGAAACAAAGACTTTGCATAAACCTTGGTTATTTTTAAACAGTGAAAACAAAACTGTCATCGGCCGAACGGAATCGGTATAGCCGCCACTTGGCATTACCCGATTTTAGTGAGGACACTCAACTGAAATTGAACAACGCTAAAGTAACTGTAGTGGGCGCAGGCGGACTGGGCTCTCCGGTTTTGCTTTACCTTGCCGCTGCCGGTGTGGGGACTTTGAAAATTGTTGATGGGGATACCGTGAGTGAATCGAACCTACAGAGGCAGGTACTTTTTACAACGAGTGATCTTCAAAAAAATAAATCTGAAATTGCTGCCCAGAAGGTACGTGAACTCAATCCTTATTTAAAGATAGAGGCTATTCCTGAGTTTGTAACGGGAGAAAATATTTTACAACTTTTGGCCGACAGCGATGTGGTGGTAGATTGTACCGACAATTTTCCTACACGTTATTTAGTAAATGATGCCTGCGTACTTCTTAACAAAGTTTTGATTTATGGCTCCGTGTTTCGTTACGAAGGACAGGTTTCGGTTTTTAATTTCCAACAAGGGCCAAACCATCGCGATCTGTACAAGCTTCCGCCCGAACCGGGCTCTGTACCCGATTGCGAACAAGGGGGTGTGATGGGCTCGCTTTGCGGAATTATAGGGAGCCTGCAAGCCAATGAAGTAATAAAGATACTTACCGGAATTGGCGAGACGCTTTCCGGAAAACTATTGATTTTTGATTCGATCACCTGCCAGACCAACATCATCTCTATCCCGAACCAAAATCAAAAAGAAAAAATAAAAAATCTCATCGATTATGACGAGTTTTGTGCGGCTACTAAAAAATATATACCCATGAAAGAAATATCTGTTCAAGAACTGAAAAAACTAATCGACACCAAAGCCGATTTTCAATTGATAGACGTGCGCGAGCCGCATGAGTTTGATATATGTAATTTAAGCGGTGAGCTTATACCGCAAGCAGAGATACCGGCAAACGTTGAAAAAATTTCGAAAACAAAACAAGTGGTGGTTCACTGCCGCAGTGGTGCACGGAGTGGAAACATGATACAGTGGCTCGAAAAAAATCACGGGTTCACCAATCTGTATAATCTAAAAGGCGGCATCAAAGCCTGGGCTACGGAGATCGATACCAGTATGCCAACTTATTGAGATTTTACGTCTTGACAAACGCCTATATTTTTTAAAAAAATATTTTAAAAAATAGTTAACGTTTCGGTGTGATTTGGTTTTGCAAAAGTTATCTTTGGTATAAACCTAACTCATGCCGTTTATTATCAAAAGGCTATTCATTTTTTTCTTTGCTTTACTGCTGATTATTTCATGTGCCTCTGCACATAAGGGCTATAAACCTAAATATAAAAAGCCTAATCCAAACAAACCGTTGCCTTGTCCTTTAAAAGATTGCAATTGATATGCGCAAAATTATTATTGCTATTGACGGATACTCTGCATGCGGAAAAAGCACCACCGCTAAAGAAGTGGCGAACATCCTCGGCTATCGCTACATCGATTCCGGTGCCATGTATCGTGCAGTTACCTTATTTTTTCTCGACAATCATATTTCGCTTACCAACCCCCGCGAAATCCAAAAAGCACTTTCCGAAATCAATCTGGGTTTTCATTTCGACTCGAATGAGTCTTCCGATATTTTTATGAACGGGATTAACGTAGAGAAGAAAATCCGCAAGATGCGTATCTCTGAAAACGTGAGCCCCGTGAGCGCCATCAAAGAAGTACGTTTGGCCATGGTAGCCCAACAGCGAAAATTCGGTAAAGAAAAAGGAGTTGTTATGGACGGCCGCGATATTGGCACCGTTGTTTTTCCCGAAGCCGAACTTAAAGTTTTTTTAACAGCCGATATTCAGACACGGGCTATTCGCAGGCAGCACGAATTACTGGAGCGCAATCAATTGGTTGACCTGGACGAGATTATTTCAAACATCACCACACGCGACCGCATTGATAGTATGCGAAAAGAAAGCCCACTGATAAAAGCCAAAGATGCCTTTCTGCTGGACACTACGCACATCACCATTGATGAACAAGTAGATGAAACGATTAGGCTCGCTTTTCCTAAAATATTAAACAAAAAGAAGTAGCCTCACAAAAGCTCACTTCAATCCGTATCGGTCAATCATAAAAACCAACGCAGTCATAGCCGCAGCACCCATCTCCAACTCCCGTGGACTTACTTTGTCGATGGTATCTTCCGGGGTGTGGTGATAGTCGAAATAGCGTTGTGAATCGGGCGAATAACCGATGAGTACAGTGCCTTGTGCGCCCAAAGGGCCGATGTCTGCACCGCCACCCCGTCCGTCAAATTCGGTGAGGCCATACGGTTCCAACAAGGGCTTCCAACTTTTTATTTTTGCCCTCACGGCATCGCTTGCCATCATGGTATAGCCGCGCGGTGTGAATCCACCTTCGTCCGATTCTATGGCGGCAATAATATTTTCATGGTTTGTTTTTGCTAACTCAGCATATTTCATTCCACCCCGCATGCCGTTCTCTTCATTCATAAACATTACGGCTCGCAGTGTGCGCTTCGGTTGTATGCCCAACGTTTTAAATAAACGAAGCACTTCAATGGATTGAACACAGCCGGCACCATCGTCATGTGCACCTTGGGCAAGGTCCCAAGAATCAAGATGACCGCCAACGGTAATGATTTCATTTTTATACTCGCTTCCGTTGATTTGGCCAATCACATTGTACGAAGGCGCATCGTCAAGCATTTCGCAGTGCATTTCAATATACACTTGTAAATCTTTTTCGTCTTTCAGCAACTTCGACAAAAGTTCTGCGTGCTTTGTGCTTACCGCAACGGCCGGAATTTGTTTTACACCCGAAGCATAACGCAAACTACCCGTGTGGGGGTAATCTTCTAAATTCACGCCCATCGATCGTACAATCACCGCTACGGCTCCGAGTTTTGCGGCCTCCGATGCCCCGCTCCCTCGCTGGTTTACGGCACCTCCATACGCGGCAAAGGTGTGTATCTGTGTTGGGTCCATGGGGCGGTTGAAAAAAACAATATTGCCTTGAACTGCTTTTTCACCAAGCTGTTTAAGCTCATCAAAATTTTTTACTTCAATCACTTTTGCCGAAACTCCATTTGGTCCTGTACCCACCGAATTGCCTATGGCACAGACGGACAAATCGAATGTGCCCATTTTCTTGGAGTTAATAACTCGAGTGATTTCTTTTTCTCCTCGCACCCAATGGGGTACCATTACGGGTTGCAGCCATACGGAATCAAAACCGCAGGTTAACATCAGGTGCCTGCTCCACTCCACCGCAGCTGCAGCCCCGGGAGATCCCGACAGCCTCGGGCCGATCTTGGTACAGAGCTCGTAAAGCATGTCGTACGATTTGCATTTGCTTAAGGCTTCATTGAATATTTCCTTAATGCCTTTTTCGTCTTGTGGGGTCTGAGCATAGGTAGAAAACCACATACCTGAGAGTAGAACAAGCGTTAACCGTTTCATGTTGATTGTTTTTGAGCGCCTAATATTGCGAAAGCGTTTTAAAAAGAAAATATAAATTTTGCACAGATGTTTCGCCCCATACCATAGATGCCCGATCGCCCGTTCGGGGCTTGTGCATAGTATTCAAAATATTTTAAGCGGCTCATGTTCGATTGATAAACGGCATCGAGCAGATTGTTGATTTGCAGGTGAACCTGAAGGCTTGACTTAGACAACTGAAAAAAGGTTACGCTTGTTCCAATATTTAACAGAGCATAACCATTTGTTTTTGTTTCCGTGCTGAACAGCTCAAGAAACCGATTTTGGGTGGCGTTAATATCTACTTCGGCAAAGGTATTTATGGACGATATTTTTTTTGATCTTACTTTAATCTCTTGGTTGATACTGCTTATCAGGCGAGCAGGCGGAATAAAAGGTAAATATTCTCCTTGTTGCCGCTTGTTTTCAAAAAGCGGATTGCGATTGAACCCGTAACAAACAGTTAATTGATTATTGAAACTAAAGCCGCGCAGAAATGACGGATTCAGATTCAAGGATGCCTCAAGTCCATAAAGTTGAGCAGTTGACTGCTGGTATTGAATGGTTTTGTTTCCCTGTGCATCGGTGAGCGGACTTCCCTGCGAGTCGGTAAGCTGATTGAGGTAAATATAATTTTGAATATTTTTATTAAAGAGACTTAACGATGACGATACGTTTGTGAAATTGGCAAATACCCCAACATCTTCTTGCCAACTAAATTCGGATTGAAAATTAGGATTACCAATATAAACAATATGAGCCCCGGCATCGAGCCCATTGGAGGCGATCTCTGAAATACTGGGGGCACGATAGCCCCGCGAAAAATTAAATTTGATACTCACATGTTCGCTGAAACGATAGGCCGTTCCCAAGCTTAGAGTTAACCCGTGAAAGTGTTGGTGCATTTCTTTAAACTGCAACGTTGCCCCAACAGTATCCGGCAGATAGACCTGCTTGTCGTATCCGGTATTAAGGTCAGGGCCGATGTACATCTTTTCTGTTTTGATGTTTCGCGAATCAAACCGAATGCCTCCAATTATCGACCAACTCTCTTTTTTCCATTTGGATATTGCATACACGCCAAAATCGGTAAGGTTGTAATTCGGAATAGCAAAATTGGTAGCCGTTTGATCTACTGAGTTTTGTTGGAACATTCCGTTAACACCAATTGAATTTTCAAAATCGTGAAATACAGGTGCATTGTAACGCACACTATAATTTGTTGTGCCCAGCCTATAAAATGTTCCGGCTAGGTTTGGTGCTGTGGGGTGAATAAATTCCCTGCGCATGTTGTACGAATAGGCAAGCAGCACATTGATGTCGCCTTGCCCCAGTTGGTGATGCGCTTTACCATACATACGATAATGCTGAATCCGTTGGTGGAGTGGACTGAGCGTGTAAGAATTTAGCTCTGACTCAGAAACTAAAGGTCTGTTTTTTAGATCGTCATTGTCGCCTTCAAAAATTTGCTTGGTAAATTTTCGCGTGAGCGAGTCGCGGCTGCCGTCCGGTATTCCCTGTAGATTGTCGTACAACGAAAGATTGAAAAAAGTAAAACCACTTGCAGATTTGTAACCCAACAGTGTGGAAAGGTTTTTTTCCTGAAAGCCCGTATTGTACACGCGGCCGTCAACGGCATTGGAATAATTTTTTGCTGCGCGATACGACCCCCGCAATGCCCACAGCCAATGTACGCTTCCGTACGAAACCCGAAAACCATTTCCGATCAGCCCATTGTTGCTTTGGTATTCCGACAACACCCTACCGTGAATTTTAGTATCTGTTTCCTTTGGCGTAAACGGCAAAAGACTTACCACACCCGCCAGCGCATCCGATCCATACACCAAACTGGCCGGCCCTTTGATGATTTCAGCCCGCTCTATATTATAGTTGTCTATCTCCAGCCCGTGTTCGCCTCCCCATTGTTGGCCTTCTTGCCGCACACCATCATATAAAGTAAGCACCCGGTTGAAGCCCATGCCGCGGATAAATGGTTTCGAAATGTTAGGCCCTGTTTTCAACACATTAAGTCCGGGTGTATTTTTTGCGAGCACATCGATGATATTGCTTTCGTTTGATCGGTCGATCATTTTAAGGGTGACGTTGCTGATCGAAATGGGGTTTTCTTTAATGAGGGATGACTGCGCTATGGCTGTAACCACCACTTCGTCCAATGCCGAGGGGATAGACTTTAAGAAAATAGAATATTCATTTTTCTGATTTACGATTACGGTATCGTTTCGATACCCAACGAAGGTAAAGATGAGTCGGTCGCCCGGTTTGGCTTTTAGGGTAAATTTTCCTTCGTCATCGGCAACAATTCCTTTTGTAGTTGCTTCAATACTGATGTGGCAGTGAGCTAACGGAAAATTGGTGTCGGCATCTCGAATACCACCGGTTATAGTTTTTTGTGCGTGCAAAAACACGGGTAAGAGAAATAAGGTAAAAACGGTTAGTTTCATATTTTAGACAAGTCTAAAAAAAAATTTAGTTAAATTAAAATAATATATTAATAAAAACAGTCAGGCAGCCCTCAAGTGCCGGAAAGACCATTACGTAAACTATAGTTTGAGTTTATCGAAACCTGATTACGAAGCACAAAAACGTCTTCAACTTGGTCTCCGGAGGAGTTCCTACGCTCAGGTTGACAATGCTTTGAACGGTTTGCGTAACAGCAGTTAACTAAGGGAAGGAGGTGCCCGGCTTTGGGCAAAAGAGGAATAGGTCAACTCATGGGCGACATGAGCTTGGTATTGATTCAGGTTAAATAATGGCAGTACAAAATGGATTGATTCTGATCCAACAAATGAATGATTGAAGAAATCAATGGCACATACTTTACAATGTTCACCATGTTTCTGAACAGCGGCCCGGTCGCCTTTCAAAGGGGCTGTAATCGATTTGTTTTGATGAACTTCGTGATTGCGGTGAAAGAAATTCACTCCAATCTGGGCAAAGCATAATGCACCGATCAGAAATGCCGAAGAAACACTATATAAAATTCTGCCTTTCACGGCAACAAAAATAGAAAGTGAAATCTTTAAAGCAACCTTCATTTTATACCAGCGGAATGAACCGGGTATTAAACAAAAATGTTTGAATGGGAGTTGCTAACTTTACAGTACCGAAAACAACTTGAGTTATGGCGTATTTATTCGATTCGTTTGAAGGCTGGAAAAACTATTGCAAAGAGAAAAATTATTCTCTTGCACAGGCCGTAGTGGAATATGAATTTGATCAAAAAGGAAGATCAGAAAAAGAAGTTATGGAAGGCCTTATGAAGGCCTGGACGGTGATGAAAGATGCGGTGCGCAGCGGGCTGGAAGAAGATATGACTTCGCGCTCGGGCATGATCAACAACGGAGCGAAGAAAGTCTATCGCCACCCGGTAACGGTGCTTTCGCCCGAATTTCAAAAATTAATTTCGCGGGCGCTTGCTGCAAAAGAAGTTAATTCCTGTATGGGGCGTGTAGTTGCTGCCCCCACTGCCGGAGCGAGCGGCATTATGCCGGGCGTACTCTATACATTACAAGAGATCCATAAAATTGAAGATCAAAAAATAATTGAAGCTATGATGGTGGCGGCTGGTATCGCCATTATTATCGAACAAAAAGCTTCCATTGCCGGAGCTGTGGGCGGCTGCCAGGCAGAAACAGGAACGGCAGCAGCCATGGGTGCGGGCTCAATTGTGTATTGCCTTGGCGGAACTATCGATCAGGTCTTCAATGCGGTGGCCATCACCATTCAGTGCATGCTCGGTTTAGTGTGCGACCCTGTTGCCGGGTTGGTAGAAATTCCGTGCGTGGTGCGCAACGCCAGTGCGGCAGCCATTGCCAATAGTTCGGCACAGATCGGGCTGG
>JAFDYU010000012.1 GCA_018267285.1 Bacteroidota bacterium | reverse complement strand
GTAGGAGAGCGAAGTGCGCACACCTAACACACGGTCGTAGCGGTGCGTGATCACTTGGCCTTTTGACACACCCATGCGTTCGTTCCAGCCGATCGCACCCGTGAGCCTCGGGGTGAAACGCCAGCTTACATACAGATTGAGATCGACCAATGTGTTGTCCTTACTCATGACGAAATAGTTCAAGCCCGGCACAAGACGCTCCTGCCACGGCTTGCCTTTCAGCGGGTTGGGCCTGCGCTTGGGTAGCTCGGACAGGCTCTTCACTTCGCTGTACTTCTGCTTGTATTTTGCGATCGTACCCATGGCCGACTGCAATTCTTTCTCCTTGCCGGCAAAGTGATCTACTGCAGGCTTGAGTTGTTGAAGCGCAAGCGAGTCTATGTTCTTCGGGTTTGCGCCCGAGAGTTTCTTTTTCAAGTCTTTGAGTTGCTGTTCGTCTTTGGCCAGTGATTTCAGCTCGGAGTTCTGTTGGGCGATGTTTTCCAAATCCTTTTCCAACGTTTCCGCATTGGCTTTTTTCTTAATGGATTCGAACTGCTGCAGGTCGTTTTTCACAACCCCTTCTAACTGTAAGGTTGAAGGCAGCTTGAGGTTATTCAAGTTCACCGATGGAAGGGAAGTGTTGACATTGGGCAATGAAAGTGCGGGCAAGTTTGCCGATGGCATATTGGGGAGAGAGCCGTTAGTTATGTTCGGCATGCCCGGCACGTTCACAGAGGGAAGTTTAAAGAAATCAGTTGGCAACTGAAAGCCTTTGATGTTTTTTGTAAACGTAGCGACCTCTTTTTGAACTTCTGGCGGAAGCTTGAGCGAAGCTGCTTTACCGAGCATTTCTGTTTTGACTTTGTTGATCTTCGAATTAAACTCCCTCAATTTTTTTGCCTGCATGCGTTTCAGGCTATCCAGTTGCCGTTTGATTTTTTTGGTAGGCAGTTTCAGTTTTATAAGGCTGTCTTTCTTGTGACTAAGTCTGCCAATCTCAGTATCCAGTTTTCTGAGCGGTGCGGCATAGGTGTGTTGAACACTGTCGGTGCGGTGGTGAAACTCCTTGCTCAGGGAGTCAATTTTTTTGTTTTGGTACTGAACCACCTGGCGTAAGGAGTCTGCTGACTTCCTTAATGTGTCCGAGCGATCAAACAATTCTTTTTTCAGAGAATATGGGGTAATTTTTTTTGTTAAGTGATCGGCAATGCTATCCATCTGATTAACCGATATGCGCACATGGGAATCCTGTGCTTTTAGGCAAACCGCTGAGCTTAAAAAAATAAAGACCAAAAAAACGGAAGACCTTTGCATCTGTAAAAAAGAACGTTAATGTAGTATAAAATTTAATAGGAATGGAGAATGTAGATAACAGTAGGGAAGGCAGTACTGATGTTACAGTCGGTTGGTTATACCTTAACCTGACTGGTCTCCTTGTCGGTGTTAGCTCCTTCCTAAAAGTTTAAAGAGAAAAAGCAAAGTTCTTCCAGAGTTACTTTTGAGGTTGTTTGAGAAAACTAGGTGTGAGTACCTGATTAATGACGGATTTCATCTTTTTGTTTATGCATATGTGTTAAAGTTTGATTTTATAATGCAAACCGACTGTAAGATTAGTTTTCTATCCTAAGTCTGCACTGTCTGAGTCGGATACAATATATTTTTTAAAAAAATTAAGCTTTTAATGATCATTTGTGAATACCGATTTGAACAATTATGTTTGTTTCATGTCATTTTATCAGAATAATATTTTAGTTAACAGATACAGAAGATGAAAAAGATGAAGACTCAATCAGTATTAATAATCTGCTTGTTTTTTTTATGCAACTTGTTGGCCTTTGGGCAGACAAGCCCTAGTGTTATTCCACCTGCCCCAGTGTCGAGAGAGTTTGCGAAATACATCACCCAAGAAGTGACTTTGTACAATGGGATTCCCGAAATCAACATTCCTTTGTATACGATCAAGTTAAAAGGATTAAATATTCCGATCAACTTGTCTTACCATGCATCGGGTATTAAATACGGTCAAGAAGATGGCTACGTGGGGGTGGGGTGGGTTTTAAATCCAGGATATAGAATATCCCGCAGTATTTACGGTCATGCGGATGATCAGGTTTCAATGCCTTCTGATTTTTTATCTACAATTAGCAGTCTGGAGATGCAAGCTAATAGTGATGTTGCAAAGCGAGTGGATAGAGACCAATATCTCTCTCAGTTTGTCCCCAATAAAAGTCTGGGACTAGGTAGCTTTTTGGATGGTGCATTCGACCAGTTTGTATTTTCCACGCCTAGTTCAAGTGGTGAGTTTATCATTACCGACAGAACTAATAAAGTTGTAACAACATTAGAAGAATCCAATTTATCGATCGATTATAAAACGGGACAAACCCAGTGTACATTTGGAAGTGGGTCTCTTTTTTATGGGATAATGGGCTTTCAAATTACGGATGAACTGGGAAACAAATATGCCTTTGGTGAATACAACCCTCAATCCCAGTGCCTCTTAGAAACTACATCCTCAGGAAATGCAGTTACTGCTTGGGGTATGTCAGACATAACAACACCGACCGGAGATCAAGTAAGTTTCGCTTATGGCAGGCGTGCTGCTGGTGAGTTTATAAATCATATGAGAACCTATACCATCGCGGAAGCATCGGGTGCTGCTATAACAGATGGCATTGAGAATATTTACACAGGCAATGGCTACTATAGTTTTTTCCCGACACAGATAACCACACCTAACGAAACAATCACTTTTCAATATGGCACAGGTGATTATGTGGATATGATTTCAAAAATTGATATCAAATCTTTGACGGGAGACCTGATCAAAACAATCAATTTTTTTTATAGCATGAGCTTCTATGGGGGGGTTCATTATAGGTTTTTAGATTACATCACAATTTCCGGCAGCGATTTGGTTGCTACAGAGAAATACAGCTTTGACTATCATGACAGGAATTCAACGGATAACTATACTCTCGACCATTACGGAAATCATCTCAGCACCTATATGATGCCCATCCCGTATTACCATCAGGAATTTTTGGATGACCCCATACTTGTTCCTGATGGAAGTGGCTATCAAAGCCAGACGATGATCCAATACTTGCCTGGCGCAACTTCGCGCGAACCTAACCCTGTAGTACCACCCGATTACTTTTCTCTGAAAAGAATCACTTACCCCACGGGCGGATACACTGACTACGAATTTGAAAGTGGAAAATATAGAGAGGTAGATGATACTGGACCTGTAAGGAATGCAGGGATACGAATTAAATCAATAAAAAGCTATGATGCCAACAGCCCCGTGCCGATTGTCAAATCGTACACCTATGGCAATGAAGAGAGCGGTTATGGTTACGGACAGTATTGGATCAACAATATGGAAGGTTTATTTGTGACAGAAAGCACCCAGATGATAATTTCTCTTAATCCAAAGGAAGCAGCTGTGCCACGAATAATCTCTTATTCTTCTACGATGCAAGGCGATGTGGGGCAAGTTTTCATGCAATCAGGTTTTGTAAAATACCCATGCGTAACCGAATACAATAACATAGATGCTGCTGAAATGGGTGATGGTACTCAAACGGGTAAGACAGTATACTATTTCAAAATTGGGAACATGTTTGGGGTGTCGCCTCTTCAATATATGAATACGCCCCCGAATAGGTTTTATATCAATGGAACTCCAAATTATGTCCTTTTGTATAAGGCTTGGGATAAACCATTGCTTCAAAGAAAAGTGGTGTATTCGTATGATAATGGTCTGTATACGCCTGTTCAAGAGGAAGTTTTTGAATACGTCCAAGAGGAATCAAATGATTATGTGGGTTTAAAAGTAGAGCAGGCTGCTACAAATAACTATGGTGTAATTACCAATGAAACTTACCATGTCGGTTATGTAGCCCAACCTGACGGTAGTGGTGGAACTATTGGATACGATTTGCAGAGATATTTCAATTACGGCACCTACACTATTTCTGTGGGCAAGAACCTCCTACGGAATAAGACCGAAACTCAGTACAGCAATGGCAACGCGATCACTACCAATTACTCATATGACTATAGTAATCTCCTACTCTCTAAAGAGACACATAGCCGAAGTACAGGCGACAATATAGTAACTTATACTACCTATCCACGAGACTATAGCCCAAGTACAAATTTTATTGACGACATGAATAATAACCATTTACTGGCTTACCCTGTAGAACAAGTCAAGTACATAGATGATGGAACAAATCAGAAGATCATTTCGGGGAAGATTACGACCTACAAAAGCGGTGGTAAGGGACTGAAGGATGAAGAACTCTTCCTTGAGAATTCGGCTTCAATACCTCTCAACACATTTAAGTTTTCAAACCGCGCTAATGGTTTATTACCCCCTTCTGGTACCCAAACTTCTTTTTCAGCTTATAGTCAATACAAGTCGCGTTTAAGATACAATACTTATGACACTAAGGGGAACATACTAAGTACAACGCAAGACGGAGGTTTGACAACAAGCTACTTGTGGGGTTACAGCAGCACGTATCCCATTGCTGAGGTAAAGAACGCTGCAGTAGACCAAATAGCCCATTCAGGTTTTGAATCATTTGATTTGGGTGGATGGACTTATACCCCTGATTCACAATCCCCGTCTGGAAAAACCGGGAACAATGGTTTTTCAGGTTCTATTGTAAGTAAGGATGGCCTGCCAGAAGGGAATTATATAATTAGTTTTTGGGCAAAAAGAAACGTTTCGAATGGGACCGTGAGCGGCTCTGCCTCAGTATCGATTACAACTGACTCCTGGCAACTCTATACATTTACTTTAAATGGGATCACATCAGTTTCACTGAATTTAAGTGATGTCATCATTGATGACATCAGGCTTTACCCGGTTGGCGCACAAATGAAAACGTATACCTACAAACCAATTGTCGGGATGACTTCTCAGTCTGATCCGAATGGAATTATTACTTATTATTTCTATGACAGCAACGGTAGGCTCAGCTATATCACCGACCAAAATTCAAATATTATCAAACGCTTCGAATACCATTATGAGAATGGTGAATGACCTTTTTGCAATCATTAAATGGCTGTCAGAGTTAGTGAGACTAAGTCTCTATAAAAAAACACATGCCTATAAAAGATAAAAGATCTTATCTAAATTCATCAGAAGTTATGAAAAGGAAACTGCAATTATTGAGAAGTTATGTATTAGTGTTCTTCTCCCTGCTGGGCTATGGACTCACAACAGCACAAATTATTGGGGCATCCAGCGCCACAAACGGAAGCAGCCAGACTTATACGGTGTCGAGTACAAATTCCAACGGTATTTTTACAGTGACCGGGGGAACGTTAACATCATCGAACAAAGTGCAAGGAGCCTGTACGGGGGCTATGGTGATGAAACAGATGGTTCAGCCCCAACAAATGCCCGGAGGTGGAGGCGGAGGCGGAGGCGGAGGAACGACCACCTACTGTTATACAGCTAACGTTACCTGGGGCAGCGGTAGCAGCGGTCAAGTCAATTTCCTTGTCAGCGGTTCAGTGACGGCAACAAGAACAGTTACACTGTGCCCCTCAACAATACCTACGCCAACTGCGTCATTCACTATCTCCAAATGCGGGAGCATAAGTATCATACAGGAAGGCAACCGACCTGCAAATGTGACCTGGTATTGGCAAACCTCCGCCACCGGTACGTCAATATCCAACTCATCACACGTCTTTACTTCAGCAACGTCAGGAAATTTCTACCTGCGGGGGCAATCCAGTTGCGGTAGTTGGGGCCCAGCCCAATCGGTCGGGAGCATCACGATAGATCCCATTCCTGGGGCTGCGACTGCCGTATCTTCAACAAGCTCCTGCGGCAGCTCCGGGAACATAACCATCAGTGGTACACCGGGCACAAACGGTGACAACCTACGGTTTTATACCACTTCCACGGGGACGACACCTTCTTCTACGGGGACTTCGTGGGCCGCGCAGGCCAACGGCCCCAATGCCTTTTATGTATCCACCTATAACAGCACGACCGGGTGCGAAACAGGTGTCAGTGCCCGTGTGGCGGTGACGCCCGTGATCAACACAATCCCAACGGTCAGCGCCCCCAACCAGACCATTTGCTCGGGAGGTGCAAGTATAGTCTTTACGAACAACGTTGCCGGGACGGTCAATACATGGTCGGCAACTATGACCAACGCGAGCGGTGCAGCGGACGGCAGCGGCACTTCGGGCACAACCTCGCCCTATACCTACAGCCTGTCGCAGACTTTGGCAGCTACAGGTTCAAGTGCGGGAACCGTTACATATACAATAGTCCCATCGGCCAATGGCTGCACAGGCTCATCGTTGGCCATGACCGTGACCGTCAAGCCGGTGCCCAACCTGACCATCAATGGTAGCACCGCAAACAGCCAATCAACAGGAGTATGTGCAAATACCTACACATCCATCAGCTTGGGCAGCAGTGTATCGGGTACCACCTATTCGTGGACACTGCCGGTCGTCAGCAACGCGACAGGGGGGAGCACGGCAACCAACACGACCGCGACATCGATCAGCGACATGCTCCATCTGCTGTCCCCGGGGAGCGGTCTGGTGATATACAATGTAACACCAATGTCCAACGGGTGCACGGGGACAGGCAAAAGCATCATCGTCAACGTCAACCCGATCCCATCTGCCCCCACTGGGGTCACGGCCAGCGCTTTTTGTGGCCCGGCCGGGAGCACCACGATCACAGGGGCAGCGGGCTCTGACGGGAACACACTGAACTTTTACACCTCACAGGCGGCCGGGGCGCCAAGCGCTACCGGGCCATCGTGGACCACCCCTGCAAACGTAGCACCCACGTTCTATGTTGGATCGTTGAACACCCAGACAGGGTGTGCCACAAACTCCGGCAGTTGGGTTGCGGTCACGCCCCAGCCAAATGTCCCCCCCGCACCCTCATCAGCCAGTAACGGCAGTATCTGTACCGGGAGTGATAACCCGGCAGTACTCAGTGCCGTCCCGGGGTCAGGTGCAGACAATATCCGGTGGTATAGCTCAGATATAGATACACCAGGTGTCCTGTCCACGGGAACTTCGTACAGCGTCCTGGTGGGCAGCACGACATTCTATTGGGCCGCCAGCTACAATTCAACCTGTGGTACGGAAAGTCCTACCCGAGCAAAAGTCTTTGCTTTTGTCAGCCCAGTACCGGCCGTGCCCTCCATCACCGGTGGTGGCATTCACTGTAGACCGGATATCTTTTCCCTTTCGGCATCGGTCGGGACAGGAGGAGATGTGGTCAAATGGTACAGTGGACCTTCCTCATTTGTTGCTTCTGGTACAACCTATACCACACCAACGTTGTCGGCCACTGCCACCTACTATGCCACGTCTTACAACTCTTCGACACAGTGTGAGTCGGCAATGTCTTCTGTGGTGCTGACCATCAGCTCATACCCTGCAGCCCCCAGTGTTACCACACCAAGCCCTGTCTGCATCAGTGGGGCATTTTCACTCACCGCGACCCCCGGTGCGGGCGGCAACAATATCAATTGGTACTCAGTTCCAAGCGGTGGGAGCGCTTTATTTTCAGGGACTTCGGTCACCACCCCGTCCATTGCCAGCACCACCGTATATTATGCAGAGACCATCGGGACTTTGGGCTGCCTCAGCCAGGCCAGGACCCCCGTCACCGCCACGGTCAACCCTGAGCCAATAGCAACGGGCCTTTCTGCTACCAGTGTGTGCCCGTATGGCGCATCGGTGGTCACAGGCTCACCTGGCCCGAACGGCACGACCTTAAAGATTTATGACGGGATGCTTGTGAATTCCAATTGGCTGAACCACTCCGGGGGCACATCCTACACGACCCCCTCGTTGACGTCCAGCACCACCTATTATGTAGCGTCCTTCAACTCGACAACGGGATGTGAATCTTCCTTTGATGATCGCATGCCGGTCACGGCCGTGGTGAACCCAACTCCCGCAGCACCACCCCTTTCCGACATTACGGTATCCACCAATACATGCGACCCAAAGACACTTTCATGCAGTGGTGCCCCAAACGGTGTGTCTTGGTACTGGCAGGGCAACAGCGCGAATGGAACAGATACATCCCCACTGGCTGCTGCCAGTACCTATATCGCAGCAACGAACGGCTCAAACCAGTACTACATCGGGGCCAGAAGTTCTTCGGGATGCTGGAATGCATCGAACACTGCGGTGACGGTAAATGTGCAGATCAGGCCGACCGCGGATGCGTCAGTGAACCCAACGATTTTTTCTGGCCAGGCCACCTCAGTGCAATTCACCAACACCAACAACGTACCGGGAACAATTTATAGCTGGACAGTTTCTTCATCATCGAACGTGAGTGGTGCGGCAGCTGGCGTTGGCTCATCCATCACCCAAAATATTTCCATTAACAATGGCACATCAGGGGCTGTTACTTACAATGTCATACCCTCAGCAAATGGCTGCGCTGGCCCAGCGTTCACACCCGTTGTGACGGTCTATCCTGTGCCTGTGATAACCCCACCTCAAGCCTATATTGTAGGGGGCAGTGCAACCTTGGACATCGGCCCGGGTTATTCGAGCTATCGGTGGTTTAAGGATACAGGAAGCCTTTCTGATCAGCGCACGATGACCACAAGCCAGACGGGTACCTACAGTTGTACAGTTACCATGCTGGGCGGAGCAACATACACACAAAGCTTTACAGTAAACAGTCAGTTTTCAGGTGTACAAATGAACTACGTGGTTACCAACAGTGCATTGGTTTCTGGTATAAGTGATCCAGCCGCTTTGGAAAACCTTCCGGTGGAACAAGTGAACCAATCGGTTGGCTATTTTGACGGACTCGGGAGATTGGTGCAAACAGTAATCACTCAAGGATCGCCTTTAAAAAACGACCTCGTTACGCCCACCACCTATGATGCGTTTGGGCGTGAGTCAAGAAAATATTTGCTTGTTTCACTGGAGAGCAATGGTCGCTACAAAAATATTCTTATGGGTAGTGATGGAACCTACACCAATGTACTTAACTATAACAACAACGAACCGGATAAAGTAATTGATGATACCCGTCCCTTCAGCGAGACCATCTTCGAGCCGTCACCGCTGAACCGGCCGCTGCAGCAGTTTGGCCCTGGGCAAGACTGGAAAACGAACAACAAATATGTTGGCTATCAATATTTAGTCAACCAAACAAATGAAGTGTACCTGTTCATCTACGAGGCGGCCACAGGGTTGGTGACTCTACCTTCCGGTCCATCAGGGTACTATAATGCCGGCCAGCTCTATGCCCATGTTACCACCGATGAGCGTGGCAACGATGTGATAGAGTACATTGACAAGCTCAATAGAACAGTATGCAAAAAAGTACAATACGGTAGCGATGCCAACGGTAAACTTTATGCTAGTACGTACTACCTCTACGATGACCTCGGCAACCTGGTAGTGGTGCTTCCGCCCGAAGCTGTTAAAAAGTTAGAGAAGTAATAAAATTGGTTTACACGTAAACGAAACCCACGCAAATGAACTTAAGATTTTTTTCACTAACGGTTACCTTCCTGATTGCCTCAAGTGGTTTTCATGTCTTTGCTCAGACCAACCTTGTGCCCGATGACCAGGAGTTCCAGGCATTGAAAGCCATTTACGACAGCCTGGGAGGAGCCAGTTGGACAACAAAAACCAACTGGCCCACTCCCGGCAACTGGCCTGCAACCGCTACGGCCTCTCAGATGGCAACTTGGTACGGAGTGACAGTGACGAACGGGGATGTGACAGGGGTGGTTTATACTGGGAACAACGTTGTTGGGAAAATACCTTCAGCCATTGCAAACCTCAAAGCCCTGAAAACCCTTCAGTTTTACGCCACTGCCCTAACCGATATTCCGCAATTCTTAAACCAGTTGACATCGCTAACCATTCTCAATCTTGGCAATCAGGCAACCCTACACGGCCAAATACCAGATTTATCTTTGCTAACCTCATTGACAACCTTTTCGCTTCGCAATTGCAGTGGACTAGACCCGGCACCTATTCCAACATGGATTACAACTAGCCTTCCGAACCTGGCAATACTAGATTTGAACAACACCCACCGAACGGGCACGTTGCCGGGTGACTTCTCCAATTTGGTAAATCTTACATATATGGATTTGTCAAGTAATAATTTGACAAATACTATTCCATCAAATATTGGCTATCTGAATAAACTTCAAACGCTCAGATTGAATAACAATCAACTCACCGGAAACATCCCCCCCGAGCTTGGGGATTTGATGAGTTTGGTTACCCTGAACCTGGGCAACAACAAACTGTCAGGAGATATACCTTCATCGATTTGCAATTTAACTAACCTTACAGACCTTGAGCTTTGCACCAATCAGTTGTTCGGAAGCATCCCAGCCTCAATCGGCAATCTGTCAAAGCTCAGGTATTTATATCTGTACAACAACAAATTATCGGGCGAACTGCCGGCCTCGATGAGCGAACTGACAAGTATTTATTCCCTACGGGTGGGCCATAACGAGTTGACCGGTGAATTGCCAGATTTTTCAAAACACACAATAATGCAACAATTCATTGCGAACTACAATCTATTGAGTGGTTCGATCGACATGGCTAAATTCTCCAATGCTATGGTTGATTTTCAAATTGGCAGCAACAAATTTTCAGGCACATTTCCCAGTTTGGATAAGTGGGTCAACCTATCGGGTATAGTCATTTGGGGGAATCAGTTTTCCGGAAATTTTCCCTCAGTAGCCAACTTGACGAAACTAGATTACATATCCGCTGATGCCAACAGATTCAACAGTATACCCTCTTCGCTTCTTAATATATCAAAGCACGCACACGGTTATGTGCTCGTTTATTTTGATGATAACTTGATAACCAACATAACAAATCTTACTACTGACCTGGCGAATAATAACATTCATCCCGATAGTACTTTAATGTTAAAATTGAACAACAATAAACTTGATTTTTCAGTTTTGGAGCCTCTCGTTAACATGGGGATAACAACGTTTACCTACAGCCCACAAAAAAACGTTAGCGACAGACCCACTCAGTCCCTAAGCGTGGGGGCCGACTTGCTCCTCGCTGCGCGCACCAAAGGTAGCTTCACCTCTAACATTACATGGCAGAAACTCCAGACGAGCAACAACACATGGATAGACATATCTTCCTCCAATGCCGACCCGCTCACCGGCAACACGTATCGTATCGCCAATACCAACGCAAGTGCCGAGGGCAAATACCGTTGGAACTGCACCAGCACTAAGGCCACCGGCTTCACCTTACAAAGCGACCCCATTGAGGTAAAGACACCACAGCGGATTGTAGTGGATAGCCTTGGGTTTCAATATAAATACGATGGAAGAAGGCGCCTCATTGCTAAGAAATTGCCCGGAGCCGATTGGGTGTACATGGTCTACGACAACCGCGACCGTCTGGTACTTACCCAAGACGGCAACCAACGGCTGAAAAATCAATGGACATTTACCAAATACGATGTTTTGAACAGGCCTGTTATGTCGGGTATTTATACTCACACTGGTTATGTGGATCAGGTAGGCATGAGCACCCTGATAAGCACCACAAATTATTGTGAGTATTTTAATGGTGCCACAAATAACCATGGTTACAGTTATACGGTGTTTCCCAACAACCTTTCCCTGCTCGATGTACACACAGTTACCTATTACGACAATTATAACTTCAAGGCACTGTATGCCGACAGCCGGATGGACTATAAGCCTGACGAATACCCTGACCAGTATAAAATTGCTGGAAGCAGTTTCACAAACGTCATTGGAAAAGTGACCGGCACAAAAACGAAATTAATGGAACTGACCAACTATTTTCTTTGGAATGTAAACTACTATGACGACCATTACCGGGTCATTCAGACAGCAAGCACAAACACACAAGGGGGCATAGACAGAAACACCAATGTCTACGATTTTGTGGGCAAAGTGATGAATACAAAATCTACCCATTCGGTTGGCACAGCGGTTGTGAGCACTTCCAGGCGATTTGAATACGACCACGTGGGTCGGTTGATTAATAGCTGGCATTCGGTAAATGGACTTCCGGAAGTTTTGCTCTCGAAGAATGAATACAATGAAATCGGCCAACTTGTTGACAAAAGACTCTACTCTACCAACGGTGACAGTGGGAACACCTTTAAGCAAAGCGTAGACTACCGCTACAACATCCGCGGCTGGCTCACCAGCATGAACAACTCGAAAACAATGGATGATGGAGGAGCGACCAACGATGACACCAACGATTTGTTTGGGCTAAACCTTCACTACAACGATCCGGTACCGGGGCTTACTTCGGCAAATGACCTACAGTACAACGGAAATATTTCGGCTATGGAGTACAGCAGCAATTCGTCACTGGGTCTACCCAAGGCGAGGGGGTATAATTTTAAATATGATCCCATGAACCGGCTTCAGTCGGCCAGCCATAATGAATTTACAACGGCATGGTCTGCCTCTCCATCTTACCACGAAGACAATTTGAGCTATGACCTGAACGGAAACATTCTGTCGCTAAACCGCACCGGAGACAACGGAGCCCAGATGGATGTATTACAATACAACTACCGGGGAAATCAATTATTGAGGGTAAACGAGGGCATCGGTGGGGACAAGCAAAAAGGGTTCATCGATGGAAACGTGGTTGATGATGACTATGCCTACGACACCAATGGAAATTTGCTCACCGACAGGAACAAGGGCATCACCGGTATAAACTACAACTCCCTGAACTTGCCTGAAAAAGTCACCAAATCGGCAACCAACTATGTCTATTTTTACTATGACGCCACCGGACGCAAGGTAGCCAAAGAATCGTACGACCGAGGGGAAAATAAAAACACCGACTATCAGGGAGACTTTATTTACGAAAACCTGAAACTTCAATTCATAAACCATGAGGAAGGCCGCGTGGTAATCAATAATCAGCAAGTTGCCAACGCTCAGTTATTCTCAAACCCCGATGCACAGAATACAGACGGTTTTTTGCCAAACGCAGGGGTGTCGCTTTCTTCCGTTAACGTGGGCTCAGAAAATTACGTGAAAGTGATTTGCAACCAGGGTAACTCCACCCCCGGTGTGGTGAGCGACATTATTATGGTGGAGCCGGGCAAGCGCTACGAAATACGGGTGAAGGGGTACACCGTGGCCGGCAGTACAGCCGGCAAAGCCACCCTGTTCGTTTCCGGCTGGCAAAACGTGATCGCAGGCGGAAACCCGCAAATTGTTTATAACACTACTCAGGTACCAATCGGCTCGCAAAATGAAGCCTTGGTAAGCCAACAGTTTGACGTGCCAACCGGAATCAGGCGTTTGAAAATAGGTGTGCTTTGGTCAGCACCGGTGGTAGGGGAACAACTCTTTATCAACAGCATGGAGCTGCGTTCCATCACCGGAACGCATTGGCAGCCGGTAGATGCAGAATACCAATATCACCTCAAAGACCATCTCGGCAACGTGCGGCTCACGTTCACTACCAAAAAGGAAGTCGACCAACCCAAAGCCACGTTCGAAACTGCGAACGCAACGACAGAGGCAAGCCAGTTCTTGAGGTACGATGATGCACGCACGGTGAACTCCACGCTCTTCGATCACACGCACAACGGTGTGACAGCATACTCCGAAAGACTGAGTGGCTCGAGCAACGAAGTGAACGGAGTGGCACGCTCCATCAGCGTGATGCCGGGCGATACGGTAAACATGGAAGTGTACGCCAAGTATGTGGACGGCAGCAACCCCAACAACACCGCAGCACTCACACAATTATTGGCACAGATCGTGGCGGGTACAGCGAGTGCAGGCACAGTGATAGATGGTGCCGGCTACACCACCAACGGCACAACGCCCTTCTCTTACGCAGGGCTGATCGACTACGGCAGCGACAACCCAAACGCCCCCAAAGCATTTTTAAACTACCTGGTGTTTGACCGGAGCTATGCGCTGCTCGATGGCGGCTATGTGCAGATGCAGGGCACCGCCAAAGAAGACGGCACCAACGTGCCCCACGAAAGGCTCTTTGCACAAGTGGTAACCCGGCAGGCCGGATATATGTATATTTGGTTATCCAACGAAAGCCCTACACCCGTGGAAGTTTACTTCGATGACTTTAAAGTGACACATACCAAATCTCCCGTGGTGCAGACCGATGACTACTATCCGTTCGGTCTCGCGTTTAATAGCTACTCTCGTGAGAACAGCACGCCTAACAAATTCAAATTCCAAGGGCAAGAACACATATATGATTTGGGATTAAACTGGGACTCTTTCAAATGGAGAAACCATCAGCCTGATATTGGAAGATTTTTCAATATTGATCCGCTTGCAGAAAAGTATCTTTATAACAGTCCGTATGCGTTCAGTGAGAATAAGGTTACTTCGCATGTTGAGTTGGAGGGTTTAGAAGCGGTCAAGCCTCCGACACCAGGAGAACAAAGTAGAAGACAAAAGAATGCTGAACTTTCATTTTTAATAGCCCATCCACCGACAGGAATGGCAATTGGGAAATACACTGAAGGGTCTAACAACATTTCAACGATTGCAGCCAATTTTTCTATAAATGCGACAATTAACGATCCTAAGAGTCAGGTAGGTGAAGGGTCAAATAGAAATGCGCTTCGTCACGGAATTTGGCAAGCAATGATTACAAGAGAATTTGGGAAGGACATGGCTGCTACTGCTGGCTATGCCCATGAAGGATTTACTGTTCCAGAAGTTGGTGTCACACCAAATGGTTATACAGTAGCTGGTGGCGGTAAAGCTAAGTTGGCGGAAGCAGATGCTATGGCAGATTTACTAAACAATATAATTGGACAAGGAATCGGAGAAGATAATCCAAATGCTACTAACGTTGGTCTGGCATTAGCTGTGATCAATGAATTTAAAGATAACGGCATGTGGACTGTTCAAGAAACTAAAGGCGGTTATTCGATCACAAGGGCAAAACTCACACAGAAGCAATATGAGCAAGCTGTTGGGAATACTCAATCTCTAAGGGAGAATGGCCTAAAGCAACCTGAAGAATGGCAACTAAAAAGGAAAGAACAATGATCAAAGCAAATTGGGGTCTTCTAATTGTAATTTTCTTTGTATTCATTGGTTGTTCGAAGTCATTCGATGAGAAAGTTGCAAATCGCATTGAAGAGAGTTGCGGCAGCCAAGATACTTCGAAATGTTTAGTGGATATAAATGAACTAACGGATTTTGATTGGGATAGCCTCTATGTTTTTGGAGGATTGATGACGGTAGCCGAACTTAATCGGGCATTGGGATTTGAATGCAACTGTGATCATCTTCCAGATAACTACTATCGCTTAGTTTTTACTAAAGGTAAAAGCATTGTTTACGAAAGTCAGTATTATGGTCTGGATGGGAAAGTTCAATTCCGACCTGTTGAAATGAATGCAGAAATAAAATTCTCTAGGGGGCAGTCTAAGTTTTTTGTAACGAAGAAATCTAATACTCTGACAACAAGCTCTTTTTATGACCTTTACCCCGTTGAACGATCAATGGGCGAGAAATAAGAATTCGTTTTTCACTTCACATCAGAAAGGACGTTCGAGAGGGCGTCCTTTAGTTTTTTCTTCCCAATGAAGGCATCGAGCATGGTGTAGATCGTTTTGCGTTGGCACTCCCACTGGCACTCCCACGACTTTTTTACAAATCAGTGTTTCAATGTTGGAACACGCAACGAAATTAAGAATTGTTCAGCGATTTTAAAGTGGCCTGATCAACTTTTAGAAGTAGGGTTTCTAATTTCTGGTTCATGCGGCACACACCCCGCACCTGTTCTTGAGATTATCCTGCTTTCTTTTGATGCCCGCTTCCTTTTTCAGTTTTCTTAGCCGTTCATCATCGAGCTTCACGTTTGCATAGCTTTCGTCAGGAGTCAACCCGTTAAGCGAAATATGTGGCCGACCATTGAAATTGTTGCAACAAAAGTCGAGCTCTCGGATAAGTTGAAAGCCATCGTTAATGGGCTTTCTGTACAGGTAGTTGTACTTGATCACCTTATTGTGGGCTTCGATCAACGAGTTTGAACAATGCACATCGATCATCGCTTTTTGGTGAGTAACTTTCACTCCAAGGGTTTCCAAATACTCTTTCAGCGAATTTTCCGGGCCACCATCGGTGAGAAGCAAAATGTGTTCGTCCAGGTTTTCCAAATGCCTCGTAGCTTCATCGATGGTTTCCCTTCTTATCAAAGCACTGACTTTGTTGGCAACGCGCCACGAAAGTATTTTCCTCGAAAAGTTATCAACTACCAGATAGATGTAATGGATTACATTATCCAGCGTAACAAAACGGGTGATGTCGGCATGCCAAATCCGGTTAGGGCGATTCGCTCGGATGCCCGTTAAAAATTTCTTCCTCCGGTCGGCTGGCTTTGGCCGGTTCACCCCCATCCGGTTGGCATACTTGTACCATGTGTTTAAGCTTAAAGGCAGTGAGCCATTTCTCAAAGAATGGAAAGCGATGGAAGAGATAGGCCAATATTGATGCAGGGGATCCGTTAGTTTTTCTTTTATCGTCCTCACTTCTGTTTTTGAAAGTTGTGTTGGGTAAATTCGGTTGCACCGGTTCACAATGGATTCGAAACAGGGCGTAACGGTATCGAGTTTCCATTGGCGAAAGGTGTGAACGGAAACCCCAAACGACTTCAAAACATTTATCATTCCGAGTGAATCTTTTACACGGTCAACCACTTTGACTATCTGATGTTTATTTTCCCGAAGCTGTTTGTGGAATTTAGGGATGCCCTGAACAAGCCCGACAAAGAATTTGCCCAAGCGCACATAAGCCGAGAAAACGCGTTTTGCTTTCTTATTCTGAGAGAAACATCTGATCAGTTCGTAATCCTGAGTTCCCCTTAAATTGAGATCAAAGGTTTTGTATTTGCCTGATGGTTCATGCTTCCAGCGCCAGATGTTGGAGCGTGGAATCAAGTCGCATACATCCTTTGTAAGGAGGTTCTCACGAGCCAGGCATTTAAGTTCGGTGTGATAGGAAGTTCGTGTGTTCAACGATAAATTTTTTTTTTTTTTGCGCAAAGATGGAAGAAAAATCAAATTTCAATCGCTCAGGAGCACGCTAAACAATTACCCGAAACAGGCTGGGTGAAATGATTGCCAAAATGGCAGAGCAAACCATTTCCGAAATCCACGGTTAGGCAATTACCGAAAAAGAAAAGTGAAAATATTTTATGGATTTTAAGAGCCTTTGCAATTTTCTCGATGGTGGAGAAGTAAGGATCTGTCTAGCCGTTCTCGATCTTGGTGATGAACGCTGTTGAAATTCAAAAGCTGTTTCTGGAATTCGAGACGTTGATTATTTTCAAAGCTATCGAGATAATTTTCAGTTGTGTGTATATCAGCATGACCTAAACTTTCACTGATGAATTCAGTTGATGCGCCTGATCTTTTAAGAACTGTGGCGAAAGAATGCCTCGCAGTATATGTCGTTAGTTTTGTGCTGATCCCCAATTTCTCTCCAATCCGTTTCATGTATTTGTTAATGGTCTTTGTTGCTTGTTGAATTTTTTTGAATTGCTTTAAATCATCATCTGAATCATTTATGATTTGAAAGATGTAATCATTGGATGAGCTGGTATTCACGCCCCATTTGTTGATTATATTTTTTATTTCTGGAAGCATCATTGCGATGACTGGTTTTGAGTTTTGCTTTGTTGCTCTTTTCGTTTTTTCCCGAATGAACGTAATCGATGAAGAAGAAATGTTTTTGAACTGCAGCTTAGCAATGTCTTTTATATTTGCGCCATTGCACAAATAGCTGAATATGTAAAAATCTCGTGCGCGTTCTTCTGCTTCATTAACAGGTTTGTACTTTATGAGCTTTTCTATCTCCGGAAGCGCAAGTGCTTTCTTGACATTTCGGGAGCCTGGAATCTTATATTTCCTTTTGCCAAAGGGATAAAAATCACGAGCTATCACCCCGTTTTCGATGGCCATGTTATACATAGTTCTAAGACATCGAGCATATATTCCAGATGTAGATGAGGAGTTATCTTCTTCGACCATCCATTTTTCATAATTGATCAATAATTCGGGTGTTACATCTTCAAAATGCAGTTTCTTTCGGTTTTTAGATACTATGTATTTTTTAAATGAATTATGAGCGCATTGATAACTGGCCGCTGTCCCAATTCGTTTTTCATTATTTAACAATTGGATGTAGGCGTTGAAATAAGAAAATACATCTTTTGAACGATCTGGTCGTTGATCAAATTTCTTTTCGAATCCTTCAAATGAGAATGGTTGTAAATTTTTGATGATGTCAACCGCGCGTTCTTCAATCTTGTTGAAGTATAATCTGTGTTCCTTAAATTCTTGTCTTGGTTTAGAGGATAATGTTTTCTTCCAATCTTCAGATGTTAAATGGATGTTAATAGGATAATACTTCTGTTCTCTGTTGTAAGTGAGGCGAAGCTTTACAGCAAAAGTCCCGTCCTTTTTCATGGTTCTTGTATCTAGGATAATACTAGTTGTTACTCCAATCATATTGTTATAATGTTTAGCCTTGAGAATTTCTACATACTTTCTACATACAATCGGGGTTAAAATGTACAATGATGGGTTGTTATAGGAAACAAAAATTTCGTTTTTAGAACGGAAACGAAGAAAATGAAAACATCGGAAGGATAAGGAAAACAAAAAAAATGACTCATAATCTGAGGGTCGCTGGATCGTTCCCAGCAGGGCCCACTTCCTTAAAGTGACTTTCATGTCACTTTTTTTGTTCCAATAGGCCACATATTTCCCATTTTGATGTATCATCGGTTTTTGTACCTTAATAGTTCAAACCAACCTCATTATGAAAACATCAACGGCAAACATTTGTGCTTTGGTAGCCTTGCTGGTTATCAATAGCTGTAAACCTAAAGAAGAGCCGAAAAAACCTCAACTGTACTCTATGGCTCAGTTTATGGATATTGTACAGATTAACGGTGGTGCTTTTTCTCCGGATGAAACGAAGGTTTTAATCAACAGCAAAGAGACCGGAATTTACAATGCCTTTGAAATCGACATAAAAACAGGAGAAAAAAAGCAGGTTACTAAATCTACCGATAACGCGGTTTTTTCAGACAGTTATTTTCCCAACGATAACCGGATTTTGTTTGAGAGCGATAAAGGTGGAAACGAGATCACGCACCTCTATGTACAGACCCCCGAAGGCAAAGTCAACGATCTGATTCAAGATTCAACGGCCAAAGCCCAGTTTGCCGGTTGGAGCTACAATAAAAAAATGATGTATTACACCAGCAACAGCCGCGACAAAAAATATTTTGATTTGTATAAGATTGAAGTAGAAGGTAAACCCAGCGAATCGAAAATGTATCCGGTATCTCTTTTGTATAAAAACGAACAAGGACTGGATGTAAGTGCGATTTCGAACGATGACCGATACATTGCACTGACTAAATCGACCACCACCAATAACTCGGACATGTATCTGCTGGATACCCAAAGCGGCAAAACCAAATTGCTTTCCGAGCACAAAGGCGATGTGCAATTCCAGCCACAATATTTTAGCCTTGATGGTAAAAAACTTTTTTACCTAACGAATCAAGGAAGCGAGTTTATGTATTTGGCAAGTTATGATTTAGCCGGTGGGGCAACCGAAAAAGTTGAAGAAGCCCCCTGGGATTTGATGTATGCCTATCAATCGCGCAGCGGCAAGTATCGGTTGGTGGCCATCAACAACGATGCACGCACCGAAATTAAAATATACGATGGTGCCACAAACCAACCGGTACAAATTGCAGGCTTGCCCGAGGGAGACATCACGGGTGTGAATATTTCCGACAGCGAAAAACTGATGACGTTCTACGTGAGCAGTTCTAAGTCGCCAAGCAATTTGTTTGTTTACAATTTCGAAACGAAAGAAGCCAAGCAATTAACCAACACCATGACGAAAGAAATTGACCCCGCGCATTTGGTGGCGGGCGAAGTGGTGAGGTTCAAGTCGTACGATGGGCTGGAGATTCCGTGCTTACTCTACAAACCTTTGGGGCTGGCCGAAGGAGAAAAGGTGCCCGCACTTTTATTTATCCATGGCGGGCCGGGTGGTCAAACCCGGTTAAACTACAGCCCTATTGTGCAGCATATTGTCAACCACGGTTATGTGGTTTTGGCGGTGAACAACCGGGGCAGCTCGGGTTATGGTAAATCCTTTTACGCAGCCGATGATCGAAAGCATGGCGATGCCGATCTTAAAGATTGTGTGGAATCGAAAAAACTTTTGGCCGGGCTTCGGTATGTGGATGCCGGCAAGATTGGAATTATGGGCGGAAGCTACGGTGGCTACATGACGATGGCCGCACTTGCTTTTACACCCGAAGAATTTAACGTGGGCGTGAATTTATTTGGTGTTACCAACTGGCTGCGTACCCTGAAGAGTATCCCGCCCTGGTGGGCAGCGTTTCGCGATGCACTCTATGCCGAGTTGGGTAACCCGGCAACAGACTCGGTGGCGCTCTACAACAAAAGCCCCTTGTTCCATGCCGACAAAATCACCAAACCGTTTATTGTGCTGCAAGGAACCAATGACCCACGGGTGCTCAAGGTGGAATCGGATGAGATGGTGGCGGCCGCACGAAAAAATGGAGTACCCGTAGAGTATGTGCTCTTCCCCGATGAAGGCCATGGATTTGTAAAAAAAGAAAACAACATCAAAGCCAACGAAGAGATTTTAAAATTTCTGGATAAATACCTGAAAGGCGAAGGCAATGCGCCTGCCTCAGAAGAATAGAACTGAATTTTTTTAACATTGGTGTGAATTATTATATACTCGTTCTTGCTTTTTTTGCGATCGCACTGATTTATTCTTCGGTAGGTTTTGGGGGTGGCTCCAGTTACCTCGCGTTGCTTGCTGTTTTAGGAATTGGGTTTGAAACACTCAGGCCAACGGCTCTGTTGTGCAACATTGTAGTAGTTACTGGTGGCACCATAATTTTTTTCCGCGAAGGACAGATGAACTTCAAGAAAATAATGCCGTTCATTCTCGTGAGTATTCCAATGGCATTTTTGGGTGGCTACTGGCCAGTGAAACAACATACTTTTTTTGTACTGCTCGGCATTACGCTGATGGTGGCTTCGGTTTTGCTTTGGTTTCAAAATGGTTTTCAAAAAAAAGAGGGCAATCCACCTGCGTGGAGTGGAAGCCCTGTCTTAAATTCTACATTGGGCGGCTCAATCGGTTTTTTATCGGGATTGGTGAGCATTGGCGGAGGTATTTTCCTTTCGCCTGTATTGCATTTGCTTCGCTGGGATGTGGCAAAAAAGATTTCGGCCCTCGCCAGTGTTTTTATTCTGGTGAATTCAGTTAGCGGATTGGCCGGACAATTGGCTCGAAACGCAACCATCGACTGGGAGCTGGCCATTCCGTTGATGGTGGCCGTGTTGGCCGGAGGCCAAATTGGTTCCAGGCTCGGAGCAAGGAAATTCAACGCAACTTATATTAAACGTATTACAGCCGCACTCATTATGGCTGCGGCCATCAATATTTTGATAAAACATTGGTAAAGCGTGCTACTTCAAGAGGTATGATCGTACACAATCACCCAGTTTCCGTTCTTCTTCCGGAATAATAACGTGAAGATTCCGTGTGGATTGTCGTGTTCACGCGTAAGGAAAAAATTCCCCGTAACAAGGCAGGCATCTGCAGCGATAAAATCCATCTTCAGGATTTCGAAACGCAGACTGCCCATCGCAGCTTTATCGGGATAGCTTTTTTTGTATCGCGTTAGTGTGCTGTCCCAGCCCGAGGTGATTTTGCTTCCGATAAACAATATAGAGTCCGACTTCCAGTAGCCTTGCATAAATGTTTCGATATCGGCATTGTTCCAGGCGACAACTTGGTTGTTCAACACCTGCCGGATAGCAACATCATCCGAGGTTTTATCCATTTTGGCTTGTTTGGAGTTTGAGGTGCACGAAACGATCGACAAAAGAATTAAAGGAAGTAATTTGTTCATCTGTATTTATTTAATGTTAAAGATAAGCTGCTGATTTAATATTGACTAATTGATTAATTTGCCTCCCTTTACCAAATAGACCGTCATGAAGAAAATTAATTTCACCAAAGACATAGCCCCTCACGCTGTTGCAGCGCTTGTTTTTATGTTGGTGACAATGCTTTTTTTTAATCCCATTTTTTTCGATCATAAGGTTATAGAACAACACGACATCCAGCAGTTTAAAGGTTCGAGCAAATCGATAACAGATTATCGTGAAGCTACGGGCAGCGAAGCATTGTGGGCTCCGTCTATGTTTAGTGGTATGCCTGCCTATCTGGTAAGTTTAAGGTGGAGTGACGGCCCCGTGGTATGGGTAAAAAAAATCATGTCGGTGTTTTTGCCTCACCCCATCAATAACATTTATGTGGCATTTCTATGCTACTATATTTTACTGCTGTCGTTTCGGGTGCGGCCGTATCTTGCCATTGCGGGTGCGCTGGCGTTTGGGTTGTCATCGTATGTGATCATCGGCCTGGGCGCAGGCCATAACGCACGGATTGGGGCTATTGCATTTATGCCTTTGGTGATGGCGGGCATCCATTTAGCGTTTACCAAAAAACGATTGCTCGGTTTTGCCGTGACGGCACTCGGGCTTGCGCTGCACCTGCGCGAGAACCATTTGCAGATTACGTATTATCTCATTTTGATCGTAATAGGTTATGGCCTTGTTCAATTGATTTATGCGTATCACGAAAAACAATTGAAAGATTTTGCGATCAATCTGGTCATTCTTATCCCGGCTTCGGTGATCGCTGCCGGTACTTTCTTTGGTCAATTTTGGGCAATTACCGAGTACACTAAGTATTCGATTCGAGGTCCTTCCGAATTAACTAAACCCAATGCTGAGCCGGCTAAAGACGGCCTGTCAAAAAGTTATGCATTTGAATACAGCAACGGAATCTTAGAGCCGATGACGTTGATTATCCCCGATTTTTACGGGGGAAGTTCATCTACTTTTTTTGTGATGGATCAACAAAGCAACACGTATCAGGCACTTGTTAACAGTGGCGACAATCAAACGGCTAACCAACTGGCAAACTATACTTCGGCTTATTGGGGCTCGCAATCGGCTACAGCACCGTACTATGCCGGGGCTATCATCGTATTTCTTTTTGTGTTGGGAGTGTTGTTGGCTGAAAAAAAATGGTTGTGGTGGTTGTTGCCGTTAAGTGTGCTGGGTATAGTTTTGAGCTGGGGCGAAAATTTTTCTTCGTTTAATTATTTGATGTTCGACTATTTCCCGGGTTACAATAAATTTCGTTCTGTAACTTTTGCATTGATCATTATTTTGTTTGCCATGCCCTTGCTCGGTCTGCTCGGTTTAGAAAAATTTTTAGAAACAGGCGACAACAAAGAAACCAAAAAGAAACTACTCATCGCCTTGGCAGCTACGGGTGGACTGTGTTTGGCGATCTTTCTGTTTTCCGGAATGATTGGCTTTCTTCGTGAGGGAGAATCGCAACTGCCGGCCTGGTTTGTGAAGGCACTTCAAACAGATCGCAGAAGTTTGTTGCGGGCCGATGCGCTTCGGTCGTTTGGTTTTATACTGCCCGTTTTTGTGGTGCTGTATTTTAATTTGAATAAAAGAATTTCCGAAATTGGATTTTATGCTTTCCTTATTTTTTTGGTGGCCATGGATTTATCGCGCGTGGACAAAAGATATTTTACCAAAGATAAATTTCAACGCAAAAACGAGAACGCATTCTTTGCCCTATCCGGTGCTGACGAAGCAGTACTGAAAGACAAAGGCTATTACCGGGTGTACAACTTGCAAGAATCGTGGAGCCAGAGCGCGCGCGCTTCGTACTACCATCATTCGCTGGGAGGGTATCATGGCGCAAAATTGAGAAGGTATCAGGATTTGTACGATTCGTGTCTAAGCAAGGAAACCAGAAAATTTTATCTCGATGCCCAGCAAAATAAAATTGACTTTACGGATTACAGTGTGTTGAACATGCTCAATACAAAATACATTATGTATGGCCCTGAGGCAACAAATATATTGATCAACCCTTCGGCCGATGGCAATGCGTGGTTTGTAAAGGAAGCGGCTCAGGTAAAGTCTCCTGCGGAAGAGTTGAAGAAAGTGGGCGAGGTGAATACGAAAAATGTTGCCGTGATTGATGTCTCTAAATTCCAAATTCCAAATTTTGAATTCGACAGCACAAGCACTATAACTCTTCAGGAGTTTACTCCACCTTATTTAAAATACGAGTCGCAATCGGCTACCGATGGGTTGGCAGTTTTCTCCGAGATCTATTACCCAAAAGGCTGGCATGCATTTATCGATGGAGCAGAAACGGAAATCCTCAGAGCCGATTATGTTTTGCGCGCCCTGAAAATACCGCAAGGGAAACACACGATTGAATTTAAGTTTGAACCCAAACCGTATACGGTAGGAAATAAAATATCATTTGCTTCGAGCTGGCTGGTGGTACTACTTACGGTAGGTTGTATCGGTTGGAGTTTTAAGAAAAAATTAATTCTAATTTTCAATACGTAACTGATGTTATGCAAGCTTTTCAATTACTGTCAGCCTGTCCAAAGGACTCCTTCGGAGAGCAAGTCGAAGGCGTTTTAAGTCCACCGAAATCAGATTTCGACAGGCTCAATCTGACAACTAACTATAGTTTTTGCGTAACATCAGTTATATATTATTCATCGCGAAGAACTTCCACAGGATTTCTAGTGGCAGCCAACTATGGTAAAATCAATTTTTGAAGCGAACTTCCGTCAGGCACCTCGAATCTTTATTGCCCCGGGTAGAGTTAACCTCATGGGGGAACACACGGACTACAACCAGGGCTTTGTAATGCCGGCAGCCATCGACAAACATTTTACGTTTGCCGTTGCACAAAATAACTCTGAAAAATTTAACCTGTTGGCGCATGACTTGAACGATCAAAAATTATTTTCTAA
Organism: Bacteroidota bacterium; assembly: GCA_018267285.1. Lineage (GTDB taxonomy): Bacteria > Bacteroidota > Bacteroidia > Cytophagales > Cyclobacteriaceae > ELB16-189. Next base: position 204,971 of record JAFDYU010000012.1, on the reverse strand, counting down.
AAATGAATTGAAAGCCGGAAGCCGTTGGGAAAATTATTTGATGGGCGTGATCAATGGCTTTTTAAAAAGAGAAAAAACAATCTCAGGGGTAGATACGGTGTTCAGCAGCAACATTCCTTCGGGGGCAGGTTTATCTTCCTCGGCTGCACTGTGTAGCGGTTTTGGTTTTGCGTTGAATGAAATTTTTGAATGTGGTTTTACAAAACTTGAGCTGGCGCTGATTGCACAAGAGGCCGAACATCAATTTGCAGGCACGCGGTGTGGTATCATGGATATGTATGCCAGTTTGTTTTCTAGAGCAGGTACGGTGATGTTGCTCGATTGCCGGAGCAACCAACAAGAATACAAGCTCGCCCATTTCGATAATTATCACCTGGTATTGATCGATACCAAAGTGAAACATTCGCTGGCTACTTCGGCCTACAACAAACGCAGGGAGGCATGTGAAGAGGGAGTACAAATAATAAAAAAGACCCAGCCTGAAGTAAACTCTTTGAGGGATGTAACAGACAAAATACTGAAAGCCTCGAAATCGAATTTGAACGATGAAGTGTACAAGCGGTGCCATTATGTGGTGGAAGAAATTAAACGAACGCAAGAGGCCGCCTTATTGCTGAATGCAAATAATTACGTTGCTTTTGGTAAACTGATGTACGATACCCACTCGGGACTTAGTAAAGAATTTGAGGTGAGCTGCGAAGAATCGGACTGGCTGGTAACGTGGGCAAAAGAAAATAAGATTGCAGGCGCCAGGCAAATGGGGGGAGGATTTGGCGGGTGTACCCTCAACTTAATCGAGAAAGAGAAGCTGCAATCGTTTGAGGAAATTACCCGTCAAAAATATTTTGGAGCATTCAAAAAAGAACCTGACTTTTATCCGGTTAAATTAACAAACGGAGTTCATGAAGTTATTTTGATTGGATAACTTCAAAAAAAATTACCTAACCCCAACCTGCAAATGCAAACACTTCAAACAGTAGATTATCTCGTTCTGCTCATTTATTTTGTAATCGTTTCTTTCTATGGTTATTGGATTTACAACCGAAGAAAAAACCAGCAGGCCGATTCGGGCGATTTCTTCCTTGCCAAGGGCAACCTCACCTGGTGGGTTATTGGGGCATCTTTAATCTCTTCTAACATTTCTGCCGAGCAGATGACCGGTATGAGCGGCTCCGGCTTTAAACTGGGGCTTGCCATATCATCGTACGAATGGATGGCAGCACTCTCCTTAATTATTGTTGCTGTATTTTTTATGCCCGTGTACCTGAAAAATAAAATCTATACGATGCCGCAGTTTTTATCGGAACGCTACAACAGCAAGGTGGCTATGATCATGGCGGTATTTTGGCTATTGCTCTACATTGTGGTGAACCTTTTATCAATCCTTTATTTGGGCGCAATCGCCATCGCGGGAATTACTGGTTGGAGTTTTGCCTTGTGTGTTTTATTGCTCGCTGTCGTTTCGATTTTTATTGCATTGGGCGGAATGGAAGTAGTGGGTTATACTTCGGCCATCCATGTTTTCTTTTTGGTATTCAGTGGTGTGCTTGGCCTCTACGTCACACTCAATCTGGTTTCGGGCGACACGGGAATGATGAAGGGGCTCGCCCTATTGCAGCATGATATGCCGCAGCACTTCAAAATGATTTTTGATAAATCAAATTCAAATTATATCGACCTGCCCGGGTTGAGTGTACTGTTGGGCGGAATGTGGATTGCCAACTTAAATTATTGGGGATGCAATCAATACATTACGCAACGCGCGCTGGGTGCAAGTCTGCCCGTGGCGCGAAAAGGTATTTTGTTTGCCGCATTTTTAAAAATGGTAACTCCATTGATTATTGTGGTGCCGGGTATCGCCATCTTTTATTTATACCAGCACAACCTGATTGATGCTTCGCTGATCAACATTACCAAAGACGGAGTTGTTACAGCCGACAGCAATAAAACTTACCCCACGCTGTTGCTGTTGTTGCCTAAAGGAATTAAAGGAATTACGGTTGCAGCATTTGCCGCTACGGTTATCGCCTCGCTCGCTGCCAAGGTGAACAGCATCAGCACCATTTTTACTTTGGACATTTACAAAAAAGCGTTTCAGCCCAATGCCAGCGAAGAAAAAGTGGTGAACATTGGCAAGTGGGCTATTGTAGTTTCTACCTTCATCGGCATTGCACTTACGCTTCTGTTGGGCGATGCGTTGATGGGCGAGGGCAAGCAAGGGTTTCAATACATTCAGGAATATTCAGGCTTTGTATCGCCCGGCATTTTCGCCATGTTTCTCCTTGGATTTTTCTGGAAGAAAACAACTTCCAATGCCGCCTTGTTTGCCATGATAGGCGGGTTTATTTTTTCGGTTGTTCTTAAATTTTTGCCGGGCACTGTAAACCTCGAGTTTTTATATTCGGTGGGATTGTCGTTTCCGGTAAATGGAATTTTTGAGATCCCGTTCATCGACCGGATGGGGATTGTCTTTTTACTTTGCGTGATCGGTATGGTACTAATTAGTTTTTATGAAAACACAAAAGGAGTTAAACCAAAAGGCCTTGAAGTAGATGCTACTATGTTTAAGCCGTCTGTTTCATTTGCGGTGGGCTCGTTGCTTATTATGGGAATGTTGGTGGCCCTTTACACCGCGTATTATTGAATCATTTTTTTAACGATGATTTTAAATTGAAAAAATATGATAAAGAAAATTTCAATTCTGTCTTTGATGATGATTTCATCTCAACTGTTTGCACAAACCATTATCAACCGCGACAAAGAAATATCTGAAATGGTGCGCGAGGTGAGTGCCGACTCGCTTCAATCGTACATCCGCACATTGGTAGGCATAGGTACACGTAATACACTGAGTACGCAGCGCGATCCGAAGCGTGGAATTGGCGCTGCAAAGAATTGGGTGCTGAGCAAATTCAATCAGTTTGCCAAATCGAGCAACGGTCGCCTGTCTGCAGTGATTGATAACACATCCTACAAAGCAGATAAAAGAAGGGTGGATCGAGATATTGTTCTCGGTAATGTGATGGCCACGTTAAAAGGAACCGACCCAAACGACAACCGAATTTTTTTAATCAGCGGCCACTTGGATAACATGCGCACCAATGTGATGGACAGCGTAGGCGATGCACCCGGTGCCAATGACGATGGCAGTGGCGTAGCAGCCGTGATAGAATGTGCACGGATTATGAGTAAACATACTTTTCCGGCTACGATAATTTTTGTTGCCGTAAGCGGAGAAGAACAAGGATTGCTCGGTGCGTATTATTTGGCCGGTAAAGCAAAAAAAGAAAACTGGAATATCGAAGCCGTACTAAACAACGATATTGTGGGCAGCAACCACAGCAACGAAACGAATATTATCGACAACACAAAACTGAGGGTATTCAGCGAAGGCTTGCCGATTTATGAAATCGAGAAAAACGCAAAACAAATACGCCAATACGGTTGGGAAAACGATGGCAAAGCCCGCCAACTGGCACGGTACGTTAAAGAAATTGGAGAGCGTTATGTTGAAAATATTGAAGTGGTAATGGTTTACCGAAACGATCGCTTCTTGCGAGGTGGCGATCATACTCCTTATGTTGAACAAGGATATGCGGCTGTCAGGCTTACAGAAATGAACGAGAATTTTAATCACCAGCATAAAGACGTACACGTTGAAAACGGAATCCAGTTTGGTGATCTGCCCGAGTTTATGGACTTTGAATATCTTAGAAAAAATACAGCCGTCAATCTTGCAAATCTGGCAAGCCTTGCCAAAGCACCCTCGATGCCAACCGAAGTTAAGATTGAAGCCAAACGGCTCGGAAATTTTACGACACTTACCTGGGATGCCCCCAAAATGGGTAAAGCGAAAGGCTATTATGTTTTGATGAGAGAAACAACGAGCGCGTTCTGGCAGAAAAAAATATTTACCACAGATCGGGAAATGGTTTTGCCCATCAGTAAAGACAATTATTTTTTTGCTGTACAAAGCGTTAACGATAGTGGCAATGAAAGTTTGGCCGTTGTGCCCACTGCAACCAGGCGGTGAAAACGTTTACTTAAACCACTAACGTAAAAAAAAATACCATTCCTGTAACGGGTTTTGTTGTCAGTGCTAAATCGGCTACTTTGCCCTGACCTTAACCTTATTCATTATGATAAGATTTTTTTATAGAAGGAAGCCCCTCCGTATGGCCATGCTTTTTTTCTTTTTGCCCGGAATCATTTTTGCGCAAACCGAAAAATCAGTAGCACCCGTGGGCAGAACGTACGCCATTTCAAACGCCACCATTATTCAGGCACCCGGGCGTAAAATTGAAAAAGGAACTGTGATAGTAAAAGATGGTTTGATTACGGCAGTAAGTGCTGGAGCAACCATCCCGCCCGATGCGGTGGTTATCAAAGGCGATTCGTTGTTTGTTTATGCCGGGTTTATAGATGGCCTGTCTCACACAGGCGTTACCAAACCCAAAGAAGAAAAAGATAAAGAAAAGCCGAAAGACCCCGGCAACCCACCGGCAGACCGGGTAGGCCTAACGCCTCAAAACGATGTACGCGATTTCTTAAATCCAAATGATAAATCGGTAGAGGAGCTGCGCAATCTTGGGTTTACAGTATCTCAGGTTGTGCCGTATGGCAACTTTTTGCCGGGGCGTGCTGCGATTGTTTTGTTGGGCGGCAACTCACCCGATGATATGGTGCTTGTAAGCGATGCAGCGCTTTACTCAGAACTGCGCGGAACTATGGGGCTTTACCCCAACACGGTAATGGCGGTAATGGCCAAGTGGCGCGAGCTTTACCGAAATGCCTCGCTGAGCAAATCGTATCAATCTCTTTATGCTTCAAACAAAAGTGCATCCGCTCGTCCAGCGAATGACCGAGTGCTCGAAGCGTTCTACCCGGTAATCGACCAAAAGTTGCCGGTGCTCTTTAAATCAGAACAGGTGATGGAAACACAACGGATATTTACCCTGAAAAACGATTTAAATTTTCAGTTGATTATTGCTAATGTAAAAGAAGGATGGCCTATCCTTAACAAAATTAAATCGTCCGGAGCAAAAACCTTCCTTTCTCTAGATTTGCCCGATGAAGTAAAAAAAGAGAATACAAAAACAGATCAATCCAAAAAAGAAACTAAAACTGCTTTTGATTTGGAACGCGAAGCTCTTGAAAAAAGACAGAAGGAATCTATTGGGCTGTACACATCTCAGGCTAAGGAGTTTAATAAAGCAGGAATCGTGTTTGGGTTTTCTGCACTGAGCGCCAAAACAAAAGATATTTCGGCTAATCTGCGAAGGATAATTGCGGCCGGATTAACCGAAGATGAAACGCTGGCGGCATTAACCACCAACCCGGCAAAATTACTCGGGCTTGATGACCGGCTTGGCACCATCGATAATGGAAAAATAGCCAACCTGGTGCTCACCGATAAACCCTACTTTAATGAAAAAGCAAAAGTAAAATATGTTTTTGTAGACGGCACACTGTACGAAACAGAAACTAAAGCTGAAAAGAAACCAGATGCCAAAGTAGTTGGGCAGGGGACCTGGAACTATTCTGCCGAAACACCCGATGGCACGGTTACCGGAAAAATCATAATTAAAGAAGAGAAGGGGAGCTATTCAGGAACGATATCCAATAGCATGAACAACAAAACGACAGAACTTAAAAATGTTTCGATCGACAAAAATAAACTGACGTTTTCGTTTGTGTACGATGATAACGGATCCTCGCTAAACGTGGATGCATCGCTTACCATAGATAAAAATTCCATTGAAGGGACTATGACTCCCGGAGGCACCGAAAGCTTTCCGGTAAAAGGCACTCGTGATCCAAAATCAAAATAATTTGATATGAAGAAAATACTTTCAATTTATATAGCAAGCTGTTGTGCATTAACAGGTGTGGCACAAGATCGGGGAAACCTGCTCATTAAAAACGGTACGGTACTTACGGTAACTCAAGGTACGTTAACCGAAACCGATGTGCTGGTGAAAGACGGTAAAATAGCTCAGATTGCGAAAAATATTTCGGCACCACAAGGAACAAAGATCATCGATGCCAAAGGTTTGTTTGTGATGCCCGGCATCATCGATCCGCACTCGCACATTGCCATTGACGGAATCAATGAGATGACGAGCCCCGTAACAGCCGAAGTGGCAGAAGGAGATGTAATTAATCCGTTGCAAATGTCAATTTACCGTGCGTTGGCCGGTGGTGTTACGGCCGTTCATGCCATGCACGGTTCTGCCAATGCTATTGGCGGTCAGTGCGAAACACTGAAACTCCGATACGGTACATTCGACAACGATGCCATGAAAATGGAAGGCGCTCCCCGCACCATAAAGTTTGCACTCGGAGAAAACCCAACTCGCGTACATGGTGGTGGCAGCCAAATTGTGCCCCGCACCCGTATGGGGGTAGAGTTTGTTATCCGCAAATCATTTTCCGATGCACAAAAGTATATGAACGATTGGGATGCGTACAATAAAAATAAATTGACAAAAGGATTTCACGGCCAGCCTCCGGTGTACAACCTTCGTATGGAAACGCTTGCCGAAATATTAAAAGGAAATATCATTATTCACTGCCACAGTTACCGGGCAGACGAAATTTTTATGCTGATGAAAGTTTGCAAAGATTTTGGTATTAAGCGTTTGGTATTTCAACATGCGAACGAAGGTTTTAAAGTAGCTCCCGAGATCGCTTCGTTCGGGGCGATGGCCTCTGTGTTTTCAGATTGGTGGGCGTACAAATTCGAGGTGTATTATTCTACTGCCTACAATGCGGCCATCCTTACCCGCAATGGCGTGATCACCTCCGTAAATTCGGACGATGCCGAGATGATGCGCCATCTATACCACGAAGCAGGGAAAACGCAAAAGTATGGCGGCCTGTCTGATGAAGAAGCACTTTCACTCATCACCATCAATCCGGCAAAGCAACTCGGTATCGACTCAAGAACCGGTTCGCTTGAAAAAGGTAAGGATGCCGATATCGCAATTTTTAAAAATCATCCGCTTTCTATTTATGGTGTTCCTCAATATACAATTGTAGATGGCATCGTTCGGTTCGATCGCGAGCACGATCCGGCCGACATGCGCCTGCTGGTAGACCCCAAGCAAAATCTGGATGATATTATCCCATCCGAAAAAGGTATTGATCGTTGCATGGACGGAACAGAATTTTTGTTTGGCCTATCTTCAGAGATGAATACCGCAGAGAAAGAAACACAACTTGATAAAAAATAAACTATGAAAAGCCTTCAACTTTTTTCAGGATTGTTTACCGCATTGCTTTGTGCACTCGTATTTCACATCGAAGCTCAGAGCCCAAAAGCCAAGTATGGATCGTTTGCTTTAACGAACGCCACCATTGAGACCGTAACAAAAGGAACAATCAAAAATGGAACTGTAATTATTAGCAATGGTAAGATAACAAGCGTGGGCGAAAATGTTTCTGTTCCGCAAGGAGTTGAAACGATCGACTGCAAAGGCCTCTTCATCTACCCGGGAATGATTGACGGAGGTACACACATTGGTATGAGCGAAATTGGTTCCGACCCACGCACTCAGGATTTTAACGAGATTGGCGAACTGGTACCGCAGATGAAAGCGCTCACGGCAGTTAACCCCAATGCGGTTGCCATTCCAATCACACGCATCAGCGGAGTTACAACTGCATTGGCTTCACCCGCAGGCGGTTTATTTCCTGGTACGGCCGCGCTCATCAACTTGCATGGTTATACACCAGACCAGATGTTTGCCGGCTTTGAGGGTGTGGTAATGAATTTTCCACACGAAGGCCGCAGGGGTTTCTTCGACCGCAGAGCAGACGATGAGATTAAAAAAGCTACCGAGACCGCTTTGAAAAAACTCGATGAGGTGTGGGAGCGTGCCGTTCAATATTACCAAGTTGATTCTGCTACCAAAGGAAAAAGCGCAGGGTACTATCCGGAGATGCAGGCTCTGCTTCCGGCAGTGAGTGGTAATTCTTCATTGTTGATCGAAGCCAATTCAGCCAAAGACATTCGGGCAGCCTTAAAGTGGATAAAAGATAAAAAGATTAAGAAACCGGTGCTCACCGGGGTGGCCGAAGGTTGGCGCGTTGCCGATGAAATTGCCAAAGCAAAAATACCCGTGGTAACCGGAGGTGTGCTTGAGTTGCCTGCTCATGATTACGACCGATACGATCAGGCCTATACCAATGCGGGGCTTTTGTTTAAAGCGGGCGTAAAGGTGGCGATCCGGTCTAACGAAACGGGTAATCAAAATTATCGGAACTTGCCGTACCACGCAGGCTTTGCCGCTGCCTACGGAATGGGTAGGGAAGAAGCGTTGAAGGCGATAACGATTACACCAGCCGAAATTTTTGGAGTGGCCGATAAATTGGGCTCGATTGAGGTAGGAAAAAATGCAACTTTATTTATTTGCACCGGAGATCCGTTTGAAACGAAAACACAAATCAAACAGGTATTCATCGATGGATGGCAGATACCAATGGTAAGCAGGCAGACCCAGCTGTACGATGAGTTTTTGAAACGTGAACCGGGCGTAAGCAAGAAGTAAATCCTTCCTTCGTAAAAATGTCTTAAACTGATGTTGCGCAAATTCGCGTAACATCAGTTTTTTATTTTGAGCAATTTCGATCTTCGTGGCTGCAAATTCATACCCGAATTGTCTGTAACTTGTGGTATGATCATGTTCATCGACATGAATAGCTTTTTTGCCAGTTGCGAACAACAGGTAAACTATTGGCTGCGTGGCCGGCCCGTGGGGGTGTGTGCCTATACCGGTAAGTTTGGTTGTGTTATCGCTCCGTCCATAGAAGCAAAAAAATTTGGTGTAAAAACAGGTATGCGTTTGAATGAGGCGGTGCAGCTTTGTCCGGATATTGTGCCGCTCGAAACCCACCCCAATCGCTACCGCGAATACCACATCAAGATTATGAATGTACTCAGAAGGTATTCGGAAGATGTTATTCCCAAAAGCATTGACGAGGCGATTATCGATCTCACCGATTATAAATTGATATACAAAAATCTTGCAGACCTTGAACGGCTTGCACATAAAATCAAAAAAGATATTCACAACGATGTGGGCGATTGGCTCAAATGTTCCATTGGCATTGCGCCCAATGCATTTCTTGCTAAGCTGGGCTCGGATTTAAAAAAACCGGACGGCCTCACCGTGATCATCCCTGAAAATATTGACTCTATTCTTTCCAAATTAAAACTTACCGATTTGCCGGGCATTGGCCGCGGGATGTCTGAGCGGCTGATGAACGCAGGAATATTCACACCCTTGCAGCTTCGCCACACCAAACCCGACTTTATCCGTGCTGCGTGCAAAAGCATTGTAGGCTACTACTGGTACCAACGCCTCAATTTTCACGAAGTAGAAATTGATACAACCAGCGAAGGATACAAAAGTATGCAGGCTATGCGGCAAATATCTGTCGACAAAAGAAAGTCGGTCGAGAACCTTGAAAAATTATTGATATCGCTTTGCATGACGTTGGAAAAACGAATGGTGCGCAATGGCGTGTTTTGCCGGGAGCTTGGCTTTTATTCAACGTATGAGGAGCACACATGGAAAGACCATGTGCGTTTGCAAAAGCCTGTGCAAGATGGTATGGAGATGATGAATATTGTGAGGGGGCGAATGAAAATTTACGAAGAGAAAAACCACAGCGGCCCGATCATCAACACAGGCGTAAAAGCCATGTGTGTGTATGTGAGTAGTTTTATTTCTGACGATGCGCTACAATATCATTTGTTTGAAAACAACGTTACCAAAGACCGCTTGCGCAAGTTGGTGTACGATGTAAAAAATAAATACGGCCTCGATAAAATTATGAAGGCGGCCGAGTTGGGAGGTGCCCCCGTCATGCGCGATGCCATTGGCTTTGGCTCGGTGAAAGATTTGCATGGCGATAAATCGTTGGCAGAGCAAATGGAAGAACTAGGACTGGATTCTTCAGAAATTGATTTGAGTAATTTTTAAGAGATTTTAGACGATTTCAAAATCTCTAATGCCTTCTGCAAATCTTCGGGCGTATCGATGCAGATACTTTCTTCCATTTCGGTTTCTACTGTTTTTATTTTAAAGCCATTTTCAATCCAACGCAGTTGCTCCAGCGATTCGGCTTTTTCGAGAAGCGAAGGAGAGAGCTTGGTAATTTTTTCCAAAACATCTGCGCGGTACGCGTACAGCCCCACGTGCCGATAAAAAGTAGCGGTGTTCAGCCAGTTTTTTTGCTCTGTTTTTTGCACGAAGGGAATTGGAGAGCGACTAAAGTAAATGGCTTCCTGTTCGCTGTTGATCACCACTTTGGCTTCACCAACAGAAAGCAATTGCTCCAACGCAGAAATTTTTTGAATGAGCGTAGCAAGTTCTGTTTGCATGTTGATTGATGAACAAAGTAAATCGATTTGATTTGGATCGATGAACGGTTCATCGCCTTGAATGTTGATGGCGAAATCAAATTTTTCGTTTTGCAAGGAAAGTGCTTCAAAACACCGATCGGTGCCACTCGGATGGTTTTCAGCTGTGATGCATACGTTTCCTCCAAACGACTTCACATGATCGAAAATCCGTTTGTCGTCTGTAGCAACTACAAGTTGTGTCAGGCATTTCGATTTTTTCACTTGATTGTAAACACGCTGAATCATCGTTTGGCCAAGCATATCCACCAAAGGTTTGCCGGGAAAACGCGAAGAAGCAAAGCGTGCCGGAATGATACCGAGTATTTTCATTTTACAAAATTACAGGCTACAAATTACAGAGATTTAGCCATTATCGAATAAGCATTCGCACCGAATTAGGATCGAATCCTCCAATTCGATGGATACAAGTTGTTCGCACGGTTTCCTAACAGGTTTGCCCAACCTATCGGTGTGTTTTCAAAATTCAGTAGTGCATACCCGCGCTCGCCTTCTATAGTTAATGCATCTTTTCTTAAATAGGCGATAGCTTGTTCATAGTTAAGTTCAATGGATTTGAAATTTTCTTTATTGATGTGATGCGATAGTGCAAAGGCATGTTCGGGTACGAGTTTGTCGTGCTTGGCAGTGGCAACGGCAGTTCCTTTTTGAATTATTCGTAAGGCTTTGTTCAATAACGTAATGTCGAATAAATATTTTTTTGATAACGCCAACATCAATTCATTGTGAAGCACAAATTCGATCTCATCAAAATTGGCGAACCAATTGGTGAGGCGCTCAATTATTTTTTTAGGAGGGTGATCGAATATTTTTTTAGTGTGAGCGGTGATTTCGTGTTGCTCTTCTTTTTTTTGAATGACTGAAATAAAAAAACCTTCGCCTTTTATCTGATGAGGATAAAACCGATATCCATAACTATTTTCGTTGTGAATTTCTTCAATGCCCCAATCGCTTTTTATGTTTAAAGCTATGCTTTCCGCTTTTTTATGGTCGACCAGCCATTTTATATTTTCCTCATTCTCCTTTTCGTTGTATGTACACGTGCAGTAAATTAAGATACCATTTTGTTTTAACGCAGGCCAAATTTGATCTACGATTCTTCGCTGACGCAAAGTGCAAAGCTCTACATTTTGTTCCGACCACTCCTCCATTGCCGACTTGTCTTTTCGGAACAAACCTTCGCCCGAGCATGGTGCATCAACCAGGATTATATCGAAGAAGCCTTCCAATTTTTGAAATGTTTCAGGATCATTGTTAGTCACCACTACATTGTAATTCCCCCATTTGCAAACATTCTCGGCAAGGATTGTAGCACGAGCGGAGATGGTTTCGTTGCATACCAGTAACGATTCTTTGTTTAGTAAACTGAGCAGGTGTGTAGATTTGCCTCCCGGTGCAGCACATAAATCCAATACGCGCAACGGCTTAGTTAAATCTATCGATTGCTTCAGGGCATGTTCGAGAAACATGGAACTTGCTTCTTGCACGTAGTAGGTTCCTGCATGAAAGAGCGGATCGAACGTAAACAAAGGCCGCTCATTAAGGTAATATCCATATTCGCTCCACAGAACTTTTTCTAAATTTTTACCACTGTTTTTCTCCGGATTGATCCGAATGCTGGTAGGGGTGGGTTGTTGGTGCGCATCAACAAAGCGAGGCCAATCGTTGTTGAGGCTGCGCTCCATGCGCAGGGCAAAGGGCTGTGGAAAAAAGGAATCAATCTTCGCCATCCTTGGCAAATGTTTTATCGTTGTATTCGATCACCTCCACCAATTTCAATAACAATTCATTAAATTCTTTTTTGCCAAATACTTTCCGGTATTCGTCCATGAGCCCACGTACACAAAATTTTGCGCCCTTCACAAAATCCTTTCCACGCGATGTCAATGTAAAAATTGAGCTTCGTTTGTCTTTTGTATCGGTTTTAGAAGTGATGTAACCTTTCTTTTGAAGATCCTTGATTACTTTACTCATGGCTTGCTTGGAAACACGCGCACGGGCGGCAAGGTCGTTATTATTGGTGCCGTCCAGGTCAATATTCATGATAACCGGCATATAAGCAAGTTTAAAATCTTTATAACCTCGGCTCGACAATTGGTTGACCGACCATTGATCCATTTGCTTTTTTAAATTGGCGATCACCTTCCCCCAGCCGTAGGTACAGATAAATTCCGGATCTTTTAACCGAAGGTCGTAACTCATACTGTCTTTTTTTCGTAAAGATAGGCCAAAAAAAAATAATAGTCAACTTACTTGACTAATTAGTCAACCAGGTTTACTTTTGTCCCCTTATTAAAAAATCCTATGGAATCTACTCAACCCCAAAAAAGAAATATTGCACCCTTTATTATTGTGCCGGTAGTGCTCGTTGCCGGCTTTTTTGGTGTGCGAACCATTTTGCACAATTTAAACTATGAATCTACGGACAACGCCCAAATCGAAACAAATGCCATACCCATTGTAAGCCGGTTGGCCGGGTTCATCGATTCATTGTCGGTTATTGACTACGGAGAGGTAAAAGAAAATCAACTTTTGATTTCTATTGACGATCGCGAATACGTGTTGGCAGCATTGCAAGCCGAAACCGATTTGGCCAATGCAAGAGCTGATTTATCGAACACCGAGGCGCAGCTCAACAACAGCTTGGCAAACAAACAGGTTGCCATTGCCAATCAGGATGTACAACAAACACGACTACAAAAAGCAACCGATGATTTGAAGCGCGATGAAGCCTTGTTTAAAGATGGCGCCATCACCCAAAAACAATTGGAAGACAGTAGAAATAATGTAGAATCGGCTCAAAAGCAATTAACCGCCAACCAAAAACAAGTGGCGTTTGCTACCTCTCAGGTACGCACGTCCGAAGCTCAGATTAAAAAAGCACAGGCCACCGTAGAGACTCGAATTGCGGCTTTAGAGTTGGCCAAGCTTAGATTAAGTTATTGCAATGTGTATGCTCCCGTCAGTGGGCAAATCGGAAAAAGAAATTTGGAAGTAGGTCAATATGTGCAGCCGGGTCAGCCTTTGATGACGGTGGTTAACAAAGAAAAATTTTGGGTGGTTGCCAATTTTAAAGAGACTCAATTAGAAAAAATGAAAGTGGGGCAGGAGGTGAATGTGTTGTTAGACGGTTATCCGGATATCGAAATAAAGGGTAAAGTTTCTTCCATGAGTTTGGCTACCGGTGCAAAATTTTCATTGCTTCCGCCCGACAACGCCACGGGTAATTTTGTAAAAATCACACAACGCGTGCCCGTAAAAATCGAGCTGGATAACGATGCCAAATACAAAGACATTTTACGGGCAGGCTTAAGTGTGGAAGTTGAAGTGAACGTGAAGTAATTTTTTGTTGATGCAAGATTCAAAAAATTTACCCACCGGTTTTGCACGGGCCATTATTGTGATCACCACCATTTCGGCTGCCATTATGGAGCTGATTGACGTGTCGATCGTGAATGTGGCACTCTCCGACATAAGCGGTAACCTCGGTGCTACTATTGAAGATACATCTTGGGTGGTGACGGCCTACGCCATTGCTAACGTAATCATTATTCCACTTACCGGTTTTCTGGCTCGTCTTTTCGGACGAAAAAAATATTACATTATATCCATCATCATTTTTACGGTGTCCTCGTATATGTGTGGGCAAGCCTCCAGCTTGATGATGTTGATTATTTCCAGATTTGTTCAAGGAATTGGCGGAGGTGCTTTGCTTTCCACATCACAAGGAATTTTGTTCGATGCGTTTGAGCCCGCCAAGCGGCCTATGGCCTCGGCTATGTTTGGAATGGGAATTGTACTTGGCCCAACTATCGGCCCGATCTTAGGGGGCGTTATTGTCGACAATTATTCGTGGCCACTGATTTTCTATATCAATATCCCGTTTGGCATTGTGGCTACTTTGCTTACGCTTCGTTTTATCCGAAGAACCGAAGAAGAGAAAAATCCAAATCGCGAAAAGCCCCAGATCGATTTTACCGGCATTGGTTTTCTTGCTCTTGGCGTAGGCTGCCTTCAGTATGTGCTTGAACGGGGCGAGGCTGACGATTGGTTTAACGACCGAACGATTTTGATCTTGAGCATATTGGCTGCCTTCGGGCTAATCGCTTTTGTTTATCGAGAGCTTACAGCACCTCAGCCCATGATTCACCTCGAAGTGATGAAGCGCAGAAATTTGTGGGCCAGCAACATACTTACTTTTGCCGTGGGCTTTGGCATGTTTGGCTCGGTATTTATTTTCCCGGTTTTGGTGCAGCGCATTTTAGGGTACACACCCACCGATGCCGGATTTGGGTTGGTGCCAAGTGCCATATCGGCTATTTTCTGTATGCCCATTGTGGGGCGCGCAATGACCTCCGGTGTACCTCCGTTGGTTTTTGTAGTGATCGGCTTTTCTTTCTTCATCGGCCATGGATATACGTCTTCGCTGGTCACGCCCGATGTAGGGCTTCCGTTTTTCTTTTGGACACAAGTTTGCCGCGGCATCGGCACTGCGTGTTTAACTGTTCCATTGATTAATCAGGCCATGGTGGGGCTTTCGCCAAAAGAAATGCCCAGTGGTATTGCGCTCACCAACATGCTGAGACAGCTTGGTGGCGCATTTGGTATTGCGGTAATGAACACCTATGTAGCACAGCGCTACATGGTGCACCGTACCGATTTGGTGAGCCACTTACAAGTATCCGATCCAAATCTGATTCAACGCTTGGCGCAAACACAGGCAGGTGCTATTAACCTGGGAATCAACTCCGTTCAGGCAACCGAGTTTAGCTACAAAACACTCGATCTGGCGGTAACCAAACAAGGCTTCCTGCTGGCTTATTCCGATTGCTTTATGCTGATCACCGTATTTTTTATTTGTGCCATTCCATTCATGTTTTTGTTGCGAACTAAAAAAATGGACAAGGCTACCATTCAAAAAGTGGCCGAAGAAAGTCATTAAAAAAAATGAAAAAGAATTTACGAACTACGAATCTTATGAAAAAAATATTTTTACCATTTTTTGTTTTTGTTCATGCAGCGGTGTGCGCACAAACCAATTCAGAACTGAAATCGCTGATCAGTCAATCGTTCAATTATTTCCCGCGAATTCAAGAATTGCAAAAGGCCTCAGAAGTTTCTGCCTTACGCGTAAAACAAGCGTGGAGCAACTACCAGCCCGTAATCTCAGGCATTGGGCAATACAATTACATCACGCCCATCAGCCACAAAGATTTAGGGTTGGGTGGCGATTTGAAATTTCAGCCCAACAACAATTACAATTTTAACATTGGCATCACGCAGCCCATTTGGGATTTTGGGAAAACCAACGCTCAAATAGCAAAGGCAAAAACAGATTTACTCTCCGCTACAACCAACATTGAGCAAGCACGTGCACAAGTTGCCGCACAGGTAGCGTCCGTTTATTACTCCATGATCTATTTAAAGAAAGCCATTGCGGTAGAAGATACCATCCTTTCTTTTCTTAATGAAAACAAAAAAGTAGTGGAGAACCGCATGAAACACGGTGACGCATTGCAAATAGATAGAGCCAACATTCAAAGCAACATCGATCTGGAAGAAAACCGTAAAGTAGATTTTGTTAATCAGTTGCAAAAACAAAAAGCATTGATGGAATACACAGTAGGCACAGCATCGGTACCAACCGGAGATGAGTTTGATTTCCCCCTATTTGCAGATACTCAAGTTGCCGATTATGCCAAACAAAATAATTACGATGTTCGATTGGCCACCCAACGAACTTTGGCCAGCGAAATGGATTTGAAATATGCCGAAAACAGCCGCTTGCCTTTGCTCACTTTTGTGGGTGGCACCGGTTATAGAAATGGATACCAGCCCAATATTCAACCGCTGATTTTTAATTATGCCCTCGGTGTGAACTTGAGTGTACCCATATACAATGCGGGGAAGACCAATCAGAACATACGAATTGCGCAATCAACAGTACAGGCAAATCAACTGGCGGCAAAGACGGTAGAAAATAATTTACGCAGAGACCTTGCTCAGGTACAAGCCGATCTGTTTTCCAATGAAAGCCGCATCAAAAACTCTCAAGGACAAGTTAACTACGCGAGCGAAGCACTAACACTAACCCAATCGCGTTATCAGCAAGGTGTGGCAACCCATTTGGATTTGCTGAATGCCTCGTCTAATCTGGAACGTATTTTATTAAATCAAATCCAATATCAATATCAGCTTTGCACGGCTAGGATTGAGCAAGCCCGGCTGCTGGGGTGGAAGTATTGGGCGGAATAGAAATCATTTGGACCAACAATGAAAAGAATGCGCTAACTTTCGCGCATTCTTTTTTTTTATGGAGTTAAAAGCAAACAATCCTCGTCTTAAATCCTGGGTGGAAGTTCCAAAGGATTCGGACTTTCCCATTCAAAATCTTCCGTTCGGTATCTTTAAAACAAAATACTTATCGCCCGTAGCGGGTGTGGCCATCGGTAACCATGTATTGGATTTGGTGTACTTACATGAAAATGGTTTTTTCGATGGCTTGAACTTACCTTCCGGCATCTTTAATCAAAAATTCTTAAACGATTTTATGGCACTTGGCCGGAAGAAAGGACGTGAAGTGCGTGAACGGATTTCGGAGTTGTTACAACATGATAATGACGAGTTGAAATTGAACAAGGCCGCGTGCGAGATTGCCCTCGTACCAATGAGCGAGGTACAAATGCTCATGCCGGTGCGCGTGCCTAACTATACCGACTTTTATAGCAGCGAAGAACATGCCACCAATGCTGGTTCTATGTTTCGCGATCCTAAAAATGCGTTGCTCCCAAATTGGAAACATCTGCCCGTAGGGTACCACGGCCGCGCTTCTTCAATAGTTGTATCGGGCACCCCCATCCTTCGCCCGAAAGGACAGATAAAACCACCCAATGCAGAGCTGCCGCAGTTTTGCCCAACTCAAAAATTGGATTTTGAATTGGAAGTTGCTTTCATAACGTGTTCCGAAACAAAATTGGGATCGCATACTACAACCCGCGAGGCCGAAGAAAATATTTTTGGTTTGGTGTTGTTCAACGATTGGAGCGCACGCGATATTCAAACATGGGAATATGTGCCATTGGGGCCGTTCCTTGCCAAAAATTTTGCATCAACAATTTCTCCGTGGATTGTAACACTCGATGCCCTTGAGCCATTCCGTGTAAAAGGCCCCGAACAATTTCCGCACGTGTTGCCTTACCTTGCCTTCGAAGGAAACAAAAATTTTGATATCGCTTTAGAAGTGTTCATTCAGACAAATAAAACAGAGCCCGCTACGGTTAGCCGCTCTAATTTCAAGTACATGTACTGGAACATGGCACAGCAGTTGGCACATCATACCATAAACGGATGCAACATTCAGGTGGGCGATATGTATGGAAGCGGCACCATCAGCGGGCCATCACCGGGTTCGTATGGGTCTATGCTGGAACTCACTTGGAATGGCCAACGCCCGCTACACTTAAGCGATGAAAGCGAACGGAAATTCCTCCTCGATGGCGATACCGTAATCCTGCGTGGGTATTGCGAAAAGGATGGTGTAAAAATTGGTTTTGGAGAATGCTCAGGCAAAATTTTGCCTGCTATTTGAATTGAGTTGAAATCAAATTCTTAAGATTTTAAACTACCTTTATTATAAAGAAAAAGGAGATGAGAAAGTATTTAGTAATTTATGAAAAAGGTAGCGATGGTTATAGCGCTTATATTCCGGATTTACCAGGTTGTACCTCAGCCGGTGCAACAAAACAAGAAGTTGAGCATAACATTATTGAAGCCGTTACATTGCACCTTGAAGCCATGAAAGAATCAGGCCTTCAGATCCCGGAGTCGATTTCCGAATCGGAAATGTTAGTACTCGCATAGAATGAAATACAGAGATGTTGTTAGGCTGATCGAAGAAGATGGTTGGTTTCAAGATCGTCAAAAAGGAAGCCATCGTGCATATAAACACGCAACTAAAATTGGAATTGTGACTATTGCTTACCATCGTCTGTCTGACGAAGTCCCTCGTGGAACGTTGAATAGTATATTGAAGCAAGCAGCTTTAAAATAACACTTTTGGAGAATGCTCAGGCAAAATTTTGCCTGCCGTTTGAAAAATTTCTAATTTTATCCCTCAAGGTAACGGCCAATCATGTACAAAGGAATACTTACCGGTTTACTTTTTGTTGCACTCATCGGTGTTTACGCACAAAATCAGCCAACCGCATCCAGCCGGATAGCGCTGGTTATTGGCGTGCAAAATTATTCCAGCGTGCCCCCGTTGCGTCATTCATTAAAAGATGCTAAAGACATGTCAACAGCCCTTAAATTGAAAGGATTTAAGGTGGAAACATTGATCGATCCCAAAACCAAAAAACAAATCAAAGATGCCATCACCCGGTACTACAACGCAATGACAGAAAGCTCTGGTGCGGTAGGTATTATTTATTATGCCGGGCACGGCACTCAATTCGAAGGCGAAAATTATTTAATTCCGGCATCGGCCACATTGCAAGTGCCCGGAGATTTAGACGATCAATGTGTAAAGATGAATGTATTGATGTCGGTATTGAATTCATCAAATAGTAATTTGAATATTTTTTTATTGGACGCCTGCCGTACCAACAACTTTGTAAGTTTTACCCGAGACTTGGCTAAAGGGTTGGCTAGTGTGGAGGCTCCCAAAGGTTCGATTGTGGTGTTTGCTACCCAACCGGGCACTGTGGCAAGCGATGGTACCGGTTCCAATGGTTTATTTACTTCAAAACTACTCAAGTACATCAACGAACCCGATCTCGATATCAGTGATGTGTTACGGAAAGTGAAGCGGGATGTAAATACAGAATCGGAGGGCAAACAGCTTCCCTCGGTGGTGGATAACTCCATTGGTGGTGAATTTTATTTTAATAAAACAACCCAGGTTGTTGCGCCCACAACTACTTCTAAGCCTACACCTTCGGTGGCAGCCAAAACTAACGGTGCAATTAAAAACACCACTAATCCTGTAAAGCAGGAAACTCCAACTGAAAAAAACAGCCCCTTAGATTATGGATACGGAGTTGAAGATGCCGCTATTGTTACCGTAGGAAAACAAACATGGATAGCAAAAAATTTGAATGTAACAACGTTTACCAATGGCGAACCGATACCGGAAGCCAAAACAAACAGTGCGTGGAGCAGGGCTGCGAGTGAAAAAAAACCAGCCTGGTGTTATTACAAAAACGACCCGGCCAATGAAAAGATTTACGGAAAGCTCTACAACTGGTATGCACTGAACGACCCACGTGGGCTCGCGCCTCAAGGTTGGCATTTGGCCACGGATGAGGAGTGGGGCACCATGACAGATTTTTATGGAGGTGAAAATGAAGCAGGTGATGCCTTGAAATCTTTAGCAGGTTGGAATAATGAAAAAGGCAATGGGAGCAACAGCAGTAAAATGACGTGCCTGC
The DNA here is from genome assembly GCA_018267285.1 of Bacteroidota bacterium. Taxonomy (GTDB): domain Bacteria; phylum Bacteroidota; class Bacteroidia; order Cytophagales; family Cyclobacteriaceae; genus ELB16-189. The sequence goes on along the minus strand of JAFDYU010000012.1, from coordinate 185,114 downwards.
CGGGCGGAATGCGATACACAGGGGGTGAGTTTAAGGATATCGGCAAGGGCGGCTACTGGTGGTGCGGCATAGAACAAGAAAGCAATAAGTCCAGAGAATTGGTGGGATACAACAACATTGTTCATAAAAGCAACAACTACAAGGGCAGCGGCCTTTCGGTACGCTGTATCAAAGACTGAGTTATTCAAACAGCTCATTTACAGGTATCTTTCAGGGGGCATAGATGTACTTGATTTATAGGTTAAAAAGCCTTTTGCCAATGGATAAAAATACCTCAGATTGAGTGCCTAAAAAGACAGAAAATCCGGTAGGTTTTCACTACCTTCACGTCTCAAATTTTTACCCGTTTTAACTCGATTTTACAGTGGCAGAAAACACCGGAGAACCCCTCGAAAGACAGTCCATAATCCCCATCAATATTGAAGACGAAATGCGTGGCGCCTACATCGATTATTCGATGTCGGTCATCATTTCGCGGGCCCTCCCCGATGTGCGCGATGGCCTCAAGCCCGTGCACAGGCGTGTGCTTTACGGCATGTTGGAACTGGGGGTAAACTACAACCGCCCCTACAAAAAGTCGGCACGCATCGTGGGTGATGTTATGGGTAAGTACCATCCGCATGGCGATGCTTCCATTTACGATACGATGGTACGCATGGCGCAAGAATGGAGCATGCGCTACATGCTGGTGGACGGCCAGGGAAATTTTGGTTCGGTAGATGGAGACCCTCCGGCCGCTATGCGCTACACCGAAGCCAGGCTCAGAAGAATTGCCGAAGAACTTTTGGCCGACATAAACAAAAACACCGTTGATTTTCAACCTACGTATGACGACCAAAATTCGGAACCAACCGTTTTGCCCGCAAAGGTCCCCAACCTCTTAATTAATGGTTCCTCAGGAATTGCAGTAGGTATGGCCACCAATATGCCACCCCACAACTTAAGCGAAGTAGTGGAAGGCATCATTGCCTACATCGATAACCGGGAAATAACCATTCCGGAGTTGATGAAGATAATCCAGGCACCCGATTTCCCCACGGGGGGTATCATCTACGGTTATCAGGGAATTCAGGAAGCTTTCTTAACAGGTAGGGGAAAAATAACCGTTCGGGCAAAGGCAGAAATTGTAACCGGATCTAACGGAAAAGAGCAGATTATCGCCACCGAGATTCCGTATCAGGTAAATAAAGCGCAGATGATCGAGCGCACAGCTGTTCTTATCAACGAAAAAAAGATTGAAGGTATCAGCGACATGCGCGATGAATCCGACCGCGAGGGTTTCCGCGTGGTGTACGATTTAAAGAAAGACGCAATTCCGAATATTGTACTCAACAACCTGTTTAAATATACCCAGCTTCAATCTTCGTTTGGTGTTAACAATGTGGCGCTGGTAAAAGGCCGCCCGCAGACGCTTAACCTAAAAGATTTGATCGTTCATTTTGTAGATCACCGCCACGAAGTAGTGGTGCGCAGAACAAAGTTCGAACTGGATGAAGCCGAGAAGCGCGCCCACATTTTAGAAGGATATTTAATTGCCCTCGATCATCTGGATGAAGTGATTGCCTTGATACGCAATTCTAAAGATCCGGAAGTGGCAAAAGCTGGCTTGATGGAAAACTTCCAGCTTTCCGAAATACAGGCGAAGGCGATTCTCGAAATGCGCTTGCAACGCTTAACAGGCCTTGAGCGCGAGAAAATCCAAAACGAATACAAAGAAGTTAAAGAGTTGATTGCCCGCCTCAACGAAATTCTGGGCAGCGAATCCGTTCGCATGAACATCATCAAAGGAGAACTCAGCGAGATGAAGGAACGCTACGGAGATGCGCGAAGAACTCAAATCGTTCACAGTGAAGAAGACATCACGGTTGAAGATATGATCCCGAATGAGGAAATGGTGATCACCATTTCCAAACAAGGATATGTAAAAAGAACCTCGCTCTCCGAATACCGGACACAAGGCAGGGGTGGCATAGGCTCAAAAGCAACCGGAACCAAAGAAGATGATTTTACAGAACATCTGTTTGTAGCGCAGGCGCATAATTACATGCTCATCTTCACTGAGTATGGAAAAGTGTATTGGAAAAAAGTTTACGAAATACCCGAAGGAAACAAGACGTCCAAAGGGCGTGCTATACAAAATTTGTTGAATATTGAACCGGGCGACAGCGTACGCGCTGTTTTGAATTTGAAAAATCTGGAAGATCAGGATTATATCAACAACACATTTGTTATTCTTTGCACCGAAAAAGGAATCATTAAAAAAACCTCATTAGAAGCCTACTCGCGTCCGCGCGCAAATGGCATTACTGCAATTACCGTACACGAAGGAGACCGCCTGCTCGATGCCGCATTGACAAATGGGAAAAACCACATTATTATTGCAAAAAGTGAAGGCAAAGCAGTTCATTTTAATGAAGCCGATGTAAGGCCCATGGGTAGAACGGCTGCCGGGGTTAGAGGTGCTAAGCTTGAGAATGATGAAGACAGAGTGGTTGGTATGGTATGCATATCCCGCGAAGACGCTAATTTGCTGGTGGTTTCGGAGAAAGGATACGGTAAACGCTCAGACATTGGCGACTACCGGATAGCACACCGGGGCGGCAAAGGAGTGAAGACCATCAACATCACCGAAAAAACTGGCAAGCTTGTTGCGATAAAAGAAGTTGTGGATAAAGACGATCTGATGATCATAAATAAATCGGGCATCAGCATCCGCATCAACGTGAGTGAATTGCGTGTAATGGGCCGGGCCACGCAAGGAGTGCGTTTGATTAAGCTCAACGAAGAGGACGCCATCTCCTCGGTTGAAAAAATTCAAAAGATGGACGATGTGGAGAATGGAATTGAAAGTGAAAAAATAAATTAGTACTAACCGAAACATATATTAACATGAAAAAGATAATTTTTATTTGTTTGCTATGTCCTTCAATGTTATTGGCGCAAAAGCCAATTAAACCCAGTGTAGCCAAAGCAGAGGCAGCACTCCTAAAAGGAACACTTGACGAGGCGAAACAAGTTATAGATGCTACGGTATCCAATCAAGAATATATGGTTGACAAAAAAGGCAACCCCTCAAAAAATTCAGCAAAGGCTTGGTATTTAAAGGGCGTAATTTATGCTGCCATAGACACTACAAATATTGAGAAATACAAATCGTTGGAAGCCAATCCTTTCCCAATTGTTAAAGAGTCCTTTACTAAGTCGGAAGAAATAGATAAAGGCAAAAATGAAAGTTTAGTAAACGCACTATACCAGGGAACGCAATTGCCGATACCTGTTACAAAATCAACTGTTTCGGGTGTACTTGCTCAAAAATACCTGGAGAAAGCGGTTAAGCTGCACCAGGCAAAGGATTACAAAGCGGCATTTACGGAGATTGAAAAAACTCTGTTTTTTGTACCTACCGACACCACTTGTTTACTCTATGCTGGTGCTTACTTTGCTCCCCAAGCCAAAGAAGACGACAAAGCTATCACATACATCAAAAAGTACCTCTCGGTAGGAGGAACCAACCCGGATGCAAGCCTTCAGTTATTCAATACATATTTTAATCGGAAGGATTGGAACTCCGCACTGGAGGCCATACACGTACTTACAAACAAATACCCGGATAACATAGATTATCTTAATTCTGAATACAACGTGTACGTTCAAACAAACAATTTGGAGGGAGCTAAAGCGCTTATGCTGAAGCGCGCAAACGGAGACCCCAACGATACGGAGTCAAGATATTTTTTGGCCTTGATCGGAAAAAAAGCCGGCAAGACAGATGAAGTCAAACATTGGATTGAAGAAGTATTAAAAATTAATTCCGATCATTTTGAAGGTAACGAAGAAATGGCAATCCTGTTGAACAATGAGGCGCGCGCATTGAACGATCAGAGAAATGCTTCCAATGATACAAAGAAACGTCTTGATCTCCGTAACCAACGTTATGATGTGCTGAAGAAAGCTTTACCGTATGCGGATAAATGCGTAATGATTAAGTCAACAGACGAAACTTCTCTCTACACCCTGCTTTCGTTGTACGAAAACTTGTCCTCTTACGATGAGGCATTTGAGAAAAAAGCGATAGACCTTAAAAAGAAAATGAAAGCACAGGGTCTTGAAGTAGATTAACACAAAGACTGAAAAAATTGCACGAGGGTCGGAAAATTTTTCGACCCTCGTTTGTTTGTAAGGCACTGCATTTCTAAATTTCAGATATGAAACTTTTTCTTAAAAGAATATTCTTATGTACAGGTGTTTTGGTACTGTTGATTGTAGTTGCTGCGGTGGTGTTGCCCAAAATTTATCATGAACAAATTCGTACCGATTTAGAAAAAGAAATAGACCAACAGATAAATGCAGACGTAACATTCAGTGCAGTTGAATTAAAATTATTCAAACACTTTCCCAATCTCACGTTGAGAGTTCAAGATTTAATAATCAAAGGCCATGACGAGTTCCGCCACGACACACTCACTGCAATAAAAGAAACATCACTCGAAGTGAACTTATGGAGCCTTTTGACTAAACGTGAAATTGAGCTAAACAGCATTCATTTGGTTAACCCTGAAATAAATTTATACGTACTTAAAGACGGTAAAACCAATTACGATGTCAAAAAGAAAAAAGACTCAGCGGTTGCATCCAAACCCTCATCCATAAACATAGCCATTGATAAAATCAGCATTGACAACGGGGTTATTAAGTACACCGACTGGAAACGAAATGTTTTTATTGAAGCTTTTGATATCGACCATACCGGAGGTGGTGATTTTAATAAAGATATATTTGATTATGAAACGATCACTACCATACGGCAATTTTCGCTTAGCTACGATAAGGTTCAATATCTTTTTAGAAAAGCTCTTGGGTTGGACTTAATTATGGAAATAAACCTGCCAGAGAGTAAGTACACGTTTAAGAAAAATAAAATCCAGATCAATCATTTCATATTCAGTATTAATGGGTTCTTACAACAGGTTGTTGATGAATTTGCAATGAAGATGAAGTTTCAAGCAGAGGAGACTTCCTTTAAAAACATCTTGTCGTTGGTGCCGGGCTTATACCTGAAAAACTTCGATTACTTCGAAACAAGTGGTGACTTGGCTTTTTCTGGTTCGTTGGATGGGGTCTATTCGGCTACAACAAAAGAAACGCCCGCCTTTCATTTCGATTTAAATGTTAAAAATGCAATGGTAAAAATTGACAGCCTGCCCGAGGCGTTCAATAATATTCAGTTTGATATGGTGATCGACAACCCAGAAAGAATTATAGACAGTACGGTTATTGATGTAAAAAACTTTCATGTGGAACTCGGTAAACATCCGGTGCACGGAAAGATAAAAGTGCAAGGACTCTATGCTCCTAAAATTGATGCCGATGTATTTGCCGATCTCGAACTGGCATCACTCGAACGGCTGTATCCGGTAAAGGGTGTTTCACTCAAAGGAAAAATTGATTTTGAATTAAAAGCCAAAGGAATTATCAACCGGGATATTTCGCGCATCCCGGTCTTTAATCTCAATCTTAAATTATCTAACGGGGCGATTCAGTACGATAGCCTTCCCAGGCCGATTTCAAACATTCAATTCCATTTAAATGCGGAAAATACTTCTGGTGACTTAGCAAATACCAAAATCAACCTTCACCAAATGCATGCTGAAGTTGATGATAACATACTCCATGGCTATGCTAAATTAAGTGGTTACCCCGATACAGAAGTTGATGCCGATATTGATGCCGATATTGATCTTGCAGACATCGAAAAAATTTACCCCATTAATGGCTATGCTTTAAAAGGACACTATAGCCTTGATTTAATGGCTAAGGGTCTATACAGTAAAATCAATAATAAATTTCCACGGGTCGATACAAAAATTAAGTTGTCGGATGGATTTATTCAATACAAGGATTTCCCTCCATTGAAAAACATTCATTTTTATGCCGAAGCGCTGAGTAAATCAGGGACACTTTCCGATGCAAAAATGAATATCGATAAACTTACCTACACCCTTGAAGATGAACCATTTGATATTACCGGGAGCTTAACCGATCTGAATAATTACAAATACGAACTTACGGTAAACGGAAAAATGGATTTGGCAAAGGTTGCACAGCTATACCCGATGGAAGGCGTAACATTTTCGGGGCTTGTAGATGCCCAATTAAAAACCGGTGGTTTGATCAGCGATTTGGAGCGTGGCGATTATTCAAAAACTCAATCAAACGGAAAAATTGTTTTTAGTGGAATTAATATTGCTGGCAGTAAAGTTCCTAACCCGATAAACATCAATAGTGCCTTTTTTGATTTCACACCCTCAAAAATTCGTCTTAAAAATTTTAATGGAAAATTCGGCAAGAGTACAGTAAGTATAAAAGGCGATGTAACCAATTATATGGCGTTTGTAACCAAGAACAACGACATGATAAATGGCGATCTTGAATTGCTGTGCGACACCTTAAGTTTAAGCCAGTGGATGCCGCCACCACGAACCGCTACGGGCAAGATTGTTCCTTTGCAAGACACTGCTCACTCAAAACTCAGGGTAATAGAAGTACCCCGAAATATCAATTTTATTTTCGACTCCAGGATTGGCGCAGTGCAATACGAAGACCTGAAGATTTTTGCTATGAATGGAGATATCGTGTTTAAAGAAGGAGTTATGAGTTTGCACGAGACGGGCTTCAACTCGCTCGATGCACAATTTAATGTACGAGCAAGCTACGATACGCGCAGCTGGGCTCACCCACTTTTTTATCTGGATTTAAACGTAAAAGACCTGGATATTAACCGAGCTTACCGCGAAGTTAAATTGGTGCGGGATTTGGCCCCCTCGGCTGCTAACACGTACGGGAAATTTTCAGTTGATTACAAACTAAAAGGCGAGCTAAAAAAGGACTTGTCTCCAAAGTTGGAAACACTTGAAGGGGGCGGTACGCTGCATATTGCCGATGCCAAAATCAAAGGCATGAAATTATTTGAAGAGATTAGCAAGAGCGCTAAGAAAAATGAAATAAACGACCCCCATCTGAAGGACTTCAGTATGCAAACAGAAATTAAAGACAACAAGATCATTGTGAAACCTTTTTCAATTAAAGTGGCAGGTTTTGATGCAGACATTGAAGGCGTGAATACGATGGCCGGGGAAGTGAACTATCTTGTAAAAATTGAATTAATCCCGTTGACAAAAATAAAAATCCCGTTTCACGTCACGGGCATGTACAACAACCCTAAAGTTGCACTGGGCAAAGGTCATAAGTTACCGTACTGAGTTAGGAAATAAAAGAAGTCACCTCGGGGATGACTTCTTTTGAGAAAAATCTAATATTTCACTTAGTTCAAAAATTCTTTCACATCCGTGTACGGAAGATTGAAGGCATCGGCAACAGCCTTGTAAACAACTTTTCCACTGATCACATTCAATCCCTTTTTCAAATCTTGATTTTCGGCACAGGCTTTCTTCCAGCCCTGATTGGCCAGTTTCAGCGCATACGGAAGGGTGGCGTTTGTGAGTGCTAGAGTAGAAGTGTACGGCACAGCCCCCGGCATGTTCGCTACACAATAGTGAACAACATCATCAATAATAAACGTAGGGTTTTCGTGCGTGGTGGGCTTGCAGGTTTCGATACATCCTCCCTGATCCACCGCAACATCTACTAAAACGGTGCCCGGTCGCATCGTCTTAAGCATATCGCGGGTAATCAATTTCGGGGCTTTAGCACCGGGAATAAGCACACCACCCACAATGAGATCTGAAGTTCTTACAAGGTCGCGTAATATATAATCGTTGCTCACCATAGTGTGTACGTTTTTCGGCATCACGTCATCAAGGTAACGCAGACGGTTGAGGTTTACATCTGTAATGATAACATCAGCACCCATGCCGGCAGCCATTTTTGCCGCGTTGGTGCCCACAACACCACCGCCAAGAATCAAAACTTTTGCGGGCATCACTCCGGGCACACCGCCCAACAAAATACCACGGCCCTTCAAAGGTTTCTCCAGATATTTAGCACCCTCCTGAATGGACATACGGCCGGCCACTTCGCTCATAGGCACGAGCAGTGGTAAGCTTCCATCGCGTTCCACGGTTTCATAGGCCAAACAAACCGAACCGGTTTTGATCATAGCATGAGTTAAAGGCTCGTACGAAGCAAAATGGAAATAGGTAAATACAAGCTGATCTTTTTTGATGAGTGAGTATTCCTGCTCGATCGGTTCTTTCACTTTCATAATCATCTCAGCAATGGCGAAGACTTCTTCGGCTTTGGCAAGCATGCGCGCACCTGCACCAATGTATTCTTCATCGCTGAATCCGCTGCCTTCACCGGCTTTGGTTTGAACATAAACCGTATGCCCGCGCTTTACAAATTCTTGAGCACCAGCCGGAGTAAGCGCCACACGGTTTTCATTATTCTTGATTTCCTTGGGTACACCGATAATCATATTTATGGAGAGTTATGTTGTTAATTGAGAATTTCGGGGGACAAATATAACACACGTTTGCATTCGTTTTTTATGAGAATTGACGACCTTTTTTATTCCTAAAATCACACCAGATTCAAACATATATTTTGCTTTGACTTAGATTTTCGCAATAAAATTGCGGTCTGATTTTAAATATTGACCGCTCGTTTCTTTTTTCTACTTTTGAACAAAACCTAACGATTGTGAGCCAGACAAAAACAGCACCTGAGGGGATTTCGGCAAAGCGAGCCCAAGTGATTTTGGCCGACTATCGGTTAGCGTGCGAGAGCCGCGAAGCTAGTTTGCTCGGACGCAAAGAAGTGTTCATGGGCAAGGCCAAGTTTGGGATTTTTGGCGATGGAAAAGAAGTGGCACAGATTGCCATGGCCAAAGTTTTCAAGGCCGGAGATCACCGCTCCGGGTATTATCGCGATCAAACCTTTATGATGGCCATCGGTGAGCTAAAGCTTACCGAATATTTTGCTCAGTTGTATGCGCACACCAGCGTAGAAGCAGAGCCTACCTCGGCCGGCCGGCAAATGACGGGGCACTTTGCCACGCGCATGCTCGACAAAGAGGGCAAACTCAAAGAACTCTCCAAATTAAAAAACAGCAGTGCAGATATTTCGCCCACGGCTGCTCAAATGCCGCGGCTGCTTGGGCTTGCGCAGGCTTCTAAACTTTTCCGTAAAAACCCCGCGTTAAAAAAATATACAGATTTAAGTATCAATGGAAACGAAATAGCTTTTGGTACGATCGGCAATGCCTCAACCTCCGAAGGTGTATTTTTTGAAGCCATCAATGCTGCAGGTGTTTTGCAAGTCCCTATGTTGACATCCGTGTGGGACGATGACTATGGCATTTCTGTTCCTAAAGAATACCAAACTACCAAAGGCAGCATATCAAAAATCTTGGCCGGATTTCAACGATCACAAACAGAAAAAGGATTTGAAATTTTAGTAATCAATGGATGGGATTACGAAGGCCTTTGTCGTACGTATGAAAAAGCCGAAAAGATCTGTCGCGAAGAGCATGTGCCTGTACTGGTGCATGTGAAGGAGATGACACAGCCGCAAGGACACAGCACTTCGGGCTCGCACGAACGGTATAAATCTAAAGAACGGCTTGCTTGGGAAAAAGAATATGATTGTATCCTAAAGATGCGGGAGTGGATGACTGAGCAAGGAATTTCACCGGAAGAACTTGACGCCATTGAACGAGAAGCAAAAGCAGCAGCGAAGACAGCAAAAGATGTGGCGTGGCGTAAGTTTGTAGAGGATACTCAAAAAAGTCAAAAATCACTTCTTACCATTCTTTCCGAATTTAACAATTCAGACATAGAGAGCATAAAAGAGCTGCTGGAAAAAACCATTAACCCGGATAGGTTAGATGCGGTTCGCGCTGCTAAAAAATCGTTGCGGGCAATAGCCGGTCAGGAGTCAGAACCTCGGCAAAAGTTATTGGAATGGATCAAAGAATCAGAAGCAGATAATTTTGATCGCTACAACTCGCACGTTTACAGCCAGTCGGAGTGGTCGGCATTAAAAGTAAAACCGGTTGCGGCTGTCTATTCCGATGATTCCCCCATGCACGATGGCCGTGAAATTTTACAAGCTTGCTTTGAATCTGCGCTTCAGCGCAACCCATTGGTGTTGGCTTTTGGCGAAGATGTCGGTAAGATTGGAGATGTAAACCAGGGGTTTGCCGGGCTTCAGGAAAAGTTTGGCGAATTTAGGGTAACCGATACAGGCATCCGTGAGTGTACCATTATTGGCCAGGGAATTGGTCTCGCCCTGCGTGGCATGAGGCCCATTGCAGAAATCCAATACCTCGATTACTTGCTGTACGCAATCCAGATATTGTCGGATGACTTGGCTACTTTACAGTATCGAACCAAAGGTGGACAAAAAGCACCGTTAATTGTGCGCACTCGGGGCCACCGCTTAGAAGGGATTTGGCACGCAGGCTCACCCATTGGTATGATTTTAAACAGCCTTCGGGGTATGTATGTGCTGGTGCCAAGAAACATGACGCAAGCGGCTGGTTTTTACAATACCATGCTCGAATCGGACGACCCTTGCCTGATCATCGAATGTTTGAACGGCTACCGTTTGAAAGAAAAACTCCCCGATAACATTGGTGAGTTTAAATTAGAACTTGGCGTTCCGGAAATTTTGAAAGAAGGCAACGATGTTACTATCGTTACCTACGGCTCGATGTGCCGCGTGGTGATGGAGGCCGTGCACGATTTAGAATCTTCCGGAATCTCATGCGAAGTAATTGATGTGCAAACCTTGTTACCCTTTGATGTAAACCACACGATACTTGAATCGGTAAAAAAGACGAACCGTGTTGTCTTTGCCGATGAAGATGTGCCGGGCGGTGCCACGGCCTACATGATGCAACACGTGCTGGAAAACCAAGAGGCCTATGCTTACCTGGATTCACCTCCGTTAACAATCACTTCGAAAGAGCACAGACCGCCTTATGCCTCCGATGGCGATTATTTTTCAAAGCCAAACCCAGAACAGATATTTGAAAACATCTATGAACTGTTGCGCGAAGCAGACCCGGCCAAGTTCCCTTCGTTGTATTGATTTTTAAAATTTGTAGTCGCCAGTCTCAATAACATTGCTGCGCTGAAAACGCCTTTCTGACGAGAGGTACGTTCGGTCGGTGATGTAAATCTTGAACTTAACAGTTAGACCTAGGAAAGCTGGAAGAGCTAGGCTTGGGTACTTATAAGTTATGGTTCCGTCAAGTGGAGATTTTTTATCAGGATCTGAAGCCATTACCGGAAACCGGCCAAGTAGGAAATGATTACCGTGACATTGGTTGGGAAAGTATGTGTTGGGATCGAACAACGTGTACGAATTGCCATCTTTATAATAGGCATAGACGAAGATGTTAAAGCCGTTGAAATTATTTTGAATATACAAAGTGTCATTATCGTATTCGTAGTGAATACAGCTTAATTCCGGCAGCGTGTCAATCTGGTGCGTGCGCTTTGCCTTATAGTTCACATAACTTAAATTATTTCCAAAAGCAGTTAAATCAAGGTTGGGGTAATGCACATAGCCGAGGATAGAATTTTGCACGGTGTCGTACACAAAATAAAAAGGTTGTTGAGTAACATCAACAGCTTCGCCCTGGCTTGTATATATCACGGAATCATCTGGGTTTAGCCCCAAGTCGCCATCTCCATCTTGAAAAGTCAAGACAAATGCCATAGTATCAAATCTGGGATTTCCATTACCCTTTTTGTAGCTGATACTTTGTAAATCAATGTGCGGTACTGTGGAATATTCATGCTGCTGGATACACGAATCTATCAGCAAAGTCATCGCTGTTATCAAAGCAATATTCTTTAACCACTTCATTTTTTACCTTTGTGTATTAAACGGCTCAGATTGTCTGATATACAACATTTTCTTGATCTACTCCCCACTATAAACGATTCCAACTTTGCGGATATTGCCTTAAGCGTTTTTCGTTTTCAATACAAAAATAATGTTCTTTATCGAACTTATTCGCAAGCCGTGAGGAAAGTTCCGGAGGCAGTCAATTCGGTGCATGATATTCCGTTTCTCCCCATCCGGTTTTTTAAAACACATCACGTCATTTCAGGTAGTTGGAAACCGGAAACAGAATTTACCAGCAGCGCCACCACGGGGGCTATGGTGAGTAAACATTCAATAGAAAACCTTTCATTTTACAAGAAAAATGCAACAGCCATTTTTACGGGGTATTACGGGGCAGTTTCGGATTATCATTTTTTAGCATTGCTTCCGTCTTATCTGGAACGGTCAGGCTCTTCGTTAATCGCTATGATCGATCATTTTATTAAAACTGATACCGGTCATTCCGGGTTTTATCTGAATGATGATGAAGAATTGTTACTTAAAATAGACTCCCTCAGGGCTTCTCATAAGCGTACTATGCTTTGGGGGGTATCGTTCGCTTTGCTTGATTTAGCCGAGAAACATAAAATAGATCTAAGCCATTGCATTGTCATGGAGACAGGTGGAATGAAGGGTAGGAGAAAGGAGTGGGTGCGCGAAGAACTTCATCAGTTTTTATGCGAGCGCTTTAAGGTAAAGCAAATTCACTCGGAATATGGTATGACTGAACTCTTGTCGCAAGCCTATTCTACCGGGTGGGGTTACTTTAGATGCCCGCCCCGGATGAAAGTATTGCTGCGCGATATCAACGACCCATTTTCGATGGCAGGGCAGGGGAAGGTGGGGGCAATTAATGTGATTGATTTGGCCAACGTCCATTCCTGTGCATTTATTGAAACGGAAGATTTAGGCAGATTGAAAGACGAAAGTTTTGAGGTTTTGGGCAGGATGGACAATTCGGATGTGCGAGGCTGCAATTTACTGATCGGATAGCCCTATTTAAAGGTATTTGTTTGAATGAAAAAGAATTTTAATTTTGTTAGACACTAACCCGGTTCCTATGAAAAAGGTATTAGCTTTCGTTGCCCTTGCTGCTTTTATTTCTGCATGCAGTCAGTACACCTGCCCCACATACAGCAAAAAAGAAGTGAAGGGAAACTCCGTGAAGAGAATTTAAGACTTATAGATATTTCTTCACATCGGTAGCGCTGATGGCGCTATCGCTCATAATAACTAATCGCTCGATTACGTTTTTAAGCTCGCGTATATTTCCGCTCCATTCATTCTGCGCTAATAGTTTCACGGCATCCGGTTCAATTTTTTTTCGCTTGGCTCCGTAATTAAAAGAGATTTCATCAAGGAATCGATCAATCAAAATAGGTATGTCGTCTTTTCTGTCTTTTAGTGGAGGTACTTTTATCACAATTACAGACAACCGATGGTATAAATCTTCGCGAAACCGGCCTTCGGCAATTTCTTTTTTTAGATCTTTATTGGTTGCGGCAACTACTCGGGCATTTACCTCTATGTCTTTATCCCCGCCCACGCGAGTAATCTTTTTTTCTTGAAGTGCCCGAAGCACTTTGGCTTGTGCCGATAAACTCATATCGCCAATCTCATCGAGAAATAGCGTGCCGTTTTCTGCCAATTCAAATTTCCCAATCCGTTGTTTTACGGCCGAAGTAAAAGCTCCTTTTTCATGACCGAATAATTCGCTTTCAATCAACTCTGAGGGGATGGCCGCACAATTTACCTCAATAAAAGCTTGCGCGGCTCGGTCGCTCTTTTCATGCAGTTGCCGTGCCACCAACTCTTTGCCCGAACCGTTCGGTCCGGTAATCAGGACCCGGGCATCCGTAACAGCAACTTTGTCAATGATTTTTAATACATCTGCAATGGAAGCCGACTGGCCAATAATTTCGTATTGCTGGGCTATTTTCTTTTTGAGTGAAACGGATTCGCGTACGAGTTTATTTTTATCGAGTGCGTTGCGAAGGGTAATTAATAAACGATTAAGATCGGGAGGTTTTTGCAAAAAATCATAAGCCCCTTTTTTTACGGCATCTACGGCAAGTTCGGTTGTGCCGTGTGCCGATACCATAATGAAGGCGGCCGATATTCCTTTCTGTTTGGCTTGCGTAAGTAATTCCATACCGTCCATTTTTGGCATTTTAATATCGCAAAACACAACATCAAAATTTTCGGCCTCCAGCATCGACAGCCCTGTACTACCATCCTTTGCCTCCTGCACGTCAAGGTTCAGTTCTTTTTGGTCGTTTAAAATATCTTTTAAAACGGCACGGATACTGGCTTCGTCTTCAATAATCAGAACCTTGGGCATGATTGGTAATTTGAAACAAGTTTAGAAAATATGGACTGAAACAAAAAGCCCTGCTTTCGGCAGGGCTTTACGGAATTCTTTTTTTTTGGGTTAGCGCTTAAACCCGAGTGCACTGCCACCGCATTTGTTGGTAGAGCCATCAAATGTGTATTGAATGTAGTAGATGCCCGTAGCGTTGCAAGGATAAGCTATAGCTGATATAAATTGGCCATTGATTTTGCTGGTGGCTACTTTATTTCTCCCCGAATCGAACAACGATACAACAATGCCATCGGTTGTGGCCCCATTGGCGCAAAGGTTTATCATGTATTGGGTGCCTTTGGTAAAAACGTAGCTGTACTCTACTTTATCTTTTGCCCCGCCTTCGCCATCTACTTTGTAGCTTTTCAAAAAATTAAAACCAGAAGCAAGTTTAGGTATGCAAGCACTGGCAAAATTGTCGGGGTTACACTGGCTGGCCAATTCGGTTGATCCAAGGCCGACAAGTGAAACGAACAGAACGATTGTTGTTATTTTTTTCATAGTGGGATTCGGAATTAGCTTGCTATTTTGTTTCTGATTGAATTGGTAATGCTGGTTATATTTTTGATGTCCTCATCGGTAACATCAATGGTCGTTGTGCTGTTGTCTTTTATCACGGCCACACCGTTCACAATTTCCATGGTTGATTCTTTGTAGGTGTAGGTTATGTTGATTTTATCGAACGCTGCCTTTAAGTTGTTAAGGTCATTCAATAACGATGCCATATTTTCATCGTCTTTGTAAAATGAGAACAGAAGCACTATTTGTTCCAAAATAATCTTTTGTTCACCTATCTTTTCCTTCAATTCTTTATTTTTAGGGTCTTGCGCGGCTACCTGGCAGGTAATTTCCATTGCTTCAAGCCAGCCGCCTGTTAACAACAGTACACTCAAATTTGCCCTTCCCTGTGTCTGTAGATATTTGTTGATATCGTTGAAATTTTGGGTAGTGATCAGAAGTAAGGAGTCCAGATTTTTGCTGTTTGTAGCAAGTTTACTGATGGTCTCAATGTCAAAAAACTGCCCAATGTTAAGCTCATTTGCCAGTTGCTTAATGGAAGCAAGGTATTTTATGCCATCTTGGTTTTGCTGGTAGATGTTGGTGTAGCCTAAATCTGTTCCGTAAATGCCGAGGTTTAAGGCTTTTTTGTAGTTGCTATTGTATTTGGAAGTGTTGTCGGTAGAATTAAGGATACCCGCGTTGTATTTTTTACCGGATTCTTTAAGCAGAACAGATATTTCGAGTGGGCTCGGTATCTGCTGTAAAATGCTGTTAATGACCTCATTATCGATAGAAGGGCCTTTTTTTGCTGAATCAAGGCTGTTGAGAAAGTCCTGATCTTCAGGTTTTTTGCTTTTGCCGCAAGAAGCGAACAAAAAGGCGGCTACCAAGCCAATTAACACTATCCTCATAATTTTCTTAGTTGTTACAAAATTAAAAATTAACCAATCCCTGCAAAATAATTATTTCTTTCGAAAAGGTATCGTCACCTTGGTGGGTATGCTCACGTTTCCGAAAAAATCTACTGTTTTCCGCATCCACTCAAAATAAAGAGCTACGTAGCAAAGAAAAGCCATTCCCCAAATTACCAAAATATCGAACAAAAAGGTGCTAACGGTGAGGCCAAATAAATTCTTTTCGGGTACAAAAAAAGCGGTTCGATAATCCAATACACCCGATTGTTGCGGAGCTTGAAAAATTGGATTGATCTGTTGTATCAATTTCCCTTTATATTCTATAAGTCGTTCTTTGGTGTTTACATTCTTCACCAAATCAGACAGGCTTTCGTTATGGTAAGCATTCTTTTCGTCATTGATATTAAGTCCCTTCTTTTCGAAATAGGCCATCTTCATTTCAATGGTATCTACATTTCGATTGTACACTTTTTGGTAGTGCTGGCGATAGTTTTCGAAGTAACTATCTAATTGCTGGCCTTGTTCTTTCGTGTATTTTGAAAGATCAATTTTTTCCAAACCTTGACGGAAAGTCTCCTTCGAAAGGTTATCGTTTAAAATGGTGAGGTTACGTGTAACCAATTTTCTCACCGAGTCGTTTTTGCTCTCGAAATTTTCGAGTACATAACGGTTTCTTTTTTTCAACTCATCTGCGAGGTAAGCCGATTTAAAATCTGCTTTCGATTCTTCGCGTTCGTATTTATAGTAAGGAGATTCGTAATCATTATATCTGAATTGATATACGGCAATGGCTTCGTAAGCCCAGCGCGAAGCCATGCAATCGGCAATGATGGGCACTTTGCCTTTTGTGCTGATCAAGTCATTTAATTTATCAAAACTAAATAACAGTCCACTCAAGATCATCTGCGGAATCAGCAGCAAGGGTATCATTACGTAAACGGTTACTGCCGAATTGAAGGCCGATGAAATATTCAACCCCAACACATTGGCAAAACAAGAAGTAGAAAAAAGCACCAGCCACATGGCCCAGGTGATGCCGTGAACTTCTAAAATCAAATTGCCGACTACAACAAAAGTTAATGTTTGTACGGCCGACATGAGAAAAAGTATATTCAACTTGGAGAGCAGGTAGCTGTTCCAGCTTAAATTCAAAAACGATTCGCGTTTTAAAATTTTGCGGTCCCTGATAATTTCTTCCGCACTAACGGTAAGCCCCATGAACAAAGCAACAATGATCGACATCAATAAAAACGCAGGGAAATTGTCGTTAAACCTAAAGATGTATTCCGTGCCGCTGGGAGCGCTTTTGTATTTAATGATGAATGTAAGGATGATGGCGAGAAGCGGGGCCTCCAGTAAGTTGATAAGCAAATATTGTTTGTTGCTGAGTTTGGCTAAGAAATCGCGTGTGGTGAAGATGACGGTCTGTTTCAGTTTGTTGGGTATGCTCAGCGTGCTGGGAGGTGTTTCTTTAACATCCTCAATCTTGTTGATGTTAAAACGTTGTTGGTACATCTCGTGCCATTGCGGAGGCGTTACTTTGCGTTTACCCGTAGGCTGCCCGTATTCGTCAACAACCTTTGATTCGATGATGTTGAATATTTGCTCGGGGTTTACGTTACCGCAGGTTTCGCATTGGCCGCGGTTGCTGTCAACCTGATGGGTTGCTTTTTTGAAATAGGTTACGGCTTCAACCGGGGCTCCATAATAGGCCGGATAGCCGCCTGTATCCATGATGACCATCTTGTCAAACATTTTATAGATGTCGGACGATGGCTGGTGGATAACCACGAAGATGAGCTTCCCTTTAAGCGATAGTTCTTTAAGCAAATCAATTACATTTTCGGAGTCGCGGGAGGAGAGGCCCGAAGTGGGTTCATCTAAAAATAAAATAGCAGGCTCCCGGATTAATTCAAGAGCAATGTTCAGGCGCTTACGTTGGCCACCGCTGATTGTTTTTTCGAGTGGGTTACCCACTTTCAAATCTTTGCGTTGGTCAAGGCCAAGATTTTCGAGCGTACTCATTACACGCTCGTGTAATTGTTGTTCTGTAAAATGAGAGAAACACAGCTTAGCGTTGTAGTACAGATTCTGATAAACGGTAAGTTCTTCAATCAACAGGTCGTCTTGCGACACAAAACCGATTACACCTTCAATTTTTTCTTTTTCGGTATTGATATTGAACCCGTTGATTTTGATATCACCTTTTGAGGGCTGTTCAAGCCCCGCAAGGGTGAGGAGCAAGGTGGTTTTACCTGCTCCGCTGGCTCCCATAATACCAATCAATTTGCCGGGTCCTTCGGAGATTAATACATCGCGCAAGCCAATGGCACCATTGGGAAACTTAAACTCTTCGATGTTGGCGTTAAACGAGAGTTTGGTGGTTTTGATTTCCTCGTTAAAATGCGCTACCAGGTCGCTGTAATAAAGCGCATCACCTTGTTGAGTTTTTATTGTGCTGCCGTGCGAAAAAAGGTACACCTTGTTCGGCTGCATGATAAAGCCATTGAGCACGTTCGATTCATGCCCCAGGTATTTGGTGAAGTAGAGCCCCACGCTATTGATGCGCATAAAGATCAACTGCCCTTCGATATGCGCATGCTGATGCTTCTGAAGTTCGGACGATTTGCCCTCGGCCGAATCAACAACCAGGATGTCTTTAAAATTAATTTGGCCTACAGACTCCGAAGTGATAAACGATTCAACAAGTTTATATTCTTCTTGGCCAATATTGAATACGGTTGAAACCGTATTGATGATTTCTATTCGCTGGGGAGTAAAGTTTTTATCGGAACCGATTAGCTCGAGCAGTTTGGTGAGCACCACCACTTTTTGCTTCTGGGCAAGTGTTTTATTTATTTTTTTACAGATGCCCAGCGTTTTAACCGAATCTTTAACAGAGGTGAGTTTGTGTTTATCCTCATCCGGTTTGCCGAAACCCGAAAACTCATCGTACAAGGCTACGTATTCCTTAACCGTGTCTTGATCGAGTTCCTGTTGAAAAAAATTGATTACAAATTGGCGCTCATTTTCGGTGACACCGCCATCTTGTTTGGTGATGATGGCAAATAACTGGGTTAGCGCTTTTAGTATTTCCTCACTCATTCTCTTAGAAATTCAAAATTCAAAATTCAATACCGCACCTTCCAATCCTTTTTGAATCTTGAATTTGCTGCAATGATTTTAATAGGTTTTGAATTCAAAAGGGATTTCTACCAGTTCCGAAAACTCCTGCCCGGCTTCTTCCATATCTTCGTCATCGTCATGGAAGTACCACGAGATTTTCATCCCTTTGATTTCTTCCAGCGCTGAGAGCACATCGAGTATGAGCTTGGATGAGGCGGTATTGAAATATTCCAGCTTGAATACAAAATCGGTAGAGGCATTGGCCTCTTTAGCGTAGGAGTTGATCCATTCGATGACGGGTCTGTAAAATTCTGCAGAATCTTCAGGCAGAGAGCGTCCGCTGATTTCAAAGATGCCGTTCTTCTTATCGAGAATGATGGTTGGTGTGTCTTCTGTACCTTTTAAATTGAGGATTTCCATGGTGTTCAGTTTTAATTATTTTTTTGTTACTCTTTTTCGCGTGAAATGTTGATTTTCAGGCAGAAGAAATCGTGAGTTTCATCCATGTTGGCGAAAATAAATTCCAGCTTTTCGCCCGACTTACGTGCCATATCTACAAAACCAAGACCGGCACCACCTTTCTCTGAAATTTGGGTGTTCTTGATTATTTCTTTGTACATCTCCTTCAGCCCTTCCTTGTCTTTGCTGTTGAGTTCTTCAAGATTTTGTTTGAGCCTTGATACTTTATCCTTTTGTATCGGGTTACCTGTCATAACGCAGTAGCGGCTATCGTCTTTGCTTATTAAAAAGATAGCACTTCGGCTGATGAGCGAACCTGCCTGTAGGCCTTGTTCGCTGCTGTGCTTGACAATATTTTGCAGGGCTTCAACCATAACATTGAATACCTTCCGCTTGATGCCGGACTCCTCACCGGATGAATCCAGGTTGCGCTCGGCCATGGAGAGGATTGATTTTGTTGTTTCCTGCGTGAAATCGCCTTCATAAACCAAGATCAGCTTTTCGGCCATCATGGTGCGGTGCAGGTCATAAATATAGTTCATTGCAATGGGGGTTTTAACGTTCCAATTTATACTTTAAAATTTAATTCCTATCAAAAGTACATCATCTGTTTGTTTATGTTCTCCTTTCCAGGCTTCCCACTCGGTATCAAATACATGAGCGGCTTCGCCCATAGTCTTTTTCTGAATCTGTTCAATGATCTCTCGGGTTTTCTTAGGGCCAAATTTACGAACTTCGGGGCCACCAAACTGATCGGGAAAGCCGTCTGAGCTAAAATAGAAGGAGTCGCCTTTGGCCAGTTGCAGTTTGGTGGTGGTAAAGTTAGTCTGGTTTTTATAGATACCACCGCCAATCGGGAATTTATTGCCCTTTACTTCTTCCATGGCACCGCCTTTGATAAACCACAAAGGGCGATGGGCGCCCGCATATTCTACGGTGCACGATTCTGTATTGATGCGGCAGAGGGCAATGTCCATTCCATCTTTAGTGGCCGAATCGTCTTGATCCTGCCGCAAAGTTTGGGTTACCCCCTCATCGAGAAGGTCTAATATTTTTCCGGGCTCGGTAATTTTGCGGCTTCGCACAATATCGTTGAGCAAGAAGTAACCGATAAGCGAAAGCAAAGCACCCGGCACTCCGTGGCCTGTGCAGTCTACCGCAGCAATAAAAATATCGTTCTTGATCTGAACAAACCAGGGGAAATCTCCACTCACCACATCGCGGGGCTTATACAGTATAAACGAATTGGGCAAAGCCTTACTGATGTGGCGTGAGTTGGGCAAGATGGCATTTTGAATTCGCTTGGCGTAGTTGATGGAATCGTTTATTTTTTTGTTCTTGTTCTGAATCTCTAACTCGATCTCTTTTCGCTCGGTAATGTCGTGCGATACCACCAACACCGATTCTATATTTTTTTGCTCATCGTATTCTGGGATGGCATTTACCTGCATGATGCGCTTGCCCTGATCAGTAGGAAAATCCATCTCCATTGCCACCGTAGTGTTAGACGCGTTCACCTGCTCCACAATAGACAGCCACTGGTCTAGGATGGCGGTATTCAGTTCGGTTTCTTTTACATTTTTATTGAGGAACTGCTTGGGCGATTTGCCGGTATAACTTTCGATAGTTGGGTTGATGTACGAAATGGAATCGTGCTCCAAACGGGTGATCAGATCCGGTGAGTTTTCAGACAGTGCCTGCATCTTACTTCGCATCCGTTGTTCTTGCTCGGCACGCCTGCGTTCGGTGATGTCGCGCGAATTTAGGATGTATCCGCGGATAGCGGGGTTATTCATGAAATTGGTGCCGGTTGCTTCCAGCCAAATGTAATCTCCGTCTTTGGTTTTGTATTCAAATTGAACGGTAAGCCTTTCGTCCGGATTTTCGCGCAAACTTTTGAATAGGTTCTTGGCAACTTCGAGGCTGTTGAGGTGAATTTTATCGAGGTCGCTATTGCCTTGTAGTTCGCGCTGGTTGTACCCAAGAATGGTTTCTACCGAAGGGGATACGTAACGAACGGTTCCGTCTTCTTCGTAGATGGTGATTACTTCGGAAGCATTTTCGAGCAGCAATTGCATTCGTTTTTGCGTGTGGTTCACTTCCTGAATTTGCTCTTCGAGCATGGTATTGCTTCGCTTGAGCTCTTCTTGAGTGGCCTGCATTTCTTCCGCGTTTTGGCGCAATACTTCCTGCTTTTCCTGTAGTTCATTGCTCAGTTCCTGAGATTCGGTCAGGAGTTTGCGGGTGCGCTCGTTGACTTTAATATTGAAAATGGTGCGGGCAAGTATCACACTCAGTTCTTGCACAAATTTAACCTGCGATGGATCAAACTTTTTCATCCCGGCAAATTCTACCAAACCATAAACCTCTTCGTTGGTAATCAGTGGAGCTATTAAAATACAATTTGGTTTTTGCTCACCTAGAATTCCGGAGGTTATCGACAAATAATCATCGGGGATTTCGGTGCGGATAATTATATCTTTTTCGGCAGCGGCCTGGCCCACCAATCCTTCGGCAAAGCGAAACGATTTTTTCAGATATTTTTTACGGCTGTACGCAAAGCTGGCGCGTATCTCGATGAGCATGTTGTTGCGATCGCCTGTGTTGACGTCATAAAAAACACCCTGAATGGCGCCAATTTTAGTGGCAATGAATTTGATCACCTCATCGCCCAACGCATCGAGCGAATCGTGTGCGCGCAATATCTCGGCTGCTTCCGCCACGCCTCGCACAATCCAGTTGCGCTCATTGTCTTTGCGTTCGTTTTCAATAAGATCATCGCGCATGTGTATCAGCGCCTGGCCCAAGGTATCGTTTTCGCTAACCGGTTGAAAGTGCGCATCGAGCTTTCCTTCCCCAACCTTCTTGGCAAATTCTGCACTGCTTTTTAAAGTTTGTATCAACGAATCTACCTTACTCGACATTTGTCCGAATTCATCGCGCGAGCCGGTTGCTATATTTTCGGGCAGCACCCCTTGAGATACCAACTCTAACGTGCGCCCCATATCATTCAACGGCTGAAGAAGTGTGCGCCCAAGCAACAAAGCTGCGCCCCATGAAATAAGAATCATGGCAAGCCCGCCAAACAGGTATATCATGGCCATATCGGCACTCTGACCTTTAATTTCGTCCAGGTCAATTTTTACAATCAATGCCCATCCCGGTAAGCTGATTTTGCGGAAAGCGGAAAGAACCTGCTTGTTTCTATAGTCGGAGCCTACATAAGAAATGTTTTTACCGCCTTTTGAATACTCTCTGTTTGCGCTATTATTCGTTTCATCAATTTTTAGAAATGCCCCCGGATCGTTTCGTAAGGGGCTAACTATAATCATCTTTTTTGCTACCGGACTTAATTGCAGCAAATAACTTTCACCGGTTTCTCCCATATTTCCCGATGAAAGCTTTTTATAGATCGGGCCTAAATCAATTTTAAAAGCAAGTATCTTATCGGCTACGCCAGCGGCTGCGTATAGGATGTACTGTTGATCTTCTTTTCGTACGGTGCTGAATTGAATGGTTGATGACGAGCGTTCCAAAAAGCCGTTGTCTAGGTCGGAAAGTTTTTGGCCAACACTGAGCGTATCGGTTGAGGACTGAATGGTGCCTTTTTTTCCGGTTACGTAAACCTGGTTGAAGTTGTAAATTTCTTTTGTGTGATCTAATACTGTACGAAGGGAATCGGGGCTTGAGCCGATTAGCGATTTTAACTGTTCGGAAGTTTGGATAAATTTCAAAGTGGTGTTGATGTGATCAAAATAATGATTGACCATTTCGGCTTGCTGATCGGCAATTGTGGCGATGCCGGCATTGAATTTATCGCGTTCCGCTTTTACGTTGATGCGAAAGGTGAAATAGGCAAATGTGATGACCCCCACGGTGGCAAGGGTAACAATTAATGCGGTGATCTTGGTGCTAACTCTTAAATTCCTGAACATAATGATATCAACAAATCTCTGCTAAAATTTTTCCTGCTTCGAGTGCTTGCTTGCGGTTTGCTTCGGAAAGCGGGCTGAATGTTGCGGCCTCAATAACACCTACTACTTCATTTTCTTTTTTCAATGGAAAGATAAACAAGTATTTCGGTAGTGCGCTTCCCAGCCCACTCTCAATGCGGGTGGCATAGCCTTCCGGCAGTTCGTCAAGGTACAGGCTGTTGCCCGAAGCAGCGGCTTGACCAATCAGCCCTTCGCCCCAATTAAACTCGGGGTTGCTTTCGCCTTCTGCTAAAAATAAAGCAAATCCACTGCTTAGTGTTAGCAACTTGTTGTCTGCTTTTTTCTTTACGAGGTAGAAAGCACCTTGCCCTGCTTTTATCTGATTACAAAATTCATTCAGCCCGTTTTGAATGCGCTCGTTAGTTTTTCCTGTTTTAATTTTTTCGCGGATGGCGTTGAGCGACAGGAAGTCATTGGACGATTCGTACGATGAGTTTGTTTTTCCTTCGCTAGCACCCGCCTGCTTGTCGAGATAAACTATGGTTTCCTTTTTTATTTTATGAGAAAGGAAGATCAAGAGGTAACAAAATGCGAAAGCCAAACCGATCACGGTAAAAAATTTGGCGTACACCATATTTGCACGGCCGGAGCCAACCATGCCACCTTTATAGATAAGGTCGTCAGGAAGCCGGATCATAAAATACACGGTGGCAAAAACGGCCAAAAAGAAGCACACCGTTGCAGCTTGTGCTAATTTGTTCTGATCTTTAAAAAAGAGATGTATTCTTTCAATCATTTGTATAGTTTATCTATTTCCTTCATAAAGTCCACAATTTCATCCACTTTCATAATATAATCAATTTTTGTCAGCGATAATGCTGCCTTGGGCATAGTATCGATCATGCACTCGGTTGGTTCTTGCACAATGGTGAGGCCACCGCGGTCTTTAATATGCTTCATGCCCAGGCCGCCATCGCGGTTTGCCCCGGAAAGCAGTATGCCAATGAGCTTGTCGCGGTAAACGTAGGCGGCAGTGCCCAGCGTAATGTCTATGGCAGGTCGTGAGTTATTAATCATTTCTTCTGTGCTCATGGCAAAACAGTTTCCAAGTTCTACCGACATGTGATAATTGGAGGGTGCTAAATAAACGCCTCCTTTTTTTATCTGTTCTTTGTCGTAGGGCTCTGTCACCGGGAAAACACTTTTTATGGACAAGGCTTCTACGAAACCATTGCGCACGTGCTTGAGCCGGTGCAGGCACATGATGATGGGCAACGGGAAAGTTTTGGGTAATTGTGAAAGTATTTTGGTGATACCCTGAAAACTTCCTGCCGAGCCGCCAATCACAACGGCCTTGTAACTGTTATTTAGGTTGAACCTGCTCATCGGGCCCATCCCTAATCTTTTATTTTTTTATAAACTTTTTCTTCGTTGTTGGCCACCAAAAAACGGTTGGCCACATCGCACCAGATCAACGATTCTTTTGAGCCGATGCAGAGGTATCCGTACTTAAATAAACCTTCATGAAATTTTTTCAATACTTCGTTTTGCAAGGTTTGATTAAAATAGATCATCACATTGCGGCAAAGCACAAGGTCAAACTTATTGAAGATATCACCGGTAACCAGATCGTGCTTGCGGAACTGCACGTTGTTAAACAGGTTTTTGTCAAAAGTTACACGCCCGTTGTCTTCGCGGTAATAATCGCGCAAGCTCCATTTGCCCTCGTATCGGATATAATTTTTTTCGTTCAAGTCCATGTTCTTTATATAATAGGTAGCGGACTTGGCTTTCTCTAATATGTTCACATCCAGATCGGTAGCGAAAATCGAAACGTCATTTAAAATGCCCATTTCTTTAAGGAGGATGGTCATCGACAGCACTTCTTCGCCCGAAGAACAGCCTGCGTGCCAGATGTTGAACGACTTGTGGTTGAGTAAAATACTGGGAATGATTTCATCGCGCATAATGCGCCAGAAGCTCGGATCGCGAAACATTTCTGTAACATTAACCGTGAGTTCATCCAGAAACTCATTAATAAAAGCAGGGGAGTCGGTTAATTTTTTAAGGAGCGATTCGATGGACATGTTTTTTAAATCCAGAATTCGCAGAATGCGCCTCTTAAACGAAGACATGGCATAGTTTCGAAAATCGTAGCCATGTTTGGAATGAATCAGTTCGGTGATTCGCTTAAGGTCTGCAATGTCAATGTCTTGTATCACTAAGAGAGCTTTTTTGTAGGAGTTCAAATTAAAACAAAAATAGCTTTACGCAACTATTTTTGTGAAGGGAATATAACAGAAATATTACACAAGTTAAATAATATGTTATTCAAAGGCTTCTTTGCCAAACCCCCACGGCAGGAGAGCGGCAGCCGAATGGACCTTGATCCATTTTTTGTCGGGGCCGTACATAATCACTTCGATAGGTTTGTTTTGCCGGTGCTCGAATTCTAATATCACTTGGCGGCACGAGCCACAACAAGCAGCCGGACTCAGCTCTTTATGATTTTTTTTGTGCGCCACCACAGCAAGTTTTAAAATACGCTTTTCAGGATGAGCCGAAGCTTTTGCATACAGAGCTACCCGCTCGGCACACATGCACAATGGGTAAGCCGCGTTCTCCTGGTTAGCTGCTGTAATCACCGTGCCGTCATCGAGGATGAGCGCAGCGCCCACACAAAATTTGGAATACGGGGCGTAGGCGTGTGCGGTGGCATCTTTGGCTTTGTGTACAAGGTATTTCGATTCGCTGTCTAAATCTTCGAGATGATCGAAATGTGAGATTGAACTTATCATAAAAGGGTAGGAATGAATTAATTATCCCTCGGGTTGCCACGAAGGGAGATAAAATTAGAAATTTTCTGCACTCTTTCTAAATGGCTTTTGCCGTACTTTGCCACATGAAAAATATTCTTGTTTTAGGTGCCGGCCGTTCTACTTCGGCTCTGATTTCCTATCTGGTGAAACACGCAGTTGATAACGATTGGCATATAACGGTAGCCGATTTTTCTAAGGCTGCAGCAGAAGAGCGCATAGGAAAATCGATCCGGGCAACCGCCATTGGTTTTAATACGGACACGATTAACGAAAACAAAATTATTTTTGATAACACCGATGTGGTAATCTCGATGTTGCCTGCAGCGTTTCATCCCATTGTGGCCAAAGTCTGCCTCGAAAAGAAAAAACACCTGCTCACCGCCAGCTATGTTTCAGACGACATGAAACATTTCGATGGTGAGGCCAAAGCGCTGGGTCTTTTATTTTTGAATGAATGTGGCCTGGACCCGGGCATAGACCACATGAGCGCCATGCAGGTGATAAATAAAATAAAAGCAATGGGCGGCCAATTGTTTTCTTTCGAATCGTTTACAGGCGGATTGATCGCACCCGAAACCGAACCCCAAAACCCCTGGCGATACAAGTTTACCTGGAATCCGCGCAATGTGGTGTTGGCCGGCCAAGGTACAGCCAAATACTTGCAAGAGGGTATGTTGAAATACATTCCGTACCAACAAATATTTCAACGAACCACACCCATTTCTGTTCCCGGCCTTGATCAATACGAAGGCTACGCCAACCGCGATTCGTTGAAGTATGTAGATGTGTACGGCATTCGCGAATGTAAAACCGTTTTGCGCGGCACACTCCGCAACAAAGGCTATTGTAATGCCTGGAATATTTTTGTGCAGCTCGGCTGTTGCGATGATACGTACACGTTGGAGAGCGTAGGCGAGATGAGGCATCGCGATTTTATTTCATCTTTTTTAGACTCGCAATTTTCTTCGGAAGAGGAGGGTGTGCAAACTATTTGCAAACGTTTCAACCTTTCACCCGAAGGGGAAGAAATAAAACGACTTCGTTGGAGCGGCTTGTTCTCCGATGAAAAAATAGGTTTGACAACGGGCACTCCGGCACAAGTACTCGAGCACATCCTCAAAAAAAAATGGAAACTCAAGCCGGGAGATAAAGATTTTATTGTGATGTGGCACCGGTTTAAGTATTTGCTTAACGGAAAAGAAAAAGAAATTCAGGCGTGGCTGTCAACTACCGGTGAAGATGAAACACAAACCGCCATGGCAAAAACCGTGGGCTTGCCATTGGCCATTGCCTGCAAACTTTTGCTGCAAAATAAAATTAAAAGTAGGGGCGTGGTGATTCCGGTAATACCTGAAATTTATGACCCGATCCTGCACGAATTGAAATTATTCGGTATCGAATTGAAAGAAAGAGAATTTATTTAGCAATAAGAATTTGGTTTGCTTCAGCAAAATAATTGCCATTATTAAGCCTTACTGGCTCACCATTTTTCCAATACGTTGCAAACTGCCTTGTCCCTATTTGCTCAAACCCCGCTACATAGATATCGTTGCCAGAAATTGTGATTGATGTAGCGATAGCATCGTTTGTCCCATCTGTTAAATTAGTTTCTTTACCATTTTTCCAATATTTAGCAACAGATATATTGATAAACTGACCAGTATAACCAAAACCAGCAACAAAAACATTACCTCCAGACACCGCAATTGAATTGGCTACTGCATCAGTTGTACCAGATGTTAGATTAACAGGAAGTCCATTTTTCCAATACGTAGCCACCGAACGACCAGTTGTTAAATTAACTTCATATCCTGCGATGTAAACATCACCATTCGAAACAACTATAGAATTAGCAACTGCATTGAAGTATCCGTTTTCGTTTGTGAGATCAATTGGATTTCCGTTCTCCCAATATTTCGCATTTATTTCATACCCACAGACATAAACATCTGCACCTGATATTACAATTGAATTTGCTTGGGCATTTTTAGTGCCATCGGTTAATGAAACAGGGACACCATTTTTCCAATATTTTGCAACGGATGTATTACTCACGTTTTTTTCATATCCGCACACATAAATGTCATTACCTTGGGCAGCAATACCTGATGCAACTGCATCAGTTGAATAATCAGTTAATTCAGAAGATATTCCATTCTTCCAATATTTTGCAATGCGATATGGCCCTTTCCACTCATAACCTGATACATAAATCGAATAGTTAGAGATTGCTATTCCTGTTGCAGCATCAGACTTGGATGAGTCGGATAGAAATATGGTGGCACCATCTCTCCAATATTTTGCAATATTATTGTTCAAACTACTGCCGTCTGTTCCAACTACAAAAATTCCTGTCGTTGGGAATAAATTATCCTGATAACAAGAGATCGAACAAAAAACGCATAACGCTACAATTGAAAAAGATGACTTCATTAAAGTTAACGCTACTAGTATACTGTTAAATCACTATCGATATAAATATACTTCCTCATATTCTCAAAAGAAAGCCCCTTAAATGCAATCTTTACGTTCCAAAATTTGTTTTAAAACAGAATGCGCGACTACGAAATCTATACATTGAAAAACGGCATCCGCGTGGTGCACAACCGGGTTACTACTACCAAAATTGTGCACTGCGGTATTATGCTGGACATCGGGAGTCGCGATGAAAGTTTGGCCAATCAGGGCATAGCGCACTTTTGGGAGCACATGGCGTTTAAAGGTACACGCAAACGAAAAGCCTTTCATATTTTGAACCGATTGGAATCGCTCGGTGGCGAGCTGAACGCCTTTACCGACAAAGAAAAAATTCTTTTTTACGCTTCGTTGCGCGATGACTATTTCGAGCGCGCACTGGAATTGCTTACCGACATTACGTTTGATTCTATTTTCCCGAGCAATCAAATCAAACGCGAGCGCAATGTTATTTTAGAAGAGATGTCGATGTATTTCGATGACCCGGACGACTCGCTTCAAGATGAATTTGACGGTGTGATATTTTCGGGCCACCCGCTCGGCATGAATATTCTGGGCACGCAAAAGACGGTTAAATCCTTTCAGCGAAAAGATTTTAGGAGTTTTATACGGCAACATCTCGACACAAGAAAAATCGTTTTTTCTTCTGTAGGGAATGTACCCATGGAAAAAGTAATTCAGCTCGCTGAAAAATATTTAGGGCCTGTTCCCCGATTGACATCTCGTACCTCGCGCAAAAAATTTACTGGCTACAAGCCAAAAGAAATTTCATTGAAGCGGAATGTAAAACAAGCCCGATGTGCTATGGGGCGCACCGCCTTTCACGCTTCGCACGCCAGGCGCACGCCCTTCTTCATGCTTACCAATATTTTAGGGGGCAGTGGTATGAACTCACGCCTCAATATGGCGCTGCGCGAGAAGCACGGATTTGTGTACAGCATCGGGGCACAGTTCGTTCCGTTTACCGACACCGGCCTGTTCGTCATTTCATTTGGTACAGAGCCATCGCAGCTGGAGAAAAGTATTGGATTGGTGAAAATTGAACTGCGAAAACTGGCCGATGAAAAATTGGGGGTAAAACAGTTGAACGCATCCAAAGAACAGATTCTTGGACAAATTGCTATGGGCGAAGAAAACAACATGGGCTTTATGATGATGATGGCGCGCAACTTACTCGACCGTGGAAAAATAACTTCGCTGGACGAAATTTTTGAACGGGTAAAAAATACTTCGGCTACCGAATTGCAGGAACTGGCAAATGAAATATTTGATGAAGAGAAGTTGAGCGTGTTGCGTATGCGTGGGTAAAATTTTATTTGAATAGCACTAACTTATTTTTAAAAAATGGATTTCTTGCCTGACGACCTTCAGCACTATGTTGAAACACATACGGTTGGTGAAAATGAACTTCTGAAAAAGATAAACCGCGAAACGTACTCACAAGTATTGATGCCGCGCATGTTGTCGGGGCACGTGCAGGGCAGGTTCCTCTCCATGGTAAGCAAAATGTTGCAACCAAAAAATATTTTGGAGATCGGTACGTATACAGGCTACTCCGCGCTTTGTCTGGCCGAAGGTTTGCAGGCTAATGGAAAGTTAATCACCATGGATATCAACGAGGAGTTGGAAAGCAGGGTGCGCAACTATTTCGAGAAATCCGATTTTAAACATCAAATTGATTACCGAATTGGCGATGCCCAAAAAATTATTCCTGAACTGAAAATAATGTTCGATCTCGTGTTTATTGATGCCGACAAAGAAAGTTACTCTGCCTATTTTGATTTGGTGATTGATAAAATTCCATCGGGGGGAATCATCCTTGCCGATAATGTTTTGTGGAGTGGAAAAGTGGTTCAGCCCAAACCCGATAAAGACACACGTGCCATTATAGAATTTAATGACAAAGTTCAGGATGATACTCGTTTGGAAAATTTACTTTTGCCCTTACGGGATGGTATAATGATGATGCGCAAGCGATAGTTTGTACACACACGGCTTTTACGCTACCTTTGTTTGATATGAGATTTTTTGCAGCCGTGCTCTTTTGCTTCGGAGTTGCTGCCTCATACGCACAGACTCCACAAGTGCCGAGCAAGATACATTTTGCGGGCATGGTACTCACCATTCGCGATGACGCCAAACGTGAAATCCAGAAAGATGTAGATGCCCTTACCAAAAGTTCGCGGTATTTTACTATGCACGCAGAACGGGCTCGAACTTATTTCCCCATAATCGAAAAGATTTTCAAAGAAGAAAACCTGCCGGAGGATTTTAAATTCTTGTCGCTGCAAGAAAGCGCCTTAGTTGCGGATGCCGTCTCAACTTCAAATGCGGTAGGCTTTTGGCAGTTTAAAGACTTTACCGCCCAGGAAATGGGCATGCGTGTAGACGATGAAGTGGATGAACGCATGAACATTGTGTCGGCATCGCACGGAGCCGCGCGCTACATCAAACAAAACAACTGGTATTTTAATAATTGGGTACTGGCGCTTCAAGCTTACCAAATGGGCAAAGGGGGGGTGCGCGAAGCAGTTGGCGAAAAATTCAACGGGGAAACCCACATGGTGATCGACTCGGAAACGTATTGGTACGTGAAGAAATTTCTTGCCTACAAAGTTGCCTTTGAAGAGGCAAGCCAACAACCTCCGCAATTAAAAGTAACCCTGTATGAAAGCATGGGCAAAACAAAATTGAAAGAAATTGCCGAACAACTATCGGTAGATGAAGCCACACTTAAAGACTACAATAAATGGGCTAAGCGGGGCATTGTACCCGAAGATAAACCTTATACAGTAACAATTCCGGGCGGCAACATTCCACAAGATTTTAATGTATTGGTGTTAAACACGCCCAAGGAAAAAGCAAAAGAAACAGGAAAGACGCTTGTTAAAGGGGTTCTCAAAGAAAACACGGAGAGTACTGACCGAATATTCATCAACGGAGTTGAGGCAATCAGGGCACTGCCAAATGAAACT
Source organism: Bacteroidota bacterium (assembly GCA_018267285.1). Lineage (GTDB taxonomy): Bacteria > Bacteroidota > Bacteroidia > Cytophagales > Cyclobacteriaceae > ELB16-189. The sequence continues at coordinate 153,692 of JAFDYU010000012.1, read as the reverse complement.
GTGTCGGCATTTGCAAGCCGGATTGGAACGAGTGTAACTAAGTTTCTTGCCTACAACGATATTTCGATTGATGAAAAAATCCGCTCTGGGGTATATTATTTCAAAGCACAGAAAAAAAAGAAATCGCAAACATCAGAATATCGTTCTAAAGCCGGGGATGACCTCTGGTTGGTAAGCCAACAACAGGGGATTCGGTTGCGCAGCCTGAAGAAATTAAACCCTGGCATTCGCGAAGTAATATTGGTTGAAGGAACTGTGGTGCTATTGAATAAAATGAAAGGAGGAGGTCAACAAATTGAGCTCAGCCAATTTGAAAGCGCAGAAGTTGCTACGCTTGCCAACGAGTCATTTAATTGGGTGGCTCTACCAAAAAATATTGCACAGCGAGAAAAAAATAATATTGAACAGGCTGCCCGACAAATTAAGAACGATTCATTATTAAATGATTTAAATGATAATGATAAGGAAATCACAAGGTTACCGAACAAGCCGGCAGATTCAACTAAAAATTTATCAACTACGATAATATATGAAGTAAAAAGCTCTGATACCCTGTATGGCATTGCCCGGCAGTTTGGCGCAACCATTAAAGAACTGATGGAATGGAATAACAAATCAACGTTCGATATCAGCCCAGGCGAAAAACTCAAAATCATAAAAAGGTAACCCTCATTTTTTTACTTTTTCAACGAAATCCTTACTTTGAGCACTTATTCATTGAAACCAATGAAGGGCAATTCATAAAAATGGATAATTTTGCTCACGTAGAAGAAGTTTTTGATAATCTTTAGTAGCATGATGTTAATGGATACGGAAGTGAAAATACTCGATTTGGTAATGCTGGTAGACGATAACGATACCGATAATTTTATCAGCAAACGTATCATCGAAATCACCAAGTTTTCGCACCGTGTAGAGGTAAAGAGTTCGGGCAAAGGTGCTTTAGATTACTTGAAAGAAAACGAAACTATTGCCGAAAACCTGCCGAGTATCATTTTCCTCGACATCAATATGCCGGTGGTTGATGGCTTTGTATTTCTTTATGAATTTGAAAAATTCAACGAGTTGGTGAGAAACAAGTGCAAAGTGATTATCCTCTCCAGTTCCGATAACAAACGCGACATAGACAAAATTGTGAACAACAACCACGTCATTAAATTCATCACCAAACCGTTAACGGAAGTCGCTTTAGAAGAAATTAAATTGAGCAATATTTGAGTTTTCTGGATTTGGTTTATAGTTTTAAACGTAAACCAAAAACCTATGAATCCCAAAATTCTCATCTGTTCGGTGTTTCTTGTTGTTGCTTTCGGTACATGTTCTGCGCAAATAGTTAAGATAGATACCCTTACTCGTTGGAAAAAAGCATTCCGGGCAGCCCTCAACCTCAACCAAGCTTCGTTTACCTCCAATTGGAAAGCCGGTGGTGTTAATTCAATTGGTTTCAACGCGCTCTTAAATTTTAAAGCCAACTACAAAGGCGAGCATAATTCGTGGGACAACGAAATAGACTTGCTCTACGGCATGGTCAACAACCAGGGATTGGGCTATCGTAAAACTCTGGACAGAATCTTTCTTGACACGAAGTACGGACACAAGCTCACCGAAAAATGGGATTTTGCCGCTTCGGCCAATTTCCTCAGCCAGTTTGCAACCGGTTACAAATATTTGAAAGCGAAGGCCGGCACCGATTCACTCATCACGCTGTCGGATTTTGTTGCACCCGCTTTTCTCACCACAGGTTTAGGCTTTGAATACCATCCGGTTGACTTTTTTAAACTGCGTCTTTCACCCATTGCTCCACGCTTAACTATTGTGAACGATGTTAAGCGTTATGTAACCACAGATAACCCCAAGCCCTATGGGCTTTCACCCACCCGTACGGCACGTATGGAGTGGCTAGCTTTTCAAATGCTGGCTGAGTTTAGTAAAGACATTGCTAAAAACGTAAACCTGAAATGGCGTTACATCATGTTTGCCAATTACGAAGAGTTGACCATCGATAAGTTTTATCATCGACTGGATTTGAACTTAACGGCTAAACTGGGGCGCTTTATTAATGCTAGTGTGGGCAGCATCTTGTTGTACGATCACAATCAGGATAATGGCATACAATTTAATCAGGCTTTTTCGCTAGGGATGCTCTACACGTTTCAGAATTACGAAGACAAAAAGTGATTTTTAGTTGAAGTGGAAGGGTGAGTGTTCTAAAAAAAACAAAAAGTATAATATGATTTGAGCACTAAAAGAAAAAGGGAAGCGATCCTAGATTGCTTCCCTTCTGAAAGTATCAGCTTTGCTGATTACTTTTTCTTCTTAGCAGCTTTCTTAGCTTTCTTAGCTGCTTTCTTAGCGGGTTTTTTTGCCATAGCGTTTTAATATTTTGGTTAAAACTGTTCGAAAGGTATAATAAAAAATTAATCTGCAAAAATTTTCAGCAAATATTTTTTTATCACAAAAAAATAAATCAACTGAAGAAAAAAATTATCAACATCATTTTTCATTTTTTGTGCTCACGTCTTCATCATTCATTTCACGAATTATTCTCTCAAAAAATATTCACTTCGGGAGTGAGCGCGATTGAAAATTTTTCTTTTACCGATGATAAAATATTTTGTGCGAGCTGAAAAATTTCTTCCCCGCTTGCATTACCAAAATTAACGAGCACAAGTGCTTGTTGAGCGTGAACGCCTGCATTATTAATTCTCTTTCCCTTCCAGCCACATTGCTCGATAAGCCATCCGGCAGGCACTTTAACTTGCTGATTTGCAGCAGGATAATGAGGTATAGACGGAAATTCTTTTTTTATTTTTTCAAATTGCTCTTGTCCGATCTCCGGGTTTTTGAAAAAGCTGCCCGCATTGCCCAGTTGTGTAAAGTCGGGCAACTTTTCCGATCGAATTTTGATCACCGCATCGCTCACCGATTGAATCGTGGGCGACACGATGTTCATCTTCAATAATGTTTCTGCAATAGCTCCGTAAGAGGTGTTGAGCTTATGATTTTTTTTACTCAACCTTAAAGTAACACTTGAAATAAATATCTTTTCTTTCAGTTTTCGTTTAAAAATACTTTCGCGATAACCAAACTCACATTCTTTATTGGTAAACGTTCTGATCTCGCCCGATTCAAATTCAATAACTTCTACTTTTTCTATTACTTCCCGTACCTCAACACCATAAGCACCGATGTTTTGTATAGGTGCGGCACCGATTGTGCCCGGAATAAGCGAAAGATTTTCTATTCCCCCCCAATTATTTTTAACACAAAACAAAACGGTGTTGTGCCAAACCTCACCCGAGTTTACTCGAAGCAAAATATCATGGTCGGTTTCCGAAATAATTTCAATGCCCTTATTCGAATTTCGAATCACCAAACCGTCAAAATTTTTGGTAAACAAAACATTGCTGCCACCACCTAAGATCAGATTCTTCTCCGCTTTAAACACAGGTGTATGGGTTAGTTCGATAAACTCTTCTCGTGTGCGAACCTCACAATAATTATCGGAAGTAACATCGATGCCAAACGTATTGAATGACTTTAGGCTTACATTTTTTTCTAAGTGCATGGCGCAATTTACAATTTCGAGATCAGGGAATGTGCGTTAATTCGATAATTGTTGGTAGGAGACAACCTGTAATTCCTAAATTTATGCAATGAAGATTATTGAATGCCCCCGCGATGCCATGCAAGGTATTGAGGAATTTATACCTACCGACAAAAAAGCCGATTACATCAATCAATTGTTGCGTGTAGGGTTTGATACCATTGACTTCGGAAGTTTTGTGTCGGCAAAGGCCATACCGCAACTACGCGATACGGCCGATGTGCTTGAAAGGCTTGACCTGACCAACACGAAATCGAAGTTACTCGCTATTGTGGCCAACACCCGGGGAGCAGAAGACGCCCTGAAATTTCAAGAAATAGCCTATCTGGGCTTTCCGCTTTCCATATCCGAAACATTCCAAAAAAGAAATACCAATAAATCGATTGAGGAGGCATTGGTTACCGTTGCTTCAATACAGGAACTTTGCAAAAAAAACAACAAGACCCTGGTAACCTACATTAGCATGGGCTTTGGCAATCCGTATGGCGATCCCTACGATGCTTCCATCGTTGAGGAATTTTCCTATAAGCTCAAGGCAATAGAAATTGAAATCATTTCGTTGGCCGATACCATTGGCGTATCGCAGCCGGATCAGATTACTTATTTGTTTAAAACACTGATACCTAAATTCCCAGGAATTGAATTTGGTGCGCATTTGCATTCAAACCCAAGTAAAGCAACCGAGAAAATTGAAGCCGCCTGGCTTTCGGGCTGCCAACGTTTTGATGGTGCTATCAGGGGTTTTGGTGGTTGCCCGATGGCCGAAGATGAGTTGGTAGGCAACCTTGCAACGGAATCCATATTGAATTTCTTGTCAACTAAAAATGCGTTCCCGGATTTGAATAAAAACGAATTTGCAAAAGCATTGCTGCTTGCAGACACTCTATTTGTCCGGCACTGATTAAATCAAAGCGTATTGTTTACCCGGAAGCGATTTCAGCACACCGCTAAATTCAAGGTTGAGCAGGAGAGAGGCGAGCGTGCTGGGGGGCAATGCCGCTTTGATGGCAAGGTCATCGATTGATATTGGCGAATTTTTTTCCTGGAGAAGGAGGAGGATTTTCTGTTCGTCTTTAGTGAACGTACTCAGTTCGGGCATTTTTGATTTCCTTTTAGCGGTTGCGGCTTCAACCGTCCAGTTCATCAAGTATTCAAGATCTTTAACAGAAGTGTAGATCGTTGCTTTATTGTTGCGGATGAGCCGGTTACAGCCTTCGGAATAGGTTTGTCCGAGTGAACCGGGCACAGCAAATACATCTTTATTGTAGCTATTGGCTATTTCAGCTGTTATGAGTGCGCCTCCTTTTTCTGCAGCCTCCACTACGATCAATACATCGCACATACCGGCAATTATCCTGTTGCGTGCCGGGAAATTATGTGCATCGGGTTTGGTGCCAAAATGGTTTTCGGTGAGGAGAGCTCCGTGGTTGACTATTTTCTTAGCGGTGTCTTTGTGCGCAGCCGGATAGACCACGTCAAGCCCGCTGCCCATTATTGCAATGGTAGGCAAATCATTTTTTATGGCTTGCTTGTGTGCTTGTATGTCTATGCCGTAGGCCAGGCCGCTAATAATCAGTGGTTGATGCGGTTTAAGTTCTTCGACAATGCTGGAAACGATTTCTTTTCCGTATTCCGTGGCTTGCCGTGTGCCTACAATCGCCACGGATTTTTCCTGGTTTAGATTTGAATTTCCTTTGTAATAAAGGAGCGAGGGGGCATCTTCAATAGTGGCAAGCCTTGAAGGGTATTTTTTGTCGGTAAAAAAAAGTAGTTCTGTTTCTTCTCTCTCTGCCTTTTTAAATTCTTTTTCGGCAAGATGAAAAGTTGCATGGGTAAGGATGGATTCAGCGGTAACCGGTCCGATGCCGGGTATTTTCATAAGTTTGCCCTTCGGTGTTTTAAACACTTGTTCAGCCGAACCACAGTAGCTCACCAGTTGCTTTACCAGATAATCGCCAATGCCCGGAACAAAATGCAGCGCAAGAAATGAAAGGCGATCTTGGGTCATAGGTGTGCCGGTATCCGTTTAGGTTAGATGCTATTACTTGGCTAAAAACGAATGATTTACCGGTTATTGAAGTTTGTCTCTCACTTCGATTAAGAACTGGCGAATTTTTTTGAGCGAATCGTAAATCTCCATTTTATCGCGAACCGCTTGTGAGTCGCTTTTTAGTATTTCCTTTGCGCCCTGCAGGGTGAATCCCTTTTGTTTAACCAAATGATAGATGGTGCGCACGTTTTCGATGTCCTCCTTAGTGAATTGCCGGTTGCCTTTGCGGTTCTTTTTCGGCTGGATGAGGTCGAATTCGGATTCCCAAAAGCGAATCAAAGAGGGGGCTACATTAAACTGCTCGGCTACTTCACCGATCGAATAATATATTTTTTCGATTTCCTTTTCTTTGTATGCCATGTAGCTGATTTGCCTCCGGTGTTCTAAAAGAACTTCACGCAAAATAACAATTCTTTAATGTTGGTACAACCATCATAGAAAAAATAATAAGCGTGTGGTTATCTCTGCTTTTGGTCAGTTGTAATCCAGCCTTCCTCATCAATAATAAGATTTTTTTCAGGGAAATCTTCACGGGTGAGTTGCTGAATGCGTTTCAATACTTGTTTCTTAGGGTCAATCATAACATTGGAAAGGAATTGCTGATGGGTAGAGATAATTTTTGCTTTGAAAAAGCTTCCGTTGCGGTTGGTGAACACTTTAATAATAGGTGCAATACCACAAACTCCAGATACATTGATGCCCCCATACGTGCAGAAGTTGCCCAGGCTATAGGCGATGAACCGATTGTTGTAAACTTCCACTGCACGGGTAACGTGTGGGCCATGGCCAAAGATCACATCAGCGCCTGCGTCAATCATTTGATGGGCGAAACGGTGAACATCGCCCCGGTTTTCGCCATAAAAGACTTCTGTTTTACGGGGCACATGCTCGTGCTGAGGCCCTTCGGCACCACCATGAAACGAAACGATGACGATATCGCAAATCGAATCAAGGTCGGCCACTATTTTTTTTGCGGCTGTTAAATCATTAATGTTTGCACACCCTGGGTTCGGTGCAAATGCGGCAAAGCCGTATCGAACACCATTTTTTGTTACGACTATACTTGGCCGATACTCGTCACCGGCAAAATTGATTCCTGCGGAGCTCAGTGTTTTTGCGGTCTTTACTTTTCCATCCCATCCAAAATCAGCCGAATGATTGTTGGCAACACTAATTAGATCGAATCCGCCATCCACTAAATTTTTTACATACGATTCCGGGCTTCGAAATACATAACATACTTTTGGATTGCGACATGTTTTTGGAATGCCGCCCTGATCGAGCAACGTGCCCTCTAAATTTCCGAATGTTATACTACTGTTATTTAATAGGGAGGCCACCGATTTCATTAATTCAGAACCTTCTTTGGGGGGCAATGTTCCTCCATTGGGATAGTTGCTCCCCATCATGATGTCGCCCACACCAATAATTGTTATCGTATCACTAACCTGAGCTTTTGCTTGTAAACCAAGTAGAATAAAAACGGGTAATAATAATTTCAGCATGACTCGATTTTTTGGAACGAGCCTGCAAAGAAAAGAATTTTAGCTAACCAAACGAATCAGTCTAACGAAATAGGAGAGTCAATAGCGTGCGAAATCAATTTTTCGTACTCTTTATTATTTAAATCGCGTTGAAAAAAATTGATAGGATTGACAAAATTATTTTGATAGCGCACTTCATAATGCAAATGGTTTCCAAAAGAGTGCCCTGTGTTGCCCACGTAACCTAAAACCTGTCCGCGTTTTACCAGTTGCCCCACTGTAACAATAAATTTAGACATGTGGGCATAGCGCGTTTCGAAACTGTAGCCGTGATTAACAAAAACTACGTTTCCATAGGTGGTACCACCGCTGGCGTAGGAAACTACACCATCTCCGGTAGCATAAATAGGACTGCCATAAGGCGCCACAAAATCCAAACCGTTGTGTTGGCGGGAGTAACCATCTTGCGGGAGAAAGCGTTCGCCAAAAGCCAAATAGAGATGAATTAATTCTTTATTACTAATAGGCTGTATCGCAGGCCTTGCCGACCACTGTTTTTGATTTTCCGCCCACTGGTCTTTTAATTCCGACATCGACTGAGTTTCAACATTTAGCCTGCTTTCTATTTTTGATGCAAAATCCATTGCCGACCCGATCAGCGGAATATCGATCTCTGCGCTTGCTTTTTCATGACCACCGACACCGGCCTCGCGCTGAGAAGCCGAAAGCGGGTCCATACTCAAAATCACTCGGTAATTGCTGTCATCGTTCTTTTCAATCTCCGCTAAATGATCGGATGTTTTTTTCAACTCAGAATGAATCACCTGCCACTCCGCCTTCAATTTCTTATTCTCTTTCCGAAGGTTGACTTCATCTACAAGCGGATACATGTAGTTGTAGTAACCTAAACCACAAATGCCAATGAACAAGGATATCCCTATAAAGTTAAACACTTTCTTTACGAACTTACTCGGGGAAACAACCGAAGGTTCGTATTTACAGGTTTCTGAATTGTAATAGTAACGTAATGCCATCAGTCTAGAGATTGGTTGTGTTTTTTATTTGTCAATGCCAACTGTTGATGATTTTTTGCATCGATTCCTTCAATAATATAAGTTAGAGGATCTACGTTTTTTCCATGCTTAATAATTTCGTAATGCAAATGCGGAGCTACAGAACCGCCCGATGAACCCGAAAGCCCTATAACTTGGCCTTGCATAATTTTTTGCCCCCAAACTACATTAATCTGATCCAAGTGAGCATAACGTGTAACCATTCCATAACCGTGGTCTACATCTATATAATTGCCAAACCCGGCCTTGAGCCAACTGAACTTATTAACAGAAATAACTCGGCCATTTCCGGTAGCTAGTACTTCTGTGCCTTGGGGCAAGGCAATGTCCATTCCATCATGGTGGTAGTTGCCTTTGTGAAAAGGATTGATCCGCACACCAAAACCCGAAACCAAATTCTGATTATTTAAATCTTTTACAGGGGCAATAGAAGGTAGGCTGACCAATTCAAGAAAGTCGTTTTTAGTTACGCTCAGCCGATCGGCAAAAAAACGATTTTGTTGTTTGGCTTTGGCCGATACTTCCAGGTACTGCTGCTCGATCAATTCTACCGATTCGTCCCAGCTTTCTGTGTCGGCTACCATCGGTGCTCGTTCCTCTATTTTTGCAGTCTCGTTTTCGGTTGGTATTTTAAAAAGCTTTTCGTGAAGATCGGTTTCATCGGCCTTCAGCTTGTCAAGTATTTCATTGGAATTTGCAACCTGCGAAGCAAGCACAACTTTGTAATTGCTCAAGGCCTGATTTTCGGACGTGAGCGATTTTTCAACATTTGTTTCGATGAACAGATTGAGCAAAAGGTTAAGCCCCACGAAGAAAAGAAACCCAAAGACTCCATAGGCGATGAATGAACTTATCGCTCGCCAAACTGAAAAACGCACGGGCTCATAACGTAAGCTTTTTGGGTTGTAACGGTATTGGGGCTCGCGCATTCTAAACAGATTTTCCTTTTATTATGCCTTTACTAAGGCTAATTTTGGCCTTTTATTTCGACCAATCACGCAATATAGGTAATTTTTCATAGTGTAAAAGCCTGGCAAATAATGGATTCAGCTACCATCCGGAAGAAATTCCTTGATTTTTTTGAAAGCAAAGGTCATAAAATTGTGCCTTCAGCTCCGTTGGTCTTGAAAAATGACCCAACATTGCTCTTTACCAACTCCGGTATGGTTCAGTTTAAGGACAACTTTTTGGGGCATGCCGCTCCTCTATATAATAGAGTAGCCGACACCCAAAAATGTCTGCGCGTAAGTGGCAAACACAACGACTTGGAAGATGTGGGGCTCGATACCTACCACCACACTATGTTTGAGATGCTCGGCAATTGGAGCTTTGGCGATTATTTTAAAAAAGAGGCCATTGCCTGGGCTTGGGAATTGCTCACCGAGGTATATCAGTTGCCCAAAGAGCGTTTGTACGTAACCGTATTTGGTGGCGACAAAAAAGAAAACCTGCCGGTAGATGCCGAAGCAGAAAATCTTTGGAAACAGCACATCGGTGCCGATCGAATTCTTTATGGAAATAAAAAAGATAATTTCTGGGAAATGGGCGAGCAAGGGCCATGTGGGCCTTGTTCCGAAATCCATATTGATCTGCGCCCCGAAGAAGATATTAAAAGCAAAGCCGGAAAGGAGTTGGTGAACAACGACCACCCGCAAGTTGTGGAGATATGGAACCTGGTATTTATGGAGTTCAACCGTAAAGCCGATGGCTCGCTCGAAAAACTTCCGGCACAACACGTAGACACGGGCATGGGCTTCGAGCGCTTGTGCATGGCCATACAAAAGAAAACCTCCAACTACGATACCGATGTTTTTCGCCCGCTGATGGATTTTATCGCGCTACACGCACAGAACTATACATACGGATCAGACAAAAAGAAAGACATAGCCGTGCGCGTAATGGCCGACCACATCCGTGCTGTGAGTTTTGCAATCAGCGATGGGCAGCTACCAAGCAACACAGGCGCGGGTTATGTAATCCGAAGGATTTTACGCAGAGCCGTGCGCTATGGGTTTTCGTACCTCAATTTTAAAGAGCCTTTCCTGTACCGATTGGTGCCGTTGTTGGCGTTGCAACTGAAAGATGTTTTTCCTGAACTGCATAAACAAGAAGAGTACGTGGAGCGTGTGGTGCACGAAGAAGAGATTTCTTTTTTAAGGACACTAGAGAAGGGGCTAAAGTTGATAGACAACTTGCCCAATATGATTTATACTCAGATAGCAAATGACAAATTCACTTCCGATTCAGTCCATGATAAAATCAAAATTCATAATCTAAGAGCCGAATACGTTGAGAAGTTGATTAAAGAAAATAAAGAGATTCAGGTTAGTGGCCAAATTCTATTCGAGCTATATGACACTTTTGGTTTTCCAGTAGACTTAACATCTCTTATTGCAAGAGAAAGGGGATGGAGTATAAACGAGCAAGGTTTTCAAGATGAAATGCAAAAGCAAAAATCCCGATCCAAAGCAGATGCTGCCAAAGAAACGGGAGACTGGATTTTGATTGGCAAAGATGAAAAAACCGAATTTATAGGCTATGAAAATTTAGAAAACGAAGCAAGAATTGTTAAGTATCGAAAGATCAAGCAAAAGAACAAAGAACTTTTTCAATTGGTATTCGATAAAACCCCTTTCTATGCCGAAAGCGGTGGGCAGGTTGGCGATACGGGCGTGATTGAATCGGTGAACGAAAAAATTTTCATAACCGATACGAAAAAAGAAAACGAATTGATTGTTCATTTCACCGAAAAACTCCCCGAGAGTATTTCATCTGCTTTTGTTGCACGAGTGGATGTGCGCAAGCGCGAACTCACCATGGACAACCACTCGGCCACGCACTTGCTCCACGCAGCGTTGCGCCAAGTGCTGGGCAAACACGTAGAACAAAAAGGATCGCTCGTTAACGAAAAAATCTTGCGCTTCGACTTTTCTCATTTTGCTGCGATGACTACGGAAGAAATTTCCAAAGTAGAGAGGATCGTGAACGAAAAAATCCGTGAGAACATCGTGCTGAACGAACAGCGAAACGTTCCCATCGAAAAAGCTAAACAGCTTGGCGCGATGGCACTCTTTGGAGAAAAATATGGCGACTTCGTTCGTGTAATTACATTCGACCCGAAATTTTCGGTTGAGCTTTGTGGAGGCACGCACGTATCGGCAACCGGGAAAATCGGTTTATTCAAGATCGTTTCTGAGAGCTCGGTAGCGGCAGGTGTGCGCAGGATTGAAGCGGTGACTGCCGAAGGTGCTCAAGAATTTGTAAATGATTCGCTGAGTTTGCTTGGTGAACTGAAATCCTTATTAAAAAACCCCAAAGACATCGCGGCTTCGCTTCAAAATCTAATTGAAGAAAAACACCAGCTCGACAAAAAATTGGAAGCTGTTTATCAGCAGCAAGCCAATTTGTTGAAAGATGAACTGGTGAGCAAAGCAATGAAGTCAAATGGTCACACGTTGATCGCTGAAAAGATCAGTGTTCCAAATGCCGATACTTTAAAAAACATTGCGTACGGCCTTCGTAATCAGTTTCAAGATCTGCTGTTGATTTTGGCTGCCGATGTTGACGGTAAACCGTTAGTCTCGGTGATGATAGGGGAAACGCTGGAAGCTGCAAAAAAATACCACGCGGGCAACATGGTTAAAGAACTGGCTAAAGAAATTGAAGGCAATGGGGGTGGCCAACCTTTTTATGCTACGGCCGGTGGTAAAAACCTAGCCGGCCTTGAGGCGGTTATTACCAAAGCAAAGACGATGATCTAACCGGATGTTATGGTAAAGACAGCCGATACAGATTTTATCCGTGCCTTGGTGGATGAGGTGGTGAAGGAGTTTCCGCTGAAGATTGAACAATATCAAAATGGAAAATCAGGAATTATTAATATGTTGATGGGTGAAATAAAAAGACGTAGCCGCGACAAATTCGAAGCAACAACTGCAAATGAATTGTTAATGAAGAAACTATCAACTCTAATGAATCGTTAAGATTGGGCACAGTAAACGTAAACCGAAATGAAAACAGTAATTCAAATTATTTTTCTCATCGTATCCTTTGGATGTAGTTCAGAAAAGAAATCGGACGACAACGGATGGGATGTTATCATCAAAGGGAAAGTCAACTACCCGCAAGCGCAGGGCATCATTCAAATTCAAGAATTGCGAAATGACGGTTTTGGTCAACCGGAAATGATTACGTTAGAGAAAGACAACACTTTTTCAAAAACGCTCCACATAACAGAACCCGGTGTTTATGGTGTTACTTTTTACGGTAAACAAAAAGTAAACCTGATGGTTGACCACAGCACCATTGAATTAAATGTGGACGGAAACAACCAGCAAGGAATGGTAGAAATTAAGGGCTCGCCCGACCACGATCTTTACCAGCGGATTGTGTCGATGCAACGCACAATTACCGAAGCCCCGGCACTTAAAGCCATAGAGAATGAATTCCAACAGGCAGCAGCGGCAAAAAACGAAACTAAAATTGAAGCGTTGAGAGATCAATATATGGTTCTCTTAGAAAAAGAACAAAATAAAATAGTTGCCTTACTAAAACAACAACAGCCTTCGCTTGCGCTGTTTAATTTACTTCAAGATCCACAACTTATAGATAAAGACAAAAATCTTGATTTGTTTGTTTCTTCATTATCGAAATTTCAGAAAAGCTGGCCATCGTATCGGTACACTAAAGAGTTGGCTACGTTGGTGCAGAAACTGAAGATCACGGCTATTGGTCAAATTGCACCCGAGATAGCGCTGCCTAATCCGGATGGACAAATCGTAAAGCTTTCTTCGCTGCGTGGAAAATATGTCCTTATCGATTTTTGGGCCAAATGGTGCGGACCTTGCCGCAGAGAGAATCCGAACGTAGTTCGCGCCTATCATAAATTCAAATCGAAAGGATTTGAGATTTATTCGGTTTCGCTCGACAGAACTAAAGCGGACTGGTTGCAGGCCATTCAGGAAGATGGCTTGGATTGGACACACGTTTCTGATTTGAAGTATTTTAATTCTCAGGCCGCACACGACTACAACATTGGCGCAATACCTTTTTCCATTTTGCTTGATAAGGATGGAAAAATTATTGCCAAAAATTTGCGAGGCGCGCTTCTCGATAAAAAACTTACCGAAGTGCTTGGGCATTGATCGTGTATTCAAATGAAGTGGTTAATCAATATCATCGGATGGATTGGAGCGCTTGAGGTGCTGGTGGCCTACGGGCTGAACAGTTACCAAAAAATAAAATCCGACTCTGTCTATTTTTTATTGCTCAACCTCACGGGTGGCTTCTTACTCATCGTTTATACTCTTTATCTGGATGCGATTGCTTCGGCCACAGTAAATATTGTATGGGTGATTATTGCCGTGATCGCCTTGTTAAGAAAGTTCAAGAGATAACTACGAATTGAAGTTTTGTTTTTAGAAATTTTATTCCATCAATTTTTGGATAATGCTTCCGTTATTGCTTTTTCAATCAACGGTTCGATAACTACATATCCTTTCTTGTTGGGGTGAACTCCATCCTCACCCAACTCGTACTTCAATCCTCCTTGATCATTTACCATTGAAGAATAAAAATCTACATAGATTAAATTGTTTTGAACACAATAGTTTTGGATCATTTTATTCAGTTCTATAATTTTCGTTGCCGGCTTAAGCCCCGGCCTCCAGGGATAATCGAATACCGGCATCACCGAGCAAAGTATAACTTTAATAGTATTGGCTTTTGCTAACTCTGCCATGGAAGCAATGTTTCCCATAATTTCTTCCAATGTAGTTGGGCCTGTGTTGCCGGCAATATCATTCGTTCCGGCAAGTATCGCTACTACTTCGGGTTTTAACCCGATAACATCTTGCCGAAACCGAACCAACATTTGTGGAGTCGTTTGCCCGCTTATTCCTCGGTTAAGATAAGGTTTGTCTTTAAAAAAATCGGGATCTATGGCAAGCCAACCTTCGGTAATGGAGTTGCCCATAAATACAACCCGGTGCTCATCCGCTTTGGGTAAATCTATTTTTCTGTTTGCTTCTTCGTACTTTTTAAGATTTGCCCAGTCCTGACCTTCCGTTAGAGTGATCATAAAGAAAGATGAAATAAAAATCAACGATAATTTTTTCATTTTGTATTCTTATAATAATAGGGAAATATAATCATATACACCTATCAGAAAAAATAATTAAATTAATCACGTTTTTTCTACCTGACCTACACGCCTTTATGCTTAAATATTTTGCATTCTTTTTTGTATTGTTTTTAGTTTGGCTTCAGAGTGATGCTCAAACCTGGAGAGAGGACTATTCACAAGCACAGAATTTTTTAGTAAAGGAAAATTATGGTGAAGCCTTCAGGCTTGCACAAGAAGCACTTAGAAAATATCAAGAGGCAGGTTCGTTGCAAATTAATGTGCAGGCCTCTATGCTGCGGTTACTCTCTACCATTTCTTACGCACAGGAAAAGTATACGGAAGGTTTGGAGTTTGTTCAGAAAGAAATTGTTTTGCTTGCAGCGCAAAAAGACACCACGTATGCAGGCGCTTTGGCCAATCAGGCTCAGTTTTTTAAACAATTGAATGAGAACGACAAAGCAATAGTATCACTTACGGAATGCCGCGAAGTTTTACTCAAATATTACGCGATAGATGATTTTAGAGTAATAGAACAACAGCTTGAATTGGGTGTTGCTTATTTTTTGCAAAACAACTCTCAACAGGCAGATCATTTTCTTGCCTCCGGGTTGAAGATCTGTGAGCTACAAAACCGTTTTCCTCCCAACAGCCTTGAAGCCTACTATGATCTGGGCCTGGTACAAACGGATTTAAACAAACTTGATGAGGCTTTAAAAAATTTTGAAAGAGCCATTAAACTTTATGATGACAATCAGTTGAACGACCCAACGGAGTTTGCTATACAACATTTTGGATTAGCTGCTGCATTAAATAAAAAGGGCTTGTACAATCGGGCTGAAGATAATTTTACGAAAGCTCAGTTAGCTTATGAAAAAGCGGATTATAAAACATCCAAAGAATATTTCAATCTAATTACAGCGCGAGCAGAGAACCTCGCTTTAATGGGGAAAAACAATGAAGCAGAGCTGTTGTTTGCTAAAATAAGAAACGAAACGACTGACCCTGCAACTTTGGCTTTTTCCCTGAGTAACAACGCAGCTGCGTATCAAATCAAAAAAGACTACGGTAAAGCGGAATCTTTGTATCGAGAAGCCTTATCAAAATATAACAAAGAACAACCAACCGAGCTTATTGGTTATTGTGAAACACTCTCCAATCTGGCGCTTCTTTATTCTGAAAAAGGAGATCAAACTTCGGCAGTAGCATCAATTGAAGAAGCGAAAGAGAAGATTGAAAAAGTTTTATCGGTTGATAAACGAAAACTTTTGAGTATTCTTAATAAATACGCCTTAATCGTGGGGCAAAAAGGTGAGACGGATAAAGCTATTGGAGTGTATAAAAATGTTTTGATGGAAGCCGCAGGTGTTTCACCCGAACCGAATACTGAAGAATTTAACGCGCGGAATGGATTGGCAACTTTGTACCAGCGACAAGGAAAATTTCTGAGAGCCGATTCTATTTATCAATCTATTCTTGACACCAAGACAACAGAAAAAGGATACACCGATCACATTGTGTTTGTTACACTCAATAATTTTGCTGCGAGCAAGCAGGCTCAAGGAGAACTATGGGCTGCTCAAAAACTATTGCACAATCTGGCTGCTCACATTGCTATTGTTCAAGGTAAAGCAAGTATAGCTTATGCCAATGCCCTCGAGAATCTGGCTATACTTAATTTGAAATCGGGCGATCTCACAAATGCTAAAGTCGAACTTGATTCTGCATTGTTGTTGTACGAGCATAACTTTGGAAAAGAATCGGCTGAGTATGCCGTATGCAACCTCAATTTAGGTAAGTATTTCCAAGCAAAGGGTGATTACGTAAAAGCAGAACCGATTTTTAGAGAAGCAAGAAATAGTATCCAATTAACCCGAGGGAAAGGCACAGACTATGTTGTTGCCACCAATGCACTGGCACTACTTTATCAAACGTTGGGTAATTATCCTCAAGCTCTTACGCTACTGACAGAAGAAAGATCAATACTTGAAAAAATTGCCGGCAAGCAGAACAGCGAATACTCCACCTGTCTTCAGAATCTCGCTACGCTATATCAACTTGACAATAAGCTTCTTCAGGCTGAGCCGTTACTTAACGAAGCGTTGGCAATTGATAAACAAGTACTCGGTGAGAATCACCCTCAGTACGCCATCATCCTTCAAAACCTCGCCACGTTATATCAAAAGACAGGAAGGCAAGCAGACGCCCAAGCTGTGCTTGAGCAGGCGCTGGAAATCACCGCGCGCACGCTTGGAAAAGAGCATCCAACCTATATCGTGATGCTCAGCAATTTGGCTACTGCAAATCAAGATCAGGAAAATTTTGATAAAGCCGAACAGATGTGGAGGCAATCACTTGAACTAAGAAGGAAAGTATTGGGCGAAGAACACCCCGATTACGCATATTCACTTTTTGGCTTAGCCGGAGTTTATCATGCCCAACACCGGTTTGCTGAAGCACAAATAAATTATGAGCCCGTTGTTCGCTATTATCTCAAACAAATTAAAGATTTTTTTCCCTCTCTGAGTGAAAAAGAAAAAGGCGCCTTCTATGCACGCATTAAGCCTGTGTTTGATTCTTATCAGGATTTTTGTGTTGAATATGCGCTGGCCGATCCAACTCAAAAAAATAAATTGCTTAAAGATTTATACAATGTTCAGTTGGCAACCAAAGCGATTTTGTTTAATGCCAGCAACAAGGTGAGGGCACGTATTCAGGCAAGCTCCGACACCTCGTTAAAGAAATTGTACACGAAGTGGATTGCCGCGAAAGAAGAAATTGTAAAATACGTAAGATCTTCAGAAGAAGAACGTGCCCGGTTTACCACGGATAGAGCCGCTCTGGAATTACTAGCCAACGATATGGAGAAGAAACTTTCTTCGTTGTCAGTTGATTTTAAAACTCAGTCAGAAAACCCAAACGTTACCTGGGAGCACGTGTGGCAGAATCTTCAGGCCAACGAAGCAGCGGTAGAAATTTTACGAATTAAAAAGAGATATACTAAAGATTCGCTCTACTATGCGGCTCTTATTTTGAAAAAAGGTGAACCTGAACCCAGCCTGGTAATTTGGCCTCTTGGTAAAGCCTTGGAAAACCGAAAATTCAAATATCACCGCAACACCATCAAATTCAGGCTTAAGGATACACTATCGTATCGTTTTTTTTGGCAACCCTTACAGGCTGCGCTTAACAATACTTCAACATTATTTTTGAGTTGTGATGGTGTCTTTAATAAAGTTAATTTCAATTCATTGTACAATGCTCAAAGAAAGAAATGGGTGATTGACGATTATTCGATCCGGCAGTTGAGCAGTACCCGTGAGCTTGTTAATTCTATTTCGGCTCAAAACACACAGCCCTCGGCCTATCTTTTTGGTAACGTTGATTTCAATTTAGATCTACCCGATCATACCGTTGCTATAAATAAACGCAGCGCAGTTTCATTCGGTTTTGAAGGAGAAAATATTCCGGCACTTCCGGCTACCGAGAAAGAAATTAAAGAAATATTTTCGTTGCTGTCTTCAAAACAATGGGGAGCACATCCGCTTTCCGGGAAAGAAGCTTCAGAAGAAGCACTCAAAAAATTAGTTAGTCCCAGGTTGATTCATATTGCCACACACGGATTTTTTCTAAGCGATGTGGATATTACTCAAAATGACGAAACAATATCGAACCCCTTGTTTAGGTCTGGAGTTTTGCTGGCAGGTGCGTCTGCAGAACGAACCAACTTCGAGCGTAAAGAAGATGGTGTACTCACCGCCTACGAAGCCATGAACTTAAATTTAGATCAAACTGATTTGGTGGTGCTTTCGGCTTGCGAAACAGGCTTGGGTGAAGTGAGGAACGGAGAAGGTGTTTACGGATTGCAACGTTCGTTTATGGTTGCGGGTGCACATCATGTTCTGATGAGTTTGTGGCAAGTGGATGACCAGGCCACGCAAGAACTGATGAATGCTTTTTATGCCAACTGGATTGCAGGTAAACCAAAACATCAGGCTTTCCGTGAGGCACAATTGAAAATTAAAGAACAATACCCGGCTCCTTATTTTTGGGGTGCTTTTGTGTTGATCGGAAATTAAGAGTAAGTTTATTGTATGCGGCTTACTGCTTTAACTTTATTTTTAGTTGCCAATACTTGGAAATTGTTTGCTCAACAAAATCAAACAGGTCAGGTAATTCAACCGATAGACTCCATGTTGTATTACAACAATACAAAACGATTGGCCATTGGTAGCCCTGATTTTGTTGAATATGCCCCCACCATTCAGGCCGATGGAAAGACAATAATTTTTCAGGGAAGCAATGGAAAGAAATACGATCTGTACGAAGCTAGAAAAGACGATGGTGCCTGGTGGATTCAAGCCCCACTCACAAAGATCAGTGCGACTTCTGACTCTACAGATTTGGTGGGCGGACCGAGTCTGAGCTTTGATGGAAACGTGCTTTATTTTTTTAAGTCGGTTGGAAATACTGGCGACCACGAAATTTTTTACAGCACCCGAACACGAGAAGGTTGGGGCACACCTGTAAATATCGGCCCGCCCATCAACACGCAACCCTTTTTAAATAAAGATAAAGAAATGGTGGGCGGATACGAAGCATTCCCCTCGGTGACTGCCGATGGTAAAACGCTTTACTTCATCCGGGTCAATACCGAAGGCCCACGCGATAGAGACTTGCGCAAACAAGGGGTATTCTGTACCTGCATCTATAAATCGGAAAAAGAAAATGACGGCTCGTGGGGCAAGCCCGTAAAATTACCATGGCCTGTAAATCAAGATTGTGAAAAGGCACCTCGCATCATGGCCGATGGAAAGACGTTGATCTTTTCTTCCAATCGCCCCGGGGGCAAAGGAGGCTTCGATATGTACCAATCCAAACTGAATACCATTGGTGAATGGACTATGCCAGAGCCGCTAAATTATGTTAACACCGATAAAGACGACCAACTGCCGTGCATTTCGGCCGAGGGTGATTTAATGTATTATACCTACAACAATCAAGATATTTATTCAGTAGTAATCCCACCAAAGCTCAGGCAATTCAAGAACAACGTAGTTCAGGGCTATGTAACCGATGAAGATTCTAAAAATGGAATCGGGGCAAAGATTCGTGTTACAGACGCACTAACATCAGAAGTAGCTTTTGAGATTGAAAATAATCCTTCGGATGGGCGATACACGCTGGTGTTACCGGTTGGGAGAAGTTTTAATGTCGAGTTTTTAAAAGAAGGTTATTCTTCGTTTATGTACGCGTTAGACCTTCGTAAAACTGTAAGTTATCACGAGAAAAGTTTAGACGTTCATTTGTTTAAAACTGTACGGCTGAACCTGTACATCAATGACAATGAAATTTTTGAGCCCGTGTTGGCCGATGTTAAAATCAGGCAGAAAGGTCAAAATATTTTCATGAACGACACTAAAAATAATTCGGGTGATGGGAAACTAACAACCGACCTGCCGATCGGTGCAGCATACGAGGTGATTGTCAGTGCTCCACATTTTAAAAGTGTTTTGTTGGAATTTGATGCCTCCGGCTTGGTGATCTATCGCACATTTGAAAAATACATCGAACTTGTTCCCGACAAGATTCAGGTACAGGTGAATGTAGCAGATCTGGTTAATAACACGAGAGTTAAATCAAAACTCTTATTAAGAAACAAGAATCGAGATGAGGTAATTGAAGTTGATGGAAACCAGTTGGTGTCGCTCCGTTCGGGCGACCGTTACGAAATGGAGGTGACCAGTGATCAGGGTTATGCTTTTAATTCTAAAATTATTGATGCAACACAAGGAAGCGTGGCCCCTGTAACTATTAAACTGCTAAAGTTGGAACAGAATGCCAAGCTAACGCTGCGCGACATCAACTTTGAGTCTAACTCAATTAAGCTTTCGGATATTTCATTTACCGAGTTAAACCGTGTGGTGCAATTGATGAACGAGAACCCTACCTTGTGCGTAGAAGTAGATGCACACACCGATGATATTGGAACCGATCAATACAATTTAGCACTCTCTCAAGAACGGGCAAAAAGTGTTTCCGATTTTTTACTCGAAAAGAAGATTAGCCCCAACCGTTTTTCGGCTAAGGGTTTTGGTGAGTCTCAAACCAAAGTGCCAAACAATAGTGATGAAAACCGAGCGATAAACAGAAGGGTAGAATTGAAAATTCTGAGCATTTAACTCTATGGGAAGATTGACATTTTTTTTATTAATTCTCGTTTCATTCACCAGTTTTTCTCAGCGAATGAAATTCAAAGAATTATTTCCGTTGATGGCGACCATGGGCCCCGAAGAACTGCGTAACTCCTTAAAAGAATTTTTGGCTGTGGAGATGGATCACCCCAACGCTAATTTCAGAATGGCTCTGGTCTATGAAGAAAACTACAAGCACACCGACCCACTTACTCATTATGAGTATGTAATGGCCAACGCAGATCAAGCCAAATTACGCTACATCAAAGCAAAATTATTGGTTAACGAGCACGAGGTGAATAAAAATAATTTGTATTACTTTCCGATTTTTAAAATAACGGATGCCAAGGGTCAGCCAAACGTTCCTTTTGCAATTGTATCTGCCAAAATAAAAAACGGCTATGACTCTGCCGAGTTGTTTATAAAAAAATTACCACCCATTTACATTGCATTTACCAAAAGCGTTAATTTCTACGACCAGGCAGTTAAAATCTTTGCCGGCATTAACAGCCGATTTTTGAGTCTAAACGATTTGTATTTGTATTATAATAACGACTTAGACACTCAGCTTGAAACCCTCAGGCTTGCGTATGACTCCGCAAAATATTCATTTGATAAATATCTGGCGCTTACTAAAGATTACCCTTTGTTGCGGCATCATCAACATTATGAAGTTAATCCTATCGTTACTTACCGGCTTGACGGATTAACGACCAGCCTTAATTTTTTAACTGATAGAGTTTTTTTCTGGGACTATCAGACATGGGTAGCTCAAGTGCGAAAATCGGTACAAGGTCCAATTGCTGCGTTGCGGAAAGACCTTGAACAGGCTGAAGAGAGGTTAGATCAATCGCTGTCAAAAATAAATGGGGCAACCCAAGAAATAGGCTTAACTCCTATAAAATTAGACAAACAATTAATTTTTAATCTTAATAATTACGATAAACAATCGCTTGTGCTGGCTTTGTTGGATTACAAAACTTTTGAGCAACATTGGAAGCTGCAAGAAAAATTATTTACACCCGACACCACCTTTTCAGATCGGAATGCCGATCAACTTAGCTCACTGATTTACGCCTGCCGTAATGCAGATACGCTGGCCAATATTATCAGAGAGCGTATCACAGATGCTAAAATAGGTAAGCACAGTGGTTTTTTTACAAAATACTATGGAAGTAAAGACGACTTGTCGAGCTATTATTTAACTAAAGAATCGGAGATCGACAAGTTGTTTAAAAACTATACAGCCAGACTACAAGCTGAAATTAAGGGGTACATTCAACCTGCTATTATATCGAAATCGGACAACAAATTTTTACGATTTGGCAAATGGAATGTTCCACTTCAGGTGACCGAACCGACTAAAGACCAAATTGATCAGGGAGCCTTGATAACTCTGCTCAATAAAAAAAATGCTGACGGCAGTATTTATTTATCGGGCATTTATAAAAGCAATAAAAAGTTGAGCTATTCCGCTTCCTTTTTAGCTAAAGTAAATCCGGATGGTAAACCCGGATGGATTAAAAATTTTGATTTTAAAGTTGACACATTGAGTAAGATTCCGGACGCCAGTAATTATGTAACCACACTTGAGCTTACCCGCGAAGGTTGTGCCGTGGTAGTTCATACGGTGGACACCGTAAAACAGTTTGCAGCCAACACACTTGTTTATTTTAGCGATAGAGGAGAAGAAAAGTTTAAAGCAAGGCTTAAAGAAGAAAATTATCCGCGCAGACTCATTTATATTGAAACGACCAACTCATTTATATTGGTGTTGAAAGGGGCTGACAAAAAAAATAATTACTCCCAACTTGAACCAATTGTTGTAATGGGTATTAATACATTGGGCGATGTTATCTGGCGTAGAATAATTGAAGTAGCCGGCTCTTTTAATGAAATGGTAAATCTGAATGACGGAAATTTGTTGGTTGGAAATTTCATGATTCTTAAAACAGAAGGAAAAGAATTCCGCACACAGGTCTCAAAGATGGAATCAAATCCGTTTGTGGTGTTATTCAATAGTCAGGGTGATATTGTGAAGGCACAACCTGTTCAATCTACAAACTCGACACTTGTAGTTAAGACCGTTAAGGTGAACGATATGTCAATTAACTTATTGGGTGTTGAGGGAACATTTGACCAGGAAGTAAAACCGATGAACGTTGAAGGCATGAATGTTCATATCATGATGAATAAGTTTGGGCAAAAGATTTTTTAAAGACGTTGAACAAATTAATTGTTGACACGTACCGTGCTTTCAAGGCCAAATTCATCTTTTAAGCTAAAACTCATCAGGGAAATGTGAGTAAGTTCTTTTTTCCTAAAGGTTGACCCCGATCGCTTGGTTACGGCATCTATATACCTTCCTTTCACCACGCGTTCGGTGCGCAAATAGTCTGAACCCATCCGTGCAGTTTCATAAAAAAGTGCATAGACCGTTACCCGGTAGGCATTATCTTTTATTTCTAAGATAAACTTACCGGCCCAGTCGCCATCGCAATAAATGCGAGGAGTATTGAAGTACGTTTTACCATATTTTTTACAGTTGATTTTATAGTGTTTCAACTCGCCATTATAGCCGGCTTCGTTTCTGATAACATTGAACGTATAATATTTTGATTTAAGCATTTGCACCACTGCAGCCCGTATGCTGTCAGAATTACCCGGGTAGTTATAGGTATTCTGCCAAACCAATTCGCCTTCTTTTAATTCAAACTTATCATACTTGGTTAGCACTTGGGCATTGGCGCAAACGATTCCGAACCAATAGAACATGCCAACGAATACCAATTTCTCAATCATGATATGATGTCCCTGCTTTTTAAAGATTAAAAAGTAAGCCATATCAAGAAACTGGCCAAACGGCTATTATTACTTCTTCAAGTTTAAAATTTACCCATTTACATCAATTTATATTTCTATTTTTAAAATATTGATTAAAAAAATACCATTGATTAATAAAATATTAAACATTTTTATTAATGTTGCTTATATTTTTAACCAACACAACAATTTTTACACAATTAAAAACTTTTACCCCTATGCCTATGAAAAAATCAGTTATCTACTTTGTGTTTTTGCTTGCCATCAGCGTATTGGCTCTTTTTATTCCGGCAGTGCCTGGGCCAATCCATACAGATGGCATGAACTCCGGTGATGTAGCCTGGATGCTGGCCGCATCTGCCCTGGTGTTATTAATGACTCCAGGCCTTGCTTTCTTTTATGGAGGGATGATTGATACCAAAAACATTATCTCTACCATGTTGCAAAGTTTTATTGCCATGGGTGTAATAAGCGTAGTGTGGATAGTGGTGGGGTTCAGTTTAGCGTTTGGCGATTCGCTTGGCGGGTATATCGGCAACCCGGGAACATTTTTTATGTTTCAGAATGTATTAGATGGAAAGCCGTGGTCACTGGCACCCACAATTCCATTGATTTTGTTTGCTTTTTTTCAGTTGAAGTTTGCCATCATCACACCCGCTCTGATTACCGGCACATTTGCCGAACGGGTTAAATTCAAGTCGTATGTGATCTTCCTTGTTTTGTTCTCGATATTTATCTATGCGCCATTGGCACACTGGACCTGGCACCCTGAGGGATTTTTATTCAAATTAGGTGTACTGGATTTTGCGGGCGGAACCGTAGTGCACATGTCAGCCGGATTTGCCGCTTTGATAGCTTCGATTTACTTGCGCGATAAGTCGGTTGAGAAAGAACCGATCGCACCCGCTAACATTCCCTTTGTATTGCTGGGCACGGGGTTGCTGTGGTTTGGATGGTTTGGATTTAATGCGGGCAGTGCTTTAAGTGCCGGAACTCTGGCCGCATCGGCTTTTGCTACTACCAACACGGCTTCAGCAGCAGCCGGATTGTGTTGGGTGCTTTTTGATGTGGTGCGCGGAAAAAAACCTTCGGCTCTTGGGTTTTGCATTGGTGCTGTTGTGGGCCTTGTTGCCATCACGCCTGCGGCAGGCTTTGTTACCATTCCCTCAAGTTTGTTTATCGGTACGGTGGCTGCGCTGATCAGCAACCTTGTAGTGCACTGGAAATCTAAAACTTCATTGGAAGATACGCTCGATGTTTTTCCGTGCCACGGTGTGGGTGGCCTGGTGGGCATGGTAATGACGGCCTTGTTTGCCAACACAGCCGTTAATGGTGCCAACACTACGGGCAATGGCCTTTTCTTTGGCGAGACGGCTTTGTTTAAAGTACACATGATCGGCCTTGTGGTTGTGGTTGCTTATGTTACGATTGGCTCGTACATCATCTTAAAAATTACAGACCTGGTTTCCTCTCTTCGCGTAAGCTCTGCAGAAAAAATGATAGGGAACGACTTCAGCCAGCATGGTGAGTACTTGTACCCGATCGAGATGAATAAAATAAAAGAAACAGCAGCATAACCTAAAAAAATATCCATGAGAAAATCTTTACAAACCCTATTGTTTTATCTGTCCAATATTGTGGCTGCTTTTCCTGCTTTTTCTCAAGACACCACCGAAGCAAAGGAAGAAAAAGAAGATAAACCCAAAGTAACCCTTTCCGGATACATTGATTCGTACATCCTTCATGCATTCAATAACCCGCAGTCGGGAACTTTGATGGGCAACCCATCGGTAAATGGAGGATATCCGGCTGGCCGTGCCTTCGATAGACTCACTGACCAGTTTTCATTAGGATTGGTACAAACCAAGTTTATGTATTCCGATAAAAAATCAGACCTCGTGATTGATCTTACGTTTGGTCCAAACGCTGAACTGGGCAACTTTGGCAATACACGTGTGGCGAACAACAGCAACTACAACACCAGCTTGTGGTATCCTAGCGGTTCCAACAGCGGCTACATCAATCAGTTATACGGAACATCTGCTGCCATTAAGCAAGCCTACTTTACGTATCGTGCAACCGAAAAACTTAGTTTTACCGTTGGCCAGTTTGGTACGCACATCGGCTACGAAGTAATCGATGCACCAGTCAATTACAACTACTCGCTTTCCAATCTTTTTAATAATGGCCCTTTTTACCACATCGGTGCCAAAGCAAACTACATGCTTACAGATAAGGTGGTGTTGATGGCCGGTTTAGTGAACAACTGGGATAATTTGTTCGACAACAATTCGCAGAAATCGGTCATCTCACAACTCTTTATTAATCCCGTAAAAGGATTCAATATCTACCTGAATTATATTGGGGGTTATGGGGATGATACGTATCTGTCGTCTGTTGCGGTTGCCAGTGGGAAAGCTTATTTGCAAAACTATACGCGCCAACTTTTTGACGTAACCACAGGTTATCAAATTACAACTCAATTTTATCTGGGCCTGAATGCTGCGTATGGTTTTTACAACTTCAAAGCAACGGGTACAGATGCCGATGCTATCCGTGCTGCGTATGGCTCTACCAAACCTGGTTGGGGCGGTGTTGCATTGTATTCCAATTATGCCATCAACGATGTGGTGGGCATAGGAGCCCGTTGGGAATATTTCAATGACCAAAATGCGGTTCGGTACCTCGGAACGATCAATCGGTCATTTACGCTTACGGCTCCGATAACGTTGGCCGATGGACATTTGATTGTGAAACCGGAACTACGAATTGATGTGGCAGCCAAAACAAAAAATGGAGAATTCGATTATTATGAAAACCGAAGCGGTACAGGGGCTAATGAACAAGAAACTTTCGGAGCAGCTTTTATATATAAATATTAGGGTAAAAGAACTATTTTACATGAAGTACATTTTCATTTCAGTTGCGATCACTTTGGTTTCTGAAGGGATCATCCGGGCTCAATCAATTTTGAGTTCGGATGAAACTGAAACGATGGAATTTGAAAATATAGTTGCTGTTGATTCCTTATCAAAATACCAATTGTTTAAAAATGCCATGTCATGGATTGCTGGACTTCGCCAGAACGATGAAAAATTTGAATTGAAGCTTAAAGATTCCATTGATGGAAAAGTGTATGGCCTTTGTTCATTCTTTGTATATGCTCAAGCCGGAATTTTAAAGAAAATTTCAGGAGCCATAAGCTATAACCTTTCTATTGAAGTAAAAGACAACAAGTACCGGTACCACTTCAATAATTTTTTATTTCATTATTACAGGCAAGATCGGTATTACAACATGATTGAAAGTGGCAAAACAAAACCCGCAACAGAATTAAATGCCACGGGTTGGCAAAAATTGTGGACACAGCACCAAGCCACTATCGTACAAAAAATGAAAAATAATTGCAAGCTGCTGCATGCAAAAATGAAAGAATCTCCAAAAAGCTCGGCAAAAATTGTAGCCAAAAAAATAGAATGGTAAACCATATTATCTTAACTGTCTATATTTAAATTCTTTTTTTGGTGTCGGTTTACTTTTTTCAAAGATTTTATGAGAAAAACAGTATTGCCTTTTCTTTTTATTATGTGCGCATGTACGCCCAAACACCAAAAAACCGTTGATCCGGTAGATCGTTTATTTTTATCAGAGTTTAGAAAAGAAGAACCCGGGGCTGCTGTGCTTATAATGCACGGAAATAAAATTCTTTTTGAGAAAGGATATGGCCTGGCTGATATAGTATCCGGAGAAAAGATCGCACCAACAACTTTGTTCAATATTGGTTCGATATCGAAAACATTTGTTGCCAACACGGTTCTTTTACTTGCAACAGAAGGTCGTTTAAGTGTGGACGACAGATTGGATCAATACTTTAATTTTAAAAACCCGTCCATCTCTAAAAAAGTGAAGTTACACCATTTACTCACACACACGTCAGGCTTACCCGACAACCGGAGAAAGTTTCTCGACAGTGTGTATTTGCTCACAGCTAAGGATCAAGAAAATTGGAACCCCATAGAACTAAATGATTCATTGCTATTTGAGCCCGGCTCGCGTTTCGAGTACTCGAACCCGGCATTCAACGGTTTAGCATTGATTATCGAGAAAGTGACAGGCAGAAAATGGCAAGAGGTTGTGTCTGAAAAGATTTTCAAGCCTTCCAATATGCCGACCAGCAAAATCACAGATGGGGCTTACCCGCAACAAGGTGTGTCGCACGGTTATGTTCGGAGCCAAGGCAAGTTTATAGAAAAAGATTATGGCGAGGAACCCACCTTTGCAGCAGCTGGCAACGGTGGGGTGTGGAGTTCTGTGCGTGAACTGGCGCACTACGAGCTGGCCTTGCGCAACGCACTGTTTTTAAAAAAAGATGTGATTGAGCATTCACGATCGATCATGCGGTATACCCCATGGCTTGATAGTCTTCCGCCTTACATTGGCTATAGTTGGTTTATTAGTCAAACGGATGACCACACCAAAATTGTATCGCATACAGGCACGCAAGGAGGGTTTCACGCAGATTTCGTAAGCATCCCTGAACAGGGATTTTTATACGTTGTGCTCAGCAACCGATCATTTCCCAGAGAAGAATTCAGAAAGAAAATATTAGCGATGGTGGGATTAAAAGAGAGGGCGATGCCAGTTCCCAAATAATAAATCAGCCTATCTCAATAACTACATCATCCGTGAGCGGGTGGCCCACACAAGTGAGCACATAACCTTCGGCTCGTTCGGATTGCGAGAGGCCTTCTTCTTCATCGAGTTTTACTTTACCCGACAATGCGCGGCCACGGCACGCGGTGCACAACCCGCTTTGGCAGGAGTAGGGTAGGTCTATGCCCAGATCGAGGGCAGTTTCTAAAATGGCACGGTTGGGCTCTACCATAAATTTATACTCCTGGCCATCGTACCGAACGGTTACTTCGTGGGCAGTGTTTCCCGATACGGTAGCTGCTTTTGTCTCTTCTTTTTTCTCCTTATCAATCGTGCCGGTAACAAAGCTTTCTTTAAAAATTTTTTCTTTCGGGATAGCTAGTGCGGCTAAAAGCGTTTCTACATTCTTCATCATCCCTTCAGGCCCACACATGAGGTACGTGGTTTTTTCAAGGCCCCAATCGGGTATCCGTTCGAAAAGTTTTACCAGCATTTCCTGATTCAGCAAACCGGAATAACCTTGCCAGTTCATCGGGGCGTTGTCAAGAATATGGATGACATGCACCCGCCCCTCGTATTGCGTTTGCCAATAATCCAATTCTTTTTTAAAAATAATATTGTCGATGTCGCGATTGCAATAGATAAGCGAGCAAATACTGTCGGGTTCTTGGGTGATCGTGCTTTTTAAAATGGAGATCATGGGCGTGATGCCGCTGCCGCCTGCAAACATTACCAAATGCCTTTTTTTGTCTTTCGAATATTCCGAGGTAAAGTTTCCCATCGGTTCGAAAACCTTTAGTTGCTGGCCTGCCTTCAGGTTATCTTGCAGCCAGTTGCTCATCAACCCCGCCTCTACGCGCTTCACCATCACCGTGAGGTCCTCATCAATAAAAGGAGAGGAACACAGCGAGTATGATCTGCGTATTTCTTTGCCTTGAATGGTGGCGATGAGTGTTAAAAACTGACCCGACTTGTAAGCTATTTTGCCCGATGGGGGTTGTTCAAAAACAAGCGATACAGCATCTTTCGTTTCTTCAATTATTTTCTTTACCGTTAGTTGGTAGTAATGCGGGCCTGCTGATGCAGGTTCTTGCTTTTTTTCAGTTTTCTTAAACAATCCAAATGCCATCTTTTAAAAAGAGTTATTGGCAAAGGTAATGAAGAAACGAGAGTAATGCTTGTTAAAGATTAAGCCAGTACGTCCACTTTACAACCAGCGCACGGTTTTTCGATACCAGATGCTCGGGTAAATAGTTTTCGGTGTAAACAACAAAGAAATCAGAAACAGGTTTGTAGCGCCATTGCAAGCGTGCATTTAGAGCCATGTTGTCGTATCGTGTGTTGTATTGTACGATGGTAGTGAAGAATAATTTGTTGGTGAACGTTAAATCCATCCGTGGGCTGATCAGTAAAAACTTGGCACTGCCATAACTCATCCGGATGTCGTTGTAATCGTACGTTACGGTGATGTTTCCATACGGCTGGTAACGATAAGAGATCGTTCCGCTAAGCCCTCTTTTTTGGCCATCGTAAAACTGGCCACCCGATGCTTTTACAGTATAGGTGAATACTTTTCGCGAGTCTGAGTTGTATTGAACATTGTATTCGGTCCATTCAAATTTTTGGCCCGGTTGAAAAGACACATCGCCATGCGGATCTATGGGATTAAAACTTTGGGGCAAGAGCGAAAAAATTCGTTGAACAGTACCGTATAATCGGGAAGTATTTCTATAATTTATTGTATAGTCTAAGATAAAGGCCTTGTCGGTCATGGTGCCGTTAAGCAGTTGAGTTCGGTCAAACTCCAAACCGGGACCCATGTTGGTGATTGATCCAACCTTAGGGTAGATTTTCCCTTCCACACGATTAAACCCATTAATGAAGCCGTTGTAAACCGATTGTGCCGGAACAAAACCAACTTCGGCATTGTAATTCTTGCCCACTACATATTGCCCGCCAAACGTATTGAAGTAGCGGGTGGAGTAGCTCAAAAAACCTCCGTAAGAATAGTTGTTGTTCGTAGAAAAATCGTCAAACGATTTGTGGTAGTAAAAGTCCCCATTCCAACGGTTGCTTTTTGTAAACAAGTTAAAGTCAGCACCAATTACCCGGTTGTAGAGATTTAATTTCTTGGTGTTTTTCGTGCCATCCCACACGTTTCGAACCAGATCGTTGTTATAATATTTTGCCGAATCATAATTTCCCATGCCAAGCGATTGCTTGTTCACAACAAAGAAGTCAATATTCGAGCGCGAAAAGATTTGCCGCTGCACAACCGCCACGGTATAATTTTGATCAGGTAGGCCCAGGTTCTCTTTCTTTTTGGTTTGCAGATTCATGGCACCGATACGCCAGTTTTTTCCAATTTTTCCGCTGATTCTCGCACCGTAGGCGATGGGCACTTTCTGAAGATTACCTGAAGAATCGGATGCTAAGCCAATCCTTCTGGAAAAAAACGGACGGGTAGGCGGGTAGCCGGGTGATGAAAAAAGATCGCTGTTTTCGAGAAAAAAAGTTCTGCGCTCCGGGTACTGATATTCGAAACGGGTGAGGTTGATCACCTGCCGGTCAACATCTACGTTAGAGAAATCAGGGTTTATCGTCAAGTCAAGATTGAGTGCCGGAGTAATCGCCACTTTTGCATCCAAGCCCGCACTCATGGTATTATTAGTTGGCACTTTATTTTCTGCATCTTGCGATGAAGAACCAACCATGTAGGGGATGAGAGAAATATTTTGACCCATTCTCGGAGCCTGCGTTTCCCATTTCATTTTTCCGGTATAGGCAAATGAAGCCGGCACATATTGAATGGGTGTGGCTATCCAACTCGAGAGCTGGTTGTGTTTTAAGTCGTGCCTTAAAAAAGTAACATTCCAGTTTTCCACACTATTGTTATAGCGAAACGACCGGAACGGAATTGCCATCTCTGCAATCCATTTATCGGCATAACGCACCACATGAGAATACCATTTGTTATCCCAGTTGTTGTTGAAGGAATCGCCCGAAGTGCCACCACCATAAACAATGCCTTCGTGTTGAACGTTGTAGGGCGTGATCAGGAAATAAAAACCGTTGGTGTGATCGTTGTACGGATCTATGAATATGCCGATGTTATCGTTCAGGTCGTAGTCAAAATCCCTCCGCAAGCTCTGCACAATGTTTGGTTTCTCCATATTATCATAACAAACGAATGATACGTATAGAAAATGATCGTCAAACGTAACCCGGGCCTTCGATTGGTAGTACGGAGCCATCGTATCTACGGGTGAGTTCATATAAAAATTGGTGGCTATATCGGCAGTAGTCCAATCCGGTTCATTAATAATACCGTCTAGCTTAACGGTGCCTCTTGCTTTTCGGATAGTAAACTCAATTCCTTGTTTGTTTTTTTCTTGAGCCGATACTTCCTCAAATTCAAAGCCACAAAAAAAGAAGGGAATGATAAACAGGCACTTGGGATAGGTAAACATTGAAGTTAAGGTTCAGATCGGCAATATCTACGGACAAATTTCGCCCGAGTTGCAAATTTTATATCAGTGCCCTGTTAAAAGTCTGTTAATTGGTTTTGTTTATTTTTGAGGAATAAATACAACCCACCGTGCTACTTAATTCACTCACAGCCATTTCGCCCATCGATGGCCGCTATTTTGAAAACACAAAACAGCTTTCGGCCTATTTTTCAGAGTATGCTTTGATTCGTTACCGCATATTGGTGGAGATAGAATACTTTATTGCACTCTGCGAACTGCCATTGAATGAATTAAAAAACTTTCCAAAAGAAAAAGTTGACATACTGCGAAAGGTTTACAAAGAGTTTACCGATGCAGAGGCATTTAAAATCAAAGAAACTGAAAAGATCACCAACCACGATGTGAAGGCAGTAGAGTATTTTATTAAAGACCGGTTTGACCAGCTCGGGCTTTCCGCTTTTAAAGAGTTTATCCACTTTGGCCTGACATCGCAAGACATTAATAATACGGCAACTCCGTTACTGATCAAAGATTTTTTAGACAAGGAATTTTTACCGGAATTGAACAAACTCATTCTCGCATTAGATCATCAAGCAAACGAATGGAAAGATGTTGCCATGCTGGCACGTACCCACGGCCAGCCCGCATCGCCCACTAGGTTGGGGAAAGAGATAACTGTTTTTTGCGAACGCATAAAAAAACAATTAGTGCTTTTAAAAACCATTCCAAACTCGGCAAAATTTGGGGGAGCTACGGGAAATTTCAATGCACATCATGTGGCATACCCTGAAATTAATTGGATAGATTTTGGAAATCTTTTTGTAAAAAAATATTTAGGCCTGGAACGCAGCCACCCCACTACGCAGATCGAACATTACGACAACCTCGCAGCGCTGTTCGATAACCTGAAGCGCATCAACACTATTCTCTTAGATTACAGTCGTGATGTATGGCAGTATGTTTCGATGAATTATTTCAAACAAAAGATAAAAGCTGGGGAGATTGGCAGCAGTGCCATGCCGCACAAGGTTAACCCCATCGACTTTGAAAATGCGGAGGGAAACCTAGGATTGGCAAACGCACTGTTCGAACACTTGTCGGCAAAGCTCCCCGTTTCACGACTGCAACGCGACCTCACCGATTCAACCGTATTAAGAAATATTGGCGTACCAATGGGCCACACCTGGATCGCCTTAAAATCGTTGCAAAAAGGTATTTCAAAACTGGAACTAAACAAAACGGCAATTGATCAAGACCTCGAAGAAAACTGGGCCGTTGTGGCGGAAGCTATCCAAACTATTTTGCGTAAAGAAGGCTATCCAAACCCCTATGAAGCATTGAAAGAACTCACCCGTAAAAATGAAAAGATTACAAAAGAGTCCATCCATACTTTTATAGACAATCTGGCTATTACACCTATATTAAAAGAAAAATTGAAGAATATATCCCCATTTAATTATTTAGGGGTTTAGTTTTTAGCAGAGTAGGTGCAAAAAACTTCATTTTGAAGATTTTTTGGGTATTCCAATACAGTTTTTTACCTTTGCACCCCATTAAAAACAAATAATTCATGAACAATTACGAGACAGTATTCATTCTCAATCCCGTTTTGTCTGAAGATCAGGCAAAGGATGCTGTCGAGAAATTTGTGAAGGTGGTGACCAAGGCCAAGGCCGAGATCATCAACAAAGAGTTTTGGGGACTGAAAAAGATGGCTTATCCCATCCAAAACAAGTCCACCGGCTTTTACAACCTGATCGAATTTGCGACAGAGAACACCGACATCATCAACACCCTTGAAACCGAATTCAGACGTGATGAATCGGTGATGCGCTTCCTCACTGTAGCACTAGATAAACATGCCGTAGCATACAACGTGCGCAGAAAGAAAGGCGAGTTTAACCGTACAAAAAAGACTGTTGCACCTAAACGAGAGAGGGTAGAAGCATGACACTAATGAATGAACCAATTAAGCGTGCAGAGATAAAACCTAAATACTGCCGCTTTAAAAAGAATGGGATCAAGTACATCGACTACAAAGACCCCGATTTTCTTTTAAAATTTATTAACGAGCAAGGCAAGATACTTCCCCGCAGGCTTACGGGCACAAGCTGGAAATTCCAGAAGAAAGTGTCGCAAGCTGTAAAGCGTGCTAGACATATTGCTATACTGCCGTATTTGGCCGATCAAATGAAATAACCTAAACCCTTGTAATACCATGGAAGTGATTTTGACACAGGATGTAACAGGGCTTGGTTACAAAAACGATACTGTAAAAGTAAAGCCGGGCTACGGCCGCAATTATCTTATCCCTAACGGGGTTGCTTTGATTGCAAATGAGTCTAATAAAAAGAGAGTAGCCGAAGATATTCGCCAAGCTGCAC
The DNA here is from genome assembly GCA_018267285.1 of Bacteroidota bacterium. Lineage (GTDB taxonomy): Bacteria > Bacteroidota > Bacteroidia > Cytophagales > Cyclobacteriaceae > ELB16-189. Next base: position 119,833 of record JAFDYU010000012.1, on the reverse strand, counting down.
ACAAGGCGGCCAAAATTAAGCAAGATGCCGAAAACCTAGCCGCTAAAATTGGCGAGCTCACCGTAGAGCTTCGCACAAAAGCAGGCGAAACCGGAAAGATTTTTGGTGCGGTAACTTCGCTTCAAGTAAGCGATGCCCTCAAAGCCAAAGGTTTTGACGTTGACCGCAGGAAGATCAGCTTCAAAGAACAGCCTAAGGAATTAGGAACTTACACTGCGCTTCTGGACCTTCACAAAGAAGTGAAGCACAACATCCAGGTATCGGTGTTGGCCGAATAAATAAAATACTTGAAAAGAAAGCCGAGGAGAAATCTTCGGCTTTTTTGTTTTCAGTCAACTTTAATAAGTTTGGCAATAGATTTTTATGAAACACAGTACCGAAATACCCGTTCGCCCTAAAAGGAATTTTATTCCTGAAGATTTTAAAGTAACGACTTGGGAAACGTTAAAACCTTTTTTTGAAAAACTGGTTAACCGTGCGATCAATTCGGAGCAGGAACTTCGACAATGGTTACGCGACCGCAGCGAACTGGAGTCTGTGGTAAGCGAAGATATGGGCTGGCGTTACGTCCGTATGACTTGTTACACCGACAAAGAAGAATACAGCAAAGCGTATCAGGATTTTGTGCAAAATATTCAGCCGAATGTTGCTCCGTACGCAGATCAAATGAATAAAAAAATATTGGACTCAACTCTAAGCAAAGCGCTAGAACACCAGCCGGGTTTTAATTTGATGTTTCGAAATATCAAAAAAGAAGTTGAATTGTTTCGTGAAGAAAACATTCCACTCTTTACCGAGATAACCACCGAAACACAGAAGTATGCCGAAATTTCTGGGGCCATGACAGTACACATTGGAGATCGGGAGCTTACGCTGCCCCAGGCTGGAGTTTTGCTGCAATCAACCGACCGAGCAAAACGCGAGGAAGTATTTAAAAAAATTTCTGAGCGAAGGCTCAAAGATAAAGATGTGCTTGATGAACTGTTTTCCAAATTGATTTCTCTTCGACACAACGTGGCCATAAATGCCGGTTTCAAAAATTTCAGAGATTACCAATTCAAAGCTTACGGACGGTTTGATTACACACCCAAAGATTGCTTTGATTTTCACGAATCCATTGCCAACGAAGTTGTACCGGTACTCAACGAAATTGCCAAAGAGAGAAAAACAGAGATGAAAGTCTCCGAGCTTCGCCCGTGGGATAAAGCCGTAGATCCGCAGGGGCGTGAGCCTCTCAAAGCATTTAATGATGGAAAAGATTTGATTGACAAATCCATTTCTGTCTTTAACAGATTAGATCCATACCTTGGGAGTTGCCTTGAAACTATGAAAAAGATGGGACATTTGGATTTAGAGTCGCGAAAGGGTAAAGCACCCGGAGGTTACAACTATCCGTTGGCTGAGATTGGAGTTCCATTTATTTTTATGAACGCCACTTCTACCATGCGCGATATGACCACCATTATGCACGAAGGAGGCCATGCTGTGCATAATTTTCTTACCATCGATCTTGAGTTGGGAGATTTTAAATCGCCTCCCATGGAAGTGGCCGAGCTGGCTTCGATGAGCATGGAACTTTTGTCGATGGACGAGTGGCCGATTTTTTTTCCGGATGAAAAAGAACTTAAAAGAGCTAAGCGCGATCAGTTGGAAGATAGTATAGAAACGTTGCCGTGGGTAGCCACGATTGATAAGTTTCAACATTGGATTTACGAAAATCAGAACCACTCACTTGACGAAAGGAAAAAAGCCTGGAACTCCATTTTCGATCAGTTCAACGATACGTTAACCGATTGGTCAGGCCTCCAAACAACCAAAGACTATCTTTGGCAAAAACAACTTCATCTATACGAAGTCCCATTTTATTATATCGAATATGGTATGGCACAACTGGGAGCAATTGCTGTTTGGCGTAATTTTAAGAAAAACAAAATTAAAGGGTTGGAATTTTACCAAAATGCGTTGAGGCTCGGTAACACGAAAACCATACCTGAAATATATAAAGCCGCTGGAATTAAATTTGATTTTAGCCGCTCGTACATAAGTGAGCTTATGGGATTTGTAAAAGAAGAGCTTTCAAAAATTTAACCTCTGCTTTTGTCGAGCAATTCGTTCAAGAGGTCGGCTTCTTTGGCTGTGAGATTGAGAAATGAGTTGATCTCATCGATGCGCTGGTCAATCTTCGATAAAATCTTTAGGCCACTGTCGGTAATTTTAACATCGGATGCTCGCTTGTCGCTTTTGCAGGGCGTTTTTGAAATGTATTTTTTTACAATTAAACGGTCGAGCAACCGAGAGATATCCGAATTTTGATCCAACATCCGTTCTTTTATCATCGCACCCGAAACAGCTTTAGGAGATTGCCCACGTAGTATTCGCAAAATATTGAACTGTTGATTGGTGATACCGAACTCTTTAAAAAACTTGTTGCTGCTTGCTTCGAGCCAGTTGGCCGTAAACAACAAATTAATGGTAGCCTTTTGAAAAGGACTTTGAAATTTACTCTGTTTAATTTCTTCTTCGATTTTCATGGAATTAAAAACTGCCTTGCCTGTATGGCAAAGCAGTTTTATTAAAAATTAGTTGCCTGATATCTATTTTTTGCCAAACTCCGCGTTGGCATAAATATGAACCTCTTCGCTAACTACAGCTCCGGGAGTTTTTTCCCCTACGCCAAAATCTTTACGTTTAATCTTACCCGTAATCTTAAAGCCGGCTATCAGTTTTTTGCTTCGGGGGTGTTCAATTGGGCCGTTTAGGATAACATCGAGTTCTACGGACTTGGTCACTCCGTGCATAGTTAGGTCGCCTGTAACTTTATAATTTTTACCATCCACTTTTTTAACTGAAGTGCTTTTAAAGGTGAGTGTACCAAATTTGACAGCGTCAAAGTAGTTTTCGCTCTTTAAATCCTTGTCGCGGTAGTCGTTGTTCGTGTCTATAGAATTAACATCGGCTGTCATTTCAATTACGGCATCGCTGAAGTCATCTTTGGTAGCCGTGATGGAGGCATCAAACGACTTGAAAGAACCTTCAACTTCTGAAATCAACATGTGTGTAACACTAAACCCAAGTTTAGCATGAGCTTTATCCAGTGCCCAAGTTTGAGCCGACACCGTACTTGCAGCAAACACGGCCAACAGAATTGTACTTATTTTTTTCATTTGTATAAATTTAAGTTGATAAAAATTGTAAGAAGAATAGCTTGTACATTTTATAGTCTGAACAAATATAGTTACAAAAAAAATCGGCCGGACAAATTAAAATCCGGACGAACAACAAACCCCAAATCAGCTCTTTACAAATTCAGTATTTGCTCTGAGTTCTACTTCATCGCTTACCACAGAAGAAGGAGTGCCAACACCAAAATCTGATCTTTTAAATATCCCGGTAACTTTAAATCCGGCAATCGTTTTTTTGTTAAAAGGATGAATGGTTGAGCCGTTAAAAACAACATCAAGAGTCACCTCTTTGGTTACACCGTGTAAGGTTAAGTCGCCCACCAGCTTATATTTTTTTCCTTCCACTTTTGTCAGAGACTTGCTTTTGAATGATAGCGAATTGAATTTCTCAGCATCAAAAAAGTCCGGACTTTTCAAGTGTTTGTCCCGGCCTTCGTTGTTGGTATTAATGCTCGCCACATCGGCAGTTAATTCAATTACGGCATCTGAAAAGTCATCCGATTTTGAAACGATTTTCGCATCAAATGAGTTGAAATTTCCTTCCACTTCGGAAATTAGCATGTGTGTTACGCCAAAACCTAATTTAGAATGTGCCTTGTCGAGTGACCAATTTTGTGCTGAGGCAAGGCCTATCATTAGTAATGCGCCAATCAAGAAAGTAATTTTTTTCATAGTTATAGTTTATGTTTTGCAATCTTAACACAAAACCCTTAATATATGTTTAAACATATTTTGTTAAAAAATATAATTAACTGATAATCAGTATAAAATAAATGTTAAGAAAATGTAAATCCCACATTTATGCATGGGAAAATTGCGTTTTTACTCAATGTAAAATTCTCCCGTTAAGGTACGGTATGCTTCCGACCATTGGTTACCGTGCGCGTATAAAACTAATTTACCGGACTCAACACGTTGTTCTTTCAGGCCGAATTCTAACAACCATCTTTCCTGAGGTTTATGCGCGCGCGAATAAAAAGCGCATTGCCTGATTAAATAAAGATTATGTATTGCGGCAATTTCCTTGAACTTGTTTCCTTCGCTTACCGGAAGTATTACTGCTAATTTCCCTTGCGGATGAAGCAACCTCTTAGCGTTGAAAACAAGGTCATCAAAACCCAGTTGATGGGTGTGCCTTGTTCGGTTTCGATGTGGAGCAGGGGAGCGCAGACTATTATTGAAATAAGGAGGATTACTGAAAATGAAATCGTATTTTGTTTTATTTTCGTAATTCTGAAGCACTGCGTGATGAACAAAAATTTTTTTTGGCCACGGTGAGTTTAGTACATTTTCTCTGGCCTGCTCAACTTCTCCCTTTTCAATTTCAATGGCATCGATGTGGGCATCATTTTTTGTACGCTGGGATGCCATGAGAGCAATTATGCCTGAGCCGGTGCCAATCTCGAGAAGATCCTTAGCATCTTCACAGCTCATCCACGCACCCAACAACACCGCATCGGTGCCCACCTTCATGGCGCATTGGCCGTGGTTAATAGAAAATTGTTTGAAATGGAAGAGCTTAGACATAGTACGAGTGATGTGTAACTAGATTTGAGAAAAACATTGCCTCATTCCTCGAATCTCACTCATGTCCAAATCTAAAGTCTTCGATACAATTCACTGATGCTTTCAATCGTGATTTTCTCTTTCCAATCTGGTCCGATAGCGTGGTTCCACATGTGCGGCAGGTTGTAAGCCACTTTTGCCATGGCAGTGATCTGATCAGCAGTCCAGTCTTTAGATAAGTTTTGCGGAAGATCAATTTTGTGTTTTGCAATCATCGTTTTAAATTCTGTAACACCTTCCGCATAGAAATCGTGAAGGTGATTGAATGCAATACAATTTGCATAGCAATGACGTGTGCCAAGAATTTTAGATAGACCGTACGACAACGCATGGCAAACGCCTACTTCAGAATAAGTTAAACTCAATCCACCCATAAGTGAAGCCACCATCAGTTTGTCATCGTTCTCTGCGGTCTGCCCGCTTTTGTTGCCCAGATAAATATCGCGGCAAAGCTTTAACGCTTGCTCGGCATACGAATGCGAGTAGGCGTTGTTCAAAATTCCATTTTCAGATTCAATACAATGGATGTAGGTGTCCATACCCGTGTAGAACCACCAATTGCGTGGAACGGATGAGATCAATTCCGGATCGAGTACAATTTGGTTGAAGACTGTCCACTCGCATTTTAACCCTAATTTTTTTTCGGGTCCGGTGAGCACGGCAGTCATCGAAACTTCTGCGCCTGTTCCTGAAATAGTAGGTACACCGATATGATAAATGCCGGGTTTCTTGATCAGGTTTAATCCTTGATACAACGTTGAAGAGCCTTCGTTGGTAAACATTAACGAGACGGCTTTGGCTATGTCCATAATTGAGCCCCCGCCAATACCGATTACGGCCGAAGGAATTCCTTTCGATTTTTTTACTTCATCGCGAAGGTTGTCGATCTGTTCGGTAGTGGGTTCGTAAGCCTCAACGTCAATAAACTTAACAATATCTTCTTTTTTCGAAGGGATTCGTTTTTCCAGTTCTTTTCCCTTAAAGTAATTATCTACTACGAAGAGCATGAACTTGTCGTTGTCATTTCTCTTTTCGTTGATGATGTCTCCGAGTTGATTGAAACTGCCACGACCGTAAACGGTCTTTTCTATTCCTTTAAAATTTTTGTGCATGGGTATGAATTTAAGATTATGCAGGCACGGCTGATGCTTTCTCTACACAAGTTTTAATCTGATTGGCAAGCGACTTTACTTCCTCTTCCGTCCAGGTGCAACGGATGCCAAACGAAATCAATCGACCGATCACTTCTTGCGATTTTGGCAACTGAAGATTTTTGTAATCTTGTGGTGTGCCCAGAAGATGAATAGGCAGTTTGGCTGCCACCTTCAATTCTTTGATGTGGTCCCACTGATTGATAAAATGGTACATGTTCGAATACCAGTAATTAAACCCGCCAACACCGGCACGGTTAAATTCATCTACCGTGCGTTTTGCGGCTTGGGTATCGGGTAAGAACATATTCAAGAACGTAGCCGAGTCTCCTGCCGGATCGGGTAGTGTACTGAAACTAATGCCGGGCACTTTCGAAAGCACATCGGTCAATATTTTTTTGTATTCACGGTTCTTTTGTAAAATGAAAGAAACTTTGCGAGTCTGCGCTAAGCCAATGGCCGCACTCAATTCGCCCATGCGAAAGTTAAAACCCAAAATGGGGTGAGGCTCCATGCCCCGGTTGTTGCCCACGTGGCTATGGCCGTGGTCGGAGTAGCAATCTGCATTTTTATAAACCTGCTCATCGTTGGTCACCATCACACCGCCCTCTCCGCAGGTAGCGATCTTGAAAAAATCGAATGAATAACAACCTGTCTTACCCATCAACCCAACCGAAGTGCCTTTGTACGATGCGCCAAATGCCTGACCTGCATCTTCTACCAACGTAATATTATGCTCTTTGCATAGTTTTAAAATCTCATCCATCTGTGCCATGCCTCCGCACATTTGCACCAACAAAACAGCTTTTGTTTTTGGCGTGATGGCCGCCTTGATGCCCTTAGCACTTAAGCAGAGGGTTTCATCAATTTCTGCAAATACCGGGAGCGCGCCCGCAAAAAGCACGGCCTCTATTGAAGCAATGAACGTAAACGGAGGTACGATCACTTCATCACCAGCGCCAATACCGGCTGCGGCCAGGGCACAGGCTACTGCTGTAGAGCCGCTGCTCACTGCGTGCGCATACTTTGCACCGAGCAATTTTTTCACTTCGTTTTCAAACTCGCGCGCTTTCCAAATGTTGTTGCGTTGTGCATCGTGGTTGTAGCGAAAAAGGATGCCCGTTTCGAGTACATCGTTGATTTCTTTCTTTTCTTCTTTTCCAAAGAGTTCGGTGCCCGGCATAATTTTATTAATTAGTGATTTTGATTTCAAATTAGTTTGCAAAAATACGAATTTAGCAGAGACAAAATGAAGGCTTGGCCATTGTAAAACATTTAGCCGATCAGATTGGAATTACGGTTACTTTAACAAGCAGACTTGGTTCGGGAGCGACTTTCAAACTTGGTTTTCCTCGCACTCAGTAACCAATCAATCCTACTGTCAAATTCCAATTTCTGTTAATGTCAATAATGTTTACATTTAGTATTGTAAAAAAAGTAAAATGAAAACAGCATTGATTACCGGAGGAAGCAAAGGTATTGGCTTCGGAATAGCCGAAGCTTTGGTAAGAGAAGGTTGGCAGGTGGCCATAACCGGGCGTAATGCCAAAGCGGTGGGAGAGGCTTTCAAACGTTTAAATTCAATTAAAGAAGGATATGCTATTGGCCTGAAAGCCGATGTACGGGATTTTGAGGAGCAGCGATCGGCAGTAGAGAAAGTGTTGAAGAAATTCGGGCAACTCGATGCGTTGATTGCCAATGCGGGCGTTGGTTTCTTTGGGTCGATTGATACTTTCGAACCCCGTCTTTGGCACGAAACCATCGACACAAACCTTACCGGAGTTTTTTACAGCATCAAAGCCGGCTACGAAGCATTGAAAAAATCGAAAGGCTATATCATTACCATTGGCAGTTTGGCCGGGTCTAATTTTTTTACGGGGGGCAGCTCGTACAATGCAAGCAAATTTGGTCTGCTCGGACTAACTCAAGCGGTAATGTTGGATGCCCGTGTCCATAATATTAAAGTGAGTACCATCATGCCCGGATCGGTGGCCACTGAATTTAACAACCACACGCCCAATGCGCAAGACGCCTGGAAGATTCAACCCGAAGACATTGGCCGGCTTGTTGTTGATTTACTGAATATGAACCCGCGCACGTTGCCGAGCAAAATTGAAGTGAGGCCATCGCAGCCAAAGAAATAAGTGAGAGTTGATGGTGTGGAATCTAAAAAACAAGAAAGCGTTAATAACCGGAGGCACCAAAGGCATTGGCCTTGCCACGACAACCACATTCCTTGCCCTCGATGCTGAAGTAATAGCCGTTGCACGAACCGCTAATGTTCTTCCGGAATCCATTGCCAACAATCCAAAACTCACTTTTATCCAAGGCGATCTTACCAAAGACAAATTCAGAAAAGAGTTGATCCAAAATATTGGCGATCGGTGGGGCAAGCTCGATGTGCTGGTCAACAACGTGGGCAGTAACATACGCAAAAAATTTATTGACTACACCGAAGAAGAGTACCGAAAACTTTTTGAACTGAATTTGTTCAGCATGATCGACCTTACCCAAAAGTTTTTCCCGTTGCTGAAAAAATCAAATAGCGCAAGTGTTATTAACGTAGCTTCGGTAGCCGGAACTTTGGATGTGCAATCTGGTCCGCCTTACGGGATGACCAAGGCAGCAATCATTCAACTCTCCCGGCATTTGGCCGCAGAGTGGGCTGAATTTAATATTCGTGTTAATTCAGTCTCGCCCTGGTATATCGAAACTCCGTTAACCGAACCGGTTTTATCGCAACCGGATCGGCTTGAAAAAATTTTAAAGCGCACACCAATGGGCCGTGTTGGTAATCCGGAAGAAGTAGCGAGCCTTATTTCTTTTTTGGCAATGGATATGGCAAGCTACATAACCGGGCAAAATATTTTGGTGGATGGCGGTATGAGCGTGAAAGGTTTATGATTCATCATTTAAATTAATAGTACATGAAAAAAATAATATTTATCGCCCTTGTCTTTTTTTCGGTGAAAGTGCTTTCGCAGCCTTTACCAATTGGCAAGCCCGAAGAAAATGGAATTTCTTCCGAACGATTAACGCGTATTGACAAGGTAATGAATGATTATGTTAACAAAGGATATATACCCGGAGCTGTTTCCCTTATTGTACGAAATGGAAAAATTGTTTATAAAAGGTCCTTTGGCTACAGCGACATTGAAAAGAAAACTCCACTTAAACCAGATCATATTTTTCGTATCGCATCGCAGAGTAAAGCCATCACGGCTCTGGCCATTATGATGCTTTGGGAGGAAGGAAAATTTTTATTAGACGACCCCATCAACAAATTCATTCCTGAATTTAAAAAACCAAACGTGCTTATCACGTTTAATGCAAAAGACTCCAGCTTCACCTCGCAGCCTGCCAAAAGCGAAATCACCTTCAGGCAGCTTTTAACACATACTTCGGGCATTGATTATGCGGCAATCGGAAGCCAAGAAATGAAAGCCATCTATGCCAAAGCCAAAGTGCCAAGCGGTATTGGCAGCAACAAAGATGTGCTGGCAGAAAAAATGAAAATACTGGGCGGCTTGCCGCTAAAACACAACCCCGGAGAGCAATGGACTTACAGCCTCAGTTTTGATGTACTCGGTTACCTTGTAGAGGTAATCTCCGGTTTGCCATTCGATGAATTTTTGCACCAACGTATTTTTAAACCGTTAGGAATGAACGACACGTATTTTTATCTGCCCAAAGAAAAATACAATAGGCTCGTGCCCTTGTATCAAAATAAAGAAGAGCATCTTTCTAAAATCAATGTAATTGAAAAAATAGATTACACTACCATTGATGCAAACTACCCGGCAACCAACGGAAAATATTTTTCGGGTGGGGCAGGGCTTTCGTCAACCGTAGAAGACTATGCAAAATTCCTTCAGTTTTTTTTGAACCAAGGCGAATTTAATGGCGTTCGCTTGCTAAGCCGAAAAACTATTGAACTGATGCTTACAAGCCAACTTCACGCACCCATTTCCAATCAAGTTGGTTTGGGTTTTGGATTGGAGACCGATCAAAACGATTACCAATCTGTTTTGAGCATCGGTTCGTTTTTTTGGGGCGGGGCATTCAGCACCACCTATTGGGTTGATCCTAAAGAACATTTAATCGGGATCAATTATACCAACATTGTTTCCAACCCACACTGGGAAGTAAACGAGAAGTTCAAAATACTGGTCTATCAATCCATCATCGATTGATTACTGCTTTCGCTTGAAAGCCAGGTCGTGGAAATCGTAACTGAAGTCGGTGAGTGGTGAAATGGCTCTCATGGTTATTCCAGTGCCTTTGCCTTCTTCATTCAATGAAAAATTGACGAATGCATCGGCATCCATGCTGCGGTCTTTCCACTTCACCACAAATGTGTTGCCTTTGAAGTAATACATTTCGCCAGTTAATTTTGGCGAACGCTTAGAAGTGAACCACAATTTTGAATTTTTTTCTGAAACGGTCACATCACCAAACCAAACATCAGTATAGGTGCCTGTAATCGTTTTTACATCAAACTTGTTTTGTAATTTTTTTGCAACTTCAATTTCATTCCAAATGGAATCCGTAAGATGCTTGGCATTGGCAAACGATTTATTTCTACCTTCCGAATATTCCTTCACACGATCAGTTCCTTTGATTCCAAAATAACCATCTTTAATTTGATTGGTGATCGATGCAAATGCTCCGCCTTCTTGCTGATTAGTGAGTACGATGATACCCAGATTCAATTCCGGTATCATTGTTATCTGCGTTACCATGCCTTCGAGGCCACCCGTGTGCGTTACTTGTTTGTAGCCCATTACATCCGAAATAAAAAAGCCGAGGCCATACGCGGCAAAGTGTGTGTTGTACGCACCGGGATTCCGAACCGGTATGATGGTTTGTGGGGCCCACATTTCTTCATGTACTTTTTCTGAAAATAATTTTTTATCCCCATACTTGCCGTGATTGAGTTGCAGCGTCACCCACTTGCACAGGTCGGCAATGCTTGAGTTAATGCCTCCGGCTGAGTGTGCAACTTTTACAGTGCTTCGCGCAATCACTTGTACTTTGCCATTTACGGGCGCGTGGCCATCGATCACATTCGACTTGTCTTTCAACCGATCGAACGAGGCGGCCGTTTTTGCCATACCCAGCGGTTGAATAATACGTTGCTCCACAAAATCATTCCAACTCATTCCCGAAGCACGGGCTACCACTTCACCTGCCACAATGTAAAGGTTATTGTCGTAATCGTACTTCGTTCGAAAACTAGAAACGGATTTTAGAAAACGAAGGTTGTAGATCACATCTTTTAAAGTAAAGTCGCTGGAGTCGGGAAAGAACATCAGGTCGCCAGCGCCAAGACCAAGCCCGCTGCGGTGGGTGATCAAATCGCGAATGGTAAATTCTTCGGTAACAAAAGGGCTGTACAGTTTAAACTCGGGAATGTAATCGCGCACTTTGTCGTCCCAATTTATTTTTCCTTCATCAACTAATATTCCAAGTGTAGCCGCAGTAAACGCTTTGCTGTTGGAGGCGATACCAAACAACGTATTTTCGTCCACTTTTTGCATGGTGTTGAGCGAGCGTACACCATATCCTTTCGAGTGAATAACCTTTCCGTCTTTAATTACGGCTACTGCAATGCCCGGAACATTAAACGCTTTCATGGAGCGTTCCGTTAAATCATCTATAGCCTTGCTGGTAAGCGGTTGGCTGTGCAAACTTGCTGCGCAGATGAATACAAAGAAAAGTGTTGCTGGTTTTTTCATTGTCGGGTTGATTATGAACAATATTAATCAAATTAATAAAATTTAACGTTACCTTTTTATTGCTGATACCAAATAAAACTGCTTGTCGGTTTGAACCTAATTCAGAAATAATTCAAAATTGAGCTATACCTTGTATTATTGTATTAAAAGATAAATGCTATGAATAAGTTAAACGCCTTGCTTTTTGTGTTTTTAATATTTTTCACTTTTTATGCGGAGGCCCAGTCAAGCTTCCATCTCATAGAAAAAATTTTTATTGGGGGCGATGGCGGATGGGATTACCTAAGTGTGAATGAACCGAATGATAAACTTTACGTTTCGCACAGTACGTGCGTGGAGGTGATAGATATAATCAGCCATAAAAAGATTGGAACTATACCGGATTTGAAAGGCGTGCATGGTGTTATCGCAGTGCCTGGATCGGGTAGGGGCATTACCACCAATGGACATAGCAACACGGCTACTATTTTTGATTTAAAGACATTGAAAGTGATTGCCGAATTGCCAACTGGAAAAAACCCGGATGCACTACTTTACGATAAATTTTCGAACCGCGTTTTTATTTTCAATCACAGTGATGTAACAGCTACCGCTATTAACATTGTTGAAGCAAAAGTAGTGGGCATTGTACATATTGGCGGCACGGCTTTGGAGGCTGGCGTTTCGGATGAGCAAGGAACTATTTTTGTAAACCTTGAAGACACCCACGAGGTCGTTTCCTTCGATGCAAAATCATTAGTTGTAAAGAATAAATGGAAGGTTGCTCCTGGCGAAGAACCCACCGGCCTCGCTATAGATCGAAAAAATCATCGGCTGTTTTCGGTTTGCCATAATGGTGTGATGATGGTGCTCGATTCTGACAAGGGGAGCGTTGTGGCAGAGGTGCCGATTGGCAAACGTGTGGATGGTGTGGTATTCGATGCCGATTTAGGTGTGGCGATCAGCTCGAATGGAGAAGGCACTATGACGGTAGTGAAGGAAATTTCACCTAACGAATTTAAAGTGACCGAGACCGTAAGCACCGCTGTAGGCGCACGCACTATTGCGCTTAATCCAAAAACGCACCATGTATTTGTTTCAACAGCTCAATACGGAGAAATTCCGGCTGCAACTACGGAAAACCCAAACCCCAGGCCTAAAATATTGCCCGGAACTTTTTCGGTGTATGAATACGGGATTAAATGAATAAAACTTTACGATCAAGTTTTTGCCAGATTAATAGAAAAGTTCGCATTTATGATTATGCCGTTGTTGTTTTGAAAAACATTTTGCCCATTGATTTTTCGTCCGTATTGTAATATTTGATTTAAATACCCGCCTTCAATTTTTAAATTTTCGGTGAACCGATAACCTAACAAAACACCTATCCGGTTCTGATCAAAAACATTAGAATTTGTGTTTTTTCCAAATGCAACGAATATCTCATTATACAATGCCGCATAGGGTGTTTTGTCTTTTACTACGGCTCCTTGCAGGGGTATTTGTAATCGTACCATATATCGCAACCGATGCGACAATAAAAATTTGTCTTCGTTTTCAAGATTGATGTTGCTGTACCCACCGATGTGCCTTTGTTCCAGCATAAATCGGTGAGATAATTCTACAATTCCTTCTCGATGCGAAAGCTGTGCCATTTCGAAAATGCGGTGCTCCGTATAATCTTTCCCGAAATTATTAAGCGGGATTTCGCCATACGGAAAAGTTTCTACCCACGCATAGCCGGCTCTAAACAAGATCCTTTGATTGAGCTGATAATTTATGCCCAATCGCAGTAAACTTTGTTGCCAATCGGTGATTACATTATCTCTGCGCCATTGGTACTCCGAGTGTATCCCTAATTTGTTGTTGATTTTAAACGTACCAAACAAGCAATACCATCCAATATTTTCATGAGTATTTAAACGATTGGTTTGTCCAAGCGAGGCAGACGTATTACACAATAAAACTATTGAGAAAATAATTATTTTCAATTTCATTCTGCAAAAATACAAAATCAAGTTGTGGAAATTGGCTCCTGTTTTAATTCAGGATTGATTTAACCGTTCACCAACTTCTTCAAATACTCTGATGTTATTTCGTTTTCTGCAATTGCAGACAATCCTCTTAAATTCTTCAATTCGGTGGCAAGTGATTTCATTGACCTTACTGCAATTTTTAGAAAAGAAGGGCCTAGGCTGATTCGAGCTACTCCCATCTCTTTCAATATTTTTAGATCTGGAATGCCGGGTAAGGTTAAGATATTAATTGGCATGTTAAGTTGTTTCACTAATTCTTGTATTGCATCCTTTTGTTTTAAAGCGATTGGGAAAAAGCAGTTGGCTCCGGCTGCTTTATATGCCAGCCCTCTTTTTATCAACTCTTCTAATCTCAAATCATCTGTAGGGAACTCATCATCATAAAGTAATACATCTGCACGTGCATTAATAAAAAGAGGAAGGTTTAATTCTTTAGAAACATCTCTCACTAATCTAATTCTAGTACATTGATCTTCGATTGTGTAGATTTTTTTTGTTTCGTGGTTGGTATCTTCAATGTTAATTCCAACGATTCCCGATTGAATGAGCAACTTTATATTCTCTTTTAGTTGGGCATTATCGGCTGTATATCCGCTTTCAATATCTGCCGTTACGGGTAAATTGGTTTTATTCGTAATTCTTGCAAGTATGGAGAGCAGTTCATTAAAAGGTATTTTCTCGCCATCTAAATATCCGTTTGTATAGGCAATGGCAGCGCTTGCAGTTGCAACTGCACGGTAGCCCAAATTTTCGAGCAATTTCGCACCCATCACATCCCAAATGTTCGGTAGAATTATTGGTGTATTTTGGTTATGAAGTTGGTGAAGCTGTAATGCTTTTTCCTGCTGCGTTGATTTTTTATTCATCTTCTAAAAGCAATTAACATTTTTCAATATTGGTTTAATTAGTATCCTTCACCTTACCATTTTTTCTAAAATCATTTTTGCGGCTTGCGCCACAGATGTACCCGGCCCAAAGATTCCGACTACACCTGCTTTATAGAGAAAATCGTAATCTTGTTGAGGTATAACGCCACCGGCCACTACCAATATGTCGGCTCGCCCTATTTTTTTCAGTTCGTTTATTAATTCGGGAACTAATGTTTTGTGCCCGCCCGCAAGGCTGCTGGCGCCCACTACGTGCACATCGTTTTCGATTGCTTGCTTGGCTACTTCGGCCGGGGTTTGAAAGAGAGGCCCGATGTCCACATCAAAACCGAGATCGGCAAAACCGGTGGCAATTACTTTCGCACCGCGGTCGTGGCCGTCTTGCCCAATCTTTGCCACCAAAATGCGTGGCCTGCGTCCGTCTTTTTTCGCAAATCGATCAGAAAGTTTTTGTACTTCTTCCAGTTCTTTTTTGTTTTTCATGGCACTCGAATATACGCCCGATACAGCTTGAATGGAAGCCTTGTACCGACCAAAGATTTTTTCCATGGAAGCCGAAATCTCGCCTAAGGTTGCCCGGTTGCGCGCGGCTTCAATAGCAAGAGCTAATAAATTTTCTTTGCCTGCGGCTCCTTGCTCAATAGCTTTTAATGAAGCGTTTACTTTTTCGTTGTTCCGTTCGCGTTTTAATTTTTCTAGCCGTTCGATCTGTTCTTTGCGCACAGCCGCATTATCCACTTCCAAAATCTCGAAGTCGGGTTTTTCGGTCGTGGTGTATTTATTCACACCAATAATCACATCGTCACCGGTATCAATTCGTGCTTGCTTTGCCGCAGCTGCTTCTTCAATTTTTAATTTAGGTAAACCGCGCTCAATAGCTCTGGTCATTCCGCCAAGTGTTTCAACTTCTTCAATCAGGGCCCAAGCCTTTTCAATCAGTTGCTCGGTTAAATATTCCACATAATAAGAACCCCCAAGCGGATCGACCACTTCGGTAATACCTGTTTCTTTTTGCAAGTATAATTGAGTATTGCGTGCAATGCGCGCAGAAAAATCGGTGGGCAAGGCAATCGCTTCATCCAGCGAGTTGGTGTGCAGCGATTGAGTGCCTCCCAAAACGGCTGCCATGGCTTCGATGCACGTGCGTGTTACATTGTTGTACGGATCTTGTTCTGTTAAACTCCAACCGCTTGTTTGGCAGTGTGTGCGCAGTGCCATCGACTTTTCATTTTTCGGGTTGAATTGTTTCACAATCCTCGCCCACAACACACGGCCGGCACGCATCTTGGCTACTTCCATAAAAAAATTCATACCAATACCCCAGAAGAACGAAAGACGTGGAGCAAAATCGTCTATGGCAATTCCGGCCTTCAAACCTTCGCGTATGTATTCCAGCCCATCGGCAAGCGTGTAAGCAAGTTCTATGTGTGCGGGTGCACCGGCTTCGTGCATGTGATAGCCGCTGATGCTGATGCAGTTGAATTTAGGCATGTGCCGGGAGCAATACGAAAAAATATCGGCAACAATTCGCATGGATGGCGTGGGCGGATAGATGTAGGTATTGCGCACCATGAACTCCTTCAAGATGTCGTTTTGAATAGTGCCGGTGAGTTGCTGAGGTTTCACCCCTTGTTGTTCTGCGGCAACTATATAAAATGCGAGGATGGGGATAACGGCACCGTTCATCGTCATCGACACGGACATTTGGTCGAGCGGAATCTGATCGAACAAAATTTTCATATCGAGAACCGAATCAATGGCCACGCCTGCTTTACCCACATCACCCGCCACACGAGGATGATCGGAATCGTAACCGCGGTGGGTAGCCAAATCAAACGCAACCGATAATCCTTTTTGCCCGGCAGCCAGATTTCGCCTATAAAAAGCATTCGACTCTTTTGCGGTAGAAAATCCTGCGTACTGACGGATGGTCCACGGCCTCACAGTGTACATCGTGGCATAAGGCCCACGCAAATAAGGCGGAAGGCCTGCCGTATAGTTTTTCAGAACCGAATTTTTGTTTTCTTCAACATAAGATTGAATCAAAATTTTTTCAGGTGATAGCCAACTTTCTTTCGAAGAACTGTTTGCCCTTGAAGGCTTATACTCAACTTTTGAAAACAGTTTGTTTGAACTTAATTTTTTTAAAACCTCGGTGGCGATTTGTTCGGTAAGTGATTCCACATAGTAAGAACCCGCCAGCGGATCGAGAGACTTGGCCAAATGAGATTCTTCTTTCAGCATGGATGAAACATTGCGTGCAATGCGATTCATGGTTTCGTTGGTAACGTTTTCGGGCTCAACCGTGAGGGCATCGCATCCTGCAATACTTGCGGCCATGGCGGCTGTAGTTTGCTTGAGCATATTTCCGTGCGGCTGAAAATTTTCAGAAACCCATTTTTTTGAACGTACATGTACAAAAGCTGGTCCTGGATTTTTAATGCGATGGGCTTCTTGAACCGCAAACCATAAATTTTTTAATGCTTTTATTTTTGCGATGGAGATAAAAAAATCCTTATCAACAGAAATTGAAAAGGCAATAGAGCGAAAAGCTTGTTCGACAGAAAAATTGGATGCGATGAGGTTATCAATGCTATCCACAGCCGCCAACAAGCTATCCACAATTTCATCAACAATATTTTCGTTTTCATCTACAGCTATTCCATTCACCCGATAATTTTTCCATCCCACAAATCGAGATTGATTTTTTATTGGACTATTAATGAATAAGCCTCCGTTAATTTCTGCTTGCAATGACTTAGACTCAATATAATCGGCAAAGGAATTGAGCATTAACTCGTTGTTGCCGAAATTGATGAAAACAGAGCAGAATGGAAGTTCGATTTTTTTAAGTAGGGCACTGATATTTATTTCATGTTTTATTTCAAACCAAATGCCATCTGCGCCTGAATTTAAATGAGTTAAGGCTTCTTCGTTGGCTTTTTCTTCTGATTCTACTACCACCTTAGGAAGGTTCAACCAGCTTGACTCTTTATTATAGGCGTTTGCAATTTTTGTATTCGATTCATTGTAATAAGGCCTAATTTTCAATCCTCGCTTCTCTTTTGTAAGATTTTCCCAAGGATTTTTGTTGCCGAGTTCTTGCTGGGCAATTTTTTCCCAATCGTGGACAGTGTACACAATCGAATCGTACGAAAATTTATTTTTTGACATTGAAAAATCACTTGAAATGAGCTTTCAAGTTTGATAATTAATACGACTTAAAAAATTTAGAAATATTTTTTTGAATAAAATATTTTTTTCAAAAAAGTGCTTGAAAATCCTATGGTTTAGCTACCTTCCGAAATTGGTTTTGGTGTCTGAAGAAAGAAGGAAATTCAAAGCCAAAAATTATTTTTTGTTCTTTTATTTTTTTACACCTTTGTCACCCTTTCAAAAAAACCGGAATAAATACTAAACCTCAGAACTTGTCAATGGAAGTTTTAACCACCACCAGCGTTTGGACAGATTGCCTCGAAATCATCAAACAACATGTAGACGAACAAAATTTCAACACTTGGTTTAAACCCATAGAGCCGGTGCGCACCGAAGGCAACGTGCTCACCATTCAGGTGCCGTCTCAGTTTTTTTACGAATGGCTCGAAGAAAATTACGTTCCGGTTTTAAAAAAAGCAGTACATCAAGTGTTGGGCGAAGAAGGGAGGCTGGAATATTCTGTTGTGGTGGACAGCGGCAATCAGCAGAACCCACCCGTGATGGTTAACTACCCGAACGGAAATGGGGCAAAGAAAAACACACAAGTAACAACCAACGAAAGTGTGCGCGGAGAATATTCTCCATTTGCCTACAAAGCATTGGATCCTCGCACGGTTAATTCCAGGCTAAACCCCAATTACAGTTTTGATAATTTTGTAGAAGGCGACTGCAATCGATTAGCACGCTCGGCTGGTGTTGCGGTTGCAAAAAAGCCCGGCACTACTTCGTTTAACCCGTTGATGTTGTACGGTGGAGTAGGTGTGGGCAAAACGCATTTAGTACAAGCCATCGGAAATGAAATAAAAAAGAACATGCCCGAAAAGGTGGTTCTTTATGTAGATCAAAATGATTTTACCAATCAATTCTTAAACGCGCTTCAGAATTTGAAGATGCAGGAATTTCAAAATTTTTACCTGCAAGTTGACCTGCTGATTCTTGACGATGTTCAATTTCTGGCCGGAAGAGAAAAAACACAGGAAATTTTCTTTAATATTTTTAACCAACTTCATCAATCGGGCAAACAAATTATTATGACGAGCGATTGCCCACCACGCGATTTGAAGGGATTTCAGGAGCGACTGCTATCGCGTTTTAAATGGGGCTTGACCGCTGATTTGCAAGAACCTGATTTTGAAACCAAGTTGGCCATTATCAATAAAAAAATGCAATCCGATGGCATTGAAATTCCAACGGAGGTTGCCGAATACCTTGCCTACAGCGTTGACACCAACCTACGCGACATGGAAGGCGTGCTGAACTCATTATTGTTTCATGCCACTTTATTGAAAAGAAACATTGACCTCGATCTTGCCAAAGAGGTGTTGAAAAACATTATTAAAGAAATACAGAGCGATGTAAGCGTTGACTATATTCAAAAGACCGTAGCCGACTACTTTAAAGTTGAGCTTGAGCAAATGAAAGGGAAAGTAAAGAAACGCGAAATCGTAATTCCCCGACAAACCGCTATGTATTTTTGTAAACGATACACACAACTAACACTTGCATTAATTGGTGAAAACTTCGGTGGCCGCGATCACAGCACTGTGATTCACGCACTTGAATCTGTAGAAGACATGATGAAGGTTGACCCCAACTTTAAAAACAGCATGGACGAACTCACCAAGAAGTTCAAGTCGCGTATGTCGATTTAAATAAGTTAGGGTTTGATTCTTACACCCTCAGTCTTTTTTGGAAACCAGATTTTCATAGTGCCTTCTCCGCGATTAGCCCAAGTATAATAAGGTATGGCTGCAAAATCCCAGAGTTTCGTTGAAACGGATTCTTTATCTTTTGAAACAGTTAGTTGTGGTATGATGGCATGAATGGAAATGATTCCGCCAAGAAGATCAGGCTTATTTTCCGTTGTGAGTTTAGCACCATCTGGAAAAATCAAATTTGCAACCTCACCACGGTTGTCTACCCACTCTCCACAATAAATAAGTGGGCCGCGTTGTAAAGCAATTTTACCTATGTCATCGCTCACCTTACTGTTGGCCACAACTCGTTTTGCAAGCATAGGTAATATAATTTCCAGATCATCGTTTTTTGCCCATTCTCGCGTGATGGAAACATAACCATTATTAATAGCAAAGTTGATCGGCTTACCATTCAACAGCAAAGAGGGTTTTGATATTGATTGATCTGAAAAAGCATACAATTGAGTAGGCATAGCATTTCCCAATGCCCAGCCCGGTATTCGAACAGACAATGTGAAGGTTGTTTTTTTTGAAGGATTAACGTTCACTTTGATGTCACCATCCCACGGATAATTGCTTTGTTGCGCAATACTAACCGTTTGATTGTTGATATTGAATGTGGTGCTACTCCCAATGTATAAATTGATGAAGAATTGTTTTTCTTTTTGCGCATAAATATATCCTGGAAGGGCTGCAAGTATGCGGGCTATGTTAGGTGGGCAGCACGCGCAGGAAAACCAGCCTGACCGATGACGTTCTGCTTCGGGTTGCTCTTCTTTTGAATCTATCTCCATTGCATTACTGTAGAAAAAGGAACGCCCGTCTAACGAAACACCGGAGATAACTCCATTGTATAAAACCTTTTCCAGTATGTCAATGTACTTCGATTCACCGTGTAACATAAACATGCGATGGTTCCAGAATACTTGGGCTATGGCGGCACAGGTTTCGGCATAGGCAGTAGCATTGGGTAGTTCGTAGTTTTTACCAAACCGTTCACCATCACCTGCTGCACCTACTCCGCCCGTCAAATACATTTTTTTACCTGCAACATTTTGCCACAAAGAGTCGATAGCACGAATGTAGCTGGCATTTTGAGTTAGCGCAGCAACATCGGCCATGCCCGCATACATATATCCTGCGCGCACCGCATGCCCCACGGCTTCAAACTGTTGGGTTACCGGTTTATGATCTTGCCAATATTCTCCGTTCTCAAAACCATTTCCATTTTGTTTTAATTTGTATTCATATTTTCCCCGTTCATCTAAAAAAAACTTAGCTAACTTCAGATATTTTTGATCTTTCGTTATCCGAAACAATTTTATCAGCCCCATTTCAATTACCTGATGCCCCGGTATGGTATGCATTTTTTCAGGGCCAAAAACCTGATCGATGAGGTCTGCATTTTTTAAAGCAACGTTTAGCAGGTTACGTTTACCGGTAGACATAAAATGAGCATAGGCAGATTCGTAAAGATGCCCTGCGTTGTACAGTTCATGACTATGCTCGCGCTCTTTAACCCAACGTTGTGTTCCCATTCTGCTTAGTTGGCTGCCTCCGGTTGGGTCTATCGTGCGAGCAGTATACAAGTATCCATCGGGTTCTTGCGCAGCAGCAATAATGGCAATTAGGCTATCGAGGTAACGATCTAATTTTTTGTCTGGAAAAGATTGTAGAGAATACGAGGCAGCTTCGATAATCTTGTAGAGATCAGAATCATCAAATGCATATTTGGTGCAAAATTCGCCCTGAGCTTCTTTTGCTGCTATCGAAAAGTTTTTTACACGGCCTGTTTCTTCACACTTTTGAAAACAAAACGGGATAACTACCTCGCTGTTTATTTTTAATTTAGGTTTCCAAAAATTGTCAGTAAGCTTAACTTGATTGAAAGGAATTTGTTGGTACGGATAATCTGCCTGTGCTATGCTTAGTAATGGAAATATAAACAGCCACGGCACTACTAGGCTTAGGGGCAGATTTTTTTTTTTAGTTTTCAAAACCACCTTCTCACTTGCTTTTGGTAATCTAAATACTCTTGCCCAAATCTGCGTTGCAGGTATTTTTCTTCGCGCTTGATAATATATTCTTGCACAAGAATCACAAGCTCAGGAAATAAAATAATGTTCCACCAATTCCCGATGAGCAAGCTCACTCCAAGATAGACCAGGCATAAACCTAAATACATTGGATTTCTTGTAAATGAAAAGATGCCTGTAGTTTGCAAAGAATTAGCTGGTAAAATAGTAATAACCGTATTCTTACTTATTAAAAATTGCCGTAGGCTTCTGAACAAAAAGAAAACCACAGCTGTTGCCAACAGAATTACTCCAATAATTTTCGTTGAAGACAAAGCAAACACAATCGGGTCTATGTAGAATTTTGATTGAAGGAATAAAGCAACCAAAAAAAAGCCAACATAAATAAGCGGTGGAGGTATGTACACTCCGGGATGATCTTTTTTAGTAGACATGAAATTGTGGTTTAGGGTTTAGCTAGGATGAAGTTAATCCAAAACTAAAAACTATACAACATAGTAAACATATTAAAGAGAAAGCCCGCCATAATTGGCGGGCTTAAAAGGGTTACTTACTTTTTAGTACAACAGCTCCCGTCTGGGGGGCAGCAAGTACTTTTCTCTTTACAACATTCTTCTTTATTGGTTACTTTATCGTAAGCAAAAACAGCGGCTGATGCCAACAAACCTGTGGCTACCAGACCTATAATTATCTTTTTCATGTTTTGAAATTTTTTTTATTGCTTTTAAAACTTAGTCCTTACTATAGACATTAAGTTATTAAAGCTCTGGCGGGTGAAAACAATCTGCTGCATAGTTATGAACTAAACGTGCAGTTGTTGTATTAATCTTCTCTTTAGTCAGGTCAAACAAAAAAAATGAATGAATCGGAAGGTAGGAAATGAAAAAGCAGCATTCGGCAAAAGGATTACACACACCCGCGGTGCACTTATTCTTTTCAGAAGGCATTTTACACCCTTTTTTTTGTGTAGCTTTTTTTTGAGTGCAACAGCTCTGCGAAGTTTTTTTTGTGTTGGCAGGCGCAATCTCAACTGAAGCGGGCTGAAACAGAAGGAAATTAACAAAAATAGCAAGGAAGAATGCCGTGATCTTCATAGTACGAAAATACGGATTTTAGATCAAAAAAGTTTTTATAGTCTACAACGACCAACCTTGACGATACGCTCGTTTTACAAATGCGTTGGCCTCATCGTAGTTGGTGATCTTCATATTTGTTGCATCCCACAACAATTTTTTGCGGCCTGTGTACGATTTGCCTTTGCCGTCAGCATTGGTTTGTTGGATCACATAACTACGAAGGGCAAGGTTTCCCATTAGTACAGCTTCGGTAAATGGTCCTGAGTAATCAAACGGAGAACTCAGTTCGTTACGGTGCTCGTATCCTTTTTTACACACATTAACCCACTCGGTGTAATGCCCTTCCGAGCCACCGGGTACGCGGGCGATTTTCTGTGCCGGCATTTTTTCAGTTTTCATTCGGGCAGTTGGGAGCAACGTAGGATTTTTGCCGTAACAGCCTGCCATCAATTTTCCTTTTGTTCCTTCAAAAATTATTCCACCATCCCAATCGCCCATGGGTTCTCCGGGCATGAGTTCATCGGGGCGTTTGGGTAGCAGACCGCCATCCATCCATGTCAATAAGATATTACCTTGGCCGTCTTTTCGTGGAAAGTTTAAATGCACAATGGATGAAGCCGGGCAGCTGTCGTTATTGTGCGCTTCATCGAAGAAACCATTCCAGGTGGTGGTGGTGCTGCATTCTACTTCACTGGGGTAATCAACCGGAAGTATGCGGAAGAACGGATCCAAAATATGGCAGGCCATATCGCCCAAAGCCCCGGTTCCAAAATTCCACCACCCGCGCCAGTTAAAGGGAAGGTAATTTGGATTGAAGTCAATAGGCTGCGCAGTGCCCAACCACAAATCCCAATCTAACTCGGCAGGCACATCAAATTTTCCGGTAGGAGTGGGCAGGCCTTGTGGCCATACGGGGCGGTTGGTCCAGGCAATAACTTTGGTTACTTTTCCAATCATTCCTGCATCGTACATCTCCTTCATTTTGCGCACATCATCGCCCGAAGCCATCTGGTTTCCCATTTGGGTAACTACTTTGTATTTGTGCGAAGCCTCGGTAAGCATCCGTGCTTCGTAAATGTCGTGAGTTAATGGTTTTTGCACGTACACGTGTTTACCTCGTTGCATGGCCGCCATTGCGGCAACAGCGTGTGTGTGGTCGGGTGTTGAAACGGAAACCGCATCAATGCCTTTCGATTCTTTATCAAATAGCACACGGAAATCTTTGTAGTATTTGGCGTCCGGAAAATTCTTTTTAGAATCTACAGTCATGCGGTCGTCCACATCGCAGAGAAAGACAACTTTTGCGGAAGGGTTCTTGGCAAAACCGGTGAGGTCGCTCGTTCCTTTTCCACCCACACCAATCCCTGCAATGTACAAGGTGTCGCTGGGCGCGATGAAGCCTTTGCCGCCAAGTACAAAACGGGGAAGAATGGTGAACGCGGCTGCCGCTGTGGCAGCCTGACTGATAAATTTTCTGCGCGATATCATGGTGGCGTTTATGGTTTAACTTTTAGCAGTATCAAAACTCAAGCAAACATCTAACGTATGTTGATCGTATTTCACTCCATATTGATCGAGTACTTCTTGCGGTACGCCATTCCATTGATTGGGTTTGTTGCCTGCGTAACCCAGGTCTTCAATTCCTATTTTACTGGTGAAGAAACCGGTGGCGGTTAAGTCGCGCATCAAATTAAAAAAGGCAACACCTTGCTGCATTTCAGGTTTTGCCCTTTCGGGATAAGCGATTTCATCTACCATTTCTATTTGCTGTGCGGAATTGCATTCAACAAAAGAGGCGTTGTATTTTTTCAGACATTGCAGATCGAGCCACTTGATGCCTCCGCGCAACGGTGTTTGATGCCGCGGCATCTCCTTAGCAATAAATTCGATAAAGTCGGGTACGCCCGCATCGGTAGCGCTACTCGATACTTCGTCTTTAGGGATAATGATATCGGCAAGCAGCGCTATCGTTTTCATCTCATGATCGTCAAAAAACTTTTCGGCCATGAGTTTGTTGTAATGCTCCAACTCGGCAGGCGTTCGGTCGATGGTTGGCGCGTTTACAGCTTCTTTTTTTTCTTCGGGCTTGCATGCATTTAGCAGGGCAGGTGCAGCGAGGGCTCCAACCGTTCCGGTAGCTAGTGTCTTTAAATATTTTCGTCTGTCCATAAAATGGTTGTTAGTTGATGGTTGTCGGTTGTTGGCACGGTTGAAATTTTCTATAAATGAATAACCAACAACAAATAACTTATATATTCTGTTTTTTTAGTTCATCAATTAAATACTCGGAAGCGCGCATGGCCAAAGCAAGGATAGTCCACGTTGGGTTTTTATCGGCTTGCGATACAAACGCTCCTCCGTCCATCACAAACAAATTTTTGCAATCGTGTGCCTGATTGAATTTATTGAGCACCGATTTCTTTCTGTCATCGCCCATGCGGGTTGTTCCTACTTCGTGAATTATCCGGCCGGGTGCTTCAAGCCCGTAATCGTTTTCAGGTCCATCGTTTCCTCCCCACGTAACAATGCCTCCCATTTTATGAATGATCTCGCGGAAGGTCTCTTTCATGTGTTTGGCTTGCTTTATTTCATGGTCGCTCCACTTGTAATGAAAGCGCAGTACGGGTATCCCATATTTATCTACCGTGCTGGGATCTATTTCGCAATAATTGTCTTCGCGTGCAATGGCTTCGCCTCGCCCATCCATACCAAAGGTAGCCCCATAATAATAGCGGTAGTCATCTTTTAACGAAGCACCGTAACCGCCCGCTTCTTTTTGTTTGCCATCGCGCCCGGGGTATTTTCCGTTGGTGTTTTGCATACCAAAACCATAACCGTAGCCGGGCATACCCATCCCTCCATAATATTCGATGTGGTAGCCGCGTGGGAAATCCAGTTTTTTATTGTCGAGCCACCAAGGGGTGTACACGTGCATGCCGCCCACACCGTCTTCGTTGTAGCGTTTGCGCCCAACTAGTTTTGGTAAAAATCCGCCCATACCTGCTCCGGTGGAGTCGTGCAGATATTTTCCAACTACGTTGCTTGAATTAGCAAGGCCATTTGGATGTTTAGTGGATTTTGAGTTGAGCAATAAACGGGCAGACTCACAAGCACTTGCTGCAAGAATTACCACCTTGGCACTCACCTCATATTCCTGCATATCATCTTTGCTTACATACGATATGCCGGTGGCTTGCCCCTCGCTGTTGGTAAGTACTTCGCGAGCCATGGCATTGGCTATAACTTCTACATTGCCTGTTTTTAGGGCAGGATTTACCAACACGGAGGAAGAAGAGAAATCTCCATAAACCTGACATCCACGGTTGCATTGTGCGCAAAAGAAACATTGGCCTCGCTCATTATTAATGGGCTTGGTTAAAATGGAGAGCCTCGAAGGGATGACAGGAACGTTTATGGATTCTCCGGCTTGCTTAATAAATAGTTCGTGCAAACGTGGTTTTGGTGCCGGAAGAAAAATGCCATCGGGATGATCGGGCATATTTTCTTTTGAACCGAACACACCGACCAACTGATCGACCTTATCATAATACGGAGCGATGTCCTCGTATCCTATCGGCCAATCGTCTCCAAGCCCATCGATGCTCTTGTGTTTAAAATCTTTCGACCCGAAGCGCAACGATATTCTTCCCCAGTGGTTGGTGCGGCCACCCAACATGCGCGAGCGGAACCAATCGAATTTTGTACCATCTTTATGCGTGTAGGGCTCACCGTCCAGTTGCCAGCCTCCGTAGGCTGCATCAAAATCGCCAAAATTTCTAAACTGCGTGCTTGCACCCCTGCGTGGCGATTCGTACGGCCATTTGAGTTGAGTTATATTTTTTGCCGGATCGTACATGGGCCCCGCTTCGAGCAGCAACACTTTAAGCCCAGCTTGCGCGAGCACATAAGCAGACATGCCACCGCCAGCACCGGAACCTATGATGATGGCATCGTATTGTTTCGGATTTTTTTTTATTTGAAAATCAGGCATCGCATTAGAATTGAGTTCCTAATGTAGGCCGTTTTTTTTATTAAAGAAAAGTATTTTTTGTGAGGGTGAATGTTTCTGTTTTAATTTCTATTGTTCTAAAACAATCTTTGAATCCGATATACCGAGGCTAACTAAATTTTCAATAGTTATTTCCGTAAACTTTGGTGGCCCGCATAAATAATAAAATTGATCGGCAGTAAGATGTTGTTGGATCATCTCCTTATCAATCCGTTTTCCAGAATCGCTCTCCAGCACATCAAAATAATTTTTGTTGAGCATTTGCTTGAGCTCATCTTTTAAGATGATATCTTCTTCAGTGCGATTTGCAAACAATAAAACATTTCCGGCTAACTGATTTCTGCTGTTCAAGTACCTTAAAATTGCTAGGAAAGGAGTTATACCTGCACCTCCCGCCAAGAATAAACCTGGGCCTTTGTATTCGATTGCGCCAAATACATCGTGAATGATCAGATGATCGCCTTCGTTTACGTCAAGAAGTTTTTCTGTAATACCGTTGTGTCCGGTATAAATCTTTATGATAAACTCGAGATAATCGGCATTGGGGAGACAAGTAAACGTAAAAGGTCGGAGCTCATTTTCTAACCCCGGCTTGGCAATGGAAACATCGGTTGCTTGCCCCGGGATAAACGAATATCCACGGGGCTTCTCTACAACAAACTGTTTTACATTGTGTGTAACAAATGCCGTTTTGAGTACACGAACTTGGTGGTTCATCACTATTTTTTTGAATCTAATTTACCAACAATTTCACTGAGTACAACAAGAACAAAAGCACCTCCGGCCATCACCAGGTCGCGTACGGCCACATCCAAAAAGCGTCCACTGGCCAACAGTGTCAAGGCAATCAATACCAGCCACGCACAAACCACCATAGCGCCTTGCTTGGGTTTCATCAATACCAGTATGCCGGCCACAATTTCAATTACGCCAACAATCATCATAAACGCATTGCTGCTAACGGGTAACAGATTGGCGAGCGTAGGGTTGAGGTATTCCGGCCATTGAGTGAGCAAATTGGTGAACTTGTCGGCTCCGGCCACAACCGGAACTATTCCATAAGTTAATTTCATGAAAGTCTGGATGTCTTTCAGTTTTTTTTCGATAATGTCCATAGTCTTTTTGTTTTAATTTGTCCATTAGAGTAAGCTATTTTAAAAACGTTACAGAAACTTTTTGTTAAAATATTTTGTAACGTTTGGCGGTACAGATACTCTATAAAAATTGACAAACATGATAAAAAGTGCAACCGAGAACGAAACGCTTACGGACGAGTTGGTCGTTGAAAGAATATTGAATGGGGAAAAGCACCTGTTTGAAAACCTGATGCGCAAGTTTAATCTGCGTTTGTACCGCATAGGTATGGCCATTGTTAATGACGACCAAGAAGTTGAAGACCTGATGCAAACGGCATATCTCAATGCGTATGTGCATTTAAACCGTTTTGAAAAAAGATCGAGCTTTGGCACTTGGCTCACCAGGATATTTGTTAACGAAAGCTTACATCATATAAAAAAGAAAAAGAAACACCACCTAACCGATTTACACACAGAAATTGCGTACCACAACGAAACACCTTTAAACGGACTTATGAATGACGAGCTGAAAACGATATTGCAAAATTCGATCGCAAAACTACCCGAGAAATACCGGTTGGTTTTTGTGATGCGTGAAATTGAAGAGATCAGCACCAGTGAAACCATGGAAGTACTTAACCTGAGCGAATCAAATGTTAAGGTGCGATTGAACCGCGCTAAAGAAATGCTCCGAATGGATTTGAGTAACCAATATAAGATGTCGCAGCTTTATGATTTCCACCTTACCCGTTGCGACCGTGTGGTAAATAGTGTGATGAACCGAATAACTCAAATACATGAATAAAATAACGAGCAACTCCGATGGCCCGGTAGAAATTGAGCTGACACCCGGAAAGACCTATTCGTGGTGCCAATGCGGTCGTTCTAAAACTCAGCCGTTTTGCGATACGGAATCGCATCTTGGCACCGGCATCAGCCCAAAAGATTTTACGGTTTCGTCAAAAAGAAAAGTATGGCTCTGCATGTGCAAGCAAACAAAGATGAATCCATATTGCGATGGCACTCACAATAAATTGAAGAAGATTGGCGCGATTAACCAATAACTATTAACGATTTCCTTTCTACGGCCCAAGAGCCTAGAGATTGCCATTATATTTTTTTTGAATTTTTCTTGATCTGAAACTTTGGAATATTTTTTAATCCTTAGAGTTCAGTCGATTAATCAGGAAGTCAAAACTAATGTGTTTTGCATAAATTGCATGAATAACCCTAAAAAACATGACGCCAATCAAAATAAACTTGACAGCTATCTTTTTGTTAATAACAGTCGTGTCCTTTTGTCAAGAAAAAATTGACAAAGATGAAATTGACAAAGTAAGGAAGACATGGAATAAAGCTTTTGTTGACACCACGGCCAATTTCTTCAACAAGAAACCAAATGAACTTTTGATGGAAACAGTGAAAGGAAAAAAGCCAGGCAAAGCTTTGGACATTGGCATGGGACAAGGGAGAAATTCTATTTTCTTGGCCAAGAACGGATGGAAAGTAACAGGAATTGATATTGCAGATGAGGCGATGAAAATGGCGATTAAGGAAGCGGAAAGAAATCACGTACAGATTGATACTATAGTTACTCCAATGGAAACATTTGATTACGGAATTAACCAATGGGATTTAGTAGTGCGATTGTATGAAGGATGCCTCAACGGAGGTGCAGACATGGATAAGGTTGCAAAATCTTTGAAGAAAGGAGGACTCTTTGTATTTGAGTTTTTTCATATTGAAGCAGGCATTGAAATGAAGAGGCCAGATTTTGGTTGTACATCGGCCAATGTGAAAGAGATAGTAGAGAAAACTAATAAGTTTAAAATTCTATCGTATTCGGAAAATAAAGGCGTAGCAGATTACAGTTTGAAAACACTAAAACTGATAAAACTTGTTGCAAAGAAAAAATAGTTAGAGCACAAACTACTTACTTTTTTTAGGTACCGGATCATAACCGCTCGTACCCCACGGATGGCAGCGCGCAATCCGTTTTGAGCCAAGCCAAATTCCTTTAATCACGCCCCACTCTTGAATGGCTTCGATGGTGTATTGCGAGCAAGAAGGTAAATGTCGGCAATGCGCACCGAGGTATGGCGAGATCGCCACTTGGTATATGCGAATGGGGAATATGAATATTTTTTTTAACATATTTCAAGCATTGAGTAGTGAGATATGAGTAGTGAGAAATACCAGCCCGTCTCATATCTCATGTCTCATGTCTCATATCTCATATCTCATATCTCTCTACTCACATCTTTCAATTCTCAATTTCATAACTCATCTCGCCATCTTTCCCATCTTTTAATTGAATTCCGATGGCTTTGAGGTCGTCACGTATTTTGTCCGATAGTGCAAAGTTTTTATCGGCTCGAACTTTTTTCCGAAGATTGATGAGCACCTGAATAGTTCCATCCACCAGATTGTTATTTATGGAAGCATCTTCTGTTAAGCCAAGAACTTCTTCCATCATACCGATGTAGGTTGATTTGAAGGTTGTGAAAATAATTTTTTCAATCGAATTTATCTTTAAAGTGCCCGACTTCAGGTCGTTGATGCGCGAGGCCATTTCAAAAAGCACGGCCAAAGTTTTTGCAGTATTGAAGTCATCGCTCATATTCTTGAAGCACTCATCGGCAAGCAGGGCAAGCTGCTTGCTCAATTCCGAATTAATGCCTTCTTGTTTTTCCTGATTTAAGTTCTTGATGAGCGACAGTGCGTTGCTTAATTTCTTAAACCCTTTTTCTGCGGCATTTAACGCTTCGTTCGAAAAATCGAGTGTGCTTGAATAATGCGACTGCAGCATAAAAAATCGCACCGTCATGGGGCTGTATCCTTTTTGCAGAAGCGGATGATTGCCGGTAAATAATTCGGCAGGCAAAAATGAGTTGCCCAACGACTTACTCATCTTCTGCCCATTTACCGTTAGCATGTTGGAATGAACCCAGTATTTTACAGGTGCTCTTCCATTTGCTCCGGTGGCTTGCGCAATCTCGCATTCGTGGTGGGGAAATTTTAAATCCATACCGCCACCGTGTATATCGAACGTTTCGCCCAAATATTTTGTGCTCATCACCGTGCATTCAATATGCCAGCCCGGAAAACCTTCGCCCCAGGGTGAAGGCCAGCGCATGATGTGTTGTGGCGATGCTTTTTTCCAAAGTGCAAAATCGACCTTCTCACGTTTTTCATCCTGACTGTCGAGCTCACGGCCGCTTTCCATCAACTCTTCAATATTACGACCCGATAAAATTCCGTAGTGATGAGACTGGTTGTATTTTTTTACATCGAAATAAACCGAGCCGTTCACTTCGTAGGCCAGCCCCAAGTCAATCAGTTTTTTCACAATGTTGATTTGTTCGATGATGTGTGCGGTGGCCGTGGGCTCAATGTTAGGAGGGAGGATATTGAATTGACGCATCATCGAATGGAAATCTTCGGTGTAGCGTTTTACAATTTCCATAGGTTCGAGTTGTTCGAGGCGCGCCTTTTTCCCGATTTTGTCTTCGCCCTCATCGGCATCACTTTCCAAATGCCCCACGTCTGTAATGTTGCGAACGTAACGAACTTTATATTCTATAAACCTTAAGTATCGGGAGATCGTATCGAACGTTAAAAACGTACGCGCATTGCCGAGGTGTGCGTAATTGTAAACGGTTGGCCCGCACACATACATCCCCACAAAACCGGGTGTGATGGTTTCAAATTTTTCTTTTTCACCCGAAAGTGAATTGGAGAGATGAACGGGGTACTTTTCGTAGAGCTTCATAAACAGTTTGAACGGGCGAAGCTACAAAAAGACATGCTTATTTTCAGTGTTTTGAAATTCTTAACAACTCAATAGCCGTTGGCGGCCATAAATTTTTTGAGTGAACCAACAGCAGTCCCTCGGATTTTGTTTTGCAAAAACGAACTCCAACCCAGAACTATACCGGGCATACCCAACGCCATGCGGCTCCACCGCCACAAGTCGAAATGGTCGGTGTGCCGTATGATTTTGTTATCCTTAAACTCAAAAGCAGCCTCGATTACATTGTGAACACGCCTCCCTGTTTTCGAAAACGGATATTCGGCTTCGCAACGACAGGAACCAACGTTGGAGTTTATTTTAATATTTTCGAACCGGACAGTCAGCTCTTTAGCCGACAGGCACAGCATGTGCCACATAGCTTTGGCTTCATTCCCTTTTAGATTTTGAAAAACAGGATCGCTGAAAATTATTTCATCGTGATAGCAATCCTGCATGGCTTTCCAATCTTTATTTTGTAGTGCGGTATAGAATTTTTTTAGGAGATGTTCCACAAAAAATCATTTATCTAAGCTCGCTAATTATTTTTTTTCAGCATATCAAATTTCGATTCAGACGGTTTGGGCTTCGGAAATGAGTTGTTGCCCACATTAATATCGGCCAGGTCGTTGTTCGGGTCCACCGTTATGTTAACTACTTCTTTTTCTTTTAAAAACACACGGCTGATTTCATTTTCGTTTAAGCGCCAAACTTCGGCCGGCAGTTTCTCTATTTCCTTTGTGCCATCCTTAAAAGTCCACTCTATTATTATAGGCATTACCAATCCACCCAGATTTTTAAACTTAAGTTGGTATAGGTTTTTGCCTTCCAGATTTTTTCTCACCGCGTTGTCGTCAATGCGGCTGGAGAACTGGCCGTAAAATCCATCGGGTGTGTTTGCCACGGTCATTGGTTTAGGGCCTTGGCTGAAATCAGCAGGTGCATTTTTAGTTTGAGAAGCAGTTAGATCACCCTGTTGAGTTTTGGGCGTTTTCTTTTCCGGATCGGCTGCCTGACTGTTCATTTTAAACCATTTCACTTCGCTGAGTTCTACATCAACATTATCCGTTCCATAAAACCAGCCGCGCCAAAACCAATCGAGGTCAACGGCCGAGAGGTCTTCCATGGTACGGAAAAAATCGGCCGGGCGAGGGTGCTTGTACTTCCATCGGTTGGCATATTCTTTAAAGGCACGGTCAAACAATTCGGGGCCCATAACGGTTTCGCGAAGTATTTCGAGTGCTACGGTTGGCTTTTGATAAAAATTGTTTCCAAATGCCTGAAGTTGTTCGTTATCCGATGTCGTCATGATGGGGCGCATGATGCTCTTGTCGCCTTTCATGTAGGGCACAATGCTTTTGGGTGTGGTATGCCTGAATTTCGGGTAGCGTTCGGCTTCAGTTCTTGTCTGAAGAAAAGTATTTAAGCCTTCGTCCATCCACATCCACTGGCGCTCGTCATTGCTTACAATCATCGGGAAGTAATTGTGGCCCACTTCGTGAATAATCGTGCCGACCATGCCGGCCATTGCTCCGTCCGACATTTTGCCGTTGCGGGGGCGGCCTCCGTTGAAGCTGATCATCGGATACTCCATACCGAGATTGGCCGTGTTCACCGAAAATGCAACCGGGTAAGGATAATCGAATGTGTAATTCGAATAAACTTCAAGTGCATTCTTCACTGCTTTGGTCGATTCTTCAGACCACGTGGGTAGCCCTTCTTTTGGATAAAGCGACATGGCCAAAACGGTATTGGTGGGGAGCTTCACGGCTTGGGCATCCCACAAAAATTTTCGCGAACTGGCATAGGCCACATCTCGTACATTATCGGCCTGAAACCGCCAGGTTTTTTTTGCGGTTGATTTTGTTTTTTCTTTTGCCTTTGCTTCGTCTTCGGTTACAATCATCACCGGTTTGTCGAACGAAGTTTTAGCTTTTTCAAAACGACTCAACTCCGTGGCCGAAAGCACTTCTTTTATGTTGACCAAATTACCGGTGCCGCCCACAATGTGATCGGCCGGAACTGTAAAATTGACTTTGTAATTTCCAAACTCCAGCGCAAACTCTCCCAGTCGTTGAAACTGTTTGTTCTGCCAGCCCTCAAGGTCATCGTACTGGCACATGCGTGGAAACCACAGCGCAATCAAGTAGATGTTGTTGTTGTCTTCGGGAAAATGTTCGTACCCTTCGCGTGCAAGCCCGGGAAAAAACGTGCCCCGATCGGTTATGGCGTACGTCCAGGCAATATTGAACGTAAAATTTTCTCCGGTTTTTATAGGCGTTGCCAAATCAATCCGCATCATGGTGTTGTTGATGGAGATGGCGAGATTTTTTCCAGCTTTATCGGTTACCGAGTTGATGGTACAGCCCGCCTGAAATTCGATGGGGCGCACGGCATATTGCATGGAAGCTGCAAAGACCGTGTCCGATAAATTTCCAAACAGACTTCCAAAATCTTCGTTGCCTTTTTTGTTTACATTCTGATCGAGTTGCAGCCAAAGAAAAGTGAGCGGCTCGGGCGAATTGTTGGTGTAGGTGATCGTTTCTTTGCCAATGAGTTTGTTGTTGGGCTCATCAATTTCGGCATCGATTGTGTAATCGGCACGTTGCTGCCAATATTTGGCTCCGGGTGCGCCACCTCCGGTGCGAAATTCGTTGGGCGTGGGCAGCAAGTAATCGAGTTGCTCGAACTTGCCATTCCATTTTTTATCCGTTTGCGCAAACGTATTGAAGACGGCAACACAAACAACAATAAGAATAAGTGCACTATTTTTTTTCATAAACCCGGAGTTAGATTTTAAACAAACTTACTTGAAAACCTGACGATCGGCAAACCAATTTAAGACCGTGCGTCTAACCGAAAAATAAGCTGCGAGACTGAAACAAAATTTTGGATTTTAAAAAAATGTAGATATTTGGGCTTTTTGAATTGAAAATTTACGGCATGTCGAAGAACTTAGTGATTGTAGAGTCTCCCGCGAAAGCGAAAACCATCGAGGGTTATCTCGGAAAAGATTTTAAGGTGGCATCGAGCATGGGCCACGTACGCGATTTGCCCAAAGGCAAGGGAGCTATTGATATTGAAAATGGTTTTGAACCCACCTACGAAGTCTCGCCCGACAAAAAAGAGGTTATCAAAAATTTAAAATCGTTGGCCAAAACGGCCGAGATGGTTTACCTCGCTTCCGATGAAGACCGCGAAGGGGAGGCAATCTCCTGGCATTTGAAGGAAGTGCTCGATCTCAACGATAAAAAAACAAGACGTATTGTTTTTACCGAGATCACCAAGAATGCAATTCTGAATGCGATTAAAAACCCGCGCAACATTGATATTGATCTGGTCAATGCGCAGCAAGCCAGGCGCGTGCTCGATAGGTTGGTGGGCTTTGAGTTGTCTCCTATTTTGTGGAAAAAAATTAAAACCGGTTTATCGGCCGGGCGAGTGCAGAGTGTGGCCGTGCGGTTGGTGGTGGAACGCGAGCGCGAGATTGACAAGTTCGATGCAAAATCTTCGTTTAAAGTCTCGGCAATTTTCGATCTGGGAAAAGGCAAGATGCTGAATGCCGATCTTCCGGAAAAGTTTGAAACAGAAGAAGAAGCGGTAAAGTTTTTGGAGTCGTGCAAAGGGGCGAAGTTCAGCATAGGCGATTTGCAAAAGAAGCCTGCAAAAAAATCGCCTGCACCTCCGTTCACCACCTCTACGTTGCAGCAAGAAGCCGGGAGAAAATTGAGTTTCTCCGTTTTGCAAACGATGGTTGTGGCGCAGAAACTGTACGAGGCCGGAAAGATTTCCTACATGCGTACCGACTCGGTGAATCTATCAGACGAAGCCGTGGCCGGTGCAACGAAGCAAATTACTTCGGCTTACGGAAAAGAATTTGTTTACGTACGAAAATTTAAAACCAAATCGGCCAGCGCACAAGAAGCCCACGAGGCCATTCGCCCTACGGATTTTTCGGTTACCGATCCGGGCATGGACCGCAATGCGCAGCGTCTGTACGATTTGATTTGGAAACGAGCCATCGCCTCGCAAATGGCCGATGCCGAGTTGGAAAGAACAACGGCTGTAATCACGATCTCAACCAACCCCCGCACGCTTTCCGCTCAAGGCGAGGTGGTAAAATTTGAAGGATTCTTAAAAGTGTATTTAGAGTCGCAAGACGAAGACGAAGATGAAGAAAGTGGAAAAGTGTTGCCACCACTCACGGTGGGGCAAGTGTTGGATCTAAATGAATTGTCGGCAACTCAAACCTTTTCGCGGCACCCCTCGCGATACACCGAAGCGAGCTTGGTGAAAAAATTGGAAGAACTCGGTATAGGCCGGCCTTCCACGTATGCACCCACAATCTCTACCGTTCAGAAGCGGGGCTATGTGGTGAAAGAAAGCCGTGAGGGTGTGGAGCGCAAATACAAAGTGCATTTGTTGAAAGACAACAAAATCACAAGCAAAGCTGAGACGGAAATTACGGGAGCAGAAAAAAATAAATTGTTCCCTACGAATACCGCGATGATCGTGAATGATTTTTTGGTTGAACATTTTTCTGAAGTAACCGATTATTCGTTTACAGCCGAAATAGAAAAAGAGTTTGATGAGATTGCCAACGGCAAACTCAAGTGGCAAAAAATGCTCGATGGTTTTTACAAACCATTCCATAAAATTGTTGCTAAGACTGAGAAAGTTGAGCGCTCGTCCGTTCAAAATAAAAGCCGCGAGTTGGGTGTTGACCCGAAGACGGGAAAGAATGTGTATGTAAAACTTGGTCGGTTTGGCGCGTATGTACAGGTGGGAGAAAACCCGGACGACAACGGAGGAGAGAAACCAAAATTTGCTGCGCTGCGCACGGGGCAATTTATTGAGAACCTCACACTCGAAGATGCACTGGAGCTGATGAAGATGCCGCGCGATCTCGGCACGTTCGAAGATTTGCCCGTGGTTGCCAACATCGGCCGATTTGGGCCGTACGTGTTGCACAATAAAAAATTTGTCTCCATACCAAAAGGCGAGGATCCCTACAACATCACACCGGAGCGTGCCGTTGAGCTTATCAAAGCCAAGCGCGAAGCCGATGCCAACAAAACGATAAAATTATTTCCCGAGAACCCTGATATTCAGATATTAAACGGACGCTTCGGCCCGTACATCAAAGCCGGAAAGAAAAACGTTAAAATTCCAAAAGGGAAACTGCCTGAAGAACTTACCTTGGAAGAGTGTGTAACACTTGCCGCCAATGCTCCTGAAAAGAAAGGAAGGTTTGGCGGGTTTAGGAAGAAAAAAGAATAGCTACTGCTGAATAAAATAATTCTTCCGTTTAAAAACCTCTTGCAATATCCTTGGATTTAAAAGGACGGGTGTTTCGTTAATTTTCCCTTGTAAAAATTCTGATCCTTTTTGGTAGGGATAAATTGCAAATGGATAAACCCGGCTGCCTACATCTTGAATTTGAATGGTGATCAGAGGCGGTTTTGCGTAGGTAGTTTCCTGTTTTTTTGTTTCGGCAGAATCTAAAAATTTTTCTACCTGCAGCTGAAACAGCGCATCCATGAAACGATCGAGTTTTGTGGTGTCAGTTTTTATCCCCTCAATACCAAACAGCCCGTTTAAAAAAGATGCTTTGAAGTTTTGTTTTGGCTCAGCCGAAAAAACCACCTCAAGACTTTTGATGTTTTGCCAGTTAAAATTGAACACCCGTTTATTGCGCCAATCGTTCTGTGTCATCTCGAAAATAGAAGCAAGGAATACACGGTATCCGGGAATGACGACCAGATAAGGCTTATCGTTGGGTAACTGAAAATAAGTTTCGGTTTGTGCACTATTTCCGGCAGACTCAAACACTTTAGATAGCTTGCTTCCTTCGTAGCAAGAGATTTTAATTCCGTTTTTTTCGATTTCTTTTTGCAAGGAATCTTGAAGGTGCGAGGCAACCGGGCGCTTGGCCTGTGTTTGTTTTAAAGTTGCGAAAAGCACCGTGATCATTTGGTCATCGGCTTCCAATTTTCCATTTACACGCCACCGGATTCCGTCAAAGGTTAGCTCTGTTTTAGCTTTCGATGACTCTAAAATAATACGATCGATTTTTTCAAGGTTATCAATTTGAAAAATATTCTTATCGATATCTGAATTGTTTTTTGAATTCGAGAAAATGAAAATAATTACGGTAACGGCAATTATTATCACTAATGAAATCAAGAGCTGTATGTTTTTCTGTCGCTGCATATCAGAACCTTGTATATTTTCTTTTTCTCAAGTACGATCTTCCAATTCCAAAAATAAGTAATACCAACAGAGGCGCGCCAATATTTATCATTTGCCAAAAAGTTCGCTCTTTTATTTTTTCTTTATCCAGCGGCCTTATTTTTACTTCTTTGTTGCGTGCGTTAATCAACCCGTTTTCATCCGTTAGATAAGCCACCATGTTGAGTAGTAAATCCTGATTGGCAAATGTGTAATTGGCAAACGGGTCGAACCCCAGTTGCTGCGGTTGGCCGGTGCGTGGGTTTACATCGTTGCGAGCAATATCTCCATCGGCAATTACAATTATTTTTGTGGGCAAACTGCTTTTTAAAAAGCCAACCGTATCTACACCTTCGGGTGCAAAACGATTTTTAAAAAGTGATGTGAAATTTCCTTCCAGCAAATAGGCTACTGTTATTTTGCCATCGCTGAATTTCCCTTCCTGCAATTGCCTGCGCAAATCATCTACGCTTACCTTTACGGGTGCTGTTACTCTGCGCGTGTAAGGCGAAGTAAATAGGAGTGGAGTTTTCTTTACGCCTAAAGCTTTAACTGTGTCGATGCTACTTACAAACTTAGTCATCGTTGCATCGAGGTTGCGCGTAACGGGGTGTGCGGCATATTGATTGATTAGCGGAAAGAAAGGCCAATCCAACTGCATGATCTGTGGACGGTTGCCTGCGTTGCCCACCACAATCGGATATTTACCCGACACCCGGTCTTCAATCAAATCCATGTTGATGCGCACACCATATTTGAATAATTGATCGTCTAAATTTAACTGGTAAGGAAAGGCAAAGTAATCCTCGCGCGAAGCACTGTCCATGTTTGCTTCCAACCGGTCGAGCAAGAACATAATTTTCCCTCCGTGCATGAGGTATTGATCGAGCTTGTATTTATCCGCTAGCGAAAATTCTTTTTTAGGTTTTGGAATAATGAGTAACTGATAATTTTCAATTTTCATTTTTTTAGAAAGCTCTACGTGAAAGACATCGTACTGTTCGAGCAATGAATTGTTAAAGCTTGCAACGGTCAGGCTGTCGAGTTCGCCATGGCCGCGTAGCAACCCTATTTTTTTTCGGTTGTTGTTGGTGAGCTTGTAAATGGCATTTACCAATTCGTACTCCGTACCTTCAATAGATTGATTCAACACTTCTTGTGCATTGTGAGCTTTGTTGCCCTTGAGGAGCGGCACACCTGTCTCAAAGCCCCCATAAGAAACCAACGCCCCCGGAAAAACAAATTTTTCAACACGCTTTCCGTTCTCGGTTTCAATTACGTTCATCGGTTGAATGCCTTTCGAGGCAAGCTCTTTCATGAATTCACTTCTGGCTTTCTGTCCTTGTGCCTGGGCCGGATCTGTGAAAACAAACTTTACTTTGTTGTTGGAATAGATTCGAAATTCTTCCAGCGTTTCCTTTACCGATTTTTGAAATCGCTTGAACCCCGAATTAAGATCGCCCTCCAGAAAAACCTCTACAAATACATCGTCATCGAGATGTTGCAAAAGCTCTTTGGTTTGGGGTTTGATGGAGTAACGTTTTTCTTCCGTTAAGTCAATTCTAAAAAAATAAAACGAAGCGAGTGCATTGAGCAAAATTACGAGTGCTATGCCATTCAAAAGAAAAAGCAGATCGTGTGCTGCTTCGCTCCAAATTTTCTGTTTCATCGAAGCAGACGATGACCAACGCCTGCTGCCGATTGCCGTTTTTGCGGCCAGCAAAATAAGTGCACAGATGCTGAGAAAATAAATCACATCACGGCTGTCGATCAGGCCTTTGCTGAGCGATTCGTAATGATACAGAATTCCAAGTTGTTTAAGGTCTAACGCCCAATTTCCTGAAAGGGTCGAGAGCGAATCGAAGCCTGTGTAAAAAATGAAACTTAAAAAAGCTGCGAGTATGAAAGACACAATCTGGTTCCCGGTGAGTGAGGAAGCAAAAATTCCGATTGCACAAAACACGGAAGCCAGCAACGACAAGCCAATGTACGAACCGATTACGCCTGCCGTGTCAATATTGCCGATGGGGTTTCCCAACTGATAGATGGTAAGATAATAAACACTTGTGGGCGCGAGCGAAAGTAGGGTGAGCGCAAAGGCGGCCGCATATTTACCGAGCACAATCTGCCAGTGGCTCAGTGGTTTGGTAAGGAGTAGTTCGAGCGTGCCGAGTTTTTTTTCTTCGGCAAAACTTTTCATGGTGATGGCCGGAATCAAAAAAATAAAAACATAAGGCCCCATTGAAAATAACGTATCCAGATCGGCATAGCCATAATCAAGGACGGATGTTTCCGGAAATACCCACAGCATTAATCCGATTGACGTGAGGAACACCCCAATTACCAAATAGGCAATAAGTGAGTTGAGGTAGCTGTTAAATTCTTTGGTGAAGATGCTGATCATGCCTTGGCTTCGGAGGTTAACGATCTGAAAATTTCTTCCATCGAGTTTTCCTCTTGCTTTAGACTGAGGAGCGATAGGTTTTTATCGGCCGCAAAACGAATTAGTTCTTGCCTTATGTCTTTATTCTCTTCGGGATAGATTTTGAATTGGTTCCTTTCTTCCAAAACTTTTGCCACTCCTTGAAGTGCCGACAATTCTGCAACAGATATCTGCTCTTTAAATTCTACAATCAGTATGGACTGATTTTGAAACCGTGAAAGATTTTTCAACGAATCATCGGCAACAATCTTCCCTCGATTGATAATAATCGCTCGGTCGCACAACGCCTGCACTTCTTGCATAATGTGGGTTGAAAAAATAACGGTTTTATTCTCACTCACGGCTTTGATGAGTTTCCGTATTTCCACAAGTTGGTTAGGGTCCAGCCCCGAGGTGGGCTCATCCAAAATCAAAACTTCCGGGTTGTGAAGGAGTGCCTGGGCGAGCCCCACGCGCTGCCGATATCCTTTCGAAAGAGACCCGATCAATTTATTTTGTTCTGCATCAAGCCCACATAAGGAAATCATCTCTTTGATCCGCGGCTTTAAAATGGTTGACGGAATCCGATAGACTTTCCCAATAAAACCCAAATACTCGTGCACGTACATATCCAGATAAAGCGGGTTGTGTTCGGGTAAATACCCGATGATTTGTTTTGCCCGAATCGGGTGTTCGGCCACATCTAACCCACTGACAATCACACGTCCACTAGTTGAAGGGATATAGCCCGTGGCAATCTTCATGGTGGTAGATTTGCCGGCTCCGTTTGGCCCCAGAAACCCAACAATTTCACCATTGCTTACCGTAAACGAAATGTTGTCAACGGCTATTTGTTGATCGTATAGTTTGGTAAGGTTGTTGATTTGCAGCGACATGCGGGCAAAAATACAA
Source organism: Bacteroidota bacterium (assembly GCA_018267285.1). Taxonomy (GTDB): domain Bacteria; phylum Bacteroidota; class Bacteroidia; order Cytophagales; family Cyclobacteriaceae; genus ELB16-189. The sequence goes on along the minus strand of JAFDYU010000012.1, from coordinate 78,829 downwards.
ATCAATATCGATTGATTGCGTTATTGCAACGGTTTGTTAATAAGTTCCTAAATCGGTTTACCAAACGTGATTTTTCACAATCTATTGCCGTTGCAAGTGCAGTTTAGTTTGTAGAAATTTGCCACACTAAAAAAGTACTTATGAGGGTTATCCTGATTTTTTGTTTTGCTTGTCTTGCAAACCTTGCAGTTGCACAGACCGGGTATAAAATTAATTTCAAAGTAAACGGCTGGAAAGACACGATCGTCTATTTGGGGCATTATTACAGCGACCAGACCTACCTGAAAGACACAGCGTATGTAAACGACAATGGCGAGTTCTTTTTTGATAACAAAAACACGCTACCTCAAGGTGTTTATTTTTTGGTTAAGAAAACGAAATCTGGAAATACTAAAATCTTCGATTTCATGGTTGGCAAATACCAATTCTTCACTCTTGAAACCTCAAAGCCCGATTTTATTGAGAATATGAAGGTGATTGGTGACGAAGACAATAAACTTTACTTTGATAATGTTGCCTATAATATTGAACGAAACAAAGAAGTTGCTCCACTAACTAAAATTTTAAAAGACAGCACGTTACAAGAAGACCTAAAAAAAGAATCGCGCGATGCCTTCGCTAAGATTAACGACAAAGTAATGGAGCACCAGCGCGAGCTGATCGCCAAATACCCCACCACCATGACAGCCCGGTTGCTTAAAGCATCGATGCCTGTTAAAATTCCTGATCCGCCCAAGAAGGCCAATGGAAATATTGATTCTACTTTTCAATTAAGGTACTATCGCGAGCATTTCTTTGATAACCTCGATCTGAGCGATGATGCCCTCATTCGGCTACCGCAGCCTTTGTACAAAGAAAAGCTGAAAGAGTACCTTGAAAAACTGTTTATACCACAGCCCGATTCCATCACCAACGCAATCAATCACATCGTACAAAAAGCCAAGCCAAACCGTGAAACCTACAAGTACCTGATCTGGAATTGCATGAGCATGTACCAGTTGCCTGAAATCATGGGCCTCGATGAGGTGTTTGTTAATCTGTACGACCAATATTTTAAATCCGGTGAAATGGATTTTTGGGTTAATGCTAAAATCAAAGAGAACTTAAAAGAATATGCTGACAAAATCAGGTCGAGCATGATCGGCCGGCCCGGGGCAAACCTGATTATGCAAGACGCAAACCTTCAGCCTAAGTCGATGTACGACATCAAGGCCAAATACACCGTACTCTTTATTTTCCGACCTGATTGCGGGCATTGCCGCGAAGAGACACCCAAGCTGATAGATTTTTACACTAAAAATAAATCTAAGTTTAACCTCGAAGTATTTGCGGTATCAACTGATACTTCCATGAAAAAGATGCGCGATTTTATTAAAGAATTTAAGACACCCTGGATTACGGTTGATGGCCCGCGCAGTTACATCAACACGCATTTCATGAAGTTGTATCACGCAGACACTACGCCTACCATTTATATTCTCGATGACAAAAAGAAAATCATTGCCAAAAAATTGCCGGTAAGGCAGTTGGAAGATTTTTTGACCAAACACGAAAAAATGGTGCAAATAAAGGCCGGAAAGAAGGTTGCCGGCTCTGAAAAAGCCCAGGGTAAATAATTTTTTTTGAAATATTTTAAGCCTCGGTGCAACTATTTCGGTTGTAAAGAGTATCTAATAGGTAAAATCCCGAGTACCTATGGCGTTGCTTAATTTGTTTGGCAAGAAAAAGAAAGCATTTAAAGCCTTTTGCAACATCACCCGCGAGCCGCTCGAAAGCGGTTATGGCTATTTGCTCACTACTGCACAAATAATCGCATCTAAAAAATATTGGGACCTGATAATGACCGAACCCGAGACGCTATCGTACACTATGTCTCATTTCAACAACCAACCCAGCGGCACACAAATGCGCAACATGATTTTTGAAAAGTACGCTTCGGTTGCAAAGCCCTGGATCGTATCCGATTCGATCATTAATTATTTTGAAATAGATAAGACCGAAGCCAGGGACAACGCAAAAAAATGGTGGGAGAGTGAAGGGAGCTTTACTCCCGAGTCGGCAGGCCCAGCTTCGCAAAAATTAGATGGCTCAACATTTAATGCCTTTAAAGAGTATGCGGTGCTTGAAGCGGGACGGGGAAAATTAAGTGTGAGCCGATAGAATCAGCTTTTTCGTTCGATCGTGAATTGTACTAGTTGCGCTAAAGAAACTTTGTACTCCGATTCGGGCAGATCGTTTAATAAGTCGAGTGCCATTTTGTAATACCGTTCCATAGCTTTATTGGCGTACTCTATCCCTCCGGAATTTTTCACAAAAGATATTACCTCTTTTACTTTTTTCGGATTGTCGCTGTTGTTTTTCACTATCCCAATTATTCTCCGTTTCTCAAGCCATGATGCTTTCGACAGGGAGTGAATCAGGGGCAAGGTCATTTTTTTTTCTTTAATGTCAATGCCAACCGGCTTCCCGATTTGTTCTTCACCGTAATCAAACAGGTCGTCTTTAATTTGAAAAGCCATGCCCACGTACTCGCCAAATTTATGCAGGGAGGCAACCACTTGCTCGCTAGCGCCCGATGAACTTGCCCCAACCGCACAACAAGAAGCAATTAGCGAAGCGGTTTTCTGGCGGATGATTTCGTAATACACTTCTTCGGTTATATCAAGCTTGCGTGCTTTTTCCATCTGTTGCAGCTCGCCTTCGCTCATTTGCTGAACGGCCGTATTGACGATGCTCAATAAATTAAATTCTTTGTTGTCCAGTGCAAGCGCCATACCACGCGAGAGCAGAAAATCGCCTACCAAAACGGCAATTTTATTTTTCCACAGGGCATTAACGGAGAAGAAACCCCTTCGGTAATTGGAGTCGTCTACCACATCGTCATGCACCAAGGTGGCGGTGTGCAGCAGTTCAATTAACGAAGCCCCCCGAAAGGTTGACTCATTTATTTTGCCACATACCCCGGCACTGAGAAAAACAAAGAGCGGGCGCACTTTTTTGCCCTTGCGTTTCACAATGTAGTTCATGATTTTGTCGAGCAACAGCACGCGCGTTTTCATGGCCGCCCGAAACTTATGTTCGAACTCGTCCATTTCTTGTGCCACCGGCCTCTTTATATCATCCAATCGTAAAGACATTCTGCAATAATAGTCAATAGTATATAGTCCTAAATCTCCGGCACATGGTATTTCTAAAAAAAACTATCCACATCAACCCGATGCAATAGACTATTTCCTATTTTAGGGCTTATGATGAAAATTGATAAACAATGGGAGCAATGGGTCTTTGTTGCCATTGTCATTGCGGTTACTTTCGTTGTTTCCCTATTGCTCCGCTTGCTGATCGGCCGGTTTATCAAAGGCGCAGCCAGCAAACTTAAAGTGGATCCCACCCGCTACAATTTTTTCAAAAATGCGGTCGATTCTTTCCTTTTTCTAATAGCCGTCATCATCATCTTCAGGTCTATACCGGCTTTGCGAACCTACGGCACCGGTCTGCTCACGGGAGCAGGTGTGTTGGCAGCCATAGTTGGTTTTGCCTCACAATCAGCCTTTTCGAATATCATCAGCGGTTTTTTTCTGGTCATCTTCAAACCTTTTAGTGTGGGAGACCGGGTGAAGATTGGCCAATCCTACACAGGCGATGTGGAAGACATTACGCTGCGGCACACCGTGATAAAAGATTCTGAAAACAGAAGGGTGATTATACCCAACAGCGTGATCAGCAACGAAACAATAATCAACTCTACCGCCATCGATGAAAAAATATACACATCCATCGATGTTTCGGTTTCATTTAATACCAGTCTTGATAAAGTCATCTCATTGATTCAAGACGAGTGCATGAAGCATCCGTATTATATAGACAATCGGTCTGAAAACGAGCGGCAGCGTGGCGATAACCCGGTATCGGTGCGCGTAATTTCTTTTTTGAATGGCGGAATTTTGTTAAGAACCTATGTATGGGTGCGTAATCCATCCGATGCCTTCGATTTGAGATGCGATGTTAGTAAATCCATTAAAGAACGCTTCGATAAGGAGGGGGTTGTTATGTCCGATCTCCAGTATCAAATCGTTTCAAAAACTTTGTGAAAAAGAAAATGCACGATAACACACCTAAAATAATTTTAGAACTCATTCAATACAATGAGAAAGAACATTTTGCGTACGATAACCTTACGGTAGAAGAAGTATTGGGAAAACAAATGCCGCATTTTGTTAACTGGGTAAATATTGATGGCCTTGAAAATAAAACTCTAATCAGTAAAATAGGAGAGCACTTTTCGTTGCACAGTTTGTTGCTGGACGACATCTCTTGCGAGCAACAACCCAAAGTGGAAGAGTTTGACGACTACCTGTTCTTTTCGCTGAAGATGCTCTACCGGATTAAACACAATACCATTGATTACGAACAGATCAGCTTTGTGCTGGGAAAAGATTATTTAATCTCGTTTCAGGAAAAAGAAGGCGACCCGTTTGGTGCTTTCCGCGAACGGATCCGGCAAGACCTGGGGCGTGTACGCAAAAAAAAGGCCGACTACCTGCTTTATCGTTTAATCGATATTATTGTTGATAATTACTACACCGTGCTGGACGCCATCGGCCAACACATTGAGCAAATCGAAGACGAAATCTACAAAGGCCAGACGGGGCAGGAGTTCAAAAAAATTCAACGACTGAAAAAAGAACTGATATACCTGCGCAAGGCATTGTACCCGCTGCGCGATGCCATGAGCAAGCTGATTAAAGACGAGAGCGGTTTTATAGATACGTCTAACGCACGTTTCTTCAACGATGTGTACAACCATGTGGTGCACCTCATCGACTCGCTCGATACGTATAAAGACCTCACCTCCGGCCTGATGGATATTTATATGAATACACTGAATACACGCATGAACGAGGTGATGCGCGTACTCACCATGATTTCTACTATTTTTATCCCCCTCACTTTTATTGTGGGCGTTTATGGCATGAACTTCGACTTTATGCCGGAGTTGCATTGGCGCCTGGGCTATGGCGTGGTGTGGGTGTTGATGGGGCTGGTAACCGGTGGGATGGTGCTGTATTTCAGGTACAAAAAGTGGTTTTAATAATGTTATGCAAGTATGACAGTCTGAGCTTTATCAGTTTACACAAATGTTCAATAGAATTACAAATGTTGAGTTTATTACTGTCAGCCTCACTATTGCCAATACGATGTTCGTAGCTTGCTGTTCTTGTCGACCAAAGTTAATTAATTATTTCTCCTTTGCTGTTCTCCAATTTTTCACGAAATTTTTGAAGTTCCTCTGGCCTTGGACTTATCCAATCGGTAACTTCTCCAATGATTCTTAAAGGTACTTCAGAGCGATATGAACGAGTTGGATTACCTGGAAATTTTTTATCCGTAAGATTTGGGTCATTTTCAAAGCTTCCTGTAGGCTCAATAATATATACTCGCTCTTTACCATTACCTTTTGCTAATGCGGCAGCAAGCCCTGCTCCGTTAAGAAGTGCAGTAAAGTAGATGTGTTTCATTTTCAGTTCGGACTTGTAATTTGAATTGCTTCCTGCTGTCAAAAAATCATCAATCTGCAAATTTGCTTTCGTTCCATGATAAAATGGTCCTTTGTCGGAAGGATTCAATTTATATGAAATTGCTAAGTCCGAATTTTTTTTTGCCTTGCCAAGGTTATTTAGGTCTTCATAGCATTTTGCTATGTTTGAATAAAGAGAAGGGAAAGCACTTTTTACTGCATCATCATTCACTTTTAGGGCAAACCCCAGTGCCGTTTCAAGCCAATTTAATTTGTCTGAAACAGTATTTTGATGTCGGGATATGTAATGAGCAGTGAGAAACTTTTCAAGGTCATTTGTGGCTTCTACCCATCCTTGATGAAATAATTTACTTGCTTCTTCAGGTTTTCCCTTGTCTTCCAATTCCATACCTTGAAGACAGAGTTTCACAATTTTGTTGAAAGGTGAGAATTCCATTTGTTCAATTTAAATGTGTTGTTTTTAATCTGATTGTTGTAGGTCTCGGTGTCGTCCATTACATACAATGACCGCTATCGAAGTCGTTGGCTCAAATCAGGTTTCGACAAGCTCAACCTGACCGCCAAACTACAGGTAGTAACTTCAGATTAATAAATATCGCTCCCTGTTAATTTCAATTCAAATTGATCGGCCAGGTTGGCAACTTCTTGTATCATTTCTCTGATTGTTTCCTCTGAAATATTTGTGAGGGACGCCACGGCTTCCACTTGTAAGTAACTTTCTTTTATGGCAAACCGGCAATAATTAAAAAACACGGTTTGTTCCAGCAGCATCTTGTAGTCGATGCCGGGCTTAATGGGGCATACCTTAGAGGTGAGGGAAATAAGTTTGCGGTTGTACAGATCGTTTTGAGTAATGATGCCAAGCACGGTTTGGAACCGTTCACCCGATACGGGCACAATAATGATTGATTGCGCGTTGTCGTACTCGGTGTATTGCCCGCCAATTTGCTCGGCAAATTTTTTAATGATTGCACTCAGATCCATATAAAAGGTTGATGACAATCCCAATTTATCATTTTTTTGATTACGCAGGTAGAAAACACTTCGTATTTAATTTGTTCCGTCTTCTTCCTCTTCTTTTTTGGCTTTCTGTTTTTCCAATTCTTTTCGCCTGCGTTCGCGGGCGGAAGTAAGGAGCTCGCGCCAGGTGTTGAAGTTTTGGGTGTTCATCAGGCTAACACCGGTGGTAATGGCGGTCTGCGAATTGAACGTGGAAGTGTTGAGCAATTGATTGATGTTGTTTCGGCTGTACATTTTTACCTTAAACTTACCATCGGGTGTGAGTAAATAGTCGATGGTCCAATCGCCCAGCATGTTGGCTACTTCCGAGCGCGTGTACTGGTTATTAAAGGCGCCATCGCGGGTAACGCGCAAACGACCGTTTAAGAAAGAGTAGGAGAGCCGTAACTGAAATGTGTTGAAAGCCTCCTGATCGAAATTGCCTAAATCAAAATTCACTTCCAGGTTTTGATCGACTTGGGTGAGCCAGTAACTTAACTGGTTGGAGAACAACTCGCTCACGCTGCTTTGCAAACTTCCGCCTGTTGCAAAGGCATCTTGCGGGGAAAAACGCCTAAGCATAATCAAACTGAAAACCTGTCGCTTCATCTCTTGTTCGTTGTTGAGTTGTGCTCTAAAGGCTTTGAAGTCGTTGTTCAACGTAACGGCCACCGTACCACTTGTTGTGGTTACGGGTACGGTGTTGGGCAAGTCGTTGGCCACAATGTCAAAATTTATTTGTGGCGACATCATAGCGCCATCTAATTTTAGTTGTACTTCAACCGGGTATTTTCTGCGCATTGGTATGGAGTTAATCACCGTTGGGTCTTGATTGGTTATTACAGGCGCTAACGAAACCAACTGCCTATAGCTTGCCGTGAGATTTAGAATACCCGAATAGGGGTCGCCATACCAGGCTATGCGGCTACCTTTGTTAATGCTAAATTCTTTGTTGATGATATCGTACAAGGTGAAGTTGTAATAGCCCTGTTCGAATTCATAATTACCAAACATGTTAAAGTCGCCCTTGGTATCGAATTGAAGTTTAAGGTTACCCCGGCCGTAACCCCGGATTATATCGCCCGATCGGATATCAAAAATCATTTCAGCGTAGGCATCAGGTGTGATGTCAAGGTTGAGGTCCATGGTAATGCCACTGAGTTCATTTTTTATTTTTGTTTGACGTTTTTCTTTCTTTAGTTTGAGTGTATCCGAGAAATTTACAAACGTTACAAAATCTTTTTTGGCAACTGTTTCGGTTGTTCCGCCCAATGGAATAAGTATCCGCGTGCCCTTGTCCGACCGGGTTGTACCGGAAATTTTTAAATTATTTATGGAGCCAATCATCTTCATGTTTCCGGTGCCGTAAGCCTGGCCATAAAACAGATCGTTGTCTTTGGCTGTGGTGTTCATGAGTTGGAATTTATTGAACGTGGCATCGATGTTTATGCGCATATCGTTAAAGTTGCGATGCGCAATGTATCCGTCCAGTGCAGCATTATTTTTCAGGTCATCTCTCAATTTGAAATTCTTAAATTGAATTTGATCGGGGGTAAACAAGAGCGAACCCGAGAGCGTGTATTTTGTTTTCAGGTAATCCACCATCAACTGGGCCGATTCAATTTTTCCTTCGCCTTCAACCTTGGGCTCTGTAAAAGTGCCTGTAACGGTGTAGTTGCCCGTTAGCGCTCCGTCCATTTCAGAAAAAATACCACGGAGAAACGGTTCAATTATTTTAATGTTAGTGTTTTCAAGTTTGGCGTCAATCCAAAGCGGGTTAGAGTTGGCCGGATCGTAGAAACCTTTCATTTCTACGGTTCGTTTTTTGTTGCGCTCTAACGTGAAATTTAAATCAAACCTTTTTCTATCCCGATTCCATTGATTGAGTCCTTTAATGTCTCCCACTAAAAAGTCATCCACCGTAAAATCGGTTACCGACAAATTATTTTGCACGAATGGACTGTGGTAGAAATCGCGGCTCTGCACGGTTCCGTTTACAATGCCCGATATTTTTTCGTGTAGTAAGGAATTAAGCAGGTCGATATTGAGGCTGTCGATCGTTAACGTCAATGTTTTCTCGGGCAACTCCGACACAAGGCCATCCAATAAAACGGATTCTTGTTCATGGTTGATGCGCATTTGGTGGATATGCCATTCGCGTCCTTTGGTGCGTATAAAATTTTCTGGATTGATGGCCCAGTATTCATCGAAAATCCGCAGCTGTGTAGATAAAATTTTTAACTGTATGCTGTCCTTCAGATAGTCGAGCCCTGATTTCATTCGCAAGATGTTGGTGTTGCCGTCTTGGTCAACTCTAAAATCAAAATCTACGTGTTCCTTATTCCATTGCGCTTCCACCAATAGGTCTTTGGTTTTAAAAGAGTTGGAAAGTTTTTGATTGGACGACCGGACGAGGAGGGAAGACTTGCCCTTGAGGCTGTCGGTTGGTTTGTTGGCACTAAATTTAATTTCGTTTGTACTGAAAACTTTCCCTTGATAGGCAACGGTATCTGCTTTGGCAAACAATTTAAAATTCGATTCGCCATTGTTGATGTATTTTCCGGTAACCAGAGCACCCGGTGAAATGAACAAAGGCAAGTTTCCAAGCAAGGCTAGGGGTTTGATGTTGTGCAATGTGATGGCAAAATCGCATTGATAAGGCTCGAGTAATTGAGATTGTTTCTTGGCATGATATTCTTCAAGACCCTTTCGGTCGTTCACCAAGCTGAGGTAAAACTCATTGCTCAACCGAAGCAAGTCATTATACAAAGAAGCATAATGATAATTTCCTTTCATGGTGAGATCGGCTATGGAACTCAGCAGCTTTATGTTTCGGTTGGGGCCGTCTTGTGTTGATGTCAGATGTACGGAATCCAGGGTGAGTACATTGTTGTTGTAGTTTACAAACGTGTTACGCAACACCACAGAACCAAACAAGCTATCCAGTTTTAGCCCGGTGGTGTTAACATCAAAATACGACCTCACGAAAAGCGGATCTTTTATGAAACCCAGGCGATCGATGTAAGCTGTGTCGAGTGTAGCTTTAACGTTGATCAGTTCTTTGCCTTTGCGAAAATCGATGAAACCGGTGGCGTTAAATTTTAGGTTCGGATCGTTGATGGAAATATTGCCGTTGAAAAGCTGCGAGGCAAATTGGGCATCAGTGGCAATGCCCGAGTAGTTGTAATTCCTAAATCCAAACGAATTAACTTCACCCGCAAGAATGAAGTCGGCCGTTTCGCGTGTTAGCCCTTTGCCTCTGATGCGGCCGTTTAACGTGGTTTGCTGAAAATTGATGGTGTCGTTTAGATATTTTCCAAGTTGAAAATTGGTGAGCGCCAGTTTACCGCTGTACGTAGACTCACCCACATTTTTTTCGTTCACTTTTAAATTCACATCCGACTTCACCTGGCCCAAGCTGGTATTCAGGCTGCCTTTAGACACAAAGTCGTTGACGAAGCCGGTGAACTCAGCCTGAAGTTGGGTGTGCCCCAACGGTTGTATCAATTCAAAAATATTTTCGGGCATCATAAAACGAATGTCGTTTTGATGTACCGTGCCCTCGTTAATTTTTAAGTCGATAAACGTTTCGTTGATGTTGGGTAAACCTTCCATGCGTAGTCGGCCTGCAATTCTCGTGTTTCCGAGGGCCACGTCCATGTTGCGAAAATTGAAGCGGCTCACTTTGCCCGAAATGTTTCCGCTCAGCATTACAGGTAACGGAAGTTCGGACAGGCCGTAGGTAAACAAAGCGAGATCTTTCGGGTCGAGTATAATTCCTTTAAGTTTTGCCTTGATGTTTACTTTGTCGTTAAAGTCGCTCAGGTCGTCCTGACTCTGATAGGTGAAAATTATCGTATCCGAAATGTGACTGTTGTTCGCTTTCAAATCTACGTTCAAAAATTCCATCGAGCTTTGCGAGATGCGGAAGTAGGTGCTGAGTTCTTTTATTTTAAATCCGGTTTGTTGGTCTTGCACCTGAAGGGTGTTAACATCAAACTGAATGGTGTCGCCAATAATTTGAAATTCTTCGAGGCTGCCTTTGTCAACGGTCAATCGAAAATGATTGTAGTCAAATCCATTTTTGATGGAATCTTTCTCGGTGTCGTTGTAAAGAAAATGGGAGTGATCTAAATTGATTTCGCGCAGGTTGAGTTTGGCTGAGCCGCCACCGCCCTTACCCGATGAAAACTTCTCGTTTATTTTCTTGATGAATACATTAATATTTAAATTTTTCGAAGTATCGCTCTCGGCAATTTTAATCAAACTTACTTCGGCCTTGTCAATATTGGCCTCGTCAATGTTCACGTTTCCGTTTTGAAGCAACTCCAGAAACCCAAAGTTAACCGACAGCTTACCCACCGATATCATGTTGTTGCCCTCGGGGTCTTTTATGTTCACGTTGGTAAGGTCGAGGCGGTCGTACCAGCGCAAGTCCATTTTTTCTATTGTTGCGGGGAAGCCTACAATTTCAGAAAAACCTGAAAGGTATCGGCTGGTGAGGGCTGTTTGAACTTCCGGAAACTGCAAAATCAGAAACGAGAGGGTGCCAAAAGCAATAACAATAAAGGCCGTGTAAAGGAAAATCTTTTTTCCCCAATACAAAATCTGGTTTTTGATAACTTGCAGGTTCATGAGTCAGCTTCTTCCTACCATTCTTGCCATTGAGTCTTCGTGCGATGAAACATCTGCATCGGTCATTAGAAACGGCAAGGTACTCAATAATGTGATTGCCTCACAGGCCGTACACCAGCAACATGGCGGTGTGGTGCCCGAGTTGGCCTCGCGTGCGCACCAACAAAATATCTTGCAAGTGGTTAACGATGCCATGACACAATGCGGCATAAAAAAAGAAGAGCTTAACGCCATTGCCTTTACACGTGGCCCCGGGCTGATGGGTTCGCTGCTGGTCGGGGTTTCGTTTGCAAAAGGGATGGCGCTCGCTCTCGACTTGCCCCTGATTGAAGTGAACCACATGGAGGCACACGTGCTCGCACACTTTATAGATGAACCAAGGCCGCAGTTTCCATTTTTGTGTTTAACGGTGAGTGGTGGCCACACTCAAATTGTTTTGGTAAAAGAGTATTTGCTGATGGAAGTGCTTGGCCAAACGCAAGACGATGCCGTTGGCGAAGCGTTCGACAAAGCTGCCAAAATGATGGGCTTGCCTTACCCGGGTGGGCCGTTGATCGACAAGTTCGCTCAACTCGGCAATGCAAACGCATTTACGTTTTCGCAAACGTCTATGCCCAACCTCGATTTTTCGTTCAGCGGAATTAAAACGGCCTTTCTTTATTTCTTGCGCGATAGAAAAAAAGAAGATGAAAACTTTGTTGAAAAAAACCTGAACGACATCTGTGCGAGTTTACAACATCACCTTGTGCAAATGCTGATGCAAAAATTGAAACGAGCCGTCCGGCAAACCGACATCAACCAAATTGCCATAGCAGGAGGGGTGGCGGCCAATTCCGGATTGCGAAATACGCTCACAAAAACCGCACAAGAACTAAACTGGAAAATATACATCCCCGAGTTTCAATATTGCACCGACAATGCCGCCATGATTGCCATGGCCGCACACTATAAATTTTTAGCCGGAAAGTTTTGCGGAATGGATGTGGCACCAATCCCTAATCTTGGGGTAGGAGTGTAAAGCAGTGATTGGTGTTTGTTCATAGTTTGATATTTTTTAACTTGATCAAACAATGAAAAAATTGTTGGTTACAGCCGTGTCTCTTTGTTGGTTATTATCTTTTGAGGGTTGCCAGAGCCCAGCACCGGTGCCAGGGCTGGCATACTTTTTTAGAGTATATTATAAATCGAGTAGTGGTATAGACCTTTTGAATCCGCAAACAAAGGGACATTTTGATAAAGACACCGTTAAAGTGTTCGATACGTCTAACAAAAGCGGGCAACTCACTTCTACTCCTTCTCATATTAATTCGTACGAATCACCACCCTGCGAAAATTATGTGTGTTTATACTTTGGTGACCTTTATTACTCTGTACAATATGTGATTACCCCCTTTAAAGATACAGAAGGCGCATTCATCCAAATCCGCCCCACCGAAACCGACACACTAACTTACGAAATTATAAAAGGAAGTACGGGTTTCGGTATAAGCAAAATTTATTACAAAGGGCAAGTAATATGGAATGTAGGTATCTCAAATAAGATGACTATCGTGAAGTAAGGAGATGCAAGTGACTGGTATTTACCACTCCCACAAATTAACTTTAACACGAAGACTATGAAAACCGCTTTTGCTTCTGTTATTCTGTTGATTTTTGTTTTGCTGATTGAAAGCTGCATGAAGCCAGCTCCTGTACCTATTGGGGGTTATCAATTTCAAATTAATTACCAAAACAAAAATGGAGCAGACCTCTTTAACCCAAATACTCCCGGCCATTACACCATTGATTCTACTGAAGTGTTTGATATAAATAGTAGAAAAAACAAAACCGATTCACTCGCTCTATCAACAATACCCAATTATTACGGAATGCAATGCCACAGCTTTATATGCCAGTCAAGCCAGTCTATTTATTCCGTTCAATTCTTTATCGTGCCACAAAATAATGTTAAAGGTGCTTTGGTGCGTTTTAACTCTACAGAGGCGGATACCTTAAGCTATGATATTTCGCTTACAACCAAACCGGGTAGTGTAGGCTACGAAATTCATAAAATATACTATAAAGGGCAGGTACTTTGGAGTGACGCTAACCGCAACAACAACACCATGACAATTGTAAAGTAAGGTATCCGAGGATTTGTGAATTATGAGTGAAACCTGTTCCTAATTTTAGAGTGGGGAGTAAAGCTCGATACTTGATCCAGAATTTATTTGTTAAGAGAATCCAAAATCCAGCATCTAACATCGAACCTCCAGAATTACCTAAACCTCTCCGCCACCACCAGCTCTTTGCTTCCGGGCTGGTATTGATAAAACCCATTTCCTGATTTCACACCTTTGTGCCCAGCCTGCACCATGTTTACAAGGAGCGGGCAGGGTGCGTATTTTGGATTGCCGAAGCCATCGTGAAGCACTCTTAAAATGGAAAGGCAGACATCGAGGCCGATGAAGTCAGCGAGTTGCAACGGGCCCATGGGGTGCGCCATGCCGAGTTTCATTACGTGGTCTATTTCGTTTACGCCCGCCACGCCTTCGTACAACGAATAAATTGCTTCGTTTATCATGGGCATGAGTATGCGGTTGGCTACAAAGCCCGGATAGTCGTTTACTTCTACCGGAATTTTCTCCAGTTTTTTAGAAAGCTCCATCACCGCCTCGGTTGTTTCGTTGCTGGTGGAGTAGCCTCGGATCACCTCCACCAGCTTCATCACCGGCACGGGGTTCATAAAGTGCATACCTATTACTTGTGCGGGTCGCTGAGTGACGGAAGCAATTTTTGTAATGGATATGGACGAAGTATTGGTGGCAAGAATGGCCGTGGCTTTCGCAGCTTCATCCATCTCTTTAAAAATTTTTAGTTTGAGGTCAATATTTTCAGTGGCAGCCTCTATAATTAAATCGGCTTGACCAATATCCTTCACCGAAGTTGAGGTTGTGATGTGGGCCAGCGCCTGTTGTTTTACCACTGCGGTGATCGATCCTTTCTCTACTTGGCGGTTCAGGTTTTTTTCGATGGTGGCCATCGCTTTTTTCAACGCATCCTCCGAAATATCAATAAGGGAAACTTGGTAACCATATTGTGCAAACACGTGGGCTATGCCGTTGCCCATGGTGCCGGAGCCAATCACTGCAATGTTGTTCATGTTTTGTAATTTGGCATCAAAGATAAAAAGTTACGCGTGCCTCAAAAATCGAGAATCGCAAATTTGTCCACTCGGTATTTATCCGTTTACAAAACGGCCGGGTATGTTTTGATTGCGACAACAGCTGTAGCCTTGATATATTTTACTATTGAAAGTTTAGCAAGAGGTTTATCATCATTGTTTTCAATGGGGTACATGCTATACGGTACTTATATTTGGTGGAATATGAACCGGAACGTTTATCGAGTAGAATTTGATGACGAATTTCTTTACCTGATCTTGAAGAAAAACGATATTCTCATTCCGTTAGAGAACATAAAAGATATAAACATCTCCACGCTTGGAGGTATATGGCGTGTTGACTTATACAACGCAGAGCAAATCGGGAACAAATTTTATTTTAAGCCCTCGCTGCTTTATCCGTTCAATGCAAAAAAGAAAGATGAGTTGGTTAACGTGCTTTGGGAGAAGATCAATAAAGGCAAAAGCAAAGCCATCGGTCTTCCAAAAAAACGCGCTACATTCGTAGTTCACTCAATTACTACTTCTTTGGCCAAATCCACGGCATTGAACCGGATCGATAGTTGTCGGGCTTTTTGTTTTGTCGAATCGCATTTCGCAGATACTTCAACAAAGTAATGGTAAAATTTCTGGTTCCGTTTGTAGAGTTCGTTCTGGTCGGGCCGCCCCAATAATTTTAAAATATCGTTTTCGGAGAGCCCTTTTAATTTTTCCGTTTGAGCCGAAAGTACTTCGAGGGTTTTGAAACGGAAACCGTTGCAGGCAAACTTGTCGTCTTTCCATTGCTTCAGGTCTATACCTTCCAATTGGGGCAGGGGTCTCCAGCAACCGCTTAGCGAAAACAGAATTAAAATATAAATTATTCTCATCGTTCGTATTTTAAAGGCAATTCAAATTACCTTGCGTCCAATTTTCAAAAGTAAACAACAACGTGTTACAAATAACGAATAACTTTGCCTGATATGTTTTTTAAAATTTCAAAAGTAATTTGGTTTTTTTCGCTGCTGATTGTACTTGGCGTATTTATGTATGTGTACGCAGCACTTCCGGAAAACGTGGTAGTTAATGAAAACCAGCAGGCTGTAAACATTTCGAAAGAGGTTTTCTTTTACATCTGCCTTGCGGTAATTGCGTTGGCCAATGCCTTTGTGTTTGCCGTTAGCCGCATCTACCCGCAAACCGAAGAGTACTTCAAAGGTTGGTTTTACGGACTCACGGTATGTGCAAATATTTTTTTTGTAACGGGCCTGTGCTTCATCAGTCTATACAACAGCTCTGAAAAATTTGATTATCCCCGCATTGGCTTCATTATTTACGGCAGCATCATTTTACTCGCTGGTTGGTCGGTATCGTGGCCCATTTTTCGTTTAAGTCAAAAAATTTTCGATAAACAATTATCTGAATAACAATAATAATTTTATCTGAAAATCAGATAGTTATATTATTCTTATTCCTTTTTCACTTGATATTCGGTATTAGTCGCACATTAATGAAGTTCCGGAAAAAATTATTTTCTTTATCACCGGATTTTATCCGCTCTATTTTTTGGATAATCGGTTTTACTCATTTTTTAAACGCAGTTGCATTTTTTTTAGCTTGAATCATGGCGAAAGATACCATTGAATACAACGAGTCCAGCATTAAGTCGCTCGACTGGCGCGAACACATTCGCTTGCGCCCGGGTATGTACATCGGCAAATTGGGCGATGGCTCTGCCAAAGACGATGGCATTTATGTGCTCGTGAAGGAAGTGATCGACAATTGTATTGACGAGCACATGATGGGCTATGGAAAAACCATAGACGTGAAAATTACAGACCAAAAAGTTACGGTGCGCGATTTCGGCCGGGGCATTCCGTTGGGTAAAGTGGTGGACGTGGTTTCTAAAATCAACACCGGGGCAAAGTACGATTCCGGTGCTTTCCAAAAATCGGTTGGGTTAAATGGTGTGGGTACAAAAGCCGTGAACGCACTTTCAAATTATTTTAAAGTTCAGGCATTTAGAGAAGGCGCTACCAAGCTGGCCGAATTTAAAAAAGGAGTTTTGGTACACGACCCCAAGCAAGGCAAGTCGGGAGAGAAAAACGGAACTCTCGTAGAGTTCGAACCGGATGACACCATGTTCAAACATTATCATTTCATTCCCGAGTATTTGGATGATTTGATGTGGAACTATGCATTCTTAAATGCCGGCCTCACGATCAACTACAACGGACGAAAATTTTATTCGAAAGACGGGTTGCTCGATTTGTTGAAGCAGAAATCCGATGCCGAAGAAATTCGTTACCCGATCGTCCACTTCAAAGGTGATGACATTGAAGTCGCGCTCACGCACGGCAACCAATATGGTGAAGAATATTATTCGTTTGTAAATGGGCAAAACACAACGCAGGGAGGAACCCACCTGGCGGCTTTCCGCGAAGGTATTGTGCGAGGTGTGCGCGATTTTTATAAAAAAGATTTTGATGCAGCAGATATCCGCGCCAGTATAATCGGGGCAATAGCGGTGCGCGTGCAGGAGCCGGTGTTCGAATCGCAGACCAAAACAAAACTGGGATCGCTCACCATGGCGCCCGAAGGCACATCGGTAAAAAATTATGTGGGCGATTTTGTGGCGAAAGAATTGGAAATTTACCTCCACAAAAATGCCATCGTTGCCGATGCCATGCTCAAACGCATTTTGCAGTCGGAGCGCGAGCGCAAAGAAATTGCCGGAATTAAAAAACTGGCCAACGAGCGGGCCAAGAAAGCAAATTTACACAACCGCAAACTTCGCGACTGCCGTTTTCATTTTGACGATGAGAAGGGAGCGCGTGGCCCCGAGTCGATGATTTTTATTACCGAGGGCGATTCGGCAAGCGGTTCGATCACAAAATCGAGAGACGTAGAAACACAGGCCGTCTTTAGCTTGCGCGGCAAACCGCTGAACTGTTTTGGCCTCACCAAAAAAGTGGTGTACGAAAACGAAGAATTTAATTTGTTGCAGCACGCTCTGAATATTGAAGATGGTCTTGACGGCCTGCGCTACAACAAAGTGGTGGTGTCTACCGATGCCGATGTAGACGGCATGCACATTCGCTTGCTGCTGATGACGTTCTTTTTGCAATTTTTCCCTGACTTGGTGAAAGCCGGACATGTTTATATTTTGGAAACCCCGCTGTTCCGTGTTCGCAATAAAAAAGAAACGATATACTGCTACAGCGAAGAAGAGAAACAGGCTGCTGTGGAGAAATTAGGGAGCAAGCCCGAGATCACCCGGTTTAAAGGCTTGGGCGAAATTTCTCCCGATGAGTTTGCCAATTTTATTGGAGAAGATATCCGGCTTCAGCCTATGATAATCGACAAAGAAAAACACCTGATCAAAACCCTTGAATTTTACATGGGAAAAAACACGCCCGATCGGCAAGAGTTTATCATCGATAATCTGAGAGTTGAGATGGATAAGGTGGGGGCGAAGGAAGAAATGGTGGAAGTTGAAAGTGAATAAAGTATAACTTCAAGATTTTGTGTGAGGAATTCCGTTAATTTGAGTTGAGAGAAATTAAAATGTCAGGCTACGTTAAATTTATAAACCATACTTTACAACCGAGGATTACGGAGAAGGAAGTTGTGTTGGATTTATTCGCAGGCTGTGGTGGGTTATCACTTGGCTTTGAAGCTGCCGGGTACAAAACAATCGGTTATGAAATGGACAATGCGGCTAGTGAGACTTATAATAAAAACTTATCAGGAGAGTGTTTGGCTGCGACATTGTCTGTTGATTTCAATTATCCGAAAGCAGAAATAATAATAGGGGGGCCGCCTTGTCAACCATTTAGTGTTGGTGGTCATCAAAAAGGAATAGAAGATGCAAGAGACGGTTTCCCAATTTTCATTGACGCTGTAAGGAAGTTACAACCGAAAGTTTTCATGTTTGAAAATGTTCGCGGACTTCTCTATACCAACAAATGGTATTTCGATTTAATACTGAATGAGCTAAAGAAATTGGGTTATATTATAAATTATAAATTGCTCAATGCGGTTAATTATGGAGTTCCGCAAAACAGAGAACGTCTTTTTGTATTTGGACATAGGTCTCAATTTAATTTTCCAAAACCTAAAAGTAAAAAAGTAACGGTTGGTGAAGCAATAGGAGATACAATGTTCACTGCCCCTGAGCATAGTAAGTTCTTAACTTCATCTATGGATGCATATGTCGCAAAGTATGAGAGGGCCTCAGATTGTATCAATCCAAGAGATTTATATCCTAACAAACCAGCACGAACTTTAACATGTAGAAATCTTGCGGGTGCAACTGGAGACATGCAACGTGTTAGATTGAATGATGGAAGGCGAAGAAGATTATTTCACAGTGAAGCTGCGAGACTGCAAAGTTTTCCCGATTGGTTTGATTTCATAGGAAATGAAACACAAAAATTTAATCAGATAGGAAATGCAGTTCCTCCATTGTTAGCCTATCAGTTGGCATTGTCTTTAAAAGACTGTTATAAAACGAATGAGTTTTATACTCCATCTGAGATTATTGAAAGCAATTTGCAACCCAACCAACTGCTTACTTTATTTTGATCATGAAGAATTACATCGCTAAAAGCGAAAAATCCAAAGCAGTTAAGAAAATCATAAATGAAGCTCTTGAAATTTTGGAGAGTGTAGGGATTCCATTAAAATCCAAATCTGAAAGAGGATTGGAGAGAATGGCTTTAAGTTTTTTGGCCGTAGCTGGTGTGAAAAAAGATTGGAAAAAAGTAAAATGCATTAACGATAATGTTCATCTAAAAACGAGAGAGATTATTCAGATCATGAATAAGAGCTTTGAAGAGAAAATTTCTCCAGGTTCTTATGATGATGTAAGAAGAAAGGATTTGAAGCTATTGGTACTTGCTAACCTAATTGTAAACAGCGGGATAAACAAAGGTTCTGCTACCAATGATCCAACAAGGGGCTATGCTTTGCATCCTGACTTCAAACAATTGGTATTGACATACAAAACAGAAGACTGGGAAAATGCATTAAAGAAATTCAGAAAGAATACATCTTCATTGTCTGATATTCTAGCGCGGAAAAGAAACCTCGAAAAGATACCAGTAAAACTTCCAAGCGGAAAACCGCTGGCACTTTCATTGGGCGAACATAACACTTTACAGAAAGCAATTGTCGAAGAGTTCTTACCTCGTTTTGGAAGTGATTGCGAAGTTCTCTACATAGGAGATACATCGAATAAATATCTTCATATTGAGGAGAACGAGTTAAAGAAGCTTAACTTTTTTGAATTATCTCATGATGAATTACCAGACATCATAGCTTATAGCAGAAAAAATAACTGGCTCTATTTGATTGAAGCTGTTCATAGCTCTGGGCCAATGAGCGAGACAAGAGTATTTGAGTTAAAGAAAATATTGAAAGATTGCAAAGCAGAATTGATTTTCGTAACTGCATTTTTATCAAGGGCCAAATTCAGAAAATGGATTTTAGAGATAGCATGGGAAACAGAGGTTTGGATTGCTGACAATCCAGATCATTTGATTCACTTTAACGGACATAAGTTTTTGGGAGCATATTAAAGAACTTCGATAGAGATAACATTCATGAGTAAGAAATCAGAAAAAGAAAATAAAGCGAAGAATGAAAAGGGAGCTGTACATTCTGTTGCCATAGATGGCATGTACGAGAGCTGGTTTCTGGATTATGCCTCGTATGTAATTTTAGAACGTGCCGTGCCGCGCATTGAAGACGGATTTAAGCCGGTGCAACGCAGGATCATGCACTCGCTCAAAGAGATGGATGACGGCCGCTTCAATAAAGTAGCAAACGTAATCGGCAACACCATGCAATACCACCCGCACGGTGATGCAGCCATTGGCGAAGCCATTGTAAACATCGGCCAGAAAGAGCTATTGCTCGACACGCAAGGAAACTGGGGAGATGTGCGTACAGGCGATAGCGCAGCCGCGCCCCGATATATTGAAGCGAGGCTTTCGAAATTGGCGCTTGATATTGTCTATAACCCGCAGACTACCGCGTGGCAACTTTCTTACGATGGCAGAAAAAAAGAACCCGTAACCCTACCGGTAAAATTTCCTTTACTGTTGGCGCAAGGTGTAGAGGGTATCGCGGTTGGTTTGTCAACAAAAATTCTTCCGCACAATTTCTGTGAGCTGATCAAAGCCTCGATCGATGTATTGAAAGGTAAGAACCCAAAAATTTACCCCGATTTCCCTACCGGAGGTATTGCCGATTTTTCAGAATACGATCAGGGATACCGCGGAGGGAAAATTAAAGTAAGGGCCAAGATCGAGATCCTCGATAAAAAAACATTGGTGATCCGCGAAATTCCTTTTGCCACCACTACGGCATCGCTGATGGAATCCATTGTAAAAGCCAGCGAGAAGGGAAAGATCAAAGTAAAGCAGGTAATCGACAACACCGCCAAAGATGTTGAGATACAAGTGAATCTGCAGGCCGGCATTTCCCCCGAAATCGCCATCGATGCGTTGTATGCGTTTACCGATTGCGAGCTTTCCATTTCGCCAAATGCCTGCGTGATTGTGGAAGACAAGCCGCAGTTCATGAAGGTGAACGAAATTTTGAAAATCAACACCGAGCAAACGGTAAAGTTGCTCAAGAGCGAGCTGGAGATTAAGAAAGGAGAGCTGATGGAGAAAATTCTGTTTTCATCACTCGAAAAAATATTTATAGAAAAAAGAATTTACCGCGACATCGAAAACTGCGAAACATTTGAAGAAGTTATTTCTACCACCGACAAAGGGCTCAAGCCGTACAAGAAACAATTCTACCGTGAGATAACCCGAGATGATATTTTACGGTTGCTTGAAATCCGAATCAAACGAATTTCCAAATACGATTCTTTTAAAGCCGATGAACTGCTGCGCGATCTTGAAAAAGAATTGAAAGAGACATTGCATCATCTGAAACACCTCACCGACTATGCCATTTCCTACTATCAAAACTTACTCGACAAATACGGAAAAGGCCGAGAGCGCAAAACAGAGATCAAAAGTTTTCAATCAGTTGTAGCCACGGAAGTTATTTCGAACAACCAAAAACTTTATGCAAACCGCGAAGACGGTTTTGTTGGCTTTGGGTTAAAGAAGGATGACAAAACTGAATTCATAACCGAGTGCTCCGATCTGGACGACATTATCGCCATACGCAAAGACGGAAAAGCGTTGGTGAGCCGCATCAAAGAAAAGGTGTTTATGGGCAAAGATATTTTGCACGTGGGAGTGTGGAGAAAGGGCGATGAACGCATGGTGTATAATTTGATTTACAGCGATGGTAAAAGCGGGAAAACTTTTGCGAAACGCTTTGCTATGCCGGCCATCATACGCGATAAAGAATACAACCTCGACCAGGGAAACCCAAATAGCAAAGTACACTACCTGAGCGCGAACCCCAATGGCGAAGCCGAAATTGTTGATGTAAAACTGAGCCAGAGCAGCACAGCACGCAAAAAGATTTTTGATTTCGATTTTTCTGAACTGGAAATCAAAGGCCGTGGCGCGCGCGGAAACACCATAACCAAATATCCGGTTCGCAAAATTGATTTTAAAGAATCGAAAGGATCTACGCTGAGCGGGCTCGATCTTTGGTTTGACGAAGCCAGCGGCCGCCTCAATAAAGATAAGCGGGGCAAACACGTAGGCAAGTTCGATGGAGACGATCAAATTATTTCGATAACCAAATCCGGAAATTACAAACTCACCAATTTTGACTTAAACAACCGCTATGAACCGGAGGGAAAGACGATTTTAATTGAAAAGTTTAACCTAAAAAAAGTAATCTCAGCGGTTTACTTCGATGGCGAGAGCAAGCACTATTTTGTGAAACGGTTTACCATTGAAACCACGACCCCCGACAAAGATTTTAATTTTATCAGTGAAGGTATTGGCTCTCGGTTAGAATATGCCTCCACCACTGATAATCCCGAAATAGAAGTAGAGTTGGTGAAAGGTAAAGGCAAAGAAAAAGAAACCGAAATTGTAAACCTTGAAGATATTATTGATGTGAAGGGATGGAAGGCGATGGGCAACCGACTATCGCAGTACAAAGTCTCAAAGGTAAGAGCGGTGGAAGAGCCTGAAGATACAGGCCTTGAAGAAGGAGATGAAGAGCATGTTGAGATGACGGAAGCAAGTGGCTCTCCGTCATCCAAAAAAAAAATCGGGCAACCCGAAACCGAAGAAGGCGAGCAGACCCACCTCTTTGGCGAAAGCCCTAAAGAGCAAGTCCTCGTTAATGGCCAACCGCCAAAAACCAAAACAAAAAAACCCGGTCAAGCCGAACAAACCGATCTCTTCGAAGAAAAAGGAAAAACTAAGCTTAAAGAAAAAAAAGAAGAGCAGAAGGTAGATAAAGGATTTAGCCCAGGTGAAACAATTGATTTAGATATATGAAAGAAAGACTCATCTTTCTTGCGATGATATTTTCATCGGCTGTGTATTCGCAAGAAATAACAGTCGAAGGAAAAATACGCGAAGCAATAACAGGTAAATCCCTTAAAGCAAAAATTATTTATAAAAGTTACCCCACGGGGAGCCTCTCGCAAACTTTTAACGACAGCATTTTTGCTTTTTCCATATTTGGGTCTTCAAAATATGTTATCACCGCGACATCTCCCGGACACGCGCAAAATGGCATCCTGATATCGCCCGAAGATGCGAAAGACAACCGAATAACCTGCGAAATAGAACTCGTACCCAACGGCCAGGCGATTCGGCTTAACCACCTGATCTTTGATTTGGGTAAATCGGTTATCAAGTCGGCTTCGTTTAACGAACTTGATGGTGTTGTGGCGCTGATGAAATTAAATGCAGAAATGGAAATTCAGTTGGAGGGCCATACCGATAATGTGGGCAATGCACAAAAGAATTTGGTACTTTCTCAAAAACGGGTTGATGCCGTAAAAAAATATTTAGCCGGTAAGGGCATTGGAAAAAAAAGGATTCAAACAAAAGCTTTTGGCGGTACAAAACCCGTTTCTGCGGAAGATACCGAAGAAGCACGGGCACTTAACCGAAGGGTGGAGATGCGCGTGCTTAGGGATTAAAAAAATAAGGCCACCGACTATAATAGGTAGCCTTATTATAGAGCTGAAAAATTCACTACTTTTTAGAGTCCGGAATTTTATTATTGAGCAATTCGCTTCCGGTTTTTAATTTGCCGTTCACATCAAGTTCAATGATTTCATAACCAAGCCTGTTAAGTCCGGGAAGAATTTTATTTTTATCGCCAACGAGTAAGATGTTAATCTCATTTGGTTTGATCCACTTGGCAGCTGATTTATTCACCGTTTCTTTCGTTAGGTTTGCCAAAATTTTACTTTGCTGATCAACATAATTAGCCGGGAGATTGTATTGCAATATCCGATCTATAAAAAAAGCTTTCTGGAAAAGTGTTTCATAGCGCAGAGCATCATTTTGACCAATGGCACTTTTCATAAATTTGAGTTCCTCATCCGTAATTCCGGACGAAGTGTATTTTTTCAACTCATTCATAACCTCTGTTAATGCACTGTCGGTAGCGTTGGCACGGATGCCCGAACTAAACGTAAAACTTCCTGTGTATTTGTTTCCCGTAAAACTAGAACGTGCACCGTAGGTCCAACCTTTATCTTCGCGCAGATTCATATTCAGATGACTATTGAATGAACCACCCAACGGATAGTTAGCAAGAAGGGCAGTGTAATATTCGCCCGTTGCATCATATTTAAGTCCGGTTACTCCACCCACTCTGAACTCTGTCTGTGCTGCTTTGGGTACATCAACCAGATAAATTCTTGTCTTGTCTACGTTTGGAGTGGGAGCGATGCGAGGCATTTTAACTTCATTAGAGGATAAATTTTTCAAGAAGCTCATCTTATCAAGGATTTCTTTTTCAGCTACATCACCCACCACTACCAATCGGGTATCTTTCGAGGTCATATAGTTTTTATAGTAGTCCTCAACATCTGCAAGCTTAAGATTTTTTATTGTGTACTCAGTACCCATTTCGCTTAACCCCAAGATGCTCGGGCCATAATTCATTTTGGCAAATACATTGGTGGCAACATTGGCCGGTTGAGACTTAGCTTGTTTGAATCCCTCAATAGTTTGTTTTTGAATTCGATCGAAAGCTACCTGAGTAAATTTTGGATTGAGCATTCGTTCATTTAGTAGGGATAATGTCTTATCGATATTTTTCTTGAGCGACTGCACCCGAAACGTAATACCATCAAGACCACTGCCAACAGTAATGGAACTTCCCAGCTTTTCTAGTTCGGCTTGCATTTTTTCGGCCGTATAATTTTTTGTGTCTTCGTTCATCATCAACGAAAAAATCCTGGCCAAACCAACTTTCGAGGTATCTGTGGCTTGTAGCAAATGGCCTCCGGGTATAGTAATTGACATCGTGATTAATGGGAGTTCGGTGCTTTGTGTGCCAATTGATTTTATACCATTTTCTAAATCTTTTTTCCAAAAAGATGGCACTTTTACGGCCGGGTTAGGCCCATTGCCCGGCATTTTACTTCGGTCAAAATTGTCTTTGGCTTTCTCGTACTTCAAACCAGCATACCCATAGTCGGGAGCTTTGTAGTTAGATTGAGCTATTTTATAGTTTTCGGGCGCTGCAATATTTGCCTCCTGACCTTTGGGCACAACACTAAGGATAACTCCCGGTTTGCCTTTAAGGTATTTCTCATACACGCGCATTACTTCTTCTTTGGTTACTTTGGAGTAACGATCCAGATCTTTCCCTATCTGATTTGGATTGCCGGTAAACGTTTGGTAGTTAGCCAGTAAAGATGTTTTCCCCGAAACACTTTGGAGTGCGTTTATGTACTGCGATTCGAAAGAACCTTTAAATTTTTCGATGTCTTCATCGGTTACCCCACGGGTTTCAAATGCCTTTAATGCCTCATCGATAAGCTTTTTCGAATCGGCAAGCGAAGTTTTGGGCGAAGGAATGAGCGTAATCCTAAAATAACCGCCTAACTCTGAGGTATTCGAAAAGGCTACTGCGTTTAATGCCTTTTGATCTTTCACGATTTCCTGATATAAAACTGAATTTTTTCCCTGACCTATCACTTCAGCAAGACAATCAAGAGCGGGTTCGTCTGCATTGTAGGCGGGTACTGTGGGAATTGTAATGGATAATTGAGGGAGGCGTGCATAGTTATCTACCAAAGAAACGTAACGATCTCCTTCTAACGAATAAACGGGTGCGTTCATGTTTTGAACATCCGGTCCTTTGGGTATAGATCCAAAATATTTCTCAACCAATTTTACTACATCCGCAGTCTGTACGTCTCCTCCAATGGAAAGTGTTGCATTGTTTGGGCCATACCAGCGAAGGAAGAAATTTTTTAAATCGTTTACGTTTACCCGGTTCAAATCATCAATGTACCCGATGGTTAACCAAGAATAGGGGTGGCCATACGGATACAGGTTTTTACTGACAACTTCCTGAACCAAGCCATACGGACGGTTATCGTAATTTTGGCCCCGCTCGTTTTTTACGGTTTCACGTTGTATTTCGAATTTTTTTTGAGTTACGGCATCTAAAAGAAAGCCCATGCGGTCGGCTTCGAGCCAAATCATTTTTTCGAGTTGGTTGCTAGGCACCGTTTCAAAATAATTTGTTCGGTCTGTATTGGTTGTTCCATTCAGCGTTCCACCGGATTCCGTCACAATTTTAAAATGCTGGTCATCGCCTACGTGATCGCTTCCTTGAAACATCATGTGCTCGAAAAAATGCGCAAAGCCCGACTTGCCTATTTCTTCACGGGCAGAGCCAACATGATAGGTTACATCAACATGCACCACAGGATCGCTGT
This sequence comes from Bacteroidota bacterium, assembly GCA_018267285.1. Lineage (GTDB taxonomy): Bacteria > Bacteroidota > Bacteroidia > Cytophagales > Cyclobacteriaceae > ELB16-189. The sequence continues at coordinate 52,660 of JAFDYU010000012.1, read as the reverse complement.
GATCTTCGTGCACAATCAGCGTTAGCCCGTTAGATAATACATACTTTTCGTATGGAATCACGATCTCGCCACCTTTTCTGTCTACTTTTTCAATTAACTTAGTTTGTGCTTGAGCGTTGCAAATTAGAAACAGCGAGACTAACAGATAAATGAGTTTGTTCATGGTCTTTTAGGGTTTATTGTGTGCGGAATTTAAGGATATTTTTCATGCGTCCAATTCTATAAAACCATGAACGGAAGCGTAGAAGATGTTTATCCTATAGATTACATAGATCAGAACTAATGGGAAGGGTGTTTTTATATGGAATGTAAGCCACAGTAATGAAGGCACATAGTTTGTTTTAAAACCAATACAGTCTTTTTACCTTTGATGGATGAGTCGCTCCAAAAAAATATTTATCCTCCTTGTTGTGGTATTTTTATTGGGCTTAGGGTTTGCAAGTTACGACATAAGCAGGCGCACCACATTTCCCGGTTCAAAACCTCAACTAAAAGAACGCATTGAAAAACAATTTATGAAGATAGATTCAGCACATCACGATAGTTCTACCGTCATTCATCGGTAAAATTTGGTAGTTCATCGCTAAATAATTAGAAACATCGTCTTATAATTTGTCGTTGTTAGTTGCGGCTGTATATTAGCTGTCGATTAAAGCCAACTATAGACAAGATCATCCCCCGGGGTCAAGGACTTTGGGGGATTTTCTTTTTTAACCCACCTTTGTTTACTTTAGTTTTATATTTGAAGGGTTATGCGAAGATTGTGGACAATATTTTTTGGTGTGGCGTTGATCTGGGGCGCAAAAGCGCAAAAGTTTTCAGCCGAAAAAAGTTATATCAAGTTTTATTCCGATGCCGCGATCGAAGATATCACGGCAGAAAACACGAAGGCGAGCAGTATTTTTAACGAGGCAACGGGTGAGGTTGTGTTTTCTGTTCCGATAAAAGAATTCCAATTCGAAAAATCGTTGATGAAAGAACATTTCAACGAAAAATACATGGAATCGGACGATTACCCCAAGGCAACATTTCAGGGAACTATTTCTGGTTATCAAGCCTCGGTAGTAGGTGATCAAAAAGCTACGGCAAAAGGGAAAATAAATATCCATGGCGTTGAACACGAGATTGAAATACCCGGCACTATGACGATCAACGATGGGAAGGTAGTGATGAAAGCCAAGTTTATGATCAAACTGATCGATTACAAAATCAAAATACCTCAATTATTGTGGCAAAATGTAGCCGAACAAGTAGAAGTAACCATTGAATTTAATTACAAACCCTTATGATGAGATTTTTTACAACTGCTCTTTCTTTTTTTTCGTTTGCAATCTATGCTCAGGATGATCTGATGAAAGAACTGGTGCAAAATCAAAAGCCTGCAACAAATTACATAACGCAAACCTTTAAAGGCACGAGAATCATCAACGGACAATCCGTAGAAACCAAAGGGAAAGGCGAGCTTGAGTTTATTTTTGCTCACCGATTTGGCCTTTTAAACTCAGGTGCCTATAATGGTTTTGGTTTTGATAACGGAGCGGTGGTAAGGCTGGGGCTAGAATACGGGATCAGTAATCGACTGGGGGTAGGCCTAGGCCGAAATTTTTATTTCAACAACAAACTGGTTGATCTATATCTGCGCTATAAAGTGGCTCGTCAAAGTACAGGCGAAAAGAGTTTTCCGGTAACCATAACAGCTATTGGCACGATGACCTACCAGGGATGGCCCAATGCTGCCGATGCAACGGCAAATAATATTCCCAACCCAAGTGCCATAGATCGCATGGGCTATGTGTTGGAAGTGCCCATAGCCCGTAAATTCTCATCGAAATTTTCGGCTCAGGTTACACCAATTTTTGTTCACCGCAATGGTGTGAACAAAGCCATCGAAAATAATGACGATATCGCGGTTTCTTTTGGGGCACGCTATAAACTCACACGCAGTTTTTCGCTGATCGGTGAATACTGCGATCGGTTGAACCCACACGCTGGTTCGCCCTTTTACAACTCGGCAGGTTTGGGTTTCGATATGGAAACCGGTGGGCATGTGTTCCAGATCATTTTTACCAATAGTGTGGGGCTCAACCCACAAACTATTGTTACGCAAACGGATGGGAACATTGGCAAGGGCGACATTCGCTTTGGTTTTAATATTACCCGCACGTTTCAGGTGGTAAAACGTCAAAAATAATTGCTCCTCTTTTTTATTATCGCATACCTGTGCCTAACTATTGGCATCGGTTATTGGGCATCAAGAAAAGTTAAGAACACAGACGATTTTATGTTGGCCGGCAGAAGCTTGCCGCTGGCACTTAGCTCTGCCGCATTATTTGCCATTTGGTTTGGATCGGAAACCGTGTTTGGCGCATCCTCCGAGTTTTTGAAAGGAGGCCTATACGCAGTTATTGAAGACCCCTTTGGGGGTGCGCTGTGCCTGGTGTTGTTCGGGCTGTTCTTTGCCCGTAAGTTGTACCAGATGAAATTGCTTACGCTGGGCGATTTCTTTGAAGTACGTTACGGCAAACGCACCGAGTTGGTAGCGAGTTTTTTTCTTGCCCCTCCTTATGTAGGTTACATTGCAGCCCAACTTGTTGCAATGGGACTGATACTCAATACCGTAGCAGGAATTGAAATATGGCAAGGTGTGTTGGTTGCTGCCACCGTTGTTACGTTTTATACATTCATAGGGGGAATGTGGGCAATTTCAATAACTGACTTCTTTCAAAGTATGGTTATTGTTTTGGGCCTGGTGATCTTGGCGGTAATCTTAGCACAGAAAGCCGGTGGTGTAAGCACCGTATTTAATAAAATGCCTGCTGGCACATTCCGATTTTTACCACGTGCAGAATTTAAAGATATTATGCTCTACATCAGTGCGTGGTCTGTGCTTGGACTCGGATCATTGCCATCGCAAGATATTTTCCAGAGGGTAATGTCTTCGGGTTCGGTTAAAATTGCCGTTCGTTCGTGTTTCATCGGAGCCGCTATTTACTTGTGTGTTGCCATGCTTCCGATATTCATCAGCTCTTGTGTAAAATACTTGTACCCGGACTTTATGCACGGAGAAACCCAGATGGCCTTGCCTAAAATGGTGCTGGCAAATACCAATATTGCCGTTCAGGTTTTATTTTTTGGATCCTTGCTTTCGGCTATTATGAGCACAACCAGCTCGGCTTTATTAGCCCCCTCGGTTATATTTTCTGAAAATTTGATCAGACCGATGGTTAATAAAGAACTAAGCGATAAAAAACTTTTGCTCATTGCAAGGCTTTGTGTTTTAGGCTTTAGTGCGATTGCCACAGTAATGGCCTGCATGAGGACAAATATTTATCGTTTAGTGGCAGAGTCGTCCATTTTAAGTTTAGTTTCTTTGTTTGCCCCACTGGTTATGGGCATATATTGGAAGAAAGCCAATAGCACCGGGGCTCTGTTATCTATGGTTTGCGGCATTCTTACCTGGATAGTCTTTGAAATTTATGAAACAAGTTGGCCGAGTCTATTACCTGCAACTGCAGTTAGTTTTGTTGCCCTGATTTTTGGAAGTTTGTGGCTTCATAAAAAAACCGACACTCATGATAACCATAGAACTTGAACGCATAGATGCCGACTTTGCGGTGGAAGCCACCAACGAAACCGGTAATAAAATTTTATTGGATGGATCGCCTCAAGATGGTGGGCATAACCGGGGTATGCGCCCCATGCAAACATTGCTTGCTGCTATGGGTGGCTGCAGTGCTATAGACGTGATCAGCATTTTAAGAAAGCAACGCGAAAACCTGAGAGATATTAAAATAACAGTTACGGGCGAACGCGAAAAAAATGCCACACCATCACTTTATACCGAAGTACATGCACACTTCAAGTTGTTTGGCAATCTCGATAAAGACAAAGTGAATAAGGCGGTTAGCCTTTCCATGGAAAAATATTGTTCCGTTGCCAAAACGCTGGAAAAAACAGCCAAAGTGACTTACAGTTTTGAAATCATAGACTAAATCATATCCATTCACACATGCCCAGTAAAAAAACAAATTTCGAAACAGATGCCATCCGCCATCAAAGCGAACGCAGCGATTTTCGCGAACATTCCGTTCCACTTTACTTAACTTCCAGCTTTGTTTTTAATGATGCCGAACAAGCCCGGGCTCTCTTTGCCGATGAGATTCCAGGAAATATCTACACCCGATTTTCGAACCCCAACACTACCGAACTCATTGAAAAACTTTGTTTACTCGAAGGAACCGAAGATGGCTTTGTAACGGCCTCGGGCATGTCGGCTATGTTCATCAGCATGGCTTCCTTTTTAAAATCAGGTGATCACGTTCTTGCCTCGCGTTCTATTTTCGGCTCTACGCACCAAATTCTAAACACAATTTTTCCAAGGTGGGGCATCACACACACCTATGCCGACCTCAACGATACGGAATCGTGGGAAAGCAAGATTCAGCCCAACACCAAAATGATTTTTGTAGAAACACCGTCAAACCCTGCGCTTGACCTGATCGACCTGGAGTGGCTCGGAAAACTAGCCGATAAACACCGGTTGATATTAAATGTAGATAATTGCTTTGCCACGCCTTATTTACAAAACCCGGCCAAATGGGGTGCGCACCTAGTCACCCATTCGGCAACAAAATTTATCGATGGGCAAGGGCGTGTGATGGGGGGAGCGGTGTTAGGGAAAAAAGAATTGATCAAAGAAGTTCGTTTTTTTGCGAGGCATTCAGGCCCGTCCATGTCGCCTTTTAACGCTTGGATTCTTTCCAAAAGCCTTGAAACACTTGCGGTGCGTATGGAACAACATTGTGCCAGTGCTTTAAAAATTGCTCAATGGCTTGAAAAGAATAATGAGGTTGAATATGTGAAGTACCCGTTCCTCGAATCGCACCCCAAATTTCAACTTGCCAAAAAGCAGATGCGGTTGGGAGGAGGTATGGTAACATTTGAAATAAAGGGAGGGGTTGATAGGGGAAGGAAATTTTTAAATGCTTTGAAAATGATTTCTCACTCAGCAAACCTGGGCGATACGCGAAGTATTGCTACTCATCCGGCATCGACAACCCATTCAAAACTAACCGATGCCGAACGCGCTGCGGTGGGCATTACCCCGGGGTTGATTCGGGTTTCGGTTGGCCTCGAAAACATTGAAGATATTTTGAACGACATCCAGCAAGCAATAATTTCTTCAAAAAATTAATGGATAGGCAAGAAGCTCGTACGCTTTTAAAGTCAATGACCCAGAGCGAAAGCCTGCTGCGGCACATGCGCACGGTCGAGCTCGTTATGGAAGCCTACGCGTTAAAATTTGGCGAAGATGCCGAGCGTTGGGCTATTGCCGGATTACTTCACGATGCCGACTACGAAGCTTTTCCGGAGCAGCACCCGAAAGTCATTGTAGAAAAATTGAACAACATTGGAGAGGTAGAAATTGCCCACGCTGTTTCGGCTCATTATACGAAATGGAATGTTGCCTATAATTCATTGCTCGATAAAGCACTGTTAGCCTGCGATGAAATCACGGGTTTTATTGTGGCATGTTGCCAGGTAAGACCTGAGGGCATTGCTTCGTTAGAGGTAAAATCGGTAGTCAAGAAACTGAAAGACAAGGGATTTGCTGCTAAAGTAGACAGACACGAGGTTTATTATGGCGCGGAGCTTTTTGGGGTCGATCTTCAAGATCATATTTCCTTTATCATAGAAATATTGAAAAAGAACCGAGCAGAATTGGGCATCTGAAAATTGAAAATTTTCCTTTGTCTATTGTGTAGAAGCCTTTATATTTGACCTAAATTCAATGTTTATGGACTTTTTCTTCAATCAAATCATTGGCGATGGTGCAAACCTTTTCTTTGTTATTGTTGCTATTCTCATAGGTTTTGTAGGAGGGTTGGCTGTTGTTGACAAAACCCGTACCGAGGAGAAAGAAAAAGGTAATCGCCCGTTTTAAATACTTGTTGCAAACATACGATGAGGTTTGAGTTGTTGCTCAAACCTTTTTTTATTCCTGAAAATCAGTGAGTTGATGGACTAACCTGCCCTGCGCTTGCGTACGGAGATATGTACTGCTTTTGGTATTCGTTGAGATTCATTTTAGTATAAAAGTTTCCACTGATAAAACTGATGAACGTATGAAACTCTTCCGGTTTGTGATAACCCGGAACAGAAGTTAACCCCTGATAGATTGGGATGATACGGAATTCTTCATCCAGAAAAACCGAGTTGGGATAACTCAGTCGGTTTTGGAGCAGGGCAGCAGCCAACTGATGTACCCCTTTATTTCCGGAAGGGATGAATTTGAATGTTGTGCCTCTAAAAACTATGTCTGCCGATTGCTCGGCATCAAATTTTACCGGATAAAATTTTTCATTAAGGAGCTTGGCAATTTCCGGGTCGGGAAATGTTTGCTTGTCCATCACTTTGCACCATCCGCACCAATCGGTGTAAACATCTATGAATATTTTACGTTTTTCTGTTTTTGATTTTTCCACGGCTTCTTCAAACGTGTACCATTTAACAGCTCCGCTCTTTAAATGATCTTCGGCCTGTGCACTTACTTTAGAAAAAATGAATAGCAATGCCAGTGGCAACAATCTCAACGTTTTATTCATATCACAAAGGTAGATATAAAAAACCGACAAAACTCCGGTTAAAAAAGAGAGTAACCTTTAACAATTTATTAAGTATTCTCTGTACGATTTTAACTGCTTTCGCTGTTCGTTATTGAACAATAAATAAAGATCACCTTTAAAATTACCCCTGTTTGGTCGATTTCAAGGTTGGCACACGGTTGGTACATTTGGATGCTGAAAAATGAAAAAACTATCACATAAAGATTTAATCATTGCACTGGGCGTACTGGTGGCCGGTGTGATTATTTTTAGTTTTATTTATTTTAACAGCGAAAACACCCCGATCAAATCGGTAAAAATTGTGCCGGAAAAAAAAATCAGACCGGCCGCTATTTTGCAGAAAGCCGTTAAAAAATTCTCTTCCAGTATTTTTCTTAGTATTTACCGATAAGCATAATAATGCAAAACGGTTTCGATAGCTTTGCGAAGCGCAACGTTGATCGGGTAAAACTCGCGGGCCAACTCAAAATCGATAGAAGCTAACTGCATATAGAACTCATTCATCACGGGCACATCCGACCCTGCATTTATTTTATTTTCGGCTTCTAAAAATTTTTCAGCTTGATTTGATTTAATAATTGGGCAAGTGATAAGCTCTTTCTTCCCGTATTTGTTGGTTCGTGCCGAAAAGCCAAACAGCCTGCAAATCAACCCACGATGGGTGTAGTCGGAACACAGCCCTGCACCGGTCTGGCTGGGATGAAGGATCATGCAAATAGTTGAATCTTCTTTTGATAATTTATCCAGCCATTCTTCGGCTTTCTGAGCGTTAAAAACACTAAGCGCAAAAGGAAGAAATTCAAGCACTGTAGCCTCTATGTCGGGTTTGAAACAACATTTGCCACAGCCATATTCGCAATGCAACGATGACCAATTTTGTAGCTTAGCAATTTCCTCATCCAGTTTATTAAAAACTGCTTTTACCGAGTCAACTTTTTGTCCGAGAAGGTTCATTTAGAAATCTAAGCCTAATTGATTTTTATTTTTTTTCTTCGAAGCCTTGGGAGGGATAACGTTAACTACCTCGGCATCGGTAAGATAAAGCAAATAACCTTCGGTGTTATATCCCATTTGAGAAAGCGTTTTGCAATATTCGCTCACTTGTTGGTGATCGTCTTTGCGTTGACTTCCGGTTTTAAAATCGATGATTACTGCCTGATTGCCTCTTAACAACAAACGGTCAATTCTAAATCCATCTCCGCCCGGCAACAAAGTATGCACTTCTGTTTTTATTTTCCATTGATCCGTGAACCAATCGGCAACCACTGAATTGGATAATAGTTTCGAGAGTTGATCTACGAAATCTTTTTTTTCCTCAACCTTTAAATCACCATCCGACAACATTTGGTCAGTAACCCAGTCAATATCTTTTTGGGTGTTGATACGGGCCAACGCTTTGTGAAGTCGGATACCCAAGTTGATTTTCTTTTGTGTTTCAGTCTCTATCACTTCCGGCCTATGCGATGAATGTTTTACGATCAATTTCTTTCGCCAGGAATCTGTGTTGTAGGTTTCAAGTGTTAATGTTTCAAGCTCAAGCTTTGTGTTTTGATCTCTTTGTACCTCACCCGAAAACCAAGTTTTAGATGTATTGTTCCACCGGGTAGAAAGCTCAGGTGATTTTTCTATCGACTCAAGAAGAATTCGGGCAATCGTATTTTTGAAATTACGAACATTTACATAGGGTGCATAAACAGTTAAGCCGGCTTCTGCCCGGGTAAGGCCAACGTACAATAGATTTAAATTATCAAGATACGTGCGACTGTGCTCTGCCTCGTATTCTTCATTAAAAAAAGTTTCCTTTAAAGTGGGAGAGTAACGTACCGGAAGGTAGCCTATGTTTTTAAAAATAGTTTCTTCAGAACTCACCCACAACTGTGGGGCCTTAAATGTATCGTGATCTAATGTCCACGAGCAAAAAGGTATTATCACATAGTTGAACTGCAGCCCCTTGGCTTTGTGAAGAGTAAATACCTGCATTGCCTCGGCACTGGCCGGTGCTACAATGTATTTTTTATGTTTGTATTCACTCCACCAGGTGAGGAAAGCACCCAAGTCATTACGCTCACGATTAACAAAATCTATCACTAAATCCTGAAAGGAGAGAAGGTAGGGGATTTCGCCTTTATTTGACTTGAGATTAAAAATATTTATCACCGTCTCGGTAAGTTCAAACAAAGGAAGTTTTTTGAAAAAGATTTTTCGGGTAGAGAAATCTGCTGGTAAATTGTTTTCTATGGTGGCTATGCTTGATTCGGAAAAGACAACGTGAAGATTAGTTGCTCCAACGTTTTGCCGTGCGTATTCATACGCGAGTTGTGCGCGGGCAATGTCATCGGTGGGGTTGAGCAGATAACTAAGCACAGACACAAGCAAATTTACTGAAGCGGCACTGTCTACGCGGAGCGATTCGCCCGATACCACATCGTAAATACATTCCGGTTTTGCTTTAGCCGTATTTTTATGTTCGATAAATCGAGAGATAATTTTTTCGCCTTCATCGTTTTTTCGAACTAAAAAAGCAATTTCTTGCGGCTTAACACCTTTTTGTTGCAGTGCTTCCACTTGTTTCACGGCAGCGTCAAGCGCATATTCATTCCATTTATTTTCATCAACGTCCGGGAAAAACTGAACTTGCACAAAACCCACCGTGTTTTTTTTGTGTTCCTGTGCTGCTTCTTTGTATTCTTCCAGCATATCTATACCGGATTCTGAAGCAATTATCTTAGCACTTTCTTTAAAAAGTGCATTGTTAAACATTACAATTTCTTTTGCGCTTCTGTAGTTATGGGTAAGCGAGCGCTCGTCTACATTACTTTTATCGGTAATCCTTGATGCCTGTTGAAGAATGCGCTGGTCTCCGCCACGCCAACGATAAATTGCCTGCTTGGCATCTCCAACAATTAGGTTGTGGTTTTTGCTGTCCAGGCTGTTGATAAGTAACGGCATGAAATTTTTCCATTGCAACCCGGAGGTATCTTGAAATTCATCGATAAGAAAATTTTTGTAGAACGATCCTGCCTTTTCGTAGATAAACGGAGTATCGCTATCGCGGATTATGCCGTTGAGAAACTGAGGTGCATCAGCCAGAAGCATCAGGTTATTCTCATGCTTATATTCAGCCAGTTTTTTTGAAATATCGGTGAGTAACCCAAAAGAATAAAAATTGTTCAATGCAACTTCGGCCGTCAGGGCTGTTTTAAAATTCTTGTCTTTGAATTCAAGTATCTGGAGAAGAACAGGAATCCATTTTTGTTCTACTATTTTTGAAATTTCGTTAAATCGTAAATGAGTTTGAGGAATCCAATTTTTAGCAAATTGAAACTCACTGTCCAATTTCTCCCAATTAAGATCAACATATCCTTTTACAGAATTGATATCGGCCATTTTTGCAAGAATGGTGTAAATGCTCCCTCTGCTTTTGTTTTTAAAATCATCAACGGTTAAGTTCATCTGCCGAAAATGAGCTACTATTTCTTTAGCTCTTTTTTGAACGAATTTTACAAATTCATATTTTTTTGCTCGCAAGGTCTCCAGTGTATTTGGAAAGAATTTTTCTGATTCTGTTTTTTCGATGATTGATTCTTCAACTTCCTTAAATTCTTCTCTTAAAATTTCTTTTGAAAAAGCGGTAAGGCTTTGGCGCATATCCCAAGAACGATCGTTTTCAAGATTCTGCAAAGCAAGTTCAACCACCCAGTCGGTAAGTTGTTTACGTGGCCCGAGATCGGCTATCAAGTTGGTGACCACTTCTTCCATCACTTCATCCGTCTCAACTTCTAACCGATAGTCTCCAAGGATGCCCGCTTCGCGTGTAAACGAGCGGATTACTTTTTGAAAAAAGGCATCGATGGTGCTGATCGAGAATTGGTGGTAACCGTGCAGGATAGCAGCCTGCACCTCACGTGCCTGATTTTGAAAAGTTTGCGGGTCAAGTTTTAGTTCTTTGCTCAGCTCTGCCGAGAGATCGTTTTGTTCACCCCGAGAAAACACATCAAGATAATGCATGATGCGGTCTTTCATCTCTTGCGTACTTTTATTGGTGAACGTTACGGCCAGAATGTGCTTGAAATAATCCGATCGAACACCTAAAGCAAGTTTTAAATATTCTTTAGCGATGGTTCGTGTTTTGCCGGATCCGGCCGAAGAGCGATAGATGTGTAGAGAAGGTTGCACGCGCTAAAGAAAAATCTAAATTAATTTTTTCTTTTTATTTTTCCGGTGGCAGTCTCTGCAAATTTTTCCAAAAACAAAATTTCTTTGGGCACTTCAAATTTTGTAAGCTGCTCTTTTACTTCTTTTATTACCCTTTCTTGTAGTGAATGGGCAAAAGGTCTTCCTTCAAATATAATCACCACCCGCTCTCCGAGTTTTTCATCCGGAATGCCGGTTACATAAAATCGTTGTGTGATGGCGTTGTCGGCTGCAATTTTTTCGAAAGCATGTTCAATTTTTTCTGGAATAATCTTCACTCCTCCCGAATTGATGATGTTGTCAAACCGCCCCAGCCACCTGAATTTTCTGTCATTAATTAACTCTACGATATCATTTGTTTGAATCTCTTGCTGTAAATAATTAGCTGAGACACAAAGGCAGTTGCGATCATCCAAGTGCAGCGAAACGCCTTCAAAAGCCTGGAAATACTCTTGCACAGAACTTCCTGTTAATTTCTGAAGCGCAATATGAGAGATGGTCTCTGTCATCCCGTATGTAGCAAAGATATTGCATGCTAAGTCTTTTATTTTCTCTTTCAGCGAGTTGCTGAGAGAAGCCCCTCCGATGATTACGTTTTTTATTTTGTCTAATGATTTGATAGAGTTACTCACCACATTCTCCAATTGCAGTGGAACTAAAGCTGCAAAATCAATTTGTTGCGACCGATTGATTGTATCTAACGGATTGGAGCTTGGCTCTACGGCTATTACATTCATATTCTGCAATAGGCTCCGTACCAACATCATTTGCCCGGCAATGTACTGCGTGTTGAGACAAACCAATGAAGTGTGCCCCGGTTTAAGCTGAAGCGTACGTATCGTTTGTTGTGCGCTTGCCTCCATCTGTTTGCGGAGAAAGGTAATTTTTTTTGGAGCGCCTGTTGAGCCCGAAGTTTGAATTGTAAATTGTTGTTGCCCCCTTAGCCAGGCCTGACAAAATTCAATAGTTGATTTCTCAAAGTCAGTCTTAGCTTGCGCGAGCGAAAAGCTTGAGATTTCTTCTATCGAAAGCTTTCGTCCGTTAAGGTTGATCCACATAAATTTTATTAGGACAACGCAGCTTCTGCCTTTTTGATTTTAATAACCGACTTATGGAAACTTAGGAAATTTTGAGAAATCCGGATCTCTCTTTTCCATAAATGCATTTTTTCCTTCCTTGGCTTCGTCACTTAGATAGTAGAGCAGTGTTGCGTTACCGGCCAATTCCTGAATACCGGCCTGCCCATCGAGCTCGGCATTGAATGCACATTTTAACATACGGATGGCGAGCGGGCTCTTCTTTAAAATTTTATTGGCCCACTCCACATACGTTTCTTCGAGTTTATCAAGCGGAACTACTTTGTTAACTAATCCCATGTCGAGCGCTTCTTGTGCGTTGTACTGATCGCAGAGGTACCAAATTTCACGTGCTTTTTTCTGACCCACAATGCGGGCGAGATAAGAAGAGCCAAAGCCTCCGTCAAAACTACCCACCTTGGGCCCGGTCTGCCCAAAGCGTGCATTTTCTGCAGCGATAGTTAAATCGCATACCACATGCAGCACATGGCCGCCACCAACGGCCCATCCGGCTACGGCCGCTATCACAGGCTTAGGGATGGAGCGAATCATTTTCTGCAAGTCGAGCACATTCAGGCGCGGCACCGCATCGGTGCCCACATAACCGCCATGGCCGCGCACACTCTGGTCGCCACCGCTGCAAAACGCTTTGCCTCCTTCGCCTGTTAAAATGATTACACCAATTCCGGCATCTTCTCGACAGATGCTCACGGCATCAATCATTTCGTTTACGGTAAGAGGAGTAAAGGCATTGTGCATTTTCGGACGGTTGATGCTGATCCTCGCAATGCCATTGTATTTGTGAAATAAAATTTCTTTGTATTCTTTAACTTGTTTCCAGTTGTATTTAAGCTCCATATCCTTTTTTTAGTTGTTCTTTAAGTTTTTTGAATGCGATTTTATTTTCTTCCTGATTGCTCTCTACTTCAAGAAGTTTTGTTTTGCCATCAAAGATGAAAAAATCTTTTAAGCTGTTTTTAATTTTTTTAGGAGAATCGATGTGTAAATAATCAAAGCCAAATTCATGGGCAACGTTTTTTGCAGTTAGTTTCTGTTGCGTTATGAAAAATTCTTCTTGCTCCGGAATATTTTCAGGGCCATCAATGATATTAAAAATAATTCCACCATGATTATTGAGTACAAGTACGTGGAGGTTGGGCAACTTGTAATTGTGCCAGAAGGCATTCCGATCATAAAAGAAGGCCAGGTCTCCGGTAATCAGAAAATTCGGGGTTTCGTTGCTTAATGCATGGCCTATGGCTGTACTCGTGCAACCGTCAATGCCGCTCGTTCCGCGGTTGCAATAAACATGGATGCCTTTTTTGCCAGCCTCTAAACCAATGAGGTTGACATAGCGCACCGACATACTGTTGGCCAAATGTAGGTTGCAGCGTGACGGAAGTTGTGCAATAAACTCTTTTACGATAGCGATTTCTGAAAATGTATTTTCTTCTTCGAATTTTTTTAAAGATAACTCAGAGCGATGCTCTTCAGCTTGCCACAGGCGTAAAAAATTTTCTTTTTTCTGTGATGAAAACCCCTTAGGAGAACTATCAAACGCCAAGGATCTAAAAAATGCCTTTGGGTCGCAATGTATAACCTCGGTGAGCGACTGAAAAGTATCTGCCGCTTTCCCGGATGGCCGGATATGCCAATGTTCAACTGGTTTGCTCGTCCGTAAAAATAGTTTTGTGTTTTTAGAGATGATGGATTTTCCAAAAGTAATCAACAGTTCAGGTTGCAGCGTTTTTTTTATGTCGTCCGTGCAGGCACCCAAAAAAGTTTCAGCGTGGCGAATTACACATTGGCGTGAATGCATGTTCGATAAAATATCGCCAACGATGGGAGCACTGTGCGAAACAGAAAATTTTTCTACCGATTTCCCCAACTCTTCGTCAAAATCATTTTGCCCGGCAAGTATCAATATTTTAGAAAATGCAGCAAGCCTTTTACGGTATGCCTCAGCTTCAGCAACGGACAGATTACTTTCAATCTTTTTTGTCTCTATTGTTTTAAGACCTAAACTATATGATATTTTTTCATTCAGTGCAGGGTATAACGGCTCACGAAAAGGAGCATTGATATGAATAGGACCTTGGGGATATTCTTTGGATAAATTAATCGCTTCGTTAACTACCCGGTGAATGTACCAAACCGCATCCGGGTGTCCATAATCTTCGGGAAAAGCAAATGATTGTTTTACGTGATTGCCAAAAATATTTTGTTGCCTAATGGTTTGGCCATCGAGTTGATCAATCCATTCTTTTGGCCTGTCGGCAGTAAAAACGATAAGCGGTATTTCCTGAAAAAAAGCTTCGGCTATTGCGGGCGCAAAGTTGTAGGCCGCAGAACCTGAAGTACAGACTAAAATAACGGGCGACTGTATTTGTTGCGCCATACCCAAAGCAACGAAAGCAGCACTTCGTTCATCGGTGAGGGTGCGCACCGTAATATCTTTATGGCGTGCGAAAGACAATGTGAGCGGGGCGCAGCGGCTTCCGGGGCATAGCACGGCTTGAGTTACACCCTTCTGCGCACAGAGCTGAGCAACATCGTATATCGGTTGATCGCGCAATTTCAAGAAAAAATAATTTTGGTAAGCGTATTGATTTTCAATTCTGCTTCTTCGTTTTCTTTTTCGGCAACAGAATCGGCAGTGACACCTGCACCTGCGTAGATACGCGCCTTTCCATCAAACAACTGCATGCAACGAAGGTTTACAAATATTTTACTCTCACCTTCAAAGTTAATAGGGCCTAGATAGCCGCTATAAAATTCGCGATTGTAACCTTCCGATTTTTTTAAAAAATGAAGCGAAGGTTCTAACGGCATTCCGCATACGGCTGAGGTGGGGTGAAGCAACTTTAGCATAACCGATCCCAGCTGTGGAAAATTTACTTCCTTCATATCCACTTCATAATCGGTGCGAAGATGCAGCAAACTTCCGGCAACGATGGTGCGTGGACCTTGTTCGGTATATTCTCTTACCCTGATTTTTTTGAAGCAGTTGATAATGTAGCGACTTACAAGCGCCTGCTCTTCAATCTCTTTCTGCGTCCAGGCTACCGATTTTAAATTTGTGGATGGTTGCAGGCGCTGAGTTCCGGCCAAAGCAATCGTTCTGAATTTGTCTTGGGCATCCGTACTCACCAGGAGCTCGGGAGAGGCTCCGAGCCAGGTTCCGGTTTCGGGTGAGGATACCAGTGAAACAAAAGCATCCGGATGCTGGTTGCACATCCGGTCAAATGCTTTTAGCAAATCAAAATTCTCCGGTAGATCAACATCTTGAAAACGCGATGTTACAATTTTTTCAAAGCTGCCTTCATTTATTTTATCAATACAAACATTTACGAGATCCTTAAAATCACGAGTAGGGGTGAAGTTGTTTTTTGATTGGTAATATTTTAATTTTTCTTTTCCATTTGTTTTTTCTGCGGTTGAAGAAATGTATTTGGTGTTTGATAAATCGGGGCCATTGATCATTTCATCGCCTTTAAACGTGAAGACCAAATCTGCGTTAAAGAATATTTTTTTTCCTGACGGATCGAAAGGAGAAAGTGCAAAGCCTGACTTAGAATTTTCTAAAACCGTTTCTTCTTGAAACACAGCGCCCGAGTTGCAGATCATCAAAATTTTTTCTTTGGCTGAAGGGTGCCTCCACAGTGCGAAAGAACCACCAAGGTCTAATGTCCGCTCAAGCAGGTCGTCTACCTGAATTTTTTTTTCTCGATTTACACGTACATCAATACTCATTGTTTCTTGTCTAAGATAGCCATTGTAATCCGGCTGATGCAAACCAATTCGTTAGCTTCGTTGGTAATGCGGATCTCCCAGACGTGTGTTTTTTTTCCGATATGAATGGGGCTTACTTTCCCAATCACAAAGCCACTTCGCACGCTTTTAATATGATTGGCATTAATTTCTAAACCCACGCAGGATTGACTGTTGTTGTCGATGCAACATGAGGCGGCAACGCTTCCCAGCGTTTCGGCAAGTACTACGGATGCTCCACCGTGCAAAATGCCATAGGGTTGTTGTGTGCGGTGATCCACCGGCATTTTGGCTTTGATAGAATCTTCTGAAACAGAAGTAAACTGTATGCCGAGGTGCTCCAGCATATTTCCGTTCGACATCTTATTGAGTTGCTCCGGAGTGAGTTGTAATTTAAAAACCGACATGATGATGTTAGACAAATATAGTGTTGTTGATAAAAGTATTTGCCTATTTTTGCGCCCAAATTAACGGAAATTGAGCTGCAAAAAAATATATTTAGTTCGGCACGGTCAAACCGATTTTAATCTGCAAGGTATTGTACAGGGCAGTGGGGTTGATTCATCGCTTAATGTTATGGGTAGAGCACAAGCCAAGGCATTTTACGAGGCCTACCACTCTGTAAAATTCGATCGGGTTTACACATCATCCTTGAAAAGGACACACGAAACGGTAATTGATTTTATTAATTCAGGTATTCCACACGAAATACACTCCGGTTTAAACGAAATTAGCTGGGGCGTAAACGAAGGCCACCGAATTACTCCTGATGAAGACGCGTACTACCACTGGATGCTCCAACAATGGCAAAATGGAAACACCTCATTGAGGATAAACGGGGGAGAAAGCCCGGATGAAGTTGCGGCTCGTCAGTTGCCGGTTATTCAGAAGTTTTTAAAAAGCACCGATAAAACTATTTTGGTTTGTATGCACGGTCGAGCCATACGCATCTTACTATGCCAGCTTTTGCACTATCCGTTAAAAAGCATGGATATGTTTGAACACACCAATCTTTGTTTGTATTTATTGAATTGCGAAGCTACTGTTAGCGTTGTGAAATACAACGACACCGCCCATCTTGCAAGAATCCGTTTGCCTAAAACAGAACTGGAGGAACCTATACTTTAGCGGCTTTGAGTTGATCGAGCGCTGAGCGCGATTTGCTGTCGATTGAGTTCTTGTATTCGTGCCGTTTGTAGGTTATGGCCAGTTCGAAGTATTTTTTTGCCTTTACAAAATCTTTCTGCTCCCGATAGATGTAACCGAGTTGCAACGCTGCGTTGGGGGCAAAGTACCAAGGATTTTCTTTTGCCAGTGCAATTGTTTCTTCGTAATAAATTTTCGCCACCGAGTATTCTTCGGTTTTGTGGGCAAGCCTTGCCAGCCGGTAAAAGTATTCTGTCTTTTCTTTTAAAGTTTTTAATTCCGAGAATTGAATTGCTTTTGCATCTTCATGGGCTTCTTTGTAATAGCCGCCATCGGTAGAGAATCTGAGTTTTAATATTTTCTTATTTGGAAATTTATTCTCAAGGAGTTGTGCGGCAGCATACTTATCGGGGTCGGCTTGTTCCCGGCCAACGGTCTTCGCTTTTTCAAAAAACAATTTTGCATCTGTTTCATCGTTCAACAGCCAGTAGCACATGGCAATTTTGAAATGGGCATCTTTCAGGAAGCTTTGGCTTCTATAGCCTTTCAAAAACTTTTGATAAGCTGCAATGGCATTTTCATAATCCCCTTTATTTAATAATGCTTCACCTTTCAGGTATTCAATGTAATACATCTGTAAACCTTGGTTGTGGTTCTCAAGTGCTGTTATGGCTTCCAGAGCTTTGGCACTTTGAGCGTCTTTCATCAGCATATTGATGCTTAAAAATAAAATGAGCCGGCTATCCGGTTGATCTTTTAAACATTCGGTAAGGCCTACGGCCGCTTCGGCAAATTGTTGATTGATAAATCCCTTAACCGTAAAATACAAAATGGTTGCCTCAATGCTGAGCGATGACTTAGAGTCTTTTAATTCCTGTAATTGCTTTTGCCCGGTAGTTACCGAGCCCTTCATCCCCAGCAAGCTCATAAACCAATGGTATTTGTCGGGCACTGAGCCGATCATCACTTGCAGCACACCATAGGTTTTCTTGATCGGTATGTAGGTAGGGTATTTTTTAATACACTCTAGAGCAGCGTTGTAGGCTCTTCGGATAGACAGTACGGCATTTAAGTTCTGCCCGAGATTGAGAAGATTGAACCCGAGTTGAAGGCTTAGTTCAGACTTTAAAAAAAGTTTATCAGGCCCATCGCTCAGTTGGTCGATGTGCTGAAGCCTTTTGGAAAAATTACTTTCCAGAATATCAAAACGTTTCTGGTCTTCGGTTATTAAAATATCTACGGTTTCGCTGAGGCTAAGCAGATAAATTTTATGAAGTTCTTCGGCAGGCGAGGTGATTTGATCAAGTACTTCTTTGGCTTTGTCGGGCTGCAGGTTGAGCACATAACGATAAGCCTCTTGCATTTTGTCGCTAAACTGCCAAAGCTGGTCTGGCCCGGCAAGTACAACTGCCGTGGATAAAAAAAAGCAGACAACAGAGCCTGCTTTTTTAAAATGTTTTATCGACAAGAAATTAGCCAACCTTTTTAGCTCTTTTAACGGGAGCAGCCTTTTTAGGTTTTGTTTCCTCTTCCATAGATTCCACATCCACATCGGCCAGAATGCGACCGGAGTGTTCGTCAATCACAATCTTTTTCTTTTCACGTATCTCGGCTATTTTTTGAGGAGGGATGATGATGTTACAGCCTTCTGCAGCACCACGCACCACACGCACCACCGCAAGCCCGTTTGTTAAGCTGCTGCGCAGACGATCGTAGTGTTTTAATAACTTATCTTCAATTTTCTTGGTTGCCTTTTCACGATCGGCAAGCAATTTTTTTTCTTCTTCCTGGTTTTCACCAAGAATACCCGTCAATTCATTTTTTTTGGTTTCGAGGTCTTGCTGGCGATCGTTAATCGTGTTGTCAATATTTGCTACTTCGGCTTTTTTGGCTTCGATTTTTTCTTTTGCTTCTTTGATTCGCTTTTCACAAATCTGAACTTCCAGTTCCTGAAGCTCTATTTCTTTTGTGATGGCATCGAACTCGCGGTTGTTCTTAACGTTTTTTTGCTGATCGGTATATTTTTTGATCAACTTCTCAGCTTCCTTGATGCCTTCTTTATTTTTTTTGATGTTATCCTCTAATTCCTTTTGCTCGGCTTCAAAGCGGCTTTGGCGCACGCGGTAGCCCTCCATTTCATCCTCTAGGTCTTGAACCTCGTTGGGGAGGTCGCCCCTGAGTTTTTTGAGTTCGTCTAACTTTGAGTCGATCGATTGGAGTTTTACTAAGGCTTCGAGCTTCTGGGCAACTGTCTGATTTTCCATTACTTACAAATAACTTATAGGATTTGTTACCGATTTTGAAAAAATGATTGCAAAAGTAGTGAATTTTTCCTTCAAAACATCAACTAATAAGTCTTTTGTATATTGTTCGCTTTCATAGTGGCCTATGTCGGCAATTACAATCTTCTCTTCGGCATCGAAAAATTCATGGTATTTGAAATCTGCTGAAATGAAAACATCCGCCCCCTGGCCGATGGCCGCAGGCAAAAGAAAACTACCGGCCCCACCACATACGGCTACTTTGCGTACAGGTCGGTTAAGCAAGGGTGTATGCCGGATCATTTTTAGGTTCATCTGTTTCTTTAAACCGTTTAAAAATTCAATAGGTTCCATAGGCTTTTCCAATTCACCAATCATACCCGAACCCACTTCCTGGTTTTCATTTTTAAGCGAACTGATATAGTAAGCAACTTCTTCGTACGGATGTACTTCCTTTAAAGTCTGTACAATTTTTTGGCTCAGGTATTCGGGGAAAATCACTTCAGCGCGCACTTCTTCTACCAACTCTATTTGATTGGCTTTGCCAACATGAGGCGTAGCGTTAGGTGTAGGCATAAAAGTGCCATGACCCATCACCTGAAAGCTGCAGTTTTTGTATTCCCCAATATTTCCTGCCCCCGCTTGGTGCAGTGCATTTAACACATCGCCTGCGTTGGCCTGGGGAATGAAGGTGACGAGCTTCATCAACAGTTCTGATTTAGGCTGAAGTACCCGGGTATTTTTCAGGCCAATCTGTTCGGCTATTTTTTGGTTTACACCCGTATGGACATTGTCGAGGTTGGTATGGATGGCATAAATGGCGATGTCGTTTTTTATGGCTTTAATTATAGTACGCTCCACATACGTTTGCCCGGTAAGCTTTTTAAGCCCCTTGAAGATAATGGGATGGTGTGCAACAATCAGGTTACAATCTTGCCGTATAGCTTCTTCCACCACGGCCTCGGTACAATCGAGCGAAACCAGAATGTTTTTTACAAGCCAATTTTTTTCGCCTGTAAGCAAGCCGCTGTTATCATAATTCTCCTGATAAGCCCGGGGAGCCAGGTTCTCAAGGTGTGCGATTACATCTTTTATCGTTGTGGTTGCCATTGAATCATTAATTTTGAGGCCAAATTTAAAAAAAGAGATTCACCATGCTGCTCGGCTTACTGGCTCCATTTTCATGGCTTTACGGAGCAGTAACGGGTATTCGCAATTTTTTCTATCAAATTGGTTTGATAAAAACACATTCTTTTCCGTGCGCGGTAATAAGTGTAGGCAATTTAAGCGTGGGGGGCACCGGCAAAACACCGATGATCGAATATTTGGTAAGGCTGTTGAAAGCAGAGTTCACCGTGGCGGTTTTGAGCAGAGGTTATGGCAGAAAGACCAACGGATTTAGGTTGGCAGATGAAAACGACAATGCTTCTACAATCGGTGATGAGCCGTTTCAGTACTTTAAAAAATATCAGCGTGAAATTGAAGTAGCCGTATGCGAAGACCGTGTTTTGGGGATACGGAAACTTCTGGAGATAAATTCGGCTATTAATGTTGTATTGCTCGATGATGCCTTTCAGCACAGAGCGGTAAAGCCACTGTTTTCAATTTTGCTTACCGATTTTTCGAAACCATTTTTTAAGGATTATGTACTTCCGCGTGGTCGTTTGCGCGAGAGCAGGAGCGGAGCAGCACGCGCGGATGTGGTAGTGGCAACCAAATGCAAACAAGTGACGGAAGCCGAAGAAGATCAATTCAACAAATCGATTCAACAATACTCGCCTAAGCTGGTCTATTTTTCAACGATCAATTACCAAAACCCGATTTCGTTTGAGAAAAGCGTAATGGAAAAAAATATTGTTTTGGTTACTGGAATCGCCAACAGTCGGCCTATGGAAGAACATCTGGCCGTGAATTATTCGATTCGCCATCATTTTCGTTTTTCCGACCATCACGATTATTCTTTGATAGATGTAAACCGGATCCAGTACAAAGCCCGTGAGCTTGGTGCTTCGATTCTCACTACAGAAAAAGATAAGGTAAAGATTGAGTCGCTACCCATCGAAAAAAAATATTGGTTTTATCTGCCTATCGAAACAGAGTTTATCAAGAATGGTTCGGAATTTGATACTACGATTCGAATGAAAATCAATCAACACCTCTCCTAAAACTAATTATTTGCTTTTGCGATTTGCCATATTGATAGTTATAGTAACCGAATCTTTTTCGGCTTTAAGCCAAAATGGTTTGCAGTCGCGAAGAAAAGTTATTCAATCATCTAAAACCGACAAGAATGAGCCGGCTAAACGCACCCGCTCGAAAATTGTGAACGATTCCACCAAAAATATCTACGGGCCTAAAACAACACTGTCGATTTCTGAGCAGGAATTGTTTGAAGGCAAAAAGAAATACGTGCCGCTCGATACCTCCATCTATAATTTGCACCGTTGGGACTTTGTTCGAAAGTTTGAAAATAAATACCAGGACCTGGGCAATGTAGGTACTGCTATGAACCCATTGTTCCCTCTGGTATCGCCCACTATTGGGGCAACCTCCGGATACAAAGTGTACGACATATATTGGGAAACAGCCGAACCGAGGTATTACAACACCAAGTCACCTTTTTCGCGTGTAAATGTGATCTGGGGCGGAAAGGGGCGGGCGATGACGCACATCGAGTTTACCCGCAACATCAATTCCCGTTGGAATTTTGGTTTTAACTATAGGCCACTGCTCGTAGTGAAGCAGATTCAATCGAGAGCCAAAAACGACTATCAGGTACGAAGCCAGTATTATGATTTCTATACCACATACGAATCGAAAAACAGCCGATACAAACTGTTGTTGAGCTACCGCAGGATGAACCACACGGTAAAAGAAAATGGAGGTGTGGAGCTGACACAGGTTGATTCAACATACCGGGGTTATTTCGACCCGAATGCTAAGCCTTATTTAAATGTAGCTACTTCTGCCGAGTTGAGGAACACCTTACATTTATTTCAACAGTTTCAGTTGGCGCGTCCGGCTCAGTTGTATCATATACTCGATGTAACCAAACGTGTAAATAGCTTTACAGATACAAAAACAAGCGAACCTCCGGGGTATTTTAATTATAGTGCCGTAGATACCGCAGCCGTTAATGATGTCAACACTTTCCAGACGGTGCAAAATGAAGTTGGTATAAAAGGTAATGCCGCTTTTTTGTTTTATGATTTTTATTACAAGCTGCGTACGTACACCAACGAGATGACGCACTTGCAAGGTCAGGCACCTCGCGCTGTGGGTACAGAAAATTATGTTGGAAGCCGAATTTCGTTCCGCTTCGATTCGCTCAGCTATCTTTCTGGCCAGGCGGAATATCTATTAGACGGTCATTACAAAATTGATGCTACCCTGCGCACACCGTGGTTGGATGCAGACCTTCGCAGCACCCTTGCCAAGCCGGGCTTTATGCAGCAGGCATACCGGGGTGGCTACAACTCGTGGTCTAATGATTTTAACAATGTTTTCTCCAATCAGCTGAGCGGCCGCATCAAAGGGAGGTGGGGGCCATTGTTTGCATCGGCCGGGCTGACTTATACCGCCCTGCACAACTACATTTTTTTTACAACCTATAAAACTTACTTTTCCGATCAGGCACTTCCGAAACAATCTTCCGGCAACCAGCAAGCCGTTTCACCCGAAGTAAAAATGGAAGTTCGTTTTCTAAAACGATTTCATTTAAGGCCACAGGTAATTTATACTACATTGCTCAGCAACGATGATAATGCGTTGAGCATACCCACGTGGTTTTCCAATGTTCAGCTGAGTTACGAAAATCACTTGTTCGATAAGGCGCTTCAAGTACAGATTGGAGTAGATGCCCACTGGCACTCGGCATACCAGGCATTGGGGTATTCACCGGCTGTGCAACAATATTTTATTCAACGCGATTACATCAATCCTTCTTTCTGTACCGCAGACTTATTTCTGAACGGGCGCATCAAACGAGGTCGTTTTTTTATCAAATACATCAACTTGTTTCAGCAGATGACCAAGCAGGGTTATTTACCTACTCCCGGATATCCGAATGTGGGCAATACGCTCGATTTTGGTTTTGAATTGATTTTGTTCGATTAATTCCTTTCGATACGGAACTAATTCTGCTTCCTTGATTTATTTTTGTTAAATGGAAAAACACGTGCTTGGTCTGGAATTGCCGACCGACCCGCGCTGGGTGGATATCGCTCAAAAAAATATTGGCGATATACTTACCGACCACGCCTACTGCGAGCAAAAAGCGGCAACCTCATGCATTTCACTTATTGTCCAGTTTCACGATAAACAAAAATTGGTTGATGTGCTCACACCGGTAGTGTCGGAAGAGTGGGATCATTTTGGTCGTGTGGTTAACGAGCTGAAGAAAAGAAATCTTCCTTTGGGGGCACAACGAAGAGATGAATACGTGGAGCAACTGGTTAAGTTGCAGAAAAAAGGAGGGAGCCGCGATCAGCAGTTGGTGGAAAAGCTGTTGATGAACGCCCTGATCGAGGCACGCAGTTGCGAGCGTTTCCGGTTGTTGTGGAAAGACATTGCTGACAAATCGTTAAGCGAATTTTATTACGAACTGATGGTCTCCGAAGCTGGCCATTACAAAAATTTTCTTTCTTTGGCCAAAGAATATGCCGACCCGCAGCGCGTACAAGAGCGCTGGCACGAATGGCTTGTGCAAGAATCCGAGATCCTAAAATCTCTCCGCCTTCGGGGCGACCGCATGCACTAATTTTTTTTTTCAAATTTCTTTAACAAAATATAGACTAATCCGTATATTAGTCTTACAAAGTATATAATAATGCAAAAAGAATATTTAGGCGAATTTGAAGAGCTCGTGTTAACCATGGTGGGCATTCTGCAAGACGATGCGTATGGCAATGCAATTGTGAATGAAATCAAAGAACGCATTGGCCGTGATGTTAACCTCAGTGCCGTGCACGTAACACTTTACCGATTGGAGGATAAAGGATATGTAAAATCCGGGATGGGTGGAGCCACCAAAGCAAGAGGCGGCAGGCGAAAGCGGATTTTTACGGTAACCAACGCTGGGCTGGCCATGCTACGGGTTAAAAAAGAGCAGCAAATACAATTGTGGAAACTGGTACCTCAACTAAAAATAGTAGGAGGTTAATTTTTTTATGAAAGAAATAAGGCCACCGCAATTTGCGCTGCGTTTTTTACGCATGTTTTGCCCGGCAGAATTGCACGAAAGCATTGAAGGCGATTTGGTTGAGCAGTTTGAAGAAGACATCGTGAGCCGTGGATTGAACTACGCAAGGTTTAAATTTCTACTAAACACAATCAACTTTTTCAGACCCGGCATCATCTTGAGAAACAAATTTAAAGCAGATATTAATCACACCTATATGATTGGAAATTATTTTAAAGTTGCAACACGCAACATACTAAAACGCAAGCTGTTTTCCTTTATTAACGCGTTTGGGTTAAGTATTGGAATCTCTTTTTGTATCCTGATATTTTTGTTTATTAAAGACGAAAGGAGTTTCGACCAATTTCATGCGAACAAAAAGAATATTTACCGAATTGAATCGCTGATTTATGAGTCTCGTTGGAAATCAGATCAAGTGAGCCCTTATACCCGAAGTGCTTGGTTACAGCTAGGGCTTCGAGATGCGCTGAAGGACGAATTACCCGAAATTCAATATGCAACAAGATTTAACGAAGGTAGTACGGCCATTTTGCGGTATCGGAACAAAGTATTTTCGGAGAAGATTGCTTATACCGATGGCGATTTTTTTAAAATGTTTTCTTTTAAACTACTTTCTGGAAACCGCGAGAAACTTTTCGAAAACAAACTTGAGGTAGTTATTACTCCTGCCATTGCTCTAAAATATTTTGGTAGTGAAGACCCGTTGGGTAAAGTAATATCGATTGACAACCAAGGAGCAAAATTGTACACGGTTGCGGGCGTAATGGAAGCACCACCGGCTAATTCAAGTTTTGATTTTAAGATATTGGTTCCCCAGGAAAACCGACCCTACTACGAACGCAGTATGAAGCAATGGGGCAGTTTTAATACCCCATGTTTTGTTCAACTTTTAGAAAAAACGGATACTGCGAATTTCAGAGCCAATCTTGATAAAGTGGTTCAGAAGTATATGGGAAAAATGTTGGAGCGATGGAGAAAGGAAGAAGCAATTCAATTACCAATAGATGGCAAATTGTTGGAGCTCATCTTTACCCCACTTTCGGATGTTCATTTACTGAAATCAGTTAACTGGCACAAAGTAAGTGATCCACAGTATTCCTACATACTCGGAGGTATAGCTTTGTTGATATTGGTGATTGCGTGTATCAATTATATTTCACTTGCGCTTACCACATCGACTACCCGAAGAAAAGAGGTAGGGGTGAGAAAAGTTGCCGGGGCTGGGCGCAATCAACTGATTTATCAATTTGGTTTTGAATCGTTATTTCTTGCTTTTATCTCGATGTTGTTTGGCGTGTTGCTCGTTCTTCTTTTTCTTCCATCGTTTAATCAGTTTACGGGTAAGGAAATTGCAATCCAGACGAAAGAATGGTTTGAATTGCTCGGCATTGGCCTTGCGCTAACATTTTTTGTGGGACTTTTTGCGGGCAGCTATCCTTCTGCTTTTCTTGCTCGTTACCAACCCGCCTTGGTTCTGAAAGGGCAATTTACTTCACGCCTGCAAGCCGGGTTTACAAAGCCTTTGGTAGTACTTCAATTCTTTTTGTCGGCAAGCCTTATCGTATGTTCGGTGATCATGTACCGTCAAATGAAATTTATTGCAACCAAAGATTTGGGCTACAGCAAAGATCAAACGTTGGTGATCCCGACACAAACGGGCTGGAATGAAGAAGCAAACAAAACCGTAGAGCGGTTCAGAATACGGGCTCAAAAAGAAAGCGGAATTGTATCAGTTTCGGGAACCAGCAGTTCGTTCAATCAAGGCTATTCCCGTTATGGATATAAAATTAAGGATGAACAAAAGTCGGCTTATGTTTATGCCGTTGATCCGAATTATCTTTCTACACTGGGTATTCATCTGTCGCAAGGAAGAAATTTTGACGCTACTATTTTTTCAGATACCACTGCTATCATTGTTAACGAAGCGTTGGTGAAAGACATGAAGTGGGACGACCCGTTGAGCGAACATTTGAATTGGCGCGAAGATACCGTTGGCATTGGCGCAAAAGTTATTGGAGTAGTTAAAGATTATCATTTCCTTTCTTTAGAAAGTGCGATTGAACCCATGTTTCTTTCGATTGACAAAAAAAACGTGGGCTACCTAACTACATTACTGGTGAAGGTAGAAGCCGGCAAGGTTCCTGTTTCTTTAGAAAAAGTGCGCGGGGTCTGGAAAGAGCTTTTTCCGGACAGACCTTTTGATTACACGTTTCTTGATGAGGATGTAGCAAAACAATACGAAAGCTATCAGCATTGGATGAGCATCACCGGTTTGGCTACAGGTTTTGCCATTCTTATTTCGTGTATGGGCTTGTTTGGTTTGGCGGGCATCAACGCGGTGAACCGAACAAAGGAAATTGGAATACGAAAAGTGTTGGGCGCGGAGTTGCCATCCATTTTTATTTTGTTGAACAAACAGTACGTAGGGTTATCGTTAATTGCATTTGTATTGGCTGTGCCCATCTCTTGGGTTATCATGGGCAAGTGGTTGGAGAGCTTTAAGTTTTCAATTTTGATGAGTTGGGATTTGTTTGCCATTAGCATTTTGTTGGGATTGATCATTGCATTGGCAACCGTTAGTTACCACGCACTTAAAACCGCACTGGTAAACCCAGCAGAAACATTGAAGTATGAATAACAAGCTCCCTAACTATGCACTTCGTTTTTTGAAATGGTATTGTCCAACGAGTTTGCACGAAAGCATTGAAGGCGATTTGGTTGAGCAGTTTGAAGAAGATTTGGCGCAAGTTGGTCTTGGTAGAGCACGCCTGAATGTTGTGCTGAATGTGATCCGTTTTTTTCGGCCATCCATTATTTTAAGAAATAAATTTTCAAACTCATTTTTTCAAAATTATATGTTTAAAAATTACCTCAAAATTGCATTTCGTTCATTGTGGAGAGCGAAGGCGCATTCGTTGATCAATGTACTTGGTCTTGGGTTAGGTATAGCCAGTTGTATGCTCATTTCACTATACGTACGTGATGAGATTACATTCGATACTTTCCATCTTAAAGCCGAAAGAATTTACCGCGTTTATGCCAAAGAGGATTGGGGCGAGAAGCAACAGTTTTTTTATACGTTCACTCCGTTCCCGATAGGACCGGCATTGAAAGAAAATTTGCCTGAAGTAGAAAGCCAGGTTCGCATTAATAATGTTGACACGCAAGTGATGGTTGGCGAAAATCATTTTAATGAAACCGTAGTACTAACAGACGAAGATTTTTTTAAGGTCTTTGATTTTGATCTGATCGTAGGAGAAAAAAACCAGGCATTGCGGGGTCAAAACAATGTAGTACTCACTAAAAAATTGGCTGAAAAATATTTTGGAGCGAGCGACCCAATCAATAAAACTATTTCCATTCAACTGGGAGAACAATTTGAAGAATTTACCATAGTAGCCGTAGCGGCCAACCCACCTACCAATTCTAGTATTCAATTTGACATTTTAATTTCATCTCTTAATTTTTCTAAATTGTACGGTAAAGAAATGTTGACCTCATCGTGGTTCAACATTATACCTGAAACGTACGTGCTGTTGCAGGAAGGAGCGGAAGCTAAAGCAGTCGAACATAAATTTCCTTCGCTGTTTAAAACCCTTATTGGTGAAGAAAAATTTAGGAAGAGCAATTATGCGCCAGGCCTTCAGCCGCTCACCGATATTCATTTGAATACTGATTTCCCCCGTGGGTTGGCACCCGTGAGCAATCCAAGATATTCTTACATTCTTTCAGGTATTGCGTTGCTTATTCTTTTTGTGGCTTGCATCAATTTTGTAACGTTGTCGGTTGGCCGATCGATGCAACGCGCCAAAGAAGTTGGGGTACGCAAAGTGGTAGGGGCAATGCGCACACAACTCATTACACAATTTATAGGTGAAGCGGTTATCGTTACCCTCTTAGCATTGCTCGTAGGTGTAGGCCTATTGCTTATTAACCTCCCTTTGTTTAACGACTTGTCGGGAAAGCAGCTTTTGTTTCCAGTAAATCAATTTACATTGATGATAATGGGCTTGCTGTTGGTCATCATTGGGCTGATTTCCGGAAGTTACCCGGCATTGGTGTTGTCGGCACTCAAACCCATTACTATTTTGAAAGGCTCCGGGCAAACCGGAAAATCAAAACAAAACGTGAGGAGTATTTTGGTGGGAATACAGCTGATGCTTTCTGTGTTTCTTATTTCGAGCACCCTATTGATGCGCGAGCAGCTAAGTTATCTGCAAAACAAAAATATGGGCTTCGATAAAGCGCAGTTGATAGCCATTCAACTAAACGCACCACGTACCGGAGGCCTGACTAAACGTATCGGTATTGCTTTTGAAACTGCACAACAATTTAAAAATGAATTATCCAAGCTTCCCGACATTCTTGCCGTGAGTGCGGCTTCACACGATTTTGGAAACGGTGGTTGGATGACTCTTGGCTTTACCGATGAACAGAAAATGTATCGAACGTTTAATATGAATGTGGTGGACGAAGACTACATTTCGATGTTGAAGATACAATTGGTAAAGGGCCGTAATTTTTATAAAGGAAACCTCTCCGACAAAAGACGTGCTGTGATTGTGAATGAAGCCTTTGAAAAAGAGTATGGATGGGCTGATGCGGTTGGGAAAAAGATACCCGGTAAAAATTTTCAAGATCACGAAATAATTGGTGTGGTAAAAGATTTTAATTATGCTTCGCTGTATACCAAAGTGGAGCCGTTGGTGATTGTGGAAGACCCGGCAATGATCGTTAGCGGAATCGAAAATTTTAATATGGAAAATTCACCGATCCCGAAATTATTAATCAGGCTGAAACCCGGCAACATGGCCGTAACGATAGACCAGATTAAACAATTGTGGAACAAAATTGAAGGCGAAGAAGAATTTTCATTTGTGTTTGTAGATCAAACCATGGCCAAACAATATCGCAGTGATCAAAACTTAGGCAAGATTGTAAGTATCGCTACGCTGTTGTCGGTTATTATTGGTAGCCTCGGGCTTTATGCGCTGGCTTCGTTAACCATGCAACAGAGAATAAAGGAAATCAGTATTCGCAAAGTGATGGGCGCATCCGAAAATTCATTGCTTTTATTATTGTCGAAAGAATATTTAGTGCTGCAAGTATTTTGCCTGTTCCTTTCAATTCCAATTACATGGTATCTCATGTCGAATTGGCTTTCAACTTTCGAGTACAGGATTCCCGTTACAGCGAATGCATTTGCATTAGCAGGCGTTATTTCACTTGTTATTGCGTTGGCAACAATAAGTTTTCAACTTTTCAAAATAGTTTGGACTAATCCAGCGAAGTGCCTTAAATACGAGTGATTATTTCTTCCCCAACGTAAAAGCGTATCCTATTTCGTACGTCCACTGATACGAATAGAAATGTTGGGTTGACCTGCCGATATGGTCGTGCCCTAACCGGGTGTTCGTGTAATTGGCAAATGCAGTCTGTATATCGGTTTGCAAGTAGAAATGTTTGTAAAATGTTGCTCGCACTCCAATACTTGCCGCGTACACCATTCCATGATAATGAAAATATCCCCAGTCTTTATCTCCCAGAATGGTATCGATGGTGTAGGTGATCATTGGCCCGACCCCTGCTTTGGCAATGGCACTTACATTTATTTTTTTCCCTTCCATCAGTTTTTGCCTTTTTACAAGGCTGAAGAGTAAATAATTATTTCCGTTGGTGTGCTGAAGGTGAAGGGTATCCGGGTCGAGCGGGTATGTTCGGTTGATGGCTGTGCCATAAATTTGCCCGGAGATATAAATGTTTTGCCAATCCGTAACCACATACTTTAAATGATTCCACCCCACTTCAATCCCCCAATCATTTTTATCATTAAAGAAATAACCAAAGTTCATGTCGTACTGCGGAATCGTAAGCCGATCCGGTTGCCACCATCGCCACATATCGGGTTTATCGTCTGCCTTGGCGTGATAGAGCGTGAAGTCGTAGCTTTTGGAAGGGTCAGGATCATTTCGATATACGTGTATATCGCTGTGCGAATACCAGTCGCGGTTATACCCCCATTGAAAATAGAACTCGCCACGTTTTTTAGGTTTTTGATCTTTTACATCTTGTGCAACAGCCAATTTAATCAACCCGGGAAAAGACACGGTGGTAAGGAACAGAACACGAAGTATCAAGGCAAAAGAATTTTTATGAAGCCGCAAAAGTATAAAAATGCCACGACATGCAAGTACTATAATTTATAGAGAAAATTTTAATCAGATTTTAATGAAGTACATTGATTTACACTAACGGTTGTAGCTATTGTATTGTGCCGGGTAACTTTGTCTACGTTCAACCTTAAATACTTTTTTTATGAAAATAAAATCATTTTGGTCTGTTGTTTTAATGTCGACCCTGATTGTAACCGGGTACGCACAGAAAACAGAAAAAATTGACACGGCCGTCATCTCGAAAATTAAAGCGGAAGGGTTAAACCATTCGAAAGTAATGGATATCCTGAGCATGCTCACCGATGTGTACGGTCCGCGTTTGAGCAACTCACCTCAACACAAAAAAGCTGCGGAGTATGCAAAAGCAACCCTTGAGTCGTGGGGATTACAAAACGTTGTGATCGACCAATGGGATGAAGAATTTGGTCGTGGTTGGCAATTAAAAAAATTCAATTTACAAACTCTTGAGCCTTCTGCGTTTCAGGTGATTTCGCATCCGAAAGCATGGTCGCCCGGAATTAAAGGCACTGTTTCTGCCGAGGCAATTTACCTCAACATTAAAACCGAAGCTGATCTTGAAAAGTACAAAGGCAAACTCAAAGGTAAGATTGTACTTTTCAGTGCCCCGGTTGCTGTTAAGCCCGGTTTTAAACCCGATGCCGAGCGCCTGCACGACACCACTTTATTGAAAATGGCAAATGCCCATCCTGAAGAAGAGCGGGGCTTTGATGGTTTTAGGTTTCGGCCCAGCGAACGCATGATGCAGCAAATGAAACTGGCTTACGACAAGTGGCTGTTGTGCGAAAAAGAAGGGGCGGTAGCTGTATTGGAGGCCAGCCCTGCTTCTAAGTTGGAAGATGGAACAGTTCTGGTGAGTGCTGCCACAGTACCATACCCGCCTTCAACGCCATTCAACAAACGAGTACGTGCACAAAGTGCAAACGCTCCCAAACTATTGCCACAAATTATTGTGGCCGATGAGCAGTACAACCGATTGGTGCGCTTGCTCGAAAAAAATATTCCGGTGAAGATGGAGCTTACACTCGAAACTGAATTTACCCCCGCTGCCCCCGGATTTAATGTGATTGGTGAAATACCCGGAACGGATTTAAAAGACGAGATTGTAATGATTGGCGCACATTTGGATTCGTGGCACAGCGGAACAGGCGCAACGGACAATGCCGCAGGCTCTGCGGTGATGATGGAGACTATGCGAATTATTAAATCATTAGGTAAGGCCCCGCGCAGAACCATCCGCATTGGGTTGTGGGGAGGCGAGGAGCAAGGTTTGCTCGGCTCTCGCAATTATGTGAAGCGAGCATTCGGACAACGGTTGGACAAAACACGCCCTTACGATTCCATTAAACTCACCCCGGCCGGTGAGAAATTCTCCGTTTACTTTAACATGGACAACGGTACCGGAAAATACAGAGGAGTTTACCTGCAAGGCAATGAAGCAGCAGGCCCGATTTTTAAAGCATGGTTAAGGCCTTTCGAAAAAATGGAAGCTTCAACAATTACCATTCAAAATACAGGAGGCACAGACCATCAGTCGTACGATGCCATTGGTTTGCCGGGCTTCCAATTTATTCAAGACCCTATAGAGTATGATACGCGCACGCACCACACCAGCATGGATGTGTACGACAAAACTATTGAGGCTGATTTAAAACAAAACTCGGTGATTACCGCAGCCTTTGCCTGGATGGCAGCAAACAGAGACCAGAAGATACCGAGGAAATAATTTTTTAGAGAATCTTCCGAAGTATAATACCTTCGGAAGATTTTTAATTTCTTAGTCAACAGTAGCAAAATTTATATCCTTCTCTCGCTCAATTGCTTTTGGAAATAAGATGTTGTTTTCCAAATGTAGATGCTGGTGTAAGTCGTCCTGAAATTCTTTTAGCAGCGCATAAGTTACCCGATAGGTACTGCATGCATCGGTAGGTGGTGTGTAGTTTTCGGTCAAACGTGCAATTTGCTCGAAATGCTCACCCTCAATTTCGTGATCTTGTTCCATCATAGAAATCGGATTTTTGATAGTGCCAAAGGTGGGAGGTAGCAATGTTTCGTGTGAGCGTTCAGACTTAGCCAACTTTCTTATAAAAGGAAACAAAATAAATTCTTCTTTCTTCATGTGAGCTGCCAATTCACCTGCCGAAAGATTAAATATTTTCCGAATCTGATTTAGCTCCGGATGCCTGTCGCCATGTACACGCACAACTTTTTCGAGGTAGGGTTTGATCTCAAGGATTTTTTGCTCCACGTAACGGTGATGTATTTTTTCTATGTAATCGGCAAGTAAATCCAAAGGCCATGATGCAAAATTGGTGGCAGGGTTATTCTGTTGTGTAGATGAGTTCAGGTTTCCGATCAAGTCGGAGATCTCTACATTTTTATTTTTACAAGCTTCGCTAATCGTACGGTTTCCTTTGCAGCAAAAGTCTATACCAAATGATTGAAAGATGGATGCCGTGCGATAGTCTTGTGCCACCACACTGCCAACGATGCTTTGATCTGTGATGTTCATATCTTTTGATTTTTATTTCTCTTTTCTTTCTTCTTTATTTTAAAAAAAAGATTTGTACAACTGTTGATCCCAGTACATGACAAAATAATACAACGCAAAGGCAGAAAAAGAAACCAGCAGTGCCCAGACCCATGCAGGTATGGCTTTTGGAGTTTCTGAACCGGTTACAACAAACATGTCTTTGCGTTCGCTTCCATAAGCGTTGATGGTGATTGGAATTTGCTCACCCACCACTTCGTTATCTTCCAATCCAACCACGGCAATGGAGGGGCCGTTTCGTACTTCAAATGGAATAGTTTTAATACCTTCTGTTCCGTTCGTGGATTTGGCAACGATTTTTAGTTGGTGTTTGCCGTCCGGTATTTTCGTGGTATCGAATACAAATTTTACAGGTGGAGAAAACTCGGCAAACGGGGTGCTGTCTTCGTCCAAAAATATTTTTATTATTCGCTGGTTTTCCATGTGGTTTATATTTGTTCTACAATAATATTTTTAATGTGGTTGGGATCGTTTTCTTTGGGTTTGATCAGATATTTCAGCGCAAGAAGAAAGGTGAGGGTAACGAGTATCACGGCAGTCCAAATGATGACATAATCGAAGTCGCTTTGTGCACCCGTGCCGTGTGTAATGCCTTGTAAAACTTTTGGCTGATTAGTTTTGCAGACTTCGCAAGCCATAGCCTCAGTCCAACCGACAAATAGCCAAAGTAATAGTGCCGATATCTTTTTCATAAAATTTATTGGCTTAGTTTTTTAAGCGATTCTCTTATCTTTTTCACTTCTTCAGCGGTAATCACAGAGCCCTTGTTTCCCCAGTTGGTGCGCTCATGATTTGCCACAGCAGTAATTTCCTCATCATTGAGCTGATCTGCAAAGCCGGTCATTACACCATATTCAGCCCGTGCATCGTAACCTTGCAAAATAATTTTGATTTGGGTTTCGTGGTTGTTATCGTTTACAATAGTGCTTCCGGCTAAAGAGGGGAAAGCACCGGCCAACCCCTTGCCATCGCGTTGGTGGCAAGCTGCACAGGTGTTCATGTATATCTTAGCCCCATCCGGGCCTGTGGCTGTTGCCGTCACCGTTACATCTGCGGGTGTACTTGCGGTTGTAATTTCTTTTTTCTTAGCGGATGGAATAAACTCCGGAGCACCGTTTCCGGGAAGCGGTGCCTGCTTGAGCGACTGTAAGTACGCAATAAGGTCAAGAACATTTTGCGTGGCTACCACCTTGTTGTGTTGATCTTTCAAAAGTTGAGCAGGTATTGGAACTACTACGTCTGTTTCCGCCACTTCTTTTTCATTTTTTTCTTCAAACAACCACGGATAACCCGGCATAATAGATTCTTCAACTACTATTCTTGGGTTGTAGAAGTGCATCAAATGCCACTCTTTGCCCGGTTGTCGTTTGGCAATATTGGTTAAATCAGGTCCAGTGCGTTCGCTGCCCAAGAGAGAAGGAGATTGCCGCCACACATCCAAACGCTTTTTGCTGAAGTAATAATCGGATGGCATAGAGGGGCGCTCACCCCACGTGTTGTCCATTTCGATATTGCGCACCTGTTGTGTGTGGCACGCAACACAGTTCTCTTGCACATAAATATGCAAGCCGTTTTTTTCTTGTTCCGTTAAACCCTGCATGGCCGGCAAGGGTTTAGTCTCTTGCATGTGATAAGCCGGCATAACTGCAATGAGTGTGCTTAACCCGGCAAAGACAATAAAAGAGGTGAGCACTAATTTTTTATGATCTTGATGGAAATTGAACATACAGTTAAATATTAAGCGTTAACGGGTTGTAATTCATTTGTGGGCGACACGGTACTTGAGCTTTCTTTTTTTATCATTACATAAAAGTTGTATGCAAATACCAAGTGCGATAAAAACATCAGCGAACCGCCTATCGCGCGCCACAACCAGAAAGGCTGCATCAATATTACCGAATTGATGAATGGATCGCCTTCAATCCAATTCAATCCTTTTAATGTTCCACCCGCCATCAGCGATATCATGTAGGCAAAGAGGCCTACAAACGCCAACCAAAAGTGTACACCCACGGCAAGTTGTCTGGGTTCTTTACCCGTTATCTTTGGCAAGATGGCGTAGATGCACGCCCAAAGAAAAAAGGTGATGATGCCATACATGGTCATGTGCGAGTGCGCCACATTAAAATCGGTGAAATGCCAAACGTAGTTGGTAAACCGGAAAGCCTGAAAGCTGCCTTGCGTTGAACCCACAAAATAAAACACCACACCAACCAGGAAGAAGGGAAGGATGTAGCTTTTAGAAATTTCATTCCAGCTTCCGCGCATCGTCATATAAAAGTTAGTCGATCCGGCAACTACCGGTATGAACATGCCCGCGCTAAATACAATGGCAATGGTTTGTAACCACCAAGGCAACGGACTAAACACAAAGTGATGTGTACCAATCAAGGTATAGAAAAACATTTGCGTCCAAAACGCCAACACACCCAACGAATACGAATAGATCGGCTTGTTTAGAGAGGAGGGAAGATAGTAGTAAACCAGGCCAAGGGTGTAGGTCATAAACCACATGCCAACCCCTTGATGCATATAGTAGCCCTGAATAACAGTTTCCCCCAAACCATTTTGAAAATTAGGCAGGTATCCTATAGTTGCGAGCGTGATTGTCCAAATTAATCCACCCAGCAAATACCAGTTTGAGATATATATTTCTGATATACACCGGTTCGCAATGGTTTTGTAGAAATTCAGGAATGTATAAATAAGTCCAAGTGCAAAAAGTAAAGCCACAGGCCAAATGTATTCTCGGTACTCGCCACCACCGTTATTTAGGCCATTCATTAAAAACAGGTTTCCAACTACAACTGAAAGATTAATGAGCACCCAGGCGGTCCATCCCCATTTGTAACTATGTATAGTAGTATTCGATGTTCGAGCCACAACAAAATAGCCAAGACCAATCATTGCCATGGAAGCCCACCCCCAAAAAACCGTGTTGGTATGTACCGGTCTTAGGCGACCAAACGACAACCACGAAACGGAATCCATCTCGGGCCAAACAAACTTCATCCCTACGTATTGCCCTACCAGCGTTCCGAATACTAGCCAAAATACGGCAGCACCCAAATACCATATCACCAGAGTTTTCAAAGGCTCTGGGGTCTCAAGGTTTAAAGGCGATTTCTTTTTTTCGTCAACCATTGGGTTGTGCGGGTCGTGGGTCACTTTGGCAATGATGCCCTTATTATCGGTTGCTTGTTGCTCGCTACCCAATTCACTGCCCGCAAGTCGGTAGTTCAATGCAGCTTTTCGCTTTTCAAGGATGTTGTCTATCCCAGCTTCGTCAAGCCCGATTAGTTCTTCAGAAAATTCTATTTTTTTTCTGAGTATGCTCCTTTTTTTAAGCGATTCCAGATAGGCGGATATCCGAACTACTAATATCATTATGGCAACCAAGGCCACTATTAATATTAGTATGAGTGTACCAATGATGCCCGGACTCATGGCCCAGTCTTTAGTGGATGGGTTAGGCTGAGACTGTGCAAATATTGTTGCACCTATGCCTGAGGCAGTGAAAATAAAAGTGAGTAGGCTATTTAACGACAAAAATGTCTGAAATTGAGGTAATTTTTTTTTCATCATAACAATTTTGATTTTCCTGTTTTTAATCCAAGGGCGAGGTCATAAACACTCGTTGTTTCTAATAGATTTTTCAGTTCGCTTCGCACTTTCACAAATCGATTGTGCAAGGGGCAAGGTTGGGCACTGCTGCATTCGTTTAAGCCGAGTGCGCAGCCGCTGTAAACACCATCGCCATCAATAGCATAAACAATATCGCTCACTTTTATTTCTTTCATGCGCTTGCGGTCAATGTCAAAACCACCGTTAGGACCGGTATAAGAATTTACAATGTTGTATTTGGTTAATGCGCCTAATATTTTACCGGTGAAAGCCAACGGTGTACCTACATTTTCTGCTATATCTCCAATTTTTACCCGAGTATTTTCCATTGACTGAGTTAGAATGTACAGGATTGCCCGGATTCCATATTCGCAACTTTTTGAAAACATAAGCTTCGATAAATCAAAAGTACACACAATTTTATATTTACGATAATTTTGTCGTAAATAATTATGAGATCTACTAAAATAAAAAAGCCGATACGGTGAAGTATCGGCTCATGTTGTAGAAAGATAGCTTTAGGCTACTTGCGCCTGTAATTTTGAAGCAAGCACCGATTTGGGCACAGCGCCTACTTGCTTATCAACGATCTGGCCATTTTTAAAAACCAACAGGGTAGGGATGGAGCGCACGCCATAGCGGGCGGTAACCTGTGGGTTTTCATCCACATTTAATTTTGCAACTACCGCTTTGCCTTCGTAATCGCCTGCAAGTTCTTCCACCACGGGGCCGATCATTTTGCAGGGGCCGCACCATTCTGCCCAGAAGTCAACCAGTACAGGTTTATCGCTTTTCAAGGTTTCATCAAAATTGGCGTCTGTTAATTCCATTGTTTTGCCCATGTCTATAAAATTATGTTTTTTAAGTTCAGGTATCGAACACAAATATAAACTAAAATAGTTCCATCGATTCAAAAGTAAAGTCACGCAGTTGACAGTTTTGGGTTTTCTTATAGGTTGAACGTATTGCGGCTATTCAAAAAATTATTAACTTACTTTTCGATGCCTAAGCTTTTTCAAACGGTTTAACCCATGTTGCTACACGTTGGCTTAGCTTTTGTTCAAGAAAGACCAACGAATATCTATTCATTAGCGCAACCAGATAACCAAGTTGAGCGCGTGCTTCTATTTGCATTGATTCCCGTAGTTGTCGCATTTTCCTTTTTTGTTTTTATTTTTTACCGTGCTAGGCGCGAAGCCGCTTTTCGAGAAAAAGAGACGGCATTAAAACTAAGCATTGCCGAGGGTGAATTGAAGGCGCTGCGGGCACAGATGGATCCGCATTTTATTTTTAACTGCCTTAATTCCATTCATCATTACATGCACACCAACCAGGCCCATGCCGCTGACTACCTGATCAAATTTTCACAACTGATCCGCCATGTGTTGGAAAGCTCGGCACTTCGCATGGTTTCGCTGGCCGATGAGATTGAAGCCAATAGAAACTACATGCTGCTGGAGCAACTTCGCCTTAACCAACGTTTCCAATTCAGTATTGAAATAAGTGACGAATTAAATGCCGATGCCGTTCAAATTCCACCCATGGTCATTCAACCCTTCATCGAGAATTCAATCTGGCATGGACTCAATCAACGAAGCGAAGGAGGGAAAATACATATACATTTTTCAAAAAAAGATGAGCGCCACATTCAGTGCACCATTTGCGATAATGGAAAAGAAGAAAGCGAGAAATCAGAAATTGATTTATCGAACCGCGTGAAAAAATCATCGATGGGCATGAACTTGATTCAAGAACGATTGAAAAATTTAAATACGTTATACCATTCTGATGCACGGTTTGTACTAACGAAAAACACGAACGAAGGAAAATCGATCACATTAAGTTTACCTTTTCAAGACTGACTATGAATTACAATGTCATTATTGTTGAAGACGAAAAGCATCAGCAAGAAAGTCTGACAAATTTGCTTGGCGAATTCAGCGAATTTCACTTACGGGGAATAGCATCAACCGTAGATGAAGCCAAACAATTGATTGAAACAACAAAACCCGATCTGGCTTTCCTTGATGTGATGCTGGGATCGCACAAGTCTTTCGAGATACTCGAAAACAAAAATAATTTTCATTTCGAAATTATTTTTACCACGGCCTACGAAGAACATGCCGTGAAAGCGTTTCGGTTTTCGGCCATCGATTATTTGCTCAAGCCCATTGTTAGAGAAGAGCTTGTGGTTGCACTGGATAAATTCAAGCGAGGAAAAAATGCCGAAGAGCGAGCCTCACAAATTCAAAACATGCTCACCAATTTTCGGTTGCCGCACAACAATCACCGCATAGCATTGCCAACGCTCACCGGGTTTATGTATGTGCAGGTGAAAGACATTGTGCGCTGCGAATCGGATAACACGTACACCACTTTTTTCACCACCGACAAACGCAGGATGGTGGTTTCAAAAACATTGAAAGAAGTAGAGCAAATGTTGACCGAAACCGACTATCGTTTTTTCAGGGTTCACAATTCGCACCTGATTAACCTTGAATACATTGCCGAATACATTAAAGGTGAAGGCGGAATGGTGAAGATGACTGACGGCTCGCAGATCGATGTATCGCGTAGGCGCAAAGATGAGTTTCTCCACCAACTGAAAAACTGATGTTACACAAACTATGGTTCGACAATCGGGTTGATAATTTGATTGTCAGGTTGAGTTTATCGAAACCTGACATCAGTGGAAAAAGTAATACCCGAATTCTGTTTTGGGTTCTCCGGTTTCACAGAGAAATTAACCAAATACTATTTCATACTTAGTCCGCAGTTAGTTGCTTCTATTTTTGTCAATAAAATGTAATCATGGCAAAATTGATGATTTCTTCAGTTGTTGGCGATGGTGCTTTGTGGCTTTACTTAGACAATGCATTGATCGGAAAAAACACCGAATCGATTGCGCTCGATATTGATACCGACCAAGAATATGTGGTGCATTGGTTTGTGCAGGGCAAGCCGGGCAGCACGTACTCCATCACCATCTCATCGCCCAAAGAAGCCGAGCTTCAGCTCACACGCGGCTTGAGAAACTCCGGAAAAGGATTTGGCGGATTTAAGTTTAAGGCGTGAAAATATTTATGAAAAATCGGTAAGTTTATGTTAACCCAAACCCCAAACTGTTATGAAAAAATATTCCAAAGTTATTTCTGGCATTCTTGGTATTGTAGTAATTTGTTATGCTGCTTACAAGATTTTCTATAAACCTATAATGCCTCCTATCGCCATAATTCCGATTGAGCGCGCTGTTGTCATGATCTCTGATTTTATGGATAAAAAAGAAAATGCGAAGTTGCATGACTTGGCAATAAACGCAGGTCATGGAGGTATGTTTAAGGTTGATCATTTCAGAATTTCAAACAAAAATATTGGTGTTATGCTTTGGTTTTGTTATGATTCAACTAAAACATCGGAGGAATTCTATGTTGCGTTGGAGCAGGTTGATAAATATGATTCAACCCATTTTGATAGGCTGCCAAGGTTTGCCACAACAAACCAAATAATAAAACCTTATATTTTTTTATACCCTAAAAAGGAAAATACAGATACGCCAGCAGTGAGAAAGCACGTGATTGAAGACAGGTGCTTATTACCACAGCCTAAACCGGGCGTAGCTTATAAATTTGATACCCTTGACAGTGCAACTGTTAATAAATCAATTAAGAATTTCAAAAGAAAAATGAAGTTCATAAGCAATCCAATTTATTGTGAATATTCATTTTCCGTTTTCACTGAAAATAACCATCCAGCCAGCAATACAAAAGATCACATTCTCTCTGATTTCCTTTACAAGATCGATGGTGTTGGAGGATATGTTAAATATTATTTTGCGTATGAAGAAAAGGATAAAAAGGGGAATGATTTAAAGAACAAAATCAGGTTAGTGCTGGTAGCGGTCGATAAGGAAGGAAAAAAAATAAAACCTAAAAGGAATGGCAATGGAGATGGCACCACTGTGGAAGACTCATGGCCACCACCGCCACCAACTACTAAGTAATAAATTGAATATAAAATTAGTAGAGTGTCCAACGATATAGTTTTTATAGTGCATCTTATCTCAACATTTTCCGTTGTGCCACCACTTATTCTTTTATTATTCGTTTTAAAAAACACTGATTTTCGA
The DNA here is from genome assembly GCA_018267285.1 of Bacteroidota bacterium. Classification (GTDB taxonomy): domain Bacteria; phylum Bacteroidota; class Bacteroidia; order Cytophagales; family Cyclobacteriaceae; genus ELB16-189. The sequence continues at coordinate 11,894 of JAFDYU010000012.1, read as the reverse complement.
CTAAGAATTTTCCTTCTTTTTCTTCTGTTTGGTTTTATCACAGATTTAATTGGATGGTATATGTATATTTCAAATTATAGTGCATTAAATAAAATTGTTAGAATCTTTTATGCATTTGTTGAAACTTCTATGCTTTTTTGGCTGATTGGTGAAATTTCTATCAATAAGCTTATCAAATACGTTTTTAGAAGAGCGTGGATAGTCTTATTAATCTTGGTTAGCTTTTGCTTCATTTTTCCTGACGCAATTATTTATTATAAAACAGTCAATGGGTTATTGATAGCGTTTTCTTCGAGTTTCTGCCTTTTAAAAATTTTAGAAGAGAATGAAACGGATAAAAGCATTTTATTTATTTGGATATTATTGGGTATATTTTTTTATTTTTTTTCGACTTTCTTTTTCATGAGTTTACTTTCATCATACATTGGTGTAAGGATTTGGTATGGCCAAAATATTGTAAACATTACCACCAATCTCATTTACTTCATTGGCTTTTTGCGAGCAAGGCAACCAGTAAAGTAATTTTGCATAATTCTATGTGTGTATTAGCTTAGTAAAATCAAGTTAAGCACGCATGAAAATTTTCAAAACATTGGCCTTGCTTTTATTAGCAGCCTGCACTTCCGAAAAGCAACCCTCGAGTTTGCAAACTGAAACTCCCGTAAGTAGCACTCATCGTATCTTATTAACTGAAGCTACGATCATGGTCAAAAACCTAAAAGGCAGGAATTAATCTCTTGCCTTTTTAATTTCCTCAGCTTTATGGATGAAAATCTTTTTTATTCTTTACAGATTGCATCAACCTTTTCTGTTGTGCCAGCAATAATTGTCGGTATTTGGTTTAGGCATAAAGTCGATAAAACAGTCAAAGTATTTATTGTTTACCTGCTATTAGGTTTTTTTACAGATTTGTCTGGTTGGTATTTTTATTTGATACAAAATTCAAATCTTAACACCTATGTGCAATATTTTTTTCGACTTGCTGAAGCACTCATTTGGTTTTGGATGATAAACAAGAACACAAAATACAGAGTATTAAAAATTTTTTTTACCAAACTGTGGATTGTAATTATTCCACTTTGGTCAACAATATTCGTTTATCCAGCAGTGTTAAATGTATATGATTTTATAACCAATATTCTAATTGCGTTTGCATCTAGTTTTTGTATCCTAGGAATTATAGAGAGTGAGAACAATCCGACACGATCATTGATTTTTTGGATGCTTACTGGCGCATTTTTTTACTTTTTTGGTGTATTTCTGATTAGAAGTACACCGTTGTGGAATCTTGCAGTTAAAATCTGGTACTTGCACAACCTCATAAACATTACAACCAATCTCATTTACTTCATTGGCTTTTTGCGAGCGAAGCATTCGGAGAGTTAGAGCTTATTTCTCCAATTTCTCGCAGTGTCTCCCGTTTCGGTGCCCCCTGCGGCAATATGAAAACGAACCTTAAAGCGCAGAGCACTTGGGCGGAGACGCTGCGCGGAATCTCAATAATTTAAATCCAACCGTTGGCCACGGCCATCCGTACCAGGTGCACCGAATTCTTTGCGCCTGTTTTCGCCAAAATATTTTTTCGGTGGGTGCGCACGGTGTTTTCACTGATAAAAAGCCTTTCGGCTATTTCAAAAGCATCATTGCCTTCGGACATGTGCTGAACGATCTCCTTTTCCCGATCCGACAACAGTGAATCAAAATCAAGGGAACTCTTCACGGGCTCACCGGGTTTGTTCAGGGTAACTTTGTAATAAATTCCCTCTGTTGATTTGAACTCGGTAATGTCAGAACAAATCGCAAGTACTAAAGTAGGGTAAACCCTGGTCGTCAAATGCTAATGGTACGGTCTGCTGATGGAAAGTCACAATTCCTCTTAACGTCTGCGCACGATAAGTATAGTACAACTGAAAAAACATTCGGTCTTCTGGCGGGATGGCCAGGACCGACTGCATACATTTTTTAAACACAGGCACCAGCTACTCGATGTCTTGAGGAAGAAATGTTGAAATGAACCATTCGGGACCCTGTGCCATAAGAACAGCGGTATCCGTGCCAAAATAATCAGCAAACCCCGTGCTGACATATCGATAACTGAAATTGTTGTGATCAATAATAGCAACAATGTTGTTGGAGAAAATAGTGTCTTTTAAAAGAGGATGCTCAAGTGCCTTGATAACATCATTACTTACTTGCTTCGAATTAACCGGGAAAACAAATTGCGATGTGAAATATTCACGGATTTGTCCGATTAGTTTTTGCCTTTTATCGCCAACCATATTTTCAAAATACGCTTTAAGGGGTATTTACTTTTACCATCCTCAAAGTCAACTTTAATTCAAAACAGAAAAAAGCACTGACATGTAAAATACTTTAGTACAAAGTATTGACAGTTTTTTTTGCCTCGCTAAAAGCAAAGTAGAATTACTGACAAGTAATTAATACAAGATTGCAATATGGTAACAAAAGTGAAACTCTGAAACCATACCAGATTCTGTCTCAAACCAGCCGAATGCTAACCGGTGGTGGCGCAGCGCAATATTCCAAAGTAGGTTCGTACACGCAACACGAGGTATGGATTTTTTTTAAATGAAAGTATGAGCAAAATCTATGTTATTTTTTTCCCCTTTTTTACCAGTTGCTTTATGGATGAGGCACTGTGCGCACAATCATTAGATACAACAAATATTAAAGTCTTGTTGGTTATGGCTCACCCTGATGATGAGTCATTCTGTACCGGTACTGTTTACAAACTTACACACGACTACAATGCAAAAGTTGACTTGGCGTGCATTACAAACGGGGAAGGCGGATACAAATACTCTACCCTCCTCGCGTTTGTCGGTGTTCTTCACCGACTCGCCTTTGTTGGTGTTCTTCACCAACAAATTGAAGATGAGCACAAACACAAGATCGTTGGTGAAGAACACCAACGATGGTAAGAGAATCTCAAAAAATTAAATCCAACCGTTGGCCACGGCCATCCGTACCAGGTGCACCGAATTCTTTGCGCCTGTTTTTGCCAAAATATTTTTTCGGTGGGTGCGCACTGTATTTCACTGATAAAAAGCCTTTCGGCTATTTCAAAAGCGTCATTGCCTTCGGACATGTGCTGAACGATCTCCTTTTCCCGATCCGACAACAGTGAATCAAAATCAAGGGAACTGCCGCTAATCAAAATCTTCACGGGCTCACCGGGTTTGTTCAGGGTAACTTTGTAATAAAATATTGCCTTGGGTTATCAAACAAGGTATTTCAAGCAACATTGGCACATATTTGCAACGCTCGCTTTTCCAGGCCTTGCTGTAACAATTCAGAATGCTTTTTCCTAAACCTTCTCGCCAAATTCTTTTCGTTCTCTACCTATCTCAGCCCCAAAGCCGTTCAACGCTAATTCTCACTTTGGTCAAGCATATTTCTGCGGTACGTTCGGTGCGGGTTCAAGATAAAGCTCAGCACGGCAATGATAAAAGCATGGTTTTGGGTTGGTTTTATACTGGGGGTGCTCTCTTCATGCACCCCTACTTCTTCTGCACCCGATGCCGCTTCGAAGCTGCTTAACTTAGATGCCCGCGATTTATTTATTGGCAATTGGTGCTGGGTAGATACGGTAGCATGCGGTGTCAATAGTTCAATCTCTAATACTACAGTAAACGTCACGAAAACTTCTGTTGCCAACGAAGTAACTTTGCTTGGGCTAACCGGTGTGGTGTCGGGAAGCAACATAACCGTATCGTTCAATAAGGATTCCTTTGGGGGCACGTGGTCGGGGCGTATCGAAAGAAAAGGAAAATTGCTTTCAATTAACCTTTCCGTTTTTAATACAGGATCGGGACTTGTGTGTACCCATAAAGGCAATGCTTCACTGGAAGGTTGTAAAGACCGTACGGACGGAAAAGCAATGGATTAAAATAATAGCTGTTTAATCAGCCAACCACCTCAATCGAAACGTCTTTCAGTTTTCTAAATTTGGTCACCATTTCATTCACCGGTTTTACTCTGAATTTTCTGGACAAAAGTTCGAGGTTAATTTTTTCCTGATCGTCTTGGATTTTTAAATAAAGCGGACAGCCACCGCTATATTCTGAGCATAGGTTTTCAATTTGCGAAATTAATTCGGAGCTGATGTTTACCGAGTTTACTCTGATCTGCAAACCCTTGGTGCGTTTAGTACCCAATTCATTCAGCAAATCCATTCCCCGTATTTTAAATTCCATGCTCATATCGCCCCAGGTTTTGCGCGAAACATTTCCTTCAATAAATAAGAAAAGCCCGGGCATCAGAAACGATTTGTATTTTAAATAGTCTTCGCTCCACATAGTAAATTCGTATTTGCCGCTGTAATCTTCAAGCGCAAGCTTGCCAAAAGGCTTTCCGGTTTTGGTCATCCGGTGTTCAACCGAAGCAACTATGCCGCCCACTTTGCATTCTTTTCCTTCTTTGCTATCGAGATCATTAAGTTCTACAACAGGTGTGTTGGTGAATGTCTCCAGCTCAAATTTGAAATTGTCGAGCGGATGCCCGGAAATGTAAACGCCCACCACTTCTTTTTCGAAGTGCAGCTTTTCAATTTCGCTGAAGGGTTCGATAGGTTCTATTTTTGGTTGCGGCATCTGGGTGCCTGAACTTCCACCGAACAAACTGGCCTGAGCACTTTGTGTTTCTTGCTGAAGTTTTGCCGAATAGCGAATCACTTTCTCCGTCAACGATACATCGCCATCTTTGCCGGCAATGTATTGCCTGCGATGATATTGGGGGAAGCAATCAAATGCACCGGAAAGTGCCAGGCATTCGAATGTTTTTTTATTGACCGATCTTGAATTTATACGTGTGGCGAAATCGAAAATATCTTTGAAAGCCCCGCGCGCCTCGCGCTCTTCTATGATCGCCTGCACGGCAGCTTCGCCAGCGCCTTTGATCGCGCCAAGCCCAAAACGAATTTCTCCTTTTTGGTTTACCTCAAAATAAATACCCGATTCATTTACGTGCGGACCAAGCACTTCAATGCCTTGCTTGCGGCATTCTTCTATAAAATAAGTAACGCTGTCTAAATTATTTTGCGAATGAGTAAGAACGGCCGCCATGTATTCGGCAGGGTAGTGGGCTTTTAAGTAAGCGGTGTGGTAAGCAACCAACGAATAACAAGTAGAGTGCGATTTGTTGAAGGCATATTGCGCAAAGGCTTCCCAGTCTTTCCATATTTTCTCGGCAATTCGTTCATCGTGATTATTTTTTTTGCAACCCGCGATGAATTTGTCTTTCATCTTATTGAGCACTTCAATTTGCTTTTTGCCCATGGCTTTGCGCAGCACATCGGCATCGCCCTTACTGAAGTCGGCTAGTTTTTGAGAGAGCAACATCACCTGCTCCTGATACACTGTGATACCGTACGTGCCTTTCAAATATTCTTCCATCTCGGGCAAATCGTACTTGATGGCCTCGCGTCCATTTTTGCGTGCAATGAAATCCGGGATGTAGTCCATCGGACCCGGTCGGTACAGCGCATTCATTGCTATGAGATCTTCAAACTTGTCGGGTTTAAGGCCTTTGAGATAGTTAATCATGCCATCGCTTTCGAACTGAAATGTGCCGGCCGTTTCACCACGTTGATAGAGTTGGTACGTCTTTGCATCATCGAGCGGAATTTTGTCGATATCGATGTCGATCCCTTGTCGTTTTTTTATGTTGACCAGCGCAGTTTTAATAATGGTGAGTGTGGTCAAACCGAGAAAGTCCATTTTTAAAAGCCCCGCACTTTCCACCACGCTGTTGTCGAATTGAGTGATGAGCATGTCCGAATCTTTTGACTTTGAAACCGGAACGAATTTGGTTAGCTCATCGGGTGTGATGATTACGCCACAAGCGTGTGTGCCGGTATTTCGCAACGACCCTTCGAGCACAACGGCCTGCTTCAACACGTGTGCTTTCAGGTCGTCTGCTTTCTTCATGTCGTTCAGTTCGCGCACTTCTTCAAACGCTTTTTCAAGAGTTGTGCCGGGTCGCTCGGGCACCATCTTGGCAATTAGGTTGGCTTCGGCCAAGGGCAATTCCATCACGCGTGCGCAGTCGCGTATGGATGACTTGGCGGCCATCGTGCCATAGGTAATAATTTGTGCTACCTGACTGTGCCCGTATTTTTCGATCACATATTTCAATACTTTGTCTCGGCCTTCATCATCAAAGTCAATATCAATATCGGGAAGCGAAACCCGATCCGGATTTAAGAAACGCTCGAACAGCAAATCGTATGCGATGGGATCGACATTGGTTATGCCGATACAAAAGGCGACCGCAGAACCGGCAGCAGACCCGCGGCCCGGCCCCACGCTTACGCCCATCTCGCGCGCTTTCGAGGTAAAATCTTGAACAATCAAAAAATACCCCGGGTAGCCTGTTTTTTTTATCGTCTCTAACTCAAAGTCGAGGCGTTCTTTTATCTCGTTGGTTAGTTCGGGATATTTTCGTTTAGCCCCTTCGTACGTCAAGTATTTCAAATATTCATCTTCGGATGAAAACCCATTGGGTATATCAAACTTTGGAAGAAGTACATTTCGCTTCAACTCATACGTCTCAATTTTGTCAATGATTTCTGAAATTGTATCAATGGCTTCGGGCATGTCGCGGAAGAGTTGTTTCATTTCGTCTTGCGACTTAAAATAAAACTCGCTGTTGGGCAGGCCGTAACGTTTACCTCGGCCTTGGCCGATCGGTGTCGATTGAAACTCGCCTTCTTTAATGCACAGCAACACATCGTGTGCGTTGGCTTCTTCTTTTTCCAGATAATAGCATTCGTTGGCTGCGAAATATTTTACCGAATATTTTTTTGCAAATTTTAATAACGTTTCGTTCACACGTTCTTCTTCGCGGGTGTTATGCCGGTTTAATTCGATGTAAAAATCTTCTCCAAAGATTTTATGCCAGCGCACAAATGCTTCTTCGGCTTGCCGTTCGCCCACATGCAAAATCAGATGAGGGACTTCACTGGCCAATCCCCCGGTGGTGGCTATTACTCCTTCTTTAAATTGTTCGACCAATTCACGATCAACCCGCGGGTAAAGTCCGTACAAACCTTCGGTGAAACCGAGCGAACTTAGCTTGGCCAGATTGAGGTAACCGCTTTTATTTTTTGCCAACAAAACCTGATTGAATCTTTTATCGGGATTGTCTTTGGTAAATTTAAGTGTCTTTCGTTCGGTCGATACGTACACTTCACAACCCACAATAGGTTTGATGTTGTGTTTCAGCGCTTCGCTAACAAACTCAAATGCACCGTACATGTTGCCAAAATCGGTGATGGCGACCGCATGCATTTGCTGTTCTTTTGCTTTGTGTATCAGTTTTACTACATCGGGGGTTGCCTGCAAAACAGAATATTGTGTGTGCACGTGCAGATGGCAAAACGGAAGTTCAGACAGGTTTTCGTTACCTGTGCCGTACTCAATATCTTTTTTCTTTTCGCGCTTGGAAGAGTTACCTTCTTCAAGGTTGGGTTCCTCGTATTCAATTTCTTCTACCGGGGTAGAATCAAATGGGTTTACTATTTTTCTTGAAATCAATCCAAAAAAAGATCGGGCTGTGGCGGCCACATCAAAACTTGCATCGTGCGCATCGTCAAAATTTTTGCCGAAAAGTTTTTCGTGAAGCTCGGTAAGCTTCGGCATTTTTAATTTTCCCCCAACACCTCCTTGCAGGTGACAGAATTCAACAGACACAATGCCGGTATCGATTTTTTGAAGCGATAAAAATTTTTCTGTGGGTAAGTTTGAACGGATCAATTCTGCGCCAATGATATTTATGTCGAACTCAATATTATGGCCAACCAAAACTTTTGTGTTCGATAAATCTTGTTCAAGGAGCTGCAATATTTTTTTCAAGTCGTGGCCTTCTGCCAGAGCGCGTTGGGTAGAGATGCCGTGAACTTGCTCGGCTTTAAATGGAATATCAAAACCGTCCGGTTTAATAATATAATTATGTTGTGAGAGCAACTTCCCGTTTCTATCGTGAAGTTGCCAGGCCAGCTGTACCAGCCGCGGCCAATTATCAAGATCGGTGATAGGGGCAGTTTTGTTGTGCGGAATACCGGTGGTTTCCGTGTCGAAAATAAAATACATGTTACCGTGGTTGCAGCTGTAAAAATAATGAGCAAACAACGAGGTTCTTTCCCATTTTTGGAAAATAACTACCTATACAAGAATTATTTTACATTAGTAACAAGTAAATAGTTGATAATCAGCATAAAAAAAAGAGGTATTTTTTTCGCTCATACGAATAAGACAAAACCCTTTATTTTTTAATGTTATGAAAACGCTCGTTCAAATTGTCTCGTCCTTCTTCAAAAGACAATGGTTTCTTTTAATCATGGTAGCTACAATTACACTGATCGTCATTTTGTTTGAGTTGCTCTAATCTTGCTATAACCTCATCGTTAATTTCATTTGTTCTTATTTAGAATGGATTAAAAAACGGTTTCTAAATTGTTTGGTAATTCTTTGGCGAGTATTTTTGGCTCGTATCAATCCTCCAAACACACATGAAATGGATAACTGATCTTTTCACCAGTTCGCTCGGAAGAAAGCTGATGATGGCTCTTACCGGTTTGTTCCTCATTAGTTTTCTGGTGATTCATTGTACCATCAATGCCATGATTTTCTATAATGACGGTGGCCAGACGTTTTCGCACTGGGGGCATTTCATGGGCACCAACCCCATCATTCGCACGTTAGAAATTGTGTTGGTGGCCGGATTTCTTATCCACATTATTCAAGGGCTGTTGCTTTGGAAATCAAACCACGCAGCTCGCCCTGTAAAATACAGTGTATCGCAGGCCAGAGCCAACAGCACCTGGTACAGCCGCAGCATGGGGCTGCTCGGCACTTTGCTTTTATTGTTTTTGGTTTTGCATACCTCACACTTTTGGATACCTAACCGCACCAATCAGTTTATGCAGGGCGAAGAATTGCCACTCTATAAAATGATGTTTAAAATTTTTTCGAACCCATGGATTGTTTTACTCTATGTAATAGGATGTATTTCACTGGCCTGGCACTTGATGCACGGATTTGCAAGCGCATTTCAAACATTGGGACTCAACCACTTAAAGTACAACCGATTGATTTCGGTGGTAGGCACTGCATTTTCCATCCTTGTGCCTCTTCTTTTTGCGTTGATGCCTATTGCCGTTTATTTCGGATGGATAATTCTATAATTGATTAATTAATAATAAGACATTATTACTATGAAGCTCGAATCCAAAATTCCTGAAGGGCCCCTGGCCGAAAAATGGACGAAGCATAAATTCAATTTAAAACTGGTTAACCCCTCCAACAAGCGCAAGTACGAAGTTATTGTGGTGGGCACCGGATTGGCGGGTGCCTCGGCTGCAGCGTCACTCGCTGAGTTGGGCTACAACGTAAAGGCATTTTGTTTTCAAGACAGCCCCCGCAGGGCACATAGTATTGCTGCACAGGGGGGTATCAACGCGGCAAAAAATTATCAAAACGATGGCGACAGCGTGTACCGTCTTTTTTACGATACCATTAAAGGTGGGGATTATCGCGCACGCGAAGGTAACGTGTACAGGCTGGCGGAAGTAAGCGTCAACATTATCGATCAATGCGTAGCACAAGGTGTTCCGTTTGCACGTGAGTACGGTGGGCTGCTGGCAAACCGTTCGTTTGGAGGGGCGCAGGTATCCAGAACATTTTATGCCCGCGGCCAAACGGGGCAACAATTATTGCTGGGTGCCTACAGTGCACTTAACCGCCAGATCGCCAACGGCAAAATTAAAATGTACACACGCACCGAGATGCTCGATGTGGTAGTAGTGGATGGAAAAGCACGGGGTATTGTTACCCGCGATCTGGTGACCGGAAAAATAGAGTCGCACAGCGCACACGCAGTATTGCTTTGTACGGGTGGCTACGGAAATGTTTTTTACCTTTCCACCAATGCCAAAGGTTCCAATGTAACGGCTGCCTGGCGCGCTCATAAAAAAGGTGCGTTGTTTGGCAATCCGTGTTTCACACAAATTCACCCCACCTGCATTCCGGTTTCAGGCGATCACCAATCCAAGCTAACGCTGATGTCGGAATCACTCCGCAACGATGGCCGCGTATGGGTTCCTAAAACGGCACACAAAGGACTAAAAGCAAAAGAAGCCGCTTCTATTCCCGAGGCAGACCGCGATTATTTTTTGGAAAGGAAATATCCTTCGTTCGGAAATTTGGTTCCAAGAGATGTGGCCTCGCGCAATGGCAAAATGATGTGCGATGAGGGCCGAGGAGTAGGGGCGAGCGGTTTGGCGGTGTTCCTCGATTTTGCCGATGCCATCAAACGCGATGGGAAAGATGTGATTTCTGCCAAGTATGGCAACTTGTTCGATATGTACAAACAAATCACAGGCGATGATCCGTATCAAATGCCGATGATGATTTTCCCCGCTGTGCATTATACCATGGGCGGCCTGTGGGTGGATTACAATTTAATGACAACCGTACCCGGTCTGTATGCTTTGGGCGAAGCTAATTTTTCCGACCACGGTGCTAACCGTTTGGGGGCGAGCGCTCTTATGCAAGGTTTAGCCGATGGTTATTTTGTAATTCCATATACCATCGGAGATTACCTGGCGCACATCGGTTGGAACGATAAAGTAAGCACGGATCATCCGGCTTTTAAAGAAGCCGTGGAGGGCGTGAATGCACGGGTGAACAAACTACTTTCCATAAAAGGCAAGAAAACGGTGGATGAGTTTCACCGGGAGCTGGGTTTGATTATGTGGGAGTATTGCGGCATGTCGCGCAACGATGCCGGGTTAAAAATTGCCAAGAAAAAAATTCAGGATTTGCGCACCGAGTTTTGGCAAAATGTAGATGTTATGGGCAGCGCCAGCGAACTCAACATGGAGTTGGAGAAAGCCGGCCGCGTAGCCGATTTCCTTGAATTGGGAGAATTGATTGTAGACGATGCCCTTGAACGGAGCGAGTCTTGTGGTTGCCATTTCCGCGAAGAATCGCAAACACCCGAAGGCGAAGCCTTGCGCATTGACGATGCCTTCACTTTTATTTCAGCGTGGGAGTACAAAGGAGACAATCAACCGGAGGAGTTGCACAAAGAAGAACTGAAATTCGAGAACGTGAAACTTACACAACGTAGCTACAAGTAGACGTTACTAATTATTCGTTATCAGTTAAAAAATGTGAACAGACACGATTAACCAAAACGAATAATTAGTAACGATTAACGAATAACTTTTAACGATTAACGAATCATGAAGATTACACTAAAAGTTTGGCGGCAAAAAAACAAAGATGCCAAAGGGGAATTTAAAACCTATCAGGCCGATCATGTTTCATCGGATATGTCGTTCCTCGAAATGCTGGATGTACTCAACACCAGTTTAATAAAGAAAGGCGAAGAGCCCATTCACTTCGACCACGACTGCCGCGAAGGCATTTGCGGTATGTGCAGCTTGTACATCAACGGTCGCCCGCACGGCCCTTTGCAAACTACAACCTGCCAGTTGCACATGCGCACCTTTAAAGATGGCGAAACCATTACGGTAGAGCCGTGGCGTGCGCAGGCCTTCCCGGTTTTAAAAGATTTGATTGTGGACCGGAGCGCGTTCGACCGCATTCAACGAGCCGGTGGTTACGTAAGCGTGAATACCGGTGGCGTTCCCGATGCCAACGAAATCCTCATCCCTAAAAAAATTGCCGATGAGGCGTTTGACGCGGCCGCCTGTATAGGCTGTGGTGCTTGCGTGGCGGCTTGTAAAAATGCCTCAGCCATGCTGTTTGTTAGTGCCAAAGTTTCTCAGTTGGCATTATTGCCGCAAGGTAAAGCCCACCGCAAAGAGCGAGTGCAGAAAATCGTAGCCCAAATGGATGCCGAAGGTT
>JAFDYU010000011.1:81577-96744 GCA_018267285.1 Bacteroidota bacterium | reverse complement strand
TACATGCGGCAGAACGAAGACGGCAAAACCGTAGCCGCCATGGATGTTCTCTTTCCCGGCATTGGCGAGATAATCGGAGGCTCGCAGCGCGAAGAGCGGCTCAAAAATATATTGCAACGCGTACGCGAATTGGGCCTGCCCGAAAAAGAACTGTGGTGGTACCTGGACTTGCGTAGGTTTGGCTCGGCCCCACACAGTGGGTTTGGTCTGGGCTTCGAACGGCTTATCCAGTTTGTTACCGGCATGACCAATATTAGAGATGTAATACCCTACCCAAGGTTTCCGGGTAATGCAGAGTTTTAATTTTTAACAAAGACAATTAATATTTCCATAAACTATGAAAACAATAATTTTTCTTTTGCTGATGTCAATTGGTTTTTCAACCTATTCGCAAATCGATCAAACTAAAATAAAAAAGCACATCAGAATTTTGTCAGCCGATTCGTTGCAGGGGCGCGGCACGGGTAGCGATGCCGAGAAGATGGCGGCCTCGTACATTGAAGCCCAGTTCAAAAAAATAAAATTAAAACCGTATGGAGACGGCAAAAATTTTCTTCAACAATTTCCATTTAAAGGAGGGATGCACGGTACAGGCGCTGAAGGCAAAGCAAACAATATCGTTGCCTACCTCGATAATAACTCCGCCACTACAATAATTGTTGGGGCACACTACGATCACCTGGGCCTTGGAGAAAACGGAGGTTCGCTAGACGCCAACCCCAAAGGCAAAATTCACAACGGTGCAGACGACAACGCCTCGGGTGTTGCCGGGCTGATTGAATTGGCGCGCTATTTTGCTACAAACAAGGTTAAAGAAAAAAACAATTTTGTTTTCATTGCATTCAGTGGCGAAGAGCTTGGTTTGTTTGGGTCTAAACATTTTACGGAACACCCAACCTTTGATCTTTCAAGCGCAAATTTTATGATCAATCTCGATATGATTGGCCGTTTGGATCCGGCCACAAAATCGCTTGCCGTGAGCGGAACAGGAACCAGTACTGTTTGGGAAACTGAGTTGAAGAAACTTTCTTCCGATGATCTGAAAATCAAGACTGATTCTGCCGGTGTTGGCCCTTCAGATCACACATCGTTTTATTTGAAAAATATTCCGGTGCTCCATTTCTTCACAGGGGCTCACAGCGATTACCACAAGCCCTCAGACGATTGGGAGAAAATAAATTTTGCAGGAGAAAAACAAGTACTTGAATTAATTATTAAAATAATTGAAGACTTAGATCCTTCACCTAAACTTGGTTTTCTGACTACTAAAAATAAATCGCTGAGTTCGGCACGTTCGTTCAAAGTAACCATGGGCGTGATGCCGAGCTACACTTCCGATGCCGTTGGTTTGAAAGTAGATGGTGTTACAGACGGAAAGCCGGCACAAAAAGCGGGTATAGTAGCAGGCGATGTAATTATTCAGATGGGCGAGTACGCAATTAAGGATATACAAACGTATATGGATTCGCTCGGCAAATTTACAAAAGGACAAACCGTGCCCGTGAAGTTAAAACGTGGCAAAGAAGATATTACGGTATCTGTTACTTTTTAAAGATCGATTGGCACAACACTTGTAACGCAATAGGATTTTGGTTTATGCAGCGATTTTCCCTGATCCTTTTTATTGTTATGCCTGTGCTGGTACAAGCACAGAAAAAAATTGATTTCATCCATGCCGATGTAACCAAAGGAAGGATTGTAAACGGTGTGCGCGTGGAGCGCGCTATCGGCAACGTACAGTTCAAACAAAATACCACCACCATCTATTGCGACTCGGCCTATTTTTATCGGAAACAAAATCGGCTCGAAGCATTTGGGCATGTACATATTGTAGACGACTCGGTAGATATCACCTCGCTTCGGTTAGAGTATGACGGGACCAAAAAAATTGCCCATTTGCGACAAAATGTTGTTTTCGAAAAACTAAAAATAGCAAAACTCTACACCGATTACCTGGATTATTATCGGGTAAAAAACGAAGCACGGTATTTCAACAACGGAAAACTGGTGGACACCACCAATACGCTTACGAGCGAAAAGGGATACTACGAGGTGAAAACCAATTTAGCTTCCTTTAAAAAAAATGTAGTGGGCGTTAACCCGGATTATACTCTAACCTCAGACACACTTCAGTACAACTCTAAGACTCGTATTGTTTATTTTAGAGATCTTACCCGGCTAAAAGATAAAGAGGGCAAAACCGCCATTTACGAAAGTGGCGTTTACGATACCCGAAAGAAGATATCGATGCTCACCACGGGCGTTATGGAGACGCCCTCGTACAAAATAGTTGCCGATAACTATGACTTGGATGACAAGAAAAAATACTACAGGGTGAAAGGCCACGTAGTGATGACTTCCAAAACCGAAAACATGCTGGTGTATGGCGATGACAGCTATTACGACAAGAAAAACGGTATCTCAAAAGTTTGGAACAACGCCTATGCCGCCAAAGTGAGCGAAGAAGGCGATACACTTTTTGTAACAGCCGATACGCTGGTGTCGATCGAGAGCCAAGATCCTAAAAAGAAGAGGTTGCTGGCCTACCATTCGGTGAAAATCTATAAGCAAGACATGCAAGGAAAAGCAGACTCCCTGGCGTATCTACCGGCCGATTCGGTTCTCTATTTTTACAAGGATCCTGTCTTGTGGAACGGAGAAAACCAGATGACGGCCGATTCGATCCGGATGTTCATCAAAAACAAAAAGATTGACCGCATTTACATGGTAAATAATTCGTTTGTGGTCTCCATCGATTCGCTTCAAAATTTCAACCAGATCAAAGGCCGCAAAATGACCACCTATTTTGCCGATAAAAAAATAGATCACGTAAATGTGGAGGGCAATGGCGAAAGCATTTATCACGCGCTTGAAGAAAAAGAAATAAAGAAAGACAGTTTGCTGGTGAAGGTCACCTTTTTGGCGGGCATGAACAAAATCATTTGCAGTAACATCCGGATCAATTTTTTAGAGGGTAAAGTCAACACTATAAAATTTTTGATTAAGCCGGACGCTTCTTTTTTCCCACCTCATAAAATTATAGACAAAGATCGGAAGCTAAAAGGCTTTACCTGGAGGGCGGATCAGCGGCCGCTCCGAAAAGACGTAGTACGAAAATCTGTTCCTAAAGAAGCAAAAGGAGGATTGCCCTAACGTAAGCTGGGCGGGAAAAGTATTTTCTTGCTCAAGTTTTTTATGGAATTACTTTGTCAAGCTTAGTTTTTAGGTTATATTTCCCTTGTAAAGCTATGTTTTGATGAAATTTTACGTGCTTTTATTCGGCTGTTTACTGATGGTGCTGAATGTCAGTGCACAAAATTTCGAGTTGGTAGACCGTATGGATAATTATCAGTCGGGCATTAATCAGTTGGCACGCATACCGTTGAAAATCAAAAACAACACCGACAAAGCACAGTTTTACGTCATCAAAAAAACAAAAAGTGATTTAGGCGAAACCCAAAAAGGATATTTTTGCTACGATAACAAATGCCTCGAACCTTCGATCACCGAATTTTCAAAAAAGATAGAGCCCGGAGAGATTGCTAATCTTAGTTTTACTATAGAAACGGGACTTCAACCGTCTCAAAACAGCATCAAATTCGAAATATTTCCCAAGGAAAAGCCCGAAGAGATTATTGAACAAAGTGTATCGATCTTGATTGACGACCGCTTACAACGCTCTGTTTTTCAAAGCCGTGAAATTACGGTCAATGATATATACCCCAACCCGGTACAAGATCAGGCTGTGATTGAATACCGGATTTATGACAACACGAAAGCTAAAATTGTGATCCACAATGTACTTGGCCGAAGCATGGGCGAGTATGAATTGCCTTCGGGTGATACCCGGATAAAATTTCAGGTAGATGATTTTGCACCGGGGGTTTACTTTTACACCCTTTATGTCAATAACAACGGTGTGATGACGCGCAAGATGATGGTGCGTAAGTAGCCGTACTCCAAACCTTGCTTATTCCTCAAGGCATCGTATATTTGCAGGCTTAAATAAGGCATAAAGCCTGAATTAGTCTTTTTTGAAGAGATTTTGTGAAGCATCAGAAAATAATCAACTGCCTGCTAATTTCCCTCGCTCTGGCGTCTGTTTCGTGCAGCCGTTTTCGCAGTATCGAGCGGAGCGAAGACTGGCGCTTAAAATATGAGGCAGGTCAAAAATATTTCGACAACAAAGATTATTACCACACCTCTATTTTGTTCGAAAAAATATTGCCCATAGTCAGAGGTTTGCCCGAAGGCGAAAAGGTAGAATTCTATTTGGCATATTGCCAGTATTATCAGAAAACCTACTTGCTGGCCTCCAATCAGTTCAAAATTTTTTACGAGAGTTATGGGCGAAGCCAGTTGGCCGAAGAAGCATATTTCATGTATGCCTATTCGATGTATACGGCATCACCTGATTTTGAACTAGACCAGAAGAGCAGCATCGAAGCGATGAATGCCATGCAAAATTTTTTGAACCAGTTTCCCGGTAGCCAGTTTGCAGACAAAGCTTCTGAGGTGGTGGAATTGTGCCAGCAAAAATTAGAGAAGAAAGAATATATTAATGCGTGTCAATATTTAAAATTGAGGTATTATCAGGCGGCCGTAGTGGCGTTTAATAATTTCAGAAAAGGATTTCCCGACTCGAAATTTTTGGAAGAAGCTGCCTACTTAAAAATAGAGGCTCAATTTAAACTGGCAGAACAAAGCATTTTATCCAAACAACTTGAACGGTATAATTCTACAGTTGAATTTTATAAGGAGCTAATCGACAGCTACCCGTCAAGCTCTTTTTTAAAACAAGCCGAGCCGATGTACACGGCAAGCCTTAACAAAATCAATTTCTTAAACCGCAAAAAAAATAAAAGTTAAAATCCATATGGCAACTCAACCGTCTATCATTACCCGCGATGTAGAGAAAATCGCAGCGCCCACCGGCAACATTTACAAGTCGGTAGTGGTGATTTCAAAAAGAGCAAGGCAAATTTCAGTAAACCTCAAAGAAGAACTGAACAATAAACTGGCCGAGTTTGCCACTACCGTGGACAACCTGGAAGAGGTGTTTGAAAACCGCGAGCAGATTGAGATTTCAAAATTCTACGAACGTATGCCCAAACCTACTACCACGGCTACGGAAGAATTTTTGGAAGGCAAACTGAACTATCGCATGCGTGAAGTTGCTGCTGCCGAAGAGACAAAAGCAGAATAAGTTTTATGCTATCCGGCAAGCGGATACTAATCGGAGTTACCGGCAGCATTGCTGCCTACAAATCTGCGTTGCTGGTTCGTTTGTTGGTAAAAGCAGGTGCCGAAGTTAAAGTAGTGATGACGGCTTCGGCAACGGAGTTCATCACACCCTTAACGTTGGCCACCCTTTCTAAAAACCCGGTACTAACCACCTTTGCAAAGAACGACACAGGCGAATGGCACAATCATGTAGAATTGGGCCTGTGGGCCGATGCCTTGATAATTGCCCCGGCCTCGGCAAACACCATTGCTAAAATGGCAAACGGCAACTGCGATAATCTTTTACTTGCCGTTTATCTGAGCGCGCGATGCAAGGTATATTTTGCACCGGCCATGGATCTGGATATGTTTCAGCATCCTTCAACCCAATCGAACATTCAAAAACTAATAGGATTTGGAAATCAACTGATAAGCCCGGAGTATGGCGAGTTGGCAAGCGGGCTCATAGGTACCGGAAGGATGGCCGAACTGGAAGAAATTGTTGCCCAGGTTGAATCTTCGTTCGGCCATATTCAAAAGTTGAAAGGTAAAAAAGCGCTTGTCACGGCAGGGCCAACG
Organism: Bacteroidota bacterium; assembly: GCA_018267285.1. GTDB lineage: Bacteria > Bacteroidota > Bacteroidia > Cytophagales > Cyclobacteriaceae > ELB16-189. The sequence continues at coordinate 90,942 of JAFDYU010000011.1, read as the reverse complement.
TACGAAGCCATAGACCCGGTACGTTTTATTGGAAATAATTCTTCAGGTAAAATGGGTTTTGCCATTGCTGAAGAGCTTGCTAACCAGGGGGCAGATGTAAACCTGATCTCCGGCCCAACTCATCTTGCCGCCACTCACTCAAACATCAAAGTAATTCGGGTTACGTCTGCAGAAGAAATGTACAAGGCAAGCGTTTCCTTGTTCCCCTCAACCGACATAACGGTGCTGTCGGCTGCCGTGGCCGATTTTAAGCCGGCAACAAAAGCTGATCAAAAAATTAAGAAAAACAACGCAAACCTTTCTATCGAACTGGTAAAAACCACCGACATCGCTGCGCAACTGGGAAAACTAAAAAAACCGAATCAATTTACAGTAGGCTTTGCGCTTGAAACAGAAAACGAACAAGCCAATGCCGAACAGAAAATCACTTCCAAAAATTTTGATCTGATCGTGTTAAATTCGTTAAACGATAACGGGGCCGGTTTTGGCCACGATACCAATCAGGTTACGTTGATTGACCGAACAAACAAGGCTCAAAAATTTTCTTTGAAATCTAAAAAAGAAGTTGCCCGAGACATCGTTAATGCTATTATTGAAAATAGCCATGCGTAAGTTTATTTTTTTTAGTCTTATAGCAGTAAGCTGCTCAGCGTTTGCGCAAGAACTTAATTGCAAGGTCACCGTCAACGCAGACCAGATTCAAACATCCGATCGTTCCGTTTTCAAAGATATGGAACGAGGTCTTGCGGCATTTCTCAATTCGCGCAAGTGGACGAGTGACACCTACAAACAATATGAAAAAATAAATTGTAGTATATTTTTGAATATTAGCCGCATGCCTTCCATTGGCAGTTTTGTGGCAAACGCCCAGTTTACAGTTGCCCGTCCGGTTTATGGAACGAATTACGAAACCGTGTTGCTGAATTTTGCCGATCGGGAGTTTGAATTTGAATACTACGAATCGCAGCCGATGGAGTACAACGACAACGCCTACATCAATAACCTTACCTCCATGTTGGCATTCTATGCCTATACAATTTTAGCCGTAGACTACGATTCGTTCAGCGAAATGGGGGGAAACCCTTACGTACAAAAAATGCTGACGGTTGTTAACAACGCGCAAAGCAGCAACCGCCCAGGCTGGGATGCCCTCGGCAGCACACGCAGCCGTTATGCGTTGTTGGAAAGCATGAACAACCCACAGCAGGCCGATATCCGGAAAGGGATGTACAAATACTATCGGTTGGCACTTGATACCTACCAAACAAATCCTGCCCAGAGCCAGGAACAAATTCTGGATGTACTTAAATCCATAAAAAAAGTGTGGGGCATCTACCCAACTTCCGTGCTCGTGTCTTCTTTTTTTGACGCCAAGTTTAACGAGCTCACCAATATCTTTTCAGAATCTTCGTTGAACGTGAAGCGTGAGGCGTATGACTTACTCACCTCAATAGACCCCAAGCGCACAGTTTACCAAAAAATCATTGGCAACTGAATAGATCTCCGAGTTTGGTAGTCAATCCACCTTACGTTAATTTGCATTTACATGCTTATTCATCTTGCTATAAAGAATTACGCACTCATTCGAGAGTTGGAACTGCAACCTTCGGCTAAATTGAATGTGATTACCGGTGAAACGGGAGCCGGAAAGTCGATTATGCTGGGCGCGATGGGGTTGTTGTTGGGCGACCGTGCCGATGTAAAGGTTCTTTGGAACGAAAAAGAAAAATGTATTACCGAAGGCACTTTTGATGTTGGCTCGTACGCATTAGAAAAACTTTTTGAAGAAGAAAATCTTGACTACGAAACGCAAACGGTTATCCGCAGAGAGGTAAGCCCCAACGGAAAGAGCCGGGCTTTCATTAACGACACACCCGTTACGCTGGAAGTTATGCGTAGAGTTGGGAGCCGCTTAATGGACATACACTCGCAACACGAGACCTTGGAGTTGGGTAAGCAACGCTTTCAACTGGAGGTGATTGATTCGTATGCCGGAAACGTAAAAATTAAAAACGAATACGTTCTGTTCTGGGATAACCATCAGAATGCAAAAAGAAAATACGAAGCCCTTCAATTAGAGTCAGCCGCATTGAAACAAGAAGCCGACTTTGTAAAATTTCAACTTGAAGAATTGACCCAAGCCGGATTGAAAGTCGGAGAACAAGAGCAACTGGAGAACGAACTTTCCATTTTACAACATGCCGAAGAAATTAAACAACGGCTTACCACGATAATTCAACAGTTTGGGCAATCTGAAGTTTCGATCATTCGTCAACTGTCGTCTGCAAAAGCAGCGCTACAATCTATTGCGGGTTACTCTAAAGAATACGAACAACTTTTTCAGCGCACGGAAAGCGCTCGTATCGAGTTGAATGATATCTTAAACGAAATCGAAACAGCCAATGAAAAAGTTGAATTTGAACCAACACGGGCCGAGCAAGTAAACGAACGATTGAACCTGATTTATCATTTGCAACAAAAACACCGGGTAAATTCCATCGCACAGTTGCTGGACGTACAGCAACAGTTTCAATCCAGAGCAGATAAAACCAATAACATTGACGAGGCGTTGCTGCAGGCCGAAGCAGATTTAAAGAAATCAGAAATAGAATTGCAATCGCAAGCTGAAAAACTTAGTCAAACTAGAAAAAAATTTTTTACGCCACTCTGCAATCAGTTGATCAAATTGATGAAAGAACTGGGTATGCCCGAAGCCAGGTTGGAGGTTCGCCATGAAATTATTGCACCTTCACCTTGGGGTATCGACAACATCGAGATACTGTTTAGTGCAAATAAAGGGATACCGCCCCGGGGCCTCGCGCAAGTGGCATCGGGTGGGGAGTTTTCGCGGGTAATGTTTGCTATTAAATATGTGATGGCGGAAAAAAAAGCGTTGCCCACACTTATCCTCGATGAGATCGATACCGGAGTCTCTGGTGAGGTGGCCATTCAACTTGGTAATCGAATGAAAGAAATGTCGAAACGCCATCAAGTAATTTCCATCAGTCATTTGCCTCAGATCGCAGCCAAAGCCGATACGCATTATTTTGTATTTAAAGACAGTTCTTCATCGAAAACCGAAAGCCAGATACGCAAACTCGACTATAACGACCGCATCATTGAGATTGCGAAAATGATTGGCGGGGCAAAACCATCGGCCATCAATTTGGAGAACGCCAAAGAATTGATGGAGAATTGATTTTCGATTCAAACTTTTGTACTTCATTTTTTATTACGGCTAAGCTCAATTGAAATTTTTTATTGAGCGGGCTGAAAGAAATATTATTTTTGCTCCTAATTACCCTTATCGCGATGGCGATGAGTTGTTTTTTTAAAGAAATAGACATGCTTCAAAACAATCCTGTATCTCTGCCTTCGTGGAACGAAACCAATTCACCCTCAACCCGACCTCAAAACAAAAGAAGAGTTTTTACAATTTCAGCTTTGGCCGTTTTAATTGCTGTTGTTATCAGTTTAGTAGCGAAAGTTTTGGTTCACCTGATTGACTTTATTACCAACATTTCTTTTTACGGAAGTTTTTCTATCGAGCCCGCGAGCCCCGCAGGAAATTCCCTTGGCCTTTGGGTTATCGTAGTTCCGGTTGTGGGCGGTCTTTTGGTAGGTATTATGGCAGTGTATGGCTCTAAGGCTATTCGCGGCCATGGTATTCCTGAAGCGATGGAACAAATCTTGACCAATCAAAGCAAAATACGCCCCACGATTACCTACCTCAAGCCGGTTTCTGCTGCGATATCGATTGGTACGGGCGGTCCGTTTGGAGCGGAGGGGCCGATTATTGCTACGGGTGGCGCGCTGGGTTCTACGTTGGGGCAGTTGCTCAAGATCACACACAACGAACGAAAAATATTATTGGCAGCAGGAGCTACGGCAGGCATGGCAGCTATTTTCGGTAGCCCCGCTGCAGCTATTTTTCTCGCCATTGAGTTGTTGTTGTTCGAGTTTTCTCCCCGCTCGGTGATACCCGTAGCATTGGCGTGCATCACGGGGGCAGCTGGCCACCACTTATTGTTTGGTGTTCGCGAAGTTTTTCCGATGGAAAAATTAATTTACCCGGCTTCTAATTCGGCACTTGGATTTTATAGTTTAATAGGCATTGTCATCGGGGTGCTTTCGGTTGCCATCACAAAAATTGTTTACTTCGTTGAAGATAGCTTTGAAAAACTTCCTGTCCATTGGGCTCTATGGCCTGCGCTGGGGGGAATAGTAGTGGGTATTGTTGGTTATTATGCCCCACGTACTTTAGGCGTGGGTTACAGCAACATCACTGCGGTATTGACCGGAACAATGCCCTTAAAAGTTTTACTGTCGTTGTGCATACTAAAATTTATATCGTGGGCAGTTTCATTGGGCAGTGGTACATCCGGTGGCACGTTGGCACCGTTGCTCACCATGGGTGCTGCAGCCGGAGCTCTGTTGGGCGGTGTAGTTACAGATTTTTTTCCTTTTGCAGGTGTAAATGTACCGTTGGCAGCACTGGTGGGAATGGCGGCTATGTTTGCCGGGGCTTCGCGGGCGTTTTTAACTTCGATCGTTTTTGCGTTGGAAACCACTGGGCAATCGAATGCCTTGCTGCCGTTGCTGGCTGCCTGCACCGGTGCTTATTTTGTTTCGTACTTCAGCATGGAGAATACTATCATGACAGAAAAAATCGCACGCAGAGGTATTAAAGTACCCGACTCGTACGAACCCGATGCGCTGGAGAAACTTACCGTGGGGCATGTGCTCAACGACCAAGGCATGGTGATCAGCGAAGACAACAGCATTGAAGAAGTGCGGCTTTGGCTCAACAAGGAGCAAGACTATATTTCGAACTATTTTATTATTGCCACCAACGAAGGCCAGTACAAAGGCATATTGAGTTCATCCAATTTATTCAGCCAACACCACTCGCACGAAAAGCCAATCGGAAGCCTTGTAAAACGCCAAAGCATACATGTTGATATAAGCGATAGCCTGCGCACTGCGGTAGAAACAATGGCCAAAGAAAACATTGACGTGTTGCCGGTGATATCGAATGAAAATAAAAAAATTATAGGCATTGTATCGTATCACGATATTCTGGCTTCGTATAAGCAAGGGATTGATGAGCATGAAAAGAAAGCTCCGGATATTTCCTTGAAAAAGCAGAGCTTGAAGATTTTGATGCGCGGGCAAAAATTGGTTACGGCCATTACGCGCATTGGGCGGAGTGAATAAAATTAATTCACAAGCAACCCGATTTCGAATTCCTACTTCCTGATCGTAAACACTTTAACGCTTGAACCACAAGTGAGAAGCCGTGGCAATTGCAACCGCCCAAAGCACAAGCAGCACAATGAGTATTACACGACCAATGATTTTTATATTGCTCATATCTGATTTAGAGCGACTTGCTTACCAAATGTAGAAACACCGGATTTTATTTGCCACGGGAAAAACCCCGTAGGGTGCACCGTATTTTTCTTGCCTAAGACATAATAGACTTTAGAAACAAGGGTTTCTTTCTTTGTTTCGAAGCTTGTTCGTAGGCGTAGGCCATACTTAACAACGAACCTTCTGAATAGGCCTTGCCCATAAAAGACAAACCAATGGGTAAACCAAGTACCTGCCCCATGGGTATAGTGATGTGCGGATAACCGGCCACCGCTGCCGGTGAAGAAAAGGAGTAGCCCGTATCGTAATCTCCATTTGCCCAATCTATGCACCACGCTAATCCTGACGTAACACCGCAGAGCGCATCCAAGTGATGTTCGTCCATCATTTTGCTGATTTGCTTCCGAGCAACCTCAGNNACAGTTAGACAAAGCTACTTTATATTCGGTTGAAGCCAGGTCGCTTTTGGCTTCGCATTGTTCCAACAGTTCTTGTTGAAAATAGGGCATCACGCTGCTTTTATTTTTGGTATTGAATTCAATCAACTCTTTCAACGATTTTACTTTCCCTTTTGCTGTCGAAAGGTATTTGTTAAGGCCGTCTTTAAATTCATAAAATAAAATGGTAAATTCATTTCTGCCTACCTCTTGCATGGTGGAGAGCAGATCAACTTCAATAACTTCAGCACCCTGTTCCTTTAACTGAGCAAGAACCTTATTTACGAGTGCAACAATTTTTTCGTTCCCTTTTAGAAATGATTTTTCAAAACCAATTCGTTTTCCCTTTAGCCCATCTGCAACTAAGAAGGTAGTATAATCGGTTGAGGTTTTACCGGATTGATTTTGAGTGACCGAATCATTGGCATCCACACCTTGGCAAGCGCCTAGCAAAATGGCAATGTCTCGTACCGTTCGCCCCATGGGACCGGCCGTGTCTTGAGTTATAGAAATGGGGATGATACCCGAACGGCTCCACAAACCTACGGTAGGTTTCATCCCAACAATTCCGTTGGTAGATGCCGGGCTTACAATTGAGCCATCGGTTTCCGTGCCAATGGCAACAGCACATAAATTGGATGCTACCGCTGCCCCAGAGCCCGAACTGGAGCCGCTTGGGTTGCGGTCGAGTGCATACGGGTTTTTGGTTTGGCCACCGCGGCTGCTCCAACCGCTTACCGAGTGCGATGACCGCAGGTTTGCCCATTCGCTTAAATTAGTTTTGCCGAGAAGCACCGCACCGGCCTCGCGTAATTTCGTAATTACAAAGGCATCGGCTGCGGGTAGGTTTCCTTCCATAGCCAATGAGCCGGCCGAATTTATCATTTTGTCGGCCGTATCGATATTATCTTTAACCAAGATCGGAATGCCGTGAAGCGGGCCTCGGATTTTTCCGGCTTTTCGTTCGGCATCCAGTGCGTCTGCAATTGTGAGTGCATCGGGGTTCGTTTCGATAACGGAATTTATTTTTGGGCCATTCTTATCAATGGCATCAATACGTTGGAGGTACATTTCGGTAATAGAGCGTGCAGTAAGCTCGCCCGATTTCATTTTTTGTTGAAGCTCATCGATGGTTATTTCCAACAAGGCGAAGGAATCGTTTTCGTTGGAGTCAATTTTATTTTCTTCTTTTTGAGGATTGGTGCAAGCGCCCACCACCAGCGGGATGGAAGCACTTGCAACGGCTATGTTTTGTATAAAATTTCTGCGTTTCATAAGCTGATGGTTAGGTTGATTAAACTGAAAGTTCTTTAAAAAAATGTTCTGTCCTCTGTCCGATCCTGTAATTTTTTAGCGCCATAAGATAAATTACAGATTAAAAACAGCTCACTAAGTTTCAGTCTATCAATAATTATGAAATACCTATATTGCAAGCTAACATACCCAATATATGAAGCCTTTCGTTTTTATTTTTCTTGGTCTCATCGTTTGTACTTCTGCTGTTGCGCAGAAAGTAAATAAAATCATCCGGCAAAAAGACGTAACACGAATTATTCAAACTCTGGCAGCCGATGATATGAAAGGACGCTCGGCTATGGATCCGGAAAGTATTGGAAAAGCGGCAGCATTTATTGAAAAAGAATTTAAGAATATTGGTTTGAGCCCGCTGCCCGGGGCAAGCGGATACCTTCAAGAGTTTTCTACACACGAGAAAATTGAGCCCACTCGTATTTCGGTACAAGTAAATGGAAAACCAGTTCCTGCTGAAAATACTATTCTCTATTCCGATGCCCTTTCCATCAATTTGAAACCCGGGGCACTTACCGACTACATCAGCAAAGAAAAATCTTTTCGTGCATCTCTTCGTCCGTATCTGCGCGATACAGTTTCCAAAATTGTATTCGTTGCACCCGAACACGAAAAAGAGTTCAGAGAGATCTACGGATATTTTGGAGGGCCGCGCCTGGTGCAAAAAAGCAACACAAAAAAGGGAACGGTTGTTTTTATACTGAGTAATCCAGCCACTGATTTCTCCGTGGAAGCCAATCAAAAAAAATCTTCTTTCCGCATGACGAATGTAGTGGGTATGTTGGAGGGCAAAACAAAAAAAGAGGAGATGGTTGTTTTTTCGGGGCACTACGACCACATCGGGATACGTGCCGCTGTTGAAGGAGATTCCATCGCCAACGGTGCCGATGACGATGCCTCCGGCACTACTGCTGTGATTGCACTGGCACGTTATTTCAAGAAAATAAAAAACAACAACCGCACGCTCGTCTTCGTGGCTTTTACAGCCGAAGAAATCGGAGGCTTTGGCTCGCAATATTTTTCTAAGCAACTACCACCCGAAAAAGTTGTGGCCATGTTTAATATCGAAATGATCGGCAAGCCTTCCAAGTGGGGGCAGAGCTCAGCATTCATCACCGGTTTCGAGAAATCGGATTTCGGCACCATACTTCAAAAAAACCTGACGGGCACACCGTTTCAGTTTCAACCCGATCCGTATCCCCAGCAAAATCTTTTCTATAGGTCCGACAACGCAACCCTTGCCCGGTTGGGAGTTCCGGCACACACCATCTCCACCGACCAGATTGATATAGACAAACTTTATCACTCGGTAAATGACGAAGTAGAATCGCTCGATATGGCAAACATTACAGCTACCATCCGGGCCATAGCACTGAGCGCACGATCCATTATTTCGGCAGACGACACCCCTAAACGAATAGCCAAAGATCAGGTGAAGTAGTTGTTGTTCCTTGATAAGATTGCATACAGAGTATCCCTCGTTTAAATGCTTACTATCAGAGAGTTGCAGGTCAGTCTTTAAAAGAACAAAAAAAGGGTAAGCTATTTTTTCTACAGCTTACCCAAAATCAAAATTCAAATTGAAATGAACTTTACTTACTCCAGGGTGGCGTAATGCCGTTGGTTCTGGCGTAGGCAATCAACTGCCCCAAGTGTTCGTTCGAGTGCCCGAGTGCAATTAGAACGGCAGACATGCTGGTGTATTCGCCCGGAAAAGGAAATACAACCTTGTTGGCGAGAGAGGCATCTGGCAAATTTTTAATGGCCGTGAGGATCACCTCGTACGAGCGTTTTAGTTCTGCGGCAATGGCCTCTTTTGTCTTCAGGTCTTTTTCGAGTGTTTCCATTTTTATTCCATCCGGCATTTTGGCGCCCAGCCCCGATGCAAACATGTAGTTTGCCGAAGCGATATGGGCGATTACTTCGGCCACCGACCGCACTCCGGCTTCCGGCCTCCAGGCATACTTATCGGCAGGGATGGCGTTGGCCAACTCCATTACATGGCCCGAGGCATAGCCGATTAGCCCGGCAGATTCTTTTTGAAACTGACTTTGGCAAAAAGCCTGAAGAGAAAGTAGGAGCAAGAAGAGTGTGGTTAGTCTTTTCATAGTGTTTTAGTTTATGTGTGATAAAGTATAAAAATAGAAAAAGGGTTCATCCGATCGCACTTGTTTTTTCAAATTTGTTTGCCTGCCAAAATATCTATTTCTTTGTGCTCTTTTTTGGAGAGGTGTCCGAGTGGTTGAA
>JAFDYU010000011.1:0-81557 GCA_018267285.1 Bacteroidota bacterium | reverse complement strand
TTCGAATCCCGCCCTCTCCGCCATCGTTTTTTGATGGTTCAGTCTTCCGTAACTGATGTTATAGTTGGTTGCCCAAATCACTCCTTCGGAGAGCCTGTCGAAATCTGATTTGCGTAACGTCAGTTGGTTAAGCATCTTTAAAATCCCTTTTATCTGATTGAGAATTAAAATAAATTCACGGGCATTAACCCGGTTGCATGGAAATATTTCAGGTGGTCAAAGATGAATTGCTCTCATTTTTTTCAGTACAAGGGCTTGCTGATTTAATCCGCTCCGGCAATTACAGTTCACTTAAAACCTGGGGAGGCATTACAACGGCCATTGCCCCTTTAATTCCCTTCATTGTGGTGCTGGAAATGCTGCTGGCGTTTGCGCATCAAAAATTTAAAGCTGCCGAATACAAGATTCCTTTTTTTATTTATGTTTTCAACCGCATTGCCGGGAGGTATATTTCTTTGGGCGTGGTGGCATTCTGCATCGGTGTGCTGGAACCGAATAAGTTATTCTCCCTTCCTTTAACCTGGTACGGTTTTATTGTTGGCTACGTGGTGTGGGAGTTCTCGCATTTTATCTACCACTACCTGGCGCACAAAGTACGGCTGCTTTGGTGCCTGCACTCCACCCACCACGCACCGGAGCAGATGAACCTTTCGGTTACGTACGCGCACTTTATTTTGGAGGCACCCTATGCCGATTTCATCCGTACTTCCATCTGCATACTTTTGGGCGTGAGCCCGCCCATGTTGTTTGCCATCATGTTTATCGATGGCACGTGGGGAGGCTTTATACACGTAGGCGAAAACTTTATGAAGGATGCACGCTTTGGCCTGTTGGAAAAATTTATTCTAACGCCCTCGCACCACAGGGTGCATCACGCCAGAAATCCGCTGTACATGGATACCAACTTCTGCAATTTGCTCAACGTGTGGGATCGGATTTTTAAAACACATCAACTGGAAGAAAAAACGATCTCCATACAGTACGGCATCACCCGTACGATTAACCCTAAAAACTTTTGGGATGTTTATTTCGGAGAGTTTTATTATCTCTGGAAAGATATTGTCTCGGCCCCGGGCCTAAAGCATAAGTTTCTTTATCTCGTTATGCCTCCGGGGTGGAGCCACACGGGGAATCATAAAATGGCGAGCGTCATCCGAAATGAATATCTTGCCGGTACAAAATAGGTTGACTTTAATTATGAACGAACAACTGAATAATCCGCGCACCATCCGCGCCTGGTGCATGTACGATTGGGCCAATTCCGTTTACTCGCTGGTAATCACTTCGGCCATTTTTCCGGTGTACTATCAGGCCGTCACCACCTCTGCCGATGGAAAAGACACCGTAAACTTTCTCGGTTTTGAAATAGTAAACTCCGTGTTGTACTCGTATGCGCTTTCGTTTTCGTTTTTGATTATCGCGCCCTTGCTGCCGTTGCTTTCGGGCATGGCCGATTACACCGGCAATAAAAAATTGTTTATGAAAATTTTTTGCTACACAGGCAGCTTGGCGTGCATGGGTTTTTATTTTTTTTCATCGGCCACCCTGCACTGGGGAATTTTATGTGTGGTGCTCGCCAGCATTGGCTACTCGGGCAGTTTGGTTTTCTACGATGCGTTTTTGCCGGAGATCGCCACCGAAGACCGGTACGACAAAGTTAGCGCCAGAGGATATTCGTACGGATACTACGGCAGCGTGATCATGATGGTGATTGCATTGGTATTTATCCTTGCGCCAACTGCATTTGGATTTCCCAACGATGGAGCAGCCACCCGTTTTTCGTTTTTGCTGGTGGGCTTGTGGTGGATTGGCTTCGCACAGATTCCGTTTGCGCGTTTGCCCGACAACCCCTTTCATCAGAACCCCGGAAAACAAAAATTATTGAAAGGCTACCACGAATTAAGAAAAGTGTGGAACAGTTTGAAAGAAAACAACGACATCAAACTTTTTATCATCGCGTATTTTTTTTACAACATGGGTGTACAAACCGTGATGTATTTGGCCGCTACGTTCGGTGCCAAAGAATTGAAGCTCCCCGATTTTAAATTGATCGGCACGGTATTGCTCATTCAACTCGTGGCCGCAATCGGGGCTAACGGTTTTGCCCGGGTTTCGGGCAAACACGGAAATAAACACGCGCTCATCATCATGATCTGTTGTTGGGTTGTCATTTGCCTGGCTTCGTATTTTATCACCAACGAATATCAATTTTATGCCGTGGCATTTGCCGTGGGTATGGTGATGGGGGGCATCCAGGCGTTGTCTAGGGCCACGTATTCGAAGCTCATCCCGCAAACGGCAATACAACATGCTTCGTACTTCAGTTTTTTTGACGTGACTTTTAATTTGTCTATTGTTTTTGGCACGTTCAGCTACGGCTTGATCGAGCACCTCACCGGCAGTATGCGCAACAGCACGTTGGCGTTAACTTTTTATTTTGTGGTGGGCTTGTTGTTGCTCGTTAGGGTTAAGGCCAAAGCCTTGCAATCGGGTAACACGTTGGCCAAAGCCTGACCCAATAAAATTGATTTTATTTTTTGCAATACACGTTTGCAAAGTTATCTTTGCGCCCTGTTTATTGGTCCGGTAGTTCAGCTGGTTAGAATGCCTGCCTGTCACGCAGGAGGTCGCGGGTTCGAGTCCCGTCCGGACCGCAAAAAAACCTTGAATTTTTCAGGGTTTTTTTGTTTTATTTGCCCCCCTAAAAATTTTATATCTATGGGTATCAGGAAAGACGTAAGTAATGCACTCGAAGCAACGGTAGAATGGTCCATCTTTGCCTCGCGTTGGTTTCAGGCTCCCATTTATCTTGGGCTAATTGTGGCCTCAGGCTTCTATGTCTATAAATTTATTGATGAACTGATCACGTTAGCCATGAACCTACAGGCCTGGAGCGAGGTTACCGTTATGCTTTCGATATTAGGGCTTATCGACATTTCCATGGTAATGAACTTGCTGGTGATTGTAATCATCGGTGGGTATTCCATTTTCACCAGCCGAATCGATTTTGACGAACAGGAAGACCGCCCGCATTGGATCGACAACCTCGATGCCGACCGCCTGAAAGTAAAACTGGCAACTTCGCTTGCATCCATTTCGGGTGTGCATCTGCTCAAAACGTTTATCGACATTCACTCGGCCACCTCTACCAAAGAATTTCAGGCGCTAACGTACGAAATCGTGATACACATGGTGTTCATTGTCTCTGCCCTGATGCTGGCCTGGATTGCAAAAATTCTCGCTCACGACTAACCTTTGAAGTTCGGAGTATTTCAGCATTTATTTTCTGTTCACTTTTACCAATTCGTTACCTTTGTTGGTTTGAGAGAAGACAAGTGATGATTCCATGAATTTTCGCGAAGAATTAGATCAGGTTTCTGTTTTTAAAACGGTAGCCGAAGTTGCAGAACGCCTCGGCAGGCAAACCTATGCCGTAGGTGGCTTTGTGCGCGACTTGCTGCTGAATCGCCCCTGCAAAGACATTGATTTTGTATGTGTGGGAAGTGGCATAGAACTGGCCGAAGCCGTGGCCAAAGAACTGGGTAGTGCACCGCTCACCGTTTTTAAAAATTTTGGAACAGCCCTGGTTAAGTATCGCAATTTCGACCTTGAATTTGTGGGCGCACGCAAAGAATCGTACCGAGATGATTCGCGCAAACCTATTGTGGAAGACGGAACCCTTGAAGACGACCAAAAGCGCAGAGACTTCACCATCAATGCCATGGCCATAAGTCTCAATAAAAACAACTATGGCGACCTGATCGATCCGTTTGGTGGTGTGGCACACTTGTCTAAAAAAAATATTCAAACGCCACTTAATCCCGAACTGACTTTTTCCGATGACCCCTTGCGCATGATGCGCGCCATCCGTTTTGCATCGCAACTCAATTTTGATATTGAAGCGAATACATTCGAGGCCATCGTAAAAAATACGTCACGGCTGAAGATTGTTTCCATGGAACGGATTACCGATGAGTTGAACAAAATCATTTTATCGCCTGTGCCTTCGTATGGCTTTAAACTGCTTTTTCACAGCGGGCTGCTCAAAGAATTTTTTCCGGAAATGGTTGCACTTCAAGGGGTGGAGTATGTCGACAACAAGGCGCACAAAGACAATTTTTACCACACTTTGCAGGTGCTCGATAACGTAGCCAAAAACTCGCAAGACCTGTGGCTTCGCTGGGCCGCCATTTTACACGACATCGCCAAGCCTGCCACCAAACGTTTCGAACAAAAAGTAGGATGGACGTTTCACGGCCACGAAGACAAAGGTGCGCGCATGACCCCGGGCATTTTCAGAAGACTGAAATTGCCCATGAACGAGAAAATGGATTTTGTTCAGAAATTGGTGCGCCTCCATTTGAGACCGATTGCTTTGGTTAAAGAAGTGACCGACTCTGCCGTGCGCAGGCTTTTGTTTGAAGCCGGAGACGATGTAGAGGCACTCATGGCGTTGTGCCGTGCTGACATCACGTCAAAGAATTCTGAAAAGGTGGCAAAGTATTTGAATAACTTTGAGAAGGTGCACCGCAAAATGATCGAATTAGAAGAGCGCGATAAGATCAGGAACTTTCAGCCCCCCATAACAGGCGATGAAATCATGCGAATGTTTAATTTGCCCGGCAGCCGAATAATTGGCGACATCAAAGAAGAAATTAAAGAAGCTATCCTGGAAGGAGAAATTAAAAACTCGCGCGAAGAAGCGATGGAACTCTTGTTGAGGATAGCCGCAAAAAAAGGATTGACTAAACAAAACGTAAATCAGTAACCCATGAAAATAAACGTACTCGTAGCCCTTATGTTGATTTCCACTTTTACGTGGGCACAGAAAAAAAAGAAAAACGAAAAATCGGAGCCGGCCAAACAAGAGGCGCAACAAACACAACCCACACAGTCGGCTAAAACTACAAAAACTCAAGACTCCGTGCGGCAGATGAATCCGCTGGTGCGTCATTATTTTATTAAATACACAACGGCTCTTCAGTGGAACGATTACGAGCTGGCCAAAGATGCGCTCTACGACCTGATTGTGGAAGACCCCGGCAACGATTCTCTGATTTATCAACTTGCTGTTTATTATTACCAAAATCAAAAATATCCGTCAGCTGCATTGGTTTCTCAGGAATTACTTAGACGCAACCCAAAAAATACAGACGCACTTGAAGTTGCCGGGTTTTCGTACGAAAACATAGGGGTTCTCGATCGTGCACTTCAAAGCTACGAGAGCTTGTTTTTGCTACAGAACAATCCGGTTACGCTCTATAAAATGGCATTCATCCAGTTAAAACTCAAGCGCTATAAAGAAAGTGCTACGTCAGCCGATATTTTAATGAGCGATGCCCGTGTGGATTCGCTAAAGGTAAATTATACCGGTGAAAACAATCAGGAGAAAGAGTACCCCATGAAGGTTGCTTTGTTAAACCTTAAAGGAATGATTGCCCAAGAGCAGGGGGACAAACCCGCGGCACAAAAGCTTTTTGATCAGGCACTAGCGTTAGCGCCCGATTTCACCCCGGCCAAAGAAAACCTGGCCAAACTAAAATGATGCAACCTTAGCCGGAACCAACTGTCTTTGGTCTGCAATACGGAATTTGGAGTACGCGGCCCAAAATACTATTAACGAGTTGATCGAACGTTGCCACAACGGTGACAGTCGGGCATTCCATCAGTTGTATAAACTGTACAGCCGTGCCATGTACAATGTGGGCTACCGAATTGTAAACAATGCGGACGAAGCCAAAGATGTGTTGCAGGATTCATTCATAAGCGCCTTTCATAACTTAGAGTCGTATCGGGGGGAGGCCGCTTTTGGTGCTTGGATAAAACGGATCGTGGTAAACAAAGCAATCAATATTGTGAACCGAAGGCGTTTTGAACGCTGGCCTGAGCAGGAAAATTTTGATGTGAAGGAAGATGCAGACCCGGAAGAACCCGATGTTTATCCGTTTAAGGTGGAAGAAGTAAGGCGGGCGATCGAACGGTTGCCCGATGGCTACCGGATGGTGCTTTCGTTGTATTTGTTGGAAGGATACGATCACGGAGAGATCGGGGAGATATTGGGCATCAGTGAATCTACTTCGAAATCGCAATACAACCGATCGAAAAAAAAATTAATAGAAATATTGAAAGGAGGTTCATTATGAAAGATTTGCTAAAAAAATTTGTTGATGAAAACCGCGAAGGCTTTGACAACAAGAATACGCCCGAAAGTGCGTGGACTAAAATTGAGGCATCGCTACCTAAAAAATCAAAGCAGTTTTTTCTAAACTCCGTTCCGTTTTGGCGTGCGGCCGCACTGATACTTCTGGGCTTGTCATTGTATCTCTTAACGGTAAAAACTGATTCCGTTCAGGATAAAAAAGAAACAGCCGAACTGAAAGGTTTTTCAGATCTTGAGTCGTATTACAGTATGCAGATCACGGAGAAAATGGATCTGATCAGCCAATATCAATCTCGCGTTGAAGGAAATGAAGATGAGATCACCCAAAATCTAAAAAAACTCCAGGCCATGTACCTGGTGTTGAAAGACCAGTTTAAAAAACATCCCACCGAAGATGTGCGCGATGCACTCATTTTAAATTTACTGATTAGGGTTGATCTGATGAACCAACAGTTGAACAAATTCGATAAGCCGAACGGCAAGCCGGTAATAAATAGTTAGTAAGTCTCGGTTTCGAGCACGAAATTTTCTTTTTTAGAATCGAGCAGCCTGCCTTCTTCGCACTTCAGAATCCGGGCAGGAAATTTTCGGATCAGCCCATAGCTGTGGGTTGCCATCAAAACGGCAGTTCCGCTTTTATTGATTTGCTGAAACACTTTAAGTATTCCAAGCGAAACATCGGGGTCCAGGTTTCCGGTGGGCTCATCGGCAATCAACATCAGCGGCTCGTTGAGGAGGGCTCGTGCAATGGCCACACGCTGCTGCTCCCCACCCGAAAGATGGTGCGGCATTTTCTTTTCCACGGAGCCGAGTCCCACCTGCATTAAAACTTCAGCCAGTCGGTTTTTCATTTTGCTGCTGTCTTTCCACCCGGTGGCGCGCATCACAAACGTGAGGTTCTCGGCCACGGTGCGGTCTTGCAGCAACTGGAAATCCTGAAAGATGATGCCCACCTTTCTGCGTAGCATAGGCACTTCTTTGGTTTTGATGCCGCGAATGTTAAAACCGGTAACATCGATATCGCCCAGCCGTAGCGGTAAGTCGGCATACAATGTTTTTAAGAGAGACGATTTGCCCGAGCCGGTTCTGCCGATAATGAATACAAACTCGCCCTTCTCCATTTCAAAACTGATGTTCTCCAGTACGGAACGGTTTCCTTGAAAGACAGTGGCCGATTGAACGCGCAGAACGGGGTCGGTAGAAAAAATCATTTTTTGGCAGTGTGGTTAACCATTTGCTTTTTTATGATCGGCCAGGAATTTGGCAAGTCCTAAGTCGGTGAGCGGGTGGTGGAGTAAATCGGTAATTACCTTCAACGGGCACGTGGCCACATCGGCCCCGATTTCTGCACACTTCAGCAGGTGCATGGTGTGGCGTATGCTGGCGGCCAGCACTTCGGTTTTGTAGCCGTAGTTATCATAAATCAAACGAATTTGAGAAATCAGTTCGAGGCCATCTTGCGAAATGTCGTCCAGCCTCCCGATAAATGGAGAAACATAGCTTGCGCCTGCTTTGGCGGCAAGCAAGGCCTGGCCCGAAGAAAATACCAGCGTGCAGTTGGTGCGGATGCCTTCGCTCGAAAATTTTTTGATAGCCTTAACGCCCTCTTTAATCATAGGTACTTTCACCACAATCTTGTCATCAATTTTGGCCAGCTCTCTTCCTTCGGCAATAATGCCGTCAAAGTCGGTGGCAATCACCTCGGCACTCACGTTGTTGTCAACAATATCGCAGATGGCTTTGTAGTGGGCGCGCACCTTTTCTTTTCCGGCAATCCCTTCTTTGGCCATCAGCGAGGGGTTGGTGGTGACGCCATCCAGCACACCCAGGTTGTAGGCTTCCTTTATTTCGCTCAGATTAGCGGTGTCGATAAAAAATTTCATAGTAGTGGTTTTAGTGCAAAGCTAAAGATTTTGGCTGATGTGAGGGCATCGTTAGTATTGTTTTGTATGGCTTACGACTTTCTGTTGTGAGGTAAATCATCGGTTGTGTTTGTTGATTGAGCACATCTGATAAGAATGATCGATTAATGTAACATTTGTATCCTTTCTTCGTTTTGATTTTTTGTTTTCTTACTAAACTATGACCCGACCTCTACTTGTTGCTTGCATAGCATCCGTTTTTCTTTCTTTTGCTGCATCGGCTCAAAGCAAACATACGCTAAGCGGCTATATTAAAGACGCCAAAGATGGCGAAGTGTTGATTGGGGCCACGGTGCTCATCAAAGAGCTGAACGCGGGCGCAACAGCCAATGTGTACGGTTTTTATTCCATCACCATCCCATCGGGTTCATACACCATCTTGTACAGTTTTATAGGCTATGAAAAAATTGAACGGACAGTTTCGCTTGCAGGCGATCAGCGCATCGATATTGAATTGAAAGAAAGCACCAGGGAATTGAAGGAGGTGATCGTCAGCAGCGAAAAAGACCCACTCACCAAAGTGCAAAACACAGAGATGAGCGTGGCCGAACTCGATATCAAAACGATAAAGAAAATACCCGCTTTTTTGGGTGAAGTAGATATCATCCGGGCAATCCAATCGCTGCCCGGTATCAGCACGGTGGGCGAGGGTGCCTCGGGCTACAATTCGCGCGGAGGTAATGTTGGGCAAAACCTGATTTTATTAGACGAAGCTCCGGTCTATAATTCATCGCACATGCTTGGCTTTTTTTCGGTGTTCAACCCCGATGCGGTGCTCGATGTAAAACTCCACAAAGGAGCAATACCTGCACAATACGGAGGAAGGCTTTCGTCCATCCTTGATGTGCGTATGAAGGAGGGCAACAACAAAAAATTTGAAACCACGGGTGGCATTGGCACCATATTTAGCAGGCTTGCATTCGAAGGCCCAATTTTAAAAAACAAAGGCTCGTTTATTGTGGCGGCAAGGCGATCGTACATCGACATTCTTGCACGGCCGTTTGTTAAAGCTTTAAAAGACGGAGGTGCATTAAATTTTTACGACCTCACAGCCAAAGCAAATTACAATTTCAGTACCCGCGATCGCATTTATCTTTCCGGATATTTTGGCAGAGACAATTTTCTGTTCAGTAAAGACCAGGGCTTCAGCTGGGGAAACCAGACTGCTACCATGCGGTGGAATCACCTGTTTAATCAAAAACTATTTTCCAACATAACCGGAGTTTACAGTGAGTATTCGTACAAACTTGAATTTGGAAACGATGATGCAAATAAATTTAAATGGAATTCTGCCATCCATAATTATATTCTAAAGCCCAACCTCACGTATTTCATCAACAGCAACAACGAACTTTCATTTGGTGGCGAAGGTATCTATTATTATTTCATCCCGGCTAACACAATAGGAACAACCAACGGTATTCAGCGTGATGTGAGTCTGGCTAAAAAATATAATTTGGAAACATCGCTCTACGTAAACAATATCCAGCGGCTGAGCTCGGTAGTTTCTTTGGATTATGGAATTCGTTTTTCTCAGTTCAGGTCGTTTGGGCCAGACACCGTTTACCACTACAACGATACCGTGCCTGGCATTCGCAGAACCGTAAAATCATTTACAGCTCATAAAAGCGGACAGGCCTCAACACCGTTCGGCAGTTGGCAGCCCAGGTTTTCGGCCAAAGTTCAACTCTCCGAAGTCAGTTCCATCAAGGCAAGTTACAACCGTATGGTGCAATACCTGCATTTAATTTCCAACACTACCGCCTCTAACCCATTAGATATTTGGACGCCCACTTCGCAAAATATTTTGCCCGAGATTGGTGACCAGTATACACTCGGCTATTTTCGTACTTTAGGCAAAGAACACGAATGGGAAGCCTCGGTAGAATCGTATTGGCGAGCTACACAAAATCAAATTGATTACATCAATGGGGCCGACCTGTTGGTGAATAAATTTCTTGAAGGAGATTTGCTCAGCGGCAAAGGCCGTGCCTACGGATTAGAATTTTACTTACATAAAAAAACCGGTAGGCTGAACGGATGGATTAGTTATACATTGGCAAAGACCGAGCTGCAAGTAAATGGCATTAACAATAACAATTGGTATCCCACGCGTTACGACCAACGGCATAACCTGAAGGTGGCAGCTTTTTATGAGATCAACAAAAGGTGGTCTTGCTCTGCTAATTTTGTGTTCATGTCGGGTACACCGGCCACGTTCCCCACTTCGAGATATACCGATGGCGGCTACGTAGTGCCCTACAACGCCAACGATTCGAGAGGCAATGTACGTTTGCCGTCTTACCACCGTCTGGATATTTCGGTGAGGCTTGAAGGGAAACCCAGTACTTCAAAAATAGTTAGGAAGAACCACGACTACTGGATTTTTTCAATTTACAATGTGTACGCCAGGCAAAATCCTTTCTCTATTTATTTTTCGCAAGGAGATCAGCGTGTGCCACCCGGACAGCAGGCACAGACTCAGGCCAAGCAGGTTTCAATTATTGGGTCTTTGGTTCCTTCGGTTTCGTACAACTTCAATTTTTAATGACGATGAAAAAAAATATTCAGACTTCTTTTATTTCTTTAACAGTACTTGGCTTTTTATTTTTTTCATGCGAAAAAACAATCTACCCAAATTTAGAAAATGCACAGCCTATACTGGTGGTGAATGCGTGGCTCAACAATAAACCCGAAAAGCAATCTATACAATTAACCGTAACCCAACCTTACTTTGATGCTTCAACACCAACCGGAGTGAGCGGAGCATCGGTAACGGTGATGGATGATTTTGATTCTGTTTTCACTTTTGTGGAAGACGGTACAAACTCGGGTACGTATCAATGGACACCCGCTTCGGGGAAATCTTTCGGTGCCGTTGGCCGTAAGTATAGCTTGACGGTAACCGTAAACGGAGAAATATTTACATCGTCTGCGGAGATGAAACGCACTACCTCAATAGACAGCATAACATTCAGCATTATCCCAACATTTGTGTATCCGGAAAATACGTACATCGCAGATTTTTGGGCAAACGACCCGAAAGGAACTGGCGATACCTATTGGATTAAAGCCTACAAAAACGGAGTATTTCTCAATAAGCCCTCAGAAATAAACGTAGCCTACGATGCCAGCACTTCGTCCGGTGCCGATGTAGACGATGTTACATTTGTTCCGCCCATCCGCGAATGGATAAACCCGGTAGATAAAGACCCCAACAACTCAAATCAAAACCTTCCGCCTTATGTTTCGGGCGACTCGGTTTATGTAGAGATCCATTCTATTAGTCTGGCTGCGTTTCAACATTTACAGCAGATTGTTGAAGAAACAGATCGGCCTGGAGGTTTTGGGCAACTGTTTGCAAAGCCAATCAATAACGTCTCGACCAATGTATTCAATACAAACCCCGGTGGAAGCAAAGTGGTTGGCTTTTTTAATGTTTCGGCAGTAAAGGGGTTGGGGAAAAAGTTTGATAAGTAAAGGGTTATCTAACACTTCGTAAATCAGGGTATCAGATAAAAAAAATGGCAAACCGAACATCGCACCGCTACAACCGCCTACCCTTGCTGCCTTCCGGCCCTGGGGGAGTTTAGCAGGAGCTGGTCGTGCCAGTTTGCCGCTGCAAAATTAATAATTATTGTCTCCTAAATTACTGAGGTATCAAATTAAATACCCACTGCCCGCTCACATTTTCAACACGCGTGTATCCGCCATTGGGGTTGTTAAAGGTAAAGCTAAGCTGAAGGTTTTTACCTGCGGCATCAATGGTGTAGCCAACCGCTAGCTCATCGTTGGTACCGGGATCTCGGATGATGGCCGTGCCAGGTGAGGCCGTATTAAACGACCACGTGCCTTGACTTGGCCAAACGCTGACCTTGGGTCTTTTATCGCAGATGTATGAATACGATGTTGATGTCTTGTCTCCCTTAATTTGAAGGGTAAAGTTAGTCCAGTGAGCGGTAGAATCAACCCCGTTATCGCTTACGGTTGATACCTTCCAAATTTTAGACATGAGGCCTAAATTTTTATCTTGAATGGTTTCGGCCGGTTTAGAACTACCGCAGCCCGAATAAAAGAACAGTGCGGTAAGGGTTGCCATGCCAAGTGCAATGCGAAATGCCTTCATGTTTTGATCAATTTTATCGGTTAAACATACAAAAATGGATATTCTAAAAAAAACTGCTTCATACTTGTTTTTGCGATTTTAATCGGTGGAAAATCAATGAAGTAACCTTACTTATAGTTTAAAATGTTAAGGATTTCAGATTTTGCCGGGTATTCATGCTCCTGGTTGGAGGCAATAAAAACGGTAACCGATGGGGGCAATGCTTCCAGGTTTCGATGATACCACGCTATCGAGGGGCGGTCGAGGTTGGTGCAAGGTTCATCTAAAAAAAGCAAATCCACTTCGGCATAAAGTGCCAGCGTAAGTTTAAGCCGTTGCCTCATGCCCGAAGAAAACGTGGAGATAACTTTATGTCTGGATGAAATGAGTTCTGTTTTTTCAATTATAGATTCAACGGGTATTCTTGGCTTTTTAAATTTAAAATGAAAACGAATCATTTCATCGAATGTAAATTCGTCAATCAAATCCATGTAAGGAGTTGCAATGCCCACGGAATGATATAGGGTTGCTGCATCGCGATCGGAATAATTGATTTGCCCCTCGCTCGGCAACATCTGCCCCCAAAGAATTTGCAGGAGTGTAGATTTCCCCGATCCGTTAGATCCGGTGATGGCAAACGTTTTGCCGGGGGCAAATTCGTAATTAAAATTTCTGAAGACCCACTCGCGGTTGAAGCGTTTGCCTAGGTTGTGGGCGGTAACTTTCATTCAATGGAACTTCCCGATGAGAATCCTTTCATAATGCCCCGCTCAGAGGCTTTGATGAAATTAACAATGTGATCGCGCTCGGAGCTGGAGGGCAATTCTTTTTCCACCCGATCCAACGCTTTGGAGTTGTTCAATCCTTTTAAAAAAATGTAGCGGTAGATTTCCTGAATCTCGGTAATTTTTTCGGTGTCGAATCCGCGTCTGCGCAGGCCAATGGTGTTTATGCCGCAATAGGTGAGGGGTTCGCGGGCAGCCTTGGTAAACGGGGGAACATCCTTGCGCACCAGGGAGCCTCCTGAAACCATTACGTGAGTGCCCACTTTTACAAACTGATGCACCGCACTGGCTCCGCCAATGATAGCCCAATCGTCAATGGTTACGTGGCCGGCAACTTGAACGGAATTGACGAGCACACAGTTGTTGCCAATGGTGCAGTCGTGGGCAACGTGTACGTACGCCATCAAGAGACAGTTCTTGCCAATAACCGTTTTTAATTTATCGGTTGTTCCCCGGCTGATGGTAACAAACTCGCGGATGGAGGTGTTGTCGCCAATAAAGGTTTCTGTTTTTTCACCTGCAAATTTTAAATCTTGAGGAACAGACGAGATGGAAGCACCGGGGTAGATTCTAACATTTTTACCAAGGCGTGTTCCTTCCCAAAGAACGGCATTGGCTCCGATCCAACTGCCATCACCGATCACTACGTCAGCCCGAACGGTAGCAAAAGGTTCAATGGTTACATTGTTTCCGATTTTCGCATCGGGGTGTACATTAGCTAGGGGAAATTGGCTCATAAATCTTTTCTCACAATACTGGCGGTCATGGTGCCTTCGCAGACTAAAGTGTTTCCAACGTATCCGCGGCCGGTCATTTTTGCAATGCCTCTGCGGATTGGGGCGAGGAGGTCGCACTGGATCACCAACGTATCGCCCGGCAGCACCATCTTACGGAAACGGAATTCATCAATGCCCAGAAAATAAGTCCAGTAATTTTCAGGGTCGGGAACGGTGTTTAATACCAAAATACCTCCAATCTGTGCCATGGATTCTACCTGAAGAACTCCGGGGTATACCGGGTTGAGCGGGAAGTGGCCTTGAAAATAATTTTCGTTCACCGTTACGTTCTTCACGCCAATCACACGCTCTTTGTCGAGGTAGATAATTTTGTCGATGAGCAAAAAAGGATAACGGTGGGGGAGTGTGGCCGTTATTTTATTAATGTCCATCACCGGGGGCAAAGTCGGGTTGTACTTGGGTACTCCCTTCTTGTCGGCCTCGGCCATAGATTTTTTCAGTTTTTTAGCAAACGCAACGTTGGCAGCATGGCCCGGCCGTGCGGCAAGAATCTGCGCTTTCAGTGGTCTGCCTGCAAGGGCAAGATCACCGATGATGTCAAGAAGTTTGTGGCGCGCGGGTTCATTGTTGTAGCGCAGCTCGATGTTGTTTAAGATGCCCTCTTTTTTTACTTCAACTTTAGGCTTGTTGAGCATTTGGGCAATATTGTCTAACTCGTGAGGTTCAACCACACGATCTACAATAACAATGGCATTGTTTAAATCGCCCCCACGGATGAGATTATTTTTATAGAGCATTTCAAGCTCATGCAAAAAGCAGAACGTGCGGCACGATGCAATTTCTTTTTCAAATTGTTGTATGCTGGTGATGGAAGCATGCTGGCTGCCCAGTACGGGTGAGTTGTAGTCCACCATCACGGTAACGCGGTAATCGTCTAACGGCAGGGCTGCAATTTCTACGTTGCGAGAGGCCTCACGGTAAAAGATTGAATCCTGAACTTCAAAGAAATCGCGTAACGCATTTTGCTCTTCTGTGCCGGTTTCTTTCAGGGCATTGACAAACTCTATGGAGCTCCCATCCATGATGGGCGCCTCGGGGCCATCTAACTGAATCAGTACATTGTCGATCTCCAGGCCCACAAGAGCAGCGAGGGTATGCTCGATCGTGCTGACCCGTGCACCGCTTTGCTCAATGGTTGTTCCGCGCGAAACATCCACCACGCGGTCGCAGTCGGCATCTATAATGGGTGAGCCCGGCAAATCAACCCGTTGAAACTTAATGCCATGGTTAGGCTTGGCCGGCAAGAAAGTCATGGTGGTTTGTACCCCGGTGTGAAGCCCCACGCCCGAGATAGTTACCGACTTTTGTATCGTTTGCTGCTTGTGATTAAGCATTGTTTTGAAAAGAGCGCAAAGTTAAGCAAATAACGGATTATGCAAAAGGTACAGTTTTCTGCGAGTAATTCAACCATAAACCAAATTTGTTATAGTTTTACAAAACAACCGTTTGAATCCGTTTCAATAAGGTTTTTAAATTAAACTATCCGAATCCATGTCTCCCTATATCGCTGAATTTTTTGGAACACTTCTCCTTGTTTTGTTGGGCAATGGTGTTGTTGCAGGTGTTCTTTTAAAGAAATCGAAAGCAGAAAATTCGGGATGGTTCACCATTGTAGTAGGCTGGGGGCTGGCTGTTACGTTGGCAATTTACGCGGTGGGTAATGTGAGTGGGGCGCACCTTAACCCGGCCATCACACTGGCGCTGACCGTAATCGGAAATTTTCCACCCGATCAGGTTATCAGTTATATGGCTGCACAATTTTTAGGGGCCTTTACAGGTGCGGTGCTGGTATGGCTTCATTATTTGCCGCACTGGCATCAGACCCCCGATGCGCCCACCAAACTCGCTGTATTTAGTACCGGGCCTGCGATCCGAAACTTGTTTATGAATTTGGTAAGCGAAGTAATAGCTACGGCAGTTTTAGTTCTCGCCATCTTATTTATTGGCGCTAACGAATTCACGCAAGGGCTAAACCCGCTCATTATCGGATTGTTGATTGTTTCGATAGGCCTGAGCTTAGGAGGAACTACAGGTTTTGCCATAAACCCGGCTCGCGATCTTGGCCCGCGCATTGCCCACTTTCTTTTGCCGATCTACGGAAAAGGAAATTCAGATTGGAGTTACGCATGGGTTCCGGTACTTGGGCCAATGATTGGGGGCACAATAGGCGCACTCTTATACAACTCCGTCTTTCTATAATTGAAGTAAGCTCCGGCCACGTACAGCATGAAATACATAGTAGCTCTCGATCAAGGTACAACAAGTTCACGGGCAGTTCTGTTTAACGAGCACGGTTCAATTGTGGGAATCGCTCAGCAGGAGTTCAGTCAGATTTTTCCACAACCGGGTTGGGTTGAACATGACCCTAAAGAAATTTGGAATACCCAGATCGGTGTTTTGCAAAAAGTAATAACCGAAAATAAAATTGAAGCGAAGTCGATTGCAGCGCTGGGAATCACCAATCAACGCGAGACTACCGTGGTGTGGAATAAAAAAAACGGGGAGCCGATTTACAACGCCATCGTTTGGCAAGACAAGCGCACGGCTTCGATTTGTGAGCAACTAAAATCAAAGGGTCTCAGCGACTACGTAAAACAAAATACAGGCCTTATCATCGACTCGTATTTTTCGGCCACGAAAGTAAAATGGATTTTAGAAAACGTAGCCGGAGCAAAAGCCCTGGCCGAAAATGGTGAACTCGCATTTGGCACCATCGATACTTGGCTGCTGTGGAAACTCACCGATGGGAAAGTTCACGCTACCGATCTTTCCAATGCTTCGCGCACAATGTTGTTTAATTTCCGCGAGCTAACCTGGGACGAAAAACTTGTAAACGAGTTGGGCATCCCCAAGTCCATGCTGCCCGAAGTAAAACCATCGGCTTTTAATTTTGGTAACTGGTATTTTGAAGGAAACGCAATTCCGATTGCCGGTGTGGCGGGCGACCAGCAAGCAGCTTTGTTTGGTCAGGCTTGTTTTATGCCGGGTATGGCAAAAAATACGTACGGCACAGGTTGCTTCATGCTAATGAACACGGGTGAGCAAATTCAACAGTCGAAAAACGGATTGATCACCACCATCGCCTGGGGGCTGGAGGGCAAAGTAGAATATGCCCTTGAAGGCAGTGTGTTTATTGCCGGTGCGGCTGTGCAATGGCTACGCGACAGCCTGCATTTAATAGATCAATCGAAAGACTCCGAATATTTTGCAGCCAAAGCCTTGGGCTCAAATGAAGTGTATGTTGTTCCCGCATTTGCGGGATTGGGCGCCCCGTACTGGGATATGTATGCGCGCGGTGCTATTTTTGGATTAACCCGCGATACAGGCAAAGACCACATCATCAAGGCTACTTTAGAATCGCTGGCCTACCAAACCAAAGACATCTTAAACGCTATGCAGGAAGATGCCGGAATCAAACTTTCTATTTTGAAAGTTGATGGTGGTGCAAGCGCCAACAATGTGCTCATGCAGTTTCAAGCGGATATTCTTGATGTGGAGGTCGAACGGCCTGAAGTGATCGAATCAACAGCCATGGGCGCGGCTTATTTGGCGGGCATCTACATTGGGCTTTGGAAAAAAGAAGACATCGGTAAAAGCAGGAAAATCCAAAGACGGTTTCAGCCACAAATGGAAAAGTTGAAACGCGAAAAACTTTATGCAGGATGGAAGAAAGCCGTGGAAAGGACAAAAGGGTGGGTGGAGTAATGGTCAATTATCAATTTGGCCAATGTTCAAATTCTAAATACTAATTCTATATTCTTTTGAACAGAAGCGAATCGATATCAAAACTTAAATCAGAACCATTCGATCTGTTGGTTGTAGGTGGAGGCATTACAGGTGCGGGCATAGCGCTCGATGCCACCGCACGTGGACTAAAAACTGCATTGATCGAGCAGAATGATTTTGCCTACGGCACCAGCAGTCGTTCCACCAAATTGATTCATGGCGGGCTGCGCTACCTCAAGCAACTCGAGTTTGCTTTGGTTAAGGAAGTAGGGAGCGAACGGGCTGTTATCCACAACTTAGCTCGGCACCTCGTTATTCCGGAGAAAATGCTCCTGCCGTTGTACGAATCGAGAGGGCTTGGAAGTACGCTTACTTCGCTCGGTTTGAAGTTGTACGACTGGCTGGCGGGTGTGAAACCCGAAGACAAGCGTAAAATGCTTTCGCGAAAGCAAACACTAAATCACGAACCTCTTCTGAAAAAAGAAGATATTAAGGGCGGTGCGATCTATGCCGAATACCGCACCGATGACGCTCGGCTCACCATTGAAGTAGTGAAGACGGCAAGCGCACGCGGGGCGTTGGTTGCAAATTATTGCGAAGCCAAAGAATTTATTTACGAGGACGGGTTAGTTTCAGGAGTAAAGGCATACGATAAAATTGCAGATCAAATTTTTTCAATCGCGGCTAAGTCGGTAGTTAATGCCGCAGGCCCTTGGGTTGATGTATTGCGCGAAAAAGATAATTCAAAAAAAGGCAAGCACCTTCACCTAACAAAAGGGGTTCATATTGTGTTGCCTCATGAAAAATTTCCGGTGAAACAAGCTGTTTATTTTGATGTGGGCGATGGCCGCATGATTTTTGCAATTCCACGTCAGCGGGTTACTTATGTGGGGACTACAGACACCGATTATTCAGAGAATATTGAGGAAGTAAGTGCACAACCTTCGGACGCAACGTATTTGATAGGAGCCGTAAACTCTGCCTTTTGTGTTAATCTTGAAGTGAAAGACATCGAATCGAGTTGGGCCGGCTTGCGGCCGTTGATTAATGAAGAAGGCAAAACGGCATCGGAGCTATCGCGTAAAGATGAAATTTTTGAATCGCCTTCCGGATTGATTTCCATTGCGGGAGGTAAACTTACCGGGTATCGAAAAATGGCCGAGCGTACGGTTGACTTGGTTGTAAAAAATTATTTTGATGAAAGGAGGCTGCAATCCTGCCTAACGGGATCCATACACCTAACCGAT
Organism: Bacteroidota bacterium; assembly: GCA_018267285.1. Taxonomy (GTDB): domain Bacteria; phylum Bacteroidota; class Bacteroidia; order Cytophagales; family Cyclobacteriaceae; genus ELB16-189. The sequence continues at coordinate 62,815 of JAFDYU010000011.1, read as the reverse complement.
CCATTTTTTAAAAACACGGATGAACTTAAAAAATACAAAGAGTCTGTTGTAGAAAAATTGAAGTCGCTTCAATTACAAGATTATGCTGATTATTTGATTGCGAATTATGGAATGCAAACCGATGAAATACTTTCTGGTATACATGCAAATGAAGATGTCGAAATAAACTTGGCCGAAAGTGAATTGGAATTTTGCCTTCGGCACGAAATGGTTTTGAGGGCGACCGACTTTTTTGTACGAAGAACCGGCAGGTTGTATTTTGATAGACCCCGACTGGAGCGAATTATGAATCGATGCATTGAAAAAATGGCTACACACTTTAACTGGACTTCGCAGCAAACCAACGATCAGAGCAAGGAGATGGAGAAAGAAATAAACAGAGCCCGTCTTTTGGTTTAAGAAAAATATTTTCGATTGAAGACTGAACAAAAAAGAAAGAGACTGTTTGCACAGCCTCTTTCAACTTCCAAAAACCTAAAACAAAAAATTAATTATCCCACCAAACTCTTCCCACCAACGTGTTTCCACCGTTGATTTTTGCCACTGCCGAGTTGTAATTATCGGTGTTTACAGCAGCTTCGTTTTGGGGGTAGATTAATCTACGGGGAATAGTACCGCCTGTTACGTTGTTGGGGTAGTTAACAGGAACCAATGCGGGGATACCGGTTCTCCTCCAGTTGGCGAAGGTTTCGTAATCGTTCAATACAGTTGCAGCCCAATATTGGGTGTTGATCATCACCAAACCGTTAGCGGGTACGTAGGGGTTAGCCGTAAGGTATGTTGCAATATCGGCAGGGGCAACAGTTGCAGCCGCATCGAATTGTGCCAATTGCGACATAGCTGCGGTTACACCGTTGTTGTAATGTGTTGCAGCACTACCCGTAACATTGTAACCCAGCTGTGCAGCTTCGGCAAGCAGAAGTTCCGTTTCGGCATACGTAATGACAAATGTAGGGCCACCGTTTTTTGCTAAAACAGTGTTACGTGGGCGAGAATATCCTCCAAGAGGGTCACCATTTACAACACCCGGATAATCAGGCTCCTTGCTTACGTCTTGGGCAGCCCCAAGCAGGTCATGCCCGTTGGGCATTCCTTGTTGTATAGCATAGGTGTTGTCACCAGCAACACCGGGAGTATTATGATCAGCTCCTGCGGGTGCAAGTTCTGCAAGCGCTGGCAAGCGTGGGTCGTTATTATTTTTCAAAAAATCAATAAACGTTTTGCTCCAACGTATAACGTTTATTTCGTAGGGCAGGTTTAATACCTGGCTGATCCGGTTAATGGTAGGTTGGCCATTGCTAGGGTCGGCAACGATGTATGCGTTATCAGCGATGCTCGCAAAAGTTCCACCAGCCGCGGCTTTTTCAACCCATGTTTTTGAAGCATTCGGATCTACTTTGCTCAATCTGGTGCCGAGGCGAAGCATCATGGAATAGGCAAGTTTTTTCCACTTGCCGGCATCTCCACTGTATAGCAAGTCGCCCGTGGGTACGTCTTTGGACGGATCTAAGGCCGCTGCAGCCTCATCCAACTCCTTTAACATATCGGCATAGATATCGGATTGGCTGTCGTACTTAGGTTTGAGTATTCCTTTGTAGTAACCTTGGCCGGCTTCAGAATAAGGTACATCACCATAGAGGTCGGTGATGCGGTGGAAAATCACTACTTTCCAAATGCGAGCCATTTGATACAAATTGCTGTACTCAGGTTTGTCTTTGATTAGCTCAGTCAAAGCAACGATGTTATTTACTTGGCCTAAGTTGGCTCCACCGCCAGCGTAGGAATCTGTAAAATAGGCTTCCGCATAAGTTTGGTTGAGCAAGTACTTATCGCCCACCCAGTAGGTAGCCACATGAGAGAAGTGTTGCATCATTACGCTGCAATGGATTAACTGAGCGCGCCAGGTTTCATAACTGTAATCGGCACTTCCGGTGTACTCCACTTGCGAAGTTGTCATCAAAAAGTTTGGGTTGAAATTATCCGCGCTCGCTGAGGTTGGATCAATGTTCAATTTTGCCAAATCAGAGGTACACTGCGTAGCCGAAAGGAGCAGTACCGCTGCAAGAGTATTTCGTAAAAATGATTTCGTTTTCATTGTCTTCTGTTTAGTTTGATTAGAACTTGAGGTTCAAATTAAAACCCATGGTGCGTGTAGGAGGTACACCCGCCAATTCAAGACCTTGTGCGGCCGTATTGTTGTAATTTGATTCCGGATCAATATTTGGCGTATGCTTCATAAGGATCAGCAGGTTTCTACCCACCAGCGAGAAGGTTGCGCTTTTGATAGGTGATTTAGCAAACCATTCGTTGGGAAGTTTGTAACCGATGGTCAACTGTCTTAGTTTAATGAAACTGGCATCGTACACAAACTGAGATGATACATTGTTGGCAAGAACACTGTAGTAATTCCAAGGTGTTTGTGCAACTGTATTGGGTTGACCGTTTGTATCTACACCTTTGCCAACAATGCTTTCTGTATCACGACCAACCAATGTGTTTTTATGCAAGCCATACTGGTAGGCATAGTAGTCGGTAGCGGAGAAAATTTTGCCGCCAAACTTGTAGTCAATCAAAAAGCCGATGTTGAATCCTTTGTAGTTGAACTCGTTGAGTAAACCACCAATCGTGCTGTGGTAGCCCGAGCCATACGCTTTCAATTTACCTTGGAGCGGTAACCCGTTGGCATCGAAAACCGGATTTCCGTTGGCATCGCGCATATAATCAAAAGCCATAACCTGAGAGGCTGCCTTGCCTACTTGATGGTTGATAAATGCGTTTTGAGAACGGGAAGTACCTATGGTGATGTCGGTTGCTCCATTGGCTATGTCGGTAACTTTATTCATGTTGTTGGTGAAGTTAAGCGTCACATTCCAAGTGAGGTTTGAAGTCTTCACCGGAGTTCCGCGCAGCATCAATTCAATACCCGAGTTTTGAAGTGAAGCGGTGTTTACACTGGCGTTGGTATAACCGGCTGCAACGGAAGTGCTAATGTTAACAATTCCCTTGGTGGTCTGGCGGTTGTAGTAAGCAACATCCAATCCTAATCGGTTTTCAAAAAATCTCAAATCAAGCCCAAGCTCAACCTCACTCATGATGTACGGTTTTATGGTTGTGTTCGGTATGGATGTATTATTGATTACACCAATCGGATGACCATTGTTTGCAAGGTTAATGCCGTAATATAAGTTAGTTATATAAGGATCATTGGGGTTACCTGTAGTATTAGCCCACGATGCACGGAATTTTCCGAAACTTAATTTTGGAACACTCACCAAATCCGAGAAAACAAAACTGGTACCTACTGAAGGATAAAAAATGGATTTACCATCTGTGGTGCTAAACTTGTCTTGGCGGCCGGTTGTGTTGAGGTAGAAGAAACTTTTGTAGTTAAATTCAGCTGTATAATAAAAAGACTGAACCTCTAATTGATTATAGGAATACGTAGGAATCTTGCTCAACAAATTGTTGACCACATATAAACCGGGGACGTTAAAAGTTTGGCCGCTAACGGAAGAACTCTGATTGATATGTCTGCGAAGGTTTCCGCCAACAGAAGCATTTAGGGTGATATCACTGCTGAGTTTCTTGTTTGCCGTCAATAAGAAATCGGCATTAGTTTCGCTGCCTTTTGAGTTTGTCTGTTGCATGCTGCCACCGGTTTGGTAAGCAGTGCCCGAAGGAGTAACCGATAGATAGGTATCGAAATAGGTATCGTTACCCACACGTCCTTGCAGAGTCAGCCAGTCGTTGAAAGCGTATCTCAACAAAGCAACATTGATAATCCGGTTGCGTGTTGTGTTGTTAATAAAATTATTAGCCGCAAAATACGGGTTGGTGGCATAAACGTTGCTCGAGTAATTATTTTCATTACCATTAGTGAGGACACCGGGGCTAAGTACCGAAGCATTTAAGCTGGTTGGTAAAAACGAGATACCCCAATTGGCGTTGCCTGGGGAGTCACTTAAATTAGGTCTGTTTTTATAGCTATCGATTACATAGTTAGATACAAGATCGAAAGTCAATTTAGGCGCAAGCTTGTAATCAAGGTTTAAATTGAAGGTATTCCTGCTTAAGCCTGAATTAGGAATAACAGCTTTGTTTTCGAGATCTGATGCTGAAAAACGATAGCTCCCATTTTCGTTACTGTTACCAATTGAAACCGTATTAGTAAAGGTACTCCCGGTACGATAAAAGTTTTTGAAATTGTCTTTTTGTAACGTGTAAGGACGAGATACACCATCGTATTGAGGCACCATAGAACCATCGAGTTTACCACCCCAACTGGATTGGCCACCGCTATAAGCAGAAGGCCCGTCAACGGGTTTTAATCCGTTAACACCTTGTCCATATTCAGTTTGGAAGTCGTGGTAGTTTATGGCTTGGTTCATAGTCAGGTTAGAGTTGTACTCTATTCCGAAGCCTTTACGATCTTTACCTGTTTTGGTAGTGATGATGACCACACCACCCGATGCCCTTGCGCCATACAAGGCAGAAGCAGTAGCTCCTTTAAGTACCGTGATCTCTTTAATATCATCAGGATTTAGATTTGAAATACCATCACCTTGGTCAGTTCCGCCCCACATGCCCGCGCTGCCCCTAGTGGTATTGTCCATAGGCACACCATTAATAACGAATAGTGGTGTTGACCCCGACAAATTATTCATACCGCGAATCACAATACTGCTGGATGAACCAGGCCCTCCATTTGAGCCGCTGATGTTTACCCCGGCAACTCGGCCTTCGAGTGAATTGATTACGTTGGTTTCCCTAGCTTGTGTAAGCGATGCACCATCTACCTTAGTAACGGCATAAGCTAAGGATTTAGCATCCTTTTCAACACCGAGAGCAGTAACCACCACCTCCTGAAGCTGGGTGGCATCTTCATTTAAGGAAACGTCTATTATAGACTGGTTGCCCACCTGCACTTCCTGGGTGGCAAAACCAATAAAAGAGAACACCAAAACAGCATTGCTCTCAACGGAGATGGAATATTTTCCTTCGCCATCGGAAACGGTGCCCGAAGATGATCCCTTCACCTGAACGGTGACCCCGGGTAACTGATTACCCTTGGTGTCTTTCACTGCACCCGACACGACACGTGCCTGTGCCCACGCCATGGTTGCGCAGCAGCACGTAAACAGTGCGCTGAGCAACCAGGTTTGGTAAACTTTTTTTTGCATAAATTTTTATTAGGGTTAGAAATAGTTTTTTTACTACTCTGTAAACGTAGTTGTAAAATTGAATAAACCAAAGAAAAAACTAAAAAATGTGTGCGCACACACTAAAAATGTGTGCGTACACATAAATAATACAATTATATTTGCATATTGCTTGAAAAACGGAAGGATGGCCAAAAAAAAAATATTACGGATTAAAGATATTGCCAAGGCTGCGGGCGTTTCGGTAGGCACGGTTGATCGCGTGTTGCACAAACGGGGTAAGGTTAGCGATAAGGCATTAAAAAAAATCAACGCCATCCTTACTAAAAATGAATACAAACCCAACCTTATTGCCCGTACGCTCGGCTCAAACAAATCGTATAAAATAGCTGCGTTATTACCCAATCCTCAGCAAGATCCCTATTGGAGCATAGCTTATCAGGGTATTATCCAGGCTGAAACAGAATGGTCTCACTATGGCCTGAGGGTAGTTTCCTGTGTTTTCGATTTATTGAAAAAAGAATCTTTTAAAGAGACGGCCGAGCGCGTACTGAAACAAAAGCCCGATGGTATTTTGATAGCCCCTATTTTTTACAACGAAACACTGCCTTACTTTAAACTCTTTTATAAAAAGGGGATACCCTATGTTTTATTTAACACTAATATAACGGAGTCGAACGGCCTCTCTTTCATTGGGCAGGACTTGTACCAAAGCGGTCGGGTAGCTGCCGAGCTGATTTGTCTTGGGCAACAAGGGAAGGCAACTTTTGGGGTGCTGCATGTGGATGAAGATTTGAACGACTCGGTTCACTTGCTGGAGAAGGAAAGAGGGTTTAAAGACTTTATCAAGGAAAACTACAAGGGTGACTCTTCCATCGAGTCGCTTAACCGCACCAGTTCATCCGATTTTTCGTTTAAAAAGCGATTGGCGGCTCTACTGAATAAAACTGATTTGAAGGGCGTATTCGTGAGCTCCTCCAAGGGCACGGCTACCGCGGCTACTTTTTTGAAAAGCCATGGTAAAGATGGCATCCGTTTGGTGGGTTACGATCTGCTGGAAAAAAATATCGAATACTTAAAATCAGGAGCCATTGATTTTCTGATACACCAAAAGCCACAACAACAGGCCTTTGAGGGCATCAGCAGTCTTGCAAATCATTTAATTTTCAAAAAAGATCCTCCTTCCATAAATCTTTTTCCCCTGGAAGTGATTACTCGTCAAAATATGGGCTCTTATTTAATAGAGCGTCCTCATTCTATTTCAATACCAGAATAGTGAAATCATTAATAAATTAGAGAAAAAAATGGCAAACGGAAATCAAATCCATATCAATTTTGAGAAAATCCCTATTTCAATTTATGAATCGGCAGACCGCGCTTCAAAATCGGTAGCTAAAGAAATAGCAGACTTGATTCGTGCGAAACAGAAAGCGAAAAAGACCGCAGTACTTGGTCTGGCCACCGGTTCCTCGCCCAAAAAGGTTTATGCCGAACTGATCCGTCTTCATAAAGAAGAAGGACTTAGTTTTAAAAATGTAATTTCGTTTAACCTTGATGAATACTATCCGTTGCAGCCCTCCGCCCCACAGAGCTATCATCGGTTTATGAAAGAAAATTTGTTCGACCATGTAGATATACCTCAGAACCAATTTCATGTGCCCGATGGAACGCTTGGGATGGAGAGCATAAAAAATTATTGCGAGGAGTACGAAAAGAAAATTGATGAAAACGGTGGTCTTGATTTTCAACTGCTCGGTATTGGCCGAAATGGCCACATCGGTTTTAATGAACCGGGCTCCCACATAGATTCGTTAACCCGGGTAATCACCCTCGATTTTACCACCCGCTCTGATGCGGGGCTCGACTTTGGCGGGCTGGCCAATGTACCGCGCAAAGCCATCACGCTGGGTGTTAAAAAAATAATGCAGGCTAAGCGCATAGTGCTTATTGCCTGGGGCGAACACAAATCACCAATCATCCGCCAAGCGGTTGAAGGCCCTGTTACAGAATATGTGCCTTCTTCTTACCTGCAAGGTCACCCCAACGCGCAAATTGTAATGGACGAATCTTGCGCAGCCGGGTTGAGCCGCAGAAAAACACCGTGGTTATTCGATTCGGTTGAATGGAGCAAGCCAATGATAAAGAAAGCGGTTACCCACCTGGCTCTTGAATTGGGCAAATCCATTCTTATGCTCACCAACGAAGACTATAATGAAAACGGATTGAGCGAGCTGCTCGCACGTTATGGACAAGCCTACGATATTAATATCGAAGTATTCAATTGGGTACAACACACCATTACCGGTTGGCCGGGAGGTAAGCCCAATGCCGATGACACCTATCGGCCCGAACGGGCAGTGCCTTCAAAAAAAAGAGTTCTTATTTTCAGTCCGCACCCCGATGACGACATCATCTCGATGGGCGGTACTTTCCAACGGTTGGTAGACCAAGGGCATGAGGTGCACGTGGCCTACCAGACTTCTGGCAATATTGCTGTGGCCGATGATGAAGCCTTGCGTTTTGTTGAGTTTGTTATCGATTTTAATTCAAAGTTTAATCTCAAGAACGAATCGACCGATAAATTGTATTACGAAGCCAATGGTTCTTTGGAAAAGAAAAAGAAAGGAGAAAAAGACACCGATGCGGTACGGGCCATTAAAGGATTGATCCGTGTAAGCGAAGCAAAAAATACCTGCCGATTTGTGGGAGTGCCCCAGGAGAACATTCATTTCCTGAACATGCCTTTCTACGAAACCGGTGCCGTACAGAAAAGACCTCTTGGCGAAGAAGACTTTAAACTCGTTGTGGATGTAATACGAGAAGTAAAGCCACACCAAATCTACGCAGCCGGGGATTTGGCCGATCCTCATGGTACACACAAAGTTTGCCTCGATGCCGTGGTAGAGGCGCTTCAGCGGTTGAAGAGTGAACCGTTTATGAAAGACTGTTGGACTTGGCTTTACAAAGGAGCATGGGCCGAATGGGATATTGATTTGATAGAAATGGCAGTGCCCATGAGCCCCGACCAGGTAATGCGCAAAAGAATGGGTGTTTTTAAACATCAATCGCAAAAAGATGGTGTTGTGTACCAGGGCAATGATGCGCGCGAGTTTTGGCAACGTGCAGAAGACCGCAACCGGGCTACGGCACAGCTGTACAATAAATTAGGCCTTGCCGAATATGCCGCTATGGAAGCATTTGTACGTATGAAACTCTAAAGTTTGAGGGAAAATCCATCATCCCGAATAGGGGATACTCAAACGGTTTATCTTCTGTTCATCACAAAAAATGCCCGAGAGCCTCAAGGTTAAAAAAAAATTAGTAAACTTGAAGGTTCAAAAACCATCACTTATGAAATTTACCTCCATCCAAAAAACATCCTTCGCATTTATATTGGCCATTGGTCTTTGGTCATGCGGTTCGAAAAAAGAAAATAATGAAAACGCTGAAGAATTTAAACAAGCCGAAGAATCATTAACCGATGAGATCAAGGATGTTGCGTACAATATCCCTTCACCCTCTGAGATTCCTTATTTGTTGCAACAAACCGGTGCCGAATTCAATCAAAATTTGCTCAGCGACCGCAACAAAGCCGATCAATATTTAACAAGAAACGATAAGGCGGCTCTCAATCTAGGTATTTATGCTTCCGATATTGGGTACTTGGTTTCGTACGATAAAACACAGGAGGCCATAGCGTATGTAACAGCTTCCAAAAAATTGGCTAACGGCCTCGGTATTTTAGGATCGTTCGATCAGGAAGTACTCAAGCGTTTTGAAGCTAATATTTCTAAGAAAGATTCTCTTACGGAACTGGTGGATAACGCTATCCATCAAACCGAAAAATATTTGAAAAGCGACAACCGCATTAAGCCAGCCGCTTTGATGATTACCGGAAGTTTTGTGGAAGGGCTTTATATTTCTACCGGAGTGATTAAAACATATCCTAAAGATATTTTAAAAGATGACGACCGGATTTTGGTGCTTACCCCGCTGATACGGGTAGTGTTGCAACAACGGGAATCGGTAGGCGAATTGATTAAAATGCTGGGTAGTGTAGAGCAGACCGAGCCGGTGGTTACAATTCTTTCCGAACTTAATACACTTGACGCAAGTTACCGCGCTCTTAACATAGAAGAAAAAATTAAGAACAATCAGGCCGACCAGATCTTAAGCGATAAAAACTTGAATGACATCACGGCTACGATTGAGAAACTCAGGAAATCAATTGTAGAATAAACATAAACGTTCGTAGAATGCAAAAAAGGCCGGGCTTCCGGTCTTTTTTATTTGCACATGGAGCAGCCATAAAGTTTACTAATGGTTGAATCCTCCATCTTTCTTATCTTTAAAAAAATATACCCCGTATGAGTGAACCCGTACTCAAAGCCATCATCAGACTTTTTGCGTTAGTTGCTAAAGAAGATACCGTTACCCACCAGGAGCGCGAATACATCCATTCTTTTCTGGAAGACCATTTGAGCCGGCCAGCCATGGAACGGCACTTGAAATTGTTTGACGAGTATGCTCAGGATATCTCCGAGAAGCTCAGCGCAGAAAAAGAAAACGAATTGATTTCAGAAATATGCTCGGCCATCAATATCGAAGTTACTCAAAAACAAAAACTGGTGGTGTTGCTCGAACTGATGAGTATCGTTCTTGCCGATGGAACTATTTCGCCCCGAGAAGATCGGTTGACCAAACTGATCTGCAGCAAATTTAATGTTGCCGAAGCAGACCTCGAATCGATTAAGGCATTTGTTACGCTTCAAGACCAAGATCAAGCAGCGAATGAAAATTTTTTGATTGTTAGCAGCCGAACGAAACAAGAAGGAAAATTTATTTACCGCGATGAACTCGATGGGTTTATTACCATTTTACACGTGCCCAGCGTTGAGCTCTATTTTTTAAAATACAACGGCAAGTCGGATGTGTTGTTGAACGGAGTTCCGCTCCGCCCAAATAAAGTAAATGTGTTGGCTACGGGCAGTGCCATTCGATGGGGCGCTGCCGATGCCGTTTACTATGGCACCATTCTCGCATCTTTTAAGAAAACCGGTAAGGGGCCTAAAACAAGTTTTGAAGCGAAAGAAATTTCATTCCAATTTAAAAACGGAAAACTGGGCCTCCGCGATGTTACGGTGGTGGAGGAGTCGGGTAATTTGGTTGCACTGATGGGCGCCAGCGGGGCAGGTAAAAGCACGTTGCTTCACGTACTCAACGGAAACGAGAAGCCCTCGAAAGGCCAAGTGCTCATCAACGGAATAGACATTCATCGGGAGCCGCATAAAATTGAAGGCGTGATCGGCTTTGTGCCGCAAGACGACCTGCTCATTGAAGACCTTACGGTTTACCAAAACTTATACTTTGCCACCAAACTTTGCTTTAGCCATTTAAATGAAGAAGAGATTGACATGCTCGTGCTCAAAACATTGGATGATTTGGGGCTGAACGAAGCAAAGGATTTAAAAGTTGGGTCACCGCTTCAAAAAACCATCAGTGGCGGCCAGCGAAAAAGATTGAACATTGGCCTGGAGTTGCTCCGCGAACCGGCCGTGTTGTTTTGCGATGAGCCTACTTCGGGGCTATCGTCTCGCGATTCGGAAAACATCATCGACCTGTTGAAAGAACTATCGTTGAAAGGAAAATTGGTATTTGCCGTTATCCACCAACCTTCGTCCGATATTTTTAAAATGTTCGACCATTTGGTAATTCTCGATACAGGTGGTTATCAAATTTATTACGGCAACCCGGTGGATGCGGTGATGTACTTTAAAAAGAACATCAACATGGTGAACAGCGATGAAGGCGAGTGCCACACGTGCGGCAATGTAAACCCCGAACAGATATTTAATATCATCGAGACCAAGGTGATAAACGAATTTGGAAATTTTACCAACGAACGAAAGTTTTCACCCGAGCAGTGGAATACGTTTTTTTTAGAGCGAATAAAAACGCCTTCAGTAACCCGGCAAAACGAACAGCCTCACTCCACGCTGCGCATTCCAAAGTGGTTTAAGCAAACCCATTTGTTTTCCATGCGCGATATTTTATCGAAACTTAGCAACACGCAATACCTGGTAATCAATCTGCTGGAGGCTCCGGTGCTCGCGTTTATCCTTGCGTTTATTGTGCGTTATCACAATACAGACGATGCCCTGAACACCGGTTACGTTTTTAGCAAAAACCTGAATATGCCTGCGTATTTTTTTATGAGCGTAATCGTTGCGCTCTTTATGGGGCTTACGGTAAGTGCTGAAGAAATTATACGAGATCGGAAAATATTAAAACGCGAAAAATTTTTACACCTCAATCGCAGCAGCTACATCGTTTCTAAAATCAGCATTTTGTTTGCCATTTCGGCCATTCAAACCGTACTGTTTGTTTTGGTGGGCAATTCGATTTTGCAAATCAAAGGAATGTTTTTGCCGCACTGGGCAATTTTATTCACCACATCATGTTTTGCCAATTTGTTGGGGCTGAATATTTCCTCTGCGTTTAACTCGGCTGTTACTATCTACATTTTAATACCGATACTTTTAATTCCGCAACTAATATTAAGTGGTGTCGTTGTGAAGTTCGATAAACTTAATCCCATTATCGGCAATACGGCAACGGTTCCTTTGGTGGGCGATTTGATGGCTTCACGCTGGGCATTTGAAGCTGCGATGGTTACACAATACAAAGACAATGAGTTTGAACAACAGTTTTACCTCTACGATAAAATTATGGCCGATGCCGACTACAAAAAAGTGTATTATATACCCGAATTAGAAAGCCGTCTCGATTTCGTAAATCTCAACTACAAAAATAAAGAAGCGGGTATCCAGGAATTGGTGAATAAGAATCTGAATTTACTTCACAATGAAATTCAAGATGAACTTTTTGTGATCGGGAAAGGGAATTTCCAATACCTCGATCGGCTTGTGCCCGGAAAATACGATTCCATAACGCACGCGGGGACGGTCACTTTTTTTGAAGCACTCAAGAAATTTTACAACAATCGCTATGCAAAAGCCGACAAGCATAAAGACGATGAGATCAACCGAAGAACCAGCTCGGCAAAAAAGGAAGCCGAGTTCGAAAAAGAAAGAAACTCGTATCAGAATGAAACTATTGGCGAATTGGTAAAAAATACATCCGAATTGAACCGCATCATTGAAAAAAACGGAAAACTGATACAAAAAATTTACCCGATCTACAAAGATCCGGATCCGGATCATATTTTTGATTTCGATGCGCAGTTCTACATGCCTTCAAAACATTTCTTTACACCTATTGATACAATTTATTTTAACCTCATCGTGATTTGGTCGATGACACTCGTGCTCGCTATTTTGCTGTACTTCGAAATTTTATTAAAAGTGATTGACGGCATCAGCAGTGTGTACAGCAAAATTGAAAAACGCATGTAATCATGTTTTTTATCCTTTCTAAAATTCTGTTGTATGCGGTGATGCCGCTGGTAGTAATTTGCGGCTTATTGATTGTTTCTTTTTTTTTGAAAAAAGAATCGTTGAAGAAAAAATGTCGATTTACTGCACTGGCCATGCTTCTTTTTTTTACAAACGATTTCATCAACAACGAAGTGATGCGGCTATGGGAAATCCCCGTAACGAAAATTCAAGACATTAAGAAAACATACACCTACGGAATTATTTTAGCCGGAGTAACCCGGTACGACACCGGCCCACCCGACCGCGTCTATTTTAACTGCGGTGCCGACCGGGTGACACACACGTTGCAGCTATACAAACTCGGGATAATAAAGAAGATTCTGGTGTCGGGTGGTAGCGGCCGGGTAACGGCCCCCGAACAAAACGAAGCCTTAGAGATAGCGAGCGTGTTGCAGCTTATGGGTGTGCCTGTGCAAGATATTGTAATCGAAGGCAAATCGAGGAACACGCACGAGTCGGCTGTGGCGGTAAAAAGACTTTTAGGAAATACAACTCCTGAAGAATGCATTTTAATAACCTCTGCATTTCACATGCGAAGGTCTTTGGCTTGCTTTGAAAAAATAGGATGGAAGACCGACTGCTTTAGCGTTGACTTCCTTTCGCACCACAGGCAATTTACATTGGATGTGCTGATTGTGCCGAGTGTGGAATCACTCATGAGATGGCACACGCTGGTGAAGGAATGGGTGGGAATGGCGGTATATAAATTAATGGGATATAGTTGAAAAAATAAAATTAACCATGATGACGCGAACTTTATTTGCCTTAGCAGTACTTATATTTTTTTCTTCTTGTAAAAACGAAAATCGATCAAGTGAGAAACTCTTTCTCGACTCCCTTTCAAGGGACACATTCAGTTTTTTTTGGAATCTGGCCGACTCAACCACCGGCAACCAGCCCGACCGCTGGCCATCGAAAAGTTTTTCGAGCATTGCGGCAACCGGGTTTGGGCTTTCGGCCTATCTGGTAGGGGTGAACCGCGGCTATATTTCGCGCGATCAGGCGGCCGAACGAGTGCGGAAGACTTTGAGGTTTTTTCAACATTCGCCTAAGGGCGATGCGGCTACGGGCACATCGGGCTACAACGGTTTCTTCTATCATTTTATTGATATGAAAACAGGCTTGCGCTTTCGCAAAGTAGAATTATCAACCGTTGATACGGGTTTGCTCATGGCCGGAATTCTGTCGTGCCAATCTTTTTTTGATCGAGACAACGATACAGAGAAAGAAATCAGAAGTCTTGCCGATTCACTTTTTCTCGCGGTAGATTGGGCCTGGGCAATGAACAACGAAAAGACCATGACGATGGGCTGGCATCCGGAAAATGGATTTATCAAAGCACGTTGGAAAGGCTACAACGAAGGCATGATTTTATACATCATGGCACTCGGTTCCACCACTCACCCCATTGCGCCAGAAAGTTGGCATGCCTGGACGGATACCTATCAGTGGGGAAACTATTTTGGCCAGGAACACATCAATTTCGGGCCGATGTTCGGGCATCAGTATTCTCACCTGTTTATCGACTTCAGAGGTATTCAAGATGACTACATGAAGCAGAAAGGAATCGATTATTTTGAAAACTCAAGACGGGCCACCCTTGCCAACAGGCAATATTGCATTACCAACCCGGCCGGTTGGGTGGGGTACGATTCCAACGTGTGGGGGCTCACCGCTTGCGATGGCCCAGGCAACGAAAACAGTGCCAACCCCAATATTTCTTTTATGGGCTACTCGGCACGCGGGGCAGCCCAATGGAATGTAAACGATGACGGCACGATAGCACCCACGGCTGTAGGCGGATCCATCCCTTTTGCACCTGAATTTTGTATGGATGCACTTCTTACAATGAAAAAAAAATACGGAAGCAAAATTTATGGACAATATGGATTTAAAGATGCGTTTAACTTATCGATAGCGAATAAAGATGGAAGCAGGGGTTGGTACGATCAGGATTATCTCGGCATCGACCAAGGGCCAATTCTTATTCAGCTTGAAAATTATCAGAACGGATTTATTTGGAACCTGCTGAAAAAAAATAAATACATCGTTTCCGGATTGAAGAAAGCGGGGTTCAAAGGCGGGTGGTTAGACAACTAAATTAGAAACATATTACTTCTCCTTCATTACCTTCCAGAAAGATAAAATTCTTATTTCACGACTGTGAATCAGAGAAAAAAATTGACTCTGAATTTTCTATGTTCAGAACTCCATATCTTTCAAGTTCTAGTTCGTAGGTATCCACACTAACTTTTGATATAATCTTATTCTCAATATAGGGCTTTATTGCTTTATTAATCCTGCTTAACAATCCATCTAATCCTGTTGAGTTGTAGAAACGAATTCTAAGGTGGTGACAGGGATCAGTGTACCTGATAAAAAAGAATTTTTCGATTGAACCATCATTGGGAAATTCGGTAGTCATTTCTTGTATGGAATTGACCAATATTGTATCCGCGGTCTTGAGCCCGCAATACATTTTGAGATAAAGCCATTGACCTCCTGGTATATTTTTTCTGACTGCGATAGATATTGAATTGATATTCATTATAGGACGCCAAGCTTTACCGGGTGTCGTAGTTTGGTTTCTTCTGAGCCATTCTGACCTGTATACCATCGTACCTCTGCCTCGTTTTGGGTGTTGTGTTTTAATTCCCAATAGATGGTAGACCGATCAACACCAATAGTGCTGCTATTCTGTCTTCCCTTTCTTGCTTTTACAAGGCTGCCAAAATTACATACCTTTGCTATTGGCTGAGTTGTTTGTATTTTGTCATTGCAACACAAGTTTAAATTAACTTGGTCAAATTGAAAGGGAGAGGAATATTCCTTTTTTAACCAATTGTGTTGCACTTATTGGTTGAACTTATATCACATACATTATTATGTTTATAAAAATTATTAATTTCTTCAAGCATAAGGTTTACTTCAGTTTTTTATTTTTAACCTTCCTTTTCTTTGTTTCATTTATTTCAACAGGTCAAATCTTAAACCCTGCACACCAGGGAAGTGTGATTGGCCCCCCGCTGCTGTATCGACCAACAGCTGTTTTTGTTTCAGGTAATTTAGCTTTCGTTAGTGGTAACGGAGTCATATCTATTGTTGACATATCTACACCATCTGCCCCTGCTTTGAAAAGTTCAATACTTCTAAATGACCTTATTCTTAATGGGCCTAAATCATTTTTTGTAGCTGGGTCATATATTTATGTAGCAACTCTTTTAGGCTTTTCAATTATTGATTTCAGCGATATAACTAACCCGGTAGTCGTAGGGTCTATTTCGAATGGCATGGGTGGTGCAGTATTTGACAATGCATCTTCGGTTTGTGTAAACGGAACGCTGGCGTATGTAGCAAGCGAAATTGGCGCCTTGGAGATATTAGATGTATCTGATCCGACCAAGCCAACACATGTAGGAAATATTTATGATACTAACGGCTACTTGAGTGATGCTATAAGCATTGTTGTTTCAGGGAATTATGTTTATGCGGCAGCATCAAATGCGTTAGTAATAATTGACGTCAGTAACCCGTTATTCCCAACGATTGCGGGTACGTTGGTAGATGGTCAAGGTGGAGCAAAATTATCGTCTCCAAATGATGTTTTTATAAGCGGAAACTATGCTTACGTTGCCAATTCCTCATACAAATCAAACAACGAGAATGCCTTGGAGATAATTGATATTAGTAATCCAAATGTCCCCACTCATGCAGCTAGTGTTTCGAATGGCGATGGAGGTTCGATTCTAAATGTTCCAATGTCTGTTTATGTGAATGATAGTTATGCTTATGTGGCTAGCGCATTTTCAAGTTCACTTGAAATAATTGATATTTCCAATCCATTGTCTCCTATCCATATTGGCAGCATAGTAGATAATGTAAATGGTGCTTTATTGAATTATGCTTGTTCTGTTTTTGTCTCAGAGGGCAACGCTTACGTAGCAAGTTCGCTTTCTAACGCACTAGAAATTATTAATATTTTCGATCCGACAGACCCTACTCATTTAGGTAATTTACATGGCGTAACTAAATCTGATCAACCTAGCTTAGAGAAGGCCAACTGTGTATTTGTGGATGGTAACTATGCATACGTTACCAGCTCCATTGCTCTTGAAATAATAGATATTACTCAACCCAATGCTCCAGTTCATAAAGGAAAAATATTGAATGAGGCAAATGGTGCGCTTTTGGATTCACCGTCATCGGTCTTTGTTTCCGGAGGTTATGCTTATGTTGTCAGTCAAAACAGTAATTCCCTTGAGATCATCGATGTGTCTGATCCCGGAAATCCACAACATAAGGGTAGCCTGGTTGATGGCACTGGAGGTGCTTTGATTAAATATCCAAGCTCTGTCTTTGTTCAAGGTAGCTATGCCTATATCGCCAGCACCAATTCAAGTTCCCTTGAAATTGTTGATGTGAGTAATCCTGTATCTCCAAAACACGCAGGAAGTTTAGGTGATGGTGTAAATGGGACAGCCTTGGTTTCACCAAATTCGGTTTATGTTTCTGGAAACTATGCATATTTAGTGAGTAGCTCAAATGCTCTCGAAATAGTAGATGTCTCTGTGCCCAATTCTCCAATACACATTGGTAAAATTAGTGATGGCTCAATGGGAGCAAAATTAAGCAATCCTATATCTGTCTTTGTTTCTGGGGAATTCGCGTATGTGGTGAGCAGCCAGTCCAATACCTTAGAAATTATAAATGTAAGTACGCCAAGCGCTCCTGTTCACGTGGGGAGTGTTACTCAAGGAACTGGTGGAGCTGTATTGTCTAATGCCAGATCTGTTTTTGTCTCTGGGTATTACGCTTATGTTACTACTAATAAGTCCTCCCTTGGAAATGGAGTAGATGCATTAGAAATATTTGATATAAGAGACCCATCAAATCCAAAACATGCTGCTATTCTTACTAACGGCACAGATGGAGCCATATTGAGTAAACCAGTATCTGTTTTTTTTTCAAATGGCTTTGCATATGTAGCATGTTCAAATTCTAATTCCTTGGAGGTAGTCTCGGTGTTTATACCATCATTTCCTGTTGCCTTGCCTGCATCTAAAGTTACTGACAGCAGTTTTCAGGTTAATTGGAATGGTTCAAAAGGCGCAGTTGGATACCAGCTTGATATTTCGAATGACAATTTTGTTACATTCCTGTCAGGATACAATGGGGTTTTGTTGAGTGATACTGTAAAAAGTGTAATAGGGATACAAAGTGCCCCATTTCAATATCGAGTTCGAGCCTATAACGCTTCAGGGGTTTCTGAAAATTCTAATGTGATATCATTGGTAATAACAGATGTTGATTTACCTAAAGATATTATGGTCTACCCCAATCCTACCCAAGGAGTCTTTTCGATTTCAAATTTATCTCAGCCAGTGGACTATGTTGAACTAATCGACTCTTTTGGTCGTTCGATATTTGTTTCATTTGAAAATCAAGAAGGCATAATTAGTGGGAATGCCTCCCGTCTTTCTGTTGGTATTTATATTTTGACAATTTCCCAGAACAATAAAAGTTATAAAATCAAATTGATAAAAAATTAATCAAACTTTGTTAAGTAAAATAAGATGTGACATGGATTTATTTATTCTTATCTTGAGGTATGATCAGGTGTTTTTTGGGAATGGTGCTGTGGTTGGCTTTTCAAAACCTGAAATCACAATCCGTTATTGAAGTAGATGATGCAGTAGATCATCACGACTTCATGGCGCACGACTTATACTATGCGGTAGATACTGCCAATCAAGTCTCTTTTAAAGAAATATCTTCAGCAAACTATAAAAACAATTTCCGCCAACATGCTGCGTACATTAATTCTGATTTTAGAAAGAATGCCTCGTATTGGGTGCGACTGACAATCCAAAAAAATACAGTCACTAAAAAATATTGGCTTCTCGAATTTTATGATCAGACTATCGATAGCCTCACCGCTTATTACCCGCAAGGTGATGGTTCCTACAAAGAAATAATTTTAGGCGACCATCAGGATTTTAGCTCACGACTATTTATTCACAAAAATTTTGAATTGCCGCTTGAGTTTCATGGCGAAGGGTTGGAGACGTATTATTTTAAAATCCGGTCGCACGAATTTGCCGACATCCGCCTGGCGCTTCGTTCTACCAACTACTTCGTGTACTACGCGCTGAATGAATATTACCTCTACGGTATGTTTTATGGCATGATCTTGATTATTGTGGTGTATAATCTTTTGGTCTTTCTCGCCATACGCGAAATTAAATTTATCTATTACATCTGCTATCTCATCAGCGTGGCGTTATACGCCATGAGTTATGATGGTATCGGTTTTCAATATTTGTGGCCTTCCTATCCTGTGCTTAATGATTGGGCCGTGGGCGTTTCGCTTTATCTGGTCATCGTTTGGTCGCTGATTTTTACGCGAAGGTTTCTCAGTACCAAGGCCAATGCCCCTCAATTAGATCGAGCTTTGAAAATCATGATTGTGGCGCGCACCATCTGGTTTGTATTTAGCTTGCTGGTATCGAGGCAGATGCTCACCTTCCGTACGCTGGAAATTATTCCGCTTTCGTTAATTTTTTTTACGGCCATTAAAGTATGGCGCAGCGGTTACAGGCCGGCACGTTTTTTTGTAATTGCGTATGGGCTTCTGTTTTTTGGTTTCTTTTTGCGCACGCTGGTTTATGTAAATATTCTTCCGTTTACCACACTAACCCACTACAGCCTCCATTTTAGTTTTGTTTTCGAAATGCTGTTTTTAACCGTGGCGTTGGGCGACCGGATCAGGATATTGAAAGACAACCGCGATCGGGCTATGAAACGAATCATTCACCAGCATGAAGTGAACATGCGCCTAAAAGACAAAGTAAACCTTGAGTTGGAAAAGAAAGTTGCGGAACGTACTCAGGAGTTGCACCATAAGAATGAAGAGCTGATCGAAAGCAATGCCAAACTCAATCGCCAGTCGGTAGAGATCAATCAAATCAATTCCATACTCGATCTGGATAACTGGAAACTGAAGAACAAAGTGAAGGAGGTGCTGGAAGAGCGAATGCACGAGAAACAGATGGATTACGATGAGTTTAAAACGCTCTATCCCGATGACCTTTCGTGCTACCGTTTTTTAGAAAAACTGAAAGAGCAAAAAGGTTTTGAATGTGTGAAATGCCGAAACGTAAAGCATTCGCCAGGTCCGTTGAAATTTTCGCGCAGGTGTACGCGCTGCGGCTACAACGAGTCGATAACTTCCAACACGTTATTTCACGGTGTGAAGTTCCCGATCGGCAAAGCATTTTATCTTACGTATTTGGTGCAGTCGGGTAAAAACACGTTCACCCTCGAGGCATTAGCCG
Organism: Bacteroidota bacterium; assembly: GCA_018267285.1. Taxonomy (GTDB): domain Bacteria; phylum Bacteroidota; class Bacteroidia; order Cytophagales; family Cyclobacteriaceae; genus ELB16-189. The sequence continues at coordinate 42,865 of JAFDYU010000011.1, read as the reverse complement.
AAAAATTGCAATTGAGGTTGAGTACCGTTTGGGCATTCAAGCATAAAGTGGAAGAACGGATGATCTCCATCGAACAAACACATGCGGGCGGAAACCCGTGGGAGGAAATAGTACTCGACCGCGAAAAGCCTAAGACAACTGCAAAAAAGAAGACCGTGAGGAGCAATCCTAAAAATTAATGTTTTTGAAGCGCAAAATCAATGCGTAAAGAGCTGGAAAAGTGCCTTGAAATCGTTTGAAAGCATTGTTTTTTTTGCGTGAATCAGGCAGCAGATGTAACTATCGGTAAACATTTATTTTGGGATGATTTAACTTAAAATATTTTACAAAGAATTTGCTTGGTAATAACTTTCTCATAATAAATCATGGCCGAAAACAATTTCTGCCAACGATTGTTTGGTTAACTCATTGAAAACCAATTTGCTTATGAGGAAACAGCTACGATTGCTCTTTTTAATAGGATTGTTTGGTGTTGGTTGTGTGATGGCGCAGGAAAGAACCATAACAGGTAAGGTAACTTCTAAGGAAGACAACCTGCCCGTGCCCGGTGCAAACGTGGTGGTGCAGGGTACTACGCGCGGCACAACCACCGATGCCGAAGGGAACTTTCAACTCTCCATTCAGGCTTCCGATCAGGCATTGCTCGTTTCGTTTGTCGGGTATAAAACACAGACGATAACCATTGGTGGTCAAACTACTTTTACCATAGCACTTGAAACCGAAGCAGCCAGCCTGCAAGAAGTGGTGGTGGTTGGTTATGGTGTACAGAAGAAGAGCGATTTAACGGGTGCAATATCAAGCGTTAAAGAATCAGACATAACAAAAATTCCTTCTTTCAGTGCAGTACAATCACTACAAGGTAAAGTTGCAGGACTTCAAGTTTTTAATTCATCAGGGGCACCCGGTGCAACTCCAATAGTACGTGTTAGGGGAGTAGGTACGTTTAACAATGCTTCACCGATTTTTGTTGTTGACGGATTGATTCTTGATGATATTTCTTTTTTGAACCCGGGTGACATCCAGTCTATTGAAGTTTTAAAAGATGCATCCGCCACAGCTATTTATGGGTCGAGGGGTGCGAATGGGGTTATTATTGTAACGACCAAGCAAGGTAAACCAGGACAGGAAAAACCTTCCATTACATTGAGTTCTGAATTGAGCATTCAGCAAGTAAACAAACAAATTGATATGTTGAATGGCCGAGAGTTTGCAACGGTGTATAATAAAATTTTACCGGGCACATTCAATAACATTGATTTAGTTTCGAACACCAACTGGCAGAGCCTGATTTTTCAGACAGCTCCGATGCAGACTCATCAAATTTCAATTTCAGGTTCTTCAACCAAGTCTCAATACTATTTTGGGGTTAGTTATTACAAACAAGAAGGCATTATTCCTAAATCGAATTACCAGCGGTTAACCTTGAAGTTTAATAATACCTACAATCTTTCAAAGAATATAAAAGTAGGAAACAATGTAACTCTCACACCCTTCTCTCAGCAAAATGCGCCCGATGTAGTTTCGCAGGCTTACCGAGCGCAGCCTACGGCTTTCCCTTACTATCCGGACAGCAGCACCTTTGCAGCCGTTCGAAATGTTGGAAACCCGTTGGCTTCGTTAGCCTACTCCAATAGTTTTAATAAAGGCATTCGATTAGTGGGCAATGTGTTTACAGATGTATCGTTTCTGAAAGACTTTATTTTTCACTCAAGTTTTGGCGTTGACCTCTCGTACACAAAATCAACAGATTTTACCCCGGCCTATAAAGTGTATTATGCTGACGGCACGGCCTCGCAACAGCAAAATCTATTCAGCGATTTATCCAAAGGTTCGTCAGATGCATCCACATGGCTATGGGAAAATACCATCACATACAATAAGTCGTTGGGAGATCATCGTTTGAATATATTGGGAGGATACACGATGCAACAGACATCCAATGAATACATTAACATTCAAGGGAGCAACTTGATCCGAAACTCGCCCGACCTCAGATATTTGAACAACCCAAGCTACTTCTATAATCAAACAACCAGTCCGCCAATTAATAATCTAGGCAATCTGGATAACGGGGTTAACGCGGGCGGATATTATTCCATGCTTTCTTATTTGTTTAGGGCTAATTATACTTTTAAGGATCGTTACTTGGCTACGATTTCGTTTCGAAGAGATGGGTCTTCTAAGTTTGCACCCTCCAACAGGTTTTCAAATTTCCCTTCAGCTGCAATCGGATGGAATGTGATCAATGAACAATTTATGCAAAACATCAAATCGCTGAGCAATCTCAAACTCAGAGGAAGTTGGGGAGTTATTGGAAATGAAAAAATTGATTACCTCCAACAGTATTCGGTTGTTGCCTCCAATGCATCAACGAGCCCCGTATTCGGACCATCGAATTCGATTAATACGGGCGCAACATTTGGCGTGAGTGGTAACCCCAATTTAAAATGGGAAACGACTTATCAAACCGATATCGGGTTGGAAATAGGATTCTTCAATAACAAATTGACAGGCGAATTCGATTATTTCAGACGACAAACAAATGATATTTTGGTAGGACTGAGACCTGCAGGCTATTTCGGTAATGGAAGTGGGGCAACAATTACTTACAATGCGGGCTCCATTCTTAATCGTGGTTTAGAGTTTAATGTAGCGTGGCAAGATACTTTTCAAGGCCTCAGGTATCGTGTTGCATTTCTTGGAAATACACTTCATAATGAAGTGCTTACCGTGGGAGGCAATAAGGGGATTGATTCTACTTTAGTAGGAGGATATATTAATGACGGACGACCTGTAACGTTAAGTAGAAAGGGAATGCCCATTGGTGAATTTTATGGGTATAAGACCAATGGTATTTTTCAAAATGCTGCCGAACTCGCTTCGTACCCGCACGACTCCAACGCAGGTGTAGGTGATTTACGTTTTGTAGATGCAAACAAAGATGGAAAAATTGATGCAAACGACCGTGTAGCTATGGGGTCACCCATTCCAACACTCGTCTACGGATTTAATTTTTCGTTAGGATATAAAAATTTTGATTTACAAGTTGATTTTCAAGGGCAGCGAGGTAATGTGATATTCAATGCCAAAGAAGTAGTGCGGCCTGATCCCTATAATTTCGAAAAACACGTTATCAATTATTGGCATGGAGAGGGCACATCAAACACAGAACCCCGACCGTCATTCGGAGGGTATAACTTTTCTGTTTCCGACCGATTTATTCAAAGCGCGTCATACATGAGGCTAAGGAGTATAACCTTAGCTTACTCGCTACCTAAAACAGTTACCGATCGAATCCATTTGAAACAAGTAAAGCTTTATGTGCGGGGTACTAACCTTTTTACGATTTCGAAATTTACTGGATACTCTCCCGACTTTGGAAGCAGCGATGTGTTATCCAATAATATTGACGGAGGAACTTATCCGTTGCAGAAAATATATTCAACAGGCCTAAATATCACTTTTTAAAAAACTATATATGAAAGTTGATATTAAAAAATCAGTACTTCTAATAACCATAATCATACTGAGTGGGTGCCAGAGTTTTTTAGATAAAAACCCCCAGGGTAGTTTAACACAGGCATCGTTCCCAACCACTGCCAACGATGCCCTACTGGTAACCAACGCTGCCTATGCCACCATGCGTAATTGGTACTACAACTCAGGTGGGTACCCCTTGCTTGACATTATGTCCGATGATGCAAGGAAAGGAAGCAATCCGGCTGATCAGTTACCCACTGTTGGCCCATACGATAATTTTACCATGAATACTACGCAAGATGGGCTTGATCGTTGGTGGAGTTCACTGTATCAATCTGTCCGCGCAACCAATGTTGTGATTAACTACGTTCCTAAAATTTCGATGGATGCCAATCTCAAGGCACAATACCTGGCAGAGGCTTCTTTTTTAAGAGCTTTATTTTATTTTGATTTAGTTCGTGCCTGGGGCAATGTACCTATGGTTACAGCGGAGCCAGCACCTTTAGATCTGAAACAATCTACTGCTGATGATATTTATTCATTAATTATCTCGGATTTAACAACTGCAATTCAAGGCCTACCTGAAAAAAGTTCGTATTCACAGACTGATTACGGTCGTGCTACGAAAGGAGCAGCCAAGGCTCTGCTCGCCAAGGTGTATTTATTTAAACACGATTACGCTAACGCAAGCAGTTACGCTTTAGAAGTGATTAATTCAGGTCAATATTCTCTCGAGCCGGACTTTAATGATGCGAATGGACAAAATGGGTATTATGGCCCGGAGTCTATTTTTGAAATTGGCGCGTTGCCGGTGGAGGATACAAATGCCGGTGGCAGTCAGTATGCCAATACACAAGGTATTCGAGGATCACCTAATCGGGGATGGGGTTTCAACAGGCCGACTATTGACCTGAGAGACTCCTTTGAGCCCAACGATCCCAGAATGGATGCAACCATAATTTTTTTGGGGGAAGTTTTAGATGGTGTTACTACGTTGGGAGATAACACAACCCCGGATCAAATTTATGACGGCAATAATAACTTGATTGAGATAGAATGCTACAGTCAAAAAATATGGGTACCGGGTATTTCAACAACTACCGAATGGGGATATCATAAAAGATTGATTCGATATGCAGACGTGTTGCTAATTGCGGCAGAATCCTTAAATGAATCCGGGCAGGCATCACAAGCACTTACTTACCTCAACCAAGTCAGAGCACGAGCGAGAGGAGGGAGCAATTCAATTTTACCCGATGTAACCTCTACCGATATGAATACACTTCGTGCAGCGATACTTAATGAGAGAAGACACGAACTTGCCTTGGAGGGGCATCGTTTTTGGGATTTGGTGCGAACCGGAAATGCCGCAACGATTTTAGGTCCTCTTGGCTTTGTACCGGGCAAGCACGAACTGCTTCCCATACCTCAAACTCAGATCGACATTAGTAAGGGTAGTTTGATACAAAACCCCGGATGGTGAAAAAAATGAGCACACTTAAAATAAATTATACAATCTAAAAACCAAAACAATTATGAAAAAAATAAAATGGATGATGAGCGTAGTGGTGACGATCTGTGCGGTTGCCGCTATTGTTTTAGTGCAAAGTTGCAGTAAAAGTGATACGCCTCCGGCTCTTACGTTAGTAAGTTTAAAAGTAGGCACAATCGATCTTAACGGGGCAACCAGCGCAACCGGTGTGCCCGTAGTTGCTTCAATTATTGCTACGTTTAGCACGTCTGTCGATGAGACATCTGCAACGAGTGCTATAACATTGGTTCGCGATTACGATCAGGCTGCCGTTGCAAGTACCATTCAAGTTTCCGGCTCAACTGTTACAATCACACCAAATGCAGACCTAAACTCAGGTGCCTTATTTGATTTAAATTTGGCAGCAACGCTTAAATCTTCCGGTGGAAAATTTTTAACAGCAGTTTCGCGCACGTTTACCACAGCCGGTTTTTTTGTTCCCGATGGACAAATTGCACACTGGGGTTTTGAAAGCAGTACTATTGATGACGCTGGCTCTGGAACAAACTACAACCCGGGCGCATCCGATGTGGTTGATTTAACGTATGCGGCCGGCCGTAACACATCCGCAGGCCAAGCAGCTTCGTTCAATGGAACTACAACAATTGTTGAAGTCCCCAATGGTTCGTCATTAATAAATACAAATGATTTTACCTTAAGTTTTTGGGCAAAGCTTTCTTACAATATAACATCTGCCAGCGATACAATAGGTCATTTTGTAATGGGGCTTGGCGGTTTTGATGGGTTTGAATGGGAATTTAGCAACATGCTAAAAGATGGTAAAATGGCGGCACAATACAAGTTTGGATCAAGCGCATCGGCAAATTCTGGAGGCGAAGACTTGTGGATGGATTGTACAGGAAATCTTGGCTGGCAAGGTTGGACGTACTCCAAAGACCTTTCTGCATCCGGTGGGCTTCCTGCCGTGATAAATAACAAATGGGTTAATATCATTTGTACCTACAATAGTTCAACAAAAGTTGGTTCAATTTATATGAACGGCACCCTGATGAAGACTCAAAACTTCAATAACTGGCCAGCTGGAGATGATAAAACAACTGTTACCGGGCTCACGCTAAACACAACGGCTGTTAGTGCTTCATCTAAACTTGCCTTTGGTTTTTATTGCGACCGAGCTACGGGCGATGGTGTTACCTTCCCCTGGGCTACTTATTCAGATGTAACATCCAATCACTTCAAAGGCTTGCTGGATGATGTTCGCATCTTCCACAAAGCATTATCACAAGATGAAGTGACTTTGATGTATAATTCTGAAAACCAATAACCCATAGTCATTTCAAAAATTAATTTTTTAAAGAAAGGTTTCCCTCTAGAGGGAAGCCTTTCTTCTCTTTTATGAATTTTTACAGAAAAGCAAGCCCGATATCGATAGGTATTATTTGTTTTTTATTGTTAAGTACATGCGCTAAAAAAAACGACCCTCAACCATCATCAAATAGATTACAATTATTTCAAGTGAGTGTAGGGACACAGATATTAAATCTTACAGAAGCTACTTTAAAAGTGCCAACCGATCAGTCGATTGTGCTAGATTTTTCTGCACCACTGGATACTTCAGTCACTGCTTCGGCAATTGGCCTATCACAAGATAAAAGTAGCGTATCCTTTAAAATTAGTTTTTTTAATAATTTCAAAACTGTCTCACTGAGTCCAACTGCTTCACTTCAAAACAATAAAGAATATCAACTTTCTATCGGTAGTACATTAAAGGGCAAAAGCAATGAAAATTTTCCAGGAGTAGTAATTTCCTTCACCACAGTTCCGGCTACTTTGCTGTTGACCTCTTTTAAAATTGATCAAGTAGATGTAACACATCAAAATCAAATCACAAACATCTCCTTAAACCCTACGTTTGAATTCACATTTTCAAACGCCTTAAATACACAGGCCTCGTTGGCTTCACAATTTTTTTTAGTTGGATCAAATACAGTTGCATTGCAATTAAATATTAGTGACGATAATAAAATTGTCACGTTATCGGTTTCGACAAAACTTAAAGGCCTTGTTAAATTTTCGATTGGTGCGCTTCCCGAATTACAAGGGGCCGATGAAGAAGTGTTTAACGGTTATGCAAAAGTCTTTTATACCAGAGCCGATACCATATCGAAATTTCCAGCACTGACCGATTCGGCACTGCTGGACTTAGTTCAACAAAAGACATTCAATTATTTCTACGACTTCGCACAACCCAACAGCGGCATGGCACGCGAGCGCGATACTTCAGGAGATTTGGTTACTACGGGAGGCAGCGGCTTTGGCCTGATGGCATTGATTGTGGGCATTCAGCGCGGATACCTTTCACGTGCCGATGGCCTCGCTCGTTTTCAAAAAATAATTTCTTTTCTCGAAACAGCCGGCCGCTTTCATGGCGCATGGCCGCACTGGATCAACGGCACCACCGGCAAGGTGATACCCTTTAGCACCAACGATGATGGAGCCGATCTTGTAGAAACTTCGTACTTGATTCAAGGGCTGCTGTCGGTTCGGCAATATTTAACTTCAACAGATACAACCGGAAATAATCTGATCAATCGGATTACTAATTTATACAATGCCGTAGAGTGGGATTGGTTTCGGCAAAACAGTCAAAATGTGTTGTATTGGCATTGGTCGCCCGACAAAGATTGGGTTATGAACATGCCCATCCGCGGTTACAATGAAACACTCATCACTTATATTCTTGCCGCAGGCTCATCAACTCATTCCATTCCCCTCGAGGTTTATCAACAAGGCTGGGCCGATAACGGAAATATCAAAAACGGAAAAACTTTTTATGGCCACGTGTTGCCGCTGGGCGATGACTATGGCGGGCCATTGTTTTTTACGCAGTATTCTTTTCTTGGTTTTGATCCACACGTAACCGATCCGTACCTCAACGTAAATTTTTGGACGCAGAATGTAAACCAATCGCTCATCAATCACGATTACTGCGCTGCAAATCCAAAAAAATATGTTGGCTACAGCAACAGTTGTTGGGGGCTTACGGCAAGCGATAATCCTTCGGGTTACGATGCCCAATCGCCCACCAACGACAATGGAACGATATCACCAACGGCTGCCATTTCTTCGATGCCGTACACACCCACCGAGTCGATGAATGCAATCAAATATTTTTACTATACACTTGGTGACCGCATGTGGGGGCAGTACGGATTTTACGATGCGATTAATATCACACAAGGGTGGACGGCCACTTCTTATTTGGCCATAGATCAGGGGCCGATTGTGGTGATGATCGAAAACTACAGAACTCAGTTGCTTTGGAATTTATTTATGTCTGCGCCTGAAGTACAGGCCGCAAAAACAAAATTAGGATTTAACTGATGAAAGGATGGTACGAAAATCACAAATAGGATTGTCAGGTTGTCCAAAGGACTCCTTCGGAGAGCTTGTCGAAACCGGATTACACAGATTAAAACTGGGGTTTTAAAAAATCAGTAACATTAAAATTAACAACAACAATGACTTTTAATTTTTTTTACCACAGCGTGCGCACAGGATTGGAGAGATTTAGGGTTTGTTTACTCTCTGTAAGCACTGTGCTCCGCTGTGGTAAAAAAATAATCCTTGGCATAACATGGATTTCTTTTTTTATTCTCACCTCTTGCTCAGACCGAGGAGCAAAAAAATCTGATATCGATTCGCGTGTAGACTCGCTGCTGAGCCTCATGACCATAGAAGAGAAAATCGGACAACTCAATTTGCCTTCTGCCGGAGACTTTGTTACCGGGCAGGCTGAGAATTCCAACATCGGAAAAAAAATTGAAGCCGGGCAGGTAGGAGCCGTCTTCAACATCAAACCGTTGAAGAGAATTAAAGAGATGCAAAAAATTGCCATTGAAAAAAGCAGACTGAAAATACCATTGCTTTTTGGCATGGATGTTATTCACGGTTACGAAACCATCTTCCCGATTCCGCTGGGCTTAAGTTGCAGTTGGGATATGAAATTGATTGAACGAACCGCCCGGATCGGAGCAGAGGAAGCCAGTGCCGATGGCATCAACTGGACGTACTCGCCCATGGTAGATATTTGCCGCGATGCCCGCTGGGGCAGGGTTTCCGAAGGAAGCGGTGAAGACCCGTATCTCGGCTCCCAGATTGCCGCTGCAATGGTGCGGGGTTATCAGGGCAACGACCTCTCGGCCAACAACACCATCATGGCCGGTGTAAAACATTTTGCGCTTTATGGTGCAGCCGAGGGCGGGCGCGATTACAATACCGTTGACATGAGCCGAGTGAAAATGTACAACGAGTATTTTCCACCGTACAAAGCAGCCGTTGATGCAGGCGCAGGCAGCGTGATGGTATCGTTCAACGACATCAACGGTATTCCCGCAACGGCCAACAAATGGTTGATCTCGGATGTGCTGCGCAAACAATGGGGCTTTAATGGGCTGGTGCTTACCGATTACACGGGCATCAACGAAATGGTTGACCACGGCATAGGCGATCTGCAAACCGTAACGGCCAAAGCACTTGATGCTGGCGTAGATATGGATATGGTGGGCGAGGGGATGCTTACCACACTTAAAAAATCGGTAGACGAGAAAAAAATATCCGTTGAACAAATTGACCAGGCGTGCAGGCGAATTTTAAAGGCAAAATTTCTATTGGGATTATTTGATGACCCGTACCGATATTGTGACGGGACGCGTGCAAAAGAAATTTTCTCCGATGCCAACCGGAGCGAAGCAAGAGCCATTGCGGCACAAAGTTTTGTTTTACTAAAAAATACAAATGATTTATTGCCCATAAAGAAAAAAGGCACGATCGCTGTGATTGGTCCGCTTGCCGATGCTACTCTAAACATGACCGGCACGTGGAGCGTGGGTGCCCGGTTTTCAGAATCTATTTCGTTGTTGAAAGGTTTGCAACATGCAGTGGCCGATAAAGCCCAGATTGTGTACGCCAAAGGATCGAACTTAGACGAAGACGAAGCCTTTGAAGAACGTGCAACCATGTTTGGAAAAACCCTTCACCGCGATAAAAGATCTGCCGAAGCAATTCGGGAGGAGGCTTTGAAAATCGCGCGTGGTGCAGACGTAATTATTGCGGCCGTGGGCGAGTCGGCAGAAATGAGTGGCGAATCTTCAAGCCGATCGAATATTGAAATTCCACAAACTCAAAAAGATTTATTGAAAGCGCTCTTGAAAACAGGCAAACCTGTGGTGATGGTGTTGTTTACCGGTCGGCCGTTGGCTTTGAGATGGGAAAACGAAAACGTGCCTGCTATTTTAAATGTGTGGTTTGGAGGCAGCGAAGCAGGCGATGCCATTGCCGATGTGTTGTTTGGCGATGTGAACCCATCGGGAAAACTAACCACCACATTCCCTCAAAATGTAGGGCAAGTGCCTATTTATTACGCGCACAAAAACACAGGGCGTCCGTTGCCCGAAGGAAAGTGGTTTACCAAATTCCGTTCTAATTACCTCGATGTTTCCAACGATCCCGTTTACCCGTTTGGGTTTGGATTGAGCTATTCGAAGTTTACCTATAACAACCTGCAACTAGATAAAAAAGAAATTTCATTTACTGATTCGCTGAATGTTTCTGTTGAAGTTACCAACGAAAGTCAGCGCGATGGTGATGAAGTTGTGCAGTTGTATATCCGCGATGTAGTTGCTTCCATCACGTGCCCGGTGAAAGAGCTCAAGGCTTTTAGAAAAATCAGAATAAAGGCGGGCGAAACGAGGGTGGTAGATTTTAAGCTTTCGGTTACCGATCTGTCATTTTACAACACAGAATTGAATTTTGTTGCCGAGCCCGGAACGTTTGAAGTTTTTGTTGGGCCTAATTCGCAGGATGTAAATAAGGCTGAGTTTGTGTTGAAGTAAAGCCCTTGACGGGATTTAGATATGGATGTTAACGCAAATTATAGTTTTGTGTCAGGCTGATCCTGGTTTCTGATTCTCGTAGCATCGCAGTACAGATATAGCAATCAACTGCAATATTTGTACTTTTTTAAAGACATTAACGTTTTGCTACTTCAAAATATTCCACGTTTCATTCAACTCACGAATAGATTGATAGGCTGTTAGATCAAACTGGCAGGGAACGATCGAAACATAGTTGTTGGCTATGGCCCACTCGTCATTGTCTTCACCCTTGTCGAAGTTTACAAATTTTCCGGTCATCCAAAAATAACTTCTGCCGTTGGGGTCAAAACGCTGATCGAAATCTTCTACCCACTTGGCATTGGCTTGGCGGCAAACCCGAATGCCGCGTATGGGTTGGCTTTGCTTTTTAGGGAAGTTTACATTCAGGGCGGTTCCTCCTGGCAAACCTTTTTCTAAAACTTGGCTGGTGATTTTTTTTACATACTCTGCCGTGTGAGAGAAGTCGGCCTGCTGGCCGTAATCGCAAAGCGAAAACCCGATGGCAGGAGTCCCTTCAATAGCAGCTTCGATGGCGGCAGACATGGTGCCGGAATAAAGCACACTGATTGACGTGTTGCTTCCATGATTAATTCCACTAACCACAACATCTGGTTGGCGGTTTCCTTTCAATACAAAATGGCGCGCCATCTTTACACAGTCTGCGGGTGTGCCGCTGCATTCAAAAGCTTTTACGTCTTCAAAAATAGACGACTCGGTCAGGCGCAGTGTGTCGCCCACGGTGATCGCATGGCCCATACCCGATTGCGGACTGTCGGGTGCCACCACGATTACTTCGCCCAATGTTTTCATCACGGTTACTAAATTAAAAATACCCCGCGAGGTGATGCCGTCATCGTTAGTAACCAGAATCAAAGGTTTCATAATTATTTTGGGAATAAAGAATTGTAATAGTCAATGATTTGTTTGAGTTGATATTTTCGGTCAAGATCAAGTTTGTTTTCTTTAATATAATCGTGCATTTCGTTTTGCCGAACTCCAAACAACTCATACCAATCGTTGCGTTTGCCCCGGAAGTCTTCGATGTTTCCGTTTTCGCGAAGCAGGTAATATATGTTTACCAACACCGGGCGTGTTGTGTATCCGCCATAATAAAAGAACGGGGAATTACTTTGCCGATATTCGATTTTTTCCCTCGAAAGCAAGGTGATTTTTCCTTCCGCAAGTATTTCGAAAAATACCGGGCTTTTGTAGCCACCGGTTGCCGAGTAGGGCAACGAATAAAATTGCCGGTATCGTTTGTAGACCTGATCAAATATTTCGAAGTACAAAGCTTTGCGTGCCGTAAAACTTTCCAATAGGTTATCGTGCCGTACTTGCAACAGATCTTGCGGGCTATATTTTATTGACCCACTCAATGTATCACCAGATTCCAACACCACTTTTCCATCGTGGAAAATATCAAATGGAAATGTCTGTGCCAATATTACTGAGGGGAGTGCAAACGATAGAAATACTAAAAAAGATTTCATCATTTTTTCAGGATCAGATGCCCCAGTTTGTCGCGCTTGGTTAGCAAATATTTTTCGTTGTGGGGGTTCGGTGCAATTTCAATCGGAATGTTATCAATTATTTCCAATCCATAACCCATTAATCCAACGCGTTTCTTGGGGTTGTTGGTAATCAATTTGATTTTAGAAATGCCGAGGTCGTGCAGTATCTGAGCACCGATTCCGTAATCGCGGTTGTCCATGTCGAAGCCAAGTTGAAGATTTGCTTCAACGGTGTCGAGCCCTTCTTCCTGAAGTTTGTAGGCTTTTAGTTTATTGAGCAACCCAATGCCGCGGCCTTCTTGCTTCATGTAAAGCACTACACCCTTTCCCTCGTTTTCTACCATCGTCATGGCGTTGTGAAGCTGCGATCCGCAATCGCATCGGCACGACCCAAAAATATCTCCGGTTACGCACGAAGAGTGAACACGTACCAGCACTGGCTCGTCTTTTTTCCAAGTGCCTTTGATCAGTGCCATGTGGATTTCTTGCGTGGCTTTTTCTTCGTAGGCTACCAATTTAAAATCACCGTAGGCGGTTGGCATGTTTACCTCCACATCGCGCCTGATCTGGCTTTCGGTTTTCATCCGGTAGGCAATCAGGTCTTTGATGGTGATTAGTTTCAGTTTGAATTTGTCGGCCACTTTACGTAAGTCGGGGAGGCGCGCCATGGAGCCGTCTTCGTTCATGATTTCCACCAGCACACCGGCCGGCCTAAAACCGGCAAGCTTGGCCAGATCTATGGCTGCTTCGGTATGGCCGCTTCTGCGCAGCACACCTTCTTTTTTTGCTTTCAACGGAAAAATATGGCCGGGCTTTCCAAGTTCATCGGGGTTGGTTTCGGGATCGGCCAACGCTTTAATGGTTTTGAAGCGATCGTGCGCTGAAATACCGGTAGTGCAACCGTGCCCGATCAAATCAACCGATACAGTGAACGGAGTTTCAAAAGCGGCTGTATTTTTTCCAACCATGAGTTCGAGCTTCAATTCTTCGCAGCGATCTTCAATCAACGGTGCGCAGATCAACCCTCTCCCTTCTTTCGACATGAAGTTGATGATCTCGGGTGTAACGCACTCGGCAGCACAAATAAAATCGCCCTCGTTTTCGCGATCTTCATCATCCACTACAATGATTAGCTTGCCATTGCGGATGTCTTCGATGGCTTCTTCTATAGTGTCTATTTTTATTTTTTCAGAACTCATTTTATCTTGATACTAATGTCTTGATGCTAATGTCTTATTTTGCCACCACTATCCCCAGGCTTTCGGCCAGTTCGCTTTCTGCTTTTTTCAATCCGGTTTGTATTTCCAGGGCTTTGTCCAGTTCATCCCAATCACCTACGGCTTCGGCTTTTTTCACTTGCTGCAAATTATCATCCATCATCTTCTGCACAATTCTGAATTTTAGCCGCAGCACATTGGTAAGAGCCATTTCGTTGAGCACATCTTTTTCTTTAGGAATATAGATGTGAAACTTATCGCCCCAATGCGGACTGGTGTCGTAGCGGGCTGTCATCAGATCAGAAACCATTGCCCGTACCGCATCGTTCCCGTCTTTCAGAAAATAATGACTATCAATGGTTTTGTTTTCTTGAATTGCGTTTTTGAATTTTATATAAATTTCGCGAAACACTTCGTTGGTAAATTCCACATCGTCCAACTCGTGCAGCAAGAAATCGGTAAGTGTATGTTCTTCAATAGTTTGGTCGGCATAGTTTAATAAGAGACGGATGGTTTCCCTTTCTTGGTAATACACCAGACTTTTGGGGTCGATCGTTGACGTAGTGCCAATATCGTCAACAGTGGTTGCGGGCACGTCCACATCTTGCGAACGAACTTTTTCTTTTTCGCTTTTCCTCCGGTCTGCAATCAGGATTTTATTTAATTCCGAAAGCAAAACCTGTTCGCTGATTTTTAATAAGTGACTTGTCTCCTGAATGTACACCGAACGTTTGATCGGGTCGGGGATCACCGCAATGCTCGATACAATTTCTTTAATGGACTCAGCTTTTCGTATCGGATCTCCGGCAGCCTCGGTTGCATATAAGTTTGCCTTAAACGAAACAAAATCCTGAGTGTGGTCTTTGAGGTACTTTTGAAATTCTGTGGTGCCCAGTTTGCGCGAGAAACTGTCGGGGTCTTCGTTGTCGGGAAAAAGCAATACCCGCACGTTCAGTCCACCGCGCAAGATCATGTCTATGCCGCGCAGTGCAGCTTTAATACCTGCATTGTCGCCATCGAAAAGTACGGTTATGTTTTCGGTAAACCTGCGGATGAGCTTGATCTGGTTTTCGGTGAGCGCAGTGCCGCTGGAAGCCACCACATTTTCAACACCCGATTGGTGCATGGAGATTACATCGGTGTAACCTTCCACCAAATAACAAACATCCTGCTGGCGAATTGCATTTTTGCCTTGGTACAGACCGTACAGTGCATCGCTCTTGTGATAGATGTCGGTTTCGGGCGAGTTGATGTATTTGGGCTGATTTTTTTCTTTGCCCAACATGCGCGCACCAAACGCAATTACTTTCCCGGCCAGGTTGTGCACCGGAAATATCACCCTTCCGCGAAAACGATCGTAGCTGCTGCCGTCTTCTTTTTTTACAACAAGCCCGGTTTTTTCGAGCAACTCTTTATTATAGCCTTTCCCAACGGCCTCTTTGCTGAAAAGCTCCCAGCCTTCAAGCGCATAACCGAGCTCAAATTGTTCGATGGTGCGGTCGTTGAAGCCACGCTCACGAAAATAACTGAGCCCAATGCTGCGGCCTTCTTCCGAATTGGTGAGAATATTTTTATAATACTCTTTGGCGAAATTCATCAGAATGTAAAGTCCCTCGCGTTCGCTCTGCTCTTCTTTCGACTCGGATGAAGTTCGGTCTTCTTTTATTTCTACCCCGTATTTTTTGGCGAGATAACGGATGGTTTCGGCATAACTTAGTTTTTCATGCTCCATTACAAAGGTGAAGGAATCGCCACCCTTACCACTGCTGAAATCTTTAAATATCCCTTTAGAAGGAACTACAAAAAAAGAAGGTGTTTTCTCGTTATTGAAAGGGCTGAGCGCTTTGTAGTTTTGCCCCGATTTCTTCAACGAAACGAAATCGCTGATAACATCCACAATGTCCATGCGGTTTTTTACTTCGTCTATAGTTTCGCGCGAGATCATTTCTGCTTTTCCACTTATAATTCAAATACTTCGGCAATAGTATCTTTTATTTTTTCGATGTCACTTTCCTTCAGCCGACCTGAACTGTCTTTGCTTAGTCTGGTCTCGTCTACGGCCCTTAGTTGGTCAAGGCATACTTCACAAAATTTATTGGCAAACCGGAGTTCAACCCGCGATGGGTATTTTCGCAAAGTTGTTGTTAACGGAGCAATGATAACCGTACCCAGAGCTGAATTCATTTGCGATGGGGATAAAACAACACAAGGTCTCGTTTTTTTTATCTCCATTCCAACGGTAGGGTCGAGATTTACAAAGTGAACGTTGTAATCTTTTACCATGTCCACTCGGTTTCGTCAAACTTGTTGGAAATCATAAGTGCCTTATTTTTTTCTTTTTTAAAGTAAGACCAGTCTTTTTTTGTGGTTTCTGGCGCTGCCGAAATTAAAATCACTTTATTTTTTACGGTGATCTTAACATTATCTTTAATGCCGCTGGCATCAAGGATGGTTTTCGGAAATAAAACCCCTCTGGAATTTCCTATCCTTCTTACTTTAGCCGTAACTGAGGTCATTTTTATTTTGTTATAACACAAAGTTATAACTTTTTTATAAAACCCTTAACATGCAGAAAAATATTAATACGGCTTTTGCCCCATATAATTTCCGGGCGGATCGTAATTGGCTACAATTATAATTGCCCCCGAACTGCACACAGCCTGTGCAATGCCCACTTTTTTGGTGTTTTTCCAAACCAACTGTGTGTAGTGGCCGGTGGCATACCAATTACCGCTTGTTAATGGGCCGTGCTTATAATCTTTGATTTCGCTGTACCAGCTTTCGGAGGCATCTTTGGCGTTGTAGCTCGAAGCACTGCCCCAAAAAATATTTTCGCCATGAATTTGCTTCCATTTGCTTCCATCGTGGGGACGATGTTTCATTTCGCAATTATTGTTTTTGGCCAGGTTATCGGCCCACGCCTGGGCATATGCAGCCAACTCTTCCGACCACTCCAGCGGAGGAGAGCCAACATCCTTTCTCACCTTGTTGTGGAAATCGAGCGCTGCCTGTGCATCTTCTTGAGAAACACCTGATCCTGTTTTTTGAGGCACCGTTTGCCCGGTTGAAATTCCGTACATCAATACCAACAGGAACATCAGGTTAATTTTTTTTGCTATCATAACCAACAATTTTAGGTCAATTTAACTAAACGGTGGAATGATTTATTGTGTTGAGTGCACACAACAAATATTATTTAGACCATCGTTTTTTTTGAACTAAATTTGAGTGAAAAACAGAAAGTGTTTCGAGCGATTTGTATTAAATCAAGTTTTCTTTTATGAGCATGAAGCTGACCCAACCCGATATTTTAAAAGCACTTTCTACCGTTGACGATCCGGATCTGAAAAGAGACTTGGTTAGCCTTGGCATGATTAAGGATATCGTGCTAACCGAAAATAAAATTTCATTTACCGTGGTGCTTACCACACCGGCTTGTCCGCTGAAAGAAAAAATCAGGAAAGATTGCGAAGAAGCAATACGGAAAATTGCAGGAAGCGAAGTAGATATAGATATCCGGATGACATCGGCCGTTACTTCGCTTCGCGATAACGCGCAGCTTCTTACCGGTGTAAAAAATATCATCGCTGTTGCATCGGGCAAAGGTGGTGTTGGCAAATCTACGGTTACTACCAACCTCGCTGTGGCCTTGGCACAATCGGGCGCCAAAGTAGGGTTGATCGATGCCGATATTTTCGGTCCTTCCATACCGGTGATGTTCAACTGCGAGCGCGAACAACCCGAAGTAAAAGTTGTGAACGGAAAAAATATCATTGTGCCGTTGGAGCAGTACGGAGTGAAGTTGATTTCCATAGGTTTTCTCGCCCCGCCCGAAAGTGCGGTGATCTGGCGCGGCCCCATGGCAAGCTCGGCTCTAAAACAATTTATCAGCGATGCCGATTGGGGCGAACTCGATTACCTGTTGATCGACTTACCACCCGGCACCAGCGACATCCATTTAACATTGGTGCAAACGGTGCCCGTTACGGGTGCTGTAATCGTTACCACTCCGCAAAAAGTGGCGCTTGCCGATGCCATGAAAGGAGTGGCCATGTTTAAACAACCACAGATAAATGTGCCCGTGCTTGGAGTGGTGGAGAACATGGCCTACTTTACACCAGAAGAATTGCCCGACAACAAATATTTTATCTTTGGAAAAGACGGTGGTAAGAACTTAGCCGACAAGTTTGGTGTTCCACTTTTAGGTCAGATTCCGTTGGTGCAAAGCATCCGCGAAAGCGGAGACAGCGGCTTGCCGGCTGTAATGAAGGAAGGGCTCACGGCCGTTGCATTCCGGAACCTGGCAGAAAATCTGGCCAGACAAGTTGCCATAAGAAATGCTAACTTTGTGTCGACCAGTAAAGTTGAAATCGTAACATGACAAACAGCACTCAAACAACAGTTGAAAGCCTTACGGATAGGGTGGAGTCTTCGCTCGATAGTATTCGCCCCTATCTCGAAGCCGATGGAGGCAATATCCGTGTGTTGGAAATTACAGAGGAGAATGTTCTCCGGTTGGAGTTTGTCGGAAATTGCGGCACATGCCCAATGTCTGCCATGACGTTTAAAGCCGGGGTAGAGGAGGCCATTAAAAGACTGGTTCCGGAGATCAAAGGTATTGAGGTAACCAATTTGGTTTAGAAACCATTCTCTCAACTCATTTCAAACTTACATTTCTACAAAAAACCATATTCATAGTATTCTCCACTATCTTGCTTGAATATGCTCCGTTATTTTTTTGTAGTTGCCGCTAGTTTTTGTTCGGTCAGTTTGCTTGCACAAGAGCGCTGCGGAACGGTGGCACTCGAAAAAATGCTTCACGAACAAAATCCAACCCGCGAAACCAGAGATCAATTTGAATCGTGGATAAAAGGAAAACTTTCTAAGAAGACTAAAAACTTTACAGGCGACCGGATCGCAAGCACGGGTTATGTTGTGCCCGTGGTGGTTCATGTTATTCATAATGGAGAAACCGTAGGCAGTGGCATCAACATTTCCGAAGCCCAAATACTTTCGCAGATCAATGTGCTTAATGCTGATTTTCAAAGGATGAATGCCGACACCACACACACACCCAATGAATTTAAATCGATAGCCGGAACATTTCCCATCACGTTTGTTATGGCAAAGCAAGACCCAAACGGTTTGGCCACCAATGGCATCGTTCGTGTTAAGGGCACGAAGTCTTCTTGGACACTTAATGATAACTACACTCTCAAGGCTCTGAGTTACTGGCCTGCCGAAGATTATTTAAATATTTGGATTACCAACTTAACGGGCGGATTGCTTGGGTACACACAGCTACCGGTATCTTCTACCTTAAAAGGTCTTGAATTGGCTTCGGACGACCGCCTTACCGATGGTGTAGTTATCGACTACCAAACTTACGGAACAAGAAATGCTCCAGGTGGAAGTAATTTTAATCTCCTTTCAGAATATGCGCTCGGCAGAACTACAACACACGAAGTTGGCCACTTTTTTGGCTTGCGGCATGTGTGGGGCGATACGTTTACGTGCGATACTACCTACAGTAAAGATTACGTCTACGACACGCCCGTTCAAGATAAAGATTTTAATGGCACTTGCCCATCGGCAGCTCAAACCGATTGTGGCGTTCATTCGATGTACGATAATTACATGAACTACACCGATGATGCCTGCATGGATATTTTTTCGCTGGGACAGGTGGCACGCATGGATGTAATCATTAACAACAGTCCCCGAAGATATAGCCTGCTAAATTCGCACGGAGCTCAAGTGCCGATGCCGGTGGCTAACGATGCGTGGGCAAAAACTGTGCTCAACCCGGGCCCAACGGTATGCGGAGGAAGCGTTCAGCCATCGGTATTGATTCAGAATTATGGAACGAACACCATTCAGTCGGTGGAAGTAGATTTTTTTTTAAACGGAACATTAACCGAAACAAAAATTTTTTCACCCTTAACTGTGTTGCCGAATGCAGATACAGCCATCAGTTTTTCTTCGGTTAACATTGGTTCAGGTGCTTCGAATGTATTTGCCTTTAAAATTATCCAGACCAACGGCACAACAGACGGAAATGGAGCAAATGATTCGCTTGCATTGACCACCGCCTCTCCCGTACCGATTGCTTTGCCTATGAACCAAACGTTCAATTCGCTTCCCACCAACTGGAAAATCGAAAACCCTGACGGCCTTACAACCTGGGAAAACATTTCGCTTACCCAAAATAAGCACGTGATGTACTTGAATTTTTATGATTATGACGATGTGCTTACGTCCGACTTGCTGATTACACCGTTGATCGACCTGACTACTGCATCGGTTGCTTCGCTGAGTTTTGATTATGCGTACGCCATGTATTCAGGAGGGAGCAACGACAGGCTGCGTGTTTGGGTAACAACCACCTGCGATTTTAGCACTTCACCTATTTTGCTTTTCGATAAATCAGGTAGTGCTTTGGCCACTGCACAATCCACAAGCAGCCGATTTGTGCCCACCGATTCTCAGTGGCAGACTACTTTGATTTTGCTCAATCAGTTTATCGGACAAAAAATTCAAATTGCCTTTGAAGGCATCAACGCGTACGGCAACGATTTGTATCTCGATAATGTAAATGTGCAGAACACATCGGTCACTTCG
Source organism: Bacteroidota bacterium (assembly GCA_018267285.1). GTDB lineage: Bacteria > Bacteroidota > Bacteroidia > Cytophagales > Cyclobacteriaceae > ELB16-189. Next base: position 22,608 of record JAFDYU010000011.1, on the reverse strand, counting down.
TTAGCATTAAACAGATTGGTTAGCCCTTCCCCCGTTAGTTGTGCCACTGCAAGTAACTCGGTGATTGAGGTGAAAAATGTAGGAAATACAACGATCAATTCATTCACAACAAAAATTTATGTGAATGGGGTAGCGACTACGAATGAGCTAAGCAATCTGTTAATAGAGCCGGGAAGCTCGCAACAAGTACAACTTCAAAAATTGAATTTTTTGATAGGAGCAAATGATGTTTCGGTTGCCGTACGTCTGCCCAACGGAATCGTTGTTCCGAATTCGCCAGATGATTCATTGCATACTACGGTAACGGTTAATGCATCTGCAAACATCATTCCGCTAAGGCAAACTTTTGATGTAAACATAGACGGATGGACGTCCGTCAGCCCTGATCAGGGGTCAATATGGCATCCGGTTTATACCAACCAAAGCCTGTCCATGATTTACGATGCTTTTGAAAACACAAAGCTGGGCAGCCAGAGCTGGTTGGTTTCTCCGGTACTCGATTTTTCAAAAGCGAGTAAAGCAAGTATGTTTTTTCAAACGAGCTACCGCTCGAATTCCTCCGGCTCCGAGTCGTTTCAGGTATTTGTATCAACAGATTGTGGGCTTACGTTTCCTCAATTAATTTATAGTTCTTCGGGTTCTTCGTTATCGGGTAATAATACATCATCTGCCTCCTGGGTTCCATCATCTTCAACAGATTGGATTCGGCAGTTTATCAATCTCGATACGTTGGTGGGCAGTACAAATCTTAGGTTTGCGTTTGTGGCCACCAACGATGACGGAAACAATTTATATCTCGATAACATCGAGTTTTATGTGGACGATGACCCTTCGCCTCTCATGGTAAACAGCGGGTATTCGGTTTACCCCGGGCCCGATCAAGATGTGCGGGTAACTTTTAATTTGAGTGAACGACAACTGGTGCGGGTTCAGTCGTACGATATGATGGGGAATTTATTTAGCGATGATCTGTTGCCCGACACATTGAACCAGACCTACACTTTGCGTTTTAAAAATCAGCCGCAAGGCGTGTACATCATCCGGGTGCAGACGGCCTCGTCTGTTTCGTCAACAAAAGTGTTGCTGGGTTTTTAACCGAAAAAAATGGCAAGCCGTATGGAAAAGCAATAAAACCTCAACATCTTTGAAGGTTGAAATCGCAGTACATGAGCAAGAAGAAAATTGTTATCCTTTATGGCGGACGGTCGGTTGAACATGGGGTATCCATCAACTCCGCCCGGAATATTTTTGAATTTATCGACAAGAAAAAATTCCAACCTATTTTAATTGGTATAACCGAACAGGGCGAATGGAGACATACACAAGATGTTTCGTCCAACATAAAAAAAGGCGAAAAAATTTCACTCGACCTTAACGCCCAAAAGCCGGTGTTTAGAACCAAATCAAAAAAAATTGCGCCCGACATTGTTTTTCCCGTGCTTCACGGAACAGACGGAGAAGACGGAAGCATTCAGGGATTGTTGAAAGCGATTGACTTGCCCATGGTGGGTACCGGTGTACTGGGTTCGGCTGTAGCGATGAACAAACTAATGGCCAAACGAATTTTGAAAGAAGCCGGATTGCCCGTGGCCGATTTTTTATTTGCCTTTTATGCCGATCGTGCAAAAATTGATTTCGAATCGATTGAAGAAAAACTGGGGCTTCCGTTTATGGTGAAGTCGGCAAGTTTGGGTTCATCGGTAGGTGTATCGAAAGTAAATTCAAAAAATGATTTTAAGAAAGCGGTAGCCGAAGGCTTTCGTTACGATGATTGCATCTTGTTCGAAAGATATATTAAAGGACGTGAGATTGAATGCGCAGTTCTTGGAAACAGGCGTGCCGTGGCATCTTGCCCGGGAGAAATCATCATAAGTAAAGAATATGAATTTTATACCTTCGATGCGAAATACGTTGACGGTAAGGCCGTGAAAATTAATGTACCTGCAACAATGGATGAACAGACCTCAGCGAAAATACAAGCGTTATCCCTAAAAGCATTTCAGGCATTATGTGGTGAAGATTTTGCGAGGGTAGATTTATTCTTGACAGACGATGGAACTGTTTTTGTGAATGAGATCAACACCATACCTGGGTTCACCAACTCAAGCATGTTCCCGATGATGTGGCGCGAACGAGGAATTTCTTTTACCGAATTAATTTCGAAGCTGGTTGAGTTGGCAACGGAACGATATATGCAAACGCAACGGGCAACTCGCGGGTATCATTCATCCTTAAAATATTAATATGTTCAACAACTATTTTAAAGGCGATACAGTAGGTGATTTGATCCGCCAGCTTGGTATTACCGGAGGAATTTTAGCGTTTTTTTGTATTGTTTATTTTTACATCTACTTGCCCAACACCACCAACCACGGAGAAACGGTGGTAGTGCCTGATCTGAGAGGAATAAAAGTAGAAGAACTTGAAAAATATCTTGCCGACCACAAACTCCGTTATTCTATTAATGACTCAGCTTATTCCGACACACTGCCGCCTTTAAGTGTGTTGCGTCAATTTCCGGTGGCCGGGGCAATTGTTAAAGAGAACCGCACGGTGTATGTTTCGCTCAACCGGGTTGCTGCCCCAACCGTACCTATGCCCGACCTAACCGATGGCTCGCTTGTTAATGCAAGGGCTGTGCTAAAAAGTAATGAGCTTAAACTGGGTAGAATCTATTATGAAGCAAGCCCATTTAAAAATCTGGTAAGAGAATTTCGCTATAGGGGTACACCTGTAGAAGCCGGCAAGCGGTTGCCCAAAGGTTCGGTTATCGACCTAGTGGTGGGCGATGGCAACGGCCCGGCAGATTTTACGGTAGGCGATTTGGTGGGCGATTCGTTTGAAATTGCACTCAAGAAGCTTGAGGGGTGGAACCTGCACCTCGGGCGTGTGGAAATAGCGGAAGGTGCCGATACTACCGGGGTGGCTCCGTTCGTTTTCAAGCAAGAACCACTCGCAGGCGATTCGGTGCGCGTGGGCGACCCAATTAACTTGTGGCTTGCACCAAAAGATTACAAAATCCCCGAAAAAGAGAATGAAGATAATCTCTGATATGCGATTATTTTCTGTCGGTATATTTCTCTGTGCTTGTTTTTTTGTACAAGCTCAGGTGAAACAAATACCGCTTCCTCTCCAAGGCAAGAGTAAAAAAAATCACGCTGCCGCTCGCACTCAGGCGGTTACTTCCATGCAGCTTCCGTTCTGGGATGATTTTTCTTTTAATAATTCTCCCTTTGATTTCGCCAACGACAGCCTGTGGCAATACGGCACTTCGGTTTGGGTAAACACCGGTATGGGCATTAACCCACCCACCTTAAAAGTGGCAACCTTCGATGGGTTGGATTCAACACGGCTGCCGTACAACATCAATATTCCCTTAGCCAAAGGAGTTGCAGATAAATTGTTTTCGCGCCCCATACGCATGGATTTGGTTGCGCCTTCCGATTCGATTTTTATTTTCTTCTATTACCAATATCAGGGAAACGGTGAGCCGCCCGACTCAGGCGATGAATTTTCGCTTTGGTTTAAAAGCGACTCCAGTACGTGGGACAAAATATGGGCGGTGCAGGTTGACAGCACCAGCAACCGAAGCAAGTTTATTCCGGTGAAAATATCGATCAAAGACCCAAAATATTTCCACAACAGTTTTCAGTTTCGGTTCCAAAACTTTGCGAGGCTCTCAGGGCCTTTTGATACGTGGAACCTGGACTATGTTTACATCAATAACGGCAAGCCTCAGTACGCGCCCGTCTATGCCGATCTTCCCGACCGCGCCATCACTGCACCGTTCGCGTCTGTGTTCAAACAATATCATTCCCTGCCGGTACGCCACTTACTTTCGAAAGGCGATAGTGCTTTGGTTTATGGTTCGATCACCGCCACCAGCCAACGACAAGATCAAACCGAAAAACCGCTCTTTAATCCACAGCCGGTACGACTAACAGTTGATTTGACAACCACGGTAAGGTTGAATAAAGCAATATCTTCAAACACCATTTTATTCGATACCCTGCACGCCAATGTGTTTTACGACAGCACGTATGTTTTTGCTTTCGATTCTTTGTTGAGTTTAAAGAATATTGATCCGAGAACAGATTCCATCGGGCTACAGTTTTTTGCAAAACTAACAACGGGAGACAACGATCCTAAAACCAAAAAAATGGTAACCGATTCTGCCGGAACGCATTTGGTTGATGTGGGCGATTATGATACGATCGTATACAAAGGCCTTGAATTTAGATACAACGATACCATTAGCACTAAATTCAAGCTAACCAATTATTATGCCTACGATGACGGCATTGCCGAATACGCCATCACGCTTACACAGCCCGGATCTTATTTGGCCTATCAATTTGATATGGTGTATGCACAACCGGACACATTGATTGCCGTTGATATTTATTTTCCCCACGTGGGCGATGAATCGGATCAAGTGTTGCAGCTGATGGTTTACAATGAATACATGAAAGGGTTGGATAGTTTAAATATTACTGTGAACCGAACCACGAATAACACGTTTACCCGGTATCCGTTGGATCAGGCTGTGTTGGTGAATAAAAAATTCTTTATCGGGTACAAACAAAATTCAACCGCCAATATTGGGATAGGCTTTGATAAGAATTCCGATTCGGGAGATAAATTATTTTACAACGTTACGGGCGTATGGCAACCCAACACCGATTTGCACGGCAATGCTATGATTCGCCCTGTGTTTGGTCATGGCGTGGTGAAAACCATTACAGCCATCGAATCAGAAAAAAAATTCGCTTATCCCAATCCGAATACCGGAATGTTTTTTCTGCCGCAGCAGATTGATCAGTTACAGGTAGTTGACATCACCGGAAAAAACATTTCGTTTGTTCGCGAAGACTTCTCTGACAAAACACAAGTTACGCTTCGAGGCCATTCGGCAGGTGTTTATCTCGCCCGCTACTTTTGCAACAAGCAGTGGCGCACCGAAAAAATCATGATCATCCCTTAAGCGATGGGGTTGGGCGTGATGCAAAGCACAAAAATCAGCAACGCTAACCATCCCAAAATTTTTCGTTTCAAATCCAGAGGCTGCTCCACTTCAGAGGGCGGATGATAAACTCCGGCAAATGCTCCCACAAGTAGAAGAAAAAGCACCCAGCCGTTGTACCCGCTGAAAGCCGGGAACGACCAGGAGATCATGTATTGAGCCGTGAAGATTATCAGGGCGTACATGAGTCGATCGCGTTTGGTTGAAAAGAAATTGCGCATCACGGTGTATAACCCCAAAAGATAGGCAGCCGCTATAATGAAAATGGATTCGATGGGTTGGCCGGGAGCAACCACGCCAATGCCGGTGTAAAAAATAAGTCCAACGTAAATAACCGAGGCAATTCGTTTGTGCCAACGATACCCAACTAACCCGTAGAGCACATGGCCACCATCGAGTTGACCTACGGGCAATAAGTTTAATCCGGTGAAGACGAGTGCGAGGAATCCGGCAAATAGAAATGGGTAGTGCATAATCTCATGCGGGTTGGGCATGCGCGTGGGGTCGGCAAATATTTTTTCCAGAATAGTAAACATCAGGTTTTTTCCGATCACCAAATCCAGCGCACCTTCCCGCTGAAGAACTTCAGGTGTATAAACTGTTTTGGCATAATCGAGGCCGTATTGTTGGTAGCTTGGATGAAAACGGTAAATATCTTCGGGTGGAGGCAGGGTTTTAAATCCATAGATCAAAACCGCAAGGGCCACCACAAAACCAGCGAGAGGCCCGGCAAGGCCAATATCAAATTGTTGTTTGTTGGAGAATATCCGTTGCTTAATGCGGATAAGCGCTCCCAGCGTACCGAGCGACAAAGGCAAGGGTGGAAGAGGGATGTAAAAAGGTAATGTGGTTTTTACTCTATAATATACAGCCGTAAAATAATGACCAAATTCATGACAAGTGAGTATCAGCAAAAAGCTAAGGGAATAGGGGAGGCCTCCTGCAAAATCTGCCCAGGTGTATTCGGTTCCGTTAATAATATAGGCCAGAATGCTTTTGCCGTTTGTCCACTCGGCACCGGCCAAGGTGGTTGATACTAAGGTGATAAGGAACAAAGTTGCGTGTAGAATATTTGCCTTGGTCTTTGATGTCATGAGGTCAGCGATAGAATTGAGTGGATGGAAGTAATTCGTACGGAGTGAATGCCAAGCTGTGCGGCCGCAGTTACATTGGCTTCGGTGTCATCTAAAAAAAGAGTTTGGTTGGCAACCAATTTGTTTTCGTTAAGCACGTGTTCAAAAATTTCTTTGTCGGGCTTTCGCAAATGGATCAGATGCGAATAATAGCTTCGGTGAAAATAGCTGTTGAGGTTTGGTTCAGCATCGGTTTTAAAAACAACTTCGTTTACGGCCTTGAGGTGTATGGCGTTGGTGTTGCTGAGCAAAAAAGTTTGATGAGAGTTTTTGAGTTGCTTGAGCAAAGCGAATTTTTCTTTTTCGATGGTAAGGAGCATCGCATTCCAGGCTTGGTCGATTTGCGAGTCGGTTAGTGTTAACCTCAATAATGCACGGACACCATCTCTAAACCGATCATCAGATAATGATCCCTTTTCATACTCAAAAAACAATGGCTCGTTAGAAAATTTGGAAGCAATTTCAGATTCAGAAATCCCCGAAAGGGAAGAAAACGCTGAGTACGTTCGGTTTACGTCCAAGCCAAGAAGCACACCGCCCAAATCGAAGATGATGTTTTTTATGTTGCTGCCGATCAAAAAATTATAAGATAAGTCGCAAATATGTAACATTACACTTCGTTTTCAAAAAGCCCTTAGCTCCCCCGATAGCTATCGGGTATCCTGTGGCTACAGGCCAAGAGTTTTTTTTAAACGGCTTTGAGATCATAAAGTCTGCAGCCCTACCAGAATACCAATATCACCTCAAAGACCACCTCGGAAACGTGCGGCTCACGTTTACTACCAAAAAAGAAGTCGATCAGCCCACAGCCACGTTCGAAACTGCGAACGCAACAACAGAGGCAAGCCAGTTCTTGAGGTACGATGACGCAAGAGTAGTTAACTCGACCTTGTTCGACCACACCCACAACGGTGTGACAGCCTACTCCGAACGCTTGAGCGGCTCGAGCAACGAAGTGAACGGAGTGGCACGCTCCATCAGCGTGATGCCGGGCGATACGGTAAACATGGAAGTGTACGCCAAGTATGTGGATGGAAGCAACCCCAACAACACCGCTGCACTCACGCAGTTTTTAGCTCAGATCGTGGCGGGTACAGCGAGTGCAGGCACAGTGATAGACGGTGCCGGCTACTCCACCAACGGCACAACGCCCTTCTCTTACACAGGGCTGATCGACTACGGCAACGACAACCCAAACGCCCCCAAAGCATTTTTAAACTACCTGGTGTTTGACCGGAGCTATGCGCTGCTCGATGGCGGCTATGTGCAGATGCAGGGCACCGCCAAAGAAGACGGCACCAACGTGCCCCACGAAAAGCTCTTTGCACAAGTGGTAACCCGGCAGGCCGGATATATATATATTTGGTTATCCAACGAAAGCCCTACACCCGTGGAAGTTTACTTCGATGACTTTACAGTGACACACACCAAATCTCCCGTGGTGCAGACGGATGACTATTATCCGTTCGGTTTGAAATTTAACTCTTACTCTAGGGAAAACATTGTGCCTCAGAATTATCTCTACAATGGCAAAGAGTTGCAAAGTGATCTCTCACTGAATTGGTTAGACTATGGTGCAAGAATGTATGATGCCTCAATAGGTAGATGGTCTGTTATTGATCCGCTTGCAGATAAGATGAGAAGGCATTCTCCGTACAATTATGCTTTTGATAATCCACTTCGATATAATGACCCTGATGGAATGGGACCTGGTGACCGAGTAAAATTTGCGAAGAGCTATCTTGGTACAACTTACAAGCAAGAGACTGACAGTAAACTTAGGACTGAATATACTAAGGATGCTTTGGCAAATATGGATTGTGCTGAGCTTGTTAGCAGAGTTCTAGGAGAAGATGGCCTAACTGAAGGTGTTAAACATATGAACTGTGGTGGGCTTATTACGGAGTTTGGAGCTGAGAGCAGCAACTGGCAAGAGGTTAAAGAGCCAGCAGAAGGGGATATTATTCTGTGGGATGCACATACTGCAGTTGTAGAAGGATATGATAAGGACTCGGAAAAGGTTAGTGTGGTGCACGCAACACGTTATACAGATAAACAAGGTAATAAAATTTCTGGGACACTCGCAGAGAAGTACAAAATGTCCTACTATAAAGGAAAGGGAGCTAAATTCTATAGGCCAATAAAAGACACACCAGACGAAGGGGAGAAATTTGCAAAAGCAGGAGAAGGAAAAGAGGAAGAACAAAATAATGGCCAGAAAGACAAACAAGATAAAAATGAAGGCAGTGGACTTACTTGGTCGCAAGTCGGATCAATGCTACAGAATTGGTTATCCGTTAATCCTAATATTACAGTTACGGTTAAATAATAAAGGTCAAACTAGATGAAATCGAAGCTGTGGGCAGAACTTATAATGGTATTATTGGTGGCCTGTTCAAATGCACGAACAGATAAGTCATTTTCAAATTCTTCAAGCAGAGTTCCGAACCTGAAAGGAACTTGGTTACAAAGTGATTATAAGAAAGCTGTGCTTGAAAATAAATCGCCTTTTAAGTCGCATAGTTTACTACATGGAATCTCTTGCTTGTTGGTAAAGGATTTTGAAAAAGATACAGTGCGAATAGGTGTAATAATTAACAATCATGAAGGCAATGAGATAAAATTAATTCCCGAGGGCAAGGATCGAAAGTCTTTCATTTTGATTGACAATGAAGCTGAGGGCTATACAGGAAAATCGAAATTAACCATAGAGACCAGTGAGTCTGATACTTTACTGATTCTGAACTATTTTTCCTCCGATAAGGTCATGCGAAAAAAAGTTTACGAAAGAATTTCTCCAAAAATAATTGATGACCCATTTTCTTATTTTGTAAATCAAGCCCTGTTTGTTGGTCACTATATTGTATATGACAGTACCCCAAAAAAAGTAATTTATAAGGAGGCTTCGTTAAACGGGGATGGAGCGATTACTGGACTAAATGATTTTGATTTTTACGAAGTTGTTACTGACTATGCAGTTCAACCTGAAGAATTTGATTTGGTTAAGCTTAATAGATCGGGCTTGAAAAAACATAATTTGTTTACATATGAGGTAAGGGGTAATGATATTTATTTGTATAAGTTAATATCTAGCACGAGCGAAGACGAGCTTATAAAGGGTACTTTGCAGTACCTATTTAAACGAACGACTCAGTAAATAATTTTAAGAGCCTGCCCCGAGCAGGTATGGCACTTGCCCGTGGTCGGTGTTATCACCGCACCGCCACAAAATGTTAAATTTGAAACATGGATAACGGTATCGAATTTTTCACTGCCACATGTTTGAACTCTGCCCGTGGTCGGTGTTATCACCGCACCACCACTGGCACTCCCACGACTTTTTTACAAATCAGTGTTTCAATGTTGGAACACGCAACGAAATTAAGAATTGTTCAGCGATTTTAAAGTGGCCTGATCAGCTTTTAGAAGTAGGGTTTCTAATTTCTGATTCATGCAGCACACACCCCGCACCTGTTTTTGAGGTTATCCTGCTTTCTTTTGATACCCGCTTCCTTTTTCAGTTTTTTTAGCCGTTCATCATCGAGCTTCACGTTTGCATAGCTTTCGTCAGGAGTCAACCCGTTAAGCGAAATATGTGGCCGACCATTGAAATCGGTGCAACAAAAGTCGAGCTCTCGGATAAGTTGAAAGCCATCGTTAATGGGCTTTCTGTACAGGTAGTTGTACTTGATCACCTTATTGTGGGCTTCGATCAACGAGTTTGAATAGTTGGATGTAGGCGTTGAAATAAAAAAAAACATCTTTTTAGCTCTCCCGATAGCTATCGGGAGGCTGAGCAATCAAACCCATAATCTGAGGGTCAAATTTTGATAAATGTCTTATATCTACGCCCTTGTTGGTGTTCTTCACCAACAAGCCCTCATGTTTAGTTAGGTAGATAAGATGGTTGATGCCTATATTTGAAGATGATGTCGAAGTATCATCCTGAATTCATAACAATCACGTGTTTAAATTGGATTCCTGTCCTGGCAAACAAAGAACACAAAGATATCGTCATCGGGAGCCTGGGTTTTTTGGTGAAATCGGGAAGAGTGAAAATCAGCAGTTTTGTTTTGATGGATACGCACCTTCATTTGGTCTGGCAGATCATGGATGAACATAAACGCGAAGATGTTCAACGTGATTTTCTCAAATTCACATCTCAGCAGATATTGAAGAATTTAAGAAACGCGAACTCTGCATGGCTTGATGAATTATTGGTAAATGGGAAGGATCGCAAATATCAGGTATGGGAACGCAATTCATTGTGCATAGAATTGTATCGTCAGAAAGTGGCGAAGCAGAAAATAGAATACATCCACAATAACCCGGTAGAAGCCGGGCTGTGTCGGCTGCCAGAAGAATATGAATACTCGAGTGCTGCGTTTTACGAAACGAATAAATCGGTATTTAATTTTTTGAGTCACTACGATGAATAGATACTTTTGTTTTTTGAGAGCGAGATCGTTGGTGAAGAACACCAACGATGGCAAAGGATGTGCTGCATTTTACGAAACGAATAAATCGGTATTTAATTTTTTGAGTCGCTACGATGAATAGATATCTTTGTTTTTTGAGAGCGAGATCGTTGGTGAAGAACACCAACGATGGCAAAGAATATGAATACTCGAGTGCTGCGTTTTACGAAACGAATAAATCGGTATTTAGTTTTTTGAGTCACTACGATGAATAGATACTTTTGTTTTTTGAGAGCGAGATCGTTGGTGAAGAACACCAACGATGGCAAAGCTCGCGATTGGAGGCGTTCATCAAGTACTCAATATGGTGGCAGTAAGCCCTCAAACAGCGCAACTATTGATCGCTTTTCTATTTCATCCGGATTAGGTGCAACTATGCAGACAAATAAAGATGGAAAGGCTTTGACAGAGTCATATTCAGTTGGATGGGAAATGTTTGGAGTACAGACGAATTTTGATTCGAAGGGAAATCTTACAGACGTGAGAGTTGGATTTGACTCAGGCGTTAGTGTCGCGATTTTTGGAGGTTTAGAATTTTCATTACAATTGGGTGTGATATATGTTGTTAAATAGTATAATAAAGGTCTTACCAAATAGAATTTTATCAGCAATAATTGATCAAATTAGTTTGGTGGTGTTTTCTTTAATAATTTTTTCCATTAGTGATAAGTTGGCTTCCACGACTCAAGAAATTAATAGGATTGAGGTTAATACTGCCATCGTAATTTTTTCAATTTTTTTGAATAAGGACATTTACTTTGGAAAGAGCATCGGCAAGAATTTTATTGGATTGAGAGTAGTATCTGCAAGAACTGGAAACCCTGCTAGTCCAATTCAATGTTCACTTAGAAATCTATTCGTTCTGCTATGGCCGTTAGAAGCTTTAATGTTATTTTTTTCTCCTAAAAGAAGGATTGGAGATTTTGTTGCAGGAACAAAGGTGCAGGAGGATACAGAAATTGGTCGTGAAGTGAAATGGCAATTTATTCAAGCTATTCTTGCTGTAGTAGGTTCATTCATTTTTGTCTTTTACCTGTTTAATTTCATTGATAGTTTAGGGATAATGAATTGACCAACAATCCTATGGCTTTGTGGGTCATGTACCCACAATTTCATTTGTCATGATAGTAACCTTACGCGTACATTTTCACTGGCCCCATACTGGCGCAAGCGTCTCGCTTGTGCCAATAAAAATCTGTAACGTTGTATAAAATATTTGATGGCCTCTTTGTGTTTCTTATTTGTTCAGTAAGTAGCCGTGTGATTTTTATGGTAGAAAGGGGTTGATTGAGCTGAGTTATGTTGTTTGAAAGCGAGAGCACAAGCGAGACGCTTGCGCCAGAAGGAGAGTCACGTAACACATATTATGTTGGTTGCACACAAACTTCGGTTGCTGATCGAATTGAAAAGCATAACACAGCTGCCTTAGGCAGGCATTTCACTTCTCAAACAAAGGATTGGAATTTATTTTTAGAAATACCTTGTGAGTCGTTTCGCCAGGCCCGCAAAATCGAATTGCACATTAAAAGAATGAAAAGCAGGAAGTACATTGAAAATTTAAAAGTATTTCCTGAAATAATTCAAAAACTTCTTCACACGAATAAAGATGATTGTGAAAATCAATCTTAAATCTTTAAAATTGCAAACTTTTTGAAAGTAAAGGGCCCTTAGCTCAGCTGGTTAGAGCATCAGACTCATAATCTGAGGGTCGCTGGATCGTTCCCAGCAGGGCCCACTCAGTATCAGGCAGTTGCAGCAAAGGGGCAACTGCCTTTTTGTTGCTACATACAAGCTACATACAACTCTCTTCATATGTGTCCATAAATATACAATTCTTCGTTGGTGAATTTTTCTAAGTGATAAGAGTCTTGCAAAACTGAGGTAATCTGATTTCTCCATAGACTTAAAATTTACCATAGTGTGACAAAAATTCAAATATAGGCAATTGCCTACAATTTGATTACTCTTAAGAAATAGCTTGCCGCTGTAATGAAACCTGATCTTAAAACGGCATTCGGAGATGCGCTGAGGAGCCTGCGCAGTAAAAAGGGATTTACTCAGCAGCAGCTAGCCGATTACACAGGAATGGATCGGGCATACATATCAGAACTGGAAAGGGGGCTTCTGTTACCTTCTATAGAAACCATTTTTAAACTGGCCAAAGAACTGAAGATAAAGCCTGGTGCAATGGTAGACGAAGTCAATCAACGTGTGAATAGATAATTTTTATGGTTTGATCTCGTACGGTAGATATATCAATTTTCTTAATGTTCTCATATCCGCTGAATTATTTCTTCACGAGGAAGGTAATGAATTCTATTCATCATATATAACGAATGATTTGTTCGAGTGGAAAGGGAGAGTAACCAAAGAGCAAAAGTTACTTTACTGGAACGTGTTAAAAAATTATGTCAACTCTAAACTAAGTTGGATACGGGGCATTGATCCCAGCGACCAAGACGAAAAATTAAAACGTACATGTAAATTTTTGACCAAATTTCATAAGGAACTTGAACTGGAAATTCAACTTGCTGGGGAAGAGGATGTCAATAAATCTATATATTCATTTGACTTGGATTTTTTACCTGCATATCCTCCCTTCAACGGGACCCCACCAAACAAATTTTTTTGCCCCAAACTTTCCTTTTATGATCACCTTATTCGGAATACTGTGGCAATTACTCTAAGCGCTGGATATCAAGAATTCTATGAGCGGGATGACAAAGGGAAAGACAAATTAAAGTCGTTTTTTTATGATAGCCTTTTTAGGGATACAATCCAGATGGCATATTTTGAGAGTGTCAACGAAGAAAAGTATTACAAACTTACATTCCCGTGGTCGAAGGATTCTGGGTACTGGATCGACCAAACGTATAACAATTATATCATCCGATTGGTCGGGTGCTCTCTGATTTGGATGTATGGAGAGCTGAAAGAATTTTTTGAAGTGCAGTACAAATACGAAGCTAAATCACTGGAGGAATTATATTATAGATACCCCTTTGATACTCAACCCGAGGGGAAATGGGAATCCAATCTGGTTAATGTTTCCGAAAGAGTCGCAAAGCAAATGACTTTATGCGTGCCTTATAAGAGTAAAAGCATCACCATCTTTATTGAGAAACTTAAAGACAGATATAAAGCTATAAAGAATAGCAACATTGATAACGTTTCAAAGTCCGACCTTTTGGAAAGACTTGAGAATTTAGTTTGTGCTCTTGAAAATTTTTGGCTTTTAAAAGAGCTCTCAGAGACCCAAGCAGATGAAATAGAATTTTCAGAACTATCGAGTTCAGATATTGTCAGTAAAACGTACGAGGCGTTCGAAAAAAAGATAGATAGAAATCAAACTATTGAAAAATTAATTGCCAGCTTAGATGAAAAAATAAAACAGCTTTCTCCTATGCTAAGAAGGACAGCGGATTTGGATTTTCATTACTTAGAATCGATTCCAAGACTTCTATTGAGGCGTTATGAAAGTTTACTTACTCAGCTTGAGAAACACGGAGTTGTTTCTATGGCAGATGTTTTGAACACAAGAAAGCCGACAATTAAAGACAAACCGGGATTCCCCAAACTAAAAATATCAGCCCGCGAACTAGAAGAAGAGACCGGCAAATACTTTGAGTTTCTACAAAATAAAATTGAAAGGGAAAATTTTGAAAACATTAAAAAGAATATTTTTATGTTGCTTAAAAACCACGAATTGCCTAGTGAGATTAATCCAGTTCCCAAAATAGAAGATTATACTATCCTTATTAAATTTACATTCTACCAACTGACCCTATTTGCATTTGGCAAACTAAATAATGCAGATCTCAAGAATTTATGGGCAACCTTTCTTAAGAAACAGTTTTTGGAACAGTTTAAAAATGTTTCTCTCGAAACAATTACAAACAAGTTTACCGAGAAGCCAACCAATTTATTTTATAACAAATACCTCAACAAGAATTAGCAGAGACCAAATTAATAGTGGAAAAAACGGAGACCCTATTTCCACTACAAAAATTTTCTTTCATAATCCTATTTGCAAATCAGAAATGCAGACTTTTCACAGATCATCAGTGGAAATGAACTGACTTTGATTCCACCTTTCTTTTTTTACCTCTTTTTGCCTCAACAAAAAACAAAGGGCAAAATGGAAAATTCAGAAAACATTCTTCGGGAACTAAAAAAGCTGGCTATTAAAATTGACAACCTGTTGGTCAATACCAAGCCTGTACTTTCGGTTGATGAAGCTGAGAAGTATGCTCGGTTCAGCAAGAGTTTTATTTACAAACTCACTTCTTCCAAAAAGCTTGTACACTACAAGCCCAACAAAAAACTCATCTTCTTCAAGAAGGAAGATATAGACCAATTTCGGTTGCAGAATAGACAATCTACGGTTAGTGAAATCGAAGAGTCAGCCAATCAATTTTTAATTAATGGAAAATCAAAAAATAAATAAACTTATGAAGCAAATGATTATGGCTACGCAAAGCCGTGGCGGGTGTGGAAAAAGCACGATAATTTTCTTATTATCAGAGAGATACAAGAGTGCAACTGTGCTCGACCTAGATGATGCTACCAGTGCAACAATGAAACAACTCGCGTATCGGATGCCAATACTTGTATCTTTTATTGATAAAGCAACAAAGCGTATTGACAGAGGGGCATTCAATTCGATGTTTGAAAGCGTGGCGGCTGCGGATCAGGACATGTTTCTAGCCGATGCAGGGGCAAGTGTGGCTGAACAACTCCCGAAGTATTTTGAGATGAGTGGTCCAAAAAATGTGCAACAATTATTGGATCAATCTGGAATTGATTTAAAAATGGTCTGCGTAGTTGGGGGCGGAAACAATTTCAAATCAACGATGATGTATTTAGACGAGCTTGTTGAATCTGTCAACAGAAATTTTGAAATCATAGCAGCATATAATAAGCATTTTCCAATGTCAGAAACTCAAAAACAAATATTTGAAGATTATTGCAATAATGAGGGGTTGAAGTCCTTTAGCTTCGATCTTGTGAACGATAAAGGAGAATTGGCTCTACGAACTGCTGAGGATGTATTACTCCGAGGCCAAGGCCTATCCGGTCTCAACCCTTTCAAAGCAGTTTACTTCAAGGGCTGTGTCGAAAATATACCAGACTTATTCTGAAACCATTAAATTATGAATGAGAGGGAAGAAAAAAAACTTCGGCAGTTCAGTTCACACCTACTGAACGATTACGGTTTTGAGATTTCGCAAAGCGACCCAGTGCTACCAGCTTTATACCTCGTACATCGAGAGCTGACGGACAATAAAATTGGAAACGAAGAAGTAGCTAAAACATTAAAGATTGTATTAGAAAAACTCAATCCCACGGTTTACAACTTTAATGGATATGGGGAAGCTTGGAAATTTAAAATGGCCGAATCAATGCGATGGCTATTTGCTGGGCTAAGTATCGTCTTAGCCATTTTTGCCTGCTTGATATGGTGGCGACAAAACAATGATGTAAGCAGGGCAAGAGAAATAATATCGGCCTCTTCAGGAGTACATCGGTTGCTAATGATGGCCACGGAAAGAAACGAGAACGGATTCATTTACATAGAACTTTCCAAGGCTAAAGGAAGATTTGTAGAAAACTTTACTCAGTATCATGAAATTAAAACGGATACCATTCGAATCTATTTCGGCAAGACCAATTAACCTAAATCAAACACAAAATGGAAAAATCATTTATAGTAAAATTCGTAAAAGAAAAACGCAAGGGAGTCTATAATGCCATCGTTCAAACCTACTCTACAATTCTCAATGGTCATCACACAACACTCATGAAAAACCTCATCGAAATCGACTTGGAAAAAAATACCGGAGAACGAATCGAGCTCAACTACGATAGTCTTATTAAAGCAGTGAGAAGATCGTTGATCAATAACAATCGGAAATCGAAACGAGGCACTCCTTTTTCCCCTAAGGCAAACCGCTACGATTTTAAAGACGACCATGAAATTGATGAAAGTAAAAAATCAAAACCAGGCAGCTTCAAAATTTGAAGCACATATTTTTCAATTCATTCCAATCTTGTCCATTATGATCCAATCTTATCCGATCTTTTACAATTCAATCCAGATTTATCCTGAATTGTCCAATAATTTCCAATGCCAATCATCCAATTTTTTGAGTGATGGCAAGATTAAAAACCGAAACGGTTTTTACCTTGTTTTTTTCGCTTCACTACAAAAAATGTCGCCACAGCGGCAGGCCGCTTCAAAAAAATACTGTTGTGAATAAGAAGAAAAACCCAGACCTCGTTAGAAATATTAATTACACAGTTCGATTTAATAAAGTCGAAAATGAACTGTTCCGAAGACTTTTGAAAGATTCGAACAACTATAGTCAGCAAAAATTTATTAGAGAAATGCTGACGAAAGGGATCGTTATCCAATCTGCTAAAAAAGAAAACCGAATTATTGCGGATAAATTATTGGCAACTTTAAGTGAATATAGAACAGTATTTAGGCGCCTTAGTAGCCTCATTAAAGCTCATGACCCTAGCCTCAATTACCATATAGAGCAATTAGTGTTGTCCATTCAAAAAGTGATTGAAAAGGTATGATCGGGAAGATGAAATCAAATATTAGTTTAAAGGACACTATCGAATATAACATTAAGGAACATTCAGAAATCGTGTCAATCAATAATGTTTTCGGTGACAATTGGAAGGAGATCGAAATGCAAATGTTGACACGACAAAAGCTTTACGAGGGGAGAGCCCAAAATCTTACCGCACACATTTTTCTTTCTCCAAGTATAGCAGATGGCAAAAAGTTGACCCTCTTGGATTGGAAAGAAATTGCCCAATCGTTTCTGGAAAAAGCAAGGCTAACGGGACATCAATCAATTGCCTTTCTTCACCAGGACAAAGAACATTCCCATTTACACATTGTTGTCAACCGTATTGATGAAAATGGGTGTTTGTATCGGCACAAGAATGAGCTAGCGTTAAGTCAACGTCTTGGTGATGAAATTGCAAAAGAGCGTGGTATGATTAGAGCGGCTGAAATCATGCGGGAAAGGCAACTAGCAAAGAGAGCCGGCATTAAAATTTCTGACGCACAGGGCAGCATCGAAAAAATCCGAAGAGATCTGCATGATTCTGCCAAACAATCTTTCAACGGTGAAAAGGTCTTTGTTCCCGGAAAGTATTTTAAAAATTTAGAAGCGAAAGGGTATAAAGTAAAAGTGTATTTTAAAAGACCGGTAGAAGGAATTCTAACAACTGAGGTATCAGGTTATTCAATTGGAAGAAAAGGGGAGCGACTTATTAGGGCTTCCACATTGGGCCGTGAATTCTCCTTGGAAAGGCTGGCGAATGTTGCAAATCAAAATTGGAAGCAGCAAACTTCCGAAATGAGATTACTTAAGACTAAAGTTGAGGAAATTTTAAACAAAAGCTTTTTAGAATCCCTCGAAAGCCGAAAGAGTTTTGATCCGCAAAAATATTTTGAAGCTATCCGGTCACATGGATGCCCGGTCAAGGAGTATTTTAGCAAAGACACAGGTAGCGTAAGGGGATATGGAATTGAGATTGGTAAAATGGTTTTTAACTCATCCGAAATCGGAGCAGATTTCACACTTACCTATCTTAAGAAAAGAACTGCTGAGTTGGTAGCACAAAACGGACGCACACAGATAGCAAAAGAAGTTCCTGAAAATCCAGTGAAGAAGTATTTTCCGGAATTGAACGGAACTTTGGATAAAGGTAAAGTCGAGAAGGCTTCTAAAGAATTAACGAGGGCAATCGACCTTGTGAAAATCGAAATGGATCTTAAAGAGTTGACCAGTGGTCATCGCTATAAACACTATATTGACTTTATCAAGGCCATCGAAGAAAGAGGTTATCATATTCATTTGAGATATGATCTAGGCAAACTTTCGGGTTACACTATACATAAAGGCATTGAACATTACCACGATTGGGAAATTGACAAAGGGCAGTTCCAACTCAGTAAACTAATCAAGGGCGGGATGTTCCGAAATTTTCAGACAGAGATAACTACAGAAATATTTGAGAAAAATACGCCCGCGGTCAATGGAACATCATTGGAAAATATTCCAGAAGTAACAAGTTCAACGGTCACCGAAATCAAAAACACACCTGAAGCTGATAATTTCCTTCATATTATTCGTCAATCAGAAAAGCGGGAGGGATTGGAAAGAGCGCGGATAAGACAAAAGATTGCAAAAGAATTGGCTACACTCATGCGCGATTTTATAAAGAAAGGTCAAACATTCAGTATTGAAAACTATTTCAGCCGACTTAAGGCTGAAGGGTTTGATGTAATAAAACACAACAACAAAGAATCAGGCTTGCTGCGGGGCTACAGCTTGGCCAAGTATGGATTTAGTTTTCATGCCTCCGAGGTTGGCAAAGTGTTTACACTAAAATCCATTGGAGAAATCCATATGCAAAGTCCCAAATAGGATGAAAGGAAACCTAATCGGCCGTCTGTTGGTCTGTAACAATAGATATGTGGGTGCTACACTAAACTATTATTTGAAATGCTTATAGAGCTGTTCGACCAATTCCTGCGGTTTTAATTTCAGTACTTCAGCGATTCTGAAGATAGTCTCAATAGAGGGCATGGATATGCCGCGCTCCAGTTTTGAAATGTAAACACGTTCAAGACCACAATAATCAGCAAGCGCCTGTTGGCTAAGCTTGCGGTCCTTTCTCAGCTGCTTCAAAACTTTTGCAAAAACTTTTTTCAGGTCACTTTTCACGAGGACAATCTAAAATAAAATCAAAATTATAGCTGAATACTATGGTATTCAATGTATATTTACTCATAAATCAATAATGACGTATGGCACACACTGAATTTGACGCTAAAAAGAATGTTTTGACCGTTGTCTCCGGTGATAAAAATTCTAACGGCAAACGAGGTTCTACAAAAATTGATGAATACTTGTCTGAAGCAGAACTTAAGGGAAATCAGGCCGAAGAATTGTTTAGGCAGTTTTTGGATAAATTTTCAATTCGTCACTTGCGCTTCAGCCAAAATATAAACGACAAATCAGCGGCAATGCAGGAAGCAAAACGGCCGGATTTTCTCATCACAGTTCCACACGTTGGAGCACTCTTGATTGACGTGAAGTGCAGAAAGAAAAAAGGATTTGATGGGTTCCCTCAAGAATATTTTCAAATCGACAGAAAAGACATGGAAAGGCTTTTCGCCTTACAGCATGAAATGCTTTTGCCGGTTTGGGTAGCATTCTTGGATGAAAGCCAATTATTTAAAATAGGTGACAAGAAAGAAACTAAATGCAAATTTTTCATTGCATCCCTGACCGAGTTGTACAGGTTCCACACAAATCTTGGCCTGACACAAAACGAATGTGCGGACATATTAAGCGTAAGAATCCCAGATGAACTTTTGTCAACGTTCGATGGTGAACTGAATATAAAATTCGGAACAGGCAAGGCTTCCAATAAAACGATAAAAAAATTTGCTGATGGCTATCGGGCAATTCTTAGCAAAGCAAGCGTCAGAAAAAATTTTACCGCAATCAAATAGAATTTAGCTCGGAAGACTTGAACAAAATATATACTCTATACACTAAAAAACATTATGGAAACAGATATCTCAGTATTACTGCCCGAAGTCAAATACGAGAAAGCATGTGCCGTGATACGTTTGATAGGTGAAGTGAATAACCAAAGCATTTTTGCTTTGTGCGATGAAATTGATTTGGCCATCGAGTATTACAACTATAAAAAAATCGATATCCAGATAGATTCTCCAGGAGGGGCAATCACTTCGCTGGATTATTATTTGAGCAAGCTCCACAAATGGCAACAACGTTACGGTGTCATCATCGGAACGTTGGGTTTGACAAAAATTGCAAGTTCCGCTGCCATGATTTTATCCCTTGGGACAATCGGCTACCGGAGAGCCTACCAGTCAAGTCAACTGGTGTACCATAATTCCCGCATTATCACTTCAAAAGCAGAAGTGTGGACGAAAGAAAGGCTTGATTATACAAACAAAAGTTTGGCAGAAACAGACGGCAGGCTGATCACAAGATTGGTGAAGCACATCCATTCAAATAAAGTCATTGAAAAGGGCCAGGTAAAATATAAAAGGATGCACGGCATCGACTTTGATTTTGAAAACAAACTCTACCGATTAAAACAAACGCCAGAAGAAGAAGTGCTCTCAGAACAGACCCTGAAGCAAGAGTACGTTAAGCTGAGCAATCTTGACACGGTCATCACACCGCTTCTGGCACATCAAATGTTGCTCATCGATTCTACGCAAGAAGAATTTGAAGAATCAGGTCTGGAAAAATTATTTAAAGAAGAATAACACGAATGGTATGTACATCGAACCTAAAGAATGGAATGGTAAGGAACAAAAATTTCAGGTGAGTGAGTGGCTTAACCTTGACTATGCCGAGATCAAAGGTCAGGACATGAGCCGTCATTTTCTCATCCTCGGAGAAACAGGTTCAGGCAAAACAAAATCGGCCATCATTCCTTTATTGAATTCTATTCTGACTTATTCAGAAGAGAGCAGGCCATCGTTATTGGTCATCGATCCCAAAAATGAGCTCTACAGTAAAATTAAATTGCATAAAAATGTCATCAACTTTAATCAAAGCTACAACAAGAAAAAAGAAGTGATACATTTTTTTGAAGGGCTCGACCTGGAAGACATTTCGTCCGATGAAATAAAGTCAAAAATATTCAACCTCTTTCCGAACATACGACCGGTGGATTTTTTCATTCGGCAGGCAGAACTTTGCATTAAAAGTTTTATTGAAATTGATTTATACAGCTTTAACAGTGGCGGAGCCGATCAGGTGGAATCTTTGTGGCAAAATTTTATTGCTCATTGCAAAAAATCACCCATCAGCAGCGGGGCCGAAAAATTCCCGGACTTTGGTGACACGAGGCACATAGCTTTGTGTGCTCAAATCGTCAAAAAACTCCAGTATGATGCATCCAATTATTTTGAGAAGTTCAATTATCTGATCAACGAGATAGATGCCCTTCAACTGTTTTTGGAGTATTGGGCAAGCACAGATGATAAAGTAGCGTCCCTTCAAAATTATAATTTCCTCAACTCTCTCGTGTCACTACGCTATAACGCAACGGAACAACTTTCTGGCGTAGTCGGCACCGTCAATAATTATTTCGGGGTGTTGTGTTCAAAGGGGTTGGTAAATATTGTCAGTTTAAATCCGTTTGTACCCCCCAAAGAAAAATTGTCCATAGCAAAATGTATGAACGAGGGTTGGTGTGTGGTTTACTCACCGGAGCAAAACTCAGACATCGGCGATTTGATTGGCCGATGCATAAAATCCAAATTTTTTGAATATACTTTCAAAAGGGAAAATCAGGACAGACCTTTTGCCTATGTGTGCGATGAATTTCAGAGGTTTATCACAGCTGACCGCGCAAGCGGTGAACAATCTTTTTTGGATCGATGCAGGGCTTTCAAAGCAATCTGTGTGCTGGCCTCTCAATCATTGGCGTCCCTGACGCACACGTTAAGCACGGGCTATGCAAGAGAAGGCGCAGTCGATTCGTCCATCAATGTTATTCTAAACAATACTGGCAATAAATTATTTTTTCGAAACACTGACATTGACACCATCACAAAGCTGGAAAAATTGATCCCGACTCCTTTTAAACAAGGTAAACCTCATATTATACAAGTCAGGCCGCCATCAACACTGAGCGTGGGTGAGTGCTATTACTTATTGAGCAACGGGAAATGGGGGCGCGGCAAAGTTTCGATCAAAGATTGATTTGAAACTTATAGTATTGTCAGTAGTTTATCCTTTTTTATCCTTGCCCTTTGCCTTCTTGAACTTCACCTCCATCCCAAACCGAAACGTGACCGGGTCGCCATAAATATTCTGCCCGGGCTTTTGAACGAAATTGTAGAGCACTTCCGAATATCCGCTGACAGTTTTGTAGATTGGAAAACTCTTGC
>JAFDYU010000010.1 GCA_018267285.1 Bacteroidota bacterium | reverse complement strand
GGTTGTTCACATCCAAATTAAAGTTGGCCATGATGTACAGGTCGTCCCACATGCGCTGCGGGTTTTCCTGTGCTTCTTTGGCCACGGGTGCAAGCTGCTTGATCAACTCAATTAGTGTGGTGGCCATTTGGGTGCGTTTCTCTTTGTCGGGTATGGTGCGGATGTAGTTTACCAACTTCTGCACATTGCGGCCGTATTCTTTTAAAATAATGGGCTCGCGTAAACTATTGTATTCTCCAATCATTTCTCTTGAACTATTTTTTTGATTAATTCCGGCCACAGGATTATGCGCCTTATCAGTTTTCATGAATCTTCAACTTGGCAAAGCTAAGCAATAAGGTCTTTTCGCCAAAATCCGCAAAATTGATTCTTGCCTTGCGCTCGGCTCCTTGTTCCTCCATTTTTATCACCGTGCCAAACCCAAACTTGGGATGCTCTACCCTCATCCCCTCCTTCAGCCCGTGCGTATCGCTCGGTGTAAAATCGGCAGGGGGTTTGTAGGCCGTGGGCTGCGGTTTAGATACCGGCTTTGACGGGCGCATGCCGCTTACAAAATTTTTGGCGTAGCTGGCATTGGGTGTATAAAACAAATCGCTGCTGTTGAATTTCGAGCTCACCTTAATAAACCGCTGATCGATGTCGTCCAGAAACCGGCTGGGCTCACAATTTTTTAACCGGCCAAAACGATACCGAGTTACGGCATACGAAAGAAAAAGTTTTTTTTGTGCCCGCGTAATGGCCACATAAAACAACCTGCGCTCCTCTTCCAACTCTGCGCGGCTGCTCAGCATCATTTGCGATGGGAACAAATCTTCTTCCATGCCCACGATGTACACGTTTTTAAATTCCAGCCCCTTGGCCATGTGTATGGTCATGAGCGTAACCTTATCGGGATCGTTGTCTTTGTTCTCATCTTGCCCGGTAACCAATGAAACTTCTTGTAAAAATGCGCCCAGACTTTTGTCTTCTTTTTCAGGATCATCGACAAACTCTTTGATGGCATTGAGCAACTCCTGCACATTTTCGAAACGGCTTAGCCCTTCGGCAGTTTTGTCTTCGTACAATTCTTTCAACAAGCCCGAAGACTTGGCAATTTCCGAAGCAGCCTCGTAGGCATCTTTATTTTGAATTTCTACACCAAATCGTTTGATCTTCGTTACAAAATCTTCGACCGCACCCGTTGACCTTCCACCCAAAAACGAATGTGCGTTTTCCAATACTTGCCATATCGAAATGCTGTGGTCGTTGGCAGCAACTACAATTTTGTCGATTGTAGTATCTCCTATCCCCCGCTTTGGTAAATTGATGATCCGCCTGAACGAAGCCTCGTCTTGCTGATTCAACGAATAACGTAAGTAGGCCAGCAAATCTTTAATTTCTTTTCGCTGGTAAAAAGACAGGCCGCCCACAACTTTGTATTTGATATTCATTCTGCGGAGCGCCTCCTCAATAGAGCGGCTCTGGCTGTTGGTGCGGTAGAGTACCACAAAATCGCTGAACGAATATTGGTGCTGCATCTTCTCTTCAAAAATGGAAGAAGCCACCAGTTTCCCTTCTTCATTGTCTGAAACAGCTTTAATCAGTTCAATCAACGTTCCGTCTTCATTGGCCGTCCATACATTTTTAGGAAGTTGGGCTTTATTTTTTGCGATGACCGAATTGGCCGCATCCACTATGGTTTTGGTAGAGCGGTAATTCTGTTCAAGTTTAATGATGCGCAACTCCGGGTAATCTTTTTCGAAATTCAGGATGTTGGAAATATCGGCTCCGCGAAACGCATAAATACTTTGGGCATCATCGCCCACTACACAAACATTCTGGCGAACGGCCGCCAGTTTTCGTATGATAAAATACTGGCAAAGGTTGGTGTCTTGAAACTCGTCTACCAACACGTATTGAATGCGATGCTGGTATTTGTTCAGTACGTCCAAGTGTTCTTTAAAAAGTTTATCGGTGTTGAAAAGCAGATCGTCAAAATCCATCGCCCCGCTTTTAAAGCAGCGCTCGGCATATTTTCGATAAATGTTTCCGATCTCGGGGCGCATGTTGGCGGCATCATCGCCCAAAAGCATGGGGTTGGCGAGGTAATCTTGCCAGGAGATCAGTTTGTTTTTAGCCGCAGAAATCCGGTTGTAAACCGTGCTTGCTTTGTATTGGGTTTCATCCAAACCCATTTCTTTCACCACGCTTTTGATCAACGACTTGGAATCGTCCGTGTCGTAAATAGTAAAGTCGTTGGGGTAGCCGATGTGGTGTGCCTCTGCCCGGAGCATTCGTGCGAAGACAGAGTGAAATGTTCCCATCCATAAATTACGCGCATCAGAACCAACCACATGTTCTATCCGCTCGCGCATCTCACGGGCCGCTTTGTTGGTAAACGTCAGTGCCATGATGTTGAATGGATCAACACCTTGCTTTTGAATAAGATGTGCAATACGGTACGTGAGCACGCGGGTTTTTCCGGAGCCTGCTCCCGCAATGATCATGCATGGCCCTTCTGTATTTACAACGCCCTCATGCTGAGGCGGGTTCAATGTCTTCAAATATTCATCCATAAAAATCGCTGCAATATACTAAGGGCTTGCAGAACTAAAGTGGAATAAATTTTCTGCGCCAAGCTTCAGATCAGATTCACTGATTCCCTCACTTTTTATTTTGAGCCTTCAATAACTTCCTCATGGATGCGCTGCATCGTTTCATTATCAATCCCATATTCATCAGCTATCAGTTTTATTTCTTTCTCAAAAAAGAAAATGCCGTTATGATAATTATTCACATCTAAGTCCTGATAATTTCGATACAGTCCAACCAATCCAGCAAATTTTTTCAATAAAGCAGGGTCTTTGTTGATCAAGGTAGGTTGATTAGGTAATGTTAGAAATCCCATTTCACTGAGGCCACCACCATTTATATATCCAGTGCTATCAACGACTGCTTGCTTATATACTCTATAATCAAAAATGTTCAATCCGAAGTCTGATGCGTTCTGCCGAAGTCTTTCTTCTAATTCATCGCGACTCTTAATGTTTTCTTTAGTATATGCTAATTTCTTAATCAGTACATTCACTTTATTATTTTGTATAATGTCAACATCCGCTGAGCTTTGTAACATATCCACTGTTTGGAATGCAATATTTAGTGTGTATTGATTCCTTAAGTAATGATGGTAATAATAATACATCTTGCGCGTGTCGCCTTTGCCATCAATAAACCAGTAGGTCTCATTAATTAAGCTATCCAATCCTGAAAGGCGTTCCTTTCCAATTGGTAAACTGGAATGAAACAATGCAATACCTGTCTCAAAATCTTTGATAAGAGCAATGACCAGCTCTTTTTCTTTGGCACGCTGCCCAAAATTCTCGCGTATGTTTTCTGCAAAGAAGCCCAACACTACCGCAAGAAATATCATTAAAAATTCTACAAAGTATTGCTTAAAGCTTTTCATGGAGGATGGGGTTGACTACAGCAATATAACCATAAATCAATTTTAATAATCACAACTCTCATCTGCCTTTATTAACTTGCATCGAATTTATTGACATGATTAAAGTAGGTGAAGTTTTGGTTTCGGATGACGTTGCTAACGTAGAGTTTGTCTGCCATTTGGAAAAATGCAAAGGTGCTTGCTGCGTGGAGGGCGAACTCGGTGCGCCTCTTGAAGAAGACGAACTAAAAATAATGGAAGAAATCCAGGATATTATCAAACCGTACCTCACCAAAGATGGGTTGGAGACCATTAAGAAAGAAGGGGCATATGTACTGGATGAAGACGGAGATTATTCAACGCCTGTGATCAAAGGGCGAGAGTGCGCGTATGCTCATTACGATCAACAAGGAGTTTTGAAATGCGGTATCGAGCAAGCCTATCTTGACGGGAAAATTTCTTATCGCAAACCGATCTCCTGCCACTTGTATCCTATCCGCATTACAAAAAAGAAAAATTTTGAGGCCGTAAACTATCACCAATGGAATATCTGCTCGGCCGCTTGCTCGTTTGGGCAATCGCTGAAAGTTCCGTTGTATAAATTTTTAAAAGATCCACTGATCCGAAAATACGGACAACTCTGGTACGATGAACTGGTTAACGAAATTGAAAACACTTAATCCATCAATGCAAGCAACCCCCAAATATTTTATCATCGACTTCGACAGCACGTTTACCAAAGTAGAAGCATTTGATGTGCTGGCCGATATTTCATTGAACGGAAACCCGGAAAAAGAATCCATCAAAAAACAAATTGCCGAAATCACCAATCGGGGGATGGACGGAAGCTTGGCTTTACGCGATTCCATCGAGCAGCGGATTAAACTTCTTGCTCCTGAAAAAAAACACCTGAACCAACTCGCCCACCATCTGAAAGAACTGGTGTCCGAGTCCTTCAAACGCAACAAAGATTTTTTTTCGAACAATGCCGACCGCATTTATATTATCTCCAACGGCTTTCGCGAATTCATAGCCCCGGTGGTTACCGAGTATGGCGTGAAAGATGAAAATATCCTGGCCAATGAATTTTGTTTTGACGATCGCGGGAAAATAGTAGGCTTCGATGACAGCAACCCGCTGGCATCCAACAACGGAAAGGCCGCACAACTGAAGAAACTGAATTTGAATGGCGATGTGTATGTTATTGGCGATGGCTATACCGATTACGAGATCAAACACGCGGGGCTGGCCAACAAATTTTATGCGTTTACTGAAAACGTGGAACGCCAGAAAGTGCTGGCCAACGCAGACCACATTGCACCAAGTCTTGATGAATTTTTATATTTGAATAAATTGAACACCAACATCTCGTACCCCAAAAACCGCATCAATGTATTGCTGCTCGAAGGCGTACACCCGGTAGCTCTTGAGCTGATGAAAGCCGAAGGTTTTACCGTAGAATCTTTTGCCGCAGGCCTGGAAGAAGAGGAACTTTGCGAGAAAATTAAAAATGTTTCGGTGCTTGGTATCCGCTCCAAAACGCAAGTTACCGCCAAAGTTTTGGAAAATGCCAACCGGCTCATGGCCATCGGTGCGTTTTGTATCGGCACCAATCAGATTGATTTAAGCGAAGCCACAAAAAAAGGAATAGCTGTTTTCAATGCGCCCTTCAGCAACACGCGCTCCGTGGTTGAACTTGCCATTGCCGAAATGATTCTGCTCATGCGGAACATTCCCGACAAATCGAACAAAATGCACCAGGGCAAATGGGACAAATCGGCTAAAGGAAGTTTTGAAGTGCGCGGAAAAAAACTTGGCATAATCGGTTATGGAAATATCGGTGCCCAACTTTCGGTGTTGGCCGAAAACCTGGGTATGAAAGTTTTCTATTTCGATGCGGAAGAGCGCCTTGCTCTTGGCAACGCCACCAAGTGCAAAACCCTGAAAGAACTTTTAACTGCCGTTGATGTGGTAACCCTTCATGTGGATGGGCGCGAGCGCAATGCAAACATGATTGGCCCCAATGAATTTAACCTGATGAAAAAAGGTGTCATTTTTCTCAACTTAAGTCGTGGCCATGTAGTTGATGTAAAAGCACTGCGCGAAAACATTTTAACCGGAAAAGTTGCCGGATGTGCCGTAGATGTTTTTCCGTACGAACCCATCAGCAACGATGAAGAATTTGTTTCGGAATTGCGCGGCTTGCCCAATTGCATTTTAACGCCACACATAGGCGGCAGCACGTTAGAAGCCCAGGAAAATATCGGCAGCTTCGTGCCCGGAAAATTAATGGACTACATCAACACCGGAAGCACCAGCAACAGCGTAAACTTTCCAAACCTCACCCTGCCCGTATTGGAAAACGCACACCGCCTCATACACGTTCACAACAACGTGCCCGGTATTTTGGCAAAAATAAATCAGATACTTGCTACCCACGGCATCAATATTGTGGGGCAATACCTCAAAACCAATGAGCAGATCGGCTACGTTATCACCGATATTAATAAAGAGTACAACAAAGAAGTAATAAAAGAGTTGAGGGCGATTCCCCACACCATTAAGTTTAGGGTATTGTATTAATGCAATGAAGATAAAACTTAGTTTATTCCTGTTTTTGACTGCAAGTAGTTTGGTTACTGCCCAGGAAACCATAAAATACGAGCACCAGGTTTATGACGTAACCCCCAGTGCCTCGTGGATAAAAAGTGAAACGGCAAATCAATATTCCGTTACCTCCTTATTTAACAATAAAACCGGAGGCTATGGAGTAGTGCTTTCTACGCAAGCTGAGATGGGGCGGCAAGTTATCTGCACAGTAACAAACCAATCGTTGTACGATTCCATTCAAAAATACAATGATTTGGGTTTTTCCATTTCAAACATCGAAGGTATTGGCAAATCAGGATGGGTAATTTCTTTTTCGAAACAAAAACGACCGCAACAAAAGGTTCTTACCGACAATAGTTTCCCGAGCGATCAAATCAGGAAGCACTCGGTTGAAGGCTATAAATTGGAAGCCGTTACCGGCAACGGAACACAGTGGCTGGCGCTTATGTCGCAGGCAAAAGATTTTGAAACTCAGGATTTTCAAATCGATACATACATACCCCGGGCGTTTATCAAAGACTACTGGGATCAGGATTTTTCAATCACCGATGTTTCGTATTGCCAGGGCACGTGGGCGGTAATCATGTCGAAGACGGAAAAAATAAGTTTGCAAGTGTATGCTGCCCAGGCCGAGTTTCCAACCGAGTGGATACGCGAAAAATGGAAAAATGGCTACCGCATCACTTCGGTAGCCTACGGTAGCGAGTGGTTGGTAGTGATGTCGAAATTCTGAATGGGTTCACCCACACACCTTAAGTACGACACGCCCTATCTTGTTTACTGTTTTATACGCAATGTAATATTGACCAACGCGCTCAGTAGCTTTGTTGTAATAATTGGTGTAATAATCCTTGGTCATCAAATTAACCTGATAAAAGTGTTTGCCATAATTTGTAGAATTCTTTTCGAGTCGGCTTACAAAAACCTGGGCAAAGTCTGTATTTTTATATTCATTCAATTCCGAGTTGCTAACTCTTTTATCGTCAACCCATACACCGTAGACTTTTGAATCTTTCCAGGATTCAACTTCGGCCAGAGTGGGAATAATCTTTGGGCTTGGTTTTGGTACGGGAACAAAAACTACATTTTGTTTTGCTTGCTGTTCTTTGTTCATCGATAAATAGATGGTCTGCAACCTTTGCCTTCCCCTTTCAGAAAGTTTTCCCAGCCGAATACATCCTTTATTATCTTTTGTCTGTTCTAATATCAAGCTGTATTCATCCTCTACATTTTTGGTTACACCTTCTTGAGTTGAGGGGGTAATACGTTTTTTAACCTCTTGGTCGCTTTTTGTAGTTTGAGCTGACGAACTGTTGCTGAACAACAACAGCGATAGCGCCACCACCGGAATGATAGCTATTTGTCTGTACAAAGCAGACCTAAATGATTTTTGTTTTGTCATCATAATTAATCTTTTTTTGGTTAATGAATAATTAAATTGGCTTGTTAAACTCAAGGACTTATTGTTCGTCATGTTGATGAGTAGATATTGATAGTGTTCTATGTTTGCAGTAGAGTTGATAACCTTTTCATCGGCTAAAAATTCATGATTCAGTCGTATAGCCTTTTTGTATAGAAGTATAAAAGGATTAAACCAAAAGAAAATCTGCACAACCTCAATCAATATATTGTCGTAAGAATGTTTTTGCTGAATGTGCGCTTGTTCGTGGACAATAATTTCATTTTTGATAGCTCCGTTTGTAAAATCTTTTGATGAGATGAATAAAAAATTTAAAAAACTATGGGGAACAATATCCTCGTTGATAAGAATAATTTTTGAATTATCGAGAGTGATGATCTGAGACCTCCTGATTAATGATAAAATGTTTTTTAGGTTTCTAACAAACCGAAAGAAAAACAGTATTGAGATTAAGGCATAGAATCCAATTAAAACAAGCAAGAGATAATTTGTGTCCGGATCGGATGTTGTTTGAATTATTTCAACAGGCTGTGAAGCAACTATTTCAAAAGTTCTATTTATTGATGGCGCAGAAACTGAAGTACCGAGTGTAATTACCGGAATAGTGAATGACAGCATTAAACTGGTTACCAAATAAAATCTTTTGAACCGATGCATTTTCTCATTTTCGAGTAAAAGTTTATACACCAGAATAAATAGGGCAGAACAGAGAATACTTTTGAAGAGATAAATGATCATTGTGTTTTTTTCTTTAATTGTTGATTAACAATTTTTTTAAGCTCTTCAAGCTCTTCGATTGTAAGGTTGGTGGATGTAGCAAAAAAGGAAGCAAACTGCATGGACGAGTTATTAAAGTAATTCTTTATTATTCCCTTCACATGCCTTGAAAAATAATCTGTCTTTTTTACCAACGGGTAATATTGTCTGGAATTACCAAAAAGAGTATAGGCTATGTAGCCTTTATCTTGTAATCTTTTTAGCAAAGTTGCTATGGTGGTGGGTGCGGGTTTGGGGTCCGGATAACATTCAATCAATTCTTTCATAAAAACCTTCTTTTGTTTCCAGATAAATTCCATCAATTGTTCTTCCGTTTTTGGTAATTGCATTGCTCTACATTTAGATATATTATTCTACAAATATAGAATAATTTTTTATTTCTCAAATCAATAAAGTATTTATTTTTGGGTTCAAAGGGGTAATGGAAAATCAATACTAAAAAAAACCCGCAAAAAATGGCAGGGTTTTTAAAAACATACTGAGTAACTGCTTACTTAGCTTAGGCCAAAGAATAGTCTAAGTATTTTAATTCTTTTAATGACTTCGTACATGCCCACACAACCGGCAATGGTAAAAACCAGTGTAACTGCAAATTTTAACTCAACTGCCAAATTCAATGGGAAAATAATCGAAGAACCAAGATAAAGGAAAATCATATGTAGAATGTAAACCGGATACGCAGCCTTACTCAAATAATGCAGCGCCCTGCTTGGTTTGTTGAGATAACGATAGCCAAACGCCAATACCGACAGTATCCAGCAGATGGTTTCCACGGGTATCAAGTAAGGAGATGTGCTTACTTGCAGTACAACACGCAATAAAAAAAGCGCGAAACCAATAACTAAAAATGACCAGCGCCATTTTACAATCATCTTCCAAAATCCTTCTCCACTCAATACAAAACAGAACCCGAAAAAAAAGGCCAGCATGCCCAGAAAGAGACCGTGCAAATTCATGGCATAAAGTTCATAAGGCGAAGGATTGATACTCCATACTTCCACCATGAAAGCTGCCAATACCGGGATGATACCCAATGGGCTACTCATCATTTTTCTAAGTATCCTCACTAGTTTTCCGTTTTCATTTTTTTTCAAGTAGTAAAACAATGGTAAAAATAGGAGCACATACACAAAAATGTTTCCCAAAAACCAAAGGTGTGCCGGATAAGCCGAATAAGCGGCTTCCATATTGTAGTAATGTTGCCAAACATAAACATGAACCGGAACGATGCAAAAAATTCCAAACACGAAGGGCACAAAAATGCGGGTTGTCCGTTCTTTCAACAATTGTTTCCAATTTCTGTTATGAAGGGCAAAGTACACGCCCATACCCGATACAAAAAAGAGCAGAGGAATTCGCCATACATTCAGCATGCTCATGGGCGTCCACAACGCTACCCAAGATTCGGGGGAAGTAATGAACCCAATCATCATACCCCAAGGCTGAAACCCAATGGCGGTATGATAAATCAACAACAGGCCGATAGTAATTACACGTATCCAGTCAATGTCATATCTGCGATTGATTACCATCTTGAAAGTATTATGAGGTTATTTTAATAGTTTTGCAATCTCTGGGCGTGTCTTTTCAATGTAGGTATAGTCCAGTTTCAAACCCATCGGGCCGAGTGCCTTAACCATCATGTCGTAGAAAGGTTTTACATCACCAAAGGGAGCTATCACCGACTCGTAGGCTGTGGTACCGTATTTGTTCTTGATGGTTTTGTCGGCACCTTTTTCAAGCAACATTTTTACAATTTCAGGTCTGCAAAAAAAAGCAGCCGTGTGCAGTGCGGTAGAGCCTTCGTTGTTTTGTGCATTAAGATTAGCACCAGCATCAATCAGAGCTTTTGCAATCTCTGTTTTTCCAAAAACCGAAGCGCTAATTAAAGGGCTCGATCCGCCAAAAGGATCTCCTACATTGATATCGGAGCCTGCCGCAATGTGCTGACGAACTACTTCGAGGTTGCCGGCAACTACAGCCGTATGAATGTCCATCTGTGGAGTTGTAGTAACTGTAGCTGCGTGTGCCGTACTTTCTTCTTGTTCTTTTGCTTTTTTTCCCTGACAGGCGGCTGTTGTTAACAATGTACCCAACAAGGTAACTACGGTTGCTACTTTTAACAGAGAAATGTGTTTTGTTTTCATAATTGAATTGTTATTTATTTTAATGCCACAAAGAACGAGCAACTGCTCAGGGCAGGCTAAACAACGGTGTGCCTATAAACATCAAGTTTGCGGGAAACAATAGAAACTATGGCGCATGCATATAAATTTTCGCGCACAGCCCCGTATTTTTGTTTAAAATCCGAGACCCTCATGGCAGAAAACCCTGTACCGTTAAATGATTTTGTTAGTAGGATAACATCTGTGATGGAGCAAAACATTGCCAATGAGCAGTTTGGGGTTTCTGAACTGGCGGATGCCCTGAACATGAGCCGATCGAATTTGCTGCGTAAGGTGAAAAAAGAAACCAAGCTTTCGGTGAGCCAGTTCATCAATCAGGTACGCCTCGCCCGAGCCATGGAACTGCTGCGTAAATCATCGTTGAACGTTTCCGAAGTATCTCACCAAGTAGGATTTAACAGCCCCTCCTATTTCATAAAATGCTTTCGCGAATATTATGGATACCCTCCCGGTGAGGTGGGCAATAGGCCGCAAACAGAACTCGTTGTGCACACCTCCGCCAACCGTAACAGAAATGTTAAATGGGCCGCAGGGGTCGGGTTAATTGTATTGATTGTTTCCTCGTTTTATCTGTATAAAGCTATTCAACCCTCAAACAATGCGGTATTGGAAAAATCCATTGCAGTGCTCCCGTTTAAAAATGAAAGCAGCGACTCCACCAATGTGTACTTAATTAATGGTTTGATGGAGTCGACACTGAATAACTTACAAAAGATTAAAGACCTGCGGGTGATCAGCCGAACTTCTTCGGAAAAATACAGAAACACAAACAAATCCATTCCTGAAATAACAAAAGAATTAAATGTGAGCTACTTCGTGGAAGGGAGCGGTCAAAAGGTCGGTGACCAAATTGTGTTAAACGTTCAACTGATTGAGGGGGCAACAGATAGACATTTATGGTCTGCTCAATACAAACGCAAGACCAAAGACATTTTTCAATTACAACAGGAAATTGCCAAGAGCATTGCGGAAGAAATCAAAGTTATTATTACTCCGGACGAAACCCGAAAAATTGAGAAGAAGCCAACTAATAATCTTGCAGCGTATGATCTATTCTTGAAAGGTAAAAACCTGCAAATAATTGGAAACAAAAAAAATCTTGAGAAAGCTATTGAATTTTTTAAGCAAGCTACCGAACTGGACGAGCAATTTGCAATGGCCTACGGAGAAATTGCCATCACCTACTACAACATAGAAATCTTCAAAACTGACAAAAAACACATAGAAGAAATAAGTGCTTACGCAGATAAAGCTTTGCTGTACGATCCTAAGTTAGGAGAAAGCTTATTGTCCAAAGCCATGGCGTTGATGGCAAAAAAAGAATACGAAGCTGCCGTGCCTTATTTAGAAAAAGCCCTGGAGTACAATCCAAATTCTGCATTAGTCATTGGTTTTTTGGCAGACTTCTATTCCATCTATATGCCCAACACCGGTAAATATTTGCAATACGCATTGAAGGGATTTCAACTGGATATTGCCTCGCTAGATTCAATGACCGCAAGTTACACATGCCTGCGCCTGGGCAATGCTTTGATTCAGAATGGCTTTGTAGAAGAGTCGCTGAAATACATTGATAAGTCGTTGGGGTATTATCAGAACAATCCATTTTCAAGGTACATCCGAGCATTCATTTTGTTTGCTAAAACCAGAGATGCAAAACAAACACGCGAACTTTTGCTTACCGAGTTTCGCAAAGACACCACACGGTTTGATATTCTGCAGGATATAGGCAAAGTATCGTATTTTATGAAAGATTACGAGGGTGCCGGTAGGTATTACAAGCGGTTTCTACTTATTAGGGAGTCGCAAAAATTAGATGTGTACAGACATGAAAACCTGACGATCGGTTTCGTGATGGACAAGATTGGAGAAAAAAAGAAATCCAAAGATCTAATCGAAAACTATAAGGAATTTGCAGAGGCCGACAAATCAATCTATCGGAACCTGATTCTCTCGGGGTACTACATTTATATGGGCGATCGGAAAAAAGCAGTTGAGCACATGAAACTTTTTTCAAACGTAGATAATGTGCAATACTGGATTATTTTGTTTTTGGAAGATGACCCGCTAATGGAATCCATAAAAGACGATCCCGAATTCAAACAATATTTTAATGATGCCAAATCCAGGTTCTGGAAATCGCACGAAACATTAAAGACTATTCTCGAAGGAAAAGGGTTATTGTAAAAAAATTTATTTTTTTGCTCTTGCTACTTTTTGTCTTTCCAATTCCACCATTTTAGTTTCTCATGGTCTTGTCTGTTGGTTGGTGTTTCTGCAAAATAAACAGCACAACGGAAAACGTAGAGCAGGCATCGGTCTTGTACACACCCTGCCACATGATTCGATTGGACATAAAGTTCTTGAGGGTCCTTCCCTTTCAGGTCGCCAATACTTTTAATACCGATCTTGTATAAATCCATTGCAATGGATTTTCCCACGCCCGGAATCTGTGTCAATTCTTTTATCGGGTGAACACTTGTCATTAAAGTTTCAGATTATCGTTGGCATCGAACTCCCAAAACGGATTGTGGGCTACTTCAAACAAGTACCCATCCAAATCTTTGAAATAACCGCTGTAGCCGCCCCAATAAACTTTTTGGGCAGACTTTACAATTGTTCCGCCAAGTTTGGCAACACTTTTTAATACTTCATCCACTTCGGTTTCAGATTTCGCATTGTACGAAATGGTCAAGCCCGAAAATTCGGTTGGCTGGTAGTTCAACGTTGTGTCTTCGGCAAGTTCGTGGCGGGGGTGCAGCGCCAAAACAATTCCACCCAGTGGAAACAGCGCGAGGCCATCCATACTTTTGTCTGATTTTTTCCAACCCAAACCCTTCTCGTAAAAATTTACAGATTTTTCAAAATCATCAACACCAAGGGTTATCAAATTCAGTTTCTGTCTCATGCAGACCGTTGATGTAATTAATTCTTCGAATAATATCCAAGAGCTTCGGGCATCCAGCCTTGCAAATCTTTAATGCGCGTTTCATCGGAAGGGTGGTCACTCAGGTATTCCGGTGGCTTTTGTCCGGTGTTCATCGTGATCATCCGTTTCCAAAATTCAATAGAGAGGTTAGGGTCGTAGCCGGCCATGGCCATAAATATCAAACCGATGTGGTCTGCTTCCGACTCATGTTGGCGCGAAAATTTTAACATACCCAAGTTAGAACCTGCGCCTACTGCTTGCATAAAAATCTGCTTGGCTGCCGTTGGGTTTTGGCCTATAACGGTGCTAAGGGCAGTCATACCAAATTGTTCGATCAGCCCCTGGCTCATGCGCTCACGGCCGTGGTTGGCAATGGCATGTGCTACTTCGTGCCCCATCACCACAGCAATTCCGTTTTCGTCTTTGCATATCGGCAATATTGCGGTATAAAATGCAACCTTGCCGCCCGGCATGCACCAGGCATTCACCTGCTTGTCGTCTATCAGGTTAAATTCCCAATTGAAGCCCTCCAGTTGGCTGCTCCACCCTTTGCTCGCCATGTATTTTTCTACTGCACCCTGAATGCGCTTGCCTACACGTTTGATCATTTCCGTTTGCTCCGCATTTTTAGAAAGCGGCCCTTTAGTAATCACCCCTTGATATTGCGAAGCCGACATGGTGTTGATTTCAGAGCTCGACACCAAATCCAATTGCTTGCGGCCAGTAACGGGCACGGTAGCGCAGGCCTGTGCGAGAAGAAGTACAATTAACAAACCGAATGCGTTAATCAATTTCATAGCGTTGAATTTTATTTCGTCTGCAAATTTAACAAACGAAGACCGAGTTCAAATATTTCCGCTGAAGTAATCGTTGTACAATAATCCGGCTGTATTCATAACTTTGTACAAATCTTTTTGTTATGAGAATTTTTGCCATCGGACGAAACTACGTGGAGCACATCAAAGAGTTGAATAATGAACGGCCGGATGAACCCGTGATTTTTACCAAACCCGATACCGCCATTCTAAAAAACGGCTCTCCTTTTTATTATCCCGATTTTTCGAAAGACATTCACCACGAAATTGAATTGGTTTTAAAAATTTGCAAGGAAGGAAAAAACATCGAAGAGAAATTTGCTCATAAATATTTTGACGCTATCGGGCTGGGCATAGATTTTACGGCACGCGACCTCCAGCAAAAAGCCAAAGACAAAGGTTTGCCGTGGGACATCGCCAAAGGTTTCAACAGTTCGGCACCCTTGTCTGACAAATTCATTCCGGTAACCGACTTTAAAAACCTAAGCGATATTAATTTTAAACTGGAAGTAGATGGCGTAGCCAAGCAACAAGGCAACACGAGTTTGATGCTGTTCAGCTTCGGCTACATTATTTCGTATTTATCAAAATTCTTTACCCTGCGCACGGGCGACCTGATTTTTACCGGAACGCCAAAAGGTGTTGGCCCGGTGGCAATCGGCAATACATTATCCGGATACATTGAAAACGAAAAGTTGTTGGAGTTTGAAGTTAAGTAGTCTCATTGCGATTGGTTTGTTAACCTCGTGCCTGGCACAGGCGCAGTTTAGCCCTGAAAAAAAACTGCCGTCACCCGATTATTCAGAGCCTTACTTGTTCCCGGTGTATCCCGGCCAACAAAACTGGCTGGCGGGCACCATGGGCGAGCTGCGCAACACACACTTTCATTCGGGTATCGACATTCGAACCAACAACATGATTGGTGCGCCCGTGCTGGCCACTCAACAGGGGTATATCTCCTACGCCATTGTAAGCGCTACCGGCTACGGCAATGCGTTGTTCATCACCCACCCCGATGGAAACATGTCGGTGTATGGGCATTTGGATCACTTCAATGGAAAAATTGCCGAATACATTTTGCACAAGCAGTACGAGCAAAAATCATTTGAACTGAAGCTGAACATACCACCACAACTGTATAGCGTAAGTCGTGGCGATACCATTGCTTTTTCCGGAAACACCGGAGGGTCAAGCGGCCCGCACCTCCACTTCGAAATTCGCGATCGCAACAACGAGGCATTCAACCCGCTTGCGTTCAGGTTTGATGAGATCAAAGATGTACTTCCCCCTACGGCACAAAAGATTGCTTTGAAAACGATGGATATCGACTCTAGAATCAATGGGCGGTTTGGGCGGTTTGAATTTTCGTTGCTGAGAAATGGCTCTACCTACTTCCTGCCGTACCCCATATACGCACAAGGAAAAATTGGAGTTGAACTGTTGGCCTACGACCGACTCGACTTTTCACAATTTCGGTGCGGCATCAATCAAATAGAAATGAAAGTGGACAGCCAACGCATATTTACACAGCAGATCGACAAAATCAATTTCAATGAATCGCAAAACATTGTTGCTCTGATGAATTTTCAAACGTTGAAAACGCGTGGGCTTCGGTTCAATAAGTTGTATGTACAAGATGGGAACCCGCTCAATTATTACGATGCCAATTCAACCCAGGGTGTTGTCAGTATCACCGATAAACCCGCATCGGTTGAAATCTTGCTGCGCGATACCTACTCCAACGAAAGCAAAATCAATTTTAAACTTTCTCAGGAAAAGGCATTTAAAGAACCCGTAATTGCCCTCCAGTCCAAAGCGGTTGAGTTTAACCTCAGCGAAAACGTAATGACCGTGCAACTGCGTTCGTGTGGAAGCTCAACCATCAAGTTGTTTGAAAAAGGAATCCCCCAAGAACTTGAGCGTGCTTACGAAGCCAATGGCCAACAGGTTTTTCTGGTAGATCTTCACAAAATCATTCCCGATTCCATGGCCACATGCCATGGTATTTTTTCACCACACGTTGTGGATGCCATCCCGTCAAAAACAGAATACACTTTTTACAGCGATTTGGCCGACATCCGTTTTCATGCCAATACCTTGTACGATACTCTTTATTTATCCTTAGAAAAAAATTTAAAGAACAACCGGGAAGTTTTTAGCATCGGAAAAAATACCGACCCCCTGCGCGAGCCGCTGGAAATAACCTTGAAGCAAGCGGGTGCGGCAGGTTCAAAAAATTCAGTTTATCGCATGGAAGGCCGGCAGTATGAATTTGTTGGTGGCCAATGGCAACACAACAACATTACCTTTTACACTAAGGAACTGGGAGATTTTGTAGTACTCAGCGACTCGATAGCACCGGGCATCTACCGTATCCGGTGCAACAACTATTCTGCACGTTTTAGAATTTCCGACAACCTCTCGGGCATCGGTAACTATGAAGCTACTGTAAACGGGCAATGGCTGATGATGAAATACGATTACAAAACCGGAATCCTTCAATCCGAGCCGCTTGATAAAACTCAGTTACTGAAAGGCGATTTTGAATTGAAAGTAACCGACCGTGCAGGCAACGAAAAAATTTATCGACAGAAAATATTATAACCCAAATTACGATGACACTCTCCACAGGAACGAAAGCACCCGATTTCACCACCAAAGACCAAGACGGCAGTGAAGTAAAACTCACCGACTTCAAAGGAAAAAAAGTAGTGCTTTATTTTTATCCTAAAGACATGACCTCGGGTTGCACCGCAGAAGCCTGTAACCTTCGCGATAACTACAAGTTGCTGCAGAAACAAGGATACGAAGTGCTGGGCGTGAGCCGCGATGACGAAAAAATGCACAGGAAATTCATCGAAAAAGAAAAACTTCCGTTCCGCCTGCTGGCCGACACCGATTTAACCGTACATAAAAAGTACGGAACATGGATCGAAAAGTCGATGTATGGAAGAAAATACATGGGCACAGCACGGGTAACGTTTATCATCAACGAAGCCGGAGTAATTGAAGAAGTGATTGGAAAAGTAGACACCCGAAACCACACCGCACAAATACTCGGTAAAACAATTGCTACAAAAGTTAAAAAAACAGTTAAGGGAGCGAAAAGTGCTGCAAAGCCCGCCAAAAAGAAACCATCGAAGAAAGCAGCTAAAAAGAAGAAGTAAACTTGAAAATTATTTACGCAATACCGATGGCCTAATGGCGAAGTTTATATCTTCGCGCAAAATTCATACTTACCTCATGCAACCCGACCTCGTTCAATTAAAAAAATTAGCTACGCAAATCCGCAGAGACATTGTTCGCATGGTGCACGCCTGTCAAAGCGGCCACCCGGGCGGGTCGTTGGGTTGTACCGATTTTTTTGTAGCCCTCTATTTTCATATACTCAGGCACAACAACCAATTTGCAATGGATGGAAAAGGGGAAGATTTATTTTTCCTTTCTAACGGCCACATTTCACCGGTATGGTATGCCACACTTGCCCGTTCCGGATATTTTGAAGTGAAAGAATTGGCCACCTTCAGGCAACTCAACTCCCGGTTACAAGGCCATCCCGCTACTCACGAACATTTGCCCGGAGTACGGGTAGCTTCAGGATCGCTCGGGCAGGGCCTGTCCGTTGCTTTGGGTGCTGCTCAAGCTAAAAAATTGAATAAAGACAATAACCTGGTTTTTGTGTTGATGGGCGATGGCGAACAACAAGAAGGACAAGTGTGGGAAGCCGCCATGTATGCCGCACATAATAAAGTAGATAATCTGATCGCCACCATTGATTACAATGGCCAGCAAATTGATGGACCGGTTGACAAGGTACTCTCGCTGATCAATTTGAAATCTAAGTGGGAGTCGTTCGGGTGGATCGTCAACGAATGGGAAGGCAACAAGATGGAATCTGTAATTGCCGCTTTAGAAAAAGCAAAATCACAAACCGGCCAAGGAAAGCCGGTGATGAACCTGATGAAAACAGAGATGGGTTACGGTGTTGATTACATGATGGGATCGCACAAATGGCACGGTGTTGCACCTAATGACGAAGAACTGAAACGAGCATTAGCTCAATTAGAAGAAACGATTGGAGATTATTAATAAAAAGCTTTAACTAACAAACCAAGGAACAATCGCCATCAATAAAGCAAGAATGATCCAGAAAAGTAATTTACGGTCGATGGTCTTTGTTCCCTCCATACAGTTGCGATTAGAAAGCTTTTACGAATTAGTTCTGCTCGAGTTGAACCTCTCTTGCGGTATTTTCAAATTTTAACAAGACATTAACAGCACCGGCATGACCAAATATACGTTCACAGAAAAAAAAGATACCCGCTCCGGCTTTGGTGCCGGGCTGCATGAGCTTGGCAAGCAAAATGAAAATGTGGTTGGGCTTTGTGCCGACTTAACGGGCTCTTTGAAAATGGATGCTTTTAAAAAAGATTTTCCCGATCGTTTTTTTCAAGTAGGTATTGCGGAAGCCAACATGATGGGCCTGGCCGCAGGCATGACCATAGGCGGCAAAATTCCTTTCACAGGTACGTTTGCCAATTTCTCTACCGGCCGTGTTTACGATCAAATTCGTCAATCGATTGCCTACTCGGGCAAAAATGTAAAAATATGCGCATCGCATGCGGGCGTAACATTGGGTGAAGACGGGGCCACGCACCAAATTCTGGAAGACATCGGCATGATGAGAATGTTGCCGGGCATGACGGTGATTGTGCCCTGCGATTACAACCAGACCCGGCTGGCTACTCTTGCTTTGGGTGGGCACATCGGTCCTGCGTACCTACGGTTTGGGCGGCCGAGTTGGCCTATCTTTACCGCACCCGACCGACCTTTCACCATTGGCAAGGCCGATAAAATGATTGAAGGAAAAGACGTGAGCTTATTTGCCTGTGGCCATTTGGTATGGCAGGCCATCGAAGCAGAAGAAAAGTTAGCCGCTCAGGGTATCAGCGCTGAGGTGATCAACATACACACCATCAAACCACTCGATGTTGAAGCAATACTTGAATCGGTACAAAAGACCAAATGCGCAGTTACCTGCGAAGAACATCAAATCAACGGAGGGCTTGGAGATGCCGTCAGTCAGGTTTTGGCTCGTTTTGCGCCTGCTCCAATGGAGATGGTAGCCGTAAACGATAGTTTTGGGGAAAGCGGAACACCAACTCAGCTTTTGAATAAGTACGGCCTGGGTTCTGAAAACATAGTAGAAGCTGTTCAAAAGGTCTTAAAACGAAAAAAGGCCTAAAGGCCTCTGTAGTTTACCTGCCCCAACAGTAGCGGGTGGGGTAACCACTCCTACTGCGGGATCAGGTTGCACAGTTTTAACGCTATGGCAAAATAGGTTTACCGTGCATTGGGATTTCAAAGTAGTGGCATAGAATTCAATTTTCCTAAGAATTCGATAAAACTTTATTTTTTCTTTAAAAATGGCTTTTTTTGGGTCGTTTTATCACTTTGTATATGCGGCAAGACAGTTATAAGCAGCGTGGATTGAGAAACAAACTGGTCAAAAAATTACGCCTAAAAGGCATAAAAGATGAGGCCGTTTTGTCAGCCGTAAATAAAGTGCCCAGGCACGTTTTTTTTGATGATGCCCTCTTGCCTCATGCCTACGAAGACAAGGCTTTTCCTATAGGCGAAGGACAAACCATTTCACAGCCTTACACTGTAGCTTTTCAAACTGAAAAACTGGAAATAAAAAAAGGCGATAAAGTTTTGGAAATTGGAACGGGGTCCGGCTACCAGGCTGCAATTCTGCTCGAGCTGGGTGCAACGGTTTATACCGTAGAATTCAACCGCAATTTGTTCGAAAAAACAAAATCGTTTTTACCGCAACTCGGCTACAATCCATTTTTTGTTTATGGCGATGGGTCGAAAGGGCTTGCAGCTAAGGCTCCTTTCGACAAAATTATTGTTACTGCGGGTGCACCCGTAATCCCTTCTGCGCTCACCGACCAGTTGAGCGATCACGGAATATTAATTATCCCGGTAGGGAACCGCGATACTCAAAAGATGGTGAAGATCACCAAAAAAAATACAAAGCTGATAAAAGAAGAATTTGATCAATTTGCTTTTGTGCCTTTGTTGGGTGAAGATGGTTGGGAAATGTGATTGTTCGATATCCGGTTTGGGATAACTACTGAGGTTAAACTATTTATATTCTATATTGTGTACGGTATATTTTTACAAAAAATAACCTTTTGAAATTTTGATGTCCTTATCTCAACCCCGCACTTTAGTGATT
This sequence comes from Bacteroidota bacterium, assembly GCA_018267285.1. Classification (GTDB taxonomy): domain Bacteria; phylum Bacteroidota; class Bacteroidia; order Cytophagales; family Cyclobacteriaceae; genus ELB16-189. The sequence continues at coordinate 200,005 of JAFDYU010000010.1, read as the reverse complement.
GGTGACATTCATGGCGGACTTAAAGCATTGTATCAAATATTGAACCGTGCGCTGGTTTCAGATCAAGATACATTGATTTTTTTAGGTGATTACGCAGACGGCTGGAGCGATGTTTTTGGTTTAATGGAATGGTTGATTGCTCGCAAACAATCGCATGGAGAAAAATGTATTGTGTTAAAAGGTAATCATGATGACTGGTGCGAAAAATGGTTACGTACCAAGTTAGAAGATGATTATAAACGTAAACACGGTGCGCAGTCTACTTACGATAGTTACGCGCATGTTGATGATGGCACCAAATTAAAACACCTCGATTTTATTGAAAAGATGAAGCTGTACCATACCGATAATAAAAATCGATTGTTTGTTCATGCAGGGTTTACATCAGAATATGGGCCTGAAAATGAATACACGAAATCTTATTTATTCAATGACCGAACACTGTGGGAGATGGCTGTTGGTTTATGCAAAACAGCATCAGCAGACTCCCCTTTTTTCCCTAAACGACTGAAGCTATTCAATGAAATCTTTATTGGACATACACCCGTTACAAATTATGGAAATTCAGAACCCATGAATATTTTTAATTTATGGAATCTTGATACGGGCGCAGCTTTTACTGGTAAACTCACCATTATGGATGTTGACAGTAAGCAGTATTGGCAAAGCGATGAAGTGATGAGTTTGTATCCTAATGAAATAGGGCGAAAACGCGGTTAAAAAAACCTACAATTTGGGCGCGATGTCTGTGTTCCTTTTTTGTTTGTAGTCGGGATTTTCACAAGCCGTCTATTCTTATCTATTTGCATACCTACTACTTGGTAGGTATATTTGCGGCATGTCTACGCGCGAAGAAATTATTCAATTAGGCGATCATCTGATACGGGAGAAAGGATTTAATGCGTTCAGTTTTTACGATATTTCCAAACGGTTAAAAATTAAAAACGCATCGGTTCACTATCATTTTCCCACCAAATCCGATTTAGGGCAATCCATTTTAAAAAATCAAACCGGAAAATTGGAAGAACTGATTGAACGCACAAAGCAAATGGATCCGGTAAAAAAGCTCAATGAGTTTCTTTCCATTTACAATAAAATAAAATCAGAAGGGCGTGTTTGTCTCGTGGGATCACTCGCTACCGATTTAAACACAGTCGATGCCAAAATGCAAAAAGACCTAAAAGCTTTTGCTGCCAGAACATTGGAGTGGGTCACTCATATTTTGGAAGAAGGCCGTCAACAGAATGTATTTTCGTTCACCACGTCAGCGCGAACCAAAGCATTGCTAATTATTACCAATATGTTGGCCGCGCTGCAACTGTCGCGTTTAACAGGCGAAAAAGATTTTTATACCATTCGTCAAACCATCTTAAAGGAATTAAAAGCATAACCAAAACTTATGAATCAACGAAGAGTAGTTGTTACGGGCTTAGGTGCCATCACCCCTATCGGGAATACGGTAACGGATTTTTGGAATAACCTTGTTGAAGGGAAAAGTGGAGCCGCACCGATTACACATTTCCATACCTCAAAATTCAAAACCAAATTTGCCTGTGAAGTAAAAGGCTTTGACTTTGAAAAATATTTTGATCGGCCCGAACTTCGGAAAATGGACAAGTTCACACAGTTTGCCATGATTGCTGCAGACGAAGCTTTGAAAGACTCTCTTCTTGATCTTGAAAAAATTGACAAACGAAAAGTAGGAGTAATATGGGGCTCCGGAAACGGAGGATTTCAAACTTTTCAAGAGCAGGTGATAGAGTTTGCCGAAGGCGATGGCACTCCGCGGTTCAATCCGTTTTTCATACCCAAAGTAATAGCCGACATAGCCTCGGGTTGGATTTCGATCAAGTATGGTTTCATGGGCTTGAACTTCACCACCATTTCTGCGTGCGCTACTTCAACCACCGCAATTATTGATGCCTTCAATTACGTGCGATGGGGCAAAGCAAATGTTATTGTTACGGGTGGCTCGGAAGCGGCCATCAACGAAGCGGGCATTGGCGGTTTCAACGCCAGCAAAGCGTTGTCGCAAAATAACAATGACCCAACACACGCCTCACGCCCTTTCGATAAAGACCGCGATGGCTTTGTGATGGGCGAAGGCGCAGGCGCATTGATTCTCGAAGAATACGAACACGCCAGAAAACGTGGGGCTAAAATTTATGCAGAAGTAGCAGGCGGTGGCATGAGTGCCGATGCGTATCATTTAACCGGCACACACCCAGAAGGTGAAGGGGCACTACTCGGTATGCAAGATGCACTAGATGATGCGGGCATGAAACCCTCTGACATCGATTATCTTAATGCACATGCTACATCCACGCCCCTTGGCGACATCAGTGAGACAAAAGCGATGGTGAGGTTATTCGGAAATAATCCAACCCATTTAAATATTAGTGCCACCAAGTCTGCAACCGGCCACTTGCTGGGAGCAGCAGGTGCCATCGAAGCCATTGCTTCTATCCTTGCCGTAACGAACGACATCATCCCCCCCACCATCAACACACAAAATATAGACCCGGAAATCCCGTCTTCGCTAAACCTGACGCTCGGGAAAAAAATTAACAAAAAAGTAAAGGCCGCTATGAGCAATACGTTTGGCTTTGGCGGGCACAATGCAACTGCAATATTTAAGAAGTTTGTTGATTGACGTTTTGTCTGCAAAAACAAATGTTAATTCTTTAAAATAACAAACTCGACTCTTCGGTTGAGTTTTCGTCCCTCTTCGGTTGTATTTGAGGCGATGGGTTGAGTACCTCCCAAACCTTTGCCTGCAATTCGGTTTGAAGCAATTCCATGAGAAACAAGATAGCTTTTGATTTTATCAACTCGCTCTTGTGAAAGCAGCAGATCTTTATTGGCACTCCCTTGATTATCGGTATGACCGCGTAATTCAATTTTAACTTTAGGGTTATTGTTCAAAAATGAAACAACATCGTCAAGTTCAGCATAAGAAGTTTCAAGCAAGTCGGTGGTGCCGGTATAAAATAAAACATTTTGCAAATTCACCACCGTTCTTTTTTCAATAGGCTTAAGTTTAAATTCAACTTCCTTCATGCGAGAATCTGGTTCAGTCAAATCAATGACCTCTGAAAAATTGATATAATTCAGAGCTACGATCGTTGATCTGTATTGCTTTTTTGTAAGCACAATTTCAAAGCTTCCATTGGGCAAAGACGTTACCGAAAAAGTAGAATCTGACCGAAACGAAATAGTCGTACTAATAGGTTGATCTGTTTTTGAATTTACGACCAAGCCACACACAATCATTTTATTTTTAGGCAGCATCAATATTCTTTTCAAATCAAGATAAAATTGATCAAGTGTCATGCGAAGAGCCATCCCGACAGTAATGTTTTGACCTTCTTCCATTGTCATGTTTACATCTCCCTCAAATCCATTGTCGAAACCATTTGTAATGTAAAGCGATTCGTATTTTTTTTGAATGATTGGTTTATTGTTTTGTAACGCAGTCATTTCTAATCTCACTTTTGCCAATGATTTCCCTCTAATAAAACCTTGCATCTTGGGATAGAAAACCTCAACCGAAGGATTGAGCACGAGTTGGCCTATGGATGCACGGTGCTTACCTGACCGGAACTTCTTCACATCGGCTTTGATCTTGTTTTGAATCTCAGCCATGGTTGGCGATTTAAAAAACTCTTCGAGCTCATGCGTTTTAATATTTTTATACACGATCTCATTGTAAAATTTACTACGGTTGTCTTCCGGTATTGAAACTGACACATCGTAAGCGGTAAGATCAAAGTGATCTACTTTCGATTTGCTGTTGTACAGCGAGGGCTTGGAGTAAAAAAGACGGGAGTTCAGTTTATTTTGCGACTGTAAAAAACCCAGTGATGTCAAAAGAGTAATTACCGTCAAAATAAACTTCATGCGGACATTTATATTAGCCGGGTCACTCCGCCAGCACAGGTCTTGACTCGATCGACTTAGCGGAGGCTTCTAAAATTTCAAATGCGCTTTCGGCCATGCGGTTTTCGGTGTCGAGTGTTGGGTTTACCTCAACAATTTCGTACGCACATATTTTGGGGTCCTTGCATAATTCGGCATTAAGTGCCTTTGCTTCATCTACGGTTAATCCATTAGGCACAGGCGTTCCGGTGCCGGTGGAAAAACGACTGTCGATGCTGTCCACATCGAATGATATGTAAATCAAGTCGCAGTGGTCGAGCATTTGTAAAGCACGTTGGGCCATTTCGGCCGCTCCCTTCTTTTTTACATCTTCTACTTCGATGAAGTTGATGTTGTATTTATTGATGAGGTAGTTCTCCGGTTTTTCTAAGTCGCGCACGGCAATGTACACCAAATCTTCGGGGTTGATTTTTGCTCCGGGCATGCCCACGTTTTTTATCTGCTCCCAATAGTCAAGAGTCTCTCCGCGTGGGTCGTTTACTTTGTTCTCTAAGTTGTCTACCCCAAACGCCATAGCAAGCGGCATACCGTGCATGTTGCCCGAGGGTGTGGTAAAAGGTGTGTGCAAATCGGCATGGGCATCAATCCAGATCACACCCAGTTTTTTCTTGGGGTATGCTTTTTTAATTCCGGCTATCGTGCCGTAGGCAGTTGAATGATCGCCTGCCATAATGAGCGGAAAAAAATCGTCAAAAAGCTGTTCATAGACTTCAAGGCATACACGCTCTTCCATCACAAGCACGCCATCAATAAATTTGGCATACGCATGTTCTGCGCCATCAAACAGAAGTTCGTTTACGTTTTCAACTTCGATGGAGTCGTATTTTTTAAATAAATCGGATTTTAAATCGAGGCTTGCAATCTTCATGGCCTCCACACCCAGGCTCGCACCCCGGGTACCTGCTCCGATTTCGGATTTTACTTCGATAATTTTAATTTCTTTCACAAATAATATATCTAACAGTTAACAGTTCAAAAAAAAGAAGGCAACGCGGCTCGGTAACCCGAAAAAACTTAGTAGTCGGGCAGCGCGTGGGCAACAGCAAAAAGGAATATGTAAAAGCGGCTGGCCATAGTTCGAATCTTTTGCAAAGATGGCGATTTTATTGGAATATTGCAGATTCGTTGATCGTTAAAAGTTAACCGCAAATAGTAGCTTCGATTAACGATTTTGAGCTATCGATTAACCACTTACGATTAACTATTACGACCGAGAATGAAGAGTTACCGCGATTTGATCGAACAGACTTTCGAATTTCCGCAGCGCGAATTTAAAGTGCGCGAGCACGAGCTTTTATTCAACGAGGTGCCTTTGATGGATATTATCAATCAGTACGGCACCCCCCTGCGCATCACGTACTTGCCACGCATCAGCGAAAACATCCGCTTTGCTCAGGCTGCCTTTACAAACGCCATGGAGCGCTTCAAGTACAACGGCAAATACACGTATTGCTATTGCACCAAATCTTCGCATTACGATTTTGTGTTGGAAGAAGCGTTGAAAAATGATATCCACATCGAGACCTCATCCGCTTTTGATATTCCGATTGTGCGCACCCTTTATGAGCGGGGTAAGATTTCGAAAGAGACGTTTATCTTATGCAACGGATTTAAAATGCCCCGGTATAAAGAATATATAACCGGGCTGCTTAATGAAGAGTTTAATTGTGTGCCTATCCTTGATAATCTCAATGAGATTGATCACTACGAGCAACAGGTTACAAAACCCTATCAGGTGGGGATTCGCGTAGCAGCCGATGAAGAACCAAAGTTTGAATTTTATACTTCCAGATTGGGTATTCGCTACGGAGATATTAACACGCTGTATAAAGAAAAAATCCAAACGAGCAGCAAAGCATCCTTAAAGATGCTCCATTTTTTTATTAATACCGGGATCAAAGACACGGCATATTATTGGAGCGAATTGAGCCGTTTCATTTTCAAGTACTGCGAAATGAAAAAAATCTGCGACACCCTTGACTCGATTGATATTGGTGGCGGCTTCCCGGTGAAGCAATCGCTCACGTTTCACTACGATTACAAATACATGATCGAGCAGATTGTAGAAAACATCAAGTGGATCTGTGAAAAAAATAATGTGCCCGTTCCCAATATTTTCACCGAATTCGGAAGTTTTACGGTTTCGGAGAGCGGAGCAATTCTTTACTCGGTGGTGGATCAAAAACTACAAAACGATAAAGAGCTTTGGTATATGATCGATGGATCGTTTATCACACACTTGCCCGATGTTTGGGGGCTGAACCAAAAATACATTTTGCTTTCGGTGAATAAGTGGGACGACCCCTACCACAAAGTAAACATTGGAGGCCTCACCTGCGACAGCCAGGACTACTACAACAGCGAAGCACATACCGGTGAGGTTTTTCTGCCTATGATTAACGATGAAGAAAAATTGTACATCGGATTTTTTCACACCGGTGCCTATCAGGAATCGCTGGGCGGAAATGGAGGCATACAACATTGCCTGATACCCGCACCCAAGCACGTACTTATCGACCGAAATGAAGACGGAGAAATTTCTACCGAACTGTTCGCCACGGAACAGACCAGCGAGAGCATGATGAAAATTCTGGGCTACTCGGATGAAGTTGAAGCTAAGAAGCGCGCAAAAAAATCAAAAGCACAAGGCCAATCGGTGTAGCGTTGAGTATATTTCTAAAGAATTTTACAAGGTTGTACATTACCCCGCCCACTCTGTAACTAAAGAAATTGCTTTGTCTATTTCTGCTTCCGAGTTAAAAATATGGGTGCAATGTCTTACACCAAATGTATCTCCTTGTGAACGAGGGCGCATCCGGGCTTTTTCCCAATACGTATCTTGTAGTTTTGTGCCGGTCCAGCCTTCAATATTGTAAACCGTAGTACCGGCACACATACTTTCAGGAGGAGAAAATAATTTTACTTTAGGTACAGCTCTTAAACCTGTACGAAGTCGTTGGCCCAGAAACTTGATCCGTTCGTAAACACGGTCAGGTCCTATTTCGAAATGAAAATCGAGGGCTGCATCAAGACCCTTTAAAATTGGGAAACTGCCTGTACCACGCTGCGTAAACCGAAAGCCCTCATCGCTATGATCATCCCATCGATAACTTGCTACCGTTGTGTATATATTTTTCAGGTGTTCTAATTTCACATACATAAATCCACTACCCGCGGGAGCTCCTATCCATTTATGAAAACACCCTACGTATGCATCGCAACCGAGGTCTTTCATATCAACTTTAATTTGCCCTACAGTTTGTGCACCATCCAGTACGGTAAAAATCCCACGCTTTTGTGCCTCGGCACACAAATCTTTAACGGGCAGTATCGCGCCACTGCCCGAAATCAAGTGCGACAGCATCAGCACTTTTGTTTTGGGTGTAAAAGCCTTTACAATCGTATCGTATACTTCGTTCGGGCTTGTAATAGGTTTACCAATAGCCACGGTCTTAAAAACAGCTCCAAATCTTTTCTCTTTCACTTTCCATGATGATTGCCCCCCACCATGCTCCTGATCGGTGGTCAATATCTCATCGCCTGCTTTTAGTGTTATTCCGTTGGCAACATAACTCATTCCATGCGTAACGTTGTCGGTCATTGCAATCTCAGAAGCATCTGCATTTATCAGGCGTCCTACTTTTTGGCGAATAGCCATCAAATTATTGTAACCGCTGATGAAATCTTCTTTGTTATCGTCTTTATACGCCCAGTCTGCTACATTTGAGCCGATGTAGTTCAGGTGTTGGGTCATTCTATCGACAACTACTTTGGGCATTGCTCCGATAGTTCCCGTGTTGAAAAAAACTTTATCTTTTTCAAGCATAAACTGATCTCTGATTTTCTCCCAATAGTTTGGATCATCCGATCGGGGCATGGTATTCTCCAGTCCTTTATTCAATGGAGCTCCATAACTCAATAAGGATGGAATGGAAAATGCAGACAAACCAAGTGATTTCAAAAGATGTCTTCGAGAGATCATAATAAATTTATTTTAAGTTAGGTGACTGCTCATAAAATCAAGAAAGGAAATATAAATAGAAAACAAAAGCCGATGAAGCATCAATACTCCACCGGCTAAAAATATTTTTTACGTAAAACTCAGTTATGGCCGCCTCCAAACATGCCCTGAGTTTCTTTGTAGTCGCTTGGAATGGTGAATAGTGAAGCATCCAGCGATTCGCGTTTGATGTCGGTTGCTTCCATAGTCATTTGCCCTTGTGCCGTACCCGATACTATCCGAAGTGGTACACCTTCCATGTTGTCGTAAAACATAGATTGCCCGCGGTTCATCTGATGTTTTGCCATGGCTTTCATGTCTATTCCTTTAATGTCTGTAGTAGTCCAGATGTTGGAAGTGATGGTATGCCCTCGGTCCGTCATGGTAACAACGTACTTGGTGCACGTATAACCTAATATCTTGGCGGTTTCCGATGTTTTCGTAACGGTAGGTTTCTGTGCTTGTTCGGACATTTTGTCCTCGCGCGATGGCATTACCGAATAGGTTTTGTCTTCCCGATTTAACATCACACTTTTATCGGCCGTGTGCAAAAAATCGCCCGACATAATTCCTCCTTCAGTGGTTACCAATGAATTGCCATCTTTTACTCTAACGATCATTCCTTTGGGCATCATGTTGCTTATCATATTGCCACCGCTACCGCCTTGCATCATTTTTTCCATCATGGCTTTCATCTGCGGATTGGCATCCATCATAGCCTTCATTTTAGGGTCGTTCATTTTGGCCTGCATCTCTTTCATTTTGGCTTGGGTTGCGGGGTCGTTCTGACTGCGCTCCATTTTAGCTTTTAATTCAGGATCAGTAATTTCCATTTTCATCGACCATTTAATGGTTCCTTCAAAGTTTTGAGCCCACATCTGCGAAACAGACAGCATGAACAAAAAGGTAATTAACTTCTTCATAGTTTTTGGATTTGATGGTAAGTAAAGATAAACAAAGTATCTTTTTTTTCAAGGCAATAAGTATCGGCCAAACATCTGATCTTTTATGGGTGGCAAAATAGATATTAACTTTTTAACGATTAACTTTTAACAATTAACTTTAAGCCATGCACTTCAAAATCACAAGCGTACAAAACCCAAAAATAAAAAGCTTGATTGCGTTGGAGAAACCGCGCGAACGGAGAAAGCAGCAGTTGTTTATTATTGAAGGAAAAAAAGAAATTGAGCTCGCCATCGAAGGTGGATATAAAATAGGAAACCTTTTTTTTTGCGATGAGATACTTTCACCCGATGAACTTCCGATTTCATTAATCGAAAAGAAACTCGTTATTCCCGTTTCGAAAGAGGTGTTTGAAAAAATTGCGGTGCGCGAAAGCTCAGGCGGTATGCTGGCCGTGGCCGAACAAAAATTGCACGCCCTCTCCCAGATTAAACTGAAAGAGAACCCGTTGATCCTTATCCTTGAGGCTGTAGAAAAACCGGGAAACCTGGGGGCTGTGCTGAGAACGGCCGATGCGGCCGGGGTTGATGCCGTGATTATCTGCGATCCGCAAACTGATTTTTACAACCCCAACGTAGTTCGCTCCAGCGTTGGGTGTGTGTTTACCAACCAACTGGCCGCTGCGTCTTCCGATGAAACTATTGCCTGGCTCAAGAAAAATAAAATAAAACTGTTCTGCACATCGCTCCAGGCGGCACACCCCTACCATCAAATAGATTTTCGACAGCCGAGTGCTATAGTGATGGGCACCGAAGCCACTGGCCTTTCACAGACATGGATAAAAAACTCTGATGCGAATATTATTATCCCGATGAAAGGCAAGATTGACAGCATGAATGTTTCTAATGCAACGGCCGTGGTGGTTTTTGAGGCCATCCGACAACGGGTAAATACGTAGATTCAGTTACTTGTTGTCCTTTGTTATACCAACTATCACAAACTCCACCCTTCTGTTCTTTGCTTTGCCAATTTTTGTGTTTGTAGTATCAATCGGTTTTGTAGCTCCGTACCCTTTGGCCTTTAATCTTGATGTTTCAATTCCTTTAGACGATAAATAATCTACAACGGATTGGGCTCTTCCTTGCGACAAGATTATGTTGTAGTCGGCTGGGCCATCCGAATCGGTATGCCCCGAAATCTCGCAGGTAATGCCCGGGTTTTTTTGCAGAAACAATACAACTTTATCCAATGCTTCATCGGACGCATCCGTCAGGCTTGTTTTACCAAAATTGAAATAGACATTGCTCAGCACCACATTAAGCCCAACTTCAACCGGAGTAAGGTAGTAGTTGCGCTCGATTTCTTTACGGTTGTCGTTTAAAATCCAAAGGGTATCGGTTGCCTCCAGATAACCCTGTGCGTTTACTGTAATTATGTACCATCCGTATTTATCCAGCGATTCGGAAAATTCTCCGGTAGTGCTTTCGGAATGTTCTTTTTCAAAATCATTGTCGAAAAAAATATTTAATTCTGCTTTTACAGAAGCGTGGGTGCGTTGATCTAAAATTTTCCCGTGAAAGATCACTCCTCCCGAGTTGTGAGCCACTGCGAGCACATTTGTTAAGCCAACCCCGAAAGACAAGATGATCAGGGCTATTTTGGAGTTCATAAACTGCAGTTTCCTGCCACAACGAAATTAATAACTCTTTGTGTTCAAGAAATTCAGTTAAACTAAAATAACGGTGGTTTACCGAAGAATATGTAAACGCGTAAAGTTTACAGCTGCTTCTTCGTCATTTTCAATTTCTCTTCCGCAAATTTTTCTATGGCATTTTCGACTGATGGAATATCTTTAGAAACAATACTTGAACCCAGCACATGCCCGCCTGCATTGGGTATGGCCACCATCACTTTTAAATCATTGGGGGTGCTCAAGGCACGGTTCATTTCGATCATGGCACTCACCTTCACCTGCGGATCTTGTTCCGTTTCATTTTTGTAATAATATAATGTGAGGCTCGGGCATTTTATTTTTTTAAACGTTTCGTTATTCATACTTGCCTCGAGCAATTCTTGCAACTGCGCTACGGACTCCAGTCGATACGAGTCGTTCCAATATTTGTTAACAGCCGAATCTTTTGGAAACACTCGCGATTTACCACCGAACACCATCCGGGCAATTTGCAAACCCCACGGGTTGTTGGCCAGCCACGCTTTCGAATCGTTGATGGCAATGTTGGGCGACATGTTAACGAGTGCAAAAACATCTTCCGGGTATTGCGCGGCCAGCATCAGTGCCATAGTGCCGCCCGTAGACGTGCTCATCAGGATTACTTTTTCCCCAATCGATTTTCCAATTGCCAATGCTTCTTTGCTGCTCGCCCACCAGCGATCGGGCGTAAAATACAAGAGCTGGTCGGTTGTATCTATTCCGTGATCGGCCATGCGCGCGAGGTAAAGATTGCAACCGAACTTCTTTGCAAAATTTCGGTGCACCGGGTTGCCTTCTCCCTGGCTTGCCGAAAAACCATGAAGGTACACCACCGCATATTCTGTTTTTGTTTTTGAGCTATCCGCCCAAACAATTCGGGCTTCGTTATCGGGTTTGAGTTTGTGTTTGCTTTCCTTGTTGGCAATATATTTTTCTAATCCATCCGAAGTTTGAGGAACCAAAGGCATCGTAGGGTCGAACTTTGGCTGGTCGGGCTCAGGGCCGAGAAAATAAATTCCAAACAACAGAACAACCGGAAATGTGATGAAGATGATTTTGCGTTTCATAAAATAAGATAGGTACACAAGTTACGTTTTGTGGTTTGAAAAGCAACGCAGGCTTGAAGTGCAATTATCTCTGCTTCGGCTTTCCAAACGGATCCATCAAGATCACGTCAAAAGCAAAATGAACGTAGTCGCTTACAAATTTTCCATTTTGCATATTCAACTGTTGCATCAGTCCAATATCTACGGCTACTGCCGGTTTTGTAAATACCTGCCTGAAGTAGGTGCAGATGCGATCTTCTGACATGGCCAAAGGCTGCCAAGCCAAAGCACCCGAGGGTTGGCGATTCTGTACGTTAACAAACAGAAATTCGTTCATAAAAATAAATGATTTTGTCTTTGAAGGATTTAACGAAATACCAACATGAGCTTTGGCCCGATAGCGCATCATTTGAGGCGATTCGTAATAATGCGACCAGTCGGGCGAATAGAATCTGCGCCATTCGGGGCGGAGTGAATACGCAAAAGAAAACCTTCCGGTTTTATGTCTATAGAAGAGTCTAAGATAATAACGCATTTCTCTGCGTATGCTTGGAATTTCGTTGTCGTACGGAGGGTCATCCATATACATATTTTGCCCGCGAAGGCTCACGCAAAGTCCCAAGCTCCAGTGTTGTCCGAATTTACGGTAGGTCTGTTGCTCTACAACATAGATAGCTTGTCTCTTGAGTATTGAATTATTGTTGGGCTGACTGAAACGGGCACCACCAATATACGACTGATTAAACCACTTTTTGCCGATGGACTGATTGATGCCTATTGCGCCCCAAAGCACGAAATGAGTGTCTTCCATTCCGGGAGGTGAAAGCTGTGCGTATGCCGTGGTATTGCCAAACGTGTAAATAACTGAAAAAACAAGAAAAAGATACTTATTAGCGTGTTCAACCATCAAGTTGCCGTTTAAACAAACCGCAAACTTAACACTAATTGAGCATTGGCAGCATACCGTTTAAAAAAGAGAAGGCCTTGCGTCTCAAGGCCTTTCTTACTAAACTAACTAAAACTAAACTAACTAACCCCAAACTGTCTCAGTCATTCTTCATGTGTTGCACTATCCTCACATCCGGTTATGTACTTTCTGTGATGAACAAATGTTATGTAATACAACGAAGCGCTAATTAAAACTGAATTAGAGGCACATTAAAAGTATTAACTATGGTTTACGTTATACGTTTATCAATGCCGGTAATGTAATTTCAGCAGTAACACCGGAAAATTCATTTTTTGTAAGGCTGATAATTCCGCCATGCAGAGCAAGCACACGTTTGGTTAGCGAAAGGCCAAGTCCAAAACCATCGAATCCATTTACATTTTTTCCCCGGTAGAAAGGATCAAATATTTGTTGCTTCTCTTCCTGGGTAATACCTATGCCTCTGTCGATCACCCGGATTTTCATTTTGTCAGGAGCTTCGATGTCCAATTTGATTTCGATTTTTTGCTGGTGCGAATATTTGGATGCGTTGTCAATTACATTGGTTAACGCGGTGCGCAGCAATTGATGATGGCCATATATTTCGATATATCCTTCGTGTGGTAGGGATTCTGCCATATTAAACAGAAAGCCCTGATCCGGATTTTTTAGTTTGTAAAAACTGATGGCGTCAAGCAAAACATCGACCATGTTAATTTTTGATTTTTCTACTACCGTATCGGCAGACTCAATTTTGGCGAGCTGCAAAAGTGCATTTACCAAACTGGTGGCTTTTTGTATTTCTTTTCGTGCCGCGCGTAGGCTCTCGCGAATGGCCGCATCATCTTTATCGTATTTCAAGGAAGTTTCTAAAATACCGTTGATGGCGGCCAACGGAGTGCGTAGCTCGTGAGAAGCATACGAAATGAACGACTTTTGCGAAATTGCCAACGACTGAATTTTATCGAGCACCTTATTAAACGAAGAAGCTATTATGCCGATTTCATCTTTAGGATTAGTGTAGCTCAATCGGAAGCTGAGTTCATGGCCGTGCACCAGTTCGGACTGCGCCACAAGGTCGTTCATTGGCCGAAACGCGTTGGTCGATAAAATATAAGCCGACAAACCAATGATGAGTAAGAAAAACAAATTTCCGGCCACTAAAATGGACGACAGGGTGGAAAGTTGTTCGAAGCCGTTTTTATTGTAAGCCGTGATAACAATAGTTCGTATTTTTTCACTTTGCTGAAATGTAAAGGCGTACCCTTCTTTGTAACCGATCTTTCCATTGGATGAATAGTTGAAATCGTACGACCCCTGTTCGTTTACTTTTTGAAAGAAAGCGCGATCAAATTTAAAATCTTTTAAATCGTTGATGGCAAAAATCACTTGTTCATTTTCATCAAACACATACTCGGATTGTTCGGGTATGCTGGTAATGATATCTTCCGCCACCTTGTCGTGAAGATTGTAGATTTCTTTGGTGTCAAGTGCCTTTCTGCGGATGAAATCGGTAAACGCTTGTTTGCGCGAGCTGGCCGAAGCAAAATAGATGTACACCGAAAAAAAACAAAGCAATAATCCGGACAGGGTTATGAACCACAGAATAATTTTATGGCGTATCAGCATAACGCTAATTTTCGCGGATGGTGTAGCCCATACCTACCACCGTGTGCAAAAGTTTTTGGTCAAATCCTTTGTCTATTTTTTTTCTAAGATAATTAATGTACACATCGATTACATTCGTAGAGGTATCGAAGTTTAAGTCCCAAACCCGTTCGGCTATATCCACACGGCTCACCACGCGGCCTTTGTTGATCATCAAATATTCTAAAAGCGAAAATTCGCGTGCGGTTAGGTCTATGCGTTTTCCGGCTCGTGTCACCACTTTTCCGTTTGTTTCCATTTCTAAATCGGCAATGGATATTTTTTTTTCAGTTAATGCCTTTGAATTGGATCTTCGCGTTAAGGCTTTCACCCGCATTAGTAATTCCTGAAATTCAAATGGCTTTATCAGGTAATCGTCAGCACCCGATTCAAATCCGGCTATTTTATCATCCAGCCCATCTAAAGCAGTTAAAAAAATAATGGGCATGTGCGGTTGTTCTTTTTTAAATTCTGAGCACAACTGAAACCCGTTCATACCCGGCAGGTTAATGTCGAGAATGGCTATATCGTAGGTCTTCTTGGTGAAGAAATTCTTTCCGATAATACCATCGTAGGCCACATCTATCAGGTAGCCTTCGCTTTCAAAACCTTTGCGTATAAAATTGGAAACGCTTAGCTCATCTTCTACTAAAAGTATATTCATCTTTCTTAAATCGGTAAGAAACGAAGGTCGAACCAAATACTAAGATACAGATTAGAATTTTATTAGAGTAGAATTAGAGGCAAGTATTCCTTATTGTAATCTAAAATTGATTGTTGAAACCCGCCTTGTGTTGCTCATTAGTTCACTAATTAATTTTTTCATTCATATCGAAGGGAGTTGACGGGTTTGGCACGGGCAGCTTTCAATGACTGGTAGCTTACGGTTAAGCCCGCAATTATTACGGCCATCAATGCGCTTGCTATAAAGATAAATGGTGAGCGTGTAATTCGGTATGGGAAATCGGCAAGCCATACACCGGCCAGGTACCAGCCCAGCGCAAGCGCTGGAATTATGGCGATAAAAACCAGGACTAAAAATTCTTTTGAAAGGTGAAACGTAAGCCCGCCCACGGTTGCACCCATTACTTTTCGAATGCCAATTTCTTTGGTGCGTTGTTCGGTAGTGAATGCAGCCAACGCAAATAAGCCAAGGCAAGCGATGCTTATGGCAAGCAATGAGAATATACTGAATATATCGCGGAGCCGTTGTTCGCTGCGAAACAGTTGATCGAATCCTTCATCCATAAATGTATATTCGAAAGGCTCGCCCGTTGAGTTTTGCTTCCATAATTTTTCAACTGACTCAACTATCTGTTTGGGGTTTCCGTCATAGCGCACCAGCAACTCGCGGTCTTCAGGTGTGAGCATGATGATCATCGGCCTTACTTTGTCTTTCAGCGTTTCAAAATTAAAGTCTTTTACAACGCCAATAATCTTTATTGTTTTGGGCAACTGGTCATTAAAATCAAGTACTTCTTTTCCGATGGGATCAGTGAATCCAAATTCTCTTACAAACGACTCATTGACCACAGCAGTTGTAGAATCGGTTTTGTAATCGCGAGAAAAAAAACGGCCCTGCGTTAAGGTAAGCTTCATCACTTCCAAATGATCCCAATCGGCATAATATTTTCCGGTTAGGTGATCGGCTTTGCTTGCCTTTTCGCGGAATACCGTAGTGTTGTTTACCCCCGGAAAAGAATTACCCGAAAAACTCAATGACTGAACACCGGTCAGGTTTTTTATTTCATTTCTAAAAGCCATTCTATTTTTTTCTAGTCGGCCAGTACCATGAATGATAAGTATATTATTTTTATCGAGCCCCAGGTCTTTGTCTTGCATAAACGTAAGCTGCAGATATACAATTGCGGTAGCCAAAATCAAGAGGGTTGAAATCGCGAATTGAAAAACAACAAGCAAGCTCCGAATTCCTTTGCTATTCATGCCGGCTCTAATTTTTCCTTTCACTACTTCAACAACATTAAAAGAAGTTAAATAAAATGCCGGGTAACTTCCTGCCAAAAAGCCTACAACCAAAATAAGAATTATGGCCATACTGAAAAATGATAAAGTATTTAGCGCTGCCAAAGTGAGCTGTTTGCCGGCTAGTAAATTAAAATACGGGAGCGATGTATAGCATAGCCCAATAGCCAGTATCACCGCAACAAAACTAAAAATAAATGATTCTGACAAAAATTGGCCGATCAGTTGCGGACGAAGCGAGCCTAATGTTTTACGGAGCCCCACCTCCTTTGCGCGCCCGGCAGACTGAGCCGTAGACAAGTTCATAAAGTTGATGCAGGCGAGAAGCAAAATAAAAACACCAACACCGGAAAAAATGTAAACATATCTTATATCGCCTGCTGGTTCTATATCTTCAGGTGCATACGGATGAAGGTGTGAATCGGTAAGTGGATAAATCTCATAACGGTAAATTCCACCTTGTTTCCTGAATTCATCAAAACTGATTCCAAGGCCTTGCTCAATTTCCTGTCCCACGTATTTAGATACCAAGCCTTCTAACTTCGAATTGATTTCGTTCACTTTGGCAAATGGATTTTTGATGATGTAGGTGAACATGGAATTGCTCGTCCACTCCACTGAAACTCGTTTGTTATGTATCAATGTGGCGTAGGAAAGAACCGCATTAAAATGCAGGTGAGAATTGGTCGGGGTTTCTTCTGCAATGCCGGTCACTTTAAAGGCCTTTTTATCATTACCAATCAACAATGTTTTGCCCAAAGCATTTCTTCCAAAGTATTTGTCGGCCAAAGCTTTGGTGAGCACCACACTGTTGGGTTCGTTCAGCACGGTCTCCTTATCTCCTTCAATTAGTTTGAAACTGAAAAATTTAAAGAAATTAGAGTCTGCATAACAAACGTCTTTCTCGGTAAATACTTTGTCTTCGTTCTTAAAAAGTATTCCTGAGTTTAGCGAAATCGGATTAACCCGTGTAACGCTCTCAACTCCCGGAATTTCGTTTTTCATGGCAGGCCCCAACGGCATACTTGAGTTGGTGGTGTAGATTTCCTGCCCTGCAATTTTCCCGTATAAACCCACACGATAAATATTTTCGGCATTGGCATGAAATTGATCGTAGCTCAGTTCATCGGTTACATAAATAAAGATCAATAAACAACTGGCGATGCCTACCGTGAGCCCAAAAATATTGATGGCCGAAAAAAATTTGTGCTTAACAAGGTTGCGAAAAGCAATAGTGAAATAATTTTTTAGCATGGTTTTCCAGTTAAGGTTTTCTTATTATCTGATGTTACGCAAACTATGGATTGACTGTCAGGTTGAGTTTATCGAAACCTGATTTCGATGCTCGAAAACGCCTTCGACTTGCTCTCCAAAGGAGTCCTTTGGACAGGCTGACAATGTTTTGAATAGTTTGCGTAACATCAGTTATTATGATTGATTTATTTCTATTCGTCTCTCAGAGTTTTAGTTGGGTTCAAAGAAGCGGTAGTCACCGTTTTATATCCTACCGCCAGCACTGCAATAACAATCATCAGGGTAATCGAAAGAGCAAAACTTATCAAGCTAAGCTTTTCATAATATTTCCAGATGGTGCTCATCAGCCAATCGGATGTAACGTAGCCTAGCGCACCTCCGATAACCGTTGCTATCAACAAGTTTACAACAAACTCGAAGTTGATTACTTTGGCCAAGTTTCCCATCGATGCGCCAAGGACTTTGCGCACGCCAATCTCTTTCATCTTCTTAACAATATTGAGCGATACCAGCGTGAACAAACCGATGCCGGTCATAAGCGCGGCAAAAAAACCTAGAAAGCCGAACATCACAACTACGTTTTTGTTAACCTCGTTTGTCTCTTCAAGTTTTTGCTCAATAAATTGGCCATTGTACTGAGAATTTGGAAAAGTCTGTTTCCACTTTTTCTTCATGAAAGCATTGACTTCGGATAGTTTTTCAACTTTTGTTTTAACGATCACTTGTCTGTATTTATCAGGAGATGTGTAGCGAATCATCATAGGCTCAATCGGATTCCACAATGCCCTGGCGTAAATATTTTTCACCACCCCGATTACGTACAACTGCACGGAATCCATCCATACTACACGCTTACCTATTGCATTGTCTTTCCAACCAAATTGTCTCACAAATTCTTCGGTAACAAGCACAGACTCTTTCCGGTCGGTCTCGGAGTCTTTTTGAAAATTTCTTCCGGAAAGCAAGGTCATGTTCATAGCTTGAAAATAGTCATCGCCTATCTCCATAATATCGGCTTCGCGCTCGATGGATTCGAATTTTACAGGATCGTTGTACCAGCTATTACCCACATGATGGAGAGTACCTGCTATGAGTTCAATGTCTTTGTTTGAAGAAAGGGCATCGCGGTAGGTATTAAATTCTCCTTCGTTATTTACCCAAGTAGATATTATTCCGTGAGTAGCGAAACCCAAGTCATAATTTTTTTGATAGACTCCGTTGTTGTAGAATGCAACGCCCATAATGATGCCCAAAAGCGAAATCACAAACTGACCTCCCAGTAAGATCCGTGTAAACCAGTTGGTGCCTCCAAATTTTGTTTTGCCTTTTAAAATACTGACCGGCTCAAAGGAAGTTATATAGAATGATGGGTAGCCACCGGCAATTAATGCAGTTAGTAGCAACAAAGCAGTTAAAAACCCAATGAACCCGATGTTGTCAACATAGTTTAATTTCAATTCGAGCCACGGCCACAGCGAATCGTATGCGGGCACAAGCCACACCGCCATGAGCATGCCCGCGAGCAAACCCAAAAAACACAGCACTAAATTTTCAGTTAGAAATTGAAAAACCAATTGACTTCGCAGCCCTCCCATCACTTTTCGCAATCCAATTTCTTTTAGCCGCCTGCTCGAAATAGAAATAGAAGTATTTGTAAAGTTAAAACAAGCCAGCAACAACAATAAAGCGGCCATGATGGCAGGCACGGTAATCGCTTCACGAGGTATCCCCCCGTTAAGCCAATCGTTGTTCACTCTGGGGTTGGAGCGGTTGCGCTCCATCATGCCATCAAAATTTTCGAGATAATAAGCTGTTACTTTAAAATCCTGACGTGCTTTATTTTGCGGTTCAACAAATTGTTGAAGCTGCCTGGTTACTTCCGTTACGCGCGATGGGTCGTTAATTTGTAAAAAAGTAATGTTCCATCTTTTCCAACTCGTGTCGCTGTTGTCGGAATCTATATTAACATCCCAAAAATTATCGTATTGAGTTATCGCATCAAAACCAAAACTAGAGTTGAGTGGAAGTTTTTCAAAAACTCCACCTACTGTAAACTCTTTCAAAATACGTTGTCCATCTTTTTTTAGAATTAGCTGCGTAACCTGCTTGCCAACCACATCTTCTTTATTAAAATATTTTCTGGCCAACTCATCGCTTATAAAGACGTTGCTCTTGTTATAGAAATCCGCGATCGTTCCGTATTTTAATTTATAGGTGAACAGACTGAAGAAAGTGGAATCGGCAAACGCAAAATCAGTTCCGAAGATATCCTCACCAATGCGCACATCGGAATAAGAAGAAATATACCGAACTGTTTTGGCAACGTCTCTGAAATTATTTTTTATGAGATTACCCAGCGGGTTGGGTGCCATTGCATAGCGTTCGTGCGTACCCTGAAAATCGCGCCAGAATTGAACACGATAAATTTTTTTGGCATTCAATTGCGTCTTGTCCCATTGGGCAGCAAACTCCCAATTTAAGTACGCTACAATACAACAGGCTACTGCGATGCCCATGCCGAATACGTTGATCAGAATAAAAACTTTGTTTTTCATCAACGACCGAAACGTGATGAGCAGATAGTTTTTTATCATGGGTTTGTGCGTTTTGGTTAAGACGCGATTTTACGGCTTAATGTTGCATGGGTGTGTCAATAAAAGTGCCAATCAAAAAAAAACAGCAAACAACTCAAATAGTAAGAAAGGCTAAACCAAATTGTGTACGTTGCCGAACATATTATTGTGCGTTCTTGAAAAAAATAAAGTCCCGTGAGAAGCGGGACTTTATTTTTTAACCTAAACCTAAACTATGAAGAACGTATCAGGATGCGATCGTTCCTGAAATTTTATATATGAAATTGCTCTTTGATATTTTCGGTTACCACCTTACCATCAAATAAGTTAACAATCCGGTGGGCGTAGTTGGCATCGTAGGGCGAGTGGGTTACCATCAAAATGGTAGTGCCCTCTTCGTTCAGTTGCGAAAGCAATTTCATTACCTCTTCGCCATTGGCCGAATCCAAATTTCCGGTAGGTTCGTCAGCCAAGATAACTTTTGGTTTTGCTACAATGGCCCGAGAAATAGCAACGCGTTGTTGCTGTCCACCCGATAATTGCTGAGGAAAGTGATTTCTGCGGTGCATAATGTTCATACGCTCCAGCACTTCTTCCACTCTTTTCTTGCGCTCATCAGAAGGCACTTTCATATATAACAACGGCAGCTCTACATTTTCGAAAACAGTAAGTTCATCGATCAGGTTGAAACTCTGAAACACAAAGCCGATAGAGCCTTTGCGCAGTTGTGCACGCTGGCGCTCGGAATATTTCGAAACTTCGTTTTCGCCAAAAAAGTATTCTCCGCCAGATGGATTATCGAGCAAACCTAAAATATTAAGCAACGTGGATTTACCGCAACCCGAAGGCCCCATGATGGCCACAAATTCGCCATCTTTTATTTCCATGTTGATACTGTTCAATGCAGTAGTCTCTACTTCTTCCGTAGTATAGACTTTTTCAATGTTTTTTAATTTAATCATATTGGTTTGGTTAATTGAAGATGGTTCGTTTCACTTTTTAGTTTTACGTTAATACTTATTTTTTTTCGGATGGTTACATTCTTTTAAATATGAGATAAGACGCTAACGGTTTTAAAAAGTTGCACAAACAGTTAAAAGTATTTATCACAATCCTATTTTGCTTTTATCGTTTTCGCTGATTTTTAATTCAATATCAAGACATCGTTCTCGCCAAAATTTTCATACGATGAAGTAACCACCTGATCGCCCGGCTTGAGTCCTTCGAGTACTTCAAAATATTCGGAGCCCATTTTCCGACCAAGCTTCACATCGCGTTTCACCGCCCGGTCAGAGCCCGGTTCAACAATAAAAACCCAATTGCCCCCGGTGTCTTTGTAAAATCCGCCCATCGGCAATAACAATTCTTGCGAGGGTTGGCCTAACTCAATTCGCAAACGCATGGATTGCCCTCTGCGTATGCCTTGCGGTGTCTCTCCCTGAAAATCCATGTCCACTTCAAACCTACCGTTGGTAATGTTGGGATAGATGTAGGTAATTATCAAATGATACGTCTTTCCGTCAAAATCCGTGGTGGCCGGCAGCCCGGTAGAAATTTTAGGTAAGTACAATTCATCAATCGGTACGCGTACTTTGTAGCTCCCCACAATATCCACTTGCCCCACACGCTGAGCGGTATTTACAGCCTGGCCTATTTCCCAGTGCACAGTGGTGGTGAGCTGGCCATCGATTGGAGATTTTATCGAAAGATTATCAAGAATTTTTCCCAGACCATCGAGGTTGAGCATCATCCGTTGCAACGAAGAATTCAGGTCTTTGATTTGTTCAATCCGGTTGATCGAGTCGGTTCGATATACTTCGTAGGTAATTTTCCTCCGGGTTACATTGTATTTGTAATCTGCCTCCACTTTCTCATAATCTTGCCGGGCAATTAATTTTTTTTCGTATAATTTTTTTTGTCGGTCGTATTGCGGCCCCAGAATAGCAAGCTGGTTATCGATCAAAGCCAGTTGTTGGCGTTGATCTAAATCGTTTTTAGTGATGTTGAGGCGGGTGTCGCGTGCGCGGTTTATGCTCTCGTTCAAGGTAGCCTCCTGGCTCAATACACTCAGTTCACGGTTTAAGTTGGTAAGGTCCATGATCACATCTCCTTTCTTCAGCATGGCTCCGCTCTCGCGGTAAATTCTTTTGATATTCCCTCCTTCGATGGCATCAAGGTAAACCGTGCGCGAGGGTTCTACCGTGCCGGTTTGAGGAATGTATTCTTTAAACAATCCCATCTTCACTTCCGAGATCGTGATTTTATCTTTTTCAGTTTTGAGTTTCGATCGCCTGTCGGCAAAAATGAACTGATGGCCTATAAAGAATACACCCGCGGTTATGCCGATGTAGGTCATCACTTTTTTAACAGTAAACCGTTTTTTCTCTAATTTTTTGTCCATGAAACGTACGCTTAATCGAGGTTATTTTTTTAGTGTTTAGCCAAGATATGTGCCAAGAAAATAATTGTTTTTTAGCCTGTATTTTGGCTTTTTGGTTTTTTGTCGAGTTCAAAATTGAACGCATCTGTCCGTTTGCGGACAAAAAAATATTAGCTTTGAAACGTAAAAACCACCGAATAAGACGCAATTCAAGGGAATTTAGGTGCGGTATTAATATTGTTATTCAAATTTCCAGAAACAGTACTTCAAAAATCAGAATATCATGAGTGAGAATAGAAACGGAAAAATATTGATCGTTGACGACAACGAAGATCTCCTGAAAGCGGCCAAGATTTTTTTGAAGCGCCATTTTGCTCAAGTGGACATTGAGAAAAACCCGGAGAGCATCCCCACCCTGCTCGCTCACGAAGATTATGACGTGATTTTGCTCGACATGAATTTTACGAAAGATGTGAGCAGCGGCAGCGAAGGTTATTACTGGCTTCAAAAAATTCTCGACATCGACCCCTCGTCTGTTGTGGTGTTGATCACCGCCTATGGCGATGTGCAGATGGCCGTGAAAGCGATTAAAGCCGGGGCCACCGATTTTGTTTTGAAGCCGTGGGAGAATGAAAAATTACTTGCCACACTGCTTTCGTCCATGCGCTTGCGCGAAACACGCGACCAGGTGGAGACCTTAAAAATTAAAAATCAGGAAATCAACCAGGCGATCAACGAGAAATTCAGCGACATCATCGGCCAAAGCCTGGCCATGCAAAAGATATTTCAGACGGTGGAACGTGTGGCACAAACCGATGCCAATCTTCTTATTCTTGGCGAAAATGGTACCGGCAAAGAACTGATCGCCCGAGCCATCCACAGAAACTCTCAACGGAAAAACGAGTCCTTCGTTTCGGTAGATTTAGGATCGGTAACCGAAACGCTTTTTGAAAGCGAACTCTTCGGGCACAAAAAGGGCGCATTCACCGATGCCAAAGAAGATCGTGTAGGTAGATTTGAGTTGGCCAATAACGGAACTTTATTTTTGGATGAAATTGGAAACCTCTCCATGCCTTTGCAAGCTAAGCTGCTCACGGTTTTACAAAACAGAAAAGTAAGCCGGGTGGGTGCCAATAAAGAGTTGCCCATCAACATTCGTTTGATCTGTGCCACCAATATGCCGCTGTACGAAATGGTGAAAGAAAACAAATTCAGACAAGATCTGTTGTACCGAATCAACACCATCGAAATTGAAATACCACCGCTGCGCGAACGGCCGGAGGATATTCCGTTGCTGGCCCACTTCTTTCTCAAAAATTACAATTCGAAGTATGGAAAAAGTATTTCCAAAATTAGCGATGCCGCCATTGCACGCCTGAACAAACACGTGTGGCCGGGAAATATCAGAGAATTGCAACATGCCATCGAGCGGGCCGTTATCATGAGTGGGGCCACGGTGCTGCAACCGGAAGATTTTAATTTGAATGCGGCCAACACCAAAGAAACCGAGGGCGGCTTAAATCTGGACGCCTTCAATCTGGAAGAAGTAGAAAAATTATTGATTCGAAAAGTGTTGAAAAAATACAACGGTAATATCACCCAGGCTGCCGGAGAACTCGGCCTCACCCGCTCATCGTTATACCGAAGATTGGAGAAACACGGACTATGACATAGTATTGAGTCATGATATTGAGCCGAGCGATTTCTCAATACTACATTCTCAATACTCATACTAAATATTCATTATGAAAGACTTCCGCATTCGTTTATTGATTCGGGTAGTGCTGCTGGCGGCCACCACAGGGCTGATGATGTTTATGTGGAGCCGGCCCAACATGCTCTTTGCTGCGGGGCTCATGCTGATTATAGTTTTATTTCAAATATTTGAAATCTATCGGTTTACCTCCCAGACCAATCGCAAGCTTACGCGGTTTCTGGAGTCGGTACGGTATTCTGATTTTATTTCCGGCTTTGCGGCCGATAACAAACTGGGCAAAAGTTTTAAAGGTCTTAACGAAGCCTTCAACGAAGTGTTGGAGGCGTTTCGCAAAACCCGATCGGAAAAAGAAGAAAACTGGCAATATCTAAATACCGTGGTGCAGCAAGTGCGAACCGGCATAATTTCTTTCGACACCGATGGCACCGTGCAGCTTTTGAACGCCAATGCCAAAAAATTTGTGAACGAAGCAAACCTTAAAAACATTAATGATTTAGCAAGCAAAAATCCAAAGCTCTTCACCGCCATCAGTGAGGCACAAGCGGGCAAAAGCACACTGTACAAAACCAACGAATTTTTATTAACCCTGCAGGCCACCGAGTTGCGCATTCGCGGAAGCAACATCAAACTGGTGACGATGCAAAACATTCAGACCGAATTGCAGCGCCAAGAACTTGAAGCCTGGCAAAACCTCACGCGCGTATTGCGGCACGAGATCATGAACTCCATAACGCCAATCTCTTCGCTCACGTCCACCCTGCGCGAGATACTCGACCACGAGTTGGTAAAAAAAGATAACGAGTTTGAACTAAAAGCAGAAGCTGCCGATGACTTACGCGAAGGCCTCAGCACCATTGAAAACCGAAGCAAAGGCCTTATTAAATTCATTGACGCCTACCGCGAGTACACCTCGCTGCCTCAGCCAAAAATAAAAAGCATATTACTTAAGCAACTGATTGATCGAACCGCGCTGTTTATGAGTACCTCGTTGAAAACTACTTCGGTACAATTTTCAACTTCGTGCAGTTCCGATTACCTCACGGTGCAAGCCGATGCCGAAATGATCGAACAGGTATTAATCAATCTGGTAAAAAATTCCATCGAATCGCTTTCACAACATAAAAATGGAAAAATTGAACTGAACGGAAAATACGATGGGCAAACTATTTTAATAGAAGTGGTTGATAATGGGCCCGGCATTATACCCGAGGCCATCAACCGGATTTTCGTTCCGTTTTTCACTACTAAAAAAACCGGCTCGGGCATTGGGCTTGCGCTCTCGCGGCAGATCATGCAAATGCACAACGGAGCTCTCACTGTGGAGTCAAAGCCTGAGGTGAGGACTATTTTCACTTTACGATTTTAAAATTACATCGTATAAAATTCGTCCAAGAATTCAATCTTGGTTTTCCGCAAAATTCGCAGATGGTTTTTAATAATGAATTCTGGAACAGGATCAATATGGCTTTGAAGTGTAAGTGGCCTATTTAAATCCTTTCGAGTGTAATGATCATGCCCTCCTTTTGAGCGTGTACACTTACAACCAATGTGCTGTAGATATTGTTGATAATCAGCAAGGCAAATATTTCTTAAATGCCGGGAGGACATTTAAAAGAGTTAGGCTGGGATAGCTACGTTTTCGTCTGTTTTACGGTACGCTTTTTCCGTAAAAATCTTTTCCAGATATTCTCTGCTTTGAATCAATTCAGGTAATGTGGGCGCCTGTATCTTAGTATTAGTCACTCTCCAACCTAAGCGTTGCAGTTCTTTATTAATAGTTTCTTTGTTGGTGGTATATTTTAAAAATTCCTCCATGGCAACATCATAAGAATCTCGAGCATCTTTTTCATTAACGCCATAGCCAGTTAAATCTAGTGCAGGTGAATAGACAAAATGAAGGCCATCTTCTTCAAATTCAATTAGGCTCAATTTCACATTAATGTGATGCCGCCCATCTTCATAACGAGATGTATGACCGATATTCTTTGCCATGATTGTAGTTTTAATAAGGAATTAGCTGACAAGGTAAACTGATTTCATTCACTTTTACAACACCAGACCCTGTGGGCAAACCAACAAATGCATATTTAAGTTTCAATTCAAACATTTACGAACCACACAAATTATCTGTGTAGTTATTTTAGGGTCTTTGCGTTTTTGATCCAAAATAATTTGCTTTTTGAAAATTATTTTAATGATTGTCAAATAGTTACAAAATAATAGTATACAGTACTTGGCCATACATAGTACTTTCCCGTATAAACGGATAAATAGACTTAACAACGGATGTATGAACCTTGAGAACACACAGATACAAATGCGGAAGGGGATTTTGGAATACTGCATCCTGCACATCATTGCCCGTGGCGAAACGTATGCATCGGACATGCTGGATGAACTTACCTCGGCCAAAATGATTGTGGTGGAAGGCACCCTCTACCCGCTGCTCACGCGCCTGAAAAATTCGGGCCTGCTCGAATACAAATGGGTGGAATCTAAATCGGGACCACCCCGAAAATATTACAAGCTCACTTCGCCCGGCCAGCATTTTCTCAACGGCCTCACCGAAACCTGGAACGACCTTGTGCACTCTACCGAAATGATTCGTAAAAAAAGTACTGCCACCGTATAACCTCTCTCCACTACGATTATGAAAAAAACACTCAGCATCAACATCAGCGGCATCATCTTTCACATTGAAGAAGACGGCTACGAAGCGTTGCGTAAATATTTAGATTCCATCAACAAATATTTCGGTTCGTTTGAAGACAGCAGTGAAATTCTGGCCGACATCGAAAGCCGTATTGCCGAAATCTTTTTGGCCAAACTAAACGAAGGCAAGCAAGTAATCACAGCCGAAGATGTGCAACACCTTATGGCTACCATGGGTAATATAAACGATTTTAAGGCTGCCGAAGAAAATAATTTTACCGAAGAGAGTACCTCAAAACAAGAACCTCGTCCCTCCTACTCTTCCGGCATTGCGAACAAAAAATTGGTTCGCGACAAGAGAAGAAAAATTCTGGGCGGTGTATGCGCTGGCCTGGCACATTACTTCGATATTGACCCGGTATGGCCCCGCCTTATCTTTGCGCTGCTCTCGCTCGGTTACGGCAGCGGCATTATTGTTTACCTGATTCTGTGGATTGCTTTGCCGGCCGATGAAAACCTGGAAGAACAGACCACGGTAAAAAAAATGTACCGCAGCGCGGAGAACAAAGTACTTGGCGGTGTGGCACAGGGCATAGCCGCTTACTTCGGCTGGGATGTGGTGGCAATCCGCATCTTGTTTACCATCCTTATATTCTTTGGTGGCTTTGGATTTATTCTGTATATCATTTTATGGATCTCCGTTCCGGTAGCAAAGACCATGAAGGAAAAAATGGAAATGCAGGGCGAGCCCGTTACGCTCTCCAACATCGAGTCGAGTGTAAAGAAAAGTTTAAACGAGAAAACAGAAGAAGAAAGCACACTTGCTAAAATCATTCTCTTTCCGTTTCGGGCGTTAGCCGCAATACTAACTTTTGCAGGGAAAATACTCGGACCGATTTTTAAAGGGCTAACTGAAGTTGTACGCGTTATGCTGGGCCTCATTCTTTTGCTTACCGGTATTGGGCTTGTGCTTTCCATACTCCTCACATTTGGGCTCATCTTCGGGGTGATCTCTTCGTCTGTGTTTCCGGCATCGTGGGGCATTGCCAATGTGGAGGGAATCAACCTTCCGCTCGAAGCCATTCAAGCTACATTCCCCACGCCTTTGATAGTCGCATCCTTTTTGGCTGTTTTGATTCCGGCTATTTGCATCCAGTTGTTGGGAAGCTCCATCATTGCCAAACGGATGGTATTCCGCCCTTTCATGGGCTGGGTGATGTCCGTTGTTTTCCTCCTCTCTGTTTTATACGTTGTCTTTTCGCTTCCGGGAATTATTCTTTCATTTAAAGAAGAAGGCGAGTACAAAGTTGAGAAGACATTTGACGTAACCGAAAAAACTACGGTGTTCAAAATCAAAGAAGTTGGGCTGGACGATTATCAGCAGGTAAATCTTTCGCTAAACGGATATGACGGCAAACCGATCAAACTAACCGAACGGTTTCTGGCACAAGGCGCAAACCATAAAAGAGCAAGCGAAAATGCACAAACGGTTTCGTACAACGTTCAGCAAGCAGACAACACTATTACGTTCGACTCGAACATCACCTTTGCCAAAGGATCTAAATTCCATGCACAGCGTTTAGAACTGGAAATGCTTGTGCCCTATAATGTGCCTTTTGTAATGGATGGCAGCTTCTGGCGCTTACTTGATAACCAGGTGCGCTGGGATTTTTCGGAGACCGACAAACCACAGACCTGGAAACTCACTAAAGAAAAATTGGAATGCCTCACTTGCCCTGCACTACCAAAAAGTGAGCAAGGGTTGAGCGAAACCGATCAGTTTGGTTTTACCGATTTTGATGAGCTCGACATTAAAGGAGTGTTTAATCTCGAAATCAGACGGGGCGATCAATATTCGGTTGAGATCAATGCACCCGAAAACGAACGCAGCAAGTATAAAGTTGAGCGAATCGGAAATACGCTCGAAATAAATTACAAGGTGCGCAACAGAACCTTTTGGATGAAAAATCTGGATGGTGAAGAATTGGCAAGGATAAACATAACCCTGCCCGACTTAAGAAATCTGAAAATAAAAGGTGCCGGAAAAATACGGATAGAAGGCTTCAATGAAGATGATATGGAGCTATCGCTGCTTGGCGCCATGACGTGCGAAGCAAACATCTATGCACAAAACCTGCAACTCGATTTATCGGGGCCGATGGTTTTTGAATTGGATGGCCATGGAGATTTCCTCGAAGCAGAGGTAAGCAAAGTTGCACAACTGAAAGCAACCGGCTACGAAGTACGCCATGCGGTGGTTACTGCCAGAGAGCTCGGCCGCGCACGCGTAAACGCTAGCGAGCGAGTAGAGATAGAAACCGATGTAACCGGATCGGTAAAATTTCAGGGCTCACCCGAAGTGATACGGCACGATTGATACGTTTAGATGAAAGTCTTAACTTACTGAGAAATAATTTCTCAGCTTAATGGATGTAAAAATAAAATTCCTCGGGGCCGACCGTACCGTTACCGGCTCTAAACATTTGCTCTCGGTAGACTCAAAAAAAATATTGGTTGACTGCGGCCTGTTTCAAGGGCGAAAAGAATTACGCCTGCGCAACTGGGACAAACTTCCGGTTGATCCAAAACAAATTGATGTGGTTGTACTTACGCACGCGCACATCGACCACACCGGTTATCTGCCGCGCTTGGTTAAGGACGGTTTTACCGGAAAGATAATCTGCACGGCTGCCACCAAAGATTTGATGGAGATTATGCTGCAAGATGCAGGCAAGTTGCAGGAAGAAGAAGCGCTGTTTGCGGCCAAGAAAGGTTACTCCCGGCACGAGAAACCGCAGCCTCTCTTTACGGCCGATGACGCACGCGCAGTGATGCGGCTCGTAGAGAGCCATTCGTTCAACGCTCCCTTCAATTTGCTACCCAATGTTGGTGTAACGTTTCGCAACGCAGGGCATATACTTGGAGCTGCATTTATCGAGATGACCCTAAACGGAAGTCATCAGCAAAAGAAAATTATTTTCTCGGGTGACTTAGGCAGGTACAACGATCCGATCATGTATGACCCTGCGGTTGTAAGTGAGGCCGATATCTTGCTGACTGAATCTACGTACGGAGACCGCATCAACCCGATGAGTGACGTTGAAGGGCAACTTGTAAAAATTATAGACGAAGCGATGGGCAGCAACGGATCGGTGGTGATTCCTGCATTTGCCGCAGGCCGCACTCAAAGTCTGGTGTACTACTTTAATAAGTTGATGGATGAGAAAAAAATTCCGGTGTTGCCCGTATACATCGATAGCCCCATGGCCATCAGCATTACGCATCTTTACGAGAAGCACGCTTCCAATCATAAAATAAAAATTACCGAAACAAAAAAAGAGCTGGTCAGTATTTTTGATTCGCCCAATATTCATTTCTGCAACACCAGCGAAAGTTCTAAGGCACTGAATGAAATAAAAAAGAAATCGGTTATCATCATTTCCGCCAGCGGCATGGCATCAGGCGGACGTGTGTTGCACCACCTGTATCATCGGCTGCCACGACCTAACGACACGGTGCTGTTTGCAGGCTACCAGGCAGAGGGCTCGCGCGGGCGGGATATTTTGGAAGGCGAAAAGTCTATCAAAATATTTGGCGAAGAAGTACCGGTGCGGTGCCGGGTGCGCGAGGTGCATGGGCTGTCGGCACATGCAGACCAAAGTGAATTACTCCGATGGCTTTCCAATTTTAAAAAAGCACCCAAGACTACTTTCATTGTTCATGGTGAAGAAGCAACCGCCCAAACGTTTGCCAAAACAATAGAAACAAAATTCGAGTGGAACACCGTGGTGCCCGACTATCTCCAGTCAGCAGATCTGTTCTCTGGAATATAACCACCGAACTACAAAAAAGAAACGGATACCCGCAGACCTCCTAAACACAGTCCAAGGAATAGCAACGAATAGCGCTGTGCCACACCAAAAAGAAAAATTTCATTCCTTATGGTGAACAAATCAAAAACCAGATTCTATTTTAAAATTGCTAAAATTTTTGCAGCTAATTAGATATTGGTATATTTCGAATCCTGCTAATCTTAATCTCAGTTTACCGAAGAATCTCCCTTGAAAACCGATCGCCTACTTTCGCTTGATGTGTTTCGTGGCATTACCGTAGCAGCCATGATATTGGTGAACAATCCCGGAAATTGGGGTGCTGTTTATCCTCCGCTCTTGCACGCCCACTGGAATGGCTGCACACCCACCGATCTAATCTTTCCGTTCTTTCTTTTTATCGTTGGGATGTCGATCCACTTTGCGTATGAATCCAAACGGATCGATGGTTTTTCTAAAAAAATAATTTCAAAAATCATCAAGCGTACGCTCATCATTTTTGGATTAGGGTTGTTCATGGCATGGTTTCCTAATTTTACGTTGGAGCGATTGTCGCATCTGCGAATCCCAGGGGTGCTACAGCGGATCAGCCTGGTCTTTTTCTTTTGCTCGATCTTGTATTTTAAAACCAATTGGCTGGCACAAATTCGCATAGCCGCTTTTTTATTAGTTGGCTATTTTTTAATGATGAGGCTGTTGCCTGTGCCGGGAGTTGGCCCGGCCAATTTAGAACCCGAAACAAATTTGGGCGCATGGCTCGATCGCCTATTATTAAATGGGCATCTGTGGGCTCAAAGTAAAACGTGGGATCCCGAAGGAATTTTGAGTACAATCCCTGCTGTTGCCACGGGCATCATAGGGATGCTCGTTGGGCAACTGTTCTCCAAACTTGAAGGGCAGGAATTACGAACTGCCTGGCTGTTCTTTCTTGGGTGCGTTTGCTTGGTTAGCGGCTGGGGTTGGGGTTTGTTTTTCCCCATCAATAAAGCCCTCTGGACAAGCAGCTATGTTCTTTATACGGCCGGCATCGCCATACAGTTTTTTGCATGTTGCTATTGGCTCGTAGATGTGCTAAAGTTTAAAAAGTGGGCGACCCCTTTCATGTATTATGGCACCAATGCCATGTTTGTTTTTGTTGCTTCTGGCTTGTTGGCAAAGACAATGTTCAAAATAAAAGTGGGTGAGGGCGCTGAAGAAACTTCCCTTTGGTCGTTCCTATATAAAAATGTGTACGCAAGTTGGCTTAACCCTAAGGATGCTTCCCTTGCTTTTGCCGTCACCTTAATCCTATTTTTCTTGCTTATCCTCAGGCAGATGTACAAAAGAAAGATTTTTGTGAAAGTTTAACCCACGATTCAGGATAGTCGAAATAGCTAAAAAGCCATGTACGGGAATCCTTCAATAAATAGTTGAACCCCCGTGCAACCCCGCCCGTTACCTTTGCATCTCCATTGATGTAAAGTCTCAATGGATTTTAAAATTTACCGCACCAAAGAAAACGAACTGATTGAAGGCTGCCTGCGGCAAAACCGCCAGGCACAGCAGGCACTTTACCAGCGCTATGCGGGTAAGATGTATGCACTTTGTTGCCGGTATGTGAAGGATAGAATGGAAGCGGAAGATGTGCTGGTGATGTCGTTTACAAAAATTTTCGAAAAAATAAGCCAGTACAAAGGCGATGGAAGTTTTGAAGGATGGATCAGGCGGGTGGTGGTAAACCAATCGCTCACCTACTTGCGCAAAAACAAAAGCATGTACCTCGAAACCGACATTGAAGAGGCTGCCTTCGAGCCCGATTTTCAAAAACTCGAAAACCAACTCGAGGCCGAAGACCTGATGAAATTGATTGAAGAACTACCCGTGGGCTACCGCACCGTGTTTAACCTCTATGCAATTGATGGCTACAATCACCAGGAAATTGCGGAGCAACTTGGGGTGAGCGAAAACACTTCGAAGTCGCAATTAAGCCGAGCACGTGCGTTGCTGCAGAAACGGCTCATTGAAACTGAAAAAGAATGGATTAAAAAAACAAATTGATATGAGTAAAGTCGATACGTTTTTTAAAAACAAACTGGAAGGCCATACGGTGCCTCCACGCGAAACCGCTTGGAATACCATTGAAGCCGGTCTTTCAAAAAAAAATAAAACCATGGTTTGGCGCGTGGCTGCATCTATTTTATTGGTGGGCACGCTGATCGGCATTCTACTATGGTCGCAGCAAACCGACACCACAAAAAAAGACTTTGCTCTACACTCCAATAAAAAGGTAAAACCAATGGCCTCCTCGCCCAGGGTTGAGCCTAAGCAAAAAACACAAGAGCAGGAGCCGATCAAACACTTAACAACTACTAAAAAACATATCACCAAAACGAACCAGGTTTCAATAAAGAAAAAAATTACAACAAACACACAGCCGGCATCTGTTCAACCTGATGAAGTAAAAAAACAAAACGATGCCCGGGAAGAAATTCAGAAATCGGAAGCAACCGTTAAGCGGGAAGTTGCATCTGTGAAGCAGAAGCCGATCAAACTTGAGTTTACGCTGGAAGATGTTTCCTCTGAAGAGACAGTGGCCACAGCTACAGAAGAAAAAAAATCCGGACTAAAGAAAGTTTTGAACCTGGCACGTGATCTAAAACAAGGCGAAGGTATTTTTGGCGATTTACGCGAAAAGAAAAATGAACTCTTCGCCCTAAATTTTATCACAGGAAAAACGAAATCTAAAAATTGAAATTAATAAGAAATGAAAACGAAACTAACTACTTTATTTTTGTCGTTGACTTATACATTATTTGCTCAACAAGCAGCAGACACCGTAGTGATAAACGTGGGCGATGGCAGCAAAATTATTTTTGCCATTAAAGACAAAAAAGATTTGGAGACCATGAAAAAATACAACTTTCAAAAGTTGATGGACGATATGATCTACAAACTCGAAGTGCGCGACTCCAGTAGATTAACCAAATCTTCGTCTGATTTTTTGAAAAAGGATACCGTAAACGAAGTAACTGTTGCAAAATCAGATGAGCCCAACATTCAAACTGACGAAACCAAAACCGAAGACCCTAAAAAATACAGAGGCCGAAGAACCAGAAATTCGTTCAACATCGATGTGGGCACAAATAATTATTTGAGCAGCGGAACTTTTCCCAGCCAGGATAACAGTCAGTTTGCCGTACGGCCGTGGGGTTCGTGGTACATCGGGTTGAATTCAATTTACCGCACACGCATGACCAACCGTTTTTTTCTGGAATGGGGCTACGGTGTAAGCTGGTACAATTTCAAATTTCAAAATACAAACACCCAGGTTACCAAAGACAACTCCGGTGTACAATTCGTTGCCGATGCCCGCAATTACAGTTTTGAAAAAAGTAAACTCACGGCTACGTACGTTAATGTGTCGGTAGTGCCGGTAATTGATTTTGGCGGCAACAAGCGGAAGCCCAGTTTTATTGGAGGCCACCATTCGGGTGGGTTTCGGTTTGGTGTCGGCCCTTATGCCGGATACCTAATCGATAATTACTCGAAACAGGTTTACGTAGCCAACAACAACAAAACAAGAGAAAGGCACCATGATAATTTTTACCTGAACAACCTGCGTTATGGCGTACGCGCCCAGATAGGTTTCAACGACATCGATTTCTTTTTCAACTACGATGTAAATCCGCTCTTCACCACCAACAAAGGGCCTCAGTTAAATGCATTCAGCTTTGGGGTAACTTTTTAAAACAACAAAGGACAGCGGCTAATGGTTAACATCGCATTAGTCGCTATCCTTACTTATATTTTTAAACGCCTCACCTTTCGTTATCACCATCTGGCGTTCATCGCCTTTCAATTTCAGGTCATCGCATACTTTTCTAGGCGAAGGCCATTGCCACCAACTCCAAAGTATTACAGCTCCAAAATAAAAATTGAACCATTCGTGTGTGGTAAGAAAAAAACCAGCAGCCAGTAAAAGGGAAGCCCAAACTATAGAAAAGGTTTTTCGTTTGGCAACATCTGCGTAAAGATCAAGCTTTCTTCCCAGGCCCACTTCGTTTGAAATAGTTGTAAGTTTTTTACGAACCCCCAAATGAACAATCGTTAGTAAGGTTAGGATAACTATTGGAAAAGCAAACAACAAAAATTGCAAAATCCGTTCATCGTTAATGAATTTGGGCAAAATACCCGATAGCAGCAGATAGTAAATTCCCAAAAACTCCCCGATGGGCAAGAGCATCATCACCATGTTTTTGTTGTAGAGCTTGTAAAAATATTCGTGCAATGTGAAATTCATAAGCATTTATAGTTTCAAAGCTAATTAGAATTTATCTTTGCTGCACCGTTACTTATGATTACCTCAACCGATAATTTATCGCGCAAAGCGCAAGTCATCCGCAGCGCTGCCGAGTTGTTCCGCGAAAAAGGATATGCCGCCTCCAGCATGCGCGATCTCGCCCAAAAACTCGGCATTGAAGCTGCCAGTTTGTACTCCCACATCAAGTCGAAAGAAGAGATTCTCCAAAATCTGTGCTTCGATATGGCCTCTGAATTTCGAAAGTCGCTCAACGAAGTGGAGAAACAAAAAACATCGGCCAGTGAAAAACTGAAGAACGGAATCATCGGGCACATACAGGTGATGGCCAAAGACCTTACGGCCTCTGCCGTGTTTATGAACGAGCACCGCCACCTGAGCCAGCCGCACTTGCGCGAGTTCCTGCTGCTACGCATCAACTACATCAACCGTTTTAAAGACATCATCGAAGAAGGGGTTGCCAACGGTGAGTTTAAAAATAACATCGATAAAAAACTGGCGGTGATGACCCTCTTCTCATCCCTGAACTGGATGCCGCTGTGGTACGACCCGAGCAGCAACATCAACCCGCTTTCGTTGGGGCAGCAGTTGGCCGACATGCTTGTAAACGGTTTGAAAAAACTGTAAAACGTTTTGGCGGCAGCCGGGCTGTCGCTACTCGCCAAGCCAACGCACTCCCGAATTCTCGGGGCCACTTCGGGCTCAAACATGCCGCTCCATCCCTGCCGCGTGGTGTAACTCTAAAAAAAAGTACATCGCCCCCACTTCACAGCTTCCGATCGTGTATTTTTATCCGATGAAAAATTTTTTACTACTGTCGGCTGTCTTCATTTTTTGCCGGCCTCTTGAAGCACAACAAAACGAAGATCAGGATTTGGTTGCCCGCACACTGGAGCGGGTCAATCAATTTAAAATCAACAACCAAAACGACAGCGCACTTTACGAACTGACAACACTAAACCGACTGCTGATCTCGGACGGGCGCGAGTCGGGCTACATATATATAGAGATGGGCAACATCTATTTTCTGCTCAAACTCGATAACATGGCCCGCACCTTTTATCGCAAGGCAGACGAATTGTTCCATCAACATAATGACCTCATCGGCCAATCTATTGTGTTGGAGAATTACGGAAGTCTCTTCAACCGCGAGCACCCAAACAACGACACCGTTCGCTATTATTTTGAGCGTGCACTTGCGCTCCAGCAAAAAGCCAACGACCCGTTTTACTCCGCCCATAGCCTTCGTTCGCTCGCCCTTTTTTACAGCTACAACGACAACAGCAAGGCCGCCCATCGATTACTAAATCAGGCCATCCGGTCGGTACGTAAACCCGGCATCAAAAAACATCCGCGCTACGCGTGGGATGTGCAATTCATTCCTCAGCAAGTCTATCTCACCGCCTCAGAAATTTATCGGTATGAGAAAAAGAAGCCCGACAGTGCAGAGTATTTTCTAAAAGAAGCCATCCGGATGACTAAAATCTATGGCATAGAAGCACACCGCGTGCGCTACACCACCTTCTTGAGCACCTATTACATGGAGCAACGTCAATACCCGAAAGCACTGAAAGCAATCCGCGAGTCGTTGGCATTGGCCGATACCATCGGGTACGTGTGGGGAAAAGTGGGTGCACTCCAGGCTTTAAAAAATTATTACCATCAAACCAAAGATAAAGTCAAAGAAACCGAAGCCGCCTACAATTATTTGTTGTACAAGGATAAAATGTACAACGAAAACAACAATGACGAACTGATTGTAATGACCAATTTAATTTTACAATACGAAAACGAACGGGAGATTGAACGGCAGCAAATCCTGATCAAAGAAAAAGAACGGGTGAACCAATACCAGCAACGGCAAAATTATTTATTGCTTGCCATTACCTTAGTGTTTGCATTGGGCTTACTCATTATAGTGATACTTTACAGGCGACTGCAATTAAAAACAAAATTGGCCGAACGATACTTGAGTGAATTGGAAACGTCTAACGATACCATGCGCAACCTGCTTTCGGTAATCAGCCACGATGTGCGCGCACCTTTCAATTCGTTGCTGGGGCTGTCCAAAATCACACTTATGGAAAGCGCATTGAGCAACGAAGCTTACCGCGAACGTGTAAGCATGATGCACGATGCCTCTGCCAAAGGATTAATATTACTCGACAATCTGTTGCAGTGGGTAGCCGTACAGCGCGACAAAGCCCTGATCGTAAAAGAAGATGTAGATGTACCGGCCTTGATAAGCGAAACATTGAATGAACTCTCCAGCGTGGCACTCACACAAAATGTTACGATCGAAAAAAACATAGAGGCAACTCATGTCACTACCGATCGCAACGCGCTGAAAGTAATTGTCCGAAATTTGTTAACCAACGCCATCAAATATAGTTCTGGTAAAAAAATTGTGCTGACAATTTCTGCCAACCCAACGATCATCAGCGTAACTGATCAGGGCCCCGGCATACCTCCGGATATCTTAGAAGGATTGTTCACCTCGCGCGACATGAAAAAAGTAGCGGCCAAAGGAAGCGGCCTCGGCTTGCTGATCGTAACCGAAATGGTTGTAAAACTGGGCGGTGATATTCACGCCCAAAACCTGGTAGAAGGTGGCGCCCGATTTGAAGTGCAACTGCCTTTGTAATGCTTCTCTTATTCTATTTCTTAGAGTGAGATAGATTCGGATAAAATAATCTTTTCTCAGTCTGGCATTTCAAAAATAAAGTTTG
Source organism: Bacteroidota bacterium (assembly GCA_018267285.1). GTDB lineage: Bacteria > Bacteroidota > Bacteroidia > Cytophagales > Cyclobacteriaceae > ELB16-189. Next base: position 162,416 of record JAFDYU010000010.1, on the reverse strand, counting down.
GTCGAACATCGTCTGGACGAAACAATTCAATCATTAAACTGATATGGTTAACATAGTTAAAACTGAAACTGTTATGTTTTCGTTGAAAAGAGAAATTTTGACTTATGATTTCGATCCGCGTTCAGGAGTTAACCAAGTTCATCAAAGACCTACTCGGTTTTATGAGCAACAACTCTATTTACCGATTAAGGAGAAGAAGAATGCACCACACCAACCTCTGGAAATTTTAATATGGAGAACAAACTCAAATTCATCGCCATCCTTGCTCTGGTTGCCGTGTGCATATTGTGGGGCACTACCTACCTCGCTTTACGTGTGGGCGTAACTCAATTTCCTCCATTTTTATTTTCGATGCTGCGTTTCCTCGCAGCCGGTATAATTTTAATCGTTATTATGCTCGCTTTTGGGAAAAAAATTCCGAAAGCAAATGTACTGATCGATCAGGCCGTGGGGGGGTTGTTGATGTGTGCGCTGGGTGTAGCCGTGGTGGGTTGGGCCGAGGTAAATGTTTCAAGCGGTGTGGCAGCAGTGGTCTGTTCCATGATGCCCATCTGGACCGTCCTCCTCAACCTGGTTGCCAACCGCGAAGAACGCCCCACTCCCTTAATTGTGTTTGGGTTGCTGACGGGGTTTGCCGGTATAATTTTAATTTTCCGCGAACATATTTCTGAATTTTACAAACCCGAATACATTGCGGGCATCGTGGCCATTTTTTTGGCCAACCTTTGCTGGGCCATCGGCACACTGTGGCTGAAAAAAAGAAGTGGCAACGGAAACCCTATTATGAATGCAGGCTGGCAAATGTTTTTTGGCGGACTGTTCCTCATCCCCATCAGTCTTGTATTCGATGATTATTCCGCCATACATTGGTCTTCTGAAGTTGTATTTGCACTTGGCTATCTCACGCTTGTTGGGTCGGTGGCTGCTTATGCGTGCTACTTTTATGCGGTAACCCACTTGCCCATCACGCTTGTTTCACTGTATGCGTACATCAACCCGGTGATTGCCGTAATTCTGGGATGGCTGATCCTCAACGAAAAACTGAATTCGAGTATTTGGGCAGCGATTGGAATCACATTGCTTGGCATTTATATCGTAAACAAAGGCTATCAATTAAAAAATAATTGGAAAGCCCCGCTAACAAAACCAAAACCTACCGTATGATTTTGTCTTTAAAAAAACACAAGAGGAAATTTATAGTGATCTTCGGAATATTAATCGGCATTGTTATTTTTTCTATGCTTATCCGAATAAACTGAAATCTTAAAAATTAAAATGATCAACAACGAACATCATTACGCATTGACTATTGAATGGACCGGCAACCTTGGTACGGGTACTTCGGGCTACCGCGATTATACGCGCAATCATGTGGTGTCTGTTGAAAATAAACCAACCATCCTTGCTTCATCCGATCCCCATTTTCGGGGTAACAAAGACAGATACAATCCGGAAGAAATGCTGGTGGCCGCACTATCTTCTTGCCACATGCTTTCGTACCTTCACCTGTGTGCCGTAAGTGGTGTTGTAGTAACCGAATACAAAGACAACGCTACGGGAGTGATGAAAGAAAATAAAGATGGCAGCGGGCAGTTTACTGAGATAACGCTGCACCCGGTTGTTAAAGTGAAAGAAAGCTCCATGAACGCTAAAGCGATTGAGCTGCACGATCAGGCCGAAAAACTTTGCTTCATTGCGCGCTCAGTAAATTTTCCGGTTCACCACAAACCAACTGTCATTAACTGATTAAGAAAAAATTAAATTTCAACTTTATGGTAGTACAAGAATTGACAAAAGTCTTTAGCAAAGATCTTGAGAAACTCAAAGAAGAAATTTCGCTGTATCAGCAAGAGCAGAATCTTTGGAAGATAGAAAAACAAATTGCCAACCCGGCCGGAAACCTTTGCTTGCACCTGGTGGGCAACCTAAACCATTTTATTGGTGCAGTTCTTGGCAAAACTGGTTATGTCCGCAATCGCGAGGCCGAGTTCTCATCAAAAAATATTCCTCAAAAAAAATTAATTGCCATGGTAGAAGATACCATAGTGATGATGAATGCCGTTCTCCCGTCAGTAAAAGAAAATCAACTAAACGAAGAATATCCGTTGCTGGTGTTAAAAGAAAAAACATCAACCGGTTATTTTCTATTTCACTTGTCATCGCATTTAGGATATCACTTAGGCCAAATTAATTATCATCGCAGACTCATAGATTCAAAGTAATTTTCGTTTTCATTTCAAAACAAAGTCAGTATTTTTACTCAACATTAAACCCTACTAAATTATGACCGTCATGACTGCACCTATCCAGATTGAACGTGTGAAGAAATCGCGCTTGTCCACGGTTGATTTTTCCAACCTCGGTTTCGGTAACTACATCAGCGACCACATGGTGGTGGCCATTTATAAAAATGGCGAATGGCAAGAGCCCAAGATTGTTCCTTATGCAGACATGACGATGTCGCCTGCAATGCTCGCCCTGCACTATGGTCAATCGGTGTTTGAAGGCCTTAAAGCTTTTAAAAATAGTGAAGGCCGTGTTTCCATATTTCGCCCGCAGCGTCATGCGAAACGATTGAACAAATCGTTGGAGCGGATGTGTATGCCGGCTGTCAGCGAAGAACTTTTTATCAACAGCCTTTCTGCGCTTATCGAGTTAGACGAAGCCTGGATTCCTACTTCCGAAGGATCATCGTTGTACATCAGGCCCTTTGTATTTGCGAGCGAGTCTAAGCTGGGCGTAAAAATCGCTGACGAATATCGTTTTATGATTCTTACCAGCCCGGTAGCCCCTTATTTTTCTAAACCGGTACGCATTAAAGTAGATCAAGAGTATGTGCGTGCGGCAGAAGGCGGAACGGGTTTCGCAAAATGTGCCGGCAATTATGGTGGCGCGTTTTATCCTACCCTGTTGGCTCAAAAGCAAGGGTTCGATCAGGTATTCTGGACCGATGCAAAAGAGCATAAATACATTGATGAGTCGGGTGCTATGAATGTTATGTTTGTGCTCAATGGAAAACTGGTCACTCCACAACTTACCAGTTCGTTGCTCGATGGAGTTACCCGCAACTCTATCCTTACATTGAGTGCATCGCTCAACATAGAAAAAGAAGAGCGCAAGATTAGCATTGCCGAAATTGAAGAAGGCCTTAAGAACGGTACGTTGAGCGAAGCGTTTGGCGTAGGCACCGCTGCCGTAGTAAGCCCGATTGCTTCCATCAGTATTGAGGGCAGGAATTATCAACTGCCGGTGGCCGGCCCCGAAAGTTTTCAGCTGCGTGCTAAGAAAAAACTGATCAATATCCGGTTAGGCATAGAGCCCGATACCCACAACTGGAATCACTACATAAAGTAGCAGTCTCGCAATTTTAAAGAACTCGATTTCAAACCATCGCAACGTGTCATGGATAAATTCCCTATTACCCAAAAAACAGAAATCACCCGTTTGCCCAAACGTGGGGTTTACGAAAAAGAACAGATCTACTCCATACTGGATGAAGCTCTGTTTTGCACATTAGCTTACGTGCGCGATAACCAACCGTTTCAAATACCAACCGGGTTTGTGCGCATCGACAATAAAATATATGTGCACGGATCGGTCGGGAGTTTTTATATGCGCGAACTGCGCGACAAAAAACACCCGGTATGCATTAGTGCAACACTAATGGATGGATTGGTGTTGGCACGTTCGGCCTTCCATCATTCTGTCAACTATAGATCCGTAGTTATTTTTGGTGAGCCCGAACTGGTTGAAAACAAAGAAGAGCTATATACTGCTCTGGAGCGGTTCACCGAAAAACTTTGCCCCGGTCGCTGGGCCGATGTGCGAAAGCCAACCGATGGCGAATGGAAAAACACCATGGTGCTCTCGTTCGATATAAAAGAAGCCTCTGCTAAAGTGCGCACGGGCGGTCCCAAAGATGATGAAGAAGATTACACAATGGACGTTTGGGCGGGGGTTGTTCCGTTTAAAATTAAGCGCCTCGAACCTATTGCAGACGAATTGTTGAAAGACGGAGTTAAGCTGCCCAAATACTTGTGTTAGCAGCTTTTAATTAACTGACGTTTACGCAAACATAGTTTGGCTTCATTCAGTTATTTCAGTTTAATCGATTTCATGATTTCGTGTGTTATCGCCTGCCACTCTTCGCGGGCTGATTTGGGGCAATTAAATGCAAACACCAACGTGCGCCCCTTCTCGATATAATATTGTACGTACGAATAGCGAAACATAGCCTCGCGTTCGCCTTCTTTCAGCTTATTTCCATTAACCCTTGATTCAAATTCGAAGAAGATAAATTTTTTCTTATTGATGGTTTGGATACCGCTATTGATAATATCTACACGGTCGTACAAATTGTATATCCCCGATTTAAAAAACTTAGCAGCCATTTCGAGGTCGGCTTGCCGCCATTGCGTGGCCGAAATATTCACGCTGAAATCGGCATCGCGGTTAACGTTGGTAAATGCGCCCAGTGGGGCACGAACCGATGGATAGCGCTGCACGATGTCTTGCTCGGTCATGGGGTTAAGTGTAGTAGGCAACGAAACTACAATGCCCTCCCCTATTTTTGTTTTCACCATTTTGGTGGGTGCAAAAGCAAACAAAATCACAACGCCAATAAGCCCAAGTCTTTTCATGCAATTTCCGGTAAGCGATTAACGAATAACTACCAATGATTGTATAAATTCGCGCTTCAAAATTACAAAAACCAATGTTACGAACACATACTTGCGGAGAATTGCGGATTACAGACGTAAACAAGACCGTGGTGCTCACCGGTTGGGTACAGCGCTTGCGCGACAAGGGAAGCTTGATGTGGATTGACTTGCGCGATCGGTATGGTATTACACAACTCTTTCTCGAAGAAGGAAAAACAGATGCCGCCCTGTTGAAAGCAGCCCGTGCTCTGGGAAGGGAGTTCGTTGTAAAAGTTGAAGGCACTGTGGCCGAACGTGTTTCGAAAAATGCAAATATTGCTACCGGAGATATCGAACTAAAAGTTACAAACATTGATGTTTTAAATGCTGCCAAACTTCCCCCGTTCACTATCGAAGACGAAACCGATGGAGGCGATGACTTGCGCATGAAGTATCGTTACCTCGATTTGCGAAGAAACCCCGTGCGCGAAAGTTTACTACTTCGGCATAAAGTTGCGCAGCAAACACGCTCGTATCTCGACAGCCAGAATTTCATTGAAGTAGAAACACCTGTATTGATTAAAAGCACGCCCGAAGGAGCACGCGATTTTGTAGTGCCCTCACGGATGAACCCGGGCGAATTCTATGCGCTGCCGCAATCGCCCCAAACCTTCAAACAACTGCTGATGGTATCGGGGTTTGACCGCTACTATCAGATTGTAAAATGCTTTCGCGATGAAGACCTGCGTGCCGACCGCCAGCCCGAGTTCACCCAGATAGACTGTGAAATGTCGTTTGTTACGCAAGAAGATATTCTGACAACGTTTGAAGGTTTGATCCGGCATTTATTTAAAACCGTGAAGGGCATTGAGTTGAAAGAAGTGCCGCACATGACCTATGCCGATGCAATGAAATATTACGGATCGGATAAGCCCGACACGCGTTTCGAAATGAAGTTTGCAGAGTTAAACGATGTGGCACAAGGTAAAGGCTTTGGTGTTTTTGATAGCGCTGAACTTGTGGTGGGTATTTGCGCTAAGGGATGCGCAAGTTACACCCGCAAGCAACTCGATGAGCTCACCGATTTTGTAAAAAAGCCCCAGATAGGAGCAAAAGGTTTAGTGTATGTACGCTGCGAAACCAATGGCACATTTAAATCATCGGTCGATAAGTTTTTTGATGAAATTGAGTTGTCGCGCTTTGCACAGAAGTTCAATGCCGAGCCGGGCGATTTGCTTTTAATCTTAGCCGGGGAAAAAGACAAAACCCGGAAAGCATTGAGCGAGTTGCGTTTGCACGTTGCCTCTCAAGTAGGCCTTCGCGATAAAAATAAATTCGCGGCACTTTGGGTGATCGATTTTCCATTACTCGAATGGAATGAAGAAACAAATCGCTGGCATGCCATGCACCATCCGTTTACATCGCCTAAACCGGAAGATATGCCAAAGCTCCAAAGCCATCCTGGCGAAGTGCGAGCAAATGCTTACGACATGGTGCTGAACGGAATCGAAATCGGTGGCGGGTCTATCCGTATTCACGATCGAAATACTCAGCAGTTGATGTTCAAAAAATTAGGATTCACGGAAGAAGAAGCGCAGAAACAATTTGGCTTTTTAATGGACGCATTTGAGTTTGGAGCTCCTCCCCACGGTGGCATTGCTTTTGGTTTCGACCGACTCTGCTCTTTGTTCGGAGGTGCCGAGTCTATCCGCGACTTCATAGCATTTCCAAAAAACAATGCTGGCCGCGATACGATGATCGACACCCCCTCAACTATTTCGCAAGAACAACTGAATGAGTTAGGGATTGCCGTAAAAGGAACTATCAAATAATTCTTGCTACTTATTATCCACAATCTCGGTAATCGGATTTCCGGTACAACCACTCGGATATTTTATTTTTAACAGCACCGAAATTGTTGGTGCAATGTCTGTGATCTGATGACGCACTGCAGAACTACCTTTGTTTATGCCCTTACCATAAAAGAGTGCTGGCACGTGCGTATCGTACGTGTACGATGTGCCGTGAGAGGTTCCCTTTTTACTTGACGAGCTCAGCCAAGCCGGCTCAAGTTCAAAAACAATATCACCGCTTCGCCTGTGGTTAAAGCCGCGGATGATCATGCCCTTAGAACCGCCTTCGTTGTAGTCTCCTTGTTTTAAGGCAGTTCGGGTATACACAAGCGCTACACCTTCTTTCTTTTGCAGATAATTAACAATCATATCGGTTGCAATCATCAAATCGACACCTGCTATTTTTGGTTCGCCCGTAAACAAATCCGCATTCAAAAATACTTGTTGATTTGTAACCGACTCCACCAAATTTTTGCCGGGGAAATTTTTTTGGAGCATGGCATTAAGCTCTTCGCTCAACGCCTTTTCGCTGAGATAGCCGGCCGGCAACTTGGCATCCTTCAACGACTGTGGCACATCTTCCACCGCATGATCGGCCGTAAGAAAAACCACATAATTGTCTTTGCCTACTTGCTCATCTAATTTTGCCAAGAGTGTTTCAATATTTTTATCCAATCGGATGTACGTGTCTTCTATTTCTACGGAGTTCGGTCCAAAATTGTGCCCTACGTAATCCGGGCTCGAAAATGAAATGGTGAAAAAATCGGTAACCTCATGTTTGCCTAACGATTCTGCTTTCAGTGCCGCCATAGCAAAATCAGTAAGTAAATCGTTGCCGAACGGAGTGTGGTACAGCAGATCAAAGCCATCGTTTTCTTTATGCAGTTTACTCAAGTCGTAAGGAAAAACAGCTTTGTCTTTTCCTTTAAATACTTTTTCGTAAGGCGAATCATCGGGGCCGCTCTCGGTGTATTGAGCAATGGGCAACAAGGGGTTCCACACTTTATTAATATACGTATCGGGCAGTTTCTGCGTGTTAAATGCTTCTACCCAGCCGGGCAGGGTGTTAAAATAATACGTGCTCGAAATAAATTTTCCGTTAGACGACTCAAACCAATACGCAGCATCGGCAAAGTGGCCGGCCGGTAACACCGCACCTCTGTCTTTAATTGAAATACCGATAACTTTTGATTTTTTTTGTGTGAAAAGTTTCAATTCGTCTGTAACCGTTGTAGAGAGTAAGCGCCATGGGCTCACATCACCATTGCCTTCTGTGCTCCCTACGGGTTTTTGTCGGTCATCGCCCACGCAATTCACTTTCTTTTTTATATCCTTATCCCACCAATCGTTGGAAATAATTCCGTGAACAGCAGGAGTCGATCCGGTATAAACTGAAGAGTGACCCGGAGCCGTGAATGTAGGCACATAATTGTAGTGCATGTTGGTGAGCATGAAACCATTGTTCATCAATCGTTTAAAGCCATTTTCACCAAATTTGTTTTCGAAGCGATACAAATATTCCTGACGCATCTGGTCCACCACAATACCCACCACGAGTTTAGGTTGATCTTGAGCTATTGAGCCCTGTGCAATAGCCAAAAGAAAAATAAAGAAATATGTTTTTTTCATAGCGCAATGATCAAAAAATTATTGAAAAATTCCTATCCAGCTATCAAAGTTCTATTAATCTGTTGTGCATGCAATCTTAGCGTACTCCTCTTCTTCGTAAACCTGCTTGCGAAGTAATTTCCCATTTCTGTCGTAATAAATTACTACAACAATGCCAGCCTCCTCCACTTCTTTTGATGTAAAGTACAATGGCTCGGATTCACTGCCCAGGTTGTTTATCTCTGTAAAGCTGGGTGGTATTATTATTCCGTGAATACTGCTTACTACTCCGAAAAAATTATCTTGCTTAACCAATGCAATTTTCTCTTCAATGGTATTTTTAAGTAAGCTGTAATTTTTGATATGACTCAATAGTTTCCGGTTAGCCCTGAAATCAACCAATATCCATTCAAAACCTTTCTTTACCCACAACGCGGTGTTGTTCCAGGGTTGAATGTCGTCAAATTCAAAACCGATTATATTTTTTGCTTGCCAGTTAATAAGCCCGTAGTGTCCGTCTTTATAGGCGATCAAAAGGCTATCGTAAATAGGTCGTAAGTTTTTTTCGAAAATCGGTTTTACCATTTTTTTTGAATCCGTGTCGTACAATCCAAATTTTTTATCCTTGTACACCGATAATAGATTTCCAGAAAGTACAAACTCATCGTATTCGGTTTTCAAAATTATTTTTCCGGTTTTGCCCACAAGCCCTTTTTTATTTTTATGAGTGACTATAAAAAATTGTGCATTCAGTGATACGATTTTATCGGCCTCCGTTACAAACATTTTTTTTCCTGATTCAATGCTGAAAATTGTCTTTTTATTTTTTTGTTCGGTGTAGAAAAATAATATACTATCAACCGAAGCGATGAAATTAATTTTTGCGTTGCGGGTAACGGTAATTCGGCTCGATGAGTTTGCATAGATACGTACCGAATCAGTCGTTGTGGCAAACGCCAGTCGGTTTTCGAACCAGAGGCTATCCGGAGCCGGCTCAATTATTTTCTTTTCATGAATATCAAATAACTGATCGCCCGACACATCGCTGAGCCGAAGCCACTGTCCATGAAAGGAATATCGGCTCCAGGGTTTATGCGCAAGTGCGGGAACATCGGCAAACACATATTGGTCGTTGTATTTGCGCACCACACCCATAGGCGATGGTATCAGCGATTGCATGGCGAGCGGCACTATAAATTCAAGGTTTGAATTTATTATTCCTTCCAAGGGTCCGTTGCGCACGATGAGCCGATCTACACCAATCACCTTCACTTCATCAAAAATAAGAGCCTCGGGCAATGGCTGTCCGTCTACTAATCTTGCAATTTGATCAGCCGAGCATAACATTTTTTTTCCGTGTAGATCAAGCACAACTATACCCGCCATCGTTTCTATAGATTGGTATTGAGGCGGCAAGAGCATCCGCCCATTCAGCGCATAAACTCCGAAAACATTATTCTTTTTAATTAGCAAAAATTTTCCGGCCAGTATGGAAGCATCTTGCAGGCAATCATTAAGTACGGTTATACCCGATTTGTGGATCAGTTGTGCGCAAGTGCTGTCGCCTGCTTTCAAAAAACCATAGCCCACATCACGGATGTTCGTTTTAGCAGAAATAAGTTTACCGATTCGACTTATTGCGCCTGAGCCGGTAAGTAAAATATCGTTTGCAATAGATCCGCATTTATATAGTTCTTCAATTTCTTCGAACTGCGGGGGTATTGTTTCAATGCCTTGGCTGTTGATAAACCCATACTTACCGTTTTTGTAAACAGGCGCCCAAAGCGGTTTATTAATTTCGTTTACTTTCTTCAGCGAATCGGTAAGCAGCGTTTCCGGAAATTTTTCTTCAGTTTCTTTAGTTAAGTGAAACAAAATGCTGCGTGCTTCATTTGCAAAAGAGTTGTCGGGATGTTCTAAAATAAATTTTTCAAAGTCGGAGGAAATACCACTAACGGTGAGCATTTCAAAAATAGTTTTGTCGGCCACAGTTTTGTAAGGACTTTTTGGAAAATCTTTGACAAACGAGAGGTAGCTGCCCAACTTGCCGTCATTTGTTTTTACTTCAAACAATAATTTTTCATAACGTTGGTGTGCTTCGGCAGCCCGATGCGATTTTGGATATTGCGTAAAATATTTCTGAAAAGAAGGGTAGGTATTTTGCCGCAGTGCGTCTAGGTAAGCCGATTCATCGCGAAGCTCTACGGCCTCGCTTCGGGTTTTGGCAAATGTAAATTCCGACAAAAAATCATTGTACGATTTTTCGGTGTTGGTAAGCTTGGCACGGATAAAAGCTGCACTGTCAATTTTATTGCGCCACTTTATAAGGAAAGCACTATCGATTTTGTAGCGGGCTAATTTTTCTTTTTGTTTTGAAGAAAGTTTTTGAAAACCCTGTAAGGCTTTTAGGCTATAGAAATAGGCCGAATCAAGCTGGTGTTGCGGGTTGTAGCTATCGAAAAACCATTTCGATTGAAGTATCCTTGCCTCGACATTAAGCGAATCTTTGCGAACTATTTTTTTCAAGGCCTGATTGGCTTTACCCCAATTTCGCTGAGCCATCCGTTTTTCTGCGAAGTTAATCTGAGCAAAACTTTGACCCCACCCGGCCAACAGGAATACAAAAGCTACATACCTATTTACTTTTTGTAAGTACATATCCACAAAGAAACACGGTGTGAATGAAAAAACGATTTAAGGTGAGTTAAATGATACAAATTTTGGTAATATTGCACCCTATTTTTCTGCTTGCCCCTGGGCATAGCAGGAAAATTTGAGTTCGGGGTGTAGCGCAGCCCGGTTAGCGCATCACGTTAGGGACGTGGAGGTCGGATGTTCGAATCATCTCACCCCGACTGCTTGTTAATCAAGCGTCATCAAAACCCTCTATAAATTATTTGTGGAGGGTTTTTCATTTTCCAAACTCCTCAAAATATGCACATACACCCATCGCTGTGGTGAACTATTCGGTGACCTGTTTTATAATTGCTTCGAGGTCACCAGAGGGACTGCAAGTGGGTGGTTGTCATTAATTTGTATTGACCCGATTTGGTGGTTTTTGTGTGAGGGATTCACAGTTTTTAAACAAACAAAGTGAACCAAAAACAATTAAAGCCATGCAAGCAACATTCAGCACAACATTCATTCTTCGTACTTCAAAGACCAAGGATGGATTAACACCAGTATACTGCCGTATTACAGTAGCTGGTAACAGATCGGAATTTTCGATCAAGAGAAGCGTATCAGAAAAGAGTTGGGACGCTGGAAAAGTCAAAGGAAACAGTGAGGATGCGAGATCACTCAATGGTTATCTCAAACAAGTTGAAGCCAAAATATTCGAACATTACAGAGACCTGCTTGCGGATAGTAAGTTGGTGACTGCTGACGCCCTCAAGAATGCCTACCTAGGTATTAAGCCAAATCAGTATTCCCTGCTCAGTCTAATTGATTACCACAATACACATCTTAAGGATACTATCGAATGGGGAACGATGAAGAACTATATGACCACTCAGAGATATGTCAAAGAGTTCTTAAAGAGCCGATTGAAGACAAGTGATCTTTTATTAGCACATCTATCCTATAAGTTCCTAGCTGACTTTGAACATTATTTAAGGTCGTACACTCCACTAGATCACCATACTTCTATGGGTAATAACACGGTTATGAAACATATTGAACGGCTTCGAAAAATGATCAACGTAGCGATCAAAAATGAATGGTTGGAACGAGATCCATTTGCAAAATTTCAGGCAAAATTTATCCGCAATGATCGTGAATTCCTAAGCCAAGATGACTTAGAAAAAATTGAAGCAAAGGAATTCAAGGTCTTGCGTTTACAATGGGCAAAGGACTTGTTCATCTTTAGCTGTTTTACCGGTTTAGCCTATTGCGATGTAATGAGACTTACACCTCAGAATATTTCACTGGGTATTGATGGCGAGTACTGGATAATGACATCGAGAAAGAAAACAAATCAGCCAGTTCGAGTTCCGTTACTTCCAAAGGCACTCAATATCGTTGAAAAATATAGAAATCATCCCAGGGCGCTTGCCTCTGGAACCTTGTTCCCAAATCTCTCAAACCAGAAAATCAATGCCTATCTAAAAGAGATCGCGGACCTCTGTAGCATTGAAAAAAATCTTACTTTCCATCTGGCTAGGCACACTTTCGCAACCACAGTCACGCTTACCAACGGAGTCCCGATTGAAACAGTCTCCAAAATGCTTGGTCACACCAGCATTAGGACTACTCAGATTTATGCAAAGGTGATTGAGAACAAAGTAAGTCAGGACATGCTTTCTCTAAGAGCAGTTTTGGGAAATCAAAAGACTGCAAAACTGAAAAAAGTAAACTGAAATACGTATTGACAAAATTTATAGCCTTCGGGACCGTATAAGTTCCGAGGGCTTTTTTTATTTGGCTGATTTTTTCGTCAGATAACATTTGCGGTCGGCCAAAGCGGGCCGATTATCTTATTTGAGGTAATGAATCTTTGCCAGCAAAATTAATTTTCATGCCACAAAACCTGGAGCACTCTCCTTTCTCGGAGGCTGTAAATATGAAGAGAGCTAGCGTTGATCAAAAGTCTTTAGTGGTTGACATTCTCGTGAAATCCTTTGATGACAACAAGAGCGTAAACTATGTTGTCAAGCAAGACCGAAATCGAGAGGCTCGCATTCGCGGCCTCATGGATTACTCCTATAATATCTGCAATACCTTCGGTGATGTCTGGATTTCCGATGACGCGCAAGCTTGTGCGCTTGTTCTCCATCCAGATAAAAAGCGCTCAACGTTCACTTCAATTTTGTGGGATGCAAAACTTGCTCTGAATGTTATTGGACTAAATAGAGTTGCCCGAGTGCTAGGTCGAGAATCAAAAATAAAATCATTTCACCCGAAAAAAAGGTTTTCCTACTTGTGGTTTATTGGTGTTTCACCACAGTTTCAAAACGCTGGAAAGGGTAGTCAACTATTAAACGAAATCATCAAAGATTCTAGTGCGGAAGGACGGCCTATATATCTTGAGACGTCCGTTGATCGCAATATCCAGTGGTATCAAAAACATGGATTCGAAATCTTTCAGTCATTAGATCTTTCTTACAGGTTATACATGTTACGCTGGAATAATGGACACGTTTGATTTTATCCTTGAAGAGTTGAACTAAGAGAATGCGAGACAATTAAATAACCCCTTGTATGAATTTCATGGGTACCCAAATGCACTTGGTTACATTTATGATAACCGTGTTCGAACTTGTGATGTTGTTTTTTCAGATCATTTATTTTCTTGAAAGAACGAACGACCAAAAAAGACTTTTATATCTAATCTTACTCGTCTTCCTAATTCTGTACAATCTTACGAGTGGATTGTTCCCAGATGAAAACATTCCCCTTCCCGTAATGTTACAGGAGGTCATTGCCTACCTCTTTGCGTTCGGCACATCAATGTATTTCGTTTACTATTACTACAAAGCATTCGATCTCAAACGGCTTAAGTTCTTTGTAACATTCGGGTCATTGATTTTCCTATTCGCTCCCTTTCTATTTTTGTTTGTCGTACCCTATTATATCACAGGTGACCTTGTTTGGAGTAGAAGACTTGCAGTAGTGATTCCATTTTTATATGGTGTCTCCTTCATCGTGGCGACAACTCGCGCCTTCATTTTCAAGTTCAGGGAAAAAGAATACTCCGAGAAAACCAAATTTGAATTAGTTATTGCTGCTTATGTAGCGCTCTTATGTTGGGTTGCTTTACCTGTGATTGTCTTTTTTGGCGACTTCCAGGTATTGGAGCATTCAATCACTAATTCTGGATTTCTCATTATGACTATCGTCTACATACGGTCATCCATCTACCAATCAAGAAAGGAATACAACATTCTTCTGGATCGTGTTCATAGTTTGGAACAATTGATCGAATCCAACTGCGACAAGTATAACTTAACTGCAAGGGAAATCGAAATTGTTAGACTTATCATGAAGGGGCATTCTTATAAAATCATCGCAGCGGATTTAACCATCTCCGAAAAAACCGTTGCCAAACATGTCTCCAATATCTTCACCAAAGCTTCTGCTTCCAACAAGGTAGAACTGATTAACAAATTGGAGCAAAAAGACCATTATGTTGAATAACGCCTCATTTAACCGTTCGCGCGGCCTAAATACATAGAAATATGTAGTCCAAATACTCGTTTTTTCCGATTGACAGGCAGCGTAGGTTTCCAAATTTTTACATCGTCATTATCCGTTGGCGAAAATCAAAGAACTCAAACCGATTTTCCCAATGGAATACGAATTCAAAAATATTGAGTCACTGATTGTAACCGCGATTCAATCTTCTGAGAACGCCAAAAAATCTCTGCCCGAGCAATTTGCTACAGTAAGAAAGTCTGTCACGTATGAAATTGCAGTCAGAAAGCATACATTTTTACATCAGGCATGGGCACTTGGAAAAGGTTTTCAACGAACCAATTATGTACAGTATCACCAACACTGCCTTATCAAATTCATTGACGTGCTTTTTACTATATCAAGTAATGAAGCTAAGAATGGTAAATCAAACTTAGCGTCAGAGGTTTTCTTTTTCTATAACCAGTTGGAGGATATTCTGGACTTAATTCAGGATGAATTTGAAACAGAATTTGATGACGGTGCCAAAATACCCGAGTCAAAAAAGGAAGTAGTTCTGAAATCACTTGAAAGAGAATATTCACAAATCAAATCTTTTCTCGATGATGAAGACTTAGACTCTGGGTTAGCTATTATTGCAAAGCAATTCATCCAGAATGCCATAGATGAAAAAACGTGCAAACTAACTTACGGACGAATCAACTATCTCGAAAACCTGATTCAAGAGATCAGCGAAATAACGGAACAAAAGCATCCTAGGGATATGACTGATGAATTGAGGTCATGTCTAATTTCAATAAATTTTAACAAGAGTGATTTTTTTCGGTATTGCACCCAAGCGATTCAGATGGATGTATCAAGGATAGAGTTTGAGACTGATCAAGCGGAAAGACTCAGTCACCACTTGAAAAACATAAATCAAATACAGTCTAGGCAGGGGCTGTTTTATAATCACAGACTTGCATCAATTAAAGAACAGCTATCCGATTGGCTAACGGAAGAAATTCAATTCATTGATAGGAAATGCAAACTAAGCACCGTCAGTAAGGACAAAGATGATGATTTCACAAAGAGAGATTTCAAGCTGGAATTTGATATGTCGGTTTCGCAGTTTGCATTTTTTACAAAGACACTTGTCGAGTCTGGTGTTATTCAAAACAAAAACGTTTCTGAATTAATCCGTTTCCTTTCAAAATTTGTAAAGACCAAAAGGTCGGGAAGTATTTCCCACGAAAGTTTCAGGATCAAATATTATAATGTAGAAGAAAGTACAAAGGATGCAGTTAAGAATACTTTTCACACTGCAATAGGCTATATCAATAGAAACTAAAATTTAAAACTTATGAAAATGCGATTCAGTCTTGTTGTTGTTTTTGGCTTGCTATCTTTTTCTTGCAGCACACCCAATGATCATTCTGGCTTGAAAGATGAAATATCCGGTACTTATGTGCGAGAGTATTCCTTTAAAGTGATTAATCAAGAGAGTGGCAATGAAATCGGAATGAGAACAATTAGGGATACTATAATTGTCTCGCCAATGGATTCTGAATACAAGGTAACGAACATCAAATGGCAGTTAAACCACTATGACATACAAGGGTGGCAAAATATGAAACACTCAGATAACCGACCGAAGCCGACATTTGTTGGAAAATTAGATTTGAAAAGTGCCACTATAATTTCCAAGGATGGAACAGAACTTCATTGGGATTCGGAAAAGTCGGTAGTATTTTGGAGTGCGCTAGATATTTATCACAGAGCAATAGATTAGATTCGCCTTTTGGTTTAATAAAAACATCATTCCATGACTCGCGAGTATTCTGATGAAACAAAAGCCTACTTGAATGAAAAAGAACGACTTGCAGTTTCATGGGAGTTGCTTTCCTACGCGCACATGCTTTATAGCAGAGTCTATGTATTCAAAAATTTTGAGGCGTTTTCAGAAAGTTTCAGGACAGATTCGTCCGAGCCTCCCAAAGAATATTGGGAAGGGTTGCATCGCGAAAAATTAATTGATCAGATAAAGATTTGCACTGCTTTTGAGAATTACAACAAATCCTTCCTTTTATCTAAAGGCTATATAGTTCATACCATCGATGGAGCGAAGAATAAGGCCCTTGCTAGCCAACAAAAAACGAAACCTGTTCTCATTTCAGAATTTTTGAAGTCCAATAGTTTCATTAGAGAAAATCAATTCAGTGAAATTTATTTAGAGGGCTTTCAAAATTTCAGTACAATATCTTTTTCACGAACGCGGAACGAGCAATACCAATCCGTGATCGGCCTCGAAGATCAATTTCTAAATTATTTGAAAGGCCTAAATGAAAAGAGAAATCGCCTTCATTATTATAAAAATTATGCTGGTGCTTTTCGAGTTGAAACATATCTTGAGAAATTAAAGTATGCCAAAACATACGGCTCAGAACTATTGATTTCCGAATTAAAAAGGATTGAGCAACTCCAAAAGCAGCTCGATTAGTTCAAATTTTTTTCTCTTGATCTTCAACAACTTACCCAGGGTCCTGTTACCCCTGTAACTGTTTTCAAAACCCAACTGGTTTTTCCTTTACGCCATAATCATCGCAGTTATGGCAGCCAACATAGTAACACTCGAAGACCTGCAAAATTTCAAGCAGGAATTAATAGCAGAGATTCAAAAACTTTTATCTCAGAGGCAAACAACACCCGCCCGAAAGTGGCTCAAATCAAATGAGGTAAGACGCCTCTTATTGTTGTCGCCCGGCACTCTCCAGAATCTTCGCGTCAACGGAACATTGCCCTTTACAAAGATTGGAGGCGTGATCTTCTATGACTATGACGACATCCAAAAAATGATTGAAGCCAACAAGCGCAATCCGCATTTCTTAGGAAAGAAACCCTAACGCTCAAAATCATGAAACTGGTCATTTACAAAAGTCTAAGTTGGAACGATCTGATCAGGATAAAAACCGGTCTTTCGGTTTTAGCAAGATGTACGTTTGTTTACACAAACGTAATCTCCCTCCTCCCTCCTTGCAGTCGTCAGGAGGGGGTAGCCTCGGAACTCGGCTCCCTTCAAATCAAAGATTTTTAATATGGGACGCAAGAAATCTCATAAGGAAAAGTTGACCAAGATTTTCAGCGTGAGGGTTTCAGAACGCTTCTACAATCGGCTAGCTGAAATTCAGAAAAACTCAAACTGCCAGTATATCGGTGAGGTGGCCAGGAGGATTTTATATCGCGAAGAAATAGTGTGGTATCATAAAGACGCATCTATGGATTCGACCGTAGCAGAGCTTGCGTTGATCCGCAAGGAGTTGAACTCGATAGGAATAAACGTCAATCAAATCACTCGTCATTTTCATACGGCAGATGTACCGAATCAGAAAATATTTCATGCCTTGAAAATTGTGGATGAGTATAAGAAAGTTGGACAACGACTCGACCGCGTGTTGAACATCACTTCTGAGATAACAAAAAAATGGTTGCAAAAGTGAACAGCGGACAAAACATATTGGGAATACTTAACTACAACGAAAATAAAGTTAAGGAAGGTGTAGCAAAGTGCATCCATGAAAATCAATTTGGATGCAATGTTGACAAACTCACCTTTCGGGAAAAACTGAAAACATTTCAAGGTTACATCCAAAGAAACCATCGTGTCACTACGAAGGCTGTTCACATATCTCTGAATTTCGATCCATCGGAGAAGTTTGAAAAGGAAACACTAAATGCAATCGCATTGAAATACATGGACAAGATCGGGTTCGGCAATCAGCCATATCTGGTCTATGAACATTTTGACGCAGCCCATCCACACATTCACATTGTTACGACCAACATCCAGGCCGATGGGAGACGGATCAGCTTATATAATATAGGCCGCAACCAATCCGAGACCGCACGAAAAGAATTGGAAAAGGAATTTGGATTGGTTCGCGCTGAAGGGCGAAAAGTTAAGCAAGAGGCGACAGTCAATGCGATAGATGTGAAGCGAGCTGTCTATGGCAAACTGGAAACCAAAAGAAGCATCTCTAACGCAGTGCGATTCGTCACAAAGAATTACAAATACACATCCATTCCCGAATTGAATGCAGCACTCAGGCAATACAACGTAATGGCTGACCTTGGAAAGGAGGGCTCACAAATGAATCTCAATAAAGGATTGCTTTATAGACTTGTTAATGAAGACGGGAAAAAAGTTGGAGTCGGAATAAAGGCAAGCACGATTTATGGTAAACCCACGATTTCATTTCTTGAAAAGCAATTCAAGCTTAATGATGTGCTCAGACGGCCATATAAAGAAAGACTCATCCGTTGCATCGACAATGCATTTAAGAACAGAGACTCCATCAGTAAAAGGTCTTTTGTTCAATCGCTAAATCAAGAGGGAGTCTTTGTGCTCTTTCGTCAAAATGAAGAAGGTCGAATTTACGGGATCACCTTCGTGGACAACAAGACGAAAGTTGTTTTCAACGGAAGTGATCTCGGAAAGCTGTACGGTGCAAAAACAATCACAGATCGGTTAACTAATTTATCAAAACCCGACTCCGCGATTAGTCAGTCTCCAGTTCCAACGCACGGAGAAAAACTTGACCACACTGAATCTCAGATCGAGGAAACTATCAAGGATTTAATCACGGCAAAACAAATTGACTATTCTTCACCCGACTCAGCAATGAAAAGACGCAGAAAGAAGAAAAGAAGAGGTCGTTCCATTTAAACTTTTAACATTATGGCAAGCACAGGCGAAAACGAACAAGCACTTCAAAAGATCATCGACTTCATCAGGTTGCTGAGTATTGTCGTCTTGCTTCTTCACTTCTATTTCTATTGTCATCAGGCTTTGGATTTTTGGAAGCTAACTTTTCAAATAGCAGATGAGATTGTAAAGTCGGTTTCAAACACGGGTTTATTCCTAGACATATACATTTCTAAAGTTTCTACCCTGGGACTATTGACCATCTCGCTTGTAGGCGCAAGAGGCAGGAAAGACGAAAGGATTAATCTTCGCCAAGCGTTAATTTTAATTCTATCAGGGCTGTTTCCATTTCTCTTTAGCCATTACCTCTTCGTTCTCGACTTTTCAGATTCCATCATTTCAGGAATTTATATTGGTTCGACTTCAGGAGGCTACATTTTGATACTCTCAGGGGGCACACTTCTTTCACGTCTCATCAAAATAAATTTCCGAAAGGATATTTTTAACAGGCTCAACGAATCGTTCCCGCAGGAAGAGCGCTTTTTGGATAATGAGTATTCAATCAATCTTCCAGCAGCTTATACATTACAAGGAAAGAGGAGAACGAGTTGGATCAACGTGATCAACCCATTTCGATCACTCCTAGTCATTGGAACACCTGGCGCTGGTAAATCTTATTTTGTAGTTAGGCACATCATCACGCAGCACATCAGGAAAGGCTTCACAATGTTCATCTACGATTTTAAGTACGATGACCTTTCACGAATTGCCTATAACACTCTTCTGAAATTCAGTCGGCAGTATAAGATCAAGCCAAAGTTCTTTGTTATCAATTTCGAAGATCTTTCCCGTTCGCACCGATGCAACCCGCTTGACCCCGCAACGATGGAAGATATTACCGATGCCACAGAATCTTCCAGAACAATCATGTTGGGATTGAATCGCGATTGGATAAAAAAGCAAGGAGACTTTTTTGTGGAGTCACCGATCAACTTCGTCACTGCAATTATCTGGTTTCTTAGAAAGTATGACAATGGAAAATTCTGCACACTCCCTCACGTGATTGAACTGATGCAATTAGACTACCCACATCTTTTCAAACTGCTTAGAAGCGAGCCAGAAATAGAAGTGTTGATTAACCCGTTTGAGTCTGCTTTTCGAAACGAAGCGATGGAGCAACTCGAAGGTCAGATTGCAAGCGCAAAAATTGGAATGGCAAGACTGTCCTCTCCTCAATTGTACTATGTGCTTTCCGGAAATGATTTCACGCTTGACATCAACAATCCCAAAGAGCCGAAGATTGTCTGCATGGGAAACAATCCCCAGAAGCAACAGATTTACGGAGCAGTGCTTTCACTTTATATATCAAGGGTGATCAAACTAGTAAATAAGAAGCATCAACAAAAGTGCAGTTTGGTCTTTGATGAATTTCCAACCATCTATTTCAATGGCATCGACAGTCTGATCGCGACAGCAAGAGCCAATAAGGTAGCTACTTCTTTGGCCGTTCAGGATTACAGTCAATTGAAAAAAGACTACGGGCGCGACCAGGCCGAAGTAATAATGAACATTGTAGGCAACGTGATCAGCGGCCAGGTGGTTGGCGAAACTGCCAAACTACTTTCAGAACGCTTTGGAAAAATTGTGCAGGAGCGCGAAAGTGTATCCATCAATATGTCCGATACATCTGTGAGTAGGTCCACTCAACTTGATTCGGCTATTCCACCTTCAAAGATCGCGGCACTCTCCTCTGGTGAGTTTGTCGGTACAGTTTCGGATGATCCTGAACAGAAAATTGACTTGAAAGTCTTTCATGCTGAAATTCTGAATGATCATGCTGCACTTCGGCAGGAAGAGGAAGGATATAAACCCATTCCTGCCATTCGAAAGATTAGCCATTACGAAATCCAACAGAATTATTTCAAAATCAAAAAAGACATACAGGAAATCGTTGAAGCAAAATTGAATTAGACTGTTATGAAAACACTAGCCATAAAAGAATTCTGTGACCAGCTTCAGGAAAATCTGAAAGCTCAAATAGAAACAGTAACTCTTGAAAACCCTGACATAATTTCCAAAGCAAGCAAGTGCTTGATAATTGTCGGCTCTACGATTAGTGAACTGAAGCAATTTGTTTATGAATATCGATTCCAAGGCATGGATGAGGAGATTAGTTTTTTCAAAGAGCAAAAACCAGTTATCCTCAGTCAGTACTTCTATTATGACAAAGTATTTTCATTAAAGCTTGCAGAGCCGTTCAATGGTTCGGATGCACTTCGTGTTTACTTCCATCAACGCTTGAGTGAACTCCAAGAGTATGTAAAGGAACACACCCAATTCTATAAGTACTGCCTTTCGAACTCAACCCACCTGGACGACAAGTATTTCACTCGCACAGAGAAACTATTAAGCGATCCTGACATTGACGCAAAGTTTTCAACAGGCTACGATAATATCCTTGGGAAAATCCTTGCCCACCAAATGGTAAAGGAACACCTGATAACACTACTTCAAAAACTTGATGCAGATGTTACAGATACATTGTCGTCTTTAAAATGGACAGGCACCAAGTCCGCATTAATTGAACTAATCTATGCACTTCAAAGTGTGGATGCTGTGAACAATGGCAAGGCCGACATCAAACAGATTGCAGATTCATTTGAGCACCTTTTCAATATTAGCCTGGGAAACTATTACCGACAATTTCAAGAGATCAGGTTACGAAAAAACGGTAAGACAAATTTTCTGGATGACATGAGAGAGAAGTTGATTCAACGATTAGACGATTTTGCCTAACGAAAAACATGATAACCATTGGCGATATTAAAGTCTATCATTGGAGTGAAATCAAACATTCATTCAAGGGGGCGGATATTTTTCTTGGCAACGGTTTTTCCATCAACATCAACTCTGCCTTGAACTACAAATCGCTATTCGAGAAATTCCTGACCTACCTTGATGACAGCGAAAGAGGAATCTTTTTAAAATTCAACTCCACCAATTTTGAAGGGTTGCAAAACTTACTTTCCAATGCTCTTGATGTTAATCAGTTATTTGGATATGAGGCTCAGCTGATTGGAAACTCCTTGAGGCTCCTGAAGTCCGGTTTATTGAAAGCAATAAAAGACTTACACCCAGAATTTACCAAGATCGATCCCCAAACACTCTTTCAGTCATCAATAGAATTGGATTGGTTTGAAAATGTATTCACTACCAACTATGACATTTTTCTTTACCACATTATCCTCATCACATTGGATCGCGGCAAGCGGGACAGCAAAGTCGGCAGATACCAGGACTTTTTTCGAAAGAAAGGAACTGAGTTAGTGTTCAATGATAAGCCACTACCCGGATTCAAAAACATATACTATTTACATGGAGCACTTTTCTTCCACAAACAAGACGGAATAATTGTAAAGATTTCTCGCGGAAGCAAGACGGAAGAACTTTTGGAATTGATTCGCTTACAAATTCACTTGGGTAACGTGCCTATCTTCGTTTCGGAGGGCAAGGCAAAATTAAAAGAGGACACCATAGCGAAGAGTATCTATTTATCTTTTTGCAGAGCTGCCTTCAAGGCGAGTCATAACCGCTTAGTGATCTATGGTTTTTCTTTCTCGGACTACGATGAGCATTTGATAAATGACTTGAATGAAAACAAGAGGAAGCTGGCCATCGGTGTTCACTTATCCAATCTGAACGAAGATCAAATCCAGCGGAAGCTGAAAGGAATCGAAAAGCAACTCTATAATTATAAAGCGTCTGAGATCAAGTACTTCGATTCCCGAACTCTGTTCTGAGCACCCCAAAAATCTGTACATCTTATATGAGGTAACATTTAGGTGAAATTGAGGCCAATTTGGCTTCTGTGAAAGAAGAGGAAGTCTTATCAAATCTTTTGAAGCGGATTGGTGCAAAGCTCACCGAGTTGCGCAAGCAGAAAGGCTATACCAGCCATGAAGACTTTGCTTTTGACCACGACATTCCCCGCGTACAGTACTGGCGCATCGAAAAAGGCCAGACCAACATTACAATGAAAAGCCTTGTCAAGATTTTAGCGATTCACAAGATTTCTGTGGAGGAGTTCTTCAACAGCCTGTACAAAGAGTCCCGAAAATTGGCTTGAATCCACCTTTTTGAGCTTTTCCTTGCTTTTTATTCCTTCCTTTTTTACCTTTTGGCATTAGATAAACCCCATTTTGTAGGGTTTATTCTATATTGAAAAGTAATGGCAAGAAGCACCTACTTATCGGCAAACTTAACCCAACCTCAGATCGATCTCCTGCTGATGCTGGACGATCACGAACTGAATATTTTCTCCCTGGAGACCGTAAAAAAAACGATGGGCAAGAAATTCAGCAACGTGAGTGAGTTGGTGGAAAACCTCGTTCATAAAAAAATACTCTCACGCATTGAGCGCGGTAAATTTTGCAAGGCCAATTTTCACAATGAAAATGTGATCGGGTGCTTCCTGGTTGACGATGGGGCAATTGCCTATTGGTCTGCACTAAACAAACATGGATTGACAGAGCAATTTCCAAACACCATATTTATTCAGACCACCAAGTTAAAACCTGCCAAAACAGTTTTTGGTACGAAATATCAATTCATAAAAATTGCAAAACCAAAAAGAGCAGGAATCATTCAAGAAGGTTTTGGCAACAATCAGTATGCAATGACTGATGTAGAAAAAACAATTGTGGACTGTTTTGATTTGCCTCAATACTCCGGTGGTTACGCAGAGTTGTTGCGGGCATTCCATCAGGCTGACCTCAACCCATCCAAGTTGATCACGTACTGCAAAGCTGTTGACAATACAGCGGTAACAAAAAGAATGGGCTTGCTGGCAGAAATGTTAAAACCCGAACAACTAAATTTATTCATCGAGTTTGCGAAAAAAGAAGTCAATCAAAAATATAATTTGTTTGACCCCACAGGCAAGGACGAAGGAGAATTTGTGAACGCGTGGAGGTTAAGATTAAACATTGACCGCACTCGAATTTTAAACATTGTGAACAAACAATACTGATGATCCTCCAAAAGGAAATAGTCACCATCGCGGAACAAAAAGGAGTTTTGAAAAGCACCATCGATAAAGATTGGGTGCTCGGTCACTTCCTGGCTGCGATTTATTCGGAACAAAAACTGAGGGAGTTGCTGATTTTTAAAGGAGGTACTTGCCTGAAGAAATGCTGGTTTCCCGACTACCGTTTTTCGGAAGACCTTGACTTCACTTGCCGCACAACCGATTTTGAACTGACGCAAAGCCACCTCGACTTTATTTGTCTCCATGTAAAAGAAAATGCAAACATCCTTTCACATGTTGCCTCTCTCAAACCTTTAAAGTTCAAAGACAAACTCACGGGCTATGAGGCGATCATTAAATTTTGGGGATCCGATCATCCGAAAAATGAAACACCACCGCCACCCGAACGCTGGCAAACGAAAATCAAAATTGAAATTACACTCTACGAGAAACTGATATTCCCACAGACCGACAAGAAACTATTTCATGGCTACTCTGATCAATTGGCCATCAAATCAAATGCAATTCCTTGCTATGTGATTGAAGAAATGCTTTCGGAAAAATTGCGCTCCCTGATTCAACGCTCCTACACCGCGCCAAGAGATTATTACGACATCTGGTATCTGGCTAACAATGTGAAAGAATTAAACTGGCCAAAAATTGTAGAAGCCTTCCATGAGAAAATGAAATTCAAAGGGCATGAGTTCACTGGCATTGATCAGTTGATCAACGAGGAGAATGACAAGAACCTGAGCAAGGCGTGGAAGAATAGTTTGGGGCATCAGATACCAGAAAACGCCTTACCAGATTATGATACTGTGAAGCGAGATTTAACAGATTTATTCAAGAAAAACTTCGCATAACAAACTAAGAGAAGAGCTACGTAAAAATTGTCTATATTAAGATTGACTAACTGGTAAATCGCTAAAAATAATACGATGTCCAAAATAGTTTCTGAGTCACATGTTACGGGCGATAAAGGAGTAGCAGCATTTCATCAATACTGCGCAAACCATATCCCTTTTATAATTTGGCGGGCAGAAACAGTTAATGATTTTGGAATTGACGGAGAGGTTGAGCTAACATCTTTAAACAGCAATGGGAAACTCGAAGCAACTGGCGAAATACTAAAAGTTCAGATAAAGTCTACTCTAAAGGGCAGTTACATTCACAAGGAAACGACAAGCGCCTTTGAGTTTAAGCCTAGGGAAGAGGATGTAGAATACTGGGACAAGCATAAGCTTGATGTCATTCTTATTATTTTCAAAGAAGACACAAATCTTTTATACGCTAAAAAAATATCAAAGTTAGACGAGGGGCACTTCAAAAAGAAAATACCAATTGAGATAAGCAAAGCGGACAATGTCCTTACACTTGGAAAAAATGACTTTCTTGAAAGATTTTCTTCTTGCTTTAAACAACGCGTTAATTTCAATGTTAAAGAACAGCTTTATGCCAATATTTTTAAATTTTCTAAGCTGCCCAAAGTTGTCTATCAGTTCGACCCTTTGCTTCAAACGCCCAAAGAAATATTTGCTCAAATTCCGGATACAGAAAGACCAGTCTTCCTTTTTCATGCTAAGAAAATTCATACATTCTTTAACCCAAATGGATTTCCAAAATTTAAAGAACACGCGATTAACTACGCATCCAAGAAGGAATTGCAAGTTAGAGATTTGTTGAAGGACATTGACTCCAGAAAACTGTTAGCTGAGTTGATGAACCTGGAGTTTAAGCAATTCTGCTACGGAGAGAGAATTGGATTCAATAAGCAATATGGAAGGTATTTTTTCATGGCTAAAAACAAAACCTCCGAGAAACGAATTGAGTACTATGACTCTAAATCAAAACGAAAGGATGCCCATAGAACAGTCGTTTCATTTCATGAATACAAGCCAACAAACTTTTTCAGGCACTTTTCATTTGAGACAAAATACTTATTTGATGAGACTGGGTTATTCCTCGTAATTAATCCTCAATACCTATTCACAAGTGACGGACTTAATCCCCTTGAAGATAAAGCCCAAATAACTAAGCTCACCAATTACCTAACCTCTCGAGAGAGAAATCAGCAGGTCTTCAACCATGTACACTTTATTTTCTCTTTCCTTGCAAAAGGCTCCGAGAGGATAACCCTTAGTGTCCTCGATAATGCGCAGATCGAACTCTCATCCTACCAGGTTTTCAATGTCAATTTCGGAGTACCAATCGATAATAAAAACTTGGATAAACCCGACACACACTATGACAAATCAAGTCAACAAAACATTTTTGAGTGATGAAATTTGAACTTCTGCCAGAACCCAAACTCGAATTCGGAGACAATTTCATTTGTGATGATCCAAAGAAGGGAATTTCAATTGGGGGATTTTTCTCACTGACGAATCAAAATCATAGATCAGAAATCAGGGTCTCCATCATTGGTACGAAGAATAACATTCAGGATTTCAAGGATTGGCTCGGTAAAATGTCAAATTACATTGAAGCCACTGCCAAGAATTTTAAACTTGATAACGAAGCGTCAATTCAGGATGGAGAAGTGATTTCAACGGATGACTCTGAAAGTTCAGATGAGACACAAAAACTGGGCGAACTGTTTGAAGACTTTGAATCGATTAAGGAGGATAACATTGAGTTCGCGATCAATAAAAAACTCAACCCCGATTTCATTGGTTTCAATAAGGAGTCATCGTTCAAATGTGAATTCCTAAATGATGAGCAAAACAATGTTGAAATAAAAAGTGTATTAATAGAAGCCATATTGGCATCTAATAAAAGTTTACTTGAAAAATGTGACGAGATCATAAGTACTTATAAAGCTGCCTTTCAAAATCACATCGAAAATCTGCACACCAAGCCAGACGTCTGCATTATTGTAATTCCGTCTGGTGTCTTTAAAAAGCTCTCATCAATTCGATTTGAAAAGGGAAAGCTAAATTTTAGAAGAAAACTGAAAGCTGAAATACTACTTTGTAAAAGTGAAATCCCCGTACAATTGATTTTGGAAGACACAATTTTGGGGAAGAAAAAGAGACAGGACGAATCAATGATTGCTTGGAATTTTGTGGTTGCACAATATTACAAATCAGACTCAATCCCTTGGGCGTTGACGGATATTGACAAAAATTCGTGCTTCGTTGGAATAAGTTTTCATAGTGTTCTCGGTAATGAAAACAATTTAAAAAGATCAAGCATAGCACAAGCGTTTAACCGAGAAGGGAAAGGGTTAATCTATGTTGGAAAGCAATTTGAATGGGATACTCAGAAAACAAAAGTAAAAGCTCCTCACCTAACTTACGATTATGCCAAAGACTTAGTTAAGAGTGTCATCGATACCTATATAGTACAAAACAGAAATTTAAAACCAACAAGAGTTGTAGTTCATAAAACAACCGACTTCTGGAACTCCTCAATAAATAAAGATTACGCTGAGATTGAAGGATTAAAAGATGGAATAAGAGCTGCCTTGGGCAATGAAGTGGAAATTGATTTGGTAACGATAAAAGATTCGGCCATAAAGATTTTCAGGACAGTTGGTATTTATCCAGTTATCAGAGGCACTCTATTTGAAATTGACAAGACTGAAGGAGTACTCTATACAACCGGCTATATTCCCTACTATGAAACTTTTCCTGGGATGCACATGCCATTGGGTAAGTCAATTGAAATATTTGAAGGTGAATCAACACTAAGAAATGTGTGCAATGAAATTCTTGCGTTAACCAAAGTCAATTTCAACAATTGCAATTATTATGATGGGCTTCCTATTACGCTTCGATTCGCTCAAAAGGTTGGTGAAATAATTCAATACCTGCCAGATGGTTTTACTCCCCCTTCTAAGTACTATTTCTATATGTAAAATTTTTTCGGTAAAGCATGGGCAAGCGGTAGAAAATATGGTGATTCAGCGAGAACATCTCTGCCCTTCTCAAATCTATTTATCCAAATATTTTTTGACGACCCATCCATGCAGAGTTGAATCACGCTCTATCCAAACAAAAGCCCACTTCCCAGATGTTTGCAGAACTATTACTCTTTGGCCTTCTTTAACTATTCCAAGGACAAGTGATTTCCTGAACGGCCTAAGGTTACAAGTTCGATTTACGCACCGTAGGTCAGAAATAGGCGCGAGTTTTTCTTCAATAGTCTTTGATATTTCAATTTTGAAATTCACTAAGTCTTGTTTGGTCAAATTGCTTTCTTTGGATACTTGGTATCTATACTCCGTGATAATCATCATGATGAAACCAATGACGGTCATCCACTTCAATACGACAGAAAAGAAGTCTCTGTCTTTCTGATCAATCCTAACTTCGATACTTTGAATCAAGCTTCGTATTTCAGCCAGTTCTATGTTTGTTACTGCTTGCTGCTCAGAGATCCTTTCACTTATGACAGACACCTCATTTGTTATTTCTTCAAAGTCATCAAGCAAGTCTAAATTTTCTTTCCTAACCGCTACGTCAGCCGCCTGAAAGGCGACCTTACTTAAAACACTTTCCATGCTTTTTAATTGACGGCCAAAGGAGTCGAGTTTGTTTAGCTCGTATAGTTTGTCCCAACTGGAAAAAAGTTTTGTGTGGGTTGCCTCAAATGCTTTGAGGTGATCGGTCAGTGCAGGCAAATAAGTTTGGTTCCAATCGAACATTTTAAACATCTTGTCGATGCGGCTTGTAAAACCGCCATCCCACTCGAAGCGTTTGCTAAAAGTATTTATCACCTTGAAAGCTGGGCTCACTGCAAAATCTAACTTGAATGCCTTTTGCATTTTCGCGATTTGTTCAATTGTTGAAAACGCAGTGTCTGGGATGCCGAACCGTTTCGAAAAGTTGTCCATAATTTCTTGCTACTTAATATATCTGGCAATCTTTTGTGTTGAGAGTGATAGTAATTTCTGAAACCAGGCATCGACCAACTGCTCAGTCCTTAATGGTTTTATTAAATCGTAACGGTTCGAGCCGTCTCGGTTTCGAAACAAAACAAGCAACTCTTTATCAGTGGCCTGTTCGTAGAGATGACGGATAGCCCATCCGTGAAAGTCTGGCGTGTAATAAAATAACCTTGTTTCTTCGTCAAGAAGCTTTGGATTATTGCCTCCGACTGTTTGGAAAAGAGACAAAGAAACGCTGAAGTCTTGTGTAGTGTATATTCCTTGGTACAATTCCGGAAAGTGGACTTGACATTTCAACTCATAATCTCCGTATCCTAATTCAGCTCGATGAACATTTTCACCGAACTCAAACCATGACGCAGCATTAACAATACTCTTTCTTAAAAACTCACTTTTTCTATTGAAACATTTTTTAAGAACTTTGATTTCTTCTTGGGCACATTTGATGGCTTCTTGTTTTTCTTGCATCGCCAAGAGCGATTTCTTTTCAGAAACTCCATTCAATAGATGCTGATAAAGGTCTTCAACTGTCAACTCCTTAACCTTGCCTCCCTCTTCTGTTACTTTGAATTCAATAAAACGCGCAAGTTGCTCAACCGTGAACCTAGTTGGATCTACATAAATGCGAGTGGACGGATACCATGCGGGAATTTCACCATGCGCCATAGGTAGAATCATGATATGGCTGTAGCCTCTATCCTTTAAGCTGTCAACAATTGCATTACGCTCGATCTCGGTGTATAAAGATTCTCCCCATTCTTTTCGTGAAAGTATTACGACTACTCTACTTTGTTCCTTGAAAATGTTTGCAAACGCTTCGGGGCCAGATGATGTGATCAGTTCTTCCTGACGGTGTTCGTAAAAAAAGACATTAAGACTTGGATTAATAGCTTTCGTCAGCTTGATTGCAAAATCAACATCTTGTTTGCATAGCGAAATTCCAACATCATACCGGTAGTCATTCATTCCCTTGGCCATTTAAAATTTCGTAATAATTAATCTATTGTCTCTATTCAGCTGGGTCGCTCATTGTTAGCGAAGACTTTCAACTGAATTAATAATTTAAGAAAACAAAAGCTGGAAGTCATATACAATATATTCGCTCTTTTCGTCTAGTGTGATCCATTCTAGAATTCCGTTTGATGGAGGAGTGAATCCCAAGCCTTTTATAAACTCAATCTCCTTTTTCCCTAATTGTAATGTCGAGCCGTCATGTGGCGAACCATCTCTATTTATGGCGTAGACTTGATTTTTCGTATTCCCTAAATAGACATGAATATGATCTTGATTGCCAGGTACCCCTTTTCCTTTGTCATATCTGTAGGTGAGATTTGTTTTCGGTATCTTTTTGTACTGTTCCCATTCCAGCAGGAGGCGATTGTTTAAGACCCCTTGATTACTTAAATCAACAACGAATCCAGAAATCTGTTTTTCTTGTACCAATCGGTTAACCAATTCCTGAATTTTTGCGTCAACTAAGAACTGCTTATAACTTTTGATGTAAGTCATTTCTTTGTCAAACAGAATTCTGTCAAGGCTCTTTTCGTACTGAACGATCTCTGTGATGATTTCTTCAATTTGGTCTTTTCTTGATTTCATATTTATAGCATTTGATATAAATACTCAGAAAATCATAAAAAGACTAAGCTTTTGAAAGATTTCTTTGCGGAATAAAAGACCGATCCGTTTTTAGGAAATCAACCCCATCTTCCCCCCATCTTGTGAAATTGCTTTTTAGTTAGCGCACACCTTCGCCTTCGTAATCAAACACGAAGGCTATGTTCAATTCAATCTCTTGGCAAGAATTTTTAACTACCCTTGCTGTAGCAGCAGGGAGTTACTATGTTATCACCGCGCTGTTACTCTTCAGTGGAGAAATCAAATCCATCTTCACGCAAAAACAATCAAATGCAATTGACTCGGAAGAGTTAGAAGATCAAAATGATTCAAACGAATCCATCGATCTCATGGGCAAGGTCAAGTACGAGACCTTGGTAAATGTTCCACATGAAAATATAGTTGATACAGAAGAAGTAAAAACACAACCTCCACGCGAGGCGGAGGAACCTATTGAGGCAAAAGTGCTTTCACCGGAAGGCTTGCTGGTGGGTTCGGTTGCTGATCTTTTAGAAGAGATCAAAATAATTCTGAACGAATTAACCACCGGCAGTAGAGAAGAGATCATTTCGATCTTTCAATCCCTGCTATCACGCTATCCTCAACTAGTCGGAACAAACTACCAGGAAGAAATCAGTCTGTTTTTATCGGATGCACTTGCAACACACACGACTCATGGTTTCAAACCAAACGAAATCAAAAAGTGGTGGAAGGAAAATGAAAGCCAGAATGACAATCAATAACAATCAACAAAAAACAAAATTTATGAAAAGAGTAATTCAATTCACCATCAACAAAGGCAAAGCCTTGGGAGTAGCGATACTGTTCTATGCTTTGTCACTCATGGTTCCAGCCAAGGCACAAGATGGCAATGCCGGAATCAACGAAGCCACCATGAGAGTGCGAAGTTATTTCACAACGGGAACAAGCCTGATGTATGCCATCGGTGCGATCCTTGGACTTGTCGGAGCTGTCAAGGTTTATCAAAAATGGAACAGCGGTGATCCCGATACGGGCAAGGTTGCTGCTGCATGGTTTGGTAGTTGTGTATTTCTGGTGATTGTCGCAACGGTGCTCAGATCATTCTTTGGTCTATAACTCATCATTCACTTTGGTTATTTCAAAATGAACCCGAAGTCAAACAATTTAAAACGAAATCTTGAAAGCGAGATCGACCAGCTTGGAGACATGCTGGATGCTAAGCTCGCTAAAGGCGATGACGAATACTATGAAGCTTCAAAGTCGTATCGCAAAGAGCAGAAGGAAGAAGAACAAGCTCCCAAGTCAAAACGCAGAAGAGGTAAACGAATGTAGATGTTATGAGCAGCGTATATAAAATCAACAAAGGGATTAACAAGCCCATTGAGTTCAAAGGACTCAAGGCCCAGTACATCGCTTACCTGGGCGCGGGGCTGATCACATTGCTAATTCTTTTTGCCATACTCTACATCCTTGGCGTGAATATGTTCTTGTGTCTTGCACTTATCGGCATCATGGGCATAGCGCTCTTCATGTCAGTTTACAGACTAAGTGACAAATACGGTCAATACGGATTATTGAAGAAACTCGCCACACGCAGCCTGCCAGATTGCCTTATTGGACGAACTCGGAAAATATTTCTTGAACTATTTAAACCGAATTAGGCATGGCACAAGCTGTTGATCTTTCAAAAGTATTTCCACTCTATAAAGTAGAGCACGATTGCATATTATCGAAGCAAGGTGATGCCACACTTGCGTATGAAGCTACACTTCCTGAAATATTTACTCTGTCAGATCAGGAATACGAAGCCTTTCATCAAGTACTAGTGAAGGCAATTAAAGTTCTACCCACTTATTCCGTCTTTCACAAACAAGATTGGTTTTTCGCTAAAAAGCAACGCGCTGAATTTGAAAACAAGGAACTGTCATTCCTGTCGCAGTCCAGTGAAAGGTTTTTCAATGAGCGTCCTTACCTCGATCACAAATGCTATGTGATGCTCACCAGAAAACCAGTCACTCGAAAACCATCAAGCTCAGTCTTCTCTAACCTGATCCGAACAACGCTAGTGCCGGAAGAAACACTCAATCCACAACGGATGCAAGAATTTCTGGATAGTGCTGGGCAATTTGAAAGAATATTAAAAGATAGTGGGTTCATAACACTTCAACGTCTCAAGGATGATGAGTTAGTAGGAACGAAAAGAAAGCCTGGCTTTTTGGAAAGATATTGTTTCCTACTGAATGATTCTGACAAGCCAGTTATCAAGGACATACACTTAAAAGATGAGCTAAGGATTGGCGATCAGTTTTGTCAAGTGTATTCATTGGCCGATGTTGAAGACTTGCCTTCGTTGTGCGGATCGAGAATCAACTACGATAAGTATTCCACCGACCGAACAAAATTCAGTGTTGGTTTCGCTTCGCCATTGGGGCAACTGCTTTCATGCAATCATATCTTCAACCAATACATATTTATTGAAGACTTTCACAAAACGATCAAGCAACTTGAAAGCAAACGATTAAGACTTCAATCACTTTCAACTTACTCGCGAGAGAATGCCATCAGCAGAGATGCCGCGAATGATTTTCTAAACGAGGCAATTTCCTCTCAACGACTTCCGGTAAAAGCGCATTTCAATATTCTGGTTTGGACGGATAGCAGGCAGGAATTGAAAGAACTTAAGACACAAGTTTCTTCGGCATTAGCTCAGATGGATTCCGTGGCTCGGCAAGAAACAAACGGAGCACCACAAATATTTTGGGCAGGACTTCCAGGCAATGAAGCAGACTTCCCGATGAATGACACCTTTGACACGTTCGCAGAGCAGGCCACTTGCTTTTTAAATCTTGAAACTAATTATCAATCATCCATCAGTCCTGTTGGTATTCGAATGGGGGATCGACTTACAGGCAAACCCATTCATGTTGATATTTCAGATGAGCCAGTTAAGAAAGGTATTTGCACGAACCGGAATAAATTCATTTTAGGTCCATCGGGCAGTGGCAAATCTTTTTTCACCAACCACATGGTGCGCTCTTACTATGAACAAGGAACGCATATTGTGTTAGTCGATGTTGGTCATTCCTACAAAGGATTGTGTGATCTGGTGAATGGATATTATTTCACCTACGATGAAACCAACCCGATCAAGTTCAATCCTTTTTATATAAGCGAGGGAGATTCACTCGACACCGAAAAGAAAGAAAGCATCAAGACCCTCTTACTAGCGCTTTGGAAAAAAGATGACGAGACATTCAACCGATCAGAATATGTTGCCCTTTCGATTTCACTACAACTGTACTATAGACATCTTGATGAGAACAAAACTCTTTTTCCTTGCTTCAATTCCTTCTATGAATTCCTTCGCGATGTTTTTGTAATCACCTTAAAAGAAGACAAAGTCAAAGAAAAAGACTTTGATGTTGAAAATTTCCTTTATGTACTCAGACCCTACTATAAAGGAGGAGAATTTGATTATCTGCTTAATGCTACTGAGAACCTTGAATTATTAAAAGAGAGATTCATTGTCTTCGAACTCGACAACATCAAGGATCACCCGATTCTTTTTCCAGTTGTCACCATCATTATCATGGAAGTTTTCATTTCCAAAATGCGCAAACTGAAAGGCATTCGCAAAATGATTCTCATTGAAGAAGCATGGAAGGCGATAGCGAAAGAGGGAATGGCTGAGTACATCAAATATCTTTTCAAGACGGTTAGGAAATTCTATGGTGAGGCGATTGTAGTGACTCAAGAAGTTGAAGACATCATTAGTTCTCCCATTGTGAAGCAAGCGATTATCAACAACTCTGATTGCAAAATTCTATTAGACCAAAGCAAGTATCAAAACAAGTTCGATCAGATTCAGGAATTGCTTGGCTTAACGGAAAAAGAAAAAGCACTTGTACTCTCCATCAACAAGGGCAACGATCCATCACGCAAGTACAAGGAGGTTTTTATCAGCCTCGGTGGAATGGTTTCAAAAGTTTACGCTACGGAAGTTTCACTTGAAGAATATCTCGCTTACACCACGGAGGAGTCGGAAAAAATCAAAGTGCAAGCTTATGCAAAGAAATGGGGAGGCGATATCCGAAAAGGAATTGCTGAACTGGCAAATGATATACGATTGGGCAATGTCGCATAAACAAAACAACGATGAAAAGACATAACAAAATACTATTGTCAATGCTGATTGGAACAACACTTCTAATCACAACTTCTCAGAGTGTAGAGGCTCAAATTCCGCTTCTCGATATAATTAAAGCAGCCATGATTAAAGTGATCAAGGCAATCGATTTGAAAGTTCAACGAATTCAAACTAAAACGATCTGGCTTCAAAATGCTCAGAAAGTTCTAGAGAA
The DNA here is from genome assembly GCA_018267285.1 of Bacteroidota bacterium. GTDB lineage: Bacteria > Bacteroidota > Bacteroidia > Cytophagales > Cyclobacteriaceae > ELB16-189. The sequence continues at coordinate 127,625 of JAFDYU010000010.1, read as the reverse complement.
CAAGTTGTCAAAATTCAAATTGGACGAAATCGCTCAGTGGACTGAAAAGCAAAGACAACTTTATAAGAAATACTACGATGAATTGTGGAAGGTGCGTAACACACTTGCCACGTATCACCGAATCGCATTAATCCTACAGCGACAAAAGCAATTGGTGCAACAATACAAGTTCACTTGGCAAATGGTAAACCAGGACAAACATTTCTCAAGATCAGAAATTGACTATATGTACCTGGTCTATACAGGTATCATTAATCAAAGTGTGTACAACCTCGATGAGTTGATGATGGTAATCAACTCCGATAAAACTCAAATGACAGACGCCAAGCGACTGGAGGTGATCAACAAAGTCGGAGACAACATCGACCGTAACTACACAGATCTGCAACAGTTCAACAATCAGAATACTCAGTTGAGCATCAATCGATCAAAAGATGAAAATGAAATAAAAACTGTGAAAAGATTATGCGGACTACCAACCCAATAAATATGAAAACACTAACTGTCATATTTCTACTTACTCTCTCTATTGCACACTCAAATGCACAGACGTTTGACGAGTGGTTCAATCAGAAGAAAACGCAAACCAAATATTTGATCGAGCAGATAATCGCCTATCAAGTTTATCTCGATTATTTAAAAAAGGGTTACACTATTGCCCACAACGGGTTGACCGCGATAGAAAACATTAAGAATGGCAACTTCAACCTTGACCGAGATTTCTTTAAGTCACTGAAGACTGTAAAGCCATCGATTCACAATTCAGTAAAAGTAATCGACATCATCGCTTTTCAATACAGCATCATACGAGACATGAAGAATGTCTATCAGTTCTGTCAAACCAACAAGCACTTCACTCCCGAGGAAGTCCGCTATGTGGCCCGCGTTCACACAAGCATGTTGCTTTTGTGCGATGCTTCCATATCAGAACTGCACACCATAATTCAATCGGATGCTGCGCAAATGACCGATGATGAAAGACTTCAAAGGATTGATAAAATACACGAAGACATGAAGGATAAGAAAGCTTTTGTCAGGGCTTTTGGAAATGACACAAAGTTACTGGCTCATGAACGCGAGAAAGAAGGAATTGAAATCAACCAATTGAGAAAGAATTATGAATCGATTTAATAAGTTTTTCGCAAGCCTGATCATTTCAGTTGGTCTGCTTACTTGTAATTCCGCCTACGCTCAAGAACAGGAAATGGAGCAACTGATCCTTGACTACGAGAAGTTGCAGCAGTTGGAAAAAATACTGGACAACATGTATGCAGGATACAAAATACTCGACTACGGATACACCACGATCAAGAACATTGCAGAAGGCAATTACAAACTACATCAGGCATTCCTTGACGGATTGTTTCTTGTGAACCCGGCAGTCAGGAACTACAAACGCATTCCATATATAATAGACTACCAAAAGCTTTTGGTGAAGGAGTACAAGAATTATTACACTCGCTTCAAGAACGATCCCAACTTTAAACCAGAGGAACTTGAATACATCGGCAATGTTTACAGTTTCCTTGTTCAGGCGAGCCTCAGAAATATTGATGATCTGATCATGATCACTACCGCCACCAAGCTTAGGATGAGTGATGATGAACGGATGAAAGCCATTGACAGGATTTACTATGACTTGGAAGGAAAGGTAGTTTTCATTAGGAGTTTCAATAACAACACTCAGCTACTCGCGATACAGCGAGCTAGATCAGCAAATGATGTGAGAACACTTCGACATATCTACGGCCTCAATTAATTCTGCAATTATGAAACCGAAAAAAACGACATTAACAATATTTCTCACCGTGACTTTTTTGCCTGGCGTTGTTTGTGCTCAGAGTTTCACGGGAGAGATCCACAGTCTGCAAAGCGTCTTGGACCAGCTATACAGTGAAATGCTGCCTTTGTGCAGTCAACTGATCGGGGTTAGCCGAGGACTGGCCGGCTTTGCAGCACTGTGGTATATTTCTTCAAGGGTATGGCGCCATCTCGCCAATGCTGAACCAATAGACTTCTATCCATTACTCAGACCTTTTGCACTCGGACTATGCATAATGCTTTTTCCTTACGTGCTGCTATTCATGAATACAATACTCCAACCAACAGTGACAGGCACAGCCGCAATGGTTTCAGGTTCGAACAACGCCATCGCCTATCTATTGAAATTAAAAGAAGAGGCGATAATGAAAACACTCGCGTGGCAAATGTATGTGGGTGTGGATGGAAGTGGTGATCGCGACAAATGGTATCGCTACACCCATCCTGACGGAACGGAGGAGGGAACACTTGACGGACTTGGCAATGACATAAAGTTTGCCATGTCAAAAGCATCTTACAATTTTCGAAACTCGGTAAAGCAATGGATGTCGGAGATACTTCACATTCTTTATGAAGCTGCATCACTTTGCATCAATACAATCAGAACGTTTTATCTCATTGTACTCTCTATACTTGGTCCAATCATTTTTGGTCTCGCTGTTTTTGACGGGCTTCAGCACACGCTAACAGTATGGATCGCCCGCTATATCAATGTCTTTCTTTGGCTTCCGGTAGCAAATATATTCGGAGCAATCATCGCCAAGGTTCAAGAAAACATGTTGAAGATCGATATTCAGCAGGTAGCAAAATATGGAGACACCTTCTTCAGCAGTAACGACACGGCCTATCTGATTTTTCTTGTCATGGGCATCGTTGGGTATTTCACTGTGCCAAGCGTGTCCAATTATATTGTTCATGCAGGAGGCGGAAACACACTACTTTATAAAGCTTCAAATATCTTCACAGGCGGCTCAAGTGCAGCAGTCAGCTCCGCAGCATCAGGTGCAAAGAATTTAATTGGAGCATCAAATCAGGCTCAATCAAGCGAAGCACCAAAAACCGCAAGCCCATCAAGTTCTGACAGTAGCAGTACAAGTGACTACATGCACGATAAACTTTCCGGCAATAACAAAACTGCGTAATTCATGTTCAGCCAACTCAAAAATATCGACTCCGCATTCAAGCACATCAAACTGTTTTCGCTCGCGCTCATTTTTGCATGTGCGATGATCTGTTGCTATTCCATTTACAAAAGTTTTCAAATGGTGACGCACATTCAAGAGCGCATCTACATACTTGCTAATGGCAAAGCTTTAGAAGCTTGGTCAGCGGAGCGCAAGGATAATATTCCAGTCGAAGCAAGAGACCACGTTAAAATGTTTCACCATTATTTCTTTACGCTTGATCCAGACGACCGTGTCATTGAAGCGAACATAACGAAGGCTTTGTATCTGGCAGATGCGTCAGCGAAACGCCAGTACGATAACTTGAAGGAAAGCAGATATTACTCCAACATCATTTCAGGTAACATCAGTCAGGAAGTTGTAATGGATAGTATCAAGATTGAAGTGAATGATTATCCTTTTTACTTCCGATGCTACGCAAGACAGAAGCTCATCCGCAAGACATCTATTGTCACACGAAGTTTAGTAACTGAAGGCTATCTGCGAAATGTTTCGCGCTCTGATAACAACCCACACGGGTTCCTTATCGAGAAGTGGCACACCCTTGAAAACAAAGACATCAAAACCGAGAACAGATTATGAACGACAACAAAACAAATAATCCAACTGACACCGCTGAAGATTCAATCTCAAAAAGGGTGTCTGTGAAATTAAGCAATTCCAAAAAGGTAATAGCTGATTACTTAGATGCGAAGTTCAATTCATTGCCGACACTTCACAAACGCATCACGCTTTTGATGTTCGGACTGGTGATGGCGGTAGTTTGCGTTTCACTGATCATTCGCTCGATGAACGATGCACAAAATTCACTTTCCTTTCGCATCGATCAAATCACTATTCCGAAAGACATTTATCAAAATCCAAACTATGTAAACGGATTGAAAAGAATCCTTCGCGTCAAAGCAATTCTTGACAGTCTCAGAAAATCTCCAAAAGGTATTGCCGTCTATGATAGTCTGATTAACGCCAGGCCTGGCATGATGGACAGCATCAATTCTCTTATAGAGAACTATCAATCAAATTATTTACACTAAACACAAAATGTTATGAAACCGCATTCACAAAAGTTTTTGCAGCAAAGAAAATTTGCAATGGTTGTGCCCGTACTGGTTCTGCCATTTCTGATTCTGATATTTTGGGCATTGGGCGGTGGTCAGGGTTCACCTGGACAAGCTATCGCAAGTGAAAAGACGGGCTTGAATCCCAACCTCCCAGATGCCCATTTTAATGATGAAGTTTGGAACAAGCTCTCCCTTTATGAGCAGGCAGAACGTGACTCACTTAAGCTTGAAGAAGAAAAAAGAAACGATCCATATATCGACTTAGCACCAATTGAAACACAGGATCAACAGGAAATTCAACAAGAACCCATTCAAGACAAGCAAAAAACTAAATCAGGGAATTCTCAAAACGTTGCTCAGAAAAAACAAGCCGAAATCATTGATCCAAACGAAGCGAAGGTTAACAAAAAGCTTGAGCAACTCTATCAGGAGCTTAATAAGAAGCAAGACTCACCGATTGACTCTAAAACGTTGGAAGTCGCCCAGCCCAATGCAACTGATCCGCAGTTCTCTTCAGATGTGAAGCAGTTAGAGAAAATGATGCAGACAATGAAAGGCGGAAATCAGGACGATCCAGAAATGCAGCAGATTAACGGAATGCTCGAAAAGATTCTTGATATACAGCATCCCGACCGCGCTGCTGAGAAGATCAGAAAAGAAAGTGAATTGAAGAAGGGGCAGGTATTTCCAGTGCAGACTAAAGAAGCCGAGGAAAAGTTTTCCCTATTAACTCCTAAACAAATTTCAATTCAAATTCCATCAGATAGTCTTGCCCTGCTTAGCAAGGTATTTCCCACAGAGTCTAGCCAAAATGGTTTTTACGGTCTCGAGGATGAAATGACTGATGAGCAGGAAACTGGTAATACAATTGAAGCCGCTGTTCATGACACCCAGGAGCTAGTCGCAGGTTCTACTATTAAGTTACGTTTGTTAAATGATGTTTACATCAACGGGAAACATATTTCAAAAGACCAATTCATTTATGGAACGTGTTCAATCAATGGGGAAAGATTAACGGTAGCGATCAATTCTATTCGCGATGAAAACTTTCTGTTTCCGGTTTCTCTTTCAGCTTATGATTTAGATGGAATAGAGGGCATCTATATTCCAGGGGCAATCACACGCGATGTTGCAAAACAATCGTCTGATCAGGCATTGCAAGGAATGCAGTTCATGTCAATGGATCAATCTTTAAAGACGCAAGCTGCAAGTGCGGGCATCCAAACCGCAAAGAGCCTCTTCAGCAAAAAGGTTAAGCTGATCAAGGTCACTGTCAAGGCTGGCTACAAACTTTTATTGAAGGACAAAAAAACAGACAACTCTTAATTCAGTGAATGATAAAATAGAAAATGTTTTGAATCTAATGTCAATGTTGGCTTTGATTGAGTAGGTATTCATTAGAAACAATTAACATTTAAAACTATGATGTACTTCATAAATAACTTGTACATAAGAATTCTCTTGTGGGGGTTCTTTGCACTATTTGCTACCAAGGGATCAAGTCAAACGATCGTTGACTCTTGCAGTGTCATACTCACTTACAATAAAACATCCAGTATTATTTTCCCTTCCGTAATCAAGAGCGTTGATCGGGGAAGTCGCGATGTTTTGGCGCAAAAGGCTAAAGGAGTTGACAATGTACTTCAGTTAAAGGCAGGTCGTGAAAATTTTCCTGAAACCAATCTCACTGTTATTACAGCAGATGGCATACTCCATCAATTCACCATAAATTATTCAACCCAGCCAACGAGTTTGACGGTTGACATGAGCGCTGATGCCACCGAGCGCAAGGGAACTCCAACAATATTTAAAACAGACATGACTGAAGTTGAGATGGAAAAATATGCCACCAGCATAGCATCGATGAGAAAGAGAAACATCGTTAAAGAAAGTGAATATAAAATGAGCCTCGCCTTGCAAGGCATTTATATCAAGGACAATATTATGTTCTATCGAGTCAGGATCGGAAACCAATCAAACATAAACTACAGCATCGACTTCCTTAAGTTCTATATCCGCGATAAGGTCAGAATAAAACGCACCGCCTCGCAAGAGTTGGCCATCAAGCCACTATATATCTATGGTAACAATGAAGAGGTGAACGGAAAATCTCACACCGACCTGGTTTACGTGCTTCCAAAATTCACGATACCCGAATCGAAATATTTGAACATTGAGTTGTTTGAAGCAAACGGTGGACGACATTTTAGCCTTCCAATCAAAAACAAAGACATTGTCAATGCCAGGTTATTGAAATAGATCCAATCAGATTTTTAATTACAAATCATTAAATACTATTTTATGAATCCTAAGAATTTAGAATTTCTGAAAGACGGCCTCAAGTATATGGGCTTCGGAGAAAAACTGAATGCTGATCTTGAAGCAAAAATAAATCAACAGCCAACCGAATTTAACTTGTCGTTACAAGGGGAATTCAAAAAAGATGGAGTCACCGATAAAGTGGATTACAGACTCGACTTTAAAAAATCGGATCAGACCGATATGTATTTCTTTAACCGTTATCAGGCTACGCTAAAGAATGAAGATCCAACGCAGGAGAAATCGCAGACATTTTACATCACAAAGAATTCCGGTATCACTGCTAAGGAGGCGTTCAATCTTTTGTCAGGCCGATCGGTAAATAAAGACCTTACCAACAAGGAAGGCCAGGCCTACAACGCGTGGCTCCAACTCGACTTCTCCGAGAAAGACAAGAATGACAATTACAAAGTGAAACAATATCATTCGGGCTATGGCTATGAACTTGATGCAGTGGTTTCTCGCTACCCCATCAAAGAACTTTCTAATGACGAAGAGAAGGTCAAGCTTATGAAGTCTTTGGAGAAAGGCAATCAAACTCAGGTTACGTTCTTGAAAGATGGCAAAGAGGAAAAAATGTTCATCGAAGCCAATCCACAATTCAAAACGCTCAATCTCTACGATGCCAAAATGCAAAAGCAATTTCAGGGCATAGAAAAAAAAGAAACGAGCGAGCCGGAGAAATCCAAGGAGAAAAAGGAAACCCAGAAGCAGGATGTTGACGAGGAGAGTGAGGGGAAGGAGAAGAAATCTAAAAAGGGAAAAGGAGTTGGGGTTTAAGCCTTCCGAGCTTCGTAGAAAGACCTGCCTGAACAAGGCGGGTCTTTTTGATGACATCGACTCGTGGCGGGCGAACAGTATTATTTTTAGCTGTTGGACTGTTGGCGATTTTTCTCAAGTCCGTGATTTACAAGAAAACAAACGGGCTAATAGAACTGAAATCATATGATTTAACTCGCACAACAACTCAACTTCGACACATCTTTTCCAAATGTAATGGCCGCTAACTTGATCCCTTCTCCGAGTGTCAGGTACGGATAAAGGCCCTGAGCAAGCTCCTTTACAGTAATGCCATATTTGATGGCCATGCTCAACTGCTGGATGAGTTCACCCCCTTCAGGCGCAACAACTCGCGCTCCGATTAATTTGTCGGTTTCCGTATTACGGATCAGTTTGATGAACCCACGAGTATCACGAGCTGCTATACTTCGCGGCACTTCACTCAACGGCAGTTTGGATACTTCAAATGGAATTCCCTGAACTTCGGCCTGCACTTCATCGAGTCCTGCACCTGCAATCTGCGGATCGGTGAAAACGACCCATGGCAACGAAGTGTAATCCACTTTTTTTTCCGCTCCCATAAAAGCATTTTCGACTGCCACCTTTCCTTCGTGTGCAGCGGTGTAAACAAAGGATGGTGTATTGGTCACATCTCCTGCTGCATAAATGTTGGGAACATTGGTCTCCATTTTCTCATTGACCACAATGCTTCCTTTTTCTGTGAGCTTGAGTCCAATATTTTTTGAACCCAATCTCTTTGTATTAGCTGTTATGCCAGAGACTACTACAATGCGCCCCGGTTCAGTGAGCTTGGTCATTGACCCGTCTGGGCATTTGCAGTGTATGATTGTGTCGTTTCCCGACTTTTCAAATTTCACCGCGCGGAAGTTGGGGAGTATTTCAATGCCCTCACTTCTCATCTGTCTTTCCAACTCTTCACTGATGTCAGGTGTTTGTGTGCGAAGTACACGATCTGTGAATTCGATGATGCGCACCTTTACACCTAACCGGTTGTAGGCCATGGCGATTTCCAACCCGATATATCCCGCCCCCATGATGGTAATGCTTTCTGGTTTTTCTTCCAGGTCGAACAATGTGGCGTTGGTCAGGTAACCGATATTTTTCAACCCTTCAATTTCCGGTACGTTGGTGGTGGAGCCGGTCGCAATAATAAATTTGAGTGCGGTGTATTTATCATTTCCGTTTACCAGGATTGTTTTGGTGTCCAAAAATTCGGCCCAGCCGTCAATCATTTTCAGATTTTCGAAATCGCTCACTACATCCAAATATTTTTTTTGTTGCAACGTAGCAACAAGGTTCTTTTTGTCTTTGATCACTTTGGTGAAATCAACATCGGCACCTTTGGGTTTGATCCCGTCAAAATTGGAGTGTGTGGCATGATAAACAGTTTCTGCCGAACGGATTAATGTTTTAGAAGGAACGCAGCCGACATTTACACACGTTCCACCAAAAGGAAGGCCGGCATTGACCATGAGTGTTGACAACCCCAATTCCTCTGCCTTAATTGCCGCAGAAAAAGCTGCCGATCCTCCACCAATAATGATCAGGTCGAAATGTTTTTTCCCAGTGCCGTTTTCATTTCCGTTGCCTACCACGCGATAACTTTTGGTGCTATTGATGGTGTCGATAATATTCTGCTTCGAAATAATTGAAGGATCGAAGGTAAACTCGCCCTTGCTCTTGCCATACGAAACTTTCTTACCAGCGATGCCTTTCTTTCCCTCAAACTTTTTCTCAATAGAAACAGCACAGTGGTCGCATGTCATTCCCTGGATATCCAGTGTTACCGTGGAGAGCTGGCTGTTATTTTTGTTTTCTTGCATAAAAGTATTTTTTCAAAAAAGAGGTCAGCACTAACTTTTCTTCTTCGGAACGCAACAGGCATGAGGGGCCAGGTCTTTTTTAATCCCGCTCTTGCTCGCTACCTCCTTTACCTCTGCCTTGTAACCCGCTCCTTCAATGGTGCGGATGATCTCCGCTTCGCTCACAAAGGCGGAGTCATACGTAATGCTCGCGGTATTTTCAGGGAATTTTACATCGGATTTCACAACACCTGATTTTTTAGACAAGGCGCTGGTGATGTGGTCTGCACAATCCTGGCATGTCATGCCGGTCACAATAAACTCGGCCACTTTCACCTTGGCCATTGCAAATGGCTTTTCTTGGTTTTGTGCGAAAGCTGTCTTGCAACCGCATCCACAAAACAACGTAGCGGACACGAGAAAAATGATAATTGATTTCATAATTGTTGTGATTTTAGTTTTCTATGATTTTTGTCTCCGTCACAGTATAACCTGTTGAGTTTACTGCTTCAACCAACTTGGCTTTGCTGGCTTTGCTTACGTCAAACTTTACAAGGCTTGTGCCATGCTCATAGGAAGTGGAGTGTTCTAGTACTCCGGGCACTCCATCCAACGCATGATTCACATGCTCGGAACAGCTTTGGCAAGTCATCCCCGAAATTTTAAATTCAACTTGCTGTATATTACTTTTTTCAACGATCACGACATTGGCGGCAGGGCTCTTCGGATAAAAAATGTGCGCGTAATGGGGAAATGATACCAGGAGCGCAGCAATGATTGTAATAATGCCAAGAAATCTTTTGCTTTGCCAGAAGGACGGTTTCTCGTCAGTCTCGCACTCACAATCTATTTCATCTTTTTTCCTTGGCTTTAACTTTTGATACCAGGCAAACCCGAATACGAGCGTGGTTGCCCCGATCAGGTAAGGCCTGTAGGGTTCAATCCAGGAGAATGTGGAAGCTATTCCTCCGATTCCTCCCAGCAACGCTAAGACAGGTGTAATGCAGCAAAGCGATGCAGCAACGGCAGCCACAACGCCAACCATCCAACCGTTTTGACTTTCAGTTTTCATATCGTTACAGGATTTTGGTTCATTAAATCAATTGTCTTGAAAAAAGGCTTAAGGATTTTCAGGTGCTCAGCGCGAAGCGAATAGAAAATGGTCTGGCCAACCTTCCTCGATTCAACAATGTTACCATCTTTCATCTTCCGCAAATGTTGTGAAACTGCTGGAACGCTCATGCCCAGGATGTCGCTCATGTCGCATGGGCAAAGTTCATTTTCCTCTTCGAGCAGGTAAAGGATTTTTAGTCTCACCTCGTTGCCTGCAAGGGCAAGGATATTGCCGAGTTGGGTAAAGGACTTGGCGTTGACGGAAACTTTCTCGCGGCATTGCTTAATCTGCACTTTGTCTGCAAAAACCCTGATACACGTATTTTTTTCCATAGCTGAATTGTTTTCTAACGAGGCAAAGGTATAAATGTTTCCTTATTTAAGCAAATACTTAAATATAAAACGATCAATTGTCAACAGCAAGACAGAAAATTCTAGCGGACGGACGGCTGTCTTGTGGTGATAGAGTCGGCATTAATATGTTCAACCTCTATGACCTTCAGCAAAAAACACCAGGCAAATGTGTTTAAAATTGTTATTTGAAAACATTTACCATTGACGAAAGCACCACCATGACAAATATCATGCTTTAACTAAATTAAAGTCATATTTGGGGAGCGGGCCAAATCCGAATTTCGGGAATCAAAAGAGAAATTGGGGTTTAGTTCAATATGAAGAAGCACATTGTAATTGCATTCGCATTTTTCTACGCCAGCTTCAACATAGGTGCGCACATTTACTTTCATTGTTGTTGTGATAGTCTTGAATCTATAAGCTTGTTCACTCAACCGAAGAACTGTTGTGACTCACCCAATTGCTGCCACAATCTTTCCTTCGAAATAAAAATTTACGACAGTTATGTCGGCACCGGCAAGTTGCGCATCGACAGTCAATCTCAACCCGTAATCATTGAGATAGATTCGGAGCACCTCATTCGGCTTATCGCTCCACAACCGATACACAAGGAAACATCAACCAAACCTGAACAGCAAGTTCATTGGGACAATCCCATTTACTTAACGAACAGGGTTTTTCTCATTTAGCCTTCCGCCACTATCCATAGTTAAGGCTTTCCAATTTTCTTTCACCTTTAAAAATTAAACACAATGAAAACTTATTATATAGGATTTGTTATCATCTTTTCAATTGCGACCACTTCAGTCTTAGGGCAGCAAAGCGGCATCTATCTGAGCGCGACTGATTTTGAAGCAGGAAAACTCACTTACGCTATCAACTGCAAAACGGAGAAACATAAAATCAAGCTCCACGAATTTTTAGGGAAAGACTACATCACAGTCATTCACGATAAACAACCGCATGATCTGAAGAAAAAAGAAATTTTCGGGTTTAAAGATTGTGGAGGAGCGATCTACAGGCTCGGAACTGATAAGCACTACCAGGTAATGAACCCAACGGAGAAAATCTTGTTGTATGTAATCGAAATTCCCGGTTCAAAGGGACAACCCAAAAAGGACTACTACTACTTTAGCGCATCAGCAAGTGGAGATATTCAGGAACTCACACTTGACAATTTGAAAAAAGCTTTCCCAGACAATCACAAATTTCACGATGCTTTAGACGCTGAGTTCGCAGCAGGGAGTGACCTTGTGCTTTACGATTCATTTCACAAAATGTACAAGGTGAACAGGCTTTATTCAAATAGTTTAAACAAGTAATTATTCATCATGCAAGTCGTGGTTTACAAAACTCACAAGTTTGATAAGGAATACATCAACGAACTTATGAACCGAAACCGGACTCACTCTGGAAACTGCAAATTTTGGCCAGAAGGAAGCCCTAACCGTTTCCATTTTTATTTAGTGCCACGTGTGTTTCAAAGTTTCAATCGAATGCAATTTATTTTTTAACCATATTTATAGAAATAGCATAATAATTCGACTTGTTATGGTGAAATTCTAATCGATTTTTGGTTAATTTGATAATATAAATCAACATAAGACTATAAAATGATCCTAATATTCAATAAAATGAAAAAGACTAAAAGCGCTCTCATTCTTTGTACTGTTCTAATCGCAATGTGCTCATCATTAATGGCTCAAGACAACTACAAACATCCACAGCTCAATTCATCTGGTCAAGTACTTGACTCAACAGGAACGAAATTAGGATGGATAAAGGAAGGTGTTATCTATAGCGCTAATGGAGAAAAAGTAGGCAAGATAGAAAAGGAGGAACTCCTTGATTACAAAGGTCACAAACTAGGCAAGATTGGTAAAGACGGAACATTTTATGACCCCAAAGGAGCAATTGTGTTTACCATTGAACCTGGCAGCAAAGGTGAAAAATGCAAAATATTTGATCCGCAAGGAAAAGTAATTGCCACCGTTCATGAAAGCTATAAAAATCAGGCATGCGCAATTCATTGCCTTTACAAAAAAATGCCTGCTCATTGATAGTTGATAGTTGATATCCGATAAATTTAAGAGCCCGCGACGCGGGCTCTTTTGTTTTGACAATTTCATGGTCTCTTATCTACTTGTTGATTTTAATCATGTTTTGCCCCGACTTCTATCATAGAATCCTGCATTGATTTATTTACCTTTGTTCGGTAACAACAATGGTAAATCTCAAAACCATACGGAAATGCAAATGCCCAATTGTGGTTTGTATTATTCTATCCATTGCATCTGTATTTAGTTGCAGTTTCCTATGTAACCTGGGATTAATTTCATTCTCACACGAGGAGCAACCTTCAATTTCGATTTCCACCAGCCACAGTCATGAGCACAAAGGCAAACATCAACCTTTAGGACATCAGGAAAAAGGACATTCACATAGCCATAAATCTAATCATCATCACCATAATTCTCAAAAGGAAGAAGGTTGTTGCAATGATCTGACTCAACAGTTTTATTCTTCATTGGTCAGCACGACAGGCGTTCAATTAAGTATAATTCATGCCGAATTATATAAATTAATCAGTACGCTCACGTTTGTTGACTTAACAGAAATCAATCTAAAAGCGTATTTATTGGTCTCTTCTAGGTTTGAGCATATGCCTAATGGTCCACCTGGATATGCGGGCCATCGAATACGTGTTCTCTTCTGCTCCTTTCTTATTTAGCCGACTACTCGCCTGCACAGGTTGCACCTTTTAAGGTTCGACTCCATGTGCTATGTCATTGCCTGAATTCTCAAGTCAATTAATGGCATTCCTCATTCTTGATAAGAATCATTTTCCTATTTGACCATGATCATTATGCACGATTGCAACTATACGCAATTTGGTATACCAAATAATAAAGGAATGAAACAAAGCATGATTACGAAATCGAATTTTGATTGGAACGATCTCGCTGAGGCGATGAAGTCAGCGGCCCATCCGGAAAGACTTGCAATACTTCATTTGATGTGCAATTGTGGCTATGATCAGATGATGGTTAAGGCCATCTATGGAGCCCTTCATTTGGAGCAATCAATAACGTCACGTCATCTGGGCATAATGAGGAAGAGTAAACTTCTACAAAGAGAAGTAAAGAAAGGTAAGACGCTCTATCACTTTAATAAGGAAAACCTTGCAGCCCAATGCATCAAGACACTTTTAAAAGATTAAAAAATGATTGAGAAAATTATTTCGTGGGCAATCCATAACAGGTTCATGGTTCTTATAGGCATCGTGATGATAACCATTGGCGGAGTCTACTCTATTAAAGAGACTCCCGTAGATGCATTGCCTGACCTTTCCGAAAATCAGGTAATTGTATTCACCGAGTGGATGGGACGCAATCCCCAGATCATGGAAGATCAAATCACCTATCCTCTGGTCACTAATCTTCAGGGGATTCCTAAAATCAAAACCATCCGCGCAGCCTCCATGTTTGGCATGAGTTTCATCTTCGTGATTTTCGAAGATGATGCAGAAATCTATTGGTCGCGCACCCGCGTATTAGAGCGGTTAAATTACGCTCAAAAATTTCTTCCCCCTGGAATCACCCCGACCCTTGGCCCAGATGGCACCGGTATTGGTCACATCTTTTGGTACACTCTGAAAGGCGAAGGTTACAACTTGGGTGAATTGCGAGCGCTGCAAGACTGGTATGTGAAGTTTGCTTTGCAAAATGTTCCAGGTGTGAGCGAAGTGGCTTCGTATGGAGGGCTTCAGAAGCAATACCAGGTGGCCATTGACCCCCATAAGCTTATCTACTTTGGGGTGCCACTGATGGACGTAGCGAAAGCTGTTACCAATAACAACAGGGATGTAGGCGGTAGTCTCTTTGAAATGAACGACATGGGCTACATGATCCGAGGGCTGGGCTACATTAAAACGGTAGAAGATATAGAGAATATTTCGGTTGGGACGTACCGTTCTATTCCCATTCGCCTGAAAGATGTAGCGCATGTACAAATGGGTGGAGAGCTGCGTCTGGGCATCATCGAAGAGAATGGCGAGGGTGAGGCGGTGGGCGGCATTGTGGTAATGCGCTACGGGCAAAACGCGAAGGATGTAATCGAAAACGTAAAGACGCGCATTAAGGAGTTTGAAAAGGGACTGCCGCAGGGCGTTACATTTCATATAGCCTATGACCGCAGCGGTCTTATCAATGATTCCATTGCTACGTTAACGGACGCCCTTTGGCAGGAAATCCTCATCGTCTCGGTGACTGTAATACTGTTCCTATTTCATTTCAGAAGCGGACTGGTGGCCATTGCTGCCATCCTGCTCTCAGTGTTAATAGGTTTCATTTTAATGCGATTGTTCGGTGTCACTTCCAACATTATGTCTTTAGGTGGCATCGCATTAGCGGTTGGAGATGTAGTGGATCCGGGGATTGTTATTGCCGAAAATGCGTATCGCTCATTAACCAACAGGGTGCTTCAAAAAAATAAAGACCATGAGTAAAATAGAAAAAGAACGGATCGGTAACACGCGTGAGATTTCGGAAGAGGAACGCGTGAAGATTATTGAAGAATCCACCAAGGCTGTTGGGCGCTCGGTGTTCTTCTCTGTTATCATCATGATCATCTCCTTCGCGCCTATTCTATTTCTTACCGGCCAGGAGAAAAAACTATTTACTCCGCTGGTTCTCACAAAGACATTTTCACTTATCGGAGCTGCTTTACTGGCGATCACTGTTTCCCCCATGCTGGCCCGGGTATTTGTAAAAGGAAGATTGACCCCCGAAAGCCGTAATCCTGTCTCCAATTTTTTTGTGAGAATCTATACACCCGTTATCCGGCTTTGTCAGCGATTTAAATATATGACTCTTGCCCTTTGTGTTGTATTGGTTGCCGCCAGCACGCCATTTGTACTAAATCTCGGTACAGAGTTTATGCCTCCGTTGGATGAAGGTTCACTCCTGATGATGCCGGTAACCTTGCCGGATGTTTCCAATGCAGAAGCCAAGCGCATCATTCAAATTCAGGACAGGATTTTGAAAAGCATACCTGAAGTGGAAAATGTGCTTGGCAAGGCAGGCCGAGCCTATACAGCTACTGACAACTCTCCCATGTCTATGATTGAAACCATCGTGGTACTCAAGCCGAAATCGAAATGGAGAGAAGGAATGACAAAAGAAAAACTCATTGCCGAGATGAACGAACGTGTCCGGATTCCAGGAGTGGTTGTTGGATGGACACAGCCCATCATTAACCGGATCAATATGCTTTCCACTGGCATCCGTACGGATGTTGGCGTCAAAGTCTTCGGCTCCAACCTCGATTCAGTTTTCACCCTCACGGCACAAATTGAAAAGGCCTTAAGAGGCATTGATGGACTGACCGATCTTTATCTGGAGCAACTCACCGGAGGAAAATACCTCAATATTAAAATCAACCGCGAGGCAATCGCGCGATATGCGCTCAGCGTGGAAGATGTGAACATGGTGATTGAGACCGCCTTGGGCGGAATGATCCTAACGAACACAGTTGAAGGCAGGGAACGATTTACCGTGACTGTGCGCCTGGCACAAGACTACCGAAATGATCTGGATGAAATTAAACGCGTACCTGTGCAAACAGCTTCTTATGGAGTAGTGCCACTTTCATCAGTGGCTGAGATTTTTGTCAATGAAGGCCCTCCAATGATCAACTCTGAAAATACCCGGTTAAGAGGTACCGTGTTATTCAATGTACGGGGTCGTGATATGGGTAGCGTAGTGAATGAAGCCAAGGCAAAAATTGAAAGAGAGTTCAAAAAACTCCCCAAAGGATATTTTATTCAATGGAGTGGTCAATATGAAAACCAAGTACGTGCACAGAAGCGTCTTATGATTATTATCCCGATTACACTCCTTGTTATCGGTATCATTCTCTATATCACGTTCCACACATTCCGTGAAGTGATTATTGTTTTCACCAGCATTCC
Organism: Bacteroidota bacterium; assembly: GCA_018267285.1. Taxonomy (GTDB): domain Bacteria; phylum Bacteroidota; class Bacteroidia; order Cytophagales; family Cyclobacteriaceae; genus ELB16-189. The sequence continues at coordinate 111,199 of JAFDYU010000010.1, read as the reverse complement.
GGTGGCTTTAGTGGGCGGTGTTTATTCGTTATACTTCTACAACATAAACTTTTCGGTGGCTGTAGCGGTAGGGTTCACTGCCTTGTTTGGCGTGGCAGTGGAAACAGGTGTGCTAATGATCGCCTACATGAACGGCTCCATCAAACAGTTGGTGGAGAGAAAGAGTGCTGCCAACAAGTCCATTGACAAGCAAGACTTGCAAGATTCCATTTTCGATGGCGCAGTACCGCGTGTACGCCCGTTGCTGATGACAGTTCTGGCTAACATTCTGGGATTAATTCCGGTATTGATTTCCACGGGCACAGGCAGTGATGTGATGAAGCCCATTGCCATCCCTTTTGTTTTTGGACTCGTGACTTCTACACTTTTCGTTTTGGTGGTATTGCCAGTGTTCTATCAGGTGGTTAGGGAGTATGAATTAAAGAAAACCGGAAAGCTCAAAATATTAGACATTGAAGAATAACATCATGAGAAAAACTATTTTATATCTCACCCTTGGCTTATCAATGTTCTTTTACAGCTGTCAAAAACAGTCGCATGATGAGCACAACAAGCATGGATCTCACCCGGAAGGAGAAGCAAACATGAAAGCCCTTTCCATTTCCGCAGAGCCGACTAACCGGAAAGTTATTTCAAGTCAGAAAATTGTAAAGCCTATAAAGCAACTTCAATCGAGTCCGGTCAACGCCTATGGATTTATTTCCCTTGACGAACGTAGGAGCAACCAGGTAGCTGCACGAGTAAGTGGCCGCATTGAAAAGCTTTATGTAAAATATGAAAATCAATTTGTGCACAAAGGCGAGAAGATACTGGAACTGTACAGTCCAGACCTTAACACCAATCAGGAAGAACTCTTGTATGCACATAAAGTTGAGCCTGAGGGTGAAATCACAAAACATGCCACCCACAAACTTAAACTTCTGGGAATAACCGATGCACAGATAAAGCATATCATCGAATCTGGCGAAGCGCTCTTTACACTTTCCATCTACAGTGCTTATGACGGATATATCTTTTACAATCCATCCAGTCAAATATCGACCTCAAAAAATTCTATGGTCTCTTCATCTGCAGGCAGTAAAATGGGTGGTGGTATGGGCTCGGGTTCCCAGGAAAAGACCGCTTCAAATCCTATGTCTTCATCATCAGACCCGATCCGCGAAGGTGCATACGTTTCAGCCGGGCAAACACTCTTTTGGATCAATGATTTGCGTGAGGTGTGGGGCATTCTGTCGGTGGACAATCTTCATCAGGATGAGATAGCACTGAACGACAGTGTAACCGTGGCTAGCGAATTAATTCGTGAGAATCCGTTCAACACAGTCATTCGATTTATCGAACCTCAATACACTAGCAACCAGAAGTTTGTTCAGGTAAGAGTATATCTGCCAAACCCAGGCAAGAGTTTGCGCATCAACTCACTTCTTGAAGCAACCATCTCTCCCAAAACAAAAGAATCATTGACGTTGCCTGCGTCAAGCATTCTGTACTTAGGAGGAAGGCAGGCAGTATGGAAAAAGATAAACCAAACGAGCGATGGCGCTCATGTCCTTGAAATCATGTTTGTAAAACTCGGCCCTGTTTCACAAGGGCGCGTGGTTGTACTAGGTGGATTGCAAGCGGATGATGAAGTGGCATTAGATGCCGGGTACTTAATGGATCGCGAAAGCTTAGTTAAACCGGAATAACACATGAATAAAATTTGCATATATCTGTTGTTACTCATTCTTGTTGTTTCGTGTGACAAAAAATCAGAGCAGTTACATCAGGGCCATGATGGAGGAAATGATGCCATGCTTACACTGAGCGACCAGGATCGAGTGGTGATCAAATTGCTAATAGATACGGCTGCGACCAAAACCATGTATGAAGAAACTACATTGATAGGCACCGCAGCCATAGATGAACGAGCTATCAATGTGATCAGTGCGAGGGTAAAAGGCAGGGTTGACAAATTGTTTGCACGCAATCCCGGCACGTATGTAAAAAATGGCGATCCTTTATACAGTATCTATAGTGAAGAACTTTTGTCATACGAAAATGAATACCTGCTGGCGATCGATGAAAATAGGACAGCAACAACTCAAAAAGCGATCACCCAACGGATGGTCGAAGCAGCGCGGAGACGCCTTGAGCTTTGGACATTGACGGAAAAACAAATCAACGAGCTTGAAAAAACAAAAAATATTTCCCCTCTGATCATCTTTTACAGCAACAGGAACGGGTACTTATCAGAACTGCTCGTGCGAGAAGGAGAATATGTAGAGATCGGTAGTCCTTTGTTTCGACTGGCAGACTTAAACAGCTTGTGGATCGAATCACAATTGTACAGCAACGAGGTCAATTTTCTGAAACAGTCTCCTACGCTCGAAATAGAGTTTGAAGCTTTTCCGAATGAGCGCATCCAAGGTGAGATTGTGTATGACAATCCAAGGTTAGAAGATAATACGAAGATTAATCTGGTGCGCATCAAAGTAAACAATCAAAAAGGCAATTATAAGCCGGGCATGATGGCGTATGTCTATCTAAAACGCAACAGAAAAGAGACTCTGGTCATTCCCAAATCTGCCTTGCTTTTGGAAAACAATGTAATCGTTTGGGTGGAAACACCTGACGGCATGTTCGAACAGCGCATGGTGGACATCGGCATCCAGAACAAACGCGAAGTAGAAATACTGAGCGGATTATCAATTGGCGATAAGGTGGTAACCCGTGGTGGGTTTCTGTTGAACAGCGCCTGGAAAGTAAAACAAGGTGGCGGTGCGATGGAAGGGATGAAAATGTAATGGGGAGCAAATTATAATCAATTTATGTTCAATTAAAATTAAATAAGAATTATGAAAACGTTGAAAAATCTGCTGGCAGTTGTAGGCTTTGCAGCCTTCCTAACCGCTTGTGAAAATGACAAATCCCTGGAAGATCTTCCAGTGGTTAAAGACGATGTCTCGTTCGCACTGGATATACAACCAATTATAAGTGCGCACTGTGCAGGGTGCCACAATCCAGCAAATGTGAATCCTGATTTGAGAAAGGATTTTGCATACGCTTCCTTGACAGAAGATGAAGAAAGCATTGTTCCGGGTAATTCGGAAGACAGTGAACTTGTGCAAATGCTGGAGCGTGTGAGCGAAGATGGCAAAGCGATGCCGCCCTCAGAACCATTGTCACCATTCAAACTTGCCTTGATCCGTAAATGGATAGATGAAGGAGCCAAAAACAATTAACCCATTAAAAAAAAATCTTTATGAAATACTACAACACATTCGCTGCACAGATTCTTGTATTGGTAAGCACAAATCTTTTCGCACAGGAGGCAGATTCCCTTGCCGAAAAAAAAGACAAACCTCAACGCGCTGCATTTCAAAGTGCGTGGCTAATTGACAATGTTACCGGAGTATTGAACCCCAGGAAGACATTGCAATTTGATATTCAACATCGCTTTGGGTTGATCAATAGCGGTAACAATGACTTGGCTGGTTTTTGGGGTCCATCCAACATTCGGTTGGCACTTACTTATTCTATATCTGATAGAATTACCCTGGGTTTTGGTACTACGAAGGATTATCGTTTACAGGATTTTAATATTAAAGTGGGGCTGATTCGTCAAACTCGATCTGGGAAAATACCAGTGAGTTTAACATTTTACGGTAATACTGCAATCGATGCAAGAGAATCAAGCTTCTTCTCCAAGACTTCCGATCGTTTTTCCTATTTCGGTCAGTTGCTTGTTATGCGAAGATTCAATCAATCCATATCCCTTCAGGTTGCACCAAGTTTTTCTCATTACAATTTGGTTGATCCATTACAGTCAAACAACCTATTTGCAATTGCTGTGGGCGGTAAAGCAAACATAAGCGACAAGACTGCCATACTGATTGATTACAATCAACCGTTCGGTCAATATTCCAACAATCCGGGTCTGTCACTTGGCATAGAAATGTCAACGGGTTCGCACGCGTTTCAGATTTTCATTGGCAACTACAACCGCATTTTGCCGCAGGCGAATTACTTCCTTAACGAAAATAAATTATCAGATAAGCAGTTTCTCATTGGGTTCAACATTAATCGGCTTTGGAATTTTTAACTCATTTAACAATGAAACCTGAAAACAAAAACAAATCACTCTCCAGAAGAACATTTTTAGGCACTGGTCTGACGCTCCCCTTTTTAAGCATGGCAAGCCCATCGCTAGCTGAGACCTTTATTAAGAAAGAAAAGGAGGACGATGAATTTACTACCATGCTAACCGCAGACGGCAAAGCAGTGAAGGTGAAGAAAAACGCGCTGAAGGATGCAAGGGTGATCGAAGAGAAAATGTCTAACCAGTCGCTGCTTAACTGGTTGAGACCTAAGGGATTTTTAAAATAAGAAAACATGGAAAAAGAAAAAGACCGCGAGCAAAAATCAAGGCGCAGTTTTGTAGGACAAGGCCTAAAGACAGGGTTGCTTATGGCTGCTGGTGGAGCTCTGCTGGCTAAAGTTTTTGGCAAACCCGAAAACCCGAAACAGGAGGAAACAATTGAACTGATGTCTATGGATGGTTCTCTTATGAAAGTGCCAGCATCTGCAATAGAACACTCGCATGAGACAAAATCCAATTACAATCCGCGCGAAGGTTTTCCTAATCGAAAGTTTGTGATGGTTGTTGATCTGGCCAAATGCAGAAATGCCAGGAAGTGTCAAAGTTCTTGCAACAAGAACCATTATATCACAGGCGAGAATGCCTGGATCAAGATTTACAAAATGCAAGACACAGAGAAATCCGCGCCCTATTGGCAACCCACTTTATGTCAGCATTGTGATGAACCCGCTTGTGTCAAAGTTTGTCCTGTTGACGCAACATTTAAAAGAAGAGATGGAATTGTTCTGATAGACAATAACCGGTGCATTGGCTGTAGATTTTGCATGGCTGCTTGTCCTTATTCGGTAAGAGTATTTAACTGGTCTGATCCCTGGCAGGGTGATAAGGCTGAGCAAACCGATTACACTCCAGACTATGCAGGGGTGCCAAGTCAAAAGGGAACTGTGGACAAATGCGATTTCTGTCCCCACATGATTGACAAAGGAGAATTGCCTCATTGCGTAAGTGCTTGTCCCAACGATGTATTCAGTTTTGGCGACTTGTATGAAGACACAGTAACCAACGGAAGTGGCCAGTCTTTTAAGTTGAGCAAGTTGTTGAAAGACAGGGCAGGTTATCGGCTAATGGAAAATTTGGGCACGCAACCAAGTGTGTATTACCTTCCTCCGGCAGATCGGGTAGTTGACTTTGAAGAGGGGTTAAAGAATTACACTGAGTTCAAATCAGTTGATAAACCTGAAGGAATATGAATACAGCTTATGATCAACTCGTGAACGACCTCGCCCCAAAAAAATTTGGTTGGAGAGGAAATGCCTGGATGATATTCCTGATGGTCATCATAATTGCCGGAGTGTATTCTTACATACAACAGTTGCGGCAAGGCCTTTCTGTAACTGGTATGAGAGATTATGCGCTTTGGGGAATATACATTTCCAACTTCGTTTTCTTCGTTGCGGTAAGTTTGGTTGGATCCTTAATAACCGCCATTCTAAGATTGTCAAATGTTCACTGGAATACACCTCTGACACGGATTGCTGAAATCGTAGCCGTTGCCGCTATTATCATGGCTGGTTTGACTATCATCATCGATATGGGAAGGCCAGACCGAATGCTGAATTTATTTGCCCACGGAAGACTTCAGTCTCCCATCATTTGGGATGTGATTGTGATCAGCACCTATCTGGTGATAAGCCTGATGTTGTTATATTATCCTTTGCTGCCCGACTTTAGCATACTCAGTAACTATTTTCAGAAAAATACCAGGTTAAGTAAGTGGTATGGACGGCTATCCTTAAACTGGACAGGCACCGACAAGCAGCGCAGAATTTATTCCAGCTCCATTCAAGCACTTTCAATCTTGATTATCCCTGTTGCCTTTGCGATACATACTGTTACTGCATGGCTTTTTGAAACTACTTATCGTCCGGGTTGGGACAGCACCAACTTCGGGCCTTACTTCATTGCGGGCGCTTTTGTGGCCGGTACCAGCGCGGTTATAATAGTCATGTTTGTGCTTTGCAGAGTGTACAGTTTGGAAAAATATATCACAGACGAACATTGTGATATGATGGGAAAAATACTGGTATTACTGTGCCTTGTGTACCTGTATTTCAATTTGAATGAGTACATGATGCCAACATATAAATCTACTGAGGAAGAGGCTGTGCACCTTCGAAGTTTATTTACAGGACAGTACGCGCGATTGTTTTGGACAGCTATCATTGGTGGATTAGTAGTGCCGGTAATTGTTTTGGTGTTTCCACAAGGACGTAAACCTGTGCCGCTTTTTATTGTGTCATTGGCCGTAGTGCTGGGTGCCTGGTGGAAGCGCTATATTATTGTCATCCCCACGCTTAGCCACCCGTTCCTTCCTATTCAAGGTGTGCCCGAATCATGGAGGCATTATTCACCAACTTGGATGGAGTGGTCAATAACATTTGCCACACTGGCGAGTGCGCTACTCATCATCACTTTGCTCGTGAGGTTTCTGCCCATCATACCAATCCATGAGACTGCCGAAGAGAGAAATATAGTTGAGTCACCCTTAACGAATTCGTTATGAGAACAGGTTTCATAATACTGGCTTTATTTGTTGCAAGCGCTGACTTTGCCCAGAATAAAAAAATAAAAGCGCGGGTATCCGCTCAGTACACAAAGGTCATGAGCCAAGAGTCATTCATTGGTGTTTCCGCCAAGTATAAAAGTGACAACGGATTTGAACCAGTTGCAGACCTGGAGTTCAGTATTTATCGAAAAGTATCAGATGATTCCCTAGCCTACATCGGGAAAACAAAAACCGACATGGGCGGTAAGGCTCGGTTTATCCTGAACGCAGATGACTTAAATGTTAAAGAGCCTTCTACAGTTTTTACTTACGTTGCCAAAATTGAGAACAGCAACAAGTTTGAAGACAGCGAAACAACAGTCAGCTTTTCAAATGCAATTTTAAAGGCTGAAGTCCAGAGTGTGGACAGCGTAAATCAAATCATGGTAGTGCTAACGGATGCTGTTGGAAATCCCATTCCTGGTCAAGCAATTAAAGTAGGACTCAAAAGGCTATTTGGTCTTCTCCCAATAGGCGAAGAAAGTTATACTACAGATGAGAATGGTTCAGTCATAGTTCCGTTGAAAGATGCAATGCCAGGTATCAGTGGAGAACTGATTTTTGAAGTTGCCTTAAACGAAAGCGAAGCGTACGGCACAGTAAGAGCAATAGTGAACTCTGCCATCGGCACTCCAATCCATGACCAATCCTCGTTTGATCAGCGAACCCTATGGTCGCCCCCTACCAAAACGCCTCTTTATCTGCTTGTGTTTCCAGGCCTCATTATACTCTTTGTTTGGGGGCCGATCCTAATGCTGATGTTCAATCTTTACCGAATTTCTAAATCAAAATAAATTAATCATTTAAATCAATCAACTATGAAAAAGTCAATGATCATGCTGCTCGCATTCTTTACTGTTGGGCTTTCTTCTTTCACTCTTTTGCAGTCAAAGGAATGGGTCGTGCCCGAGTCAGCAAAAAAGGCGAAGAACCCAACGGATAAAACTAATAAGGAAGACATGGCCACAGGAAAGAGTCTTTACTCAAAATATTGCCAATCCTGTCATGGCAAGGAAGGATATGGAGATGGGCCTAAAGCAAAGGAACTCAAAGGAAAAGTCGGAGATTTTTCAAGCTCCGAGTTTCAGAGCCAAACGGATGGCGCGTTGTTTTATAAGGTGACCACCGGAAGGGATGACATGCCGGCTTTTGATAAAAAAATACCTGATGCTGAAGATCGCTGGTTAATTATAAATTATATAAGAGCTCTGAAGCAATAAAAAGAACCCAATATGAACGAAGGGATAGAAATTTCTCGCGCTGAGATGGCCGATAAGTTCATCGAATTGGCAAATGAGTTTTCTAAAACGGAATCGAAAGAACGAGTGAGCGCAGCAATCATGTTCGCTGCCTCAAGATATAACGCATTTGAGGCATCCTCTAAGTCGAAAGACCTAAAGAAAGTTAAAAGCGATGCGCTTAATTGGTACAGCCTGGAATATGCAAGAATGCTCGAGGCAAACATCGATGACTTAATTGAAAATCATTCCTAGGAAAATAAGGGTTCAATCGCTGCATTTCTCCAGCAAGTTGACTATTTGTTTAACTAAAAATTCTGAATGTCATGGCCTCAGATGTGATCATAACCAAAGCCTCTGGTAAGAAAGAACGATTTGAAAATAAAAAACTCCGCGCATCACTGGAGCATGCCGGGGCAACAACAATTCTTGCTGATCAGATAGTGCAAGAGATTGAAGCCAATCTGATAGAAGGAATGACAACAAAACTTATCTATAAGAAAGCATATAGGCTTTTAAGCAAAGCAGCGCTGCCCGTTGCTGGCAGGTATCATCTGAAGAACGGCATTATGGAACTTGGCCCGTCCGGGTTTCCATTCGAAAAATATTTATCTGAAATTCTTGCGCATCAAGGCTATGCAGTTCAGGTTGGAAACATTTTGGATGGAAAATGTGTCAGGCATGAAATAGACGTGATTGCCGAAAAAGCAGATCAGCACTTTATGATTGAGTGCAAGTATCACAACAGTCCGGGAATAGCATGTGATGTTAAAATACCACTTTATATCCAAGCCCGCTTTATAGATGTTGAAGCGCAGTGGAAAATGATGCAGGGTCACGGATCAAAATTTCACCAGGGTTGGGTAGTAACGAATACACGGTTCACTACTGATGCAATCTCCTATGGGTCATGTGCAGGGCTAAAATTAGTCAGTCTTGATTACCCCAATGTGGGGAGCTTGCGCGAGATGATTGAAGAGACCGGGCTTTATCCAATAACATGCCTTACCACGCTTACACAACAGGAAAAGAAATCGCTACTCGAAAGAAATGTAGTGTTATGCAAAGAGATATGTCATCATCCACAATATCTCCGTGAACTGAACATTCCAGTCAATCGCATTAAAAACATTTTAGAAGAAGGAAATCAACTCTGCCATAAACTTATTAGCCATGATCAGCACTGATATTTTCAAAAAAATTATTCACAGCGCTTCTTTGACGGAAGTCTTGCGTCTATATGAAACAGATGAAGTAAAAGGTCTTAGTCAGGAGGAGGCAGCAAAACGACTGAAAGAATTTGGAGCGAATTCAATTACTCATGAAGATAAGGAAAGCTTGTGGCTGGTTTTTCTCAGTCAATTCAATAATGCGCTGGTGTACCTGTTGATTGTCGCTGCAGGTTTGTCCTTCTTCTTTAAGGAGTGGCTCGATGGCTTTGCCATACTTATCGTGATTTTGATCAATGCCATTATTGGGTTCTATATGGAATACCAGGCCGAGCGCTCAATGGAAGCATTGAAAAAATTATCAATACTTCCAGCTAAAGTTATTCGCAACGGGGTGACCGCAGAGATCAATGCCGAAGAATTGGTTCCGGGTGACTTGGTATTTCTTGAAGCCGGTGACATGGTTCCGGCAGACGGCAGGATTTCCAATTCCTCTCAACTACAGGTTGATGAAGCCGCACTAACGGGAGAATCCATTCCAGTCGAAAAAAGAGATACGCAAATCGATGAAGGCACTACCCTTGCCGAACGCACCAACATGCTTTACAAGGGCACTTTCATAACAAAAGGAAATACACGATGCATTGTAACGGGCACAGGCATGCAAACCGAACTTGGCAGGATTGCCAATCTTGTGCAATCAGCTGAACAAGCTGCAACGCCTCTCGAAAAGAAACTAGAACAGTTTAGTAAAAAGCTTATCAAAATAACAGTAGCACTTGTAGTGATCATATTTTTTGCTGGCCTTTTAAATGGGCAAAACTTTCTTGAGATGTTGGAAACGTCTATTGCCTTGGCAGTAGCCGCAGTGCCCGAAGGCCTGCCCATTGTAGCAACTCTTGCCCTTGCTCAAGGGATGTTGAAAATGGCAAAGCATAATGTAATTGTGAAAAAACTTTCTGCAGTAGAGACACTCGGTGGCACCACTGTGATCTGCACGGATAAGACCGGAACCCTGACACAAAATAAAATTGAAGTCAGTCTGATCGTAACTCCTGCAGGAAAATACAATGTGGGCAACTCACAAAAGGCAAATACAAGTGACCCCTCATTCCAACAAATTCTTCAAGGCGCTGTCTTATGCAACACGGCTTCCCTGGGAAACGATGGAAAAGAAACCGGTGATCCTTTAGAGGTTGGTCTTCTGAAATTTGCATTAGCACAAGGAATATCAATTGACTTACTAAGGAAAGAGAAACCGGTCATTAAAGAAGAACCCTTTTCGTCCGAAACTAAAATAATGGCGACTCTTCACTCAGGGGTGGATGGAAGAAAAATAATTTACTCTAAAGGTGCTGCAGAGGAACTTATCAGCCGGTGCACCGACATCATCAATGGAACAGAGAGTGATGAGTTTACGTCCGTACTAAAAACGAATTGGCTTACGGAAGCGGAGCGCCTTTCAGCTTCTGGCCTGCGTGTGATAGCGGTGGCTTACAAAAACAGTGATACAGAAGATAATGTACTTTCAGCGAGGTTAACTTTCACAGGACTCACTGGCATGATCGACCCGCCTCGGGAAGAAGTAGCTGACGCGGTTCGGGAATGTAAATCTGCAGGTATAAAAGTGATCATGATAACGGGTGATCACCCCTCTACCGCCCGAAACATCGCTTGTCAACTTGGCATTATTGACAATGAGAAGCAGAGCGTAATGATTGGCCAAGAAATGACAGACTATCCTCAACTCTCAAGTGAAGAGAAGGATCGATGGATAAATACATCGGTCTTCGCACGCGTAAGCCCAAAACAAAAACTTGATCTGGTTAGTGTTTTACAAGAAGGCAAACATATTGTGGGCATGACTGGTGATGGTGTGAACGATGCACCGGCTTTGAAAAAATCGGACATAGGAATCGCAATGGGTTTACGCGGTACGCAGGTAGCTCAGGAAGTGGCTGACATGGTTTTAAAAGATGATTCGTTCTCCTCTATCGTGTTGGCAATCCGTCAAGGCCGAATCATCTTCGACAACATCAGAAAATTTGTCATTTTTCTTCTTTCCTGTAACATGAGCGAATTGTTTGTCATTGCGGTGGCTTCCGTGCTAAATCTTCATTTTCAGCTCTTTGCCCTACAAATATTATATATCAACATTATCACAGATGTACTGCCTGCGCTTGCTCTCGGGGTAACGGCTGGGAGCGCATCTATTATGAAACAACCACCACGCAATACCGAGGAGCCAATCATCGACAAGAAAAGATGGATAGCTATGATTTATTATTCAGTGGTCATCACGATTACTACTCTAGGTGCGGTCTTTATCAGCCATCACACCGTGCATAAAACCGAAACATGGAATCCCGAACTATGCAACAATATTTTATTCTTCACATTGATCATCTCTCAACTGCTCCATGTGTTCAACATGAACTCGACAGACAGTGGCAATTTTTTCAAAAATGAGGTATTTACCAATAAGTATGTGTGGTATGCTACCGTTGCATCATTTGCCCTATTGTTCTTATCCTACAAGGTAGTGATCGTACGAAAGGCACTTGACATATTCCCAATGTCTTATGAAGATTGGTTGATTTCAATTGGTATGAGTTTCGTTTCCCTCCTACTCATTCAGATTTCAAAAGCATTTAAAATCATAACCCAATGAAAACCCTTATAAGAACCACTACATACCCATTTCCACCTGACCTTGTTTTTCAATGTTTAGATAACTTAGGAGTTGCCGGAATGCACATGACACAATCTTCCATGATGATGATGGGAAGTAAACTTGACTTGAAGTTCCTTACTGAAAACCATACAGGCCTCGGAACTAAATACAGATGGACAGGAAGGATGATGGGATTGAAAATGGACTTCACAGTTGAAGTGACTAAATGGATACCCGGAGAAGAAAAGGTATGGGAGACTGTTGACAATCCCGAGCTAATCATTTATTCATGGTACCGGATGCATTTGAAACTCACCAAATTTCCGACTGGAACATCTGCCGAACTTTCCATCAGTTACGAGAAACCGAATGGATTATTTTACCGGTTGCTTTCATTATTATTTGCAGATTGGTATTGCAGGTGGTGTTTGAAACACATGCTTGAAGATGCTAAAGGATTACTCATGAAGAAAGTTGAGAAGCATGTCCTAATTAATTAGTGTTATGAAACCGATATGGTCTATTGAAGATATTGACCTGGCTCCGAAACCAGGCAAAAAATATTGGAAAAATTGTCATCGTGAATGGAGAGAAGAATTTATTTACTTCTTACTGATTGATCGATTTCACGATAGTTTAACGCGAAAGCCTGAAAGCACAAATAACCGAATAGGTTTTGGGGAAGGTGAACAGCTAAAACAATTCTGCGGAGGCAGTATCAAGGGAATTACCAATAATCTTGAATATATCTCAAGCCTTGGCTGTACTGCATTATGGCTGAGTCCATTGTTTGAAAATAATCCTGAGTCCTATCATGGCTATGCTATTCAGAATTACCTTCAAATTGATAAAAGGTTTGGCACGAAGGAAGACTTAGAAGAACTCGTTGAGGCTGCTCACAAACGTGACATGCGTGTATTTCTGGATGTAGTCCTCCATCATTCCGGTGATAACTGGTATTATCCTAATGATGACCCCTACTATTATTACAATGGTGCAACATTTCCGCTTGCAGGATGGCGCTCTGAGGATCATCCCATTCCCATCGAACTTCGCGATCCTGAATTGTATGGACGAAAAGGTCAGATTAGAAATTATGACGCATATCCAGAAACACGCGAAGGTGATTTTCAGACGCTCAAAGCTTTTCGAATGGATAATTCCAGGGAAGCTCGGTATGTTCAAGATTTATTGATCGGATCTCATTGCTACTGGATAAAGGAAGTCGACATCGATGGCTTTCGCCTGGATGCCGTGAAACACATGGGTGAAGAAGCAATCAGCAGGTTTTGTTCCCATATCCGCGAATACTCTTACTCTCTTGGCAAGAAGAACTTTTTTCTTTTCGGAGAATTGGTAGGGTCGGAAGAAATTTACAACAGGTACATTGGCCCGAAGACTACAGTATCCGTTGATGACCAAAATATTTACTATGGTCTCAATTCTGTTTTGGACTTTCCTCTTTACCATGTCCTTGCTGATGTAATTAAAGGCAAGGCATCACCAGAAAGATTAATTGAACGATACCAGTCGTTGCATGACAATGCTTTAGGACGAGGTGAGTTTGGAGAATTTCTGGTCACGTTTATAGATAATCATGATCAGGTAGGTCAGTCGTTCAAACATCGGTTCGGTAAGGATGCCACTGAAGAACAGGTTATAGCGGGTGTCGGATTTTTACTTTGTGCCCTTGGCACACCATGCATTTACTACGGCACGGAGCAAGGTTTTGCCGGCTCGGGCGAAAATGACTCATGTATCCGCGAAGCAATGTTTTGCTTGCAAGATAAAGTCACCAATTCTCTAAACACATCATCCAAAATTTATAAGTGCATCTCAGAAATCGCAGAAATAAGAAAACATAGCTCAATATTGAAATTTGGTCACATGCACATGAGGAAGATTTCGACCGATGGAAAATACTTTCATTTACCCGAATGTGAAAAATGCCTGATTGCGTTTTCGAGGGTTTTGTTTGATCAGGAAATTGTAGTGGCCTTCAACTCTTCACCAACGGAAGAAAGAGAGGAGTATGTAACGGTTAAACAGCAACCAATTGTAAAGAAACATTTTTACAAATTTCTATTCGGTGATGTTGGAGAGGTAAGAGTTTTTGAAAACATTGATGGCAGCAGGCATTTCGTCAAACTCAAATTGCGACCTATGCAATTTGTAATGCTAAGTAATGTCTGATTTTTGAAAAAAATTACAAGTAACTGGGGAAATGACGAAGATCATTCCACTGTGTGACATTGGTCACTGACCTAATCCTGCAATCTATTTAACTATGCATACGTAGTCGCGGCTTCACAGGTCAATTAGCGGCAACTATCATAAATAGGGAATAGTGGTTAAAACGTTAAATAAAGGTAATATGAAAACCATAAAAATTGTGCTAGGCATAGCTTTGGCATCGGCCATCGCTTCTTGTAGTATGAATCAATCAGTACGTCCCGACTTGTCAAGCCAGATCACCGGTACTTATAAAGGCGCGCTGACTTCAAGTTTGTCCCAGACCTCTATCGCAGCAATCGCTGAGATCACCTCGGTCAATAATAACAACATTCAGGTTCACTGTTACGGTGCTGATCTGGATACCACATTGTCTCTCGGACTATATCCGGATGGGAATATGATGAGGGTATGTTTGACAGGTAATGATTTCGAGAATCAATACGGTCACAATATGTCCGCCAATAATCAAATGATGGGAAGCAGTAATCAAATGATGGAAAACATGAGCAATGGAACCTCATGGCAGCAACACATGAGTGCGGAACACAAGCCGGGTGACCCTCATTACGGATATTTTGATATGAATGCCAAGACATTCAGCTATACCTTTAATTTTATGAGCGCCCAAAAGAGTTATACGAGGCAATTTGCTGGCAAGCGGTAAATTGGGCATCTCTAGGGGACACAATTGTCCAGATGATGGGCAGTAAACTCAAACTTGACTTTATAACGGAAAACCAAACCGGACTCGGAATGCGCTATCGCTGGAAGGGGAAAATGATGGGATTTAAAAATGGACTTTACAGTCGAGAAGGTTTGGGAAACAATAGGTAGTCCCGATTTTGTTTTATCTATTCCTGGTATCGTATGCGGTCGTTGATTACAACTTCAAACGAAGGGACATGAGCAGAATTGTCGATCAGCTACGAAAAGACCGCACGAACTGTTTTACCGGTTTCCCTCCTCTCTGTTTGCCGATTGGTACTGTAGATGTCGGCATACTGTTAACCAATTTTTTTCCGAACCCAATTGCATGGTTTTTTCGTTTACCTTTGCACCGTGAAGATGATCCGCCTCCTGTTTACGTTATATATATTCTTCCTGTCGGTGTATCCGTGCAAAGACAAGGAAACCTGCCTTGATGAACAAAGAGCAGGTATCGCGTTCACAGAAAACGGTAATCACAATTACTCCAATGCAGAGCAAGATTTCTGCACTCCTTTTTGTATCTGTTCCTGTTGTGCAGCGCACATTCAGTTAAATCACCTTTCAGGATTTTCGTTTGCGTTGCAGGTGCATAATACCAGGCAGGCCACTCGTTACTTTGAAAGGTTCTCGCCTGGCAGTGAGACAGCTATCTGGCAACCGCCAAAACTTTAAGCTCTGATTTTTTTTTAGGCGTCTCCATGACGCATCTTTTCCAAGGCAAATAATTTGTCCTTGGCGAAATTTCTTTTCAGGCTTAAACATGAAAAATCACAAACAAAAAAAGACTCTGTCGAAGAATGGGAAAAATGTATTTACGAAGATTGCCCAATATTTATTGTGGACAGTCTTCGGCCTCTTGCTTCTTGTTTCTTTGATTTTGCAAGGCGTTCTGCCGTCTCTCAATCTAAATCATCATTGAAAATTATGTTAGATAAAATCATTCGTTATTCAATAAACAATAAGCTGATCATCGGACTTTTCACGATAGGGCTTATTGCGTGGGGAGGTTATTCAATGACTCAACTTCCTATTGACGCTGTGCCGGATATTACCAACAACCAGGTGCAAATTATTACAGTTGCACCTTCTCAATCTGCAGTGGACATTGAACGGCTCGTTACATTTCCTGTCGAGCAAACAATGACAACCATTCACGATATCGAAGAAATCAGAAGTTTTTCACGCTTCGGGCTTTCGGTTGTAACTATTGTTTTTCTCGACAATGTGGATGTGTACTGGGCGCGTCAGCAAGTAAACGAAAGGCTCACGGTAGCGGCAAGCCGCATTCCACCGGGTGTTGGCATACCTGAACTGGCTCCAATCTCTACGGGGCTCGGTGAAATATATCAATACATTATCCGCCCGGAGAAAGGTTATGAAGACAAGTATGATGCGATGGAACTTCGCAGCATCCAGGATTGGATTGTACGCAGGCAGTTGCTGGGTACACCGGGTGTAGCAGATGTCGCCAGCTTCGGTGGCTATCTCAAACAATATGAAATAGCCCTTGATCCCGATAAACTTCGAAGTTATAATCTTGGCATAACCGATGTTTTTGTTGCCCTTGAAAAAAATAACCAGAATACCGGTGGCGCTTACATTGATAAAAAGCCCAACGCGTGGTTTATCAGAAGTGAAGGGTTGATCAACACCATCGATGACATCGGCAAGATCGTGGTTAAAAACACCGAGGGAGGAATTCCCATTCTCATACGCAACGTGGCGGATGTGCGCTTTGGTTTTGCCAACCGCTACGGAGCGATGACCTACAACAAGGAAGGTGAAGTAGTGGGTGGTATCACATTGA
The DNA here is from genome assembly GCA_018267285.1 of Bacteroidota bacterium. GTDB lineage: Bacteria > Bacteroidota > Bacteroidia > Cytophagales > Cyclobacteriaceae > ELB16-189. Next base: position 94,682 of record JAFDYU010000010.1, on the reverse strand, counting down.
TGTTGAAAGGAGAGAATTCAAACGCAGTGGTAAACCGCGTCAAAGAAAAAATGAAACAAATAAAAAAGACGTTGCCCCATGGCGTGACGATAGAACCTTTTCTTGACCGAAGTGAACTGGTAAACCGGGCTGTAGGTACTGTAGAGAAAAACTTAATTGAAGGGGCACTGATTGTGATATTCATATTGGTCCTTTTCTTAGGGAATCTCCGGGCCGGGCTAATAGTAGCCACCATGATCCCTTTATCGATGCTGTTTGCGATTTCACTCATGCGCGTTTTCGGTGTTTCGGGAAATCTGATGAGCCTAGGGGCAATTGATTTTGGGCTCATTGTCGATGGCGCAGTAATAATTGTCGAGGCCACCCTGCACCATCTTGGCGCACAGAAAATCGTATCCAGGCTATCGCAGGACGAGATGGATCAGGAGGTATATATATCCGCCTCCAAAATCAGGTCATCTGCCGCTTTTGGCGAGATCATTATTTTGATCGTTTACATCCCCATTTTGGCGCTGATCGGAGTAGAAGGCAAAATGTTTAAGCCAATGGCACAGACTGTCAGCTTTGCCATCCTTGGCGCATTCCTTCTTTCTCTTACCTATGTACCCATGATGTCTGCCCTTTTTCTGAGCAAGAACCCAACCCATAAGCAAAATTTCTCAGATAAAATGATGGCCTTCTTTCACCGGATTTATGAGCCGATTATAAACGGTGCCCTGAAGCGCAAAAGTATTGTAGTTGGTTCTGCAGTTGCGATATTCATAGCAAGCCTTGTTATTTTTTTGAATATGGGAGGTGAGTTTCTTCCCACGCTGGAAGAAGGGAATTTTGCCGTGGAGACGCGCGTTCTTACCGGAAGCAGCCTGATGCACACTGTGGATGTTTCTTCAAGGGGTGCGGAAATTTTATTACGTCAGTTTCCCGATGAAGTAAAGGAAGTAGTTGGAAAAATCGGCTCCTCCGAAATTCCCACTGACCCAATGCCCATTGAAGCCATAGACATGATGGTGCTGCTTAAGCCAAAAGAGCAGTGGAAAAAAGCAGACAACCGGGAAGAGTTGGCTGAAAAAATGAGGGAAGCATTGGAGGTAATTCCCGGAGTAACCTTTGGTTTTCAACAACCCATCCAAATGCGCTTTAATGAATTGATCTCCGGAGTAAAACAGGATGTGGCCGTGAAAATTTTTGGCGAGGATTTAAATGTGCTTGCAGACTTGTCGCAGAGGGTGGCGAAAGTGGTTAATAGTGTCGATGGCGCCCGCGATTTATATGTTGAGCAAGTTACAGGCCTTCCACAAATTGTGATCAACATCGACCGCGATGAAGTAGCCAAGTATGGCTTGAACATTGCCGACATAAACCAGGCCGTCAACACCGCTTTTGCAGGGCAAGCTGCCGGGCTTGTCTTCGAGGGCGAGAGAAGATATGACCTCACCGTTCGTCTCAGTTCATTAAGCCGTCAGGATATTGAAGACGTTCGCAACCTTTTTATCTCCTCTCCGAAAGGCGAACAGATTCCTTTAAAGCAAGTTGCCGAGGTGGAATTTAAAATGGGGCCTAACCAGATACAACGTGAAGATGCCAAGCGAAGAATCATCGTTGGCTTTAATGTGAGGGGTCGCGATGTGGCAACGATAGTAAAAGAACTTCAGGAGAAAATAGAAAAACAGGTGACCTTCCCTCCCGGCTACTACCCCACGTATGGAGGCCAGTTTGAAAACCTCAAAGAAGCACAAGCAAGATTATCTGTGGCAGTGCCTGTTGCTCTTCTGCTCATATTGATATTATTGTTCTTAACCTTCAACTCGATGAAACAATCTATTCTGATTTTCACTGCTATTCCAATGGCATCCATTGGTGGCGTGTTTGCTTTGCTGTTGCGCGGTATGCCTTTCAGCATTTCGGCAGGCATCGGCTTTATTGCTTTGTTTGGCGTGGCGGTACTAAACGGCATCGTGCTGATAGCCGAATTCAATAGCTTGAAAAAAGAGGGGCTCACCGACCTGAATGCGATCATAAAAAAAGGCACAGAGATTCGCCTTCGACCTGTGCTGATGACAGCCACCGTTGCATCACTTGGTTTTTTGCCGATGGCGTTGGCTACGAGTGCGGGTGCAGAAGTTCAAAAACCGCTCGCCACCGTGGTGATTGGCGGACTGATCACTTCAACGCTACTCACACTTATCGTATTGCCGTGCCTGTACGTATTGTCTGAAACATTTCAACTACACTCCATAAAACCACAGCCTATGTTAATTTTCATATTGGCGCTTTTAATACTGCCTGCGAGCACGTTCGCCCAGGCGCAAACTACAACGCCAACGGTCGTTACATTGGATGAAGCTGTTAATGTTGCGCTGAAAAAAAATTCCAGCATTAAGACGGTGCAATATGAAATTGAAGCTAACCGTCAGTTTAAAAAGACTGCAACCGATATTGGTAAAACCTCGGTGATGGGTCTCTTCGGCCAATACAACAGTTATGCGCGTGATAATAATCTTGCGATCTCACAGTCAATTCCGTTTCCTACAGTCTTCACTTCAAGTGCGGCTTTGGGCAGTGCGCAAGTGCGAGGAAGCGAACTAAAATTATCAGCAACTCAAAACGATTTAGCCTTCCAGGTGAAATCAGCATTCTATCAATTGGCGTATCTGAAGACTTTAAACAAATGGCTGCAAACGCAAGACAGCATCTACTCCACTTTTGCAAGGGCTGCGGGTATTCGATTGAGAACAGGTGAGACAACACTCATTGAAAAGACAACAGCAGAAACACAATCGCGACAAGTAAAAACGCTTCGTTTACAAAATGACGCTGACATTCATATTTTCCAAACGCGGTTGCAAACACTGCTAAATGAAAACCATCCTATTGATATTACGTTTGACAGTCTTTCTGCGCGAGAAATTACTTTGCCAGATACATTAGCACTCTCAGCAAATCCAATGTTAAATTGGTTACGTCAGGAAATTGTAATCGCTGAGAAATCGAAAGCAGTTACTAAGAACAGGTTGCTTCCTGATATAGCCGTTGGATATTTCAGTCAGACTTTAATTGATATTCCCCTTAACGAACAATCGACCCGGTTTGCTACCAAGGCGGATCGCTTCCAGGGCTTTCAGCTCGGATTGAGTATTCCGCTATGGATTCGCCCGCAAATGGCCAAGATAAAAGCAGCGCAAGAACAGCGCAACGCGGCACAGAGTTATTTTGACTATCAACAGAAAAATTTTAAAGGCCAGCTCAATGAATTGCTGCAAGAGTATTTAAAATATCGTGAATCACTCACCTACTATCAAAGCTCGTCATTGCCCAATGCTGAATTATTGTTAAGGCAGTCGCAGCGTGCTTTTCAGGCGGGTGAGATAGGTTATGTAGAATACTTGCAAAGTTTACGAACGGCCACGGAGGTGCGCACGGGATATTTGCAAACCTTGAACAACTACAACCAGTCAGTCATTACTTTGGAATACATCATCGGTAAACAATAAAAGACTTCAGTTATGAAACGAATTAATCAATCAAGCCATATACTTATCTCCTCGTTAACACTTTTTCTGATTGTGTTGCTCTCTGCATGTGGAAAGAAAACGGAAAAAGCGCAGAAAGGAGAAACGGAAAAAGAAAACCCGGAATTGGTAACGCTCACCGAAGCACAATTCAAAACTTCTAAAATTCAGTTCGGAAATATTGAGAAACAAAAACTTGGCGCGAGCATCAAAGTAAACGGACTTCTTGATGTTCCCCCGCAGCAATTAGTGAGCATAACTGTGCCGATGGGAGGCATCCTTAAAAGTACAGCGTTGCTTCAAGGTATGTGGGTCACTCAAGGGGAAGTGATAGCCACGCTGGAGCACCCGGATTACATTCAGCTCCAACAGGATTATCTTAATAATAAGAGTCAGTTGGATTTTATGGAAAAGGAGTACACACGGCAAAAGGAACTGAACCAGGAAAATGTGAGCGCCATCAAGACCTTACAAAAAACTGAATCAGAATACCGATCGCTAAAATCAAATCTTCAAGGACTGGAGCAAAAGCTTTCCATGCTCAACATCAGCGCGAAGAAGATTGAAACCGAAGGAATCAGGAAGGATATTTTCCTGACCTCCCCAATCAATGGATACGTTACAAAAGTAAATGTGAACATTGGCAAGTATGTCAATGCGTTCGATGTGCTTTTTGAAATTGTGGACACTCGTCACCTTCATGCGGAGCTTACTGTATTTGAAAAAGATGTGCCTTTTCTGAAAATAGGTGACAAGGTTTATTTCCAACTTTCCAACGAATCAAAAGAACGAACGGCTACCATCCACTTAATCGGACGCGAGATCAGCCCCGACAGAACTATCCGTGTCCACAGCCATCTTGATCATGAGGACAAGGAGCTGATACCCGGCACCTACTTCAAAGCAAGAGTGGAAAGCAGCGATATTGAAGTAAATGCGGTGCCTGATAATGCCGTTGTGCAGGCGGAAGGCAAAAATTTTATTTTCATCGCCCAGGAGAACAGTGAGAAAAACACGAATGAATTTCACTTCAAAAGGATGGAAATTAAAACAGGCCTCAAAGAAGGTGGATTTACAGAAGTGATTTTGCCGGAAGGTTTTGATATCAAAGCGAAAGTGGTGGTGAAGGGAGCGTATGACCTGATTTCAAAAATGCTCAATAGCGCTGAAGAAGAATAACCTAACCTAAAAATGTATGACACCTTTATTTCAAAAAATCCTAATGTTTTCGGTGATCCCAGTAATTACTATGATAACAGGCGGAATGATAGCGCTTGTTAAAAAGCCCAGTGGTCATCTACGAAGTTTGATCCTGCATTTTGCAGCGGGGGTAGTGTTCTCTGTAGTGGCGGTAGAGTTATTGCCAGACGTAATAAAGGAACATAAACCCGTTCAGGTAATTGTTGGTTTCGCCCTGGGGCTCATCACTATGCTGGCAATTCGAAAGTTTGTCGAGCCCGCTGAAGAAAAATCCGGCTCAGAGGCAGGAGGTAGCATACCGATGGGGTTATTAGTTGCGATTGGCATTGATATTTTTATTGACGGATTACTTCTGGGTATTGGCTTCTCTGCTGGCGGAACGGAAGGTATGTTGCTGGCAGTCGCACTCTCTATTGAATTACTCTCATTGGGAATGGCAACGGCTACCGAGTTGGGCGAAAATAAAATGACAAAGCCAAAATCATTGTCCATCATCGCCATGCTTGCCTTGCTGTTTTTTGTGAGTGCGGTACTTGGAGGTACCCTGCTGCACAACCTCTCCGACAGCTCAATGGAGATAGTGCTTTCGTTTGGCTTGTCTGCTTTACTGTTTTTGGTCACCGAGGAACTGTTGATAGAAGCGCATGAGGAAGAGGAATCGGTTTGGCATACAGGGGTTTTTTTTGGCGGCTTTTTACTGTTCCTGATTTTGGGAATGGTGGTTTGATCATAGTTTTAATAAAATACACTGCGAATGCTGCTGAATATAAAAATACCGGTTGGGCCTTTTCTAAAAATAATACAAGTTGATCTCGCTATTATTTCCGCATATGCCATTGTGGTGGGCGTACTCGACCAGTATTCGTTTTTGAGTAAAATTTCCGTTCCCCTCGGTGTAACAGGCATTATCGGCACAGCGCTTTCGTTGCTGCTCGCCTTTCGCGTCAGCCAGTCGTACGAGCGATGGTGGGAAGCCCGCATTGTGTGGGGGGCTATTGTGAACGACTCCAGAACATTGATCAGGCAGGTTATCTCGTTCCACAAAAATTCCTCTGACAGCGATGATGCGATCATCCGTGATTTCGCCTATCGGCAAATTTATTGGTGCTATGCGCTCAGTCAGTCTCTGCGTGGACAACCGCTCTCGATCGATGTTGCTGCTTTCTTGACCCGTCATGCAATCAAGGCAAATCATATTCCCAATGCGTTGCTTTCCGCGCACTCCACAGCGTTGGCAAAAGCACTGGAGGAAGGGAAAATCAACCCACTGCAGCAACAGCAACTGGATGGCACCGTGCAGCGTTTGTGCGATGCCATGGGTCGGTGCGAACGTATCAAGAATACGGTGTTCCCCAAATCATACAGTTTAATGATCCACTTTCTTATTTATGTTTTTGCCACCTTGCTGCCTTTGGGCATCAGCGATGAATACCCATTGGTCGAGATTGCCGTTACCATAGCCATCCCCGCTATTTTTATCGCTATCGAAGAGACGTCTATTTTGATGCAAGATCCTTTTGAAAATCAGCCACTGGATACTCCCATGACGGCCCTTTCTCAAACGATCGAGCGAAACTTGAAAGAAATGATAGGGGATAGCGACCAACCTATGCACGAAAATGAAAATAATGACTACTATGTTTTGTAAAATTTAATACCGTATTGCCATGATAAAACTTTCACCTATAACCAAAGGTCTTCTATTTGGATTCATCATTTTACTTGTCTCTTTGGGCAGCGGCATGATCGGATTCAAATATTTTTGTCCCATCACCTGGCACGATGCCTTTTTAAATGCCGCCATGTTGCTCACGGGCATGGGCCCGGTAGATGAACCCACTTCCAATGCCGGTAAAGTGTTTGCCGGTGTATATGCTTTGTACAGCGGTATTGTCTTCTTGTCGCTGGTGGGCATTATGACGATACCTATTTTTCATCGGTATGTTCATATGCTCAACATCAGTCATCCATTTGATGAAGAAGTGAATTCAGAAACAAACAAAAAAGTAAATTGATATGAAATTCTCATACGATAAATTATTTGAAAACAACAAAGCCTGGGCCTCGCGGCAAACGGAGCAAGACCCAGGCTATTTTTCCAACATGGCCTTGGGTCAAAATCCTGAATATTTGTTTATCGGGTGCTCCGATAGCCGCGCACCCGCCAGCGTGATCACCGGCACCCGACCCGGGGAAATTTTTGAACACCGTAATATTTCCAACTTGGTCATCTCTACCGATATGAACCTGATGGCGGTGCTGCAATACTCGGTGGACATATTAAAAGTGAAGCACATTGTGGTGTGCGGGCATTACGGATGTGGTGGGGTAAAGGCGGCATTAAGTAAAACTCACAATGGTTTGATTGACAATTGGCTCAGGAGCATACGAGACGTGTACCGCCAGTACAGGAAGGAACTGGATCACCTCACCAGCGAAGAAGAAAAATGGCGGAAGTTAGTTGAACTGAACGTACAAGAGCAAGTCTTTCGACTGTCGATGACATCCATTGTTCAGGAGGCACTCGATCGTCATCAGGAAATTCATTTGCACGGCTGGGTGTATGAAATTGAAAACGGATTGATCCGCGACCTCGATCTGAACATAAAGAGAGACTTTAAGGATTTTGATATTTACAACTGTGATCATTCACATGATTAACACAAAAACATAAGCACATATGCGTCAATCATTTAAAAAGATAATTTCCTCCCGCGCGAAAATCAGTAGCCCTGCGTGCGGCCTTATCCTGAAAACAACATTATTCATTAACTTCATCATGTGTATCCCGGTTTGGTGTTTTGCCCAGACGGAGCGTTTTCCAGAATCCCATTCCCATTTTAATGTATTGGCAAAAAACTATCAGGTCAGCAGCTCGCAGCAATATCTTCGAAAGAACATCACTTTTAATTCACCCCCTGGCAATTCTTTCAATCAGCCAATCTTCTTAAATACATCTTTTGAACAACCCAAGAAAAATTATCAGGCGAAGCGAAGGCTTTTTGTAGGATTAACAATCCCGCTGGTGACAGCATCTCTGGTGGCCAATCAGGCAAACAATAAAGAGTTGGCCGGGGCTTTCGCCCTGGGTGGCCTCGCTACATGTTCCCTCGCTCTATATTTTACTATAAAAGACGATCGTGCAAGAAAAACCAGTGGAAAATGACTACTATATTATTATGTGAGAAAATAACCTATGGATATAAATTTTGAATTAATAATTGTTGGCAAGCTCCTGATTTCACTGCTACTGGGTGGGCTCATCGGTTTAGACAGGGAAACGCACGGCATTGACGCAGGCATACGAACCTATGCAGCAGTATGCATCGGAGCAGCCATTTTCACTTCCATCAGCGCGCATCTTCAAAATGATCTCTCCGCCCCTTCAAGGATTATTGCCAACATTATCACAGGCGTGGGTTTCCTGTGTGCCGGTATTATCTATCGCAATAATAACAGCGACACCCTTCATGGTCTCACCACGGCAGCTACGGTTTGGTGTACGGCAGGCGTTGGCGTAGCTATAGGTTTAAATATGTTTGTGATCGCAATAGCCAGCACTCTTGCACTATACTTTTTGTTGTCACTGCAAAATCAAAAATGGTATATACGATGGAAACAAAAAATAGCAGATAAACTTTCAACTAAACCTAAGAGCGATTCTTAAACAATGGTAACACGATCATTTTAACAAACAGCAATTAATAAAGGCGAATGATGTCCGCACTTAACAATACATGGGCGGAGGTCTTGATTTTTTATACGGCACAAAGTACTGTCGTTCATCGGGTTCCTCTCGCCCACCACCTTTAAACAAATAAGTATGATAACTAACGACCCCAATCACAAACACACGTACGATGCACAGGGTAATATAACCTGCTGCACGCTGGAGGACAAAATAAACGCTGATGTAGAAAAGCATAGTAATGCAGATGGGCATCAACACGAGACATCGGGTGAAAGCAATCTGAAGTTATTTCGGCCGGCACTCATAAGCTTTGCGTTATTGCTCTCGGCCATAGCCATGGACAACTATTTCACGTTACCCTTCTTTACCGGGTGGTTGCGTGTGGTTTGGTATGTAGCTGCTTACATTCCGGTGGGGCTGCCCGTATTGAGGGATGCACTCAAAGCAATTGCAAAGCGTGAATTCTTCACCGAGTTTTTGTTAATGAGCATTGCTACCCTTGGTGCGTTTGCCATTGGCGAATTTCCCGAAGGCGTAGCCGTCATGTTATTCTACGCGGTAGGTGAAGTGTTTCAAACATTGGCCGTTAAGCGTGCCAAAGCGAATATCAAAAGTTTACTTGATCAACGACCTGATGAAGTAACAGTAGCAGATGGCAATGTCACTAAAGTCGTTAAGGCAGAGACCGTGCAAATTGGGTCTTTCATTCAACTCAAACCGGGCGAGAAGTTAGGCCTCGATGGAGAATTGATTTCAGAAAATGCTTCATTCAATACTGCGGCCCTGACGGGTGAAAGCAAACCGGACACCAAGAAGAAAGGTGATTTGGTTTTGGCCGGAATGATTAATCTGAACACCGTAGCATTGGTGAGAGTTACAACAGCCTACACGGACAGTAAACTTTCAAAAATACTGGATATGGTTCAGAATGCCACCGCACAGAAAGCACCAACGGAGCTATTCATCCGAAAGTTTGCTAAATATTATACGCCTGCTGTGGTGGCGCTGGCGGTCTTGATTTGCGTTGTACCTTATTTCGCGATGAGTGATTATAAATTTAACGAATGGCTCTATCGAGCCCTTATTTTTCTGGTAATCTCCTGCCCGTGTGCATTGGTCATTTCTATTCCGCTCGGTTATTTCGGTGGTATTGGTGCCGCTTCCAAAAATGGAATCCTGTTTAAGGGCAGCAATTTCCTCGACATCATGGCGGTGGTGAAAAACGTGGTGATGGATAAAACGGGAACATTGACCAAAGGTGTTTTTAAAGTGCAGGAAGTAGTGATTCAAAAAGAGTTTGATCAAGGTGATGTGCTGCGCATGGTCAATGCGCTGGAAAGTAAAAGCACACACCCCGTTGCAACCGCTATTCATGAATATGTGGGGGCCGTTGACAATAGCATGCCGCTCTCGGATGTTGAAGAAATTGGAGGTCATGGTTTAAAGGCAAGGGTTAACGGAAAAACATTGCTTGCTGGTAATTTTAAATTGATGGATAAGTTTTCCATCCGCTATGATGTTGATCCATCCACAATCGTGTACACAGTAATTGCACTTGCCTACGACAACCGGTTTGCCGGATACATCACCATTGCAGATGAAGTTAAAGAAGATGCACAGCAGGCTGTCACAGCGCTACACCAATTGAATGTCACGACCACGATGCTCAGTGGCGATAAAAGTTCTGTGGTGAAATTTGTAGCTGAAAAACTTGGGATTGATAACGCGTTTGGCGATTTACTTCCCGAAGATAAAGTCAACAAAGTAAAAGAGATAAAGCAACGCAACGAAAGCGTGGCCTTCACAGGCGATGGCGTGAATGACGCGCCCGTGGTGGCGTTGAGCGATGTGGGAATTGCAATGGGAGGTCTCGGTAGTGATGCAACAATTGAAACAGCCGATGTAGTTATTCAAGATGACAAACCATCGAAGATCGCAATGGCAATTCATATCGGCAAAAAAACAAAGCAGATCGTTTGGCAAAATATCAGCTTGGCATTTGGCGTAAAGGCTATTGTTCTCATTCTTGGTGCCGGTGGACTCGCCACCATGTGGGAAGCTGTGTTTGCCGATGTAGGTGTGGCCTTGCTCGCCATTCTAAACGCAGTTAGAATTCAAAGGATGAAATTTTAGAATTACGTAACGCCATTGCAGAACTTGGCGGGAGAGATAAGTTTTACAGAACTATAAATCCATCGTAAATTTGTCTCCTTATCCTGTGGGTAAGCGAGATCAGTGGCAAGATTAAACTATCTTATTAAGACACAGCTTCTGCCACTCAACCTGGTGAAAGTACCATTTCACATAACCGGCACCTATGATAACCCAAAAGTGGCCTTAGGAAAATATTAAGTGTAGTTCAACTTCGTTTTAAACTTTTGAGGGGATGGCTTTTCTTCGTACTTCTGATATTAAGATGTCTGCGGAAAATTAATGGCGTCACTGCTTTACTCCTCACTAATCGAAACCTTAATTTTCAAATTGCGTTTGTAGAATTAATCAATCACAGCCTTTGAAATCGGTTTCGCTAACTAAGACTTCCATTGTCCTCGGTAGTTTGCTGATCTTGATTTTAAGTCAGGCAAACTATAAGCAGAGTTCCTTTCGGACAAAATCTGCAATCTCGGGCAAGACTGAATTACCTTTTTCACATTGCATACTTCAAAGCGATGCTGATATAGACGATGATTTCGATTACGATAGGCTTGCTCAACTCCACAATTCACCCTTATTATTGGTATTTAAAGATGCCGATAGGTGCAAATGTCAGAATCCTCTTTTTCCTTCAAAAGGTTATTCAATAAATACTTCCCATTGTATTTCTAATCGTTGTTTTAGAATCTGAAAAGCGGCCTTCTCTCTGGCTTGCTTTTTTTATCTTAAGCATATCTGATATTCTTCCCGCAGTCACTTGGTCTATCTGGTGCAACCGCAGGGGAATTTTTTCTGGCTGTTTGATAGACGCTGCAAGCCAGTTTCTAGAATCACTTTTCTCAAACATCTTTTACAAATACAACTATGAACAAAAAAAAGAATTTTGCTTTGACAGGCATTTTGGTCAACCTGTTGCTTTTAATTTTTTCGTCAAGTCCTGCTCAAAACATAGCGCGCCAAACAAGCAGCGATAAACTTTGGACCAAAACAAAGCCGGCCAATCCAGATTATTACATTGGCATCGGTAGCTCATCCACAAAATCTCAGGACTATCAGCAGATAGCCAAGAAAAGCGCTCTTCAGGATTTATTGGGCGAAATCAAAATTATGGTTAACAGCACTTCGGTGCTGCAACAGATCGACAAAGACAACCGGTTTAAAGAACAGTACGAAACCAACATCAAAACTACTGTCGCGGATGAAATCCAAAATTTTGAAATGGTCGATTCGCAGGAGCAAGACGGCTACTACTATGTTTACTATCGGATGTCAAAGAAGGCATACGAACAGCAAAAGCAGGCAACGATGGAGCGGTCAGAGAAATTCGCCCTTCAGTTTTTTGATAAAGCGGTGAACGTACAGCAATCAGCCAACTACACAACAGCCATCGATTTTTATTTGCGCACATTGCTTTCGCTTAAAAATTTATGGGGCGAGCCCATAGAAGTAAGCTATCAGGGCAAAACAATTTTTCTTGGCATCGAGAGCTACACACGCCTTCAGCAATTATTAGATCAACTTTCTATACGCACCGATACGCCCACGGCCAGGTTTGGACTTCAGGATAGAAACGCTAACAAGTTTTCTTTTCAGGTACTCGATGGAGGAAAACCCGTTGCAAAAATCCCGATTGCTATCAGCCCTGTTCAGTTCAAGGCGCCACCAGTGTTATACTTCTCCGATGAGCTTGGCCGTAGTTCAGTGCAACTGCCGGATGGCTGGATGACCAGCGCTCTCAAAGAAATTGAATTGCGCCTTGATCTGAAAAGCCTGGCACAAGGAATCCAGCAGGATAATTTTTATGATTATCTCATCGGGAGTTTGCGTACCCCTGTGTTGAAGGTGAGTGTGGAAATGCAAAGCGAATCATCGGCAACAACCCGCAACGATCTTTTTCCATTCAATCAAAATTATCTGAACGCTGATTTAGCTAATGGAGATAAGTACACATTTAAAAATTTACGACTGGTTCCAATTCGTGCCAAGTCAACTTTCAAATCAAGTGTTGGCAACTTTGGTTATTTCATGTCGCTGCATGAGGGAATCGAGACTAAGCGAATTACAATCACTGAGACTGACTTGGATGGTGCCGTAAACGAACTGGTGCTTAGAAACCATTCCAAGGATACATTGTTTATCATGTCAGGAGAAATTGTTGAAGGTGGCAAGCAAGACCGTGTGGTTAAAAATGATATGCTCATCCCACCTCATAGCGGCAGGTTTAAGATACCCGTGTATTGTGTAGAGCACGGGCGATGGAACGAGAAAGATCACGATGAGTATGACGATGACGACCATGACCATCACGATCATAAGGGTGGAAAATTTGGAGACTATTATTCAATGGCCAATCAGCACCTCAGCCGAGCGATAAGAAAAAAAGGTCAGCAGGGAGTGTGGGATGAAGTCAAAAAGATCAACGACAAAAGTGGAGTTGACAGCGATACGCACGCCTACACAGGCCATGCACATCATGTGGAATTCAGAGGTAAGCAGGAAGAATACGCAAACATCTTCAAAACTATTTTTGACAATGAGAAAGACGTGATCGGTGTAATCGCCTTAAGCGGAAAAACCGTGATTGCTTCGGATATGTTTTTGTCTCACGATCTGTTCATGAATGCTTATCCCAAACTACTGTATTCTTATACTGACGAAGCGATAACCTTTGGCGAACCAGTGCAGGAGTCGAACTCTGTGGTGAGCGACTATGCTCATCAAATGCTCACACCGGAGTTGCAGCAAAAATTCATTGAAGAAAAAGGACAAGTGTTTAAGAAAGGAACACAAGTCATTCACATTTCAGCTTTGTAAAGGTTTGTAAACTAGCCTCTTGCAGTTTTTGCCAGAAATTCGAATCAACAAATCAAATTAGGGCTAAGTAAGCACAAGACCGCTATTCTAAGATTTTTATTCCTTTTACTATTTGGAATAATTCTAAATATGGACATATTTGCGCTGTATTTAGAATGATTCTAATTAAATTAATTAAAATTGATATGAAACTACTACTACTTTTTATTGTCACACTGACAATCAATGCATTTTCGTACGCTCAACACGGACTTGTTGCCGGCAGAGTGACCTCTTCAGACGGAAAACCTGCCGAATATGTTAACATAGGTATCCAAGGAACTCAATTCGGAACGGTGACCAACCATTTTGGGGATTACACAATTAGCCTTCCTGTTGGTAATTACACTCTTGTCGCTTCGATCATTGGTTTTTCGGCCCAAGAATTTAATATCCAGATAAAAGCAACAGAAACGTTCGTGCTCAATATTCAATTAAGAGAAACCGCTCAGCAATTGGATGAAGTGGTAGTGGTGGGAGTCAAGGCTATTACCGGCATGGGCTACTTGAGCGAAACCGTTAATAATATTAACTACTCTGGAAAGAAGACAGAGGTGCTTTTACTTGATAGTCTTGATGCCAATATAGCTCAGAACAATCCACGGCAGATTCTGGGACGGGTGCCTGGCGCAAATTACTCTGAGACACAGGGTAGTGGTTTCCCTACCAATGGAATTGGATTTCGAGGACTGAATCCCACCCAATCCATTGAAACTAACACACGGCAAAATGGATACAATATTACAGCCGATTTGTATGGCTATCCGGAATCTTATTACCTGCCTCCGCTTGAGGCCGTTGAACGAATCGAAGTTACTCGCGGTGCTGCATCCCTGCAATTTGGTCCACAGTTTGGAGGAGTCATCAACTACGTCATGAAAAGTGGTACACGAACAAAGCCGATTGAATTCACTACCCAGCAAACGGGCGGGAGTTTTGGATTTTATAGTTCATTCAATTCAGTGGGTGGTCACTTTGGAAAGTTTAATTACTATGGGTTTGTGCAAGCGCAGACTCTTCAAGGTTGGCGGCCAAATTCACAAACGCAAAGTTTGTCAGGATTCGGACGAGTTGAATACGAGGCTACAAAAAACATCAAGATTGGTGTGGAATATTCAATCTTGAGAAATCGAGTCCAAATGCCGGGAGGATTTACTGACAGCCTGTTTTCCGTTGACAGCCGCAAATCTTACCGCGCCCGAAATTGGCTGCGCAGTCCCTGGAATGTGATCACCGCAACGCTGGATTGGAAAATCAACAGAAAAACTTCCATCTCTTTTAAGAGCACAACTAATATAAGTACACGGGAATTAGTGTGGAGAAATGAAGATGGCGGCCCCGGAGCAATGGATGTGATTGATCCTGTTACGAACGAATATACGAACCGGGAAGTGGAGCATGAAGATTTTAAGAGCAGCACCAGTGAACTGCGCCTGATTCACCATTACACAATTGGCAAAGTGGACAATACATTAGCAACAGGCGTGCGTTTCTTCTATGGCGCTTTGAAACGACAAGGCGGAGGTCTTGGCACAACGGGATCGGACTTTGATCTTACATTGCTTGACCCGAAATATGAAGAAGACCTTGATTTTTCTACACTGAACACTGCCGTCTATGCTGAAAATACACTGCATGTGGGAGACCGTTTTTCAATTACGCCTGGCATGCGTTATGAATTTTTGAATTCGACTGTAAAAGGTTACAACCCTTCACAAGACGAAACAAGCATTCTGTATTCAAACCTTTCCAAAAACCGTAATATTTTTCTTGCGGGAATTGGCATGCAATTTAAGACCTCCTCTTCTACGAATATCTATGCCAACATTTCCCAAGCTTACCGCCCCATCGATTATTCTAATCTCACACCTTTTGGGTCAATCATCACGGTTGACAAAAATTTGAAAGACGCGTCAGGGTACAATGCAGATCTTGGCTTTCGGGGTTCAGTTAGGGGTTATCTCAATTTTGACATCGGGCTCTTCTACTTGCGCTACGACAACCGGATCGGTGTGATTGAGGTGTCAGACGGCAATGGCAACCAGGTACCATTCCGTACAAATATTGCCAACAGCGTACACAACGGAATGGAAAGCTACATTGAGTTTAGTCCCATAAAAGCATTTTCATCTGCTTCAAAATGGAACTTCAGTTTCTTTAATTCACTTGCGATCATTAATGCCAGATATGTATCGGGTGAATATCGAGACAAGTATGTGGAATATGCCCCAACAAGCATTAACAGGCTTGGATCGACATTAGCTGTCGGAAAATTCTCTACAACTTTTTTGATCAGCTCCACGGCACAATCTTTCGGGGATGCCGCCAATTCAACTATGGCCTCGGCCGATGCAATCGCTGGGATAATTCCAGCCTACACAGTGATGGACTGGTCATCTACGATAAAGATCAGACATTTCAACCTCAAAGCCGGTGTGAATAATCTGGCTGATGAGCGCTATTTCACCAAACGGACAGACGAATACCCTGGCCCAGGAATCATCCCATCCATTGGTAGAAGTTTTTACTTCGGCCTCGGTGCAAAATTCTAAAATATTTTTCAATTATAAACCCACTGCATTTCATGAAAAAGAAAGCTCTGTTCTTTTGTGTTCTACTGCCTTTTGGTTTTTCCTGTAAGGAAGAAAACGAAATTGTCTTAATACCGAATGAACCACAACAGACGGTACGTGAATATTTTGTTGCTGCTGAAGAAATTGAATGGGATTATGCACCCCAGAATAAAAACCTTGTAACAGATGCACCTTTCACACCGGAAGAGTTGGTATTCATGGCTAGCGATAGTAATCGCATTGGTCACAAATACATGAAGGCGAAATATAAGTTGTATTCCGATAATTCTTTCACAACTCCGGTGGTAACGGAAGACGATGACGAATTAGGTATTCTCGGTCCTGTACTTCGCGCAGAGGAAGGGGATAAAATCAAAGTCACCTTCAAAAACAAAACCAGTTTCCCCGTAAGCATGCACCCGCATGGTGTGAAATACGATAACAACAACGAGGGGCTTGTTGGAGTGCCACCCAACAGCACATTCATATACGAATGGGATGTTACATCGCAAGCTGCTCCTACTTCAGCTGATGGGAGTTCTATTTTATGGATGTATCATTCCCATGTCACAGAAAATATGGGAATGGATATTTACGCAGGATTGGTGGGGCCGCTGGTGGTGTATAAGAAAGGAATGCTTACCAACAGCAAGGCCAAAGATGTTGATAAGGAGAAATTTGCATTCTTCTCAGTGTTCGATGAAAATGCGAGCCTGTATTTGGATATGAACCTTCAAAAATATACCACAACTAAAAATGCGATGATCAAATCCGATCCCGATTTTCAGGAAAGCAATAAGATGCACTCGGTTAACGGGCTAATGTTCGCTCACCAACAATTTGGTATGAATGCGGGTGACAAAATCCGATGGTATGTTTTTGCTTTAGGAAATGAGGTGGATTGGCACACAGCCCACTGGCACGGAAACACCGTAGTGAGTAAAGGCTATCGCGAAGATGTTATTTCCATCGGGCCTGCCAGCATGTTGGTGGCAGATATGGTTGCCGAGAACCAAGGAACATGGCAGTTTCACTGTCACGTTCATGACCACATGGTGGCGGGAATGATTTCTTTGTATAAAATAATGTAATTGATGTAATGATGGAAACTGAAAAGAGGAAAGAAAGTCATCCGCACACCAGAGTTGCAGCAAAAATTCATTGAAGAAAAAGGGCAAGTGTTTAAGAAGGGAACACAAGTCATTCATATTTCAGCTTTGTAAGGAACAAACTCCAATGAGCCCGGGTTGGCAAAATCGTTGACCTGGCTCTTTGGTTTCTTGTTAAAGCGTAATTCTTTTCAAGAATTTTGTAAGCACTTTTTTTAACTGTTTGCGTTACTTTAAGAGACAAATGAAAATTTAAAATGACTCATTCTTATACAGTAGAAGGAATTACGTGCGAAGGCTGTGTTGCAAAGGTAAAACACCAACTCCTTCTGAATCCGGAAATCACTTCGGCAGAGGTTAAACTGGAGGGGCAAAAGGCGATCATTTCAATGCAGCGCCATCTCTCCCTCGATGAACTGCAAGATACCATTGGGCGAAACACAAAATATATTATTAAAGAGGATGCAACTGATCACAGTTATCACCATCACGCAACAGCAGAGGAAAGTGAAAGGTCGTGGTTTGAAACATACAAGCCCATTCTTTTGATTTTTGCGTTTATTACAGTCGTGGCAACGATCTCGTCTGCACACAAAGGAATTTTTCGGCATGATGTTCATGAACAATTTCATGGCCGGGTTCTTTCTGGTGTTCTCTTTCTTCAAACTGTTGAATCTGCGCGGTTTTGCCGATAGTTGTACGATGTTATTGAAAAGCGGTTCAGGGGTTTGGTATATAATTTATTCATTTATATGAATACCCGGCAATTTGCTGGCAAGCGGTAAGTTGGGCATCTCTAAGGATCATTCTTAAGGAATTTCTCAATTTTACGACCGTATTCCCCGGAATTAGGTTTTATAGCGTCTATAGCAATTGGCCATCCAATCCGGTTATGCCATTAAACTAGCATTTTTAGGAGGAATATTTGATGCCCGCATCTGGCATTCTATTACTCTGTAACTTTTTGCCACAATTTTGTAAGAACCAAAACCCGGATTTTCGCGTATATTTACAAATCACTTGAAAACCCTGCGCACCATATTAACTGGCCTACTGGCGATATTCGTGTTGGCGTCCTCAATCAGCCACTCGGTTAGTCTCCATATTTGTGGCGGAGAAATCGAGAACATTGCTTTTTTTGGTAAAGCCCGGTCATGTGAAATGCGAGACAGCGCATGTGATCACAGTAGAAACGCAAGCCATTCCTCAATTAGTCATAAAGGCTGCTGTGAAGATGCCACCCTTTTAATTGGTTCTGATAAATACGCATCCAAAATCGCGGAGAAGGTAATTGTTAAAGATTCTCAATACATTTCTCTCCCTTTGGTCAAGATTGTTGACGACATGAATGCTTGCGCAGATTTAGCGCGCGTTCAATTCGTCAATTATAAACCACCATTAATAGAACGGGACATTACCATACTCGTTCAGTCATTTCTCATCTGATTTTTTTCAGGAGCAAAATAAGTTGATTCTTATTTTAAAGATAAGAATGGACTTATGTCGTTTTAGCCTTCGGCTATAGCTTAGACTCTTTGCTCCCATTTGATCCTTTTTCTCAAAGGTATTTCACTTTACTTTCTTTTGTCATGATTGAAAAACTCATTTCATATTCGATACATAATCGATTCATTGTTCTGTTGATCGCAGCAGGACTGTTTGGTTGGGGGCTGCATTCAGTTCAGGTGAATAAGATTGATGCTATTCCTGATCTCTCCGAAAACCAGGTGATCGTATTCACAGAATGGATGGGCCGGAGTCCGCAAATCATGGAAGACCAAGTTACCTACCCATTGGTTACAAATCTCCAAGCCTTGCCAAGAATCAAATATGTTCGGGGCACTTCCATGTTTGGGATGAGCTTCGTGTACGTCATCTTTGAAGACGATGTCGATGTTTACTGGGCGCGTCAGCGGGTTCTTGAGCGTTTGAACTATGCCTCCAGATTATTACCTGAAGGTGTCGTTCCAACGATCGGTCCTGATGGAACAGGAGTTGGCCATATTCTTTGGTACACATTACAGGCTCCCGGCATGGATCTCGGAGAGCAGCGTGCTATTCAGGATTGGTATATAAAGTTTGGATTGCAAAATGTTCCTGGTGTAGCTGAAGTAGCTTCTTTCGGAGGTTTCGAAAAACAATATCAGGTAACCGTCAATCCCAATAAACTCACTTACTATGGTCTTTCTGTTCCACAAGTGATTCAGGCTATTCGCTCCAATAATAATGAGGCGGGTGGAAGAAAGTTTGAACTGAACGATATCGGGTATGTGATCAAGACAACAGGGTATATCAAAAATGTAGAAGCGATTGAAATGATTCCATTGAAGACTGTGAATTCAATTCCCATAACAATCAAAGATGTTGCAACGGTACAAATGACCGGACAATTACGACTTGGAATATTTGATGTCAGTGGAGAAGGTGAAGCGGTGGGCGGCATCGTTGTGATGCGGTATGGTGAGAATGCTGATGAAGTGATCAAGAAAGTAAAAAAGAAAATGTTAGAAGTAGCGAAAGGCTTCCCGGAAGGAATGAAATTCAATCTTGCGTATGATCGCAGTGAATTGATTGAAGAATCAGTCTCTTCAATCAAAGAGACACTTATTGAGGAAATGATAGTCGTGTCATTGGTAGTAATCATTTTTCTGTTTCACTGGCGAAGCGCACTTAGCATTATCATTCAAATACCCATTACCCTTGCTACTGCCTTTATACTTCTGAACGCCTTTAACATCTCCTCCAATATTATGTCACTTACTGGCATTGCACTTGCGATCGGTGTAATTGTAGATAATGGCATCATCATGTCTGAAAATGCTTACAAGCATCTCTCGCACAGGTATGCAGAAGAAATGGCAAAGAAATCGGGCAAACTTTAAAATTGATACCCATGAAATTCCCCAAAATATTTTCACGTAAAAAAGAAGAACCCTGGATAACCGAAGAGGAGCGTATCGCTATAATTGAAAAATCCAGTAAGCAAGTATCAAGAGGTGTTTTCTATTCTACGATCATTATCATCACCTCCTTTCTTCCGGTATTCATGTTAACCGGTCAGGAGGGGAAGTTATTTCATCCGCTTGCCTATACGAAGACCTTTATCATGTTGGTAGATGCCTTGCTTGTAGTAACACTGGCACCTGTGCTCATTTCATTTTTCATGAAAGGAAAGTTTAAAGATGAAAACACAAATCCGATTAACCGAGTCTTAGAACACATCTATGAGCCAGTCATTCGGTGGTGCATGAAATGGAGAAAAACAACTATAGGCATCAACTTAGCAGCACTGGCAGTCAGTGTTCCTCTTATCATTAGCCTGGGTTCCGAATTCATGCCTCCCCTTGATGAACAATCCATTCTTTTTATGCCGATCACATTACCTGATGTTTCGAATGCTGAAGTAAAAAGAATTTTGCAAGTGCAGGATAAAATTATTCATTCGGTACCTGAGGTTGACAAAGTGCTTGGCAAAGCAGGACGCGCCAGCACGGCAACCGATAATTCGCCCATTAGTATGATCGAGACAATCATTATGCTAAAACCAAAATCGGAATGGCGCAAGGGTATTTCCAAAAAGGATATTATAAATGAATTAGACGCTAAACTTCAAATACCAGGCGTGGTCAATGGATGGACTCAACCTATTATCAATCGAATCAACATGTTGGCGACCGGCATTCGCACGGACGTAGGTGTGAAAGTCTATGGCCAGAGACTCGACACTATTTACACAATCTCAGAAAAAGTTAAAACGGCACTTGAAGGAATACCAGGAATAAAAGATTTATATGTTGAGCCCATTACAGGAGGCAAGTACTTGGTGGTGGACATTAAGCGTCAGGAAATCGGGCGATATGGACTAAACATTGATGATGTAAACATAATGGTAGAGTCTGCTATTGGAGGTACCCCGATCAGCCGCACCATCGAAGGCCGCCAACGATTTTCAATAAATGTCCGGTTTCCACAAGACTATAGAAATAGTTTGGATCAACTCAATCGAATTCCAATTCAAACTTCTGCATTAGGGACAATACCACTCTCGGCTGTAGCAGACTTGCGTTTCGAAGATGGTCCTCCCATGATCAACTCTGAGAATGCCATGCTCCGCGGCACGATTCTGTTCAATGTTCGGGACCGCGATCTTGGCAGTACCGTAAAAGAAGCGATTGACAAACTCAATGGCGAGCTGACAAGTTTGCCAAACGGTTATTACCTCGAGTGGAGCGGGCAATACGAAAACTTAATTCGAAGTAAGAAGACTTTGACTTTGATAGCTCCAATTGTTCTAATTATTATATTCCTCTCGCTGTACTTCGCATTCAATTCTGTTCGTGAAGCCTTCTTTAGTTTGATCACAGTTCCTTTTGCCCTTATCGGGGGAGCTTATATGATTTACTTCTATGGCGTCCATCTCTCCGTTGCTGTAGCGGTTGGATTCATCGCCTTGTTTGGAATTGCAGTAGAAACGGGGGTTGTGATGGTGATATACCTTAATGATGCCATGCGACAGTTGGTAGAATTGAAGGGCAACTCCCGTGAGTCAATATCGCTCACTGAACTAAAAGAATCCGTAATTGCAGGAGCGGCAAAACGATTAAGACCAAAACTAATGACGGTATCAGTCGCCTTGTTCGGCCTTGTTCCAGTGTTGTGGGCTACCGGTGTTGGCACTGATGTGATGCAACCCATTGTACTTCCAATGATTGGCGGAGTACTGACTTCGTCAACGCACATTCTTTTGGTAACCCCACTTATTTTTCTAATGACTAAAGAATATGAACTCAGAAAATTCGGCAAACTCGAAATCCATGAAACCAAGCATTAAAATATTTATTCTTGCTGCCTCGATATTACTGGCTTGGCAAGGACAGGCTCAGCAACCATTCAAACTTGACAGTATCCTTCAGGTAATTAACGAAAATAATCCGATGCTGAAGGATTACCGATTCCGGGCTGAAGCGATGACCAATTTTGCCGCAGGTGCAAAGAGCTTGATGGCTCCTGAAGTAGGTGGAGGCCCCTGGATGTTTCCTTATCCTGGCGCAAAAATAGGCGATGAAAGAGACAAAGGTCAGATCATGCTTTCAGTTCAGCAGAAGTTTACCAGTCCTGCTAAACTGCGCGCGAACCAATCGTATCTTAATTCTAAAGCGGGTATCGAGAAGGCGAGCGAAACTTTTACTTACAATGAGCTGAGGGCTTTGGCTAAAACTGCTTTTTATCAATGGCTGGTATTAGAAAAGAAGAAAAAAGTCCTCCAAGAAAATGAAGAAATTATCCGGCTTGTGTTGAAGATAAGCAGGGTTCGTTACCCATACAACCAATCCAAGCTTGGAACTATTTATAAGGCGGAAGGGAGATTATTGGAAGTTCAGAATATGATTTTGATGAATGATAATGAAATCATTCAAAAAAATATCCTGCTAAATCAACTGATGAATCGCCCGAAAGACCTTAGGTTCTCCATCGACACAACTATTCAATATCAACAATTCGTACCTGAACTTGTTGACACTGCGATCCTGGCGCAGAGCCGAAGCGATGTAAGAAGAATAGATAAAAGCATTCAATCAATGCGATTAAATCAGGCACTAGAAAAATACCAAGCCAGACCTGATTTTACGATTAATTACAATCACATGATCCCAAGAGGTTCGGGGATGCCAAGTCAGTACATGTTACTCGGTATGATCTCAATACCTATCGCACCATGGTCATCCAAAATGTACAAATCCAACATAAAGGGAATGGGCAGCCAGATCGAATCAATGAAGCGGGAAAGAGAATCAATTCTAAACGAGTTGCAGGGGATGACATCAGGAATGGTGAATGAAATCAACACGCTGAACCAGCAAGTTAACAATTATGAGAAAAAGATTATCCCGGTGCTTCGTAAAAACTATGAAACGCTGATGCTCGCTTATGAAGAGAATAAGGAGGAATTGTACATCGTGATAGACGCATACGAAACATTAATCATGTCACAGTCACAATACCTCGACACTTTGAAAAGGTATTACGAAACAGTGGTCTATTATGAGAAACTATTGGAGAAGTAAAATGAAAAACGTCAATAAGATGCTCCTCAAGTTAACTCCTTTAATGCTGCTTATAGCACTGCTCTCGGCATGCAATAAGAGCAAGGATCAGCAAGCACATGAACATGATGAGTACACCTGTTCTATGCATCCGCAAGTTTTACAAGATAAACCCGGAACATGCCCGATTTGCGGAATGGACTTGGTTAAAAAGTCAAACGGTGAGAGCCAAACGATAATTACCGAAGACATTAAAACGTTGGCCAAACCGACCAATTCTTCAGTGGTTGCTTCTATTCAAACGATTCACCCTACGCTAAAGACATTGTCAACTACAGCGAGGGCAGACGGAATAATCAGTTATGATACCCGCAAGACTTATTCAGTGCCAGTTCGGTTTGCTGGAAGAATTGAAAAATTGTATCTGAAATCCAATTACCAACCTGTAAGAAAGGGCCAGGTTATTATGGAGATATATAGCCCTGAGATTGTTACTGCTCAAAGAGAGTTGCTTTATGTTGTTCATGAGAACAAGGAAGACAATGAAATTGTCAATGCAACCAAAGAAAAACTACGACTCCTAGGACTCACGACAGACCAGATTGAACAGGTAATTTCAAGCGGAAAAGAGAGTTACTCCATCGCAATACTCAGCCCCTATTCAGGGTACATAGTTGAATCAACAACTTCTTCTGCTCCATTGATCTCAACAAATTCAATCCAACCTTCGTCCATGAACGGAGGGGCGAATAAAAAGCCTAATGGGGGAATGCAATCAGCAAGTGGAATGAGCCCTTCTGCCTCTACTCCAACTCAGGGTTCTCAATTTAGCATTCGCGAAGGGACGTATGTTACAGCAGGGCAAAGCGTCTTTAACGTTGTAGACGGTACTCGCCTGTGGGCAGAGCTTTATTTCTCCGCTAGCGAGGGAAAACAAATTCGCAGAGGAGACCCGATAGAATTGCAGGTGAATGGGTTGGATCAAACTATCGCTGCGCGAGTTGATTTTATACAACCATTCTTTGGTGAGGGTAAGCAGTTCCTGCAAGTGCGTGCCTACTTAAATGATAGCAGGAACACGCTACGCGTAGGCCAATTGGTAACAGGGAAACTAAACCGCTCCGAAGCTCCAGCATTATGGATACCGAAGGTTGCCTTACTTGATTTGGGTGTTCAGCAAATAGTTTTTATAAAGACCAAAGGAACGTTTGCACCTTTCAAAGTAAAAACAGGCTTGGAGTCTGATGGTTGGATTGAACTTAAAGAAGGTCTTGATGAGTCATCGGAGATCGCGGCCAATGCTCAATATCTGGTGGACAGCGAAAGTTTTATAAAAGTGATGAACCCATAAGCGCCATGAAGAAGATAAGCTATTATATAATTATCGTTTTTGTTGCGAGCCTGTCAGCTTGCAATTTGAAAAAAGATAAGAGCACAACCGCTGAAAAAAAGCAGACATATACTTGCCCTATGCATCCGCAAATTGTACAGGACAAACCAGGGTCATGCCCTATTTGCGGAATGGATCTTGTACTTGTATCAGCCGGAGGAGATAAATCGGAAGTTACATTAAACGAAAGCCAAATTGAACTCGCCAATGTGACGGTACAGAGAGTCAGCATCCAAAACATAGGCAACAGTATTCTGCTAAACGGAAAGCTTAAAGCGGATGAAAATCAGACTGAAGTAGTCAGCACGCGTGTTCCGGGTCGCTTAGATAAACTTTATATCAAAGAGACGGGTGTACCAATCAATAAAGGCCAAGTCATTTATGAAATCTACAGCGAACAACTTCTTACTTATCAGCAGGAGTTTTTATTGGCTGTTGAACAAGCGAAATCAATTGACAACAAACGTTATCAATCCTACATAGAAGCCGCAAAAAAGAAACTATGGTTGTATGGGATGACCGATGAACAGATCAAGGCATTATCAGATTCAAAAATAACCACGCCAAAGATTCAATTCGTAGCTCCGGCCTCGGGCATCATCACAGAGATTATGGTATCGGAGGGACAATACGTTACGGAAGGTGCCGCTCTTTATCGATTGGAAAAGTTGAACAGGTTGTGGGTAGAAGCTGAATTATATCCAAGAGAGGCTTCACTTATAAAATTGAAAGACGCTGTCACTATTTATGTAAACGGCTTTGAAAACCACCCTATTCAAAGCACTGTAATTTTTCTTTCTCCGGAATATCGGCAGGCCAGCCAAATCTTTGTTCTGAGGGCTGCACTTTCAAATCCCGACTATCAATTTGTTCCCGGCATGCAAGCTGAAATAGTTTTCGAACACTCCGAAAAGAAAGCCCTTATACTTCCAGCGGATGCCGTAGTCCGTGAACAAAATCGCAATCACGTTTATAAAAAAATGGGTAAGGGAATATTCAAAGCTCAGATGGTAACAACCGGTTTGGAGAATTTTAACAAGGTTGAAATCACCAGCGGCATTGAAGAAGGTGATTCTATTGTAGTTACTGGAGCCTATTTGCTTTACAGCGAAATCGTACTGAAGAAGGGGGCAAACCCGATGGCGGGTCATAATCACGGGTCAACGAAAATGGTCAGTCAAACAGTTTCACAATCTCAAGACATGAATAAAGCAATTTCTGTAAACCCTGAATTCGCAAAGCAGCTACGTGCCTTACTTGCTCCATACCTGAAAGTAAAAGATGCTTTTGTTTCGTCAGACCCGAAAGCTGCGTCTGAAAAAATCGAAGGGGTTTCTTCTTCTTTAGAAAAAGTGGATATGTCTCTTCTAAATGGGGATACGCACATGAAGTGGATGAAACAACTCAAGCGCATGAAAGAATCTGTCAGGTTGATCCAAGCCACAAAAGACATTGAAATACAACGGGCATCTTTCGCCCAATTGACCGATGCACTTTACACTTCGATCAAAACATTTGGCGTGGAGGGGATTCACGCCTATTATCAATTCTGCCCAATGGCATTCGATAGCAAAGGCGCTTTTTGGATTAGCGCAGAAAAGGAAATCAGCAATCCTTATTTCGGTGAACAGATGCTGAAATGTGGTGAGACGAAAGAGACTTTAAAATGAAACGTTGTGGCTAAACCTTGTTGTGAGACCGGTGATCCCAAGCCCACTCCAGTATGGAGGCTGTGGTTGAAGCGTGCTTTGTACGTTGCTCTAGTAATCATTGTGTTAATTCTTCTATGGAATCAATTTAATATTAAATGAGCCAACCATGATTAAAAACAAAAACTATATACTGGTACTCAAGTACGATTGGCTTACTAAAGTGTATGACCCGATACTACAGTTGACCATGCCTGAACGAAAGTTTAAGACTGCTCTTATTAACCAAATGAAGATTAAACCCGAAGACCGCGTTATGTGGTCAGGGAATCCGAATTCTCCCATGTTGAAGAAACAATGCATTTTAAGACATTATTTGGAACCGTACACTTGATAAAAGGAATTAAACAAACAGGGTCCACACTTTAAATGTTATACAATAAACCGAATGAATATGAAAACAAAAACGATGATGCTTTGCCTGGTTCTAGGTAGCTGGGGAGCCTTTGCACAACACGATCACGCTAAACACAGTGATGAAAAGAAAATGGATCAGAACGTGGCAATGTTCAAAGATGCCAAATTAGGAAAAGCCTATGAACACTATATCCATCTGAAAGATGCGCTGGTGGCCTCCAATCAGGATGATGCAAAGAAAGCGGCAAACGAACTGCTAAAATCTTTGAAGGATGTTACTAATGGTAAGATGGTAGCCGATGAAGCAGCTAAACTAGTTACTGCACCTAACCTGGAAGGTCAGCGCGAAGCCTTTTCAGGCGTGAGCAACATGATGGCCATGTTGGTAAAAGACGGAAAGCTTTCGATGGGGATGATTTACCTTGAATACTGCCCCATGGCTAAAGCCTCCTGGCTCTCCAACGAAAAAGAAATTAAGAACCCTTACTATGGCGATCAAATGCTGAAGTGTGGAGGCGTAAAGGAAATGATTCACTAATAAGAAAATGGAGGTGGATAAATCCCTTCCTCCTTTCCCCGTAAGAATCAGAATATATCGACTGCGATTTTTATTGAGTATGAAAAAGAAGCAAATCATTAAGCCAACCGCGAATAGCAAAAAGAAGAAAACAAAGTGGTTTGATGTATTCATCACAACATTGGCCATAGTTGTTATTGGCGGTTTCTTTGTCTGGTTAGTGGTGCACACTTACCAAAATGAGAAACATGAAAGTGAGATGCTTGAAAAATATAAAGCGACATTACCTGCTCCGGGTGTGGAGATCGAACATCAATTGGTTTGCATGGTAGGTAACAGGTACTTGGCAACAAATCAAATGCCGGTGATAATCCAAAATAAGACTTATTACGTCTGTGGAGAAAAGAGCGAGCGCAATCTTAACTCAAATGAGGCTGACCGCTTTGCAGTTGACCCCTATAGCAACGCTAAAGTTGATAAAGCACTTGCCTTTATATCCATGAGTTCTGTAAAGCCAGGTAGTATTCTATATTTCGAATCAGAACAAAACGCTAAGAAATATTTCAAAAAGTGAAACAAAACTAATTTATGAAAATACTAAGTGTAATACTTTTATCAGCAGTCTGTGCCTACAGTCAGGCTCAGGCAAATTCTGATGACCTGGCAATGGTCACTAAAACAATTTCTTTATATCAGAGTGCAATGGAGCGTCTTGATACAACTGGCACAAGCAAATTGTTTATGTCAAAATCAGTTGTGGTTGAATCTGGCGGAGTTGAGGGCAACTATCAGACGTATGTAGCTCATCACCTCGCCCCGGAATTGGATGAATTCAAATCGTTTAAGTTCAGTGACTATAAGGTTGACGTCACTATTGACCTCCCGTATGCTTTTGTTACAGAATCATATAAATACAAAATTACTGTTAAGAAGGACAACTCGGTTGCCGAAAGGAAAGGCGTGGCTACCTCAATTTTAAAGAAAGAAAATGGAGAATGGAAAATTATGCAAACGCATAGCTCATCCCGCAGGCCATAGTTCTAACGCAAATAAAACCCATGGACCAACGGCAACTTCTGCACGACATTATCAAAAAATATAAGTCCGATCCGGCTTCGGTTTACAATAGCTGGTTCATCGGAAGCGAGGAACGTTTAAAAGCTTTCCGTGCAATAAAACGAGGCGTGTTGCAGGTAATTGAAGATATTAAGAACGAAAAGTTCGGCAACGATTTTAAAGGTTCATCGCTTGAATTTGTTCTTTCAGCCATCACAGAACAAAAGGAAGTGTTCGAAGGAGCTGCGCATCCGTTCTATTGGAAACCAAAAATGCGCATTCCGGATATTTATGAAAATCAAACTAACAAAAAAGCCTTTGGTCAATTCCTTGAAAATTGTTTTTACGCTTCGAAAGAAGATCAACTCATTCGTGAGATTATCAAACTTGACGAATTAAAAATTAAAGGACTTGGCCCGGCCGTGGCAAGCATTCTATATTTTTTACATCCAACCATTTTGCCGCCATTCAACACGGCCATTGTTAACGGATTCAATTACCTGTTTCGTGATAACAAGAAACTTGGAAGCTGGCAGGAGTACCTCAAAATGCGCGAGGTAATTTTGAAGACCAATACAGACAACAAAGACCAGCTATCGAATGACCTTGGCGCTATCGCGGGGCTGTTTTTCGAAATAGGAGTCAAAAATATTATCATCGAAGGGCAGGTGATTTCCGAAGAGGACAAAGCCAAACTTTTGAAGCAATACAATAGACGTCATAAAGAAGTACTTAGTGAGAAACATGAAGAGGATTTGCATACTGAAATGCAGTATCATCTGCTGAAAATTGGGAAGGCGCTGGGCTATGATCCTATAGCTGCCAGTAATGATCGTGGCAAATGTTACGGGGAAATAAATTTTTCGTTCATAAGTCTCACCGCTTTTCCTCACCTCGCGGTTGATAAGGAGACACTTAACACAATACAACTCATTGATGTAATATGGTTTGAGAGAAATGGCAATAAAGCCGCATGCGCGTTTGAAGTAGAAAAAAGCACATCAATCTATTCTGGCATTTTAAGACTGAGTGATCTTGCCATTTCATTTGCTGACCATAACATTTCGCTTTTCATTATCATCCCCAACAACCGTGAGAAAGATGTTGTACTGCAACTCAGCCGGCCTTCTATAAGGAATAGCAACGTAAAGATTAAATACATTTTGTTCTCTGACTTGCGCGAAAATTGTGATGCACTTTGCAAGTTCGGTGAAAGTCATAAAATCCTGGAAAAAATTGCCAAATCAGCTTAACAATTATAATCCAACATGTACCCAACTCTTAAACCTTAAACTATGAAGCATCTTATATTCTCTCTTGCTTTCCTCTTGGTCTTAACCGGAGCGATGGCACACGGTGGGAAGAAGCACAAAAAAGACAGTACAAAGAAAACCATGGATTCGACCATGAACATGGGCGAAAAGAAACAGCATGTGGAAGGTGATACCGTTCACCATCACGATGAAGGAATGGCGGTAGATGAATCGAAAGTAACAGCCGACTTTGATGATTTCCCAACACTGCATCCGCTCATTGTTCATTTTGCGATTGTCTTAATTATTGTGGCGGCAGCGATGCAGTTGCTCAATATCTATTTCATGAAAAAAGAAATTTCATGGATCGTTACTGCCATTTTACTCGCGGGTGTAGCTGCGGCCTGGTTCGCGGCCAAGAATTTCCACCCGCACACACACGGCATCAGCGAGCACGCTCAACAAGTGTTGGATCAACACGACAAATGGGCTGACTGGACAATCAATTCGGGTTTTGTCGCTTTGCTCCTTCAGGTTGCCAACTTGTTTCTGTTTAAGGACAAGCGATGGGCGGGGGCAGTTGTAGCCGCGGTGTTAGCCTTGTCGGCATACAGTGTCTCACGTGCCGGTCATTACGGCTCTCAGTTAGTTCATATTGAAGGAATCGGGCCACAGGGCAAATACCTCGAAATGGAACATCATCACGAACATTAATAACATATTCTCTCAACCAATTAAACATTAAAAACTATGAAAAAGTCAATTGTAACGATTGCCATCCTTACTACAGGATTTTTAACGGGCGCTGTTTTGTTCACCAGCTGTAACAGCAAAAAGACTGAACAGCAAGAGCAAAAAGAGGAAGGCCATGAACATGCTAAAGGCGAGGAACACGAAACGGTATATGCTTGCCCCATGCACCCGGAGGTAACAGGCAAGGAAGGCGACAAATGTTCGAAGTGCGGAATGAAATTGGAAGCTGTTAAAAACGAAGACAGCACTAAGCACGAACATTAATCCCTTAACAAAGCCCTTTAAATTTTACTCCCAATTATGGAACACAGCACTGATCATCAGCAATACACTTGTCCCATGCACCCGGAAGTGGTGAAAGATGCTCCAGGGAAATGCCCGATTTGCGGAATGAACTTAGTTCCTCTTCATCATTCTGAAGAAAAGCCAAAGGAAGAGCATTCACATAATCACCTGGTTACTTCTCCTGAGAAAAATCATGAAGAGAGTCAGTACTATTGCCCGATGCATTGCGAAGGCGATAAAAAATATGCTGAACCTGGAGATTGCCCCGTGTGTGGAATGCACTTGGTGAAAGAGCACTCAGAGAAAAACATTGACAATGTAGAAGCAAAACAACACTCGCTTCCTCCAATGCCCGCCATTAAAAAGAAAAGTAAAGAGGGAGAGTACTATTGTCCTATGCTTTGCGAGAGTGACAAAAAATATCCGAAGCCGGGAAATTGTCCGGTATGTGGTATGCATCTGGAGAAGGAACAGAAGCTGAAAGCAAGAGCAACAGAATACACGTGCCCGATGCATCCTGAAATTATTCGCAATGAACCTGGAAGCTGTCCCATTTGTGGGATGGAACTCGTTCCACGAGTTGTTCAAAAGGACAATGAAGAAGAAGAGGCTGCCTATAAATCAATGCTGAAGCGGTTTTGGATAGCCACTGCATTTACGGTACCTGTATTCATTATAGCAATGGGAGAACTAATTGGATTGCATCTCACGCACATTGCCGACATGACTACGTGGGGATGGATTCAGCTTCTTTTGTCGACACCTGTATTGTTCTATTGCAGTGCCGATTTTTTTACGCGTGGTTATAAATCAATCATCAATCGGTCGCCTAACATGTGGACGCTAATTTCAATGGGGGCAGGCGCAGCTTACTTGTTCAGCGTTGTGGCATTGATTTTTCCTGATTTATTCCCAGATCAATTTAAGATGGATGGTGCTGTACATCTTTATTTTGAAGCGGCCACTGTTATTCTAACTCTTATTTTGCTCGGTCAGGTGCTGGAACTAAAAGCCCGCGGTCAAACAAACAGTGCCATCCGCTCCTTATTGAATTTGGTGCCGCCCGAAGCCACTATAATAAGAGACGGAATTGAACAAACAATCCCATTAGAGCATGTACAATTGAATGACATCTTAAAAATCAGGCCCGGTGAAAAAATTCCGGTCGATGGTGAAGTGGTAAAAGGCAATAGCTCGATAAATGAATCCATGATCACGGGCGAGCCTATGCCGATAGAAAAAAATGAGGGCGATTCCGTAACAGCCGGAACAGTAAATGGAACGGGGAGTTTTGAAATGAGGGCTTTGAAAGTTGGTGCCGATACACTACTTGCGCAGATTATTGAAATGGTCAATAAAGCGAGTCGTTCCAAAGCGCCCATTCAAAATCTGGCTGATAAAGTCTCCGGATATTTCGTACCCGTTGTTGTGCTCATCGCTGTTGCTTCTTTCATCATCTGGGCAATCTGGGGGCCCGATCCGGCAATGGTATTTGCCTTTGCCAACGCAGTGACAGTCCTGATCATCGCATGTCCGTGTGCGTTAGGACTTGCAACACCCATGTCCGTTATGGTAGGAACGGGTCGTGGAGCAACATTTGGAGTACTAATAAAAGAGGCAAAGGTTATTGAGGAAATGAAAAAAGTAAACGTGCTGGTTATTGATAAGACTGGTACAATCACGGAAGGGAAACCCGTTCTAAAATCAATCAAGGGATTCACCAATTCTTTCACGGAAGAAGAAGTATTAAAAAATGCAGCCTCCCTTGAATCAAGCAGCGAGCACCCTCTTGCAGAAGCCATCGTAAGCGCAGCAAAAGCAAGGGGTCTTCAACCAGGTCATGTAGAAAATTTCAAGTCCATTACAGGTTATGGAATTACAGGCATTGTCAATGGCACAAAGGTTTCTGTCGGTAATTCCAAGTTGGTTAAAGAGCAAAATGTGCCATTATCTGATGCCAGCTCAAAAGAGGTAGAAGAAAAGCAAACCGCTGGGGAAACCGTAATGTTCGTAATTATTGACAGTCAACTGGCAGGATACATCAGCGTTATCGATCCGATAAAAGCAAATTCCAAGAGTGCAATCCGGCAATTACAGGCGCAAGGCCTGAGCGTAATCATGCTCACGGGCGACAACAAAATGACTGCTAAAAGGGTGGCAGAAGAATTAGGACTTGATGGGTACGAGGCGGATTCTCTCCCGGCCGATAAACTTAGAAAAGTAAAGGAACTGCAAGAAGCCGGGAGGGTAGTTGCCATGGCAGGAGATGGAATAAATGATGCACCCGCATTAGCCCAGGCGAATGTTGGTGTTGCCATGGGTACGGGCACAGATGCGGCTATTCAAAGTGCAGGCATTACCCTTGTCAAGGGCGACCTGATCGGAATTATCAGGGCGAGAAAGCTAAGTTCTGAAGTGATGAATAATATCAAACAGAATTTATTTTTTGCCTTCATCTACAATGTGATCGGGATTCCTATTGCCGCTGGTGCGTTGTATCCGTCTTTCGGAATTCTTTTAAGTCCTATGCTTGCAGCATTGGCGATGAGCCTCAGTTCCGTTTCAGTGATTGCAAATAGTTTGAGATTACGAACAACAACCATTTAAGAAAATACGATGAAATACTACTTGCACATCATTCTTTTCACTTCACTGTTTGCTTGTTCAAAACAGGATTCGGATATCGCTAAAGTAAAACTCACGGAATTGAGTGGTGAGTCAATCGATCTTACACAATACGAAGGGAAAGTAGTCTTTATTAATTTTTGGGCAACGTGGTGTGGCCCATGCATTCAGGAGATGCCAACCATTGCAAGTGTTCAGGAAAAATTTAACCACAAAGAAGTAGTTTTTCTTTTGGCTTCTAATGAGGAGCCTGCCCAAATAGAGACGTTCAGTAACAAACGGAGCTACAAGTTTCATTATGTACATCTCGATAATATGGAAGCACTTAACATCCAGGCCTTACCCACCACATTCATCTATAATTCAGAAGGGAAACTAAAATTCTCAGAAACAGGATTTCGTATGTGGGATGAGCAAAAGAATATTGACCTGATCACCAAAATAATGAACGACCATGAAAAATAAATCTTACTTTCTTGCCTTGTGCCTGATTGCCGGTGCCTGTTCTGTAAAAGAAAGGTCAACGGAGCAAACGGTTCAGGTAAATTCGTTAAACTCGCCTGCGGAAACCAATAGTGCAGAGCCATTCTTGTTTTCTGATAAAGACGGCAACGCTTATTTATCGTGGATCGAGAAGGCCGAAGACCAAAGCATTTTTAAATTTTCAAAACTCACGAATGGACAATGGTCCGAACCTGTTACCATCGCTTCTGGCAATACTTGGTTCGTCAACTGGGCTGATTACCCAATGATCGCAGCAAACGGAAAACAGTTTGTTGCCCATTTTCTGGATAAAAGCGGAGAAAGTACCTACGCTTACGATGTAAAGTTGACAGCATCAGACAATAATGGAACTACATGGAATGATCCCGTAACGCTTCATGATGATAAGAAGCAGGCTGAGCATGGGTTCGTTACGCTTCTTCCTTATGGCGATAATTTTTTTGTTACTTGGCTTGATGGGAGGAATACTGTAATGGAAGGCATGGAAAATATTGATCATCATGGAGGTCATCACGGTGCCATGAGCCTTCGCGCTGCCATTATCGATAGCAAAGGGAATAAGATCAATGAATGGGAGCTTGATAACAAAACTTGCGATTGTTGCCAGACCAGTGCGGCAATTACAGGGAATGGCCCGGTGGTCGTTTATCGTGACCGCTCGGATGACGAAATCCGCGACATGTCCATCGTGCGGTTGGTAGACAACAAATGGACGACTCCTCGAACAATTCATAACGACAATTGGAAAATTGCTGGTTGTCCTGTCAACGGTCCACGCGTAGTTGCAGAAGGCAACAATCTCGTGGCTGCCTGGTTCTCAGCCGCTTCAGATACTTCGCAAGTGAATATTATTTTCTCAACGGATGGTGGAGCCACATTCGGAAAGGCCATAAGAGTTGACGAACGGAATGCGATTGGCCGTGTTGATGTTGTCTTGCTTGACGCCAAAACTGCTGTGGTAAGCTGGATGGAAGACGCTGTTATCAAAGCTGTTAAAGTAAGTTCAGACGGTACGAAACAACCCCCTATCACTATCGCATCGTCCTCCGAATCGCGCTCCAGTGGATTTCCCCAAATGACAAAAGCAGGAAACAAACTTATCTTCGCCTGGACTGACGATAAAGAAAAGAACATCAAGGTAGCCAGTATAAACTTATAACTCTTTCCAACTACGACTATGAAAACATTTACTAGCATCACTGTCTTCATTCTATTATTTATGGTTAGCTGCTCGAAAACAAAGAGCAGCAAA
Organism: Bacteroidota bacterium; assembly: GCA_018267285.1. Classification (GTDB taxonomy): domain Bacteria; phylum Bacteroidota; class Bacteroidia; order Cytophagales; family Cyclobacteriaceae; genus ELB16-189. The sequence continues at coordinate 59,848 of JAFDYU010000010.1, read as the reverse complement.
GAAGCAAATCAAACCATGCCCGCAACTGCATCCAAAAACGAAGAGATTCGCGTGATTGAAAAGCAGATTGAGCCCGATACTTTGAAAGGAAGCCTGAAAGCAAAGGCCTCTGGGGATATTGGTGACGTAAGCATCACCATCGATTATCATTCGCCAGCCGTTCGGGGCCGCGTGATCTGGGGCGGTCTTGTGCCATACGATAATGTTTGGGTAACCGGTGCGCATAAAGCAACGAGCATAGAATTCAGTCGTGATGTAAAGATTGGAGGAGTGACAATTCCTGCGGGGAAGTATGCCCTGTTCTCCATTCCCGGAAAAGAAGAGTGGACAATCATCATCAATAAAAATTGGGATCAGCACCTTGCCGATAACTATGACCGCAAAGATGATGTGGCACGTATAAAGGTAAAACCGGAAATCGAAAGGGATAACCAGGAGAGACTTCGCTATATGATTGAATCTGAGAATGCCACCGAAGGGGAGGTCGTCATTTATTGGGAAATGCTGGAAATTTCGTTACCAGTGTCAACCAAGTTGTAAACAGAATAGGCGGGCAACAGCAAATCACAGTTCAAGTTTTCTGAAAAGTATTTTTTCTTCATGCTCCCAAGCTGCAAAAAAAACCTTATTGCTCAACTGGATAACGCTTACAGCAGTGCCCTCGCCAATATTTATTTCACTTTCATCATTAAGTGAATGCCCATAAATTCGGCCATCTTTTTGCCAAGTCATAAAAGGAGTTGAGCTTCCAAAAAGACCACAGCTTCTGCCATCGGCTATTTTATTCTCAGCTTGATTAGGCTGGTCGTAATACACGACACCCTCCCGTTGCCATACTGTATGGATGACATTTTTGTCATCCATCAATAATCCGCCACCATCCATTGGACACCCTTTTAACTTCCATGTTCCATTTCCAAGCTTTCTTACATTTCCAAACTTTGCGCCACCATCAGAGGATGTTATCAAATGCAAGTCCCGAGAGCCATTAATCCAATTCCTGAACATCAACGAAACATTCTTGCCTCTAATAGCAATGGATGGTTTGCAGCATTCGCATATGGTCTTGTCCGGAGATTTATAAACGATTTTATTTTTAGACCATGAACCATTTTTGGTTAACATCGAAAAGGTAATTTTGTTATTCTTGTCTTCTCTCGCATCCAACCAAACGGCATAAAAATTGTTTGATTCATCCGCAGTCACGCTCATCAATCCTTCGGGGGCTGACCCTTCCACATCATTGACATTCTTAGTGATGCTCCACGTTTTCTTTTGGTGGTCTAATCGGAAGGAATGGATGTCACCTTTCCTATCCATAGCAGTGACGATAGAATAATCTTTCGAACTGGCGAGTTGTGGGCCTCTTGTCATTCCCAGATGCATTCCACTTATTTCACCGATTACGGTCGGCTTTGAAAATGAAATGCCATGATCAAAAGAAACAGAATAGAATATTTTCTCTCCTTCACCATAAACTAACCTTATGATACCTTTAGCATCTAATGACAGTTGAGGTTGCTCTCCAGGGCCGATTTGTGACGGCTGGCCAAATCCTGCTTGAAATAGCCAAAAAAAGAATGCAATAAAAATTATCTTCATAAAGCTAATCTAACAATACTTTCTATAATGTATTGACAATGTGGATTGGCTTTTAAAAAGCACGAACGTAAAAAGACAAATTTAGGTATTAACTATTGTCACCGAGGTTCTTACCAAGAGTGTTTCAAATGGAAAATATTATCTTAAATTTCATTTAAGGAAGACCATCTCATCGCCAAGCCAAAGGTAGGCCTGTTGCGAAACCTTTCCATCAAGTTACTAAATCAAAACTAAAGACCTCTCTGGAAAAATACATGTGAGAAAACTTTGAGTTTGAAAAGATGATGCCCAGTTGTATCGGTGACAAGTGCTGATGGATTTCTTTAGTTATTTAGAAGATTTACCTGAACAATGCCAAAGCGGTTGGCCGCACAATGTTTTCAAAAGGGGCAACCGCTTTGGCATAGTTCCTAAAAATTCCGACAATAGATTCTAAATGTTAAGCGGCAAAGCCCTTGTCGAAAGTGCGATTTAATTTCTTAATCACTATGGAATCACACATTCAACAAAACCTTTGCCATGATTCATTGACTAATCAAACGCACAAAAAAGATGACCATTTCACCGCCAAGCCAAAGGTAGGCCTGTTGCGCAACGTTTGTCAAGGGCAAGGCAAGTGCCGATCTGATTTTTACTTTTTTCAGCGGAATCGTCACCCTTGACAAACGCTCCGCAACAAGCGCAATTGGCGGCTTGTCGGTAAGAATGGTTGGGTGTGTTACGTTTTGGGAGAATCGGATTGAGCCTTGTCATTGTACTTAATAAGGTCTACCGTTTTACTATTCAATACCCGAATTGAGTCCCCACCCCAAGGTGACAAACCTCCACGAATTTCACCATTTTCATAGACTAAACTGATCGGATCCATGAACGAATATGAAATGCTATTGAAATTGTGCTTTTCAAGTCCGTCTTTGCTCTTTGGATAATTCTTGAACAGTTCTTCATTGTATTTCGGAAGCATCGCATGAATCAAAGCCTTTTCCGCATCGAGATAAATTGACCTTTGGTCTGGCAAATCCTTACCTTGGAGAGCAGCGTTAAAGTCGTCAAAGGCTGAGTCCCCGCCAAAAGTAGTTATGTTTAGATTTTCTCTAAAATTAAATGGAAGAACTGCGATTTCGTGTGTTGGCAAGTCTCCATAGCAAAAAGGAAATTCAAGAGATAGTATGTCTTGAAGCTTATCGTGACCAGTTAGGCGTTCCCAAATTTCTTGTTTCGTAGATTGGCCCACATAGTGAACTTTATATTTAGTGAAATCGTGAATATTGCCGTGAATTTCTCCTGTGACTAAATCACGCCAATAATTCTGCAAGAATTTTTCAGGCGTGAACCAGACCAAAAATGTTTTCTTTCTTTCGTCATCAGGGTCTACTTCAAGAAACTTCACACCATGAATATTGTTCAAGGGAAATTCCTTTGGCAATGGTACTCGATCATTATTCGAGCCGACATGCAAATCCACTCCCATATCTGGGTTAGGCGCAATGCATTCCTGAAATAGTGGTACTCTGCATTTCAAGACACTGGGATTCTCATTTTGTCTTATTTCAAAATGTATTGCGTGGTCGTCATTGTTTATATAAAAGTTATCAAACCTAATAACCGGGCGTTGTGCAATAATAAAAAGTTACTGAACTCAATTGCTTTTTGTATTATTTCGTCATCTCTGAGAATTGTAAAGTCCCTATTGCACAAAGGACTGTATGACAGTTCTAATTGGTTAATTAATGATTTATTGTTCATAAGTAGCTGTGTATAAGTTAACAGTTAATATCTCTCATTAATCATTGGTACTAATTTAGGCTTATGCCTGAATATGCTTGCAAGGAACTACGGCATAAACGGTTTCCCCCTTCCAGCTATCGCTTCCAGGAACCCCCATTTATTCCGTTCCTCCTTGCGCAAATTCTGTCATAAGCCTGCCTGTGCACCATAATTAATTCAAACGATTATGGAAAACACAAATGCAAAAAGTCTGTTGGAAGTTGCTGAAATCTATCTCGCTTACAAGTCGAACGTCAAACCATCGTTACGACCAAAAGTGAATGCATCAAAAGATGCTTATGAAATTCTGTTGGAAAATTGGGACAGTGCCAAGATTGAATTGTGCGAACAGTTCAAGGTGTTGTTGCTAAACAGAGCAAACAAGGTTTTGGGAATTTTTGAAGTTTCCACTGGAAGTGCTACCGGAACTGTAGCTGATCCGAAAATGATCTTTGTTTCCGCACTAAAAGCCAATGCTTGCGGAGTGATAGTAGCTCACAATCATCCTTCTGGAAATATGAAACCAAGTCAGCAAGATATTGACCTGACTAGGAAGTTAAGAGAAGGCGGAAGGTTTTTAGAAATCCAATTACTTGACCATATAATAGTTACCACCGAGGGTTACTATTCGTTCGCTGACGAAGGGTTGCTGTAAACCCTTTCACGTTGAAAATGACTCAATAGATTTTGAAGTCTTTTGGGTCATTTTCTTTTCTTCAAATCAAATTCAAATCTTATCTTTACATGAGTTTCTTTCACATAACGGATAATTCACATTGGCGTATTTAAAATCTGGTGAACTATTCGGTGAACTGCTAAAAAATGTTCTTACAAAGTATTGATAAATAGAGGGTTGTGAGAAGGGTTATCATCATCTCACCCCGACAAAAGTGAGGCCGTATCGAAAGTATATCCAAATGTCAGTCTGAGCTTAGTCTAAGACTATTTTGAGTCCAAAAGCAAAGTTTCGACTCACTCAACCTGACAACTATTTACTTTTGATACAGCCTCTTCATTTTTTTGGCCCCGTAGTTCAATGGATAGAATAGAAGTTTCCTAAACTTTTGATACAGGTTCGATTCCTGTCGGGGCTACTTACACAAATCTCTCATTTCTGTGCTGAATTGAGGGATTTTTTTTGAACCTGACTGGACGAACCGAGCCATTATACTAAATTAGTTTGCCGTATTGTAAGTGAATCGCAATACTATTACCTTGCAATAGCATACCTATTCTTGAATGATCGATTCTTTTGGGGACAAAGAAACAGAGCGGATTTGGGACGGATATGTTTCCAGAAAATTTCCACCTTCTATTCAACAAACTGCAAGAAGAAAATTAGTACATATCCATTCCTCGGTTTCGATAAACGATCTCCGCGTACCACCCGGCAACAGGCTTGAAAAACTTTCTGGCACGCTGAACGGTTTTTACAGCATAAGGATAAATGAACAGTGGCGAATAATTTTTAAGTGGTCAAATGGAAACGCAAACGAAGTTGAAATTATTGACTATCATTAAATGACTCGTATTATGAAAAAATTAAAAAACGTACATCCAGGAGAAGTCCTAAAATTGGATTTTATGGATCCAATGAATATCACTGCTTATGCATTAGCAAAAGCCATTAACGTTGATCAAACAAGAATAAGCCAATTGCTCCGTGGCACACGGAATATGTCTGCCGATACAGCGCTAAGGCTCGGAAAGTTTTTCAATGTTTCAGCCGAGTTTTGGCTCAACATCCAAAATCGCTTTGATTTGGAGGAAAGGCGAGCACATAAGTCTGAATATGATCAAATCAAACCTTTACAAACAGTATAAGAGCTTTTAGCATTTGTAAAAGCCTTACATCTCCCAATAATTGGTTCGATATTTTTTCAGTTAGGCTACAAAACTGGACACTTCATGGTTTCTATCTGTGTCCTTTTTTTTGTCATCCCTATATTTTGCTCCTTATTTTGTGAGCGGTTTGACTATACCCACAAAATTATCTTACATTCATCCCATGAAAAAAATAGCCTTTTTTGCACTTGCACTGTTATTGACTAACGCCTGCAAACGCACCTCGGATAACCGTTATGTGGTCATCAAAGTAGATACTTCTAAAAAACCAGGAGCTGATTTCTTTGAATACGTAAACGGTATTTGGTACGACACCGCACAGATACCGGCAAGCCAAACCGGGGTGGGGTCCTACTCCTTCTTAAATTTCCCGCAGCGCATACGTATGCAGGGAATTTTGGACAGCGTTTCGAAAAGTACTAATCAACCCGGAAGCATCGAGCAGAAAGTGGGCGATTTTTATGCTTCGGGTATGGACACCGTTGCTATTAACAACCTGGGTTACGAACCCATCAAACCTATTCTTACCAGCATCGATGCCATCACCGATGTTCCTTCTCTCTTGAAGTTTGTAGCCGAGACGCAAAAAATTGGAAACTCATCTATCATTGGTTTTTATGTGGGGCCTGATGACAAAAGGAGCTCCGTAAATATTGCTCAATTCTTTCAGACGGGCATTGGCTTACCCGAAAAGGCCTACTATTTCAATACCGATTCGTCAACGCTTAAAATTCAAAACGCCTACAAAAAATACCTTACCAACTTGTTTGCGCTGACGGGGGCTGATCCCGCCACTGCCGAAAAAAATGCTTCCATAACTTACGCTATTGAAAAGCAACTGGCCGCCTCGCATAGAACAAATATTGAACTCCGCGATGTGAAGGCTAACTATAATAAATTGGGCGTTGCGTTCCTTTCAAAAAAACACACCAACCTCAGCTGGTCAACTTTATTAAATGACTTAGGTGTAAAAGTCGATTCTGTTAATGTGGGCCAGCCCGCGTATTACGACAAACTCAACACCCTACTAAAATCCATTTCGATCAACGAGTGGAAAATATATTTAAAAGCTAATTCGCTCACCACGTTTGCAAATTGGTTGAGCAAACCGTTTGCCGATGCAACGTTTGAGTACACCAAAGCTTTAACCGGTCAGGCTGTTAAAAAACCTCGTGCCGAAGAAATGACTCAGGCTGTTGATCGTTCGCTGGGACAAGCGTTGGCACAGTTGTATGTAAAGAAATATTTTCCGGAATCGGCCAAGAAACGGATGGCCGTATTGGTCGACAACTTAAAAAAGGCATTTGAAGTGCGGATTACCAAGCTGGATTGGATGAGTGATTCTACCAAAGCTAAAGCCAAAGAAAAATTGCATGCTTTTTCGGAGAAAATCGGCTACCCCGATAAGTGGAGGGATTATTCTAAAGTTGAGATCAAGCGCGGTTCGTATTTTGAAAACAGACTTGCAACAAACAAAAACGATTATCTCTACAACATCAGTAAAGCGGGGCAACCTGTAGACCGCACCGAATGGCTGACAACACCTCCCACCGTAACTGCCTACAACAACCCTCCGCTCAACGAAATTGTTTTTCCCGCTGGGATTTTACAAGCTCCTTATTTTGAATTAGATGCAGACGATGCCCTGAACTACGGAGGCATCGGCATGGTAATCGGCCATGAGATCACCCATTCGTTTGACGACCAAGGTGCGCAGTACGATAAAGCAGGCAATGTAACCAACTGGTGGACAAAACACGATTACGAAAAATTCAAAGCAAAAACACAGCAGGTAATCGATCAATACAATAAATTTACCGTTCTCGATTCGGTGCACGTGAAAGGTGCGCTAACCGTTGGCGAAAATACGGCCGACATTGCCGGTGTGGCAATTGCCTACGATGCCTTCAAGCTGACCGAGCAAGGAAAGGACACCACCAAACTGGATGGCTTTACACCCGATCAACGCTTCTTTATTTCAATAGCAAGGATATGGCGCGTAAAAACCCGCGATGCATTTTTGCGCATGTATGTAAACACCAACCCTCACTCTCCGGCCCGATGGCGTGTGAATGGACCGTTGATGAACTTCACACCATTTTACAACGCTTTCGATGTACAGGCTGGTGATAAAATGTACAAGCCAGAAAACGAAAGGATAACGGTTTGGTAGCAGCGTAGAGTACGCAAACATTTAAGCAATCTGGTAAGGCCTCACGACCACGGCAAAGGAGGGCTGTTCGTTGCTTACGTGAAACGTTCTTAACTCTTTTGCCGCTCTAAAAATTCTTTCAGCTTATCTCCGCCTTTGTAGTCTGAAGCATCGCGGAATTTTTTTTCGGGCAGTGTCAGCCATAAATCTTTTTCAGTGTCTGCGGTAAACCTAATTTTATTTTTTTCTATCGCCCAAACGTTGTAAATGATTTTCCCTGCCCCATATAAATCTTTGGCAATCCACAAGGCTTCGGCCGGGGAACCGGCTTCAACAACTCCTGCGTTTACATGCTGTTTCCCTCGTTTGGCAAGTTGATAGATTTCAAACTGTTTTTTAGGCAAAGAAGAAGGCTCTTGCTCTATGAGTTCGTACGTACTTTGGTTTCCTTCAGTGGTTATCGAAGCAAACACATCGCGTGTATCTACCACATAAATCGATACGCAGGTAAATCGTCTTGTAAACGTTTCTTTGGCCAGCACATAGGCCATTTCCAAATTGGCTGCGTGCACACAGCCTTCGTGCTGAAATGCTTTTCCGTCTTTGGCCTGAACAAATACCTCAAACGTGCCGAGTTGATCCAACATTTTTTTGGGCTTCACTTCCCCAACTTGCGGGAGGCGCGTAACGCGTGGATCGAGTGAGTTCAATGTGTTTTGAATTTGAATAACAAATATATCAGTTTTACAGGTTGACGTTGCTGTAATTTTCCTGTTTTAGAACAACTTTTAAGGTTACCTTGTTGACTTAGTCAAGATAAGTGTATATGAAATACCTTGATCTTTTGTGGGCGAGCGATTGGCTGCGAAGATATTATCCAAAATATTATTCGAACGAGCTGTTGATTTTATTGGATGATATTATCAAGTGGTTGCAGGGTGAACTCCCTCAAGACAGCAGCACGTTAAAATATTTGAAAAGCTTATACAGCTCACCCACCGAAGCACTCCGGTCCATCTGGAAAGAAATTCAACTGCTGATGGGGCCGTATTGGGGGAATTGAACAATCACGCCAACGGCATCACATACTCAGCGCTCGAAGCCTTGAGTGCCTCGCGTACCCAGCGGCCGCGTTCTTCGGCAATTCTGCGCACTTCAAGCCGTTCTTTGTTGCAGGGGCCATCGCCATTGATCACGCGCTTAAATTCTTCCCAGTCGGGTTCGGTGTAATTCCACTTTCCGGTGTCAGGATTTTTTTTCAAGAGTGGATCAGGAATCGTAAATCCGAGTTCCCAGATTTTGGGCACGTACATGTCGAGAAACTGATTGCGCATATCATCGTTGGTGCCCATCTTCACTTTCCAGCGCATGAGTATTTCGGTGTGTGCCGAGATTTTATCGCTTGGCCCGAAGAAGTGCATCATCGGTGGCCACCATCGGTTGAGTGCTTCTTGAAACATATCGCGTTGCTTAGGTGTGCCGCTGGCTAAATAAATAACGCAATGATGGCCGTACTTTAAATGAAAAGACTCTTCGGCACAGATGCGGTCCAGTGCGCGGCAATAGGGGCCGTAACTCCCTTTGGCGTTGGCCAACTGGTTTACGATAGCTCCTGCATCTACAAGCCAGGAAATAAAACAACAATCGGCCCAGGTAAACGTGGGGTAATTGAAAATGTTGGAGTATTTCGATTTGCCGCTGATGAGGTCATCGATCATCTGTTCGCGGGGTTTGCCCAGCGTTTCGGCAGCACTGTATAACAGTTGGGCGTGGCCCACTTCGTCTTGCACTTTAGCCATTAACGACAGTTTGCGTTTGAACCCGGGAGCGCGTGTAATCCAGGTGCCTTCGGGCAGAGCACCGATGATTTCGCTGTGTGCGTGTTGCTCAATCATGCGGATGAGTTGCTTGCGATAGAGCTGCGGCATCCAGTCGGTGGGCTCTATTTTTTCTCCGCGAGCAATGCGTGCTTCGAAGGCGGCAAGCTTAACCGGATCCTCCTGCGCAAGGCTGTCTGTCTTTATTCCTTCAAACGTGTTTCCCCCACCGTACATACCCAAATCATTTTATGAAGTACAAAAATACAAAAATACGAAGAGGGGTTAACAGAATTTAAGTGCCTCTAAAATCTTTTTATCATAGATCCGATGGCATCATCATCTGCCCCATAAATAATATAGTGTTGCTGTGTTTTTCGCGGATCATATAAAGGAACGGGCGGTTGATTTGTGTTAGTTTGGGAGGAGCTGAACTAACAAGCATAGTTACTACGGTAGCCGCAGCCGCCTCGGTTCCTTCTTCGTTCACATCAATGAGTGATTGGTGCAACACACCAGAAATTTGTAGTGGTAAATTTTCTTTGAACAAACGGGGGAATCCCGAGGTCTGCATACCCATATTTATTAAGCTGCCAAGCAACTCCTTTTTCCAGCTCATTTTAAATTTTGGAATTTCAAGCTGAGTTGTTGTTGATTGTGTTTGGCTCAACCAATGGTTTAGCGAATCGGCAGTTACCTGCTGAAGTATTTCGTTGATCGAATGTTTTGTATAAGGCATCAGCACCGTCATCGTGAATTGTTTGTTGCCGTAAGGAATATCGATCAGTTCAAAAGTAGAATTTGTAAAATAGGAGACGGTAGTTTCTTTTGAGAACATAGTGGTTACATTTTGCGATGAACCGTCCTCGCGATAAAATGGTGCGGAATGTGTTTTCGATGCATCGAATTGATACGACCAATCTCCTTTAAAATAGATGGCGTTAACTAATAGCATGGCTTCATCTTCGGTAGTAGATTCAATCATGTTTTTGATGAGGTGATTGGTTTTCGATTCAATCCATGAATTGATATGTTTGGCGGAATTCGGATCGGAAAAATTCAAGCCCTGCACGGTGCCATCGAAATAATTTTTAATAGTGGTGGCAAACGAATCGCGAACCGAGTACCGTTGATTACTCCACACGGAATTGGCCAAACCGAGCGAAACGGTGCGATCCATTGAAGTAAGCAGTGAAGTTAAATCTTTGCACGCCTGATCTACTTGTTGGGGCGAATAATTTCCAAACTTTAGTACTTTTAAAATCGATTGTTGTGTTGAATCGCACGCACCGTTCATTGTCATGGCCAGTGCCGTAGTTACACTGAGTGGAGAAATAAAAACATTAGAGCCATCTGAATTGTTTCGGATGGTTTGAAAAAGATTGAATGCAAAATTATTATTCGCTGCTGAAACCGTCTGTTCGGCAGCAGACAACGGTCTTAAATTCGGGTTGTTGTCCGGTGTCTCTCCGTCATACGCGCAACCATTTAACGTAAACAAGCCCACTGCAACAATAAAAATCTTATTCATAATCATAGGGTTTGATGTGTGATACTAACTGATGTCAGCCTGAGTGTGTCGAAGGCGTTTTTTGTGTACCTGAATCAGGTTTCGACAGGCTCAACCTGACAGCTAAACTATAGTTTGTGTAACATCATATACTAAGTTAGCACATTTTTTTATTGATGAAAAACGCTTGACTTTACAATGAGTCCGTTTGCTGTTTCGAGCATTTCGCCTACGCACAGATCGGGTTCGCCACTCACCTGGCGTATGTACTCCATAAACACTCGGTCGTGGTATGGCGTGAGCCGGGTAACTTGGTAATGCAGCGATGGCAGACGGTCGAACGAATCTTGCCACCACGTGCGCAACGCAGCTTTACCTTTAATCAGTCCATGGGTTTCCGGGTGGCGCACTTTTAATTTAGGACTAAAATGCTCGGCTTGGTCGTGATACAATGAAAGAAGTAGATCAAGGTTTTTAGCATTGAACGCAGCAAACCATTTTCGCGCGATTTCATTTAATTCCTGATCGGTCATTATTTCTCGATTGCATGAAGTGTAACCCAATAGCGGTAGGCAACAAGCACTTTGTCAAATTTTGAGAGCCGCGTGATGTCGCGTTGGCTGTAACGCGGCAACAATAATTTATTGGTTTTTGCTAATAGTTGAAACAGGATTTTTTTCATGGTGAAGAAAGGTCAAACTTTTTTGGGGGAAAGTTATCAAAAATAACCCTGCAACAAGTGAATCCAATCCAGTAACCGATTGGCATAACCCCATTCGTTATCGAACCAGGCCAAAAGGCGCAGGTGGTTTCCGTTGGTAATTTTAGTGAGCGTTCCGTCAGTTGTGCTGGCGTGTGGGTTCCCTAAAACATCGGACGAAACAATGGGATCGTACGTTATGCTTACCCATTTTTTCATCTCACCTTTCGATGCGTTCGCAATTACTGAATTAATTTCTTCGGCAGTTGTGTGTTTTTTCAAAACAACAGAAAGATCGGCCATTGCCCCGCACGATACGGGCACACGCGTTGACATCGATTCAATTTTACTGTTCAATGTCGAAAAAATGGTTTCGAGTACGGGTGCGATGTTTACTTCAAACGGAATGAACGAGTGTGCCGCAGCCCGCCCGCGTCTAAAGCCTTTGTAGGGGGCATCGAGTAGTTCTTGCCGGGTGGTATAACCCTGAATTACGTTGATGTGCACCGATTCAATTCCATAATGTTGATCTATCAAATAGATCAGAGGAGCCACACAATTAATGGTGCAATCGCCCGGTGAAACAATTTGTGTTTCCGGTTTTATTTCCAGATGATTCACCCCGCAAACGGTGGTGGGTATGTCTTTGCCGAATGTGGTGAGCAATACTTTTTTTGCTCCGGAGCTGATGTGCTGGTTTGCTTCTGTTGAATGAGTGAACAAACCGGTAGCTTCAATGAGCAGATCGATTGAAAAAAATTTCCAATTGAGTTTAGATATTTCAGCTTGCTGTGTGTAGGCGATCTCATGACCGTTAATCGAAAAACCATTTTGGGTAGAAATTATCTCGGCATTAAATGCTCCGCGGATCGAATCGTATTTTAATAAATAGATCAGGTTTTCTTTGGGCATGATGTCGTTCACGGCAATAACGTGTTTCAAAAGGGATTCCTGATGCAGCAACCGCAACAGCGTGCGGCCGATCCGCCCCATGCCATTGATGGCGATGCGGGTGTTTTCGCCTGATTTCATTTGGTCTGTCATGAGGGTTTGCGCATTTTTCTATTCGATCGTAAATTTTATGTGGATTAAAAAAAAGAGACTGTCTCAACAACGAAGGAGGCAGCCTCTTGGATTGGGTCAATCTTTTTCTGTCAAATCACTTTGCGAAGCGCTTGGCTACTTCACCCCAGTTTACCACGTTCCAAAATGCAGCCACATAGTCGGGCCTGCGGTTTTGGTAATGTAAGTAGTAGGCGTGCTCCCACACATCAATACCAAGGATTGGCGTGCCTTTTACTTCGGCCACATCCATCAAGGGATTATCTTGGTTGGGTGTAGAGGTGATGGCCAATTTGCCGGCTGCATCTTTTATCAGCCAAGCCCAGCCGGAGCCAAAGCGGCTTGCAGCTGCGGCCGCAAACTTTGTTTTAAATTCATCAAAGCTTCCGAAGGCGGTGTTGATGGCATCGGCAAGCGCACCCGTTGGTGCACCGCCAGTATTAGGGCCTAGTACGGTCCAGAACAAGCTGTGGTTAAAATGGCCACCGCCATTATTTCGTACTGCAGCCGGGTACTTTGAAATATTTTTACAGAGCTCTTCAAGGCTTAACTGCTCTTCGGGTTTACCGGCAACGGCTGTGTTGAGGTTGGTAACGTATGCGTTGTGGTGCTTGCCATGATGTATCTCCATGGTGCGTGCATCGATGTGGGGCTCCAGCGCATTGAATGCATACGGGAGTGCGGGAAGTGTAAATGCCATATTAATTTTAATTTAATGTTTAAACCTGTTTCAAATATAACAACCTGAAAACCGATCGAAAAGTTTTTTTATCGGTTGAGATTTTTTTATTGGAGTTAATTCTTCCTTACCAACTCGCCCAATGTTTTGATCCCTTCTTCCACGCGGTCGCTCCACGGCAGGCCATAACTGAGGCGGAAATAATTTGGAAACTGCCCGCTGTTGGAAAAAATGTGCCCGGGTGCAATGCCGATGTTGTGTTTAAGCGCACGCTTGTGCAGTTTATAGCCATCCATTTTTTTATCCATCTCTACCCACAACGCAAAGCCACCCTGAGGCCGGGTGATACGCGTGTCTTCCGGAAAATATTCCGTTACGGCCTGGATATACCGCAGGCATTGAGTGTGCAGGTTCTTGCGCAGATGACGAAGGTGCAACTCATATCTTCCGTTTTGCAAAAAATGGGCAATGGCGGTTTGGGTGAGTGTGTTGGTTGATACACTGTTCATCCGTTTGAGCCGGATAAATTTTTCTTTAAACCTGCCGGGTGCCGCCCAGCCAATCCGATAGCCAGGAGCCAACGATTTTGAAAACGAACCGCATTGCAAAACCAGTCCTTTCTTATCGTAGGTTTTACAGGTAGTCGGTCTCTTCTTTCCAAAATACAACTCACCGTAAATATCGTCTTCAATCATCGGTATATCTTTTTTAGCGAGCATCTCAACCAACCGTTTTTTATTTTCATCGGGCATGCACGAGCCGATGGGATTGTTAAAGTTGGTGACGAACAAACACGCTTTAATATTGAAACGCGGTATCGCTTTTTCCAAATAGTTCAGGTCCACTCCGGTTTCGGGGTTGGTGGGTACTTCAACCACTTTCAATCCAAGATTTTCCATAGCTCTGAAAATGGCAAAATAAGTAGGGCTCTCGATGGCCACGGCATCCCCCGCTTTGGTGGTTGCCATTAAGCAATGGGTGAGTGCTTCAATGCAGCCGGCCGTAACCACAATATCTTCTTCGCTCAACGCACCTCCCCAGTTAAACGACAGGCGCGCAATTTGTTTTCTTAATTCGGGGTTTCCTTGAACGTGTTCGTAATTCAGGCAACTGTCTTTCGAATTGCGGATGGCTTGCACCACCGATTTGTTCAACTTGGATATGGGAAGGAGCGAATAATCGGGGGCGCCCATCGAAAATTGAATGAGTTTGTCTGAACGGAGATCGTGGTACACGCTCGAAATGATGTCATCGAGTGTAACGGGCACAACCTCATCGCAAGGTTCGCTGCTCTTGGGCAAGGACAGGCCATGGCGTGGTGAAAATTTTACATAGTAACCCGATTGAGGCCGGGCTTCAATCAGGCCTTTCGCTTCCAGGTGGTAGTATGCCTGAAATGCAGTGCTCAGGCTGATGTCTTGTTCTTTGCTCAACGCTCGCACCGAGAGGAGCTTATCCCCTACTTTCATGGCACCATTTTCGATCAGCCGGCCAATGCGGTCTGCCACCGTTGTGTATTTGTGATCTCGGGGTGCGAATTTCTTCGCTTTCTTTTTTGTCAGGGTAAGCATAATGGCGTTGCTACTTATTCAGACAAAAATAACTGATCTGGTTGATAATTTAAAAACAGAAACTGTTTTTAAATACCATTCACGCGATGGTACATTCCAATTTTTTGTAACGAGGTTTGCGTGAATTATGGGTGAACCTGCGTGGATCAGTAGCATTCCCTGAATATCATCTTTATCTTTCGTGTCAACCAATCCTGATCCAATAACAATATCAGAATGAAAAATCTGTCGTCCATAGGCCGTATCTTTTTTGGTTCCTCCATAGCCGTATTGGGAATATTAACCATCTACTATCGTGATTTTCCGTACATGTTAATCCCCTACGATCACTCTTGGATTCCGAGCCTTGCGGTAGTAGCTTATGTTGCAGGTGGCTTACTGGTTTGGTCCGGGGTATGTATCGTTTTAGAAAAAAAAATCACTCCGGCTTCGCTACTTCTTGGCTGTGTGCTCTTAATCATATTCTGTTTCTATTTTGTGCCCTATCAATTTATGGTGAGTCCAAACTTTATGCAATTTATCGATTGGGAAAACTCAGCTAAAGAGCTGGCTTTAGCCACAGGTGCGTTGGTTATGGCTCAACACTTTTATAAAAAGTCCGAACTTCCCCTATTTAAGTTTTTAGAAAAACTATTGCCGCTCGGCACTATTTTATTTTCTATCACCATTATCAGCTTTGGCATCGATCACTATGTGGTTGGTGAAGCTGCCGCGGAGTATGTGCCTTCGTGGATTCCATACCGGGTTTTTTGGATTTATTTTACCGGCACCGCTTTGATCGCTTCAGGTCTGGGTATTATTTTGAAAATAAAAAATACACTTGCGGCTACACTTTTGGGTGCAATGACTTTTACGTGGTTTGTGATTCTGCATATTCCAAGAATAGTGGCCTCGCCTCCCGAATATTTGGGCAGCGAAATCTCCAGTGCTTTTTTAGCACTTGCCTACAGCGGAATTGCTTTGGTTATTGCCGGCAACGAAAAAGTATAAGGGTTATACACGCAGCACCCCCCGAAACCCGCGTGCAGCATAGTACGATTCGGCTCCGTTGTGGTAAACAAAGACCGTGTCGAACCGGAAGTCGCAAAAAAGTGCTCCACCCAGTTTTCTGATTGCAGCCGGAGTTTTAACCCAGCTTGATGTTTTTGCATCGAACTCTCCGAGTGTCTGCAACTCGCGGTATTGCTGTTCGGTCAAGAGTTCAATGCCCATCTCCTCCGCACAATTGATCGCGCTGTCGGCAGGCTTGTGTTCTTTTCTTTTCTCCAACGCCTCGTGATCGTAACAATAGCTTCTGCGGCCTTTGGGGCTTTCGACAGCGCAATCGTAAAAAATATATTCATCGGTTTTTTTATCGTAGCCCACCACATCGGGTTCTCCACCGGTCTCTTCCATGGCATTTAAAGACCACAACTTTTCGGGTTTAGCTTCAAGCTTCGTCTGCACCTTAACCCAATCTATTCCCTTGTGCCGATTCGTATTTTTTTCAAAACGAGTTTTTAATTTGTGGAGCAACTCTTCGCGTTGGTCGGCAGTTAGTTTATTTTTCTTGTTCATATTTTAAAGAATTAAAATTTTTCATTCACTTTTCTTTCAATCGGTCTAAAGTACCAGGACAAGCCTGTCAGCACCAGAAGCAAACCGGCAGGAAATAATTCGGCAAGAGTGTGGGCTACTGCAAGATGAGAAAAAATTGCCCCGGTAAGGAGAAATACAATGCCCGCATACGCCCATTCTTTAACAAGTGGAAATTTAGGTACAAGCAACGCGATAACGCTTAATATTTTCCAAACACCAAGTATGGTTAGAAAATATAACGGGTAACCCAATTCCTTAATTCCGTACACACCCGGAGGTGACAGTGCGCCTTCTAATTGCACTTTCATCAATTGCTGCACACCCGTTGCGCCCATCCCTGCGCAAAGCCAAACGGTAGCGATCCAATAAATAATTTTATTTCTTTTTGACATAACGTTGTTATTTTATTTTGTTCATGATTTCTTCTATCCGATTGTGTGCGAAATTGATACCCGCAGCAAAAGGTAGCTTCAGTACCTGGTCTCTTTGTTCCACCGATTCGTAGATGACACGCATACGGAGGCGGCTGGTGTCATCGGTAAGTTTTTGAAATTCGTACACTTCGAGCTGCACACCAAACGGAGTATTTTCCATTTCGAAGGTGCGGGTGATTTTTTGATTTTGAATAAATTCGTGGATAACACCGTTGGCACGAAAAGCAACGTTACCCTTTGGGTCTGTGGTTTCAATCTGATAACTGCCGTGCTTTTTGCTTTCCAGCTTCAAAACCTTGGTACCCATCCATTGCTCAATAATTTCTTTTTCTTTGTACGCTTTAAAGAGCAGCTCCAACGGTAAATTAAATTCTCTGGTAATTTCCAATTCCTGCTTGCCGGTTTCGGCATTGACTTTTGTTTTTTGCTCCATGTTATTTTATTTTTTGGTTTTGAATTTTTTCATCACACTTTCCAGTTTGTTGAACCGGGCTTCCCACATCAGGCGGAAAGGCTCAATGAAATCGGCTATTTCTTTCATTTTTTTAGGGTTGAAGTGGTAGTGCATCTCCCGTCCGTTCTGTTCCTGCTGCAACAACTCGCACTCGGTGAGTATTTGCAGGTGTTTGGAAATGGTGGGGCGGGCAGAATCAAAGTTAGCGGCAATGGCACCGGCAGTTAACGACTGCGAAGCCACCAACAACAAAATGGCCCTGCGGGTGGGGTCTGCGATGGCCTGAAATGGATCTCGTCTTAAATTCATTGCGTAGTCATTTGACTACAAATATATGTAGTTATTTGACTACGCAAAATTTTTTTGAGGAAAAAATTAGAAATTACTGCTTAGCCGAGGTTTCGAAACTAACAGGCCGACTATACCTTAATATATATCTTCTTTTTATCGAGGGCATAGCCTACCAGCCAGCAGATTAACGTCCAGGTGATTGCAAAAAGCAGTGAGCCCAAGTAGGCACCGGCCAGTGGGCTATAAATGGTTTCGTACAGCCAACGAACAATCGACACCCCGTTGATGGTGAAAATCCAAAGAAAAATAATTGCTGTTTCCGACAAGATGTAGACAAACAAAGTATTTCGTCCGAAAACTTCAAAGAAGTAGGTCCATTTGTTTACTTTCTTGATGTCGATAATAAAAATAAGAATGGGTAAGATGAGCAAATCCAGCCCGGTGGTATAGAGCACAAAAGAACTTGTCCAAAGCTTTTTATTAATTGGGAAAACCATATTCCAGGTAAGGGCGGCCAGCAGCAGCAAAGCTCCGTAGACCATGAGCGTACCAATGGTTTCGAACGAATTACCTTTTTTCTGAATAAACTTCCCGGTGAGATAGCCCGCAATTACGTTTACAATAGACGGAAGTGTGCTCAATATCCCTTCGGGGTCGAATGCAATTCCTTCCCCATGATAAAGGTGATTGTCTCCTAAAATAAGTTTGTCGAGTTTGAGGCCGGCATTTCCTTCGAGTGTGTAGTCGCCAAAAGAATACAGGATCAGCCAATAGCCTAAAAGGGCAATTGCACTAAACCAGAGTGCCCCTCGGTCTTTCCAGTAGAACAAAATCAGCGAAGCAATGCAGTAGCCCAGCGCAATGCGTTGTAACACACCCATGATGCGCGTATTGCTTATCGAATTAAACACCAAGTTTCCATTTTCCTGATGTACAAAAGGAAACCAATACATTAAAAAACCAAGCAGAAATATGAGCGCTGTTCGTTTAAAAATTTTTAACATAAACGGTGTTGTACCTTGAGCCGCATATTTTTCGAGGCTGAAACTCATGGCGTTTCCCACTACAAACAGGAAGGTTGGAAATACGAGATCGGTAGGTGTAAACCCATGCCAATTGGCATGAAGCAACGGAGCGAACGTGGTATCCCAGTTTCCGGGTGTGTTTACGATGATCATAAGCGTAACTGTGAGGCCGCGCAGCACATCTACGGAAAGATAACGTTCGTTCATAGCACAAGAAAATTAGGGTTGTAATTAAATTGAAGGATCAATAAATAAAGGGTATCAACATTTTGGTATTCCTGGCGTATAGCGTATAATCCTCACCGTATTTTTTTTTGAGGTAGGCATCAAGTTTTGGTGCATTGAAAAAAGCAAAAAAACAGAATATAAATACTGGGATGCTTGCCGCATATATATTTCGGGTAATTATGGCATAGGCTGTCACCCAAAGAATGTCTCCGAAATAATTAATGTGGCGGGAATATTTAAAAAAACCTTCGGTGTATATTTTACCGTTGTTTTCAGGGATCTTTTTCCACCTATCTCTTAAAATTTCTCCACCGCTGTTTAGTACGGAACCCGCTATAAACATTGTAACGGCAAAAAAATCTATTACGTCTATGGTTGCAGATGCCGGCAGCACAAACAGTGTAAATCCAATGTAATAGAGTGCAAAGGCAAAGGGCACACTGATGCTTTCTTCCCAGGGTATGTTTCTTTTCAACAATACAATCATCATATACGAAAGCCTGAAAAACGTAATTATATTGAAAACGAAAATTATGATTCTCCGGTAAACTTGCTCAGAAGAATTAGTTATGGAAAAAATGCTTTCAATCCGGTTGCCACCGTTTTGAAATAAAATCCAAAACGAGAGCCACAACAACAAGATTTCTAAAACGTGAATGATAACTTTTTGAGGTATGCTTTTGCTGTGTTGCCCGTATAACTCCATTCGTTGATTAGTTATTTTTTTGTAGATGTTTTTACCATTTTGCCATCGGGCATCATATACAAATATACATTTCGTTTGCCTTTTTCTACTTCAATTAAGTACATCTGTTCTTGTTGGGGCGTACTGTGTTCTTCTATGTCATCGAGCCGCCAGGAGCTGTATTCCGACTGATGGATGGCATCCATTACCGATTTAGGGAGTTGTTGCGTATTTATTTCGCGAGTTGTACTTACCCAGTTTCCTTCTTTAGAAAAGCGGGCTTCGTACTTATCTCCATTGCGCATAAATTCTGCTTCGTACAGTTGCTCTCTTTTTTTCCACTCCCATTCGTACGCAAACGTATTGGGGTATTTCTTTTTAAAAGCCTCGGTTACCATTTTAGGCACTTTGCCTTCTGTTAAATCCTGGCTTCGTACAAAACAGAAACCCAACATGCATACCGACAGAAGTATTGATGCAGAATATTTTTTCATTTTTTCTATTTAATCTTTTCAAGTTCGATTGCCAGTAGAGTGAGGTCCTGTTTTATTAATTTGATATAGGACTCTAATTGGTCGTACATATTGGCACGGTTGTACAACTGCTCGGTGGAGTATCTACCTCCATTGCCAAAATACAACCCAATGAGCTGATGTTTTTTCTTTGAATTGGCACTGCCGATTTGCTTAAAGCTCATCCATCGTTCGATGATCTGATTTCTAATAGACAAATCGTTGGGCTTGTTGGGATCGTAGTAATTCAGGTAATACCAAATAAAGGGAGGAAATATTTCAGACACATCGCGTCCTTCCCAAATTTCGCGCAGGGCATTGCGAGGATGAGAAAAATCCGTTTTCTTTTTATTCAACAAAATCATCAAGCCCAGTGTTGCTTCTGTAATACCCGATGCAATGCCAATGGTTTCTAAATTATGGTTTCCTTGATTGTTGTTGTTCAATAAAATTTCCGAAATAATTGCTCCAGCGGCACCGGTTGCAATGGCTGCTGCGGTAAGCCTGGTTTCGTTTTCTCCTTCTTTTCCGTTGAGGTAATCGGCTATCTGGGCTATCTTTTCTTCTTCGCAATCTAACTCAGAAGTAACGGATGAAACTTCGAGCGAGGCGCGGTCTATCCGTTGAGACATTTTTAAATGCATTTCGAATAGAGTAAGCTTGTTGGCAAAGTTTTGCTGATTGCGGTGCAGTTTAATTTCAGTAACATAATCGGAGAGCAAATCCAAAATGCCGATAGCGTTCGCAACATTTAAACTGGAAAATGAGATACGCGAAGAAAGTGCAGTGTCAATATCTATATTGTACAAAGGTTTGGGAATATCACGTTCAGAAAACTGCCGACTTCGTTGTGGTGTGCACGAGCTTTTGCCAAATTGAAGTTGTAGATTTTTAGTTGTGGAGCACGAACAGATGATGGATAAAATGATGAATGAAAGGAAAGGTCCTATATAGTGAAGGTTCATTTTTTGGTTTTTGATTTCATTTCCTCAAATAGCACTTCTAAATTAGAAATTCTTTTGTTGCAATAACAACTTACGAATCTACTGAGACTGACTCAGCTTTGATTCGAAAGCCTAACCACTAATCCTATTCTAATCTGCTTTCACTCTGTACTTCACATAAACGTGTTACAAAATTTTGTACAGCCAATAAAAAACATGACCAAAGTCATGTTAATCATTTCGTATGACTACTCAAAGATGATTTTTGCTTTTTTTGTTAAAAAAAGTCATACGGAAATTACTTTTTGATTTTCTAAAAAAACTATCTTGAAGTCATAATGCGAAAACAGACCGACTTAGGTAAATAAAAAAATATGTAGAACAACAGCATGCACAGACTATGACTACACAAAAAGAAGTATTTCTGGTTTTTATGGTGATGTCGCTCATCATCATTTGCGTTTTTTTTCTTGTCTTTATTTCAGCCAATAAAAGTGGGGCTGTAGAAAATGTCAATCGCAAGAGGGCGATTTTCTTTTTTATTTCGCTCGGAACCGTGATATTGATTATGGGGGTTACATTACCCAAATCACCTTATTTTCTTTACGCCAAATCGGAGCCCGAAGAAAAAGTATTTGTGGTGGCCAAACAGTTTGCCTTTGCGATTTCCAAATTCCCGATAAAAACGGAAGACGATTTTAATATGTCGGCCGGTGTAGAGATAACCGTTCCGGTTGATAAGATCATTGAGTTTAGTGTTTCAAGTCTGGATGTAAATCATGGGTTCAGTTTATATAAAGAAGGTGTGCTGCAGGCACAGGTTCAGGTTATGCCCGGATACATGAACCGGCTGCGGTGGAAATTCGAAGAAAGCGGCACCTACGATATACTGTGCCTGGAATATTGCGGGGTTGCACATTCGGGCATGATGGCTAAGATAAAAGTTGAATAAGCATTTCTAAAATCATGGACATAACTACTAACAAAAAAACAACCCTGCTCTGGCTCATCACTGTACTGGTGGTGTTTCTGGTAGCTATTATTTTCGGTTTGACGATGCGCATGGGGCAAGCCGAGCTTGTAAATTTAAACCCCGTAAATTTCTATGTGCTGATGACCTCGCACGGCTTATTGATGATTGGTGTGTGGTACGTTGCGGGCATGGCGGGCATTCAGTATTTAATGAGCCGGTACCTCACCGTGCCCCGATGGAGTAGTGTCTTTGCTTATGTGTGTACAATCCTTGGCATCGTTGTACTGCTGACGGCAACATTCTTTGCCAAGTTTCATGCCAGTTGGTATTTTCTTTACCCGTTACCGTTTCTTGCCACCGGTATGGAAATTGGTCCACTTCTATTTTTTATTGCTCTCACTATTCTTGGTGTGGGTTGGTTGGTGTGGTCGGTGGTTTTGGTTGCGACCATCCTCAAAAAATATACGATAGTTCAGGCACTTGGCTGGCACCATCTCGCGGGTAAGACTGAGCCTGCTGTTTCACCGTTTATACTCATCTCATTTGTATCCATCATTGGGGTAATTTGTTGTTTGCTCGCTGCTGTGGTGTTGTTGGTGTTGTATTACATCGAGATGTTTAGCAAGGGCGCCTTCACCAACGATCCATTGCTCATGAAAAACCTGACCTTCTTTTTTGGTCATACCATCGCCAACGAAATGCTCTACATGGGTTTGGCCGTGCTTTATGAGTTGTTTCCCGGCATGGTTGGCAAGCCTGCCTACAAGTCAACCTGGTATGTGGTGTTGGCCTGGAATGCTACCCTGCTGATTGTGTTGTTTGCCTACTTCCACCACTTGTATATGGATTTTGCTCAGCCGCTTGCGCTTCAGTACGCAGGCCAAATTATTACCTGGCTTGCTCCGCTGCCTTCGGTATGCGTAACTATTTTTTCGGTGCTTGTTACCCTATACGGCTCAAAAATGAAATGGAGCTTGGCTTCGTTATTGTATTTTTTTGGTGTGATGTTTTGGGTGATTGGGGGCATGGGTGCGCTTCTGGATGCGGTGATCGCCAACAACTTTGTGCTGCACAATACCCAATGGGTGCCTGCTCACTTTCATACCTATAATTTACTCGGCAATGTATTTTTCAGTTTGGCTTTCGCCAGTTGGTTTGCCGATGAAATTGCGCCCGAAAAAATAAAACCGGGCACGGTGAAAATAATTTTCAGTTTGCTGGTGATTGGCGGTGTCGGCTTTTTGTTGGCCTTTTATTTAGGCGGGGCTCTTTCCGTTCCCCGAAAAGTAAATATGTACAACGAAGTGGTGAGCAAAGGTATTTCGCTGGCGCAGATGGCGGTGGCTTTTGCTTCGCTCTATTTTCTGGGTATGATCATTTACACCTTCGATTTTATTAAACGATGTGTTGGGCAATTATTCTCCTGAATTTTCTTCCCTTACAAAAAACGGGTGAGATGGAATTTCTGCTAAGGGAAATTCCGGATGTGAGAATTCTAACCGCTGACTCCTCTGCACGGCCTATTTCACGTTGGTATTCTCAAAAACCTGTACTGATAACCTTTGCGTATAGCCGTTGCCCCGGTGTGTGCAACCCCTATCTGCTACAAATTCGTGATCGTGTTTTGCTGCAAGGTACCAATGAAAGTAATTTTCAGATGATGGTATTGAGTTTCGACCCGAACGATGACTCCAAACGTTTGTCTAAGTTAGCCGGCTTTACCGAAGCCAGCCCCCCTCCTGCCAATTGGACGTTTGGGGTGCTTGAGCAAGAGAGCAGCGACCGACTACTGACTTCACTCGGGCTTGAGCTTCAAGTAGTAGATAATTTATACGAACACAATACCATCCTCGCTTTGATCGACACCAACGGCAAAATACTGCAATGGATTGAAGGCCTACCCACCAACGATCAATGGAATCGTCTCTTCAAAGAATTGACCCATGATTTTGTTCCGGTTTACTCCACGTTGGGCAGCAACGTATGGATGAGTTGCTTCCGCTTCGATCCGGCCAGCGGTAACTGGCGGATGAACTGGGGGCTTTTGTTAATCGTTGCTCCGGCAATCTTTACGGTAAGTTTACTTTTGTTATTGCAGATCATTTCAGGCAAAGCCAGAAAGAAGCATAGTTATTCAACCTTAACCCAAAACCAACAATGAATACGTTAAGCCAGTTTTTATTTATCAGTTTAAAAAGTATTCTGCTTCAAAGTGCAGGCAGCACTTTTCAAATGAGTACGGTGCTTTCGTTTGCATCGGTGGTCATTGTAATTTCCATTGTAGTATTGATTTATGCTTACCTTGTGTTGCAATTGGTTTTGCAAAAAGCAGGCCTTATTGATTTGGAAGTGACCCTTTCTACACAATGGATTAAAATTTTATTTGTATTGACCTTAGGGATGGGGATTGCTGCATTCAGTATCTATTCCAAATTAATTTAGACTTTTCAGCACACTATTTTCTTGGTTGGTTGTATTTTATTACCTACCCATCCGACATTGCCATATAGCTTGATGGGTTGTTTTTATCGGCTGCCGGAAGAATATGAATACTCGGGTGCTGCGTTTTACGAAACGAATAAATCGGTATTTAATTTTTTGAGTCGCTACGATGAATAGATATCTTTGTTTTTTGAGAGCGAGATCGTTGGTGAAGAACACCAACGATGGCAAGTGACTTGATGAAATGGACAGTATAATAAAAAGTGCAGAGTTCCTGAGACAGGTGACACCGCGAAGAATAAGAAGTTACAAATAAAGAACTGATAGATCTTCATCTGGAAATATTAATTTTAACTTGTTTTCTATTTGTATACTTCTTCTTCTGTTCGTTGTAAAATTAGCTCAAAAAAAATGAGATGGATCCTTTTTATAATAGGTGCTTTTTTTCTTAGCTTAATTTGTGACGCACAAAAAATTTTAGTGAAAGGTCGGGTGTCAGATAAAGGTTCAAGTCAACCATTGCCATTTGCGACCATATATTTGAATAACACCACAATTGGATCGAGCTCAGACGAGAATGGATATTTTGAACTTTTATTTAGTTCAATTCCAAAATTTGATCTAATAGTTACATATCTGGGATATAACCCACAGCATTTTTATTTTTCAGTTAAAAGTGATTCTACTTTAGTTTTGGATATTTTATTAACTCCTAAGGATACCTTGTTGCCAGAAGCTATTTTTTCGCCAGATTCAAGTGATCGAAAAAGAAATTATAAGGAATTTAAAAATCTGATTTTGGGAGGATTTAAAGATACTGATGTCAGAATATTGAATCCAAGAGACATTTATATATACTTTGATCAAGTAGAAAATTCTTTATTTGCACTATCAAGAAACCCAATCAGAATTGAAAATAAGGTTCTTGGTTACTACATAGAATACAATTTAGAAAATTTTAAAGCTTCATATAGAACTGACAAGTTAATTTTTAGGGGCAGTGTATTTTTTAGGGAGATGAAACCATCAAATAATAAACAACGTTCAAAATGGAAAAGAGCTAGGCTAAAGGTTTATTGGGGATCGTTAAATCACCTCATAAAGTGTATCTTAAATAATAAGTTGATAGAAGAAGGCTATGAAGCTCACATCGTATATCCACAAATTAGACCACCTGATAATCTAATTAATAAAAAATTACATGCAACCAATGACAGTATAAAATATTATCAAAATCTCAAAAAGCTTCCAGCCAACAGCAACATAGAATCTTTAATTCTACACGGTAAGGAGCTACTTTGTGATTCCAGTAAAAATGTAATTTGTAATAAAGGAACACTGTCCATAAAATATTACGGAAAAAATTATAACCCTAAACATTATCAACAATCTTTTGTAAAAATTTTAACTGATTCTTTAGTAGTTTACTCGAATGGGTATTTTGATCGTTTCTTTATTTATACAGAAGGCTACTTAGGAAGTTTGAGCAAAATCGGAATGCTTTTGCCTATCGATTATAATCCAAATGAGTAGAATAGTGCCTCAGACTGTCATATTTTAAAAACTGAAGTTGTAATGATTTGATTTTAGTTGATGGTAAAATGAAACGATGTTAATAAGCAGGTCATTTGATCTGTCTCTTTCTTTTTGATAACCTTGGGTACTCCCGACTGGCGCAAGCGTCTCGCTTGTGCCAATAAAAATCTGTAACGTTGTATAAAATATTTGATGGCCTCTTTGTGTTTCTTTTTGTTCAGTAAGTAGCCGTGTGATTTTTATGATAGAAAGGGGTTGATTGAGCTGAGTTATGTTTTGAAAGAGAGAGCACAAGCGAGACGCTTGCGCCAGAAAAGAGGATTGTCCAAAAGGACTCCTTCGGAAAGCCGATCGAAATCGGAAAGTTCGTTTTGTAAGCTTCCCTAAAGTTCGGCCATTTGAAAGTTGAATAATAAAGTTCAATTTTAAAATGGTTAAATATGAAAAAGTCAAGATTCACAGAAACACAGATTGTAAAAGCGATCCAAGACCATGAGGCAGGTCGCAAGGCAGAAGAAATCTGCCGGGAGTTGGGCGTCACCACAGCCTCCTTCTATAAGTGGCGGCAGCGCTACGGGGGCATGCAGGTCAGCGATGTCAAAAGGATGAAAGAGTAGGAGGAAGAGAACTCGCGGCTCAAGCGGATGTACGCCAACCTGAGCCTTGTGCACGAAGCATTGAAAGATGCCGTTGCAAAAAAGCTTTAGCGCCTGACCAGAAGGGCATGCTGGTTCAGTTCATGATTGAAACCCATGGAGTGAGCCAACGTCAGGCGTGCAAAACACTGAGCGTGTCGCGGGGTACTCACCAGTATACCCCTAAATCGAAGAATGATGCCCCTGTCATCAATGAATTGCAGGCACTGGTGGCCCGCCATCCGGCCATTGGGTTCTGGCAATCGTTCTTCCGGATAAGGCGGAAGGGCTTGGCCTGGAACCACAAGCGGGTCTACCGTGTGTACACGGGCTTGCAGCTCAACATCCGCAGGCGTTTTAAAAAACGGCTGCCCGCGCGCGTGAAGCAGGCCTTATTTCAGCCCCAGGCAATCAATGAAGTCTGGTCCGTTGATTTTATGAGCGATAGTTTGTGGGATGGCCGTAAATTCCGCTTGCTGAATATAGTAGATGATTACAACCGGCAGGTCCTTGCCATGGAGGCAGACCTCTCTTTGCCCGCGTTGCGCGTGGTTCGTGTGTTGGAA
This sequence comes from Bacteroidota bacterium, assembly GCA_018267285.1. Taxonomy (GTDB): domain Bacteria; phylum Bacteroidota; class Bacteroidia; order Cytophagales; family Cyclobacteriaceae; genus ELB16-189. The sequence continues at coordinate 32,840 of JAFDYU010000010.1, read as the reverse complement.
TACTTGAAAGAGTTCAGGGGGCTACCCAAAATGATCCGGGTTGATAACGGCCCGGAGTTCATCTCGCACACGTTGGATGAATGGTGCCGGCAGCATAAGATAAGCTTAACGTATATCCAACCGGGCAAGCCCATGCAAAACGGATATGTGGAGCGGTGCAACGGGAGCATCCGCAAGGAGTTGCTGAACGCCAACGTATTTTACTCACTCAAAGAAGTGCGTGAAAAAATCGAGGAGTGGATGCTGGACTACAATCACCACCGACCTCACGAAGCCCTCGACTACAGGGCTCCCGTGGACCTGCTCGAAGCGCTTTCATGAATTTTTATAATCGAGATGCCACCAGTAACTTTACGATCAACAGGTAAGCGGAAGCAAGCAATGCTGGAGAGCAACTTGCCAGGAATATCCTGTTCGACTGGGATGGTCATCATCCCAAGAGCGGGATGCCTCTTAAAACTCATTATAAAAACAGCGTAAGCACCGCTTTTTTATACTTTTGATTGGCTCGAAATTAGGGGGAGCTTACAGTTTTATATTCGTAAAATAAACTTTAATCAAACTTAGATAGACCATCCGGTTGTTGCCTTAACATGAAAAAAATAATTTTCTTACTCGCTCTCGTTGGGTTGGGTTCTTGCACCTATAATGATGTGGAACCCGTACTTTACTTTTCTAAAGTAAAGACAATCATTAACAATAATTGTATGCACTGCCACAGCGAATCAAAATCTTGGTATGGCAAACCGGTAGGGTTCGATACCGACTCGGGAATTGCAGTAAATGCGGCTGTAATAAAATTTGCAGTAACAAACAAAGTTATGCCCAAAGGCGGTTCGTTAAGTCAAAGCGATATCAATACCATTGTAGCCTGGGCAAATGCGGGTGGGCAAACAACTAATTAGCATATATTCATTGGGTCTGTAGTACACGTTGTAAAATTGTGTAAAACCCTTACCGAACTATATAAAACCAACTCCGGTAAAAAAACGTTATATTTGGCACATCAAAATGAAAAGCCTGCGTTCCATAGCGTCAACAGCCCTAACCTTGTTGGTGTTGCTTTCGTCCACCAGCTTTAGGGTAGGCATGCACTTTTGCGGGGGCGAAGTTCAGAACATCGCTTTGTTTACTAAAGCCAATGGCTGTGAGATGGAAAAGAAGCTTCCTCCGTGCCACCGTCAGGAAAAAAAATCTTGCTGCAAAGACGAAGTTATTCTGCACAACGGAGAAGATTTTAATGCCGCCTCGGTAGAAGTTAGTATTCCTCCTATTTCATGTATTGCTCTGGCAGCCCCTGTTATCATTCTTTCCGAAGTCATTCCGATTGATCACTCCTCTCGCACAAACCACTTCAACTACGATTCGCCTCTGCGAGCGAGTGATCGTACTGTTGCCCACCGAACTTTCCTTATCTGATTTCTTTTTTATTCTGAGAAAGGGCATTCGCTCTTCTCTTGCCGCATTATTTAAGCGGCTTCCGATCGTCTATTTTATTTAATGTTTCTTTTTATGATTGAAGGATTAATATCGTTCTCGCTTCGCAACCGCTTTCTGGTGTTGTTGGTTGCTACCGGATTGTTTGCCTGGGGTGTGCATTCGGTGCGTGTCAATAAAATTGATGCCATACCCGATCTATCCGAAAACCAGGTCATTGTATTCACCGAATGGATGGGGCGCAGTCCTCAGATTATCGAGGACCAGATCACCTATCCGTTGGTCACCAACTTGCAAGGCTTGCCACAAGTAAAATACGTGAGGGCCTCGTCTATGTTCGGGATGAGTTTTGTGTATGTGATCTTTAATGACGATACCGATATTTACTGGGCGCGCGAGCGAGTGTTGGAGCGGTTAAACTATGCCACACGTTTATTGCCGCAAGGAGTTACGCCCACGCTCGGCCCCGATGGAACGGGTGTGGGGCACATACTGTGGTACACACTCGATGCTCCCGGCATGGATTTGGGAGAACAGCGTGCCTTGCAAGATTGGTACATCAAGTTTGGTTTGCAAAATGTACCCGGTGTTAGTGAGATTGCTTCCTTCGGAGGTTTCCAAAAGCAATATCAGGTAACGCTCAATCCCAACAAGCTTATCTACTACGATCTTTCCGTGCCCGAAGTAATTCAGGCCGTGCGCAGCAACAACAACGAAGCGGGGGGGCGCAAGTTTGAAATCAACGACATCGGCTACATCATCAAAACAACCGGCTACCTCAAGTCGGTGGAAGAAATCGAAAATATCCCACTGAAAACAGTGAACACAACACCAGTAAAAGTGAGCGATGTTGCCACTGTGCAAATGACGGGCGAAACACGGCTCGGCATTTTTGATGAGAATGGCGATGGCGAAGTGGTGGGCGGCATTGTGGTGATGCGCTATGGCGAAAATGCCGATGAGGTTATTCATGCCGTGAAAAAGAAAATGACCGAGGTAGCGAAGGGTCTGCCGGGCGGCATGAAGTTCAACATAGTGTACGACCGCAGTGAACTGATTGAAGAATCGATCTCATCCATAAAAACAACACTTATGGAAGAAATGATTGTGGTGTCGCTGGTGGTGATCCTGTTTTTGTTTCACTGGCGCAGTGCTGCCAGCATCATCATTCAGATACCCATTACCATTGCCACGAGTTTTATTTTATTGAATGCCTTCGATATTTCATCTAACATCATGTCGCTAACGGGTATCGCGCTGGCCATTGGCGTAATTGTAGATAACGGTATCATCATGGCAGAAAATTCGTACAAAAATCTGTCGCATCGTTTTGAGGAACTAAACCCGAAAAAATAAAAAGTATGGTAAAGAAATTATTTTCGAAAAACTACAATAAAATTGACGAGCAAGAACGGCTTGAGATCATTGAAAAATCGAGCAAGCAAGTTTCGCGCGGTGTGTTTTATTCTACCATCATCATCATCACATCGTTCCTACCCGTCTTTTTACTCACGGGGCAAGAAGGCAAGTTGTTTCACCCGCTTGCATTCACCAAGACTTTTATCATGCTGGTAGATGCGTTCTTGGTGGTAACGTTGGCTCCGGTTATTATTTCTTTTTTCATGAAAGGGAAATTTACCGATGGAAGCAAAAATCCCATCAATCGGTTTCTTGAAAAAGTTTACGAGCCCATCATCCGCACCTGTATGAAATGGCGAAAGACCACAATCGGGATAAATGTGTTGGCGTTGGTGGTGAGCGTACCACTCTTAACAAGCCTCGGCACAGAATTCATGCCTCCGCTTGACGAGCAGTCAATTTTGTTTATGCCCGTCACCCTTCCCGATGTCTCTAACGAAGAAGCCAAACGCATTCTTCAGGTTCAGGATAAAATTATCAAGGCCGTGCCCGAAGTGGACAAAGTGTTGGGCAAAGCGGGCCGCGCAAGTACGGCCACCGATAACTCGCCCATCAGTATGATTGAAACCATAATCATGCTCAAACCTAAATCGGAGTGGCGCGAGGGTATCACCAAGAAAGAAATTATTAATGAACTGGACACAAAGATGCAAATACCCGGTGTGGTAAATGGTTGGACTCAACCCATCATCAATCGGATTAACATGCTGGCCACGGGCATACGCACAGATGTTGGCGTTAAAGTGTACGGACAAAACCTTGATAGCATTTATGTTTTATCAAATCGGGTGAAAGAAGCGTTGGAAGAAATACCGGGTGTAAAAGATTTGTACGTAGATCCGATTACCGGGGGAAAGTATTTGACGGTCGACATAAACCGACAAGTTCTTGGCCGTTATGGATTAACCGTAAATGATGTGAACACCGTTGTAGAATCTGCTATTGGCGGCTCGCCCATTGGGCAGACTATTGAAGGACGGCAGCGGTTTTCCATCAGCGTTAGGCTGGCACAAGATTACCGCAACAGCATCGACCAACTCAAACGCATTCCAATTAAAACACCTGCCCTCGGCAATGTGCCGCTTTCGGCAGTTGCCTCGATCAAGTTTGAAGACGGCCCCCCCATGATTACTTCGGAGAACGCCATGTTGCGGGGGGCAGTACTATTTAATGTGCGCGATCGCGATTTGGGCAGCACTGTGAAAGAAGCCATCGAAACGTTGAATACAAAATTGGGAGCTATGCCCAACGGTTATTATATCGAGTGGAGCGGGCAATACGAAAACCTGATTCGCGGGCAGCAGACTTTAATGATGATTTTGCCCGTGGTGCTGCTCATTATTTTTGTGTCGCTCTACCTAGCCTTCAAATCCATTCGCGAAGCATTCTTCAGTTTAATCACGGTTCCTTTTGCGTTGATTGGCGGAGCCTACATGGTTTACTTTTACGGAGTTAATTTGTCGGTGGCCGTAGCCGTTGGCTTCATTGCGTTGTTCGGCATTGCCGTGGAAACCGGAGTGGTGATGGTAATTTACCTGAACGATGCCATGCAGCAACTGGTGAAACTTCGGGGCAACTCAAGCGAAACTATTTCTAAGGACGAACTGAAAGAATTTGTGATTGCCGGAGCAGCCAAGCGGTTGCGCCCAAAAATCATGACGGTAAGCGTTGCGTTGTTTGGCTTAGTGCCCGTGTTGTGGGCAACAGGCGTTGGCAGCGATGTGATGCAGCCCATTGTGTTGCCTATGATTGGTGGCGTACTCACTTCTTCCACGCACATCTTGCTTGTAACACCGCTCATCTTTTTGATGACTAAAGAATATGAACTCAGAAAATTTGGAAAACTGGAAGTTTATGAAACACAACATTAAAATAACGGTACTGTTTTGTTTTGGGCTAATTGCCGTGGGCCATGCCCAGGTAGTTAGCCTCGACAGTGTATTGCGTGCCATCGATCAGCACAACCCTATGCTCCAGGAGTACGACAACAAAGTGAAGGCGTTGAACACCTACACGGAAGGAGCAAAAAGTTGGATGGCACCGATGGTGGGAGTCGGAACGTTTATGACGCCCTACCCCGGCCAGCGGGTAATGGACGACCGCGACAAAGGTTCTTTCATGGTTGCCGTTGAACAAGATATACCCAACCCGGCCAAATTAAATGCCAACAAAAATTATTTTGCATCGCGTGCTTCGGTAGAAGAACAAGGCAGGGCCAGGCAATTCAATGTACTTAGGTCGGAAGCTAAATCTCTTTATTATCAATGGCTGATCGCGGATCGAAAACTAAAAATCCTGAGCGAGAACGAACGCATCATCGAATTGATGGTGAAGATTTCTAAAATCCGATATCCGTACAATCAGGGCAACCTCGGCAACATTTACAAAGCAGAAGGCCGGTTATACGAAATAAAAAATATGCAGACCATGACACAGGGCGAAATTGAAGAGCGACAATATCGGTTAAAAAGTTTGATGAACGCACCGCACGATTCGCGCCTGGAGATCGACACAACAACTTCTGTTACGTTCGAGGCCAATCAACTGATGTACGACACAACTGAGTTAAGAAGCCACCGCAGCGATGTAAAGCAGATCAACAAAACAATTGATGCCATGCGGTTCAGCCAAAAAGTGCAGCAAGCTCAAGCCAAGCCCGATTTTGCCATTCGGTTTAACCACATGCAGCCGTTGGGCAACATGCCAACCCAGTTCACCGCCATGGCAATGGTTTCCATACCCATTGCACCGTGGTCGTCTAAAATGTACAAATCGGAAGTTCGCGGAATGCAGTACGACATCGAAGCCATGAAACGAGGCCGCGAAGCCATCTTGGTTGAAGCACGCGGAATGTTGGCCGGTATTGCCTCGCAGCTAAAAAGAATGCAAGAGCAATTGAATAATTATGAAACCAAAATTATTCCTGCTTTGCGCAAAAACCAGGAAACCGTGATGCTCGCCTACGAAGAAAACCGTGAGCAATTACCCATTGTAATTGATGCCTGGGAAGCGCTGAACATGGCACAGATGCAATACCTTGAAAAAATGGAAGAGTACTACAACCTGATCGTAGCTTATGAAAAAGAATCTGAGAAATAAAATACAGTCCCTAGTAATTCAAAGGGCTGCGGGTAAGCAACTATTGATCGGAGCACTGATTGTATTTCTGTCAATTTCATGTTCGGTTGATAAGCACAGTAGCGCGGACACGTACACATGCCCCATGCACCCTACTGTAATTTCCGATCGCCCGGGTACATGCCCGGTGTGTGGAATGAATTTAGTGCGTAAAGCACAAAAGGCCGAAGAAGTAAAAATCACCAAAGACCTGACGAGTCTGATCAAATCGCCAAACGAAGTTGTCATCACCTCTATTAAAACAGTGAAAGGTGTGTACAAATCGCAGAAGGCAGCGGTACAAGCACAGGGTGTGGTAACCTACGATACACGTTATGTTTACGATATACCCGCGCGCATCGGTGGACGACTGGAAAAAGTCTATTTAAAGTACGCCTTGCAGCCGGTGCACAAAGGGCAAAAAGTGGCCGACATTTATAGCCCCGAACTGTTGACGGCTCAACGTGAGTTGCTTTATCTGGTACAAAACGACAAGAGCAACGAGGAGCTAATTCATTCGGCTAAGAGCAAGCTGTTTTTGCTGGGCGCATCCGAAAAACAAGTCGAAGAAATTATCGCACGAAAAGAAGCAGTGTACACTTTTTCAATTTTCAGCCAGTACGATGGTTATGTTATTAATGAAAATAAAAATGTATCGACCTCATCTTCAACAACTGCTGCTGCATCTTCACCGGAAAATATGGGTGGTTCGAGTATGGGTGCTGCCAACACAACTACTGCTACTCCAGTAAATCCGCCTTCGGATACAGAACTGATTAGAGAGGGAAGCTACGTTGCCACAGGCCAGGTGTTGTTTAAAGTGGTTAATACTTCTGCAATACGTGTTGAACTCAACGTTGCTCTTTCGCAGGCAAGTACGGTAAAAGCGGGTGATAAAATTTTACTTGACATGGGGAACGGAAAAATGGAAACTGCCGAAGTAGATTTTGTGCAGCCTTTCTTTTCTCAAGGCGAAGAATTTATCAAGATACGAGTGTATGTGCACCACGCACAAGGTTTGCGGATCGGGCAGCTGGTTTCTGGCAACATTCAGTTTCAAACAAAAGAAACAATGTGGTTACCCAAAGAAACGATACTCGATCTGGGTGTTGATAAAATTGTGTTTGTAAAATCCAGCACCTTGTTTAAACCAGTAAAAATTAGTACGGGCATTCGGGCAAATGGATTTGTGGAGATCGTGCAAGGCATTTCATCGACTGATGAAGTGGCCGCCAATGCACAATATCTGGTGGACAGTGAAAGTTTTATTAAATCAAATTAAAATGAAAGCATCAGTTATTTTAATTTTTACAACAGCGATTTTTTTTACTGCCTGTAAAAAAAATAGCGGCAATCAAACATCTCGAGAAAATACCACCGCAAAATATACATGCCCCATGCACCCCAATGTGGTGGAAGATGCTCCCGGCAAATGCCCGGTGTGTGGTATGAATCTGGTTCGCATCGCTAAGCACGAAACCACCGACTTAATGTTGACCGATAGTCAAATTAAGTTAGCCAATATTGTTACACAAAAAGTCTCTATAAAACCAATTGGGCAAACCCTGATCGTCAATGCCAAACTCAAGCCAAACGAAGATCAAACAACCCTGATCAGCAGCCGTGCGGCAGGAAGAATTGAAAAGCTTTTCATCAAGGAAACGGGCCGCACCGTAAAAAATGGAGAGCCGCTCTACGAAATTTACAGTGAGACTTTGCTCACGCTCCAACGCGAGTACCTGCTGGCGTTAACACAATATCAATCTCTTAGCGAAGAGAAACGATACGAGCATTTCCTCAAAGCTGCTGAAAATAAATTGGTGCTTTACGGGCTGAGCAAGAAACAGGTAAACCAGTTGGCTGAAGCAAAGACTGTGCAACCGCGCATCACTTTCCTCGCTCCAACGAGTGGAATCGTTGAAGAAATTGGAGTAGCCGAAGGGCAGTATGTAAATGAAGGCGATAAGCTATATCGAATTGAAAACATTAATTCATTGTGGCTTGAGGCAGAACTCTATCCGCACGAAGCGAGTTATGTAAACCTGGGCGACCGTGTTTCTTTTCGAGTGAATGGTTTTGAATCGGAAAATCTCTCGGCAACTATAAATTTTTTAAGCCCGGAATATCGAGCAAACACTCAGGTCACGGTTATGCGAGCATCTTTAAGCAACCCGGGGTTGCGCTTTAAGCCCGGCATGCAGGCTCAGGTCTTTTTAAAACACTCGTTGCGCAATGCGTTGGCCTTACCCACGGATGCCGTTATCCGCAATGAAAAAGGAGCTCATGTGTATGTGCAATCAGAACCAAACTCATTTGCACCCCGTCCGGTAAAAATTGGCGTTGAGGATTTTGATCAAGTAGAAATTACTTCGGGATTGGAAGAAAACGAAATCGTAGTGGTGAGCGGTGCCTACTTACTTTACAGCGAATTGATTTTAAAGAAAGGAACAAGCCCAATGGCCGAACATCAACATTAAGTCATGGCCATTTATATGTTGGGCTGTAAAAAAGAAATCCATAAACGGTAATTGGAGATAAGATGCTTATGTAATTCGAAGTGTCGAAACTTGATTTCGGTTAGTCAAAAAATTAAAGGGCTTCTTCGTTATTAACTGATGTTTCGCAAACTATTCAAAACATTGTCAGCCTGTCCAAAGGACTCCTTCGGAGAGCAAGTCGAAGGCATTTTCGAGCATCGAAATCAGATTTCGATAAACTCAACATGACAGTCAATCTATAGTTTGCGTAACATCAGTTATTAAGGTTATGTTGATTTTGGAAGTTACCGTATCTTTGTTGGTTGTATTTACTTCCTAAAAACAAGAGGTGAGCGTGAAGCGTTTTATTTGTGGCGTAGTCTTTTTTTTGCCGCTTGCCGTACTGGCTCAGTTCAGCAACAGTTGGATAAACTTCAGCCAACCGTATTTTAAAATACCCGTTTCGCACGATGGAATTTACCGACTCACTTATTCTAATCTACAATCGGCCGGAATGCCGGTGGGCACAGGCGGTGTCGACCCACGGTTTATTCATTTGTTGCACCGAGGGCAAGAGCAGTCCATTTATATAAGCGGGCAATCGGACGGACGGATTGATACCAACGACTACATCGAATTTTATGGTAAAAAAAACGATGGCACACTCGATAGTTTGCTGTACCGGCCATCCTCGCTGCAACCGCACAAATATTACAATCTGTATTCGGATACAACCGCCTATTTTCTTACGTACAGCCCAGCTCCACCCATAGGGCTGCGCATGGATTCCGTGCAACTTGTAAATGTGAATAGCCAGCCGGCTGAGACCTATCAATATGCTGAGCGGTTAAATGTGTATCATACTAATTATAGTGCAGGTTATACGGTGAATGGCCTGGTGCAATCCACGTATTTCGATCAAGGTGAAGGATGGACCGGAACTGCTTTGCAACAAGGTGTTTCATTCGATTATGTATTTGATTCTGTTTTCAATGGAGTAGCTGCTGGTGGCAACCCCAAGCTTGAGCTTCTTCTGGTAGGCCGCGATGCCATACCTCACAGCATATCTATTTTAGTAGGCCCCAACATTGCAAGTCTGCGCACCTTATCAACCGTTAGTTTTGCTAATTACGAAACCTCCCTGTTTCAATCCGAATTAAATTGGAGCGATGTTGGCGCAGACGGAAAAATGGTAGTGCGCATTCTGGCTGCGAGCGCTTCCACCAACCGCTATCAAGCGAGTTTGTCGTATATGAAGTTGAGGTACCCTCAAAGCTTAAATTGGAGCAATGTGCTTCAAAAGAAATTTCAATTAGATATAAATGCATCCGGGCAATCGTATCTCACGCTGTCGGGATCATCGAATATGCGCGTGTGGGATATCTCCAACCTGCAAAACATTACACGCATTTTGCCCACATCGGTTAGTCCTTTCTCAGCCATAGTGCCCGGCACATCGGTTTCTAAAACCCTGTACAGTTCCTCTGTTGTTTTTGTGCCCGCTATAATTCCGGTGTCTTTCCGGCAGATCACCCCCGCACTGCACAACTTTGTGATCGTCACTAATAAAATTTTGACAAAGGCTGCTGCCGGTTATGCTAACCCGGTACAGGCGTATGCCGCGTATCGTGCCTCATCTGCAGGGGGAAGCTACGATACGTTGGTTGTTACGGTCGATCAGTTGTACAACCAATTTAATTACGGAGAAACTTCTCCGCTTGGTGTTTACAGTTTTATGAAATTTATGGCACAGGCAAACATCAAGCACTTGTTTTTAATTGGTAAAGGTAGAGACATTACGTTCTCACCGTATCAGCGCAAGCCGATGCAGCCCGGTGAGTTTATTGACTTGGTGCCTTCGGCCGGATTTCCGGGCGGAGACATTGCGTTTACGGCCGGACTGAACGGCACTACCTACGAGCCCTCCATACCTACGGGTAGAATCACCGCCAACACGGCTGCCGATGTTGCGGCCTATCTCAACAAAGTGAAAGAAGTAGAGGCACAACCGTTGCAACCCTGGGCAAAACAAATACTGCATCTAAGTGGCGGTGGAAATTTTACAACCGATGCCTTCGAACTCGCCTACTTCAAATCGATTGTGAACGGCTTTGCGCAAATTGCCGAAGGCCCTTACCTCGGAGGGCACGTGACTACGGAAGCCAAACAAAATGTAGGCATTGAGCAGATCAATGTTTCACCAATTGTTAATCAAGGTGTAAACCTGGTTACGTTCTTTGGTCACTCGGCTCCCAATATTATAGACATCGACATTGGCAATGTTACCAACCCAACACTCGGCTACAACAATGCGGGGAAATATCCGGTGTTTTTAATCAACGGGTGTAATGCCGGAACTATTTTTAGCAATGAAATTACGTTTGGTGAAGATTGGATTCTGGCCGCCAACAAAGGTTCTAGAAACCTCATCGCGGGTACTTCCTTTGGCTTGATCAGCGATCTTCAGCTTTACTCTACGCTTTTCTATAAAGTAGGTTTTGGCGACTCTACATTTATCACAAAAAGCATTGGAGAAATTCAAAAAGAGGCAAGCCGTCAATATCTCAGCACACAATCGGCCAATATTTTTTCAATAACGCAGGTACAACAAATGGTGCTGTCGGGCGACCCGGCCTTGAAACTGTTTGGCACGTCCTTACCTGATTATTCGGTTGACAACGGATCGCTTTCGCTCGCCTCTCTCGATAGCAGGCCCGTTAATTCGATGACCGATTCGTTTGCAATCAAAATCATTGTGAAGAATCTTGGGGCTTATGCATCCAAGCCCATGAAGATTCGGGTTATCCGAACCTTCAACGATGGTTCATCTAAAACCTACGATTCGATCTACTCGCCCACCTTGTATATCGACACATTAAACTTCACGATCAAAAAAGAAAACGGCACCGATGGTTTTGGCAATAATCTATTTACCGTGATTATCGATCCTCTGAACACGGTAAAAGAAATAAATGATGCCAACAACACGGCAACATTAAGTACGTTCATTCCATCCAACGGAACATTGAATCTTTACCCGCCTCCTTTCGGAATTGTAAACAGCGGTTCGGTCAACCTGATGTTTCAAGATGCCAACTTACTCGGGCAGCAACGAAATTTTTCAGTTCAGTTGGATACGGTGAATACATTTAATAGTCCGTTTTTGCAAAACCAAACGGTTACCGGAAAAGTATTAATTAAAACATCCGTTAATTTACTTCCCAACGACTCGGTGGTTTATTATTGGCGAACAAAACCCGAGAAACAATCTTCATCGGATAGCTCTGACTGGACCGTTTCCTCATTCATCAACATCTTTAACGGCAGCGAAGGGTGGGCTCAGGCAAGGTTTCAGCAAGTAAACACAAACGCATTGATCCACCTGGATGCCGATCTTTCACAAAAGGAATTCCATTTTATCGAAACGATCAACGATGTAAGCATTAAATCAACCGGGAGTAGCAGCACCTCAACACAAGTAGATGCCTCGATGAAAATTGATGGAGTAGAGTACAATGTGGCAGCACAGGTAGATATTAATTGCAGAAACAATACCATCAATCTTGTTGCCTTCAACAAAGAAACCGCAACGCCTTACCCGGGGCTTGGAATTTATTGGCAAGACCCGCGCGGGTGCGGATTGCAGCCTTCGGTAATCAATAGTTTTCTTAAAACAGAACTCGAAGCAACGGATGGTCTGAATATTTTAAATTATATCGACCACATCAAAGCAAGCGATTCGGTGATTTTGTACTCGGTGGGCAACGCTGGTTTTTCGGGCTGGTCGACTACGGTGCTCGCTAAGCTAAACGATCTGGGTATTGCCGATTCACAAATTACTTCCCTTCAAGACGGTGAGCCTGTCGTCATCTTTGCCAAAAAAGGATCGGTCGTGGGTTCGGCAAAAGTTTATAGAACTTCGGCAACGCCTGCCACCTCACAAGATTTGTTGGTTACTTCAACCATCACGGGAAAATTTGTTTCCGGAAATATAAAATCGGGACTAATCGGTCCTGCAAAAAAATGGTTAAACTTTTCGGCCAAAGCAACTCAAGTTGAAGCAGCCGATCGGTTAAGTTATTCTATTTATGGAGTTACACTAAATGGCCAGGAAACTTTGATTCAACCCAACATTCAAAACAATCTGGATTTATCGTTCATCGATGCCGGTCAATATCCGCAGTTGAGAATTGAGATGAATGTGCAAGACACCATTAATCAAACGGCTGCCCAGCTTAAGAATTGGTTTGTGTTGTACGAGTCGGTGGCCGAGGGTTTATTATTTTTCAATGGATCAACAAATCAGCAGACTGTACAAGAGGGCCAGCCGTTTGCAGCCAATTATGGTTTTGTAAACATCTCCGCAAAATCATTTACCGACTCGCTTCAGGTAAATACCGATGTAGTAACAGAATCTAAGTCAACTCATGATCTTCGAAATTTCAAAATACCTGCGCCTGCACCTGGCGACACAACTCTATTCGATGTAGCGGTGAACACCAAAGGCAAAGCAGGCTTAAACGATGTTACGGTTTTCGTTAACCCTAAAATACAGACCGAACAATTTTATGAGAACAATGTAATTGGCTTAAGTGCTTACCTCAACGTGTTGGCCGATAAGTCGGATCCTATCCTTGATGTAACAGTCGATGATCGTTACTTGCAAGACGGTGACTATGTTTCTACAAGCCCGGTTATTCGAGCCAAGATACATGACGACAACCCGTTTTTATTCATCAACGATACTACACACTTAAATATATTTTTAAGTTATCCGTGCGACACCACCCCGTGCCCATTTGCCCGAATTAATTTCAATCGAAGCGATGTTCAGTGGGCACCGGCAACGGCAACTACAGATTTTATCACAACATTTCATCCTTCCGGTTTACCGCAGGGTATTTACACGCTTCAGGTTACGGGCGCAGACGCGAGTGGTAATTTAAGCGGGTCGCTCCCCTATCAAGTTAGTTTTCAGGTATTGACCGAAACTACGCTTGCCATACAGTCGGTTTACCCCAACCCTTCGAACGATATCTTTACGTTTAATTTTATTTTATCGGGTGGAGATTTACCCGAAAGTTTTTCGCTCCAGATCTACACGTCCAGCGGCCAACTCATAAAACAATTTTCGGCCCACGATGTATCCGGATTTTTTGTAGGCAACAACGAACTGCGCTGGAGTGCGGCTGAAGCAGGCATCTCAAGCGGGTTGCTTATTTACCGATTAACGGTTTCGACAAACGGAAAAACAGCTACCCAAAGCGGTAAGCTGGTGCTCGTAAAATAATTGGCAAAAAACCTGAAAGTTATTCTTAATGGTGATGATGCCCGCCCGGTCCGTGCACATGGCCGTGAGCCAGTTCATCGGCTGTTGCTTCGCGGATACTCAACACTTCAACGGCAAAATTCAATTCAACTCCCGCCAACGGGTGATTGGCATCTACGGTTATTTCGCTCAGTCCAACATCGGTTACCGTAACCACCTGTCCATGGTTCGTTTGAAACTGCATCCCTTTTTCTATTTTTTGAGTTCCGAAGGAAGACCTCGGTATGCGTTGTGTTAACTTTTCATCCTTTAAGCCATAGCCTTTCTCCGGACTTACCTTCAGATTGAATTTATCTCCGATCTTTTTTCCTTCAAGTCCTTCTTCCATGCCGGGAATCAAATTACCAATGCCTTGAATATAATAAAGAGGCTCGCGCCCTACGCTGCTGTCGATCACTTTTCCTTCGTTGTTGGTGAGGGTATAATGTATAGAGGCAACTTTGTGTTTAGCGATTTGCATAAATTTTATTTTCACGCAAAGCTAAATAAATTATCAAAACAGTAATTTTTTTGAGGTGAGTTAAATCACTCACTCCTTAAACTCTCTACAGGATTAGTCCAGGCTGCTCTTAGTGCCTGAAAACTAACGGTTAGCATAGCAATCAATAAAGAAGCTGCACCAGATACTATAAAAATTCCCACACCGATTTTAATGGCATATTGAAAATCGTGAAGCCATCTTTCCATAACAAAATAAGCAAGCACACTTGCCAACACAAAAGAAATGGAGATGAGTCGAATAAATTCTACGGAAAGTTTGTATAAAATAGTTCCTTGACCAGCTCCGAGCACTTTACGAATTCCTATTTCTTTTTTACGCTGTTCGGCTGTGAAAGCCGACAAAGCAAATAAGCCAAGGCATGCAATGGTAATCGCAAGAAACGTAAAGTGACTAAACATACTGGAGAATGCCTGTTCGTTACGGTAAAGGTTGGCAAATTGCTCGTCAAGAAAAGCATATTCGAACGATGTACCCGGCATGAGGTTTTTCCAGGTTTGATCTATAAAGGCAAGGCCTTCCTTCAACTCCGCTTCTTTTATTTTGATTGCAACAGAACCATTGTTTTTACTGTAGAGCATAAACAGTGGTTCCAGTTTGTGTCGTATCGTTGCAAAATGAAAATCTTTTACTACGCCCACAACCGTATAAGCGGTAAGATCAGTTGGATTAGGCCCTGATTGCAAGCTAATTTTTTTTCCTACTGCATTTTCCCACTTAAGCAACCGAACCATTTCTTCATTAATGATCATGGTAAGCGAATCATTATATTGAAGGGAAAAATTTCTTCCTTCTTTTATCTTCATCCCCATTGTTGGAATGAATGATTCGTCTATGGACATGATGCTGGTTATGATATTGCTCTTAATATCATAACCCTCGGGAATAATTCCGGTTCTACCAAGTTGTTGGCCAATTCGCGAAGAGGCTGTTCCCACGCCTGCAATAATTTCATTTCGAAGCAGCTCGTTTTTAAATGTTGTTGCCTTGTTTGCATTTTGTCCGTTTAGCGAAAGGGTTACTACCTGATCACGGTTATACCCCAAATCCGTAGTGTAAATAAAATGCATTTGCTGGTAAACGATTCCGGTGCCCACCATCAATGAAATAGAAATTGTAAATTGAAGTATAACCAATGCTTTGCGAAGCCGAATACCTCCGGCAGAATTTTTATAGGAGCCCTTCAGTACTAAAGCGGGATTAAAAGAGGATAGTATAAACGCAGGGTATGAGCCGGCCAATAAGCCGACTGCTACGAGCAATCCAAAAATCAGTATAACATTCTTTAATTCGAATAAAATTGCAAACTCTGCATATCGTTGATAAACACTGTTGAGCGCAGGTACAATCAGCAGCACAGCGGCTACGGCAAGCGCACCAGCAAAAAAAGTAATAAGTATCGACTCGGTTAAATGTTGTGCGATTAATTGAATCCGTTTTGCGCCAATAACTTTACGCATACCCACTTCTTTCGCGCGGCTGGCCGATTTGGCGGTAACCATGTTTACAAAATTTACTACAGCAAGAACCAGTATGAGAAACGCAATAACGGACAGTACGTACACATTTAGAATATCCGATTTATTTGCATTTGATTCAAATAAAATATCTTTTGAATGCAAATGCACATCGCGCAACGATTGAGCAACGGGAGTAAACGCTTCAACCGCATTATTTTTATCAGCAATTTGTTTAAGTTTTGGATTGAGCGTGCCGGCTTGAAGGGGTTTATCCAGCAACACATAGGTAAATATTCCAATACCTTGCCAGCTTTGAAGAAATTGCCGTAGCCCATCATCGTTTGTTCCGGGTGTTAATGAACGAAGCAGGTCAAACTGAAGGTGAGAATTTTTAGGAGGATCCGCCACAAGGGCAGTTACGTGTAAATCGGTAGTCTGATTCAGTTTTATTGTTTTTCCAATAGGATTTACTTCCCCAAAAATGCGGGAGGCTAACGATTGAGTAATTACGATGGAGTTGGGTTCATCCAGCGCGCCCTTCGTTTTTCCATCAATAATTTTAAAATCGAAAATATCAAACAATGAAGACTCCGTTCTAAAACCCGCATCGCACTTCAGCATCTTGTCTTCATAGCTCAAATCAAGTTTACCGCCACCTGAAATTCGTGCACTCATTAAAACTTCGGGCAGCTCAGCTGCTGCGGCAGGCCCTAGGGGTGCGGCTGTAACACCAACCCGTTTGCTGCTCACTCCTTCCGAGTTATCAATGGTCAGCAATCGGGCAATACGATCGTACTTTGTATTAAACTTGTCGTACGATAAGTCTTCAAGCACATACAGATAGATAAGCAAACTTGCCGTCAACCCAAACGACAATCCAATAATATTAATAATAGAATAGCTTTTCTGCTTAAGCAAATTTCTCAAACCGGTGGTAATATAGTTTTTCAGCATTGGAAATACATTTTATCTGAGATGATCCAATTTTTAAATTAGTTTTTCGTTTATTCTGTTTTCTAAAAAAATATGTAAACAAGTCATTCCGATTTCAGCGTCTCGGCCGGGTTTACCTGTGCTGTTTTTACCGTTAGGAAACTCAGTACAATCCATGAAATGAGCACCAGACCCACACCCGACAAAATAAATACCACGGGGTTTACCGTAATTCGGTACGAAAAATTTTGTAACCAGGAGTCCATCGTCCACCACACCAACGGCACGGCCAACACCACGGCAATCATAACCAGCTTAGTGAAATCTTTAACGAGCAATACAATCAGGTTGGCTACACTTGCACCCAACACTTTGCGGATGCTCACCTCTTTGGTTCGTTGGCGGAAGGCCAACGCAGCAATGCCCAGCAAACCCATACTTGCAATAAGCATAGCCAACACTGAAAAAATGTTTAACACGTTTGCCATATTTTTTTCTTCAATGTATTGTTGATTGAGCTGCTCATTAAGAAACAAAAACTCAAAACGGAAACGGTCTTCAAACTTATGCCAAGTAGTTTCAATATTTTTTATGGTCGATGCAAAATCAGTGGTATTGATTTTTATCACAGCATAATTGTAATTTGCTTCGAGCCGAAAGAACAGCGGACGCAATGGTTCGTGCAAGGATTGAAAATAAAAATCTTTTACCACACCAATGATTGGCCCTTTGATTTCATCATCGCCACGCTTCCACAAAATTTCTTTTCCTATCGGGTCTTTCATTCCCAATTGTTTCACTGCGGTTTCATTTAAAATAAAACCATCAGAGTCGGCAGGATTATTTTTTATAAATGTTCTCCCCTCAACTATCGTCATGTTCATCACTTTCAAAAAATCCGTATCAACATAATCTTCTGAAGCATCTCTGGGTTCTTTGGGATTTTGCACATCATAAATAGAATGTTGGTTAAATGATTTGCCCGGAATATTTGATGCAGCCGACAAGCCGACCACGCCTTTAATGTTCAGCATCTCCGTACGCAGTTCTTCAATGCGTTTGTTCATCGATCGGTCTTTAATGGGCAACACAATTACTTCTTCGGGTTTGAATCCCAAGTTTTTATGTTGCATAAATCCGAGCTGCTGAGTTATGATTACACTTGCCGAGATCAGTGCCATCGAAGTAAGAAACTGAAAAACGATAAACGTACGCCTGAGCCCAAGGCCTCTCGTTTGGATAAAATTGTTTTTTAAGATCAGCGCAGGTTTGGCCGATGACAGGAAAAGCGAAGGGTAAATGCCCGTGATCAAAGCCACAACCACACCCAACACTAAAATTACGGAGACAAAAAATTTGGTATCGAGCGAAAAGAGTTTACCCGTTAGTGTCTGAAATATTGGGATGGAGATTTCAATAAACACCACCGCCAATAAAACGGCCATCAACGTAACCAAAACCGATTCGCCCAAAAACTGAAACGCGAGCTGCTGGCGAAAAGCTCCCAACGATTTCCGCAAGCCAATTTCTTTGGTGCGTTCGGTGGCTTGTGCCAGATTAAGGTTTACAAAATTTATTATGCCAATAATCAAAATCAACAACGCAGCTGCCGACATCAAATAAATGTAGGCGATGTTGCCGTTGGGCTCAAGCTCCCACCGCAAGTGCGACTGCAAGTGAATGTCGGTGAGCGGCTGCAATTCAAAACCAAAATTATTTTCTTTAAGCCAACGCACATCTTCATCACGATACTCTACATATTTTCTTGACCAGTCGAGCAGCTTGGCTTGCAGTGCTTTGGCATCGGTGCCGGGTTTTAGTTTTACATAATTGTAGTGCCCAAAATCAACCCATTGATAATACGGGTCGTTGGGATCCATCAATTTTTCGCGCACGTACGATACCAGAAAATCAAAATGAAAATGCGAAGCCTGTGGCACATCTTTAAAAACACCGAGTACCTGAACCAAATATTTTTCTTTGTTCACTTCCAGTTGCTTACCAACACAATCGGTGGTAGCAAAATATTTAAGGGCTGTCGATTCCGAGATCAACACCCCGCGCGGGTTTTTTAAAACCGTTTTTGGGTCGCCTTTAATCAACGGGAAAGAAAAAACATCGAAGAACGTGCTGTCTACGGCCAGTACATTTGATTCATCGTAGCGAATATCTTTTTCGGGATTACGAATGGAGAAAATTTCCTTCGTAAGTCCAGGGCCCCACAAAGGCGAAAGGCTCACCGCGCTTTCCACCTCGGGAAAATCCTGTACCATAGCTTGTGCCATGGGGTGCGGAGTGCGTGTTTGGGCGTTGGTGTTGATCCAGGCTATGCGGTAAATATTTTCTACGTTTTCATGAAAGCGGTCGTAGCTCAATTCTTGTTTTACATAGTGTACAATCAGAAAAACTGAAGCCAGACCGATGGCCATGCCAACTACCGAGATAGCGGTGTAAAATTTATTACGCACAAAGTTGCGCAGAGCCGTAGTGAGGTAATGTCGTAACATATATTAAATTTTGGGTTATTCGTTTCTTAAACTTTCTACCGGGTTTGTAAGTGCTGCCTTAATGGTTTGGAAACTAATGGCTACGATTGTGATGAGCAGTGCTACTAAAAGTGTAGCCACAAAAACTCCAATGCCAACGGTAGTGCGATAGGCAAACGTATCCAACCACTGATGGGTGGCATACCAGGCCAATGGGCATGCTATGATATTGGCGAGCAACACCAAACCCAAAAACTCTTTCGACAACAGTTGGGCAATACTCAACACGTTAGCGCCCAGAATTTTTCGTACCCCAATTTCTTTTGTCTTCGAGGTAATCATAAACGAAACAAGGCCAACCAAGCCAATCACTGCGATAATAATTGTAACCACCGAAAAGGCAGTGAATACTTTGGCTAACTTCTGTTCGGCCTGATATTGCTTGGCGAAATTCTGATCGAGAAAAAAATAGTTAAGATCGTAGCCCGAATAATTCTTCTTCCAAAGTTTTTCCAAATTAGTGAGCAAGTTGGCCGTGCCCGTTGTATGGAAGCGGATGGCATAGTAGCGCGCCCGGCTTGGGTTGTAATCCATGGCCATCGGGTAGATTTTTTTCTGAAGCCCGAACTCGTGATAATCTTTCACCACACCGATTACCGTTCCGGCCGGGTGTTTCGAAGGCGAATCGATTTTTCTACCAATAGCTTTTTCGGCTGTGCCCCAACCCATTTTTTGGGCACACATTTCGTTGATGATCAGCCCATCGTCTATATCCGAGGGGCGTTCCAATTCAAAATTTCGGCCGGCTATTATTTTAAGGCCAAGTGTATTTATGTAATCTTCATCGATGGCCATATATTCAGTGCCGATGCTTCCTTCGTTAGGTCGGTCGGCAGGGAACGCCCACTGCCCTACCCAGCCCGGGCGACCCGGCACTGCGTTGGTAAACGTTACCGATTCAACCGAAGCCAGATTTTTGATTTCATTTTTAAAGGTTGCATTCGTCTCAGAACCATTTCCTCCTCTATCGGTAACACGGTCGGCATCCAATATCAATACTTGCTTACCGCTAAAACCAAGATCGCGATTTTGCATGTAGTCTAACTGATCGATTACCACTAACGTAGAAATAATCAGCGAGGCAGAAATCATAAATTGAAAAACCACCAACACTCTGCGCAGCTGCACACCTCGTGAACTCGTTGTCATATTGCCTTTCAGCACTTCCGAAGGTTTCATGGACGACAGCACCAATGCAGGATAGTATCCCGACAGCAACGCAATCGATACCACCAGCAACAACATACCTGCAACCGATAACGGGTTAGTAAGCTGAGATAAATTATACGACTTATCGAGCAATTGATTAAACAACGGAAGTAATAGCCCGATCAGCGCGAGCGCAATAGCAAACGAAAAAAGGGTGAGTAAAAAAGATTCGCTTAAAAACTGGTTGATCAACGATTGCCGTGTAGAGCCCA
Organism: Bacteroidota bacterium; assembly: GCA_018267285.1. Classification (GTDB taxonomy): domain Bacteria; phylum Bacteroidota; class Bacteroidia; order Cytophagales; family Cyclobacteriaceae; genus ELB16-189. The sequence goes on along the minus strand of JAFDYU010000010.1, from coordinate 12,202 downwards.
CCACTTTTCGAAGCCCCACTTCTTTGGCACGATACACCGAGCGGGCTGTGGCCAGGTTAACAAAATTGATGCACGCCAGTAAAATAACAAAGGCAGCGATGCCACTCACCATATATATCCGGTCGATGCTGCCGAGCGGCCCCATGCCGTTGCCTCGTTTAGTTTTTAAATAAATATCCTGGAGCGGTTCAAAACCCAAAAACATGTGCATACCCCAATTATCCAATTCGGCTTTTACATGATCCATATAAATGTTGCGTGCTTTGGCAAAAAAGTTTGCTTTGTCAACGCCTTCTTTAAAAAGAATATAATTGCGCACGTTGATGTTTCCCCAGCCGTCATTGTACGAAAACCAAGAATTGGATTCGTAGGTGGCAAAGGAGATCAGCATACCAAACTGCATGTGCGATTGCTGCGGAATGTCCTTCATCACGCCCGTCACTTCAAACACCAGGGTATCGGCAAGTGTTAGTGTTTTGCCAAGTGCATCTTGGCCGTTGAAATATTTTTTCTCGAGCAATTCGGTAATCACAATGCAGTTGGGTCTTGACAAGGCGGTGGAAGAATTTCCTTTCAGCATCGGGAATGTAAAAATTTCAAAAAAATCTTTGCCGGCATAAAAAATACGTTCGTCAAAACGTTTACCCTCGTGGTTTACCTGAAGGTTTGAAGCATTCGCTATGTACACTTGTTTCTCTACTTCCGGAAAATCTTTTTCGAGCAGCATACCAATCGGCCATCCGTTGGTTTCGATAGAGCCATTGGCCTGTCCGGATTTAATATCCGTCATGTCGGTGCCCACGCGATAGATGCGATCTGCCTTGGTGTGAAATTTATCGTATGAGATTTCATCGAGAACATAAATAAGAATAAGGATGCCCGAAGCCAACCCGAGGGCGAGGCCCAGTAAATTAATGGTAGCGTAGCCTTTAAATTTTGAAAGCGTACGCAGGGTTATTTTAAAATAATTTCGAATCATAATTTCAAAGTATAGTTCAAAATTGTTTACTCACTTCTTAAGCTTTCCACCGGGTTTGCATTTGCTGCGCGCAGCGATCTATAACTCACCGTTAACATGGCAATAAAAAAAGTGGAAGCTATACACGTAATAAAAATCATAGGGCCAATGGTGATTTTGTAAACAAACTGGTTCAAGTATTCATTCATCACATACCAGGCCACGGGCGCAGCCAACATAAAACCTAGGGCAATCAGTTTTACAAATTCTTTTGAGAACAAAAGCACAATGCTTTCCACACTTGCTCCCAAAACTTTGCGCACGCCAATCTCTTTTGTTTTTTGATTGGCCATAAAGGTAACCAAGCTGAACAAGCCGAGGCACCCAATAAAAATGGCCATCGAAGAAAAAACGGTAATCAGGGTTGACATCTTGCGTTGGCCATCGTAAAAGTGGCGGATGTCTTCATCTAAAAATTCATAACTGAAAATAAATTCGGGGTAAGCCGCCTCCCATTTTTGTTGTACCTGTTGAAGCAGATGTTGTATATCGTGCGCATTCGTTTTTATCGAAAGATTTCTATAGCTCTCTATTCGGTTAAACAATGCCACAGGTTCAATGGCCGTAGCTAATGAGGCCATATGAAAGTCTTTAATTACACCCACCACCGGATAGCGTTTATCCCACAACGTAATTTGCTTGCCCACCATTTCTTCGCTGTTGGCAAAACCCGCAATGCCGGCCAGTTTTTCATTCACGAGAAAACCAGTTGTGGTATCTAAGTCGGCAATATTTTTTCCTGAGAGCAAGTGCATTTTAAACAAATCAACATAATCGCCATCCACTGTTTTTACTTCCGTGAACAACATGTTATCGGAGTTGCCTTCTACTTTAAAATCGGTTGACGATGTACTTCCTGAGGAAGGTGGTGCGTTGTTTAAACTTGCTTTTTCAACGCCCGATATTTTCAAGATTTCATTTTTGAGTGTTCGCATTTTGCTTGCGCTATTGGCTTCCGTTTTTTCGCGTACCGGAATGGGCACGGTGATAATGGCTTCTTTTGAAAAACCTAAATCGGCACGGTCAAAAAAATCGACTTGCTTAACGATGATAATCGTACCGATGATAAATACTTGCGAAATAAAAAACTGCATTACCACCAAACCTCTGCGCAACACATAGCCCGATGAATTTCTGTCGCTCATTAAATTTTTTAATGCCAACACGGGGTTATAACCCGACACCACAAACGAAGGATACAATCCTGAAAACAACGAAACAAAAACAAATGCGAACGTGATGAACAGCCACAAGGCAGGGTCGAGTGTTAATTTCAACGACAACTCTAAAAAAGGATTTAGAAAAAGCAGAACCAATTGTGTAACCGCTAATGAAAGTGCAATGGCCGTAAAAGTAATCAGCGATGTTTCCCCTAAAAATTGAAGTACCAGTTGCTGGCGTGAACTTCCCAACGATTTCCTGATACCTACTTCTTTTGAACGTTTAATGGCTTCTGCTGTGGTGAGATTGATAAAGTTAATGCACGCAGTGATAACTAAAAATAAAGCAATTGCACCCAACGAATATAAAGCCGGACGTGGTGTGGTGTTGTAACTGTAATTATCGAAGCGATCGTCAAAATGTAAATCGCTTAAGGGTTGGGCAATGTATGAAAAATTGTTTTCGTTTTTGGGTCCGTAGTATTTTTTAAAAAATGCAGGAAACCGGGCTTTTATTTTATCGATCGATTCATTCTCTTTTAACAAAAAATAACATTGATTATCGCTCCAGACGCTGTTCCAACCGCGGGTATCCAATTCTTTTTTTATAGTGCTGACCGACAATAAAATTCCAAACGGAAAATCGGTATTGTCCGGATAATCTTCCATTATCGCTGTGATTTTATATTCAATGTTATCGTAAACAACGCTTTCGCCAATAACATCTTCACGGCCAAAATAACGGAAGGCCGATTTTTTAGCGAGGATGGCTTCATTCGGTTCATCCAATCCTTTGTGTGCATCGCCACTCAAAATTTTTCGATCAAACACATCAAAGAATGCAGACGATGTAAAGGCCGTGTGGTTGTCGGTATTAAACCGCTTGGGTGCTGCTCCATTTGGCTGCGGTATGGCAATCAAGCTTTCGTGCCGATAAGAAACAAAAACAACCTGCTCTGCTTCGGGGAAATCATTTCTAAATGCATCGGGAAATACCGCTGGCACACCTGCTCCATAGTTAGTGCCGTTGTTGCCGTCTCTCTGGCTCACCACACGGTAAATGCGATTGCGTTTCGATTGAAACGTATCAAAACTCAACGCATGTGTGATGATGAGAAAAAGTACAATACTGCTCGTAATGCCCAACGTGAGCCCGGCCACGTTTAGGCAGGCAATACTTTTGTTGCGCCAGATGTTTCGCGTTGCAATGGTAAGGTAATTCTTTAGCATATTCTTTTTTGTTTACGAGGTTTTTACAATTTGACTTTATATCGAAGAATATTTTGCCACACAGTTTTTAAAAAAATTTTTAACCATAAACTTTTGCTTTGTTTACTCACTCCTTAAACTATCCACCGGGTTTCCCATGGCTGATTTTACAGATTCGAAGCTTACGGTAATCAACGCAATGGCAAGAGCCACCGCTCCGGCCAGCACAAACACAATCCAGCCCATGGAGGTTTTATAAGCGAACCCTTCCAGCCATTGGCCCATGCCGTACCAGGCAACCGGCACCGCTATAACAAATGCAACGAGTACCAGCTTCACAAACTCAGACGACATCATCATTACAATTTGTGCTACGCTTGCGCCCATTACTTTTCTAATTCCTATTTCTTTAAATCTGCGTTCGGCCATGTACGATGACAGCCCGTACAAACCGAGTGCACATATGGCCATAGCCACCAAACCAAAAGTGGAGATGATGCTTGCCACCCTGCGGTCTTCGTTGTATTGTTCTTGAATTTTTTGGTCGAGGAAAGAATATTCAAAAGGCGTATCGATGATTAATGATTTCCAGGTCTGCTCGATCGATTTTATGGTTTGTTCGAAATCGGCCGATGCCACCGAAACAATGATGTGGTCGTACCGATTGGTGCTGTCGAGCATTTCGAACAGCGTAGGTTTGATTGCATCGTGCAGCGAAGTTTGGTTAAAATCTTCCATCACGCCAATCACTTTAAAATCATACTTTTCTCCTTCCCAAATGAAGTGCAGATTTTGCCCAACCGCCTTTTCGGGAGTAAAGCCCAATTTACTTACGGCTGTCCTGTTCAAAATCAAATTTACTTGGCTTTCCATTTTACGGTTGTCGGTAAAGGAGCGGCCTGCGAGCAATTTGATGTTGAGCAATTCCATATAGTCCACATCAACACGATTGCGATGAATATCAACTGCTTTTTCCATGCTGCCGCCATCGGGGTAAAAAAACATATCGCTAAAAATTTCTGAACCCGGCATATACTCTGCGCCCGATACCATCTTCACGTTGCTGTTTTTCTGCAACTCCTTTTTTAAGGCATCGTATGTGTCTTGTACCTCAGCCGTACGTAGCGGTAAAATAATTTTTGCTTTTGAATCAAAACCCAAATTCTTTTCAATCATAAAATTCATCTGCCGTGAAATGATGAAAATGCCGCACACCAAGGCTATGGCGATCATAAACTGAAACACCACCAACACTTGGCGCAAACGCCCCGAAGCACTACCCATATTCAATTTTCCTTTCAACACTTGCGCGGGCTCAAACGATGAAAGATAAAACGCGGGGTAGCTGCCTGCGAACAAACCTGTGACGAGGGTGATGATGACAGAAGCACCAACGAAATAAACCATGTTATCGGAAGTAAATGAAATGCTTTTATCTGTTAGTTGATTAAAAAATGGAAGCGCCCACTGCACCAACACCAAGCCTATGATAATAGCGATGACCACAATCACCATGGCCTCGCCTAATAGTTGGCTAATCAATGACGAACGATAGGCACCCAACGTTTTGCGTATGCCAATCTCGGCAGCGCGTTTGGTGGCTTTGGCGGTTGATAGGTTCATAAAGTTGATGCACGCGAGCACCAAAATAAAAATGGCAATGGAGGTAACTACATATAAATACGTAATGCGCGGACTTTGTTGTACATCCGACTTAAGGTAAATGTCTTTCACCAGTTCAAGCGAAAGTGTTTTTTTCATGCCCAACGCTTTCAACTGCTCGGCACCGTGTTTCATCAACACTTCGTTCATCTTTTTTTCAACATCTGCTTGGTTGTGGTTGTGCACTAATTTGAGATACGAAGGCATAAAGTTTTGGCCCGCCCACTGCTTGGCTGCTTCTTTGTCTTTGGTAACGTATTCGCCCATGCCACTGCTCGTCATGGAAGTAAAAAAATTAGCTTTGATAACACTGTTGTATTTATCGGTGAACACGCCCGTAACTTTATATTCAATGAATTTTCCGCCCTGGCTCATCGAAATCATTTTATCGAGCGCGGGTTCGTTGCCAAAAAGTTTGTGTGCCAGTTTATCTGATAGTACAATAGAGTTTGCTTCCGTCAATGCTTTTTTAGGATTGCCTTCAATCAAATCGTACGTAAGCACATCGAACAAAGTAGAATCGGCTAAAAACGCGTTGGGTTCGTAAAAAAGATTTTCTTTATAGCGAATCAAACTTTTGGAAAACGAGGGAAGCACACGTGCCGCATTCTCCACTTCGGCAATTTCGTCTTTCATGGTCATGGCAATGGGCGGTGAGCACGAGCCCAACTTATTAAAACTAACGTCAGACTGAAAATGAGAAACGATGCGGTACAAATCATCGGGCTGGGCGTGGTGTTGATCGTAGCTCAATTCATCTTGAATATATAATGTTAACAACAGGCAGCAAGCAATACCGAGTGCCAAACCAAAAATATTGATGGCCGAAAAAGTTTTGTTGCGCAACAAATTGCGGAGGGTAATTTTAAGATAACTTTTTAACATGATGAATTGGGTATGATTTGTTTTGATCGATTATCGCTTTCTGAATTTTTTATTTATTTTCTTACGTTTCCCAAACTTTAGTTTTGCATAACTATTAATTTTTTAAAAATCATTCGCTCCTCAAACTTTGAGAAGGGTTGCTCGTGGCCGCTTTCAATGCCTGTGTGCTTACAATGGCAAGGGTAAGAATCAGGGCGGCTGCACCCGCCAACGGCAAAACCCATAACCCGATTTCGACACGGTAGGGATAGCGTTGCAAAAAATTATTTAAAAACCACCACGCCAGCGGAGCCGAAACCACAAAGGCAATGGCCACCAGGCGCGAAAAATCTTTCGATATCAATGCCACCAAACTAGAAACCGAAGCGCCCAACACTTTGCGGATGCCGATTTCTTTGGTGCGCTGTTCGGCCGTAAATGCCGCCAAGCCAAACAAGCCCAAACACGTGATGGCGATGGCCAACGAAGCAAACAAGCCCGCCAGGCGGCTGATGAGGTTGATGGTAGAAAATTTCTTATCGAAGTCGCTGTCGGCAAAACGATATTCAAACGGATGATTGGGGTTTAGTTTTTTAAATACACTTTCAATTTTTGCAATGGACGATTTCAAATCGGAGGTTGCTTCAAGCCGCACGCTGATGGTGCTGCTCCAGTCCGGAGCAAAGAGCAAAATCATAGGGTCCACCGGTTGGTAGGGTGAGTTCATTACGATATTAGACACCACACCTATTATTTTAAATTGTTGATTGTTGAATTCGATAAACCGCCCCAACGGTTCTTTCATGGCCATCAGGTCAACGGCAGCCTGGTTTACAATCACGGCCGTGGAGTCGCTTTTAAAATCGCGTGAAAAATCACGGCCTTCAATCAATTTTATCCCCATCGTTTTAATGTAGTCGTACTCGGTAGCAATGGTGCTGAACGAAACCCGTTTGTCGGTGGGCATGCCCGCCCACTTTACTTCATTGTTGGAAAAAATACTGGTGATTGGGCTGTTGCTTTTGCATACCGACTTCACCGCTCCGGTGCGCAGCAGTTCTTCGCGAATGGGTTGAAAATTATTTTCCAGCTCACCGTTGGTCCAGATCAGCATCAGGTTCTCGCGGTCGTAGCCCATGTCGCGCGCTTTTACGTGCATGATCTGTTGATAGATTACAACTGTGCCAATGATTAATGAAATGGAAAAAACAAATTGCAACACCACCAGCACCTGGCGTGGGGTGCTGCCGCCTTTGCTCACGCTCAGTTTCCCCTTCAAAACTTTTACCGGCTGAAACCCGGAGAGGTAAAATGCCGGATAGCTGCCGGCAAAGATGCCGGTTAACAACACCAAGCCCAACGAAGAAATCCACAGCCAGGGATTTGAGTAATCGATTTGAATTTTTTTGCTCACCAACTCATTGTAAAACGGCAATGCCAGTTCAACCAGAACTATGGCCACGGCAAAAGCCAGGAACGCGATTACAATAGATTCGCCCAAAAACTGAAAGATGAGATCTTTTCGTTGCGAGCCAACGCTTTTGCGCACGCCTACCTCGCGCGCACGGTTTTCGCTTCGGGCGGTGGCGAGGTTCATAAAATTGATGCACGCAATCACCAACACAAAAATGGCGATGGCCGTAAACAAGCGTACGTACTCAATCATGCCGCCTGTGTTTTGTCCGTCTTTAAAATCGGAATAGAGCCGCCACTTGCTCATGGGGTGCAGAAATAATTTTGCTGTGGGTGCCTTGGGGTTGTTGTCTTTAACAATATTTTGAATGTTGACGTTCACCTCGGCTTCGGTTGCGCCTTCCTGAAGCTGAACATAAATCTGAACAAAATTATTATCCCAGCTTTTAGAGGCCGGCACCACCCAGGGCTGCGTGGCTTCATAGAAAGCATAGGGCATTACATAGTCGAACTTAAACTCCGTTCGTTTGGTGCGCACGTCTTCAATTACGCCCGTTACTTTAAGATCGCGGCCGTTATCGATTTTAATGAATTGATTGATGGGGTCCTGATCGTTGAAAAAAGATTTTGCAGTAGATTGGGTGATGACAATTGAGTTGGGGTCGTTAAGGGCGGTGTTGCGGTCTCCCTTCAACATATTAAAATCAAAAATTTTAAAGAAATCTTCGCTCACACTCAGCCCTAATAAATTCAAGCGTTTGTCGCCCACCTGAAGCATATTGCCTTCGCCATAGTTGGTCATGGCGGCATATTCAATTTTTTTCTCCTTGTCTTTCAGCGTCTCCAAAAGTTTGTAGGGCATGGAAGGATGCGTGCCAATACCTTGCACCCACTGCTGGCTTTGATACACCTTGTAAATACGATCGTAGTTTTTGTTGAATTTTTCGAAAGAATATTCATCGGCCACCCAGAGTAAGATTAGCAAGCTCGAAGCGATGCCAACGGCCAGCCCGCTTATGTTGATGAAGGTATAAAATGAATTTTTCATCAGGCTTCGAATGGCAATTTTGATGTAGTTGCGCAGCATACCTTTTTGGTTTTGGTGTGAACAGATTTTAACTTCTGCATTTACGCTATTCATTTAATGTGCCATTGCCCATAAAGGCCTAATTATCCTGAAAAAGCGGATTTTTAAATCAAATGCGGACGATACTGAACGAATGTGTCCGATTTCGGTCGTATACGATTTTTGGCTATGTAGCTCAATTTTTCATGGCCATTTCCCGATTTTGGTTAGTTTTGCACCTCTTTTTATAGACTATATATAATAGAGTGATTATTAACCAAAATCTATATCTGTGAACACTGTACTTTTCTTAATTCCTGCGGTCGGCCTGCTGGGTTTGATCGTCACTGCATTCAAATCTTCGTGGGTAGTAAAACAAGATGCCGGTGAACAAAAAATGCAAGAGCTTGCGGGCTACATTGCGCGTGGCGCCATGGCATTTTTAAAAGCCGAGTGGCGCATACTCGGTGTATTTGCATTGATTGCCTCAATTTTGTTGGGATGGTCGGGTACACTGATTGAAGAATCGAGCCCCATCATTGCCATTTCATTTTTAATCGGAGCCTTGCTGTCGGGCTTGGCGGGGTACATTGGTATGCGCATTGCTACCCAAGCCAACGTGCGTACTACCCAAGCCGCACGAACTTCGCTGGCAAAAGCGTTGGGCGTTTCGTTTACGGGCGGATCGGTGATGGGCATTGGCGTAGCCGGGCTTGCCGTGTTGGGGCTGGGCGGCCTGTTCATTGTATTCTATAACTACTTTGTGCCCGAGGGTGCAACCAGTACGGGCATAGAAATGAAAAAAGCCATTGAAGTGCTTGCCGGGTTTTCGCTTGGCGCAGAATCCATTGCCTTGTTTGCCCGTGTGGGCGGTGGCATTTATACCAAAGCTGCCGATGTGGGCGCAGACCTCGTTGGCAAAGTGGAAGCCGGAATACCCGAAGACGATGTGCGCAACCCGGCAACGATTGCCGACAACGTGGGCGACAACGTAGGCGATGTGGCGGGCATGGGTGCCGATTTGTTTGGCTCTTATGTGGCAACGATTCTCGCTACGATGGTGCTTGGGCAGGAAATTTCTTCGGCCGATAATTTTGGCGGGCTCTCCCCTATTTTATTACCAATGGTAACAGCCGGGCTGGGACTGATTTTCTCGATCGTGGCAACCTGGTTTGTGCGCATTAAAAATGAAACCGATAGCGTTCAGACCGCTTTGAACATTGGCAACTGGTCATCCATAATCATGACTGCAATCGCCTCTTACTTTGCGGTAAAATATTTGCTTCCGGAAAACCTTGAACACCGCGGTGTGGTGTTCACCTCGACCGATGTTTTTATCGCCATCGTTATCGGGCTTGTGGTTGGAACACTGATGAGCATGATTACCGAATTTTATACCGCTATGGGTAAGCGCCCGGTGCGGTCGATCATCAACCGCTCGGCAACCGGCCACGCCACCAACATTATTGGCGGTCTTTCGGTTGGGATGGAATCTACCATGCTGCCGATTATTGTGTTGGCGGCCGGAATTTTGGGTTCGTATTCTTTTGCCGGGTTATACGGTGTTGCCATTGCGGCTGCCGGTATGATGGCCACCACCGCCATGCAGTTGGCGATTGATGCCTTTGGCCCTATTGCCGACAACGCGGGTGGCATTGCCGAGATGAGCCAGCTTCCCGAAGAAGTGCGCCACCGCACCGATAACCTCGATGCGGTAGGAAACACTACGGCTGCAACCGGAAAGGGTTTTGCCATTGCATCGGCAGCGTTAACTTCGTTGGCATTGTTTGCCGCATTTGTTGGCGTTTCCGGAATTACTGCCATCGATATTTACAAAGCTCCGGTACTTGCAGGGCTTTTTGTTGGCGGAATGATTCCGTTTATTTTCTCATCGCTTGCCATTGCGGCTGTGGGCCGTGCGGCTATGGATATGGTGAACGAAGTGCGCAGGCAGTTCAGGGAAATTCCGGGCATTATGGAATACAAAGCCCAGCCCGAATACGAAAAGTGCGTGGCCATATCTACCAAGGCATCGCTTCGCGAGATGATTGCCCCCGGAGCCATTGCGTTGATTACCCCCATTCTAGTTGGTTTTATTTTTGGCCCCGAAGTGTTGGGCGGAATGCTGGCGGGGGTTACCGTAAGTGGTGTGCTGATGGGCATTTTCCAATCGAATGCCGGTGGTGCGTGGGACAATGCCAAGAAATCGTTCGAAAAAGGTGTGGTGATCAATGGTGAGACGTACTATAAAAAATCGGAGCCGCACAAGGCATCGGTTACGGGCGATACCGTAGGCGATCCGTTCAAAGATACTTCGGGTCCTTCGATGAATATTTTGATCAAGCTCTCCTCCATTGTGGCATTGATTATTGCCCCACATATTTCTACCGTTGGGCATTCTGCTAAGGCCGATCAGCCGGAAGTGAGGATTGAAAAAATAGAGAAACTCCCTCCGGCAACGGAACAAAAGTAATTTTTTGAACAAAGGATATTTTAAAAAGCCGCTCAACCGAGTGGCTTTTGTTTTTTTACTCCTTGATTTTTGTGTTTCGAATTAGGATATTCGACACATGGCATCTAAAACTACCGTTACGCTTGAACCGCTGCACCATCGGGGGCAAGACTGCCTGGCACTCCGATTTCCGTACAGCAAGCCACTTGTTGATGTTGTAAAACAGATTGAACATATCCGTTTCTCAAAAACCCATCAATGCTGGTATGTGCCGCAACGAAAAGACTTAGTAGGCGAAATTCTAAATACGCTAAAAGGTATTGCTTGGGTTGACTACCGGGCTTTACGGAACCAGCAGCAGGAATCTGTTGCACCGCCTTCCTCTAAAAAAAATATGCCTTCTGCTGTACAAGCTATTTTACGGCAGATGGAAGAAAAGCTTCACTTAAAAGGGTATTCAAAATCTACCTGCAAAACCTACCAGGAGCAGTTTAAATTATTTATGCTCTACTATCAGCCCAAGCCACCGGCACAGTTGAGTGAAGAAGAGATAAAAATGTACTTGCTTCATTTGGTTGAAAAGAAGCGAATCAGCAAGTCGGCACAAAATCAGGCCATCAATGCGATAAAATTTTATTACGAAAAAATGCTCGGGCAGCAGAAAGCCACGTATTGGCTCGATCGGCCGATCAAAGAATTTAAATTGCCGTTGGTGCTGAGCGAGGAAGAAGTGAGCCGTATTTTAAAACAAGTGGAGAACCTTAAACACAAGGCGATACTTTACACCATCTATTCGGCCGGCTTGCGGATAAGCGAGGCTATTAACCTACGCCTTACCGACATCAACTCTGATAGGAAGACGGTGTTTGTGCGCAACGCAAAAGGAGGCAAAGACCGGGGGTCGCTCCTTTCGGAAAAATTGCTGGTTTTGTTGCGCACATATTACAAACAATATCGCCCGAAAGAGTTTTTGTTTGAAGGGCAGCATGGAGAAGAATACAGTGCACGCAGCATACAAAAAATATTGAAAACCGCTGTGCAAAAGGCGGGCTTGCGCAAACGCGTAACGGTGCATTCGTTGCGGCACAGTTTTGCCACCCATTTGTTGGAGCACGGCACCGACCTGCGGTATATTCAAACATTGCTGGGGCACAACAGCTCGCGCACCACGGAAATTTATGCGCATGTAACAAAAAAAGGCATGGACAAAATTAAAAGCCCGCTTGACAACCTCGACCTATAAACATTCGCAAACCCACAGGCGATGTGCGAATACACGAACTTTTTCTATTTTTGTAAATACCATATACCCGCAACAGGTGCGGGTGTACGGTCGTTGGTGGCAAGGCTAAAAGACA